>NZ_LT629750.1:0-1433333 GCF_900105125.1 Bradyrhizobium canariense | reverse complement strand
CAGCCGAACCAGACGAGGCAGGTCCGCGAGTAACGTTTCCACAGTGTCAGGTGTTACCGAAATAATATTCGGCATGGCCAGATCCAAAAAAATGGCGTGGCTCTGCATCCGTGCGCCGCTCGAAGACCGACCTAGTTTCGACCTTCGCTGGACCAGAGCGCGCCCCCGCAGGCTGTCAGCGCAGGGTCAGTATAAGCTTGGCCTTTGCCAGTCGCCAAGCCGGTATTAGCGCCAGTCGCGGCTGCGGCACTCGAGCGCGGCACCAACCGCACTCCCTTGACCCAAAGCCGCAGCGCTTCCCAGTGGATTGCGGCCATGATTTTCACGGTGACGAATGGCAGTGAAAAGAACGAGTGCAACAATGCCGCCGCGGTGAGGTCGCGGCGGTGGCCATGGAAGGTTGCGGCGAGCAGGGGACCTGCGCGATCGGTCTCCAGGATACGTAATTTGATGTCGTCTCCCGGCGGCGAAACCCGGAAATGGTAGCGCATCGCCATTTCAATGAAGGGCGAGACGTAGAACAATTTGTCCTGTGCCTGCCGGACGCCAGCCGCGCTGGCCTCGTCCGCCCTCACCGGCAGTACGTAAGCGTGGAGATCGCCGAACGTGTTGCGGACTTCGTAGATCATCAGAGCCAGCATGCCGTCGTCGCGATAGCAGAAATAGACCGACAACGGATTGAAGGTGTAGCCGAGCAATCGCGGATAGCACAAAAGCAACACGCGACCGCCAGCCAGGTCGATGCCGTGCTGGTCGGCGCAACGCTGCGCGTAAATGCGCAGCGACGAGCCGTCGCGATCGCCGTGATCAGCCTCGTGGAAACTGTAAAGCGCTCTGCGGTTGACGCCGAACAATCGACTTCGACGGTCTGCGGCGTCGAGCCGGTCAAGATCGATCAACAGGCTCATGACGCGATAGCTGAAGCGATGTCTGACCGGCTTGAGACGCGCATGCATCACGTCGCCAAAATAAAGCGCGGCGGCTGCGTCGCATCGCGTTTCGGCTTTGGCGCTTTTCCTGAACATGGCTACTCCGCGGCCTGCGCCAGTTCCGGCGGGGGCGCACGCCATGGCACCGTCGCGCCCAGTGCCTCCGCGACAGCAAGTCCGGATCGTAATCCGTCCTCGTGGAAGCCGTATCCGGTCCAGGCACCGCAGAACCAGGTATGGCGCCGTCCCTGGATGTCGCCCAGTTGCTTCTGGGCGGCAAAGGCCGCCGCGTTATATTGCGGATGCTCGCACATATACTTGCCGAAGGTCAGCTCCGGATCCGGCTCGAATGGCGGATTGAGGCTGACGAATAGCGGCTTATCGTCGTTGATGCCCTGCAACAGGTTCATCCAGTAGGTCACGGCGACATCGTTGTCGGCGGTCCCCTCGCGCTGCCAGCGCAGAAAATTCCAGGATGCCCAGGCCCGCTTGCGCTTCGGCATCAATCTCATGTCGCGATGCAGGTAAACCGCATTGGGCGAGTAGCCGATGGCGCCGAGCACAGCGCGCTCGCGGTTGTCGGCGTCGGCCAGCATTGCGAGGGCCTGGTCGCTGTGGGATGCGATCACGACGTGATCGTAGCTATCGTGTCTGCCGTGGCTGTCGCGGACGACAACGCCGTGCGGGGTTCGCTCGATCGACGTCACGGCGCAGCCGAGCCTGATTCGATCGCGGAATGTCGCGGTCAGTTTTTCGACGTAACACTGGCTGCCGCCTTTGACGGTGCGCCAGGCCGGGCGATCATATTGAAGCAGGCGATGATTGTTGAAGAATGCGACGAAATTCTCCGCCGGGAAGTCCAGCATCTCGGTAGCCGGCGCCGACCAGATCGCGGCGCCCATCGGCGCGAGATAATCGGTCAATAGCCGCGGCGCAAAATGGTGGGATTTGAAATAGTCGCCCAAGGTCAGCCCGGCCAGGCGGCCCGCTTTATAATCTTCCACGCTTTGATGGTTGAAGGTCAGGATGTCGCGGAGCATCCATAGGTAGGACGGCGATAACAGGTTCCGTCGCTGCGCGAACAGGCCTTCGGCGGTTTTGCGCCAGTTGATTCCGCCGCCCTTCCATTCGAATCGGCCGGCATCCGCCGTGACTGCAAAGCTCATGCAGCTTTCCGCGGTCTCGACGCCGAGATGCGCGAACAATGCCGTCAGATCCGGATAGTTCAGCTCATTGTAGACAATGAAGCCGATATCGACCGCAAGCGGCGTTCCATCATAGTCGATCGTGACGGTGTGGCTGTGTCCGCCGGGTCGGAGTTCGCGATCATAGACCGTTACCGGATAGCGTTTTGAGAGGGCCCAGGCGGCGGCATTGCCCGCAATCCCCGTTCCGATAACCGCGACGCGCATGCCGTCCCCCCGTCCGTTGGATATCCGAGGTACGGCGCGATGATCCCCAAGTTTCAGTCCGGTCTCCAATGGTCGACTGGCTGCCAGGGTTCCATACGCAGGCATCGGATCCCGCGAGCGCCCGTTCAGCCATCGGGCTTGTATGGTTGAAGCACGCCACCGCAGAGCGTATAGGCTGCTTATGTCAGAACAATCCGAGCACGAGACGGACGCCGCCGCCGAGGCGGCAGACTGTCCACGGTGCCATAAGCCGCAACCGCTGTGCATTTGCGACAGCGTTGAACCGATCGAAAGCAGCATTTCGCTCCTGATCCTGCAGCATCCGCAGGAGCAGGACAGGGCGCTCGGCACGGCGCGGCTGACCGCCTTGCACTTCAAGAATGCCGTTTTGAGGATCGGATTATCCTGGCCCAGCCTGTCCAAGGCGCTGGGACGCCCAGTGCACGATCCCTCGCGCTGGGCCGTGCTCTATCTCGGCTCCGCGAAAGTCGCCGACCTCGACACCGACCGGGATATCGTCGCCATCAACCGCAAGGGCGAAATCGAGGACAATCAGCGCGCCATCCTCAAGGACATCCAAGGCATCGTGCTGCTCGACGGGACCTGGAGCCAGGCCAAGGCGCTGTGGTGGCGCAACGCATGGATGCTGAAATGCCAACGCATTATTCTCGGCCCGGCGCGTCCGTCACGCTATGGGCAGCTTCGCCGCGAGCCGCGGCGCGATGGCCTGTCCACCATTGAGGCCGCGGCGATGTTGCTGGCGACGCTCGAAAAGCGCCCGGATATCGCTGAAACGCTGCACGCCAGCTTTGAGCGGATGCTGGCTAGATATCGCGAGGCGCAAAATGTGTTGCCCGAGCTTGCGCCCAAACCGAAACCGAAGCGGGACTATCGTCGCCGCAGACGCGCCTGATCTGGCGCTCGACACCCCGTCAACGACAATTGCCGCCGATCAATAGGTCTCGTTATTCGACTCGGCGGCCTCGGTTTTTGAAGACGTCTCGCTCCAATGCGACACGCAGCGTTCGAGATCCTTCAGATTCTGTCGCATCTGCTCGAGCGAAAATCCCAACGCAAAAAAGCGCTCGGCGACATCGCCCGGTACACCCCGTGTCAGGCCCTCGCTGCGTACGGCCGCAACTGCCGCAGCGTAAGCTTCCAACGCCGACTGCACCGGCCAGATCGCGGGCACGCCGCGGCCGGTCCGCAGCGCGGCAGCCATCGCCTTGAGATAGTCGGCCATCGCATGACTGACGTCCATGAGCGGCGCGGCCAGACGTTGCTGCAACTCGACCGGCAATGGCACCACGCTCGCGCGTCCGATCATCACGAGGTCATGGCGCAGCCGCAGGATGGTGCGCAGCAACGGTCCGGTGTCGGGACCGGACGAGAGCCTGGCGCCGCGCTCGCGCTCCGCCTCGGCGCCGACCGCGTTCAACGCGACCAGGGCGGTTCCGATGCCGTCCTGCAGGCCGTGGAGCGCGTTGTTATCGAGGCCACGGGTCAGACCGGACAGCAATTCGTTGAGCGCCGCCGCCATCAATTCGAGCACGCGCGCCGCGCTGGTGCGGATCAGGCTATGGGCGCGGGAGGGAAACACCAGAAAAGACACCGCAAGCCCGGTGATGGCGCCGACCGTGACCTCCAGAACCCGGTCGATCGCCGAGTCCAGGGGATTGCCGTGGTTCATGGTCGGGAGCAGCAGCACGATGATGGCGGTGACGGTCGCGACATTCAGGCTCGGGTTGATGGCCGCGATGAATGCCAGCGGCAGCACCGCCATCACCAGGACCGCGAGCAGGGCGCCTTCTCCGGAATGCGGCACCAGCACCGCGACCGCTCCGCCATAAATTGCGCCGCCAATGGTTCCGACCAGATAGTCGCGGGTCGCCTTCAGCGACCGCCCGACGCTCATTTGCGTCACGATGATGGATGTCAGCACCGCCCATAATGGCAGCTTGAGGCCGACCGCCAGCGCGATCGCCAGGGCGCTCATCGCGGCCACGGTGACCCGGACGCCCAGGCCGAGTTCGACCTTTTTTGAATTCAGCCAGGTGGCGCTACGTTTGAGAAATGCAATCATCCGCTACCGGTCCTGGGGCGTTACAAAACCCGTTATAGAGAATTTTTGGCCACGCGCTGAAACATGGAGCGGTTGCCTAAGCGCTTGCGGCTCTATATTGATCCGGCTTCGTGGGGCCACGTGGCGGAGTGGTTACGCAACGGTCTGCAAAACCGTGTACACCAGTTCAATTCTGGTCGTGGCCTCCATCTATCATTTTGATTTGATAGAGATATCTCATTCTCCGTCTGTTCTGGCCGGTGCTGCCGCTACCGCTTTGCTACCTGCCGCTCCTGGCGACCTTGGGGTGAACCCCATTGGCGAGAAGGTGGGTCGCATGGGCGTGGCGCAAGTCATGGAACCGGAGCCCGGCAAGCTTGGTGTCCGCAATCTTCCGATCGCGCGTCCCCGGCGGACCAAGCATGCACACCTGCTGTTCCGCGGCCGTGAGCTGATATTGGAATCAGATGAGGCAGATTTGGTTCGGGACGTTTGTTTGGACGTCGAAGCTGATGGCCATCCGGCGACGCTTGCAAGGCGTGCAGGAATGGTCTGCGGCCCAAATAGAGTTGCTCACGGCGGCGGATACCAAGCTGACCGCCGCGATCGTTGCCGCTCTGCTATCGACCAGGGGCAACGGATGAAGCGCCGGCGGCGATTCGGGAAGCGTAACCGGCCGCGGCTGGCGGCTCATGCCCGGCGGCTGAAGCGGTAACGACTGGCGCGGGCTTTAGAACCCGCGCCACGTTTTGTAGATCCGCCGAAAGCTGTGCCGTTCTGAACTGTTCGCGCAGCTTCATTAATTCAAGGAACTGCGCCTGGAGATCAGTTTCTGTCCGGGTGAGGATTTCAAGTCGCGCGTCGAGGAGAGATAAACGCTTCAAATTCATTTTCGTCCCCCCAAGCCATCACAAAGGAACGCAACACCAAGACAGTACTGAATCCGCCCAGAATCAAATTACCAAATTGTCGCGCGCGACAAAGTCGCAGGGCTCGGCCCCGCGCCCGCATCCGAAACGCACAACGCCACCAAGCTGAATAATGCTCAGTGGCGTCGGTTTACGTCCGGACAGCGCAATCCTCCGGTCAGGATATGACAAAAGCTGGAGCGCAAAGGTTCATGAGAACAGGAACGATTTATAGGCCGGTCAGTTCGGACTCAGTGTCGGGCCGCACCCGGCACGCTCAAGACGGCTCCAGTCGCCCCCCTGCGCTGGGGCCGTTTCTTATTGCTGCCCACGGGCCCGTGCCAGCGCCGACTCTCGCAGAGTCGCCCGTGCAGTAGAAATCTCATCGAGCCCTGCATCTTCGTCAGTGAAAAGCCAGCAAGCGGACAGGCCCAGGTGAAGAGGCCGACGCCCTGACAAAAGCTCGCCAAGGGGGCCGGCCTCTATCTTGGAATGAAATCAGCCCGCGGCGACCAACCGCTGCCCAGCGGCGGCTGTAGCTCGGGCATGGCGCTGCAAAGGCCAGGGGGCCAGCTTCATGGCCCAGCACCCAGGCGATACAATCAGATTCTCGAGGGCAAAATCAGATCTTGCGACGGCCAAATATGGCAACGATGCTGATTGGAACTGGGGCGATGCTGTTCGAAACCGGTTCGATTCCCGCATCGTCCTCTGATCCCACGAGGGCTCGGTGACCCCGAAACGGCCGCTGGTGCGCTTTGGCTAGTTTCCGCACCTTCCAGCGCGCAGTGAAAATAACGAATCCGTGGACTCGCTAACGGCTCTGGAGAAGGGACAGTCGAGTTTTCCCATCCGCAACCTTGCAGTGGGCTCCATCTTCGCCGGCCATCAGCTGCTCGTGGCATAGCTCATGCGCTACGCGAAAATTCTGAGCCTCGAACGCGCCGAGATCAGGAGCAAATCCAGATGATCGCGACCGACATTGGTAACGCGACGGCAAAGGTACTGAGCAAGGTCAGGGCTAATTCCGAAAGCAAAGTTGGCTCTGGACGGATTTGCTCTAACGACATGCGGTTGGCTCCATCTTTGCGATCACGGCTTTTCTTGCGTCCGCGAAAGGTGCCTCAGTCCGCGAGTAGACTGGGACTCAACGGTTAAGGAATGGTTAACGTTAATTTTGTCTTGCCGTGGTCGATAAAACTCTAGCGATCAGGATGAGTGGAGTGGGGCGGATGGAAACACCTCCAGCGTACCCCACGATCAGAGGCTGAAAGGATCGCATCCCATCGGCCTCGCTGAAATCACGACCGGCAGTTGCGGGAAATCGACCGTCCGGTGACCGCCCGGGCGGCTTTTTCTTTGCGACACGCGCTCGTCCGATCCCAGTCGCGTCGACCCCAGCCAGATTGACGATTTTGTGCGAGCTGGACAATGCAATGATCGGAAATTCTGCATTCCATGGAATAGCCCAGTGATTAACGGGGACAACCGTAACGGCCCTGTAGGTTCCCGGACGCTGATGATCACGAGCTAACGAGCCATCATCGTCGGAGTGCATACAGGCGATTCTGACAAAGCCCACCCGCAACACCGCGGGAATCACCGACGCTGCTACGGTTCGGCGACATAGTCTGGCTGATAGTGGAATGCCGCCCGTCCAAACGCTCCCATTGTAGTTCCGCCGGTCTGCAGGGGCGTGAGAGATAATTCGAAAGTGTTGCAGCGGCGCCCGTTCTCAGACTGCCCCATTGCTGCCATAGTTGATTCTAGCCGTGCATCATTTGACCGGCGCACTGGCTAGGCTCGGCACACCTTCGGCGGGGGCTGTGTGCCGAGCCGCCGAAATCCCGCACCTGCGGACTCCGTAGAGCCGTCATGGCGTGAGATAAGCGTCGACTGCGTGAGCTACAAAGATGGCGGCGCAAAACAGACGACGATTGCTGAGGTACTACCATCCGGGAGCGGGTGGCTCGCCGCTATCTGTTTTCGGATGGTTACCTTGGCCCGCTGTGGAGAGGTCGCTGCGACGAGGGTTAATGCTGGAACGCCCAAACAAAAGACTGCCCAAAAGCGGTCTATGTTTTCTAACCTGCGGCACACCAGCTTTTGACGATAAGTCGCGGCGCGTCTGGGTAGATCGGCTCGCCCTTGGCGTTCACATACCAGCGGCTCCGAAGGAAAAGGCTTTCCATCAGGAAGGGGTAATCCTTCGGCGCCATGCCAAGCGGAGTATCGATTACGCGTGCGGCAATGCCCGGAAATCTTAGCCGGTAGACTTTTCCAACCTTCAGCATCGACTGCCCCCCGCACCATGGCGGCGGACTATTCGTAAGAACAAGGGCGTCGTGAATCCTTCGGCCGTGCTGCTGCACTGGTTTCTTCCTGAGTCAAATTGACTCATCCAGGCCGCTCTCAGCCCGCGAGAGATCGGCCTCTTCGCAGGATATTCGAATGCCCTGACACCAGCCTGAACGTGCTGATCACTGTCGCGCGACAGCTCGCGACTGGTCTACCACCCAGGAGATGTTGAAGCGCTGCTGCCTGTTGGGGGATTGCTGCTCTTTGGTCGGGCGGCTTCCTTGGCGCGCGCCGCGATCCAACGGTCGTACTCTGGCGTACCGGGTCGCGGTGGGACGCCGGCCGGCTCGCCGCCCAGCCATCGTGGCATATCGCCCATGGTTGCGCCCAAGGCTTCCCATGCGCTCGCCAGTGGTTTGACTGGTGCAGGATGACAGCGACAAGCCTGACAGGCAGAGCGCAAGACATCTCAGTTTCATCGCGCACCAGTGTCACCCGATTGTGGCTTAACGGCGGGATATTGTGCGACGGGGTTCCACGACCGACCAATTCGCTTCTGGTGGGGAACGCATACGGTTTGATCGAATTGAACCTCTGCCGCTAATTGTTTTGGGGATGCCGATGGTCCATTGGAGCAGCTTAAGCCCGGATGCGCGAGAATTGCTGAGAAAGCTAGTTGAGGGCTGCTGTTATGAGCCGGCTGATGAGAACCTTGTTACATTGATGGAGTGCGGCTTGATCGAACACGGCGCCAATGGTTGGCAGCCTACGCCCAACGGTCGCAGCACTTATGTCGTTCGGGACCGGGTGCGCAGGAGAAACTTCGCCTGAGCGCGTGCAGCTGCCGCGCCGCGGTCTCGTCGGCAAGCCTCAGTAGGCGCGGCGATGCCGCCAATAACCTGCGGGCACTTGCGCGCGCGCAAAATATGGATTGATGAAGCACTGTGCCGTACGGCCCGATGCCGACGCGTTGCATTGAGGCAGCGACGTCTAGCTGCAATCGTAAGAATGGGCCCACCGCAGGCAAACCGGATAAGCCCCACCGTACGTTTGGGCCCGCGCCGGTGGCGCTGTTAAAATCGCGGCGATCGTCAAAATCGCCAAGGCCAGAATACGCATCAGAACCTCCATGTCATGGGTTGGGGCGATTGGTGCCCAAGGTTCCCTGAACAGGCGCATTATCCCCCGCGGCGCAGCGGTCGTTCCGAGAAATAATCGCGGTGTCCTATCTCGGCGCGAAAGCCGCCCGTGAAGGCTTGGCTGCAGGAAGCATCCCTGGTGCTACGAGCGCATGGCAGCCGAAATCCCGACGTAACCGACAACGGCGAACGCTACAAAGGCAATTGCGATCTGATCCCCGGAGGCATGTATAGCTGTGCCGCCGAGCACGCTTAGGACGGCAGCGCCCACACAACCATTGATGACCTTGATGGTTGTCATAGTCGATACCGCTATTTCTTCGCCTTCAGCCCCAGCTCGACCAGGCGGCGACGGTGACGGAGCCGGTCCCGCATGGACAGGCGATGGCGCCGATGTCTCATAGCGAGGACTCTTTCGCGCAATCTCACTTCTTCGCTTTCAGCCCGAGCTCGACTGGACGGCTTATGGCCGTGCGAGGGCTTGGCTCAGCCATTGCGTACTCGTTTCTGGATCGAGTGATCGGTTGGCTGTCTCGTCCGCCGCCCCCGTAGGCGCCACCGATGAGAAGGGAGGGAGGTCTCCGAGGAGGTTCGATAGCTGAACCGCAAGCTTTCGAAGCCGTGCGTTCTCCTCAAGCAAAAGCAGAAGATCGTCGGTTTCCCGATGTGGAGATTCATCTCTTTGAAGTCCGGCAACCTCTTCTAGCGCGCGCACAAGAACGTCAAAGAATTCATCATCACCGCCATGTGGCGATGGCAGAACATTGTCAGCACCCCGAACCAGCAGATTTTGCTTATTATACAGCCCCTCACTCATGGCAAACTCCCAAATCAGGACGCCCCCAAGCCGGCTTTCTCCAGAACAGCGTCGATCGAGTCGGGGGCAATTTTGAGTCCGAAAAGGGACCGCGCGGTGCAAAGTCGCACAGGCGGCTCGCTTTGGCGCATCCGGTGCGTCGATCCAACAGCGAAGCAATGGCGCGTCGGCGCCGTCGCGCGATCTTTCTGACGAAGAGTTCAAACCGGTCCTGAAACTCAAACACCAAGAGATTGCCCGTTTCACTGAAGTGCACGGTGTAAATCTCGAATGGCTGAAGGCAGGGGGCGGATATTCAAGAGCGGGGCGCCGATCGACACCGAAGCCTAACCGGCAACGGCTGGCGGCTCATGCCTGGCGGCTGATAGGGCTGAGGAAGGCAACCTAGGTCGCAAAAAACTACGCCGTCGGGCTCGAAATATCGTGTCCCGGCGGCGCCTATCACTGGGCCCCTGAAATCCCCCAGCAACGAAAGGCTAGCAGGCGCCATGCCGAGTAAATGTGAACTAGATCACAATCGGGCTCATTCTTTTGAATTGCGATATAGTGCGGGAGCGCCCTAAGCTTCCGTTGCGCGGTTGTAAAAGGGAGTGAGGACGTGGCGACAGGTACTGTGAAGTGGTTTAACGCGGCCAAGGGATATGGATTTATTCAACCCGACAAGGGCGGCAAGGATGTCTTCGTGCACATCTCGGCCGTGGAAAGAGCCGGCCTGAGCAGCCTCAACGAGGGTGCCAAGGTGAGCTACGAAGAGACGGAAAACCGGGGAAAAACATCCGCGGAAAATCTGAGGGTTGGCTAAACGCCGGCAGCCTGAAATCCACCCGAGAGGTCCATGAGCCCGGTCGGCTTCGTGACATCAGTGGGGTGACCGACCGGGACCGGATATGGAACCGGCCGGCGTTTGGTCGGCGGACTGCGGCGGCAGCCGCGCGCGCGCCATGTTGACCAGGCAACCCGTCTGCGAAACTGAAATCGTTCCGTCGCTGCATTCAAAATTGGGTGGCGAAGCGTCGGCTGCCGGAGCAGGGTTCGGTGGCGCCGCGGCTTGCTCGGGGGCGGGGACCTGCGCCACCGGTTTCTGCGACAAGGCGCAGCCGGCGCACCAAAGCACAATGAATAAAGCAGAGCCTGTCCGCATCGCGTCGCTTCCGGAAGGATACTCCAGCGGCCGACACGACTGGTTTGCTCCAGCGTCAACCGGCCAGCTCATCAATTCCCCGAGCACGGATACAACGGCGCAGCTTGATTCGGATATGGGCGCCGTCTTCACGGCAGCCTGACTGGCAATACCAACGCAAGCGGACATCGTTGCCCCCACAGGCGCGCGGCTTGTCCGGTCGGGACGGCGATGATGAAGACAGGAAGGCTGTTCAGCCAATCAACGCCGCGCGTCGATTGGCTGTGAGGCGGGAGGGGTGAGCCGCGCGATCAGCAGGCGGCGTACCAACCTTCCGGAAATGGGATCAACCCCCAGGGGCGCTGGTTATCGTTGGCGGCTTTGGGCGGCTGGTGGGAAGTCTGCGGGTAGGCCAAAAAATCCTCCTGCGGGGCGGGCGCAATTGCCGTTCGCACGGCATCCAGCAATCGGTCGAATTCAACTTCACTCATCGCGCTCTCCCAGGTTCGAGAGCGCAGCGTGTCAAAAGGGCTTTGTTTCCATATTGAAACGATCGCTCAAATTGTACCGATCGAGCGACCGTGGCCGTCATGGTTACTGAAGTCTTGATTCCAGCGCGCGGACCAAATCACCCCACGCACTGGACCTAATGTGAGAAAAATCACATTCGGCTAAAATTCTTTGCCGTATTCCCAAGATTAGAACGACGCCACCAGCGGCGCCAGCCTAATCAGAGGAATATGGTAATGAAGGCGACATCCTCAGGATCTTCGGCCACCACACTTCGCGCCGGTCTTGCCTTGGTGCTCGGACTTCTTTTGGAACTATCCGCCATCGGTTCGGCGCGGGCGGATATCGCAACGCCTGAGCAAAAGAGAGCCTGCACGCCTGACGTGTACCGCCTCTGCGCCGGCGAAATCCCGAATGTGAGGGCGATCACCGCCTGCCTGCGGCGGCAGAAAGCCAGCCTCAGCGAAGCCTGCCGCGCGGTGTTCGAGCAGTGAGGGGATGGCGGACGCCAAAGAGCCGATGGGTAAGAGAGCGACCGGCTAAATGCCGAGAAGCCAAACGGCTACGATGGCCACGATCACGGCCAATCCGCTGATGGACCAGCCGGTCACGTAGCCCGGCCCTTTTGTCTCTGGTCTGTCGACCATAGCGTCGTGCCAATGGGTCATAGCACCCTCTTTGAGCTTGCCTGCCGTAAGTGAGTCGGCGCGGCGCGCTCAAGGTTCAACCACGCGCCGCCAGCGGTCCCATAGCCGGGAAGGCAGCGGCCTGAAGTAAACGGCGGAAGTGTTGATTGTGGCAGTATCGCTGGCTTGAACCGGGCTGCCATGGGCGCATAATCAGGGGATGTTCGAGGAGCGACCAACTTTCTTAGCCCGGAAAAATCCCGGTTCTGGCTGGGGAATTGATATCCTGTGGCCCGACGGTGAAACGGAAGTAATCAAAGGTTTTATTACGGAGTACGACGCGACTAAGTGGATCGCTGAGCACTCCCGGGCGTGGCAGGGAAATACCAACGACAAGCCATCCCGAACTTCATAGGGACAAACCAGCAGCGCCGAGCGATTATATTCCGCTTGCGCAGCCACAGCGCGGCAGCGAGTATCGGGACGAGGAGAGGTGAGTAAGCGTCGTCACCCCAATAGCCGCTGCCATATGCTTTCAGTGCAGCGTCCGTTCGCGCATCTTTCGAATTGAGCGACGTTTACGCGGCCTAATAACGGCGCCGAAGTACGGGGGGCGGTGGGCCCAAATCGCGCACCCAGATCGTTCCGTTGTCGAACTGGACAGTCATGCCATCAGGCGAATAGACCGCGCCTTCGTTCCAGGCGTCGACCCAGATCCGCGTCGCCGGCGCAAACCAGTCAGGCCATGCGCGGGCGGGCTGACCGGCCTCGTCGAGAAGATTGAGGTTCGGTCCATTCTGGGTGATGAAAGCGGGATTGCCGACGAGACCCGCTCGACATGCTTCGACGCATCTAAACGCGCCGGTCAGATTGATCGATTGTGCCGATGCTTCCGTTGCGGCCAGCACGGTCAGGACAACAATGGCGGATGAAATCATTCGCATGAAGAGTTCCTCCGGTTCGTTTGGTGCGATCCTAATTGCCTAGCCGGCATGGTCCGCATGATCGCGCCGACGGGGCTGCGAGTTGGAGCCGCTGGATATTGGCCTTCGCCGCGTGTGCGCACTATAGCGCGCGATAAGCGTCAACCGCGTGAGCTACAAAAAGACCAGCGCTGAACAGACCTAGAATTGCTGTGACGGCTTCAATCATTTTGACGCACCCTGGTTTACTCTACCAGATGTGTGATAGCCGGTGTTTGTTTCACGACCGTTTCATCAGCCCTGCAATATGGTTTCGCGGCCGGTCGCTCCGGGCCCGAAATGCCGAGGCCCGTGAACGCTGCCTGGCGTCTTCCTGCATAAGAACGAGCATACACCGGCGGCATTCGTCTAGCGCGGGATCGGGCGCCTTCTTGGCAACGGGATATGCCCGGTGATCGGTCCCTCATCGGTGCTGGTGGACGCCCGGGCATCCGGCGCTCGCTTTAGAATCGCCTCGGCGGCCCGCTGGTAGGCTGCGGCTGCTTGTGCTTCCGTACTTGGACCCTGATCAATATTCGTAGGTCCCACCGGGGCAGGACTCGTCAAATCGGACATGGTCGGCGGCAATGGCTTTTCGGCTTCGACTCGCGGTGACGGGCTTACGAAGTAGGTGAAGCAACCTGCCAAGGCAGCAGCGACTAGAACCGCAGGAAGAGCGAGTCGCAAACTGATCATTTCTTCGCCTTCCGTGCGGGCGCGGACGGCGTCATGACTTTGACTTCGTCCGGTTCAGTTGCAAAGCCGCGCTTTCCTTATTTCTGGGCCTTCAGACCGATCTCGACCACATGGGTGAGCAGAGCGATTGCTCATTGTATACGCCGTCTTGTGTATACGCCGTCCTGCTTTTTTGATGTGGCCGCTGATGTGAGGCCCCAACGAAAAAGGCGCCCCAGGGGCGCCTACAATAAAAGCCGCTAAGTACTTGATTTGATTTGGCTCCCACAGCGGCGGACTATTCGTCAGAACAAAGGTGATGTGAATCCTTCAGCCATGCTGCGGCGCCGCGCTACCCCTGAGTCAAATTGACTCACCCAAGGCCGCTTTGCGATGGACGCCAGACTGCAAAACAAAGCCGCCAAGCGGAATATAATCGCCTGACGGCTTTGCCACGCTGGTCCCAGACGAACGGCAATGTCCGGCGATATGATCGTAGGTTGTCCGCACCTCGGCGCAACGAAACTCGCGGCTTAACCTAACCAATCAAGGTTACTCATCGCGCTTGAGCTTCCGCTTTCCCCAATGACGATCCTTGCGCGACGGATTGACCACGCGCTCGACGTATCGGTTGAGCGCTCGCATGACGCCGATGCGCGCGAACATCGTCGGGCCGCCGAGATCCGCGACGAGCATCAGCGTCTCGATCGCTAATGGCCCCAGCCCTTCTTGTCGAACTCGGTCTTGAAGCCTTCCCGCACCCGCGGAGGTTCATCGCCGGCCGGTTGATTGCACCAGGGTGCAGCGTCGCCACCGCAGACCCAGCCGCCGTCTTCGCAAACGGTGCATTTCATCAGGCGAATAGTCCTGCGGGGCGCGCGTCAATATTTCAGAACTCTACGTCGACGTTCAGGATGGGTGGAGAGGTTACGCCGTCCGGTGTGAGGTCGAACAGCCCTTCCTTGATGGTGGTTCGAACTGTGCCCCCACCAAGCCCCCGGTTTATCCGTCACAGGCGCGGCAATCGCACCCCCGGAGAGCACGAAAAGAAAAACGAGCAACGGAATGACTTTCATTTTTCCCTCGGTTTTTTTTAGCGACATCAAAGCGCAGCCCGCACCGGCGTGCAAATCACCCCACTGGTTGGGCCTGGAACTGATCCGGCCCGCTGCCGATCGTGGGCGTCTTTGTCTATGTCCCCGGCGGTCTCTGACCCCTGAAAACTGGATCCCTTGGAATTCTTGGCGATCGTGGCTTCACGCAAGCGTCGACGGCATAGGCGCATTGTTCGCCAGCTTTCCACCCCGCGGTCAATCCAGACGACCGCATGCCAATGGTCGGAAAGTGGCGCGCAGCACTCGTCAGGCAGCTTCTCACTCCCGCGCCGGATGTGAACTCGGTCAAATGGAAGCAAGCGGCGCTAGCCAGGGGCGAACACGTTTACACCGACGTGAAACCAGGGCGGATCGAACGCGCAATCGCCGGCGACTTGGCATTTCTGGCCGCGCATCCGACGCGCCGGTCCAACAGCAAAGGGATGGCGAGAAACCGCGAATTCAAGGAGGCGATGAGGCAGCGCATCAGGGAGATAGCGGCGTCGCGCGATCTTTCTGACGAAGAGATCAAACCGGTCCTGAAGCTCAAGCACCAGGAGATCGCCCGTTTCACTGAAGCGCACGGTGTAAATCTCGGATGGCTGCTCGAGGGGACGGGGCGGATATTCAAGAGCGGGACGCCGCGATGAAGCGCCGGCACCGATCGACAAGGAAGCGCAACCGGCAGCGGCTGGCGGCTCATGCCGCGCGGATCAAGCGCAGGTTCACGATGCGATCTTGATCCGTTTCTGCCGTCCTGTGGATAAGCTGTGCACAACCGCAGCATGAGAACAAGGGCGCGGGCTTAGGTCCGCGCTCTTCGTTTCAGTCTATCCCGCCGCCGTCGATCGCTTGCTTCGCGAGCTCCACCGCATGTCCGTACGACACCGTATCCATGGTATCGAGGAACGCTTGCGCTGCCGGCGGAACGGCTGTCTTTAATTCTTTTCCATCAAGGCGGGTGATCCGTGCGCGCCAACGGCCGGGCTCGGGCTGGAACGGCTCAATCCGATATCCTTCGTATTCTGTCATGGGGAAAGCTCCATGAGCCCGGCCGGCTTCGTGCTTGTGGGGTGCACCGACCGGGCCGGATCGCGAGGCAACGGGGGCGCCTATGCGACCCGCTGGATGACTTGGCTACGGCGCGGTTGGTTTCAAGGCGCGATCTGCGCGCGCCCGAGAACCCGGCCGGCCGCTGGTGGTCATATGGTCGCCGGCCGGGCCCCGGATCACGCAGTTTGAAACGAATACGCGACCCGTTTGGATGGGTCGGCGACGGGGCGACTACGGTTCAAGGGCGTTACTTCTGTCCGATGGCCTGGGATGGCTTCAGTCCGCCGGCTGGTGCGGACTCGCCCATGCGAGAGCCGGGATCTAACAGCCCGGAAACCAAACCCTCACCAGCGGACTCCGTAGAGTCATAGAGAGGCTATTGGCCGCCAGCCCTTAGAGCGGAAGATAAGCATCGACAGCGTGAGCTACAAAGATAGCGGCACAAAACACACCTAGAACTATCGCGACCACTTCAATCATTTTGACGCACCTTTACTATCGTTACGTCTAATGGGAGATCCGGGTTTCAAGCCGGCTTCTTCGGGGCTGGAAAATGGTTTCGCTCGCACAGCCGATTAAAAATCGGCAATATCCAAGCGGTGCGAGCCGCGCGGCGGCGGCGATCAAACCCTGCACTCGACAGCCCGCGTCGGCAGGGCACACCAGCGGCCTTACTAGAGTCGTACAGGCATACTCAGGCGCCGTGCGCGAAGCTTATTGACCCGCGCCACGTCTCAAACGATCGACGGCGACGATGACTGAGGGCCGTTCAAGCACCTCGACCAACCTGTCGAGTAGCCTCTCATTGTCGTGATGTGTTGGCTCTAGATATTCTTCAAGAATTTGCTGGGCTTCACTGAGAGCTTGAACGGCCAGTTCTTGATCGCTCATTGCTTGGAGCTCCACGCAATTGGAACCGCCATTTCAATTCGGATCTGGGAACTTTGTTCCCGCTATCGGAACCAGGGTCATAGGCCTGGCGAGACCGTGGCAATCGATTTGCTCACACAGTGCCGACGCGGCGACTTTTATAAGATTGAGGATTTTGGGTTAAGTACTTGATTTGATTTGGCTCCCCGGGCTGGATTCGAACCAGCGACCATTCGATTAACAGTCGAATGCTCTACCACTGAGCTACCGAGGAACAGGCGAAACCATCGTCTCGCGACCGGCAGCCTATAACAAAGCCACTCGGGCTTGCAAAGGGTGAAATGGGTTGTTGCGGTGTGGCTCCCGCTCCCGGGCCAAGCCTCCGATCGTCGGCCCGTTCCGCCGCCAATCGACCCCCAAATCGACGTATTCGCCCATGAGGCTTCGTCACGCCGGATTCGCAGGAGGTGGCGAGATGCAGGATACGCTAACCGATGTTATGAGGGCCGTGCCGTCGATCATTCCTTGTGACATCCCGGCGATGACCGATGACGAATGCCTGTTGCGGCTGGCTCAAGCGCTCGACAAACGCGATTCCGATCATCTGGATGAACTGGCGATGCTGATCGGACGGCTTGCCGTTACGATCGAATAGCGCGCGATCGACCGCAAAGTTCTCACGAAGCAAGTGGCGCTGCGCCAACGCCGCGCGCACAATCGCCATGTTGCGTTTTGACGCACCTTGTACCAAAGATGCCCCCGTCTTGAGCTTCTCCCGCGGCAACGTCCGCTCGACTTTGGGGTCCGTCAATGTCCGGTTTTTCGACCGCTCGCCAGAATATGGTCGATTGTCAGGTACGTCCCAGCGACGTCACCGATATCAGGATCATCGATGCGATGCTCGAAGTGCCGCGCGAGGCCTTTGTTCCCCAGAATCAGCGCGCGCTGGCTTATCTGGACCTCGATCTCGATGTCAGTGAAGGAGCCTCCGCCAAGCGCTTCCTGATCAAGCCTGCGGTAACCGCGCGCATGCTGCAGGCGGCCGAAATCAAGGATACCGACAAGATCCTGGTGGTCGGTTGCGCAACCGGATACACGGCGGCCCTGGTCGCAAAGCTGGTGGGGCAGGTGACCGCAACCGAGAGCGACCCTGACTTGGCCGGGAAGGCCAAGACCATCCTGGCCGATCTCGGACTAGGTCATGTAACGGTTGAGACTGCGGCCGCAGCCGACGGGGCCCCCGCGGAAGCTCCCTATGACGTGATCGTTCTCAACGGCGCGACTGAAATCTTGCCCGAGGTGCTCTTCCGCCAGCTTCGGGAAGGCGCCCGGCTGGTCGGCGTCTTCGCCACAATGCAGCCGCCGCGGGCTGCGATCGTGACCCATTCTCACGACGATTTCGGGCACCGGGCGCTGTTTGATGCCGTCGCGCCGATTTTACCTGGCCTGGAACGACTCCCGACCTTCGTTTTTTAGCGAATCAGACACCAGACGCCTGTTAAAATCCCGTTTTGAATCAGAAGTGTGGCCGGATTGCCCCATGTGAAGAGTTTCCACTGGGTTTAGCGGCCGGGTGGTTCCGTATGGCCTGCGCTCGGAATATGTTGGAGACTCACGATGGGTGACACCGGTTCATGTGCGTGAACCGGCGAAGAAAAATGAATGGATTACCGGGAATGGGTGGTGTGAAGGTTGTTACCGGGGCGGCCGCTGCGGTCCTCCTGTTAGCGTGGATGGGGCCAGCGCCCGTTCTCGCCGACACGATCGAGGCAGCGCTGGTGCGCGCCTATCAGAACAACCCCCAGCTCAACGCGCAGCGTGCTTCGGTCAGATCCACTGACGAAAACGTGCCGCAAGCGCTTTCCGGCTATCGGCCCAAAGTCGCGATCACCGCCAGCGCCGGCTATCAATACACCAATACAACCACCACCCAGGGCGGTTCGCCTACTGACCTTGTCAGAAGCCAATTTGTTGGGACCAACCCACCGCGCAGCGCCGGCCTCACGGTCACGCAGACACTGTTCAACGGCAATCAGACCGCCAACAAGACCCGCGCGGCAGAGAGTCAGGTTTCGGGTGCGCGCGAAGGCCTGCGGGTACTTGAACAGTCGGTTCTGCTCTCGGCCGCCACGATCTATATGGACTATCTGCGTGACGCCGCGATTGTCGAGGTTCAGCGCAGCAACACGCGCGTGCTCGAACAGACGCTGAAACAGACGCAGGACCGGTTCAACGTGGGCGAGGTGACGCGCACCGACGTCGCGCAGGCGGAAGCGCAGCTTGCCGCCGGCCAGACCCAGCAACTCACCGCGGAAGCGAATCTGGTCACGACGCGTGCGAATTTCCGTCGCATCATCGGCAACGAGCCGGTGGCGCTGGCGCCGGGCTCCCCGGTCGATCGCTTCTTGCCGGCGGCGCTGCCGGCCGCGGTCGAGCTCAGTCTGATAGAAAATCCGAACGTCACGGCCGCAATGTTCGGCATTGATGTCAACTATCTCCAGGTTAAGATCAACGAAGGCGCGCTGCTGCCCACGGTCACGGTACAAGCCGCGGTTCAGCAATCCTATGAACAGACCTTGACAACCTACCAGTCGTTAGGGGCCTCGGCGATCGCGCAGCTTTCGATCCCGGTCTATCAAGGCGGCGCCGAATACTCGTTGATCCGTCAGTCCAAGGAAAATCTGTCGCAGCAGCGTCTCAATCTTGAACTGACCCGCGATGCGACGCGCGCCAACACGGTTACGGCCTGGGGGCAGTTGGTCGCCGGCAAGGCGCAGGTGGCCTCGGCTCAATCGCAGGTGACGGCGTCCGAGATCGCGCTCAATGGCGTGCGCGAAGAAGCCAAGGCCGGGCAGCGAACCACACTGGACGTGCTCAACGCCCAGCAGGCGCTGGTCAACGCCCGTGTTGCGCTGGTTACCGCGCAACATGATCGTGTCGTCGCGTCGTATGCGGTCTTGAACTCGATAGGGCGTCTGTCGCCCCAGGTGCTCAAGCTATCGACCAACGTCTACGATCCGAGCGTGCATTACCAGCAGGTGCGCGACAGCTGGTTCGGTGTTCGGACGCCTGACGGCCGTTGAGGGCCTGACCTTCATCGTTTGCGACAAAGACCGGTACGGATAGAACGCGATCAGCAAAAGTGGATTCCACTTTTGCTGATCGCGTTCTGCTTTCCGCAAACCCTTCACAGCCGAGTCCGGCGCCCGGTTCAGCTAAGCAGAATCAGACTTGTCGCTTTATCTTTCACTTGGGTATCGCCGTTTCCGAAAACCGGTTTCCACGTTGCGCTAACGGCCCTTCGATCGGGACCGTGCCCTGGCCCTCGCGCATGCTTTTTCGAATCGCGCGAGGGGTGTGTTGCTTGCAATCTTTTGTTGCCCTGACGTACCGTTCTCGGAGGCAGCAGGGCGATTCGCGCCGCATCTGACATCCTTGGTTCGCGCCGCATGGATGCCCTGAGCAGGGGCAACGCTGCGCGCGATATCTCGGGCGGCGCTTGATCTGGGGACAAGTCAGGCTTGTGCAATGAAAAGTCCGGCCTGCATTTCCGGAACAGGCAAATCCTGTCGTGCTTGGTGGTAAAACGCATGCGAAGGCGTTGATGATGTGGAGTCGGAGATGACGCAACCTGCAAAGGTCCAAGAGCCCTCGATGGAGGAGATTCTGGCGTCGATCCGGCGCATCATCGCCGATGATGAAGCAAAGCCACCGGTCGCCGAAAAAGCTGCCAGCCCAGCGCCAATTCCGGCCAAGCCGGAGAAGCCCGTTGCAGCGGTGCCGGCAGCGAAGCCGCCGGTGATGAACGACATCCCACCGTCGAACATTCCCGCGGCGAAAGCGGCTGCCGCGAAAGTCGCTTCTGTCGCGCCACCACCGCCTCCCGCCAAGCCTACGCCGGCACCGGCGCCGGCCGCGACCAACAGCCAGGACGACATCGACGCCATGCTGGCCGGCCTGGATGAGGCGACATCTGAAGCAGAGATACGGCCATCCCAGCCCGAGAGCGAAGTCTTCGAATTGACCGACGAGATGGCGCTGCCGGCCACGCCGCAACCCTCGTTCCAGAAGGTCGAACCGGAAGATGATCTCGAGTTCACCGAAGCCGCTGCCGCCAAAACGGCATATCGACGGCCCGCGTTCGAGCCGCCTCCGTTTGAAAGCCCGGCGTCTCCGCTGCCTCAGCAGATCCTGTCGCGTTCGACGGTCTCCGCTGTCGAATCCGCCTTCAACAGCCTCGCCAATACCGTGCTGAGCAACAACGCGCGGACGCTGGAGGACCTGGTCAAGGAAATGCTGCGGCCGATGCTGAAATCCTGGCTTGACGATAATTTGCCGGGTTTGGTGGAACGCATCGTCAAAGCGGAAATCGAACGGGTTTCACGCGGCCGCTAGCCGGGCCTTCGGCTAATTCCGGGCATACCAGCCTTCATTCAGCCACCGCGTCGCGCTTTATCCGGCAGCCGAGTTCGCTTGTCGTGTTGACTCGGCGCGCTCTGGCGGCTTTCTAGGGCTTGATCGGTTCTGATTGAATTCAGAACCGAGCCCTTAAATCTTCAATTTGACGCGTTTTCCCAGCGCGAACGGGTGTCTACTGCGCTCGAAAACGCCTTAGCGTCCCATCCAAGATTGCGTTGCCATGATCGAGAAGAATTACCACCCCGCCGATATCGAAGACCGCATGTCCCGTATCTGGGAGGAGAGCGGGGCGTTCAAGGCCGGGCGTCCGGAGCGCCGCGACGCCAGGCCCTTCACCATCGTGATTCCGCCGCCGAACGTGACGGGCTCGCTGCACATGGGGCACGCGCTCAACAACACCTTGCAGGACATCCTGTGCCGCTTCGAGCGGATGCGCGGTCGCGATGTATTGTGGCAGCCCGGCACCGATCACGCTGGAATCGCTACCCAGATGGTGGTCGAGCGGCAACTCATGGAGCGGCAGGAACCGGGCCGGCGCGACATGGGCCGCGCGAAATTCCTCGAACGAGTCTGGCAATGGAAGGCCGAAAGCGGCGGCGTCATCGTCAATCAGTTGAAGCGGCTTGGCGCGTCCTGCGACTGGTCACGTGAACGCTTCACCATGGACGAGGGGCTGTCGCGCGCCGTCGTCAAGGTGTTCGTCGAGCTGCATCGCGAGGGCTTGATCTACAAAGACAAGCGGCTGGTGAACTGGGATCCGAAGCTGCTGACGGCAATTTCCGACCTCGAGGTACAGCAGGTCGAGGTCAAGGGCAGCCTGTGGTATCTGCGCTATCCGTTGGAAGGCAAAACCTTCAATCCGGACGACCCGAAGAGCTTCATCGTTGTCGCTACCACGCGGCCCGAAACGATGCTCGGCGACAGTGCGGTCGCGGTGCATCCGGACGACGAGCGCTACAGCAAACTGGTCGGCAAGCATGTGATCCTGCCGCTGGTGGGACGACGCATTCCTATTGTCGCCGACGAATATTCCGATCCGGAAAAGGGTTCGGGCGCGGTGAAGATCACGCCGGCGCACGACTTCAACGACTTCGAGGTTAGCCGCCGGCACAATCTGCCGCAGATCAGCGTGCTTGATCAGGAAGGCCGTCTCGCCCTCGTCGACAACGAAGACTATCTGCGCGGCTTGCCGGAGGGCTCATCGCATTTCGCGGAGGAGTTGAATGGCGTCGACCGCTTCGCCGCGCGCAAGCAGATTGTCGCGCGGCTGGAGGATTTCGGTTTCCTGGAGCGGATCGAACCCAATACGCATATGGTGCCGCATGGCGATCGGTCCGGCGTCGTCATCGAGCCCTATCTGACCGATCAGTGGTACGTCGATGCCAAGACCCTGGCGCAGCCCGCAATCGCGGCCGTGCGCAATGGCACGACGTCATTCGTGCCAAAGAACTGGGAGAAGACCTACTTCGAGTGGATGGAGAATATCCAGCCCTGGTGCATCTCGCGGCAGCTCTGGTGGGGTCACCAGATTCCCGCTTGGTACGGGCCGGATGACAAGGTATTCGTCGCCGAAACCGAGGAGGAAGCCGTCGGCAACGCGCTCGGCTATTATGTCGAACAGGAGATCATCACGCCGGAGCAGGGGCATGAGATGGCGATCGATCCTGCGAAGCGCGAAGGTTTTATTACGCGCGACGAGGACGTGCTCGACACCTGGTTCTCGTCGGCG
Organism: Bradyrhizobium canariense; assembly: GCF_900105125.1. Taxonomy (NCBI): domain Bacteria; kingdom Pseudomonadati; phylum Pseudomonadota; class Alphaproteobacteria; order Hyphomicrobiales; family Nitrobacteraceae; genus Bradyrhizobium; species Bradyrhizobium canariense. The sequence goes on along the minus strand of NZ_LT629750.1, from coordinate 1,410,710 downwards.
CTGTGGCCGTTCTCGACGCTGGGCTGGCCTGACGACAAAAAAGACGTGGAGCGCTACTACCCGACCGACGTCCTCGTCACCGGCTTTGATATCATTTTCTTCTGGGTCGCGCGGATGATGATGATGGGCCTTCACTTCATGAAGGACATTCCGTTTTCGACGGTTTACATCCACGCCCTCGTCCGCGACGAGAAGGGCGCCAAGATGTCGAAGTCGAAAGGCAACGTCATCGATCCCCTGCATCTGATCGACGACTATGGCGCCGACGCGCTGCGCTTCACGCTGGCGGCGATGGCGGCTCAGGGCCGCGACATCAAGCTCGCCGCAAGCCGCGTCGAGGGCTATCGCAATTTCGCGACCAAGCTGTGGAATGCCTGCCGTTTTGCCGAGATGAATGGCTGTGCGCAGCCTTCGGCTTTCGACGCGACGCAGGCCAAGGAAACGCTGAACCGCTGGATCGCGCATGAGACCGTGCTGGCGACGCGCGAAGTGACCGAGGCGATCGAAGCCTATCGCTTCAACGATGCCGCGGGTTCGATCTACCGTTTCGTCTGGAACGTCTATTGTGACTGGTATCTCGAGCTCGCGAAACCCGTGCTGCTGGGAGAGGACGGCGCCGCCAAGTCCGAAACCAGGGCGATGGTCGCATGGGCCCGCGACGAGATCCTCAAGCTGCTGCATCCGTTCATGCCGTTCATCACCGAAGAACTCTGGGCGGTGACAGCCAAGCGTGACGGTCTTCTGGTGTTGACGGCATGGTCGCGCAAATCGACCGAACTGACCGCGGATCAACTGGCCTTGATGTCGGCCACCGGTCCGAACGATCCGCTCATTCCGCCGATTCTGCTGGCGCCCGCAGCCGACGATTTCAGCGATCCCGCTGCCGAAGCCGAGATTGGCTGGGTGGTCGATCTCGTCACCGCGATCCGCTCGGTGCGCGCGGAAATGAATATTGCGCCGGCAACGCTGATGCCGCTGGTGCTCGCCGCCGCGTCAGCGGAGACAAAGGGGCGTGCGCAGCGCTGGAACGATGTGGTCAAGCGGATGGCGCGGCTATCAGAGATTTCGTTCGCCGATTCCGCGCCGCAGGGCGCGATGCAGCTATTGGTGCGCGGCGAGGTAGCGGCATTGCCGCTGAAAGGCGTGATCGATTTCTCGGCCGAGCAGGCACGGCTGGACAAGGAACTCGCAAAGGCCGACGCCGACATCAAGCGAGTGGATGCCAAGCTGTCGAACGAGAAATTCGTTGCCAACGCGCCCGAGGAGATCGTCGAGGAAGAGAAAGAAAAGCGCGAGGCAGCCGTTGCGCGAAAGGCAAAAATACTCGAGGCGCTGGAGCGGCTCAAAAACGCGACCTGACCTTTTTGACGCTTTTTCTTGACGCGAACCGGTAACCGTTTTGCCGGGGAGCGCTAGTCGGCTGGAAACGGTTTGCTGACAAACCTCGAGCCCTTCAGCCCGTAACGCCACGGCAAATCCACGGCCTTGGTAAGGCCGATCCGTATACCGGCAACGACGTCAACCTTGCCGGCGCGCGCATGCAGTGCAAATGGCGGGGCGTCGAGCGGCAGTTCGCTATGCTTGATGGTGATACCGAGCGCCTCGCATAATTTGCCCGGACCAGAGCACAGCGACCTCTCATCCTCCAATCCGCGGCGCCGGCGCATCGCCGCCATGCCGTGGGTCGGCTGCAAGGCGCGGATCAGCACGGCGCTCGCGGAACCTGCCTTTTCACAAACAAAATTCACGCACCAATGAATGCCGTAGGAGCGATAGACGTAGGTGAAGCCGGGCGGCCCGAACATGATCCGGTTTCGCGGCGTCGGCCCGCGAAACGAGTGCGCCGCCGGCTCCGAGTGATGGTAAGCCTCGACCTCGACAATAATGCCACCGACGCCGTTCACGAGCATGGTTGTGCCGATCAGATCCGGCGCCACCTCAAGCACGCTGCGGTCAAAAAACCCGCGCTTCAGCGGCTTGCCCAACGGAGGCAAGATCAAATGAGGCGGGATCACACTGGCCGACTTGGGATTTCGAACCATTTTGATGTGAGAATCGGCAGGGCGCGGGCGGTAAAGCTGCCTAACTGTGGCACGTTCTGCTAGGTTCGGCGAGCCGGGTTGCAGGTATCCGCCGTACGGACTACCTAACAACAACCGCCGCGTTTTACGGACATTATATGGTCGTCGTCGTCGATACCCTCTCAGCCACGCCGTTGCGCCCACGTCACCCGGAAAAGGTGAATCGGCCGGACGCCTTGTCGCCGCCGAAACCGGACTGGATCCGGGTCCGTGCGCCGAACACGCGCGGCTATGCCGACACCCGCAGCATCGTCAAGGAAAATGGCCTCGTCACGGTGTGCGAAGAAGCGGGCTGCCCGAATATCGGGGAGTGCTGGGACAAGAAGCACGCCACCTTCATGATCATGGGCGACACCTGCACCCGTGCCTGCGCCTTCTGCAACGTCAAGACCGGCATGCCCGGAGCGCTCGATGCGCGGGAGCCGGAACACATCGCCGAAGCGACCTCCAAGCTCGGGCTTGCCCATATCGTCATCACATCGGTCGACCGTGACGACCTCGCCGACGGCGGCGCTGAACATTTCGCGCAGACCATCCGCGCAATTCGCGCACGTTGCCCGGACACGACCATTGAAATCCTCACGCCGGATTTTCTGCGCAAGGACGGCGCGCTTGAGGTGGTGGTGGCGGCGAAACCCGATGTCTTCAACCATAATCTGGAAACGGTGCCATCGCGCTATCTCACGGTGCGTCCGGGGGCGCGCTATTTCCATTCAATCCGGCTGTTGCAGCGGATCAAGGAAATCGACCCGACGATCTTTACCAAATCCGGCATCATGGTCGGGCTTGGCGAGGAGCGTCACGAAGTATTGCAGGTGATGGACGATCTGCGCACCGCGGATGTCGATTTTCTCACCATCGGGCAATATTTGCAGCCGACCCGCAAGCATCACGCCGTGATGCGGTATGTGCCGCCGGATGAATTTGCAGGCTATGAGAAGGTTGCCTATACCAAGGGATTCCTGATGGTGTCGGCGAGCCCGCTGACCCGCTCGTCGCATCACGCCGGCGATGATTTTGCGAAGCTGAAGGCTGCGCGGGCGGCGATCTCCCGCTGAGCGTTTAATTGATGCCGAGATTTTCCAGCAAGCGCCGGGTTCGCCACACCGCGCCACAGATGTTCGATCTGGTGGCTGACGTCGAGCGCTATCCCGAATTCGTGCCGCTGTGCCAGGCGCTGAAGATACGCGAGCGCACGCCGCAGCCTGACGGCACCGAGATCGTGATCGCAGACATGACCGTTTCCTTCAAGCTGGTGCGGGAATCCTTCACCAGCCGGGTAACGCTGGACCGTCCCAATCTGAAGATCCTGGTCGAATATTTGAAGGGGCCGTTCAGCAATCTTGAAAACCGCTGGACGTTTGAGCCCAAGTCCGACGCCGATTGCGACGTCGGATTTTTCCTCTCTTACGAATTCAAAAGCCGGATGCTGGCGCTTCTGATGGGCACGATGTTCGACGCGGCGTTCGCGCGATTTTCGGCGGCGTTCGAAAAGCGTGCCGATGTGGTCTATGGAAAGCCGGGTGCTACGCCGACATAGACGGCGCACGGCATCGTTATAGATTCAATTGTCAAACAACGGCGGGATGCGACTTTGCGTTCCCGCGGCGCGGTTCGCACCCGAGTTGTTGCACGGATCACGTCCTCTAACAGGGAGGGCGCAGGAAACGCCGGGTGCCCGTTGCACCCGCAGCCTCGCGTGCAAAATAAAAAAGCACACGAGTTAACCACCACAGGTTCACCGGAACACCCGGCGTTTCCTGCGCGATGGTTTTAACGGCTTCTTTCGTACTCTCCCCGGTGATCGGGCTTTCTTGCCACCGTCGCTCTCACGCAGGATTATCCCGCGGAAAGCTTGACACCAGCGTCGAGGTGCCAGGACCACACGACTTCGCCGTCCGCCAGGCGCCGTTCGTCTCGCAGCGCTCCGCGTCCATCGCATTCCCCGCCCAACGTTCGTGACGATCGCGAAGCGCCCCTCCAGGGGGCAGGAAACGATGCGGGATAGCGCCTGATTTGCGCTGGTTGAGAAGCGGAATATTTTTCGTCCGAGGAGTAGACGACCCAAATCAGGTTGAAGCGCTTTAGGAATTTCGCGTGAAGGCGCCCGCGATGCGTGGACGCTGTTCTGCAATAAGCGGGGCGAGAGGGTTTACCAGCCGGCCGATGAGTCCGGATCGGGTCCAAATCGGTATTGCCTCCCATTCTCGCCAAATCGTTCGCCCGTCGTCGGCGAGCGTGCCAATCGCATTGAACCGATGCAGGAAATTTAGTTTGAGGAGCGGAAAGAAATTATAGCGCCTTATAGACCGTCCACTGTCAGGTTCGGCGGGCATGAGGAGTTCGCGCGCCGACTCCAGGCGTGAGGACCGGTTCGAAGCAATCGGATCGCTCGGTCTTTGTAAGCGGTCAGGCGGAGCCGATGCTCGCCACACCGTCCAGCTCTTTGGCCACGTCATCCGGCAGATCGAGCTCGGCCGCAGCGAGGTTCTCCTGTAAGTGCGAGACAGACGAGGTGCCGGGGATCAGCAGGATATTGGGCGCTCGACGAAGCAGCCAGGCGAGGGCGACCTGCATGGGCGTGGCGCCAAGGCGCGCAGCGACGTCGGACAGGATGGAGGATTGCAGCGGCTGGAATCCGCCGAGCGGAAAGTACGGCACGTAGGCGATGCCGGCGCGGGCGAGATCGTCGATCAGCGCATCGTCGCTCCGATGTGCCACATTGTAATGGTTCTGGACGCAGACAATCTCGCAGATCCGGCGTCCTTCCGCGATCTGCGTCGGCGTGACGTTGCTCAGGCCGATGTGACGCACAAGGCCCTTGCGCTGGAGCTCGGCCAGCACCATGAGCGGCGCTTCGATCGACCCCTCGGCAGGACCATGCACGTCGTACATGCTGCGCAGGTTGACGATGCCGAGGACATCCAGGCCGAGATTGCGGAGATTGTCGTGGACCGCCCGGGTAAGTTCGGCGGGCGACATCGCCGGGATCCACGATCCATCCGCGCCGCGCCGGGCGCTGATCTTGGTGACGATGACGAGATCGTCGGGATAGGGGTGCAGCGCTTCGCGGATGATCTGGTTGGTGACGTGTGGGCCGTAGAAGTCGCTGGTGTCGATGTGATCAACCCCGCGCGCGACGGCCTCACGCAGCACCGCCAATGCCGCATTGCGATCCTTGGGCGGCCCGAATACGCCGGGTCCCGCGAGTTGCATGGCCCCATAACCGAGCCGCTTCACGGTGCGATTGCCGAGCGTAAAAGTACATGAGGGGTTAGCGGACATGGCGGTCTCCTTTGAGGTCGCCCCATGATTAGACGTTGACCGCTTGCATGATAATCCGGCACAATCCGTACAGGCTGTACGGAATAACGAACAATGAAGGCCGACTTGAGCGATCTGAACGGCTTCGTGGTGGTGATGCGGGCCGGCGGCTTTCGCGATGGCGCCCGCGCCAGTGGTGTGAGCGCGTCGGGCTTAAGCGAAGCGGTCCGCCGCCTGGAGGCGCAGCTTGGCGTCAGGTTGCTAAACCGGACGACGCGCAGCGTTGTCCCGACCGAAGCGGGCGAGCGCTTGCTGGAGCGGCTTGCGCCGGCACTGACGGAGGTCGAGGCCGCCCTGGATGTGGTGAACGGCTTTCGCGACAGGCCGGCGGGCACGCTTAAACTCAACGTCCCGGTCTCTGCGGCCCGGCTCGTGCTGCCCCGCATCGTTCCGCCATTCCTCGCGGCCTATCCCGACATTCGCCTGGAGGTAGTCGCCGAGGAGAATTTCGTCGATGTGCTCGCCGCCGGTTGCGACGCCGGCATCCGCTACAGCGAGCGGCTGGAGCAGGACATGATTGCCGTGCCGATCGGGCCGCGCGTCCAGCGTTTTGCCGTCGCCGCCGCGTCGGCTTACCTCGATCGATGCGGCCGGCCAGAGCACCCGCGCGATCTGCTCGGCCATAGCTGCCTGCGAGGCCGATTCCCGAGCGGGACGATGATGGCCTGGGAATTCGAGCGCGATGGCGAGGTCGTACAAATCGACGCGACCGGGCCGCTGATTGTGCAGATCGGTGGGGCCACCGATCTCCTCGTCGACGCCGCGATCGCGGGCACCGGTATCGTGCCCCTGTTCGAGGACTGGCTGCGCCCGTATTTCGATAGCGGTGCGCTTGAACCCGTCCTCGAACCATGGTGGCAGCGCTTCCCAGGGCCGTTCCTGTACTACCCCGGACGGCGCCTCGTGCCCGCACCCCTGCGGGCGTTCATCGATTTTATCAAGGCGACGGCTGACCAATCCTGACGTCTGCGCTCACGCGCGAAGTTTCAGATCGAGGACAACAATTCCGCTTTGCCCCTCAAACGCCTACGCCCGCGGCGGACGGCGCCGTTTGACCGCGGTTCGGCGCGGCGACCGTGCCACGCGCTGACGGTGCCGGCTGGCGGCTTCGCGGCGTGGCGTCGTCGCTGCTTGCGGTCCGCGCGCCAATTCCATCAGCATGCGCAAGGCCTCCACCACCGAGCGCTGACGCACTGTGGTGCGTCCGATCGCACCAAAACGGCATTCGCGATGCAAGATCCTGCCGTCACGGGTGGCGACGGCAAAGTGTACAAGGCCGACCGGCTTGCCGGGCGTGGCGCCGCCCGGGCCGGCAATGCCGGTGATCGAGACGGCCAGATCGACGCCGGCTTTCTCCAAGGCGCCGACGGCCATCGCGGTTGCGGTTTCCTTGCTGACCGCGCCGAACGTGGCGAGCGTCGTTGCCTTGACGCCGAGCATCGCGCGTTTGGCCTCATTGGAGTAAGTGACAAAACCACGGTCGATCACATCGGACGAGCCAGGAATATCGGTCAATGCGCCCGCAACCAGGCCGCCGGTGCAGGACTCCGCCGTTGCGATCGTCAGTTTACGCATCCGGCACAGATCGAGCAGCGAGCGGGAGAGGGCGCGGGCGTCGCTGCCTCTCATCTTAATCGCTCCGGCCTTTATCGCTCCAACCTTTGCCGTCCCATGGGAGGCGAATGGTGGCGCTCGCGGTCGCGGCGATGCCTTCCTCGCGGCCGGTAAAGCCGAGCCGTTCGCTGGTCGTGGCCTTCACGGCGACGCGTGAGATGTCGAGCCCGGTGATCTCGGAAATCCGCGCGCGCATGGTGTCACGCAACGGTCCGATCTTCGGGCGCTCGCAGATCAAGGTGACTTCGAGATTGGCGATGCGGCCGCCGCGCGCGGTGACACGGTCGACGGCATATTTCAGGAAGCGGTCGGATGCCGCGCCCTTCCACTTGTTGTCGCTGGGTGGAAAATGCGAACCGATATCGCCGTCCGCCAGCGCGCCGAGAATCGCATCGACCAGCGCGTGAAGCCCGACGTCACCATCGGAATGCGCCAGAAAGCCGCGGTTATGCGGCACGCGAACGCCACAGACCATCACGTGGTCGCCGTCGCCAAAGGCGTGAACGTCGTAGCCAGTCCCGGTCCTGATATCGCCAAGCATCGCGCCAAGGCGGACTTCTTCGCGCACGAAGTCTTCCGGTGTTGTAAGTTTCATGTTGGCAGGATCGCCTTCAAAGGTCGCTACCGTCAATCCCGCCCATTCAGCGAGCGCGGCATCATCGGTGAAATCGCTGCGCCCATCGCGTGCCGCGCGGCGATGGGCATCGAGAATCACATCGAACCGGAACGCCTGCGGCGTTTGTGCGATTCGCAACCGCGCGCGCTCCGGCGTTGCTTCGACGTTTCCGGTTTCACCAACCAGCTTGATGGTGTCGGTGACAGCTATGGCAGGAACAGCGGCGCCGGTACGGCCGGCCGCTTCGATCGCGCGCGAAATCACCGCGGCCGTGACGAAAGGCCGCGCGGCGTCGTGGATCAGAACGATGTCCGGCTTCTGGCTTGCCAACGCCTCGAGCCCGGCATGAACTGACGCCTGGCGCGTGGCTCCGCCGCTGGTGGGTGGCTCGTGACGCAGTCCGCTGACGGCATCATTGAAGATAGCCGCATCATCGGGATTCAAAACCGGCTGCACCGCGAACACCTGCGGATGCGCGCAGAACGCCTGCATCGCCCGATAGATCACGGTCTGGCCGCCGATCGTTCGATACTGCTTGGGACCTCCGGACCCCGCGCGAAGCCCGCGCCCGGCTGCGACAAGGATGGCTGCGGTGCGGTCAGGTGTGGACATCGGATTCAATGAAGGACGGTAAGAGGTTGCTGTGGCTGCGTTGGTGGCGCTGGCGCACAGCCCTTATCATGCCGACAGCTTAAAAACAGAGCGTTTCCGACATCTGTGGGAAAAGCAGTTTTTGCTGCAGTGCACTTGCACATTTGATAGAACTGTCTAAAGTGTAGGCATGGTGCTTGACTGCACAAGATTTGTGCTCAAAATGCATCTCAGACGCAATGATGCGTCCGTCAGAAAAACGAGTGATTCGTGGCCGGCCTGGACAATTCGCGCGATAAGCCGTTGAAAGTAGGCGATATTACACCCGCCAACCGGGTCTTTCTGGCGCCGATGTCGGGCATCACCGATGCTCCCTTCCGACGTCTAGCTGCCGCGCTTGGTGCCGGGCTTGTGGTCTCCGAAATGACTGCCAGCAGCGATCTGATTAATGGCCGTCCGATGTCTCGGTTGCGATGCGAGGCGACCGGGGTCGGCGCTCATGTTGTTCAGCTCGCAGGCTGCGAGGCCGATTGGATGGCGGAAGGCGCGCGGATCGCAGAAAGCTCCGGCGCCGATATCATCGACATCAATATGGGTTGTCCCGCGCGCCATGTGACCGGCGGTCAGTCCGGTTCGGCATTGATGCGCGATCTCGATCACGCCTTGCGATTGATCGAGGCGACGGTCTCAGCCGTAAAAGTCCCGGTGACGCTGAAGATGCGGCTCGGCTGGGACGACCGATCGCTCAACGCGCCCGAGTTGGCGCGGCGCGCCGAGGCTGCCGGCGTGCAGATGATCACGGTGCACGGCCGCACCCGCTGTCAGTTCTACAAGGGCGAAGCCGATTGGGGCGCGGTGCGCGCGGTCAAGGATGCGATCCGTATTCCTCTGGTCGTCAATGGCGATATCACCTCGTTCGAGCAAGCGGTGACCGCGCTCGAAACCTCGGGCGCCGATGCGGTCATGGTCGGCCGTGGCGCGCAGGGTCAGCCCTGGTTGCCGGGCCAGATCGGGCGTCGTCTCGATTCCGGAGCCATCGAATCCGAACCGTCGCTGGCGGAGCAGTACAACTATATCCGTACGCTCTACGACGAGGTCTGCAGCCATTACGGGCTGCGCATCGGCCTTCGCCATGCACGCAAGCATCTCGGCTGGGCGCTGGACGTTGCGGCCCGCTGCAGCCGGGCGCCGGCAACCGCGATCAGGACCTGGCGACAAAAGATTTTGACGTCGGATGATCCCGCCAGCGTGCATCGCGCGCTGCAAGATGCCTTCGACGACTTTGCATGGAGCGCTGCTGCATGACTTTAGCCGCGGAACATCTCCGGTCGGTGCCGTCAGATGGCGAGGCCATTCTCAACGCACTGCCCAATCCGGTACTGCTGGTTGCCCCCGACGGCAAGATCGTCGACGCAAACATGGCGGCGGAATCATTCTTCGAGATTTCGACGCAATTTCTGCAGCGGCAGTCGCTGAAGGAACTTGTGCCGTTCGGCAGCCCTCTGCTGGCGCTGATCGATCAGGTGCGCCGCACCGGCTCACCGGTCAATGAATACAAGGTTGATTTGGGTACGCCGCGGATCGGCGGCGATCGTCAGGTCGATCTGCACGTCGCACCGCTCACCGAACGGCCCGGTCATATCGTCGTGATGCTGCAGGAACGCACCATCGCCGACAAGATGGACCGGCAGCTGACGCATCGAAGCGCTGCCCGTTCGGTGATCGCGCTTGCGGCGATGCTCGCGCACGAAATCAAGAACCCGCTGTCCGGCATCCGCGGTGCGGCACAACTGCTCGAGCAGGCGGCGTCGGCGGAAGACCGGATGCTGACGCGGCTGATTTGCGATGAGGCGGACCGCATCGTCACGCTGGTCGATCGTATGGAAGTATTCGGCGACGACCGGCCGGTGGCGCGCGGTCCGGTCAATATTCATTCGGTGCTCGATCACGTCAAACGGCTCGCGCAATCCGGTTTCGCCCGCAATATCCGCTTCGTCGAGGAATATGATCCGTCGCTGCCGCCGGTATTGGCCAATCAGGATCAGCTGATTCAGGTGTTCCTCAACCTGGTCAAGAACGCCGCGGAGGCTGTGGCCGATCTCGGCAGCGATGCGGAAATTCAACTCACCACGGCGTTTCGACCGGGTGTGCGCCTGTCAGTGCCGGGCAAAAAATCGCGGGTGTCATTGCCGCTTGAATTCTGCGTCAAGGATAACGGCCCGGGCGTGCCCGAGGACCTGCTGCCGAACCTGTTCGATCCGTTCGTCACCACCAAAGCGACAGGCAGCGGCCTTGGACTTGCGCTCGTCGCCAAGATCGTCGGCGATCATGGCGGCATCATCGAATGCGAGTCGCAACCGCGGAAAACCATTTTCCGCGTGCTGCTGCCGATGTTCAACACCGCCAAACATTTCGATCAAAGCAATCGCGATGACGTTTCGGGGACGTCGCCGCATGCCTCTCAAGACACCAGATGAGGACCAACAATGCCCGCAGGTAGCATACTTGTCGCTGACGACGATACGGCCATCCGTACCGTCCTGAATCAGGCTCTCTCGCGCGCCGGCTATGAGGTGCGGTTGACCGGAAACGCGGCGACGTTGTGGCGCTGGGTAAGCCAGGGCGAGGGCGATCTTGTCATCACCGACGTCGTGATGCCCGATGAGAACGCATTCGATCTGTTGCCGCGGATCAAGAAGATGCGGCCGAGCCTGCCGGTCATCGTGATGAGTGCGCAGAACACCTTCATGACGGCGATCCGCGCATCGGAACGCGGGGCGTATGAATATCTGCCGAAGCCGTTCGACCTGAAGGAGCTCATTGCCATTGTCGGCCGCGCGCTGGCGGAGCCGAAGGAGCGGGTGGCCAACCACAACGACGAGGCCGAGTTCGACTCGATTCCGCTGGTCGGGCGGTCGCCTGCGATGCAGGAAATCTACCGGGTGCTGGCGCGGCTGATGCAGACCGACCTCACCGTGATGATCTCCGGTGAGTCCGGTACCGGCAAGGAGCTAGTGGCGCGCGCGCTGCATGATTACGGCAAGCGCCGCAACGGTCCGTTCGTCGCCGTCAACATGGCGGCGATTCCCCGCGATCTCATCGAATCCGAACTGTTCGGCCATGAGCGAGGCGCGTTCACGGGCGCGAACACCCGCGCCTCCGGCCGGTTCGAGCAGGCCGAGGGAGGAACGCTGTTCCTCGACGAAATCGGCGACATGCCGATGGAGGCGCAGACGCGTCTGTTGCGCGTGCTTCAGCAGGGCGAATACACCACCGTCGGCGGCCGCACCCCGATCAAGACCGACGTGCGTATCGTGGCGGCGAGCAACAAGGATCTGCGTATCCTGATCCAGCAGGGGTTGTTCCGCGAGGACCTGTTCTTCCGTCTCAACGTGGTGCCGCTGCGGCTGCCGCCGTTGCGAGAGCGGATCGAGGATTTGCCCGACCTGATCCGGCATTTCTTCGCGCTTGCCGAGAAAGACGGCCTGCCGCCGAAGAAGCTCGATACGCTGGCGCTGGAGCGCATGAAGCAGCATCGCTGGCCCGGCAATGTGCGCGAACTGGAAAACCTCGCGCGCCGGCTTGCGGCCCTGTATCCGCAGGACGTGATCACCGGTTCGGTCATCGACGGCGAGTTGGCGCCGCCCGCCGTGAGTTCGGGCGGCAGCGTTCCCCATGGCGTCGACAATCTCGGCGGCGCCGTCGAGGCCTATCTGTCATCGCACTTTTCCGGCTTTCCCAATGGCGTGCCGCCGCCTGGCCTCTATCACCGGATCCTCAAGGAGATCGAGGTGCCGCTGCTGACCGCGGCGCTGGCGGCGACCAGGGGCAACCAGATCCGGGCCGCCGACCTCTTGGGCCTCAACCGCAACACGCTGCGGAAGAAGATTCGCGACCTCGACATTCAAGTCTACCGGAGCGGAAGTTGAGGGCTGGTCGCGTCGTGCCCGGCGAGATTTGAAGGTCATGCGCATTTAGGCCGCGGTAGACGCCGCGGAATTGTCGCAATTCGGCAACATTGTGATATGGATGCATCAGTTTGCCGCCGGCATTAAGCCGGCGAGCGGAAGGCCATCAGCTCACCTTAGCCGGAATGACCAGCGCAGATTCAGCGGCCCCATCATTCGATCCGTCGCTTGCCGAGCCTCGAGGGTGGTCCCTTTGGAGGTTGCTGGCGGCGTTCGCGGTCGTTCTGGCCCTGCTGTCGGCCTGCCTGACCTTCCTGGTGCTCACCGGCTTGACGCCGATCGAGCCGACACCTGCGGTGGTCTATTCGTTTATCCTCATCAACGCGGCCACCATCCTTCTGCTGGTTGGCATCATCGTCCGCGAGGTCTGGCAGGTCATGCAGGCCCGCCGGCGGGGACGGGCGGCTGCAAGACTGCATGTCCAGATCGTCAGCCTGTTCTCGGTCATTGCGGTGCTGCCTGCCGTGCTGGTGGCGATCGTCGCCAATGTGACCATCGATCGCGGCCTCGACCGGCTGTTTTCAGGTCCCATGCACGAGGTGATTCAGAACTCGCTGAGCATCGCCCGCGCCTATACCAACGAACATGCGCAGCTCATTGGCGGCGACATTCTAGGAATGGCCAACGATATTGCCCGTGCCCGGCCATTATACGACCAGGATCGCGGAACATTTCGCGAGCTTCTGACGGCGAGCGCTGTGGCGCGCAATCTGCCGGGCGCGATGCTGATCGACAAGAATCGCAATATTCTGGAGAAGGCGGAAACCGGCATTCAACTGCAATTCGCGCCGCCGCCGCCGGAATTCCTGAGCAATGTCAAGGAAACCGAACCTGAGATTTCGGTGTTCCCCGAAAACTATGTCGCAGCCGTTATCCGGCTGCGTGCCTTCGACGATACCTTCCTCTATGTGGCGCGTCTGCTCGATCCCCACGTCGTCGCGCAACTCAGGCAGACCGAGGCCAGCGCCGCCGAATATGCCCAGATTGAATCGCGCCGGCTCGGCCTTCAGGTGAATTTCGCGCTGATGTTCGCTGTGATCGCACTGACCATCCTGATGGCCTCCGTCCTGATCGGGCTGAATTTCGCCAATGGGCTGGTGGTCCCGATCCGGCGGCTGATGAGCGCCGCCAACGTCGTCTCGACCGGCGATCTGCATGTACAGGTGCCGGTGCATCACTCGGAGGGCGATCTCGCGCAACTCGGTGAGACCTTCAACAAGATGACCCAGGAGTTGCGTACCCAGCGCGATGAACTGGTCAACGCAAGCGATCTGATCGACAGCCGCCGCCGTTTCATCGAAGCGGTATTGTCGTCGGCCAGCGCCGGGATCATCGGCGTCGATGCCTCCGGCAGCGTCGGCATTCTCAACCGCTCCGCCGAAAAACTGATCGGCCACGCCGAGTCAGAGACGCTGGATCATCCACTGTCCGATGTGCTGCCCGAACTCGACGACATGATGAAAACCGCGCGCGAGGGCACCCAGCGGCTGGTTCAGGGGCAGATTACGATCAATCGCGACGGTCAGGAACGTAACCTGTCGGTCCGCGTCAGCGCCGAGCAGACCAGCCAGTCGCGCGACAGCTACATCATCACGCTCGACGATATTACCGAACTGGTCTCCGCACAGCGGACCTCGGCATGGGGCGATGTCGCCCGCCGCATCGCCCATGAGATCAAAAACCCGCTGACGCCGATCCAGCTTTCGGCCGAACGCATCCGCCGCAAGTTCGGCAAAGTCATCGTCGAAGACAAATCCATATTCGAACAATGTACCGACACCATTGTGCGGCAGGTCGATGATATCAGGCGGATGGTTGATGAATTTTCGCGCTTCGCGCGGATGCCGAAACCGGTCATGGAAGGCGAGGACGTTGCTGACACCGTGCGGCAGGCGGTGTTCCTGATGCGGGTCGGACATCCCGACATCGATATTGAAGCGGATATCAAGCAAGATCCGATCCGGGCGCAGTTCGACCGGAGGTTGATTTCGCAGGCGTTGACCAACATCATCAAGAACGCGACCGAGGCGATCGAAGCCGTCCCGGCGGAGGAACTGGGGAAGGGTCGTATTGATGTCATCGCCGCACGCGAGAACGATGACGTGGTGATCGACGTCATCGACAACGGTATTGGCCTGCCGAAGGTTGCCCGAGCGCGTTTGCTCGAACCCTACGTCACCACGCGTGAAAAAGGCACCGGCCTTGGTCTCGCCATTGTCGGCCGCGTTCTGGAGGACCATGGCGGTCGAATCGAGCTCAAGGACGCGGCAGACTTCCGGCCTGGCCAGCGCGGAGCCTGGATGCGGTTGCGGTTCGCGATCTCAGGCCATGCCGCCAAGACAAAAGAACATACCGCCGACACCAAAGAGCCGGCTTCCAAAACAAAAGAGCCGGAATCCGGAACCATTGAACCGGTTGATGCGACCAATAACGAAACAAAAATCGAAGCCGCGACAGGCAATTGAGATGACAGGCGTGATCCATGGCAAATGACATTCTGATTGTCGACGACGAAGCAGATATTCGGGATCTGGTCGCCGGCATTCTCGAGGACGAGGGGTTTACAACCCGGACCGCGCGAGACAGCGATTCGGCGTTGGCGGAAATTGCCAATCGGCGTCCGCATCTGGTGTTTCTCGACATCTGGCTGCAGGGCAGCAAGCTCGACGGCTTGCAGCTGTTGGAGCAGGTGAAGCGGGACCATGCCGAGGTTCCGGTTGTGATGATTTCCGGGCACGGCAATATCGAAACCGCGGTCGCTGCGATCAAGCGCGGCGCTTACGACTTCATTGAAAAGCCGTTCAAGTCCGACCGGCTCATTCTGGTGGCCACGCGGGCGCTGGAGACTTCGCGCCTGAAGCGCGAAGTGAAGGAACTCAAGCAACTGGCTCCGGCGTCCAGCATCCTGACCGGGCGTTCGGCCTGCATGAACCAGTTGCGGCAGACCATCGATCGCGCCGCCAAGGCCAATAGCCGCATCCTGATTGTCGGCCCGTCGGGCTCGGGTAAGGAACTGGCGGCGCGCACGCTGCATAACGCGTCGGCCCGCGCCGACGGGCCGTTTGTCGTGATCAACGCCGCCGCGATTACGCCTGAGCGCATGGAGGTCGAGCTGTTCGGCATCGAACAGACCAATGGCGAGCATTCACGCAAGGCCGGTGCGCTCGAGGAAGCCCATGGCGGGACGCTCTTTATCGATGAAATCGGCGACATGCCGCGCGAGACCCAGAACAAGATCCTGCGGGTGCTGGTCGATCAGACATTCCAGCGTTCGGGGGGCACAGCCAAGGTCAATGTCGACGTCCGCATCATTTCCTCAACCGCGCGCAATCTGGAAGAAGAGATCGCGGAAGGGCGATTCCGCGAAGATCTCTATCACCGGCTCTCCGTGGTGCCGATCCGGGTGCCTCCGCTGTCGGAACGCCGCGAGGATATTCCGGAATTGATCGATTATTTCATGGATCAGATTTCGGCCGCGACGGGCCTGCCGAAACGGCAGATCGGCCAGGACGCCATGGCCGTCCTGCAGTCCCATGTCTGGCCCGGAAACGTCCGGCAGCTCCGCAACAATGTCGAGCGCGTCATGATCCTGGCCGGTGGTGGTCCGGAAGTCATCATCACGGCGGACATGTTGCCGCAGGATGTCGGCTCCATGGTGCCGGCAATGCCGACCAGCAATAATGGTGAACACATCATGGGTCTACCGCTGCGCGAGGCACGGGAAGTGTTCGAGCGTGACTATCTGATCGCCCAGATCAGCCGCTTTTCCGGCAATATCTCTCGTACGGCAGAATTTGTCGGCATGGAACGTTCGGCGCTACACCGCAAACTCAAGGCGCTGGGCGTCGGCTGAAAACCGCCCCGGCCCAGGCTTTTCATGCACTTACTTGAGAAACTTGAGCTGTTTTGGGAGTTTTCCCTGAATTTCCGCATTTCTACGGAGAGGCTGGCGTGCGAACTCGCTTGCCTAAAAAGCGCGCCTGCCCTCTAATCGTACCGCCGCGCCCCCCGGAGGGGGATCTCAGGGGAAGCCGGCAACCGGGGGACAGTCCTTAAAGAGAACTGCGTCCGGTTCAATAAAAAGAAGCAACAAGACGGCGGGACAAAAACAATGGCGGCAGACCGCGCACAAAATCTACAAGACACCTTCCTGAATCACGTTCGTAAAACAAAAACGCCACTGACGATCTTTCTGGTCAATGGGGTGAAGCTGCAGGGAATTGTCACCTGGTTCGACAATTTCTGCCTGCTGCTGCGGCGCGACGGTCACTCGCAGCTTGTCTACAAGCACGCGATCTCGACCATCATGCCGGGCGCTCCAATCCAACTGTTCGAGGGTGGCGAGGATACTCCGGCTTGAGAGTGATTTGATTGGAACCCCGAAATCTTGACGGGGATGCCGACCGTCCGCGGTCGGCAGGGGGCAAAGCGACCGGGCGGGTGATCGTCATCGGCCCTTATCTACGATTGCGCCGCGGCGATCCCGAGGCGCAATCGGATTCCCATGTCTTGCGGGATTCGGAGGCGCGGCTTGAAGAAGCCGTTGGCTTGGCGCGGGCCATCGACCTCGTGATCGCAGATGCCTTGATCGCGTCGGTCAGCCAGATCCGGCCGGCGACCTATCTCGGCAAAGGCAAGGTCGAGGAGATCGTCGGGCTCATCAGCGGACACGACATCGAGCTGGTGGTGATGGACTGCGCCTTGTCGCCGATCCAGCAGCGTAATCTCGAGAAGGCCTGGAGCACCAAGGTGCTCGACCGCACCGGCCTGATCCTGGAAATCTTCGGCCGTCGCGCCAAGACGCGCGAAGGCTCACTTCAGGTCGAACTGGCGCATTTGAACTATCAGCGCAGCCGCCTGGTGCGATCATGGACCCATCTGGAGCGCCAGCGCGGTGGCTTCGGCTTCATGGGCGGCCCCGGCGAAACCCAGATCGAGGCCGACCGCCGCCTGATCGGCGAGCGCATCACGCGGCTTGAGAACGAGATCAAGAAGGTCCAGGCGACACGACGGCTGCATCGCGCCGGCCGCCAGCGGGTGCCTTATCGCGTCGTGGCCCTGGTCGGCTATACCAATGCCGGAAAATCAACGCTGTTCAATCGCCTGACGCGTGCCGACGTGCAGGCCGCCGACATGCTGTTCGCAACGCTCGATCCGACCTTGCGCGCGCTCAGCCTGCCACATGGCGGCAAGGCTATGCTGTCCGACACCGTGGGCTTCATCTCCAATCTGCCGACGCAACTGGTGGCGGCATTTCGCGCGACATTGGAAGAAGTACTCGAGGCCGATGTCATTCTCCATGTCCGCGACATCTCGCATGAAGATGCCGACGCACAGGAGCGCGACGTCGACGCGGTGCTGCGCCAGCTTGGCATCGATCCGGATGCCGGACAGCGCATCCTCGAAGTCTGGAACAAGATCGATCGGTTCGATCCGGATGAGCGCGAGAATCTGCGAAACATCGCCGCGCGCCGTCCGCCGGAGCGCCCGTGCTTTCTCGTCTCAGCCGTAACCGGGGAGGGGATCGACACGCTGCTGGCCGCGATCGAAGACCGGCTGGCGGCAACGCGCATGACGCTGGACCTGTCGATCGATGCCTCCGACGGCGCCGGCATCAGCTGGCTGCATCGCAATTCGGAAGTGCTCAACAAGGAGCTGCACGACGGGCGGTTCGACATGACCGTGCGCGTCGATGAGACCAAGCGCGATATTGTGGTCAACCGCTTCGACGCGATACCGCACGCGATTTGAATTCGCACGCCTGCCGCGACGGGTCATGACGTGGGCCGGCAGAGTTTTGCAGCGACGATGTATAAAACAATGATGATTGGCGATCCGACCGCGATCCAGGAAAAATAGCGGCCGACTTCATTGAACAACAGCGCCGAGACCAGGCCAGACAATGAAATCAGGCCGGTCAGAATCGGTGCGCCGTATACGGTTCGCCAGTTTGCTGCGCCGACGGGCCGCATTCAGGTGTTCACGCCATAGGCGCTTGTGCTCAAATAGTCCCGGCGGTGTCCGGTCTTGCTTCGCCTGACCAGATAGAGGTAAAGCCCGCTGCCGATGACGACGATGGTGAAGCCGTCGAGCAGGGCCCAAACGATCTTGAGCGGCATTCCACCA
Source organism: Bradyrhizobium canariense (assembly GCF_900105125.1). Classification (NCBI taxonomy): domain Bacteria; kingdom Pseudomonadati; phylum Pseudomonadota; class Alphaproteobacteria; order Hyphomicrobiales; family Nitrobacteraceae; genus Bradyrhizobium; species Bradyrhizobium canariense. The sequence continues at coordinate 1,392,390 of NZ_LT629750.1, read as the reverse complement.
TAATCACCAAAATGAAGCGGTTGCGACAGGAAGAGCGCCTTTAGATAGAAGGGCAGGTCGCGCGTGCTGGCGACCTCAGCGGTGTCACCGTCAAGCAAAACAGGTCTGAGGAGTCTTGATGTCAGAGGCTTGTCGCCGCGCATGAATGCCGCAAAGTGACGGGGACTCGTGAATGGCGTTCCCGGAAATGCGATGAAAGCGACGTCCAAGCCGAAATCAACCTTTTTGGCGTTGGCGACGATCCTGTCGAGCGACACCAGGTGCGACGGCTGTGGTCTGCCGGTGTAAGCTGCGACCATGCTTGCGAGTTCGCCTACGCGCCACTGATCGAGCATTGGTTCGGCCCAGGTGTTGATCACGCCCGTACCGCCCACGACGAAGGCCCATGCGACGGTGATCACACCGAGCAGATTATGCCAGTCCAGCCACAGGATGCGTTTCGACTTGCCTTGCCTGAGAGCGCCAAAATCCAGCCGCCGGGTGAAGGGCCAATAAAGCACGACGCCGGAGACGATCGCGATCAGGAACAACAAGCCCATGCTTCCGAGAAACAGCTTGCCGGGCTGGCCGAGGAAGAGGTCGGTGTGGAGCTTCAAAACCGCGAGCATCGGGCCCGTGCCGACGGGACCGAGCGGCTCCGCCGAGTAAGCGTCGAAAGCCCGGACGGCGGCGTCGTCAGGTTTTCCGTCCACCGTGTGGTTGGTGTAGGCGATGACGATGCCCGGTTCGTCCTTATCCCAGGCGATATATTGCAGCACCTTGCCGGGATCGCTGGCCAGTGCTGCCCCCGCAATTCGATCGATCGTGGCCTTTTCTTTTCCAGCGGCGATGGTTTGCGGTTTGGGCGCGTAGCCCAACAGCTCGTCGATCTCGTGGTGGAAGATAAGCGGCAAGCCGGTCAGGCAGAGCAGCAGCAGGAAGACCGTCGAAACGAGGCTCGTCCATCGGTGTACGATTGCCCAGACTCGAACCGATCTCGCTTTCACGCGTGTTTCGCTCCGTGCGCCTTGCTTCTATCCTACCATTTATAGGAAACACTCGCGACGGCGCGCCGGCGATCACCGTAGAAGCAGGCGGTCGCTGTCTGACAACTGCCGACATAGATCTTGTCGGTAATGTTGGTGACGTTGAGCGCGAAACGCCAGTTGTTGACCTCGTAATGGACAGCCAGGTCACCCAGGACATAGGCAGGAACCACGAGCGAGTTGGCCGTATCGGCATAGGATATCCCGTTGTAGCGGACTCCGGCGCCGAAACCGAAGCCGGCCAGTTGTCCGGTCTGAAACGTATAATCGCCCCACAGCGACGCGATCTCACTGGGCGTGTTGGTGGGTACGGTTCCAATCAAAGCGGGATTGAGATCCTTGCTGACGAAAATGTTGAAGTTGGTGAATGCGCCAGTCACTTTCAGCCCGGGCATGACATTGGCGACGGCCTCCAGCTCAATGCCACGCGAGGTAACCTCTCCAGTCTGAATCGACTGCAACGCATTGTTCGGATCGGTCGTGAGTACGTTCTGCCGCTTGAGATCAAACACGGATGCGCCGAAATACCCGTCGAAACCGGCTGGCTCGATCTTGACGCCGGCCTCGGTCTGCACGCCGGTTTCCGGCAAGAACAGCTGTCCGGTGGTTGCGTTGGTCCCGATGATCGGATTGTAGCTCGTCGCATAGGAGATGTACGGAGCTATCCCGAGATCGGTGTTGTAGATGAGGCCAGCCCGGCCGCTGAACTTGCTGTCGTCGCGGCTTTCGCTGGGTAACAACCGGTTGTTGTCATAGGTGTTGACCCAGTCATTTCGTCCACTGAGAACGAGCGTGAGACGGCCGAGCTTAAGCTGATCCTGCGCATAGAGCCCGGCCTGCTTCTGCGTAATGGTCTGGTCGGCAAAAACGGTCGACGGGAATCCCTGCGGAACACCATAGACGGGATTGAGCAGGTTGAGGGCCGGCGTCGCGAAATCGAACGCCTGCAAATCGCTGATCTCATAGCTCTTGAGGTCGACGCCAACCAGCGCCTTGTGCTGGACCAAGCCTGTCGCGAAGCGATACTCCAGCGAGCTATCAAGATCGGCCTGATTGGCGCTGTCATGGGCGAAGTCGTTGAAGCGCGATAACAAGGCGCTTGCCGGATTGCCGGCATAGCCATTGCCGAGCAGGGTCTGAAACTGGACGTCGTCATGCGCGAAGCGCGCGTTCTGCCGGAACGTCAGATCGTCGGTCAGATTCTTCTCGAACTGATAGCCGATCATTTCCTGTTCGCGCCTGAAGCTGTCGACGCTGGGATCGCTGGCAAACAGGCCGGTCGGGATGCGGCCAAAGGGAGCGTTGACCACCGTTCCCACATAGGGAAGGAAATTCTGCACCCGCGTATCGTTTCGCGAAGCCGAAGCGAGAATCGTCAGCGTGGTGTCGATGTCGGGTTTGTAAGTCACTGACGGCGCAACGAAGTAGTTGTTGTCAGGCGTGAACGCAGTCTGGGTGTCGCCGCCTTTGACGGTGCCAAGCAAACGATAAAACAACTCGTTGCTTGGACCGGTCGAGGTCGCGACCGGTCCACCGAAGTCGAATGACAGATAGGCGTTACCGAAGGAGTTGACCCCGGTCTCGACGTAATTAAGCGGCGTAAGGGGCGGGGTTTTGCTGATGATATTGACGAGGCCGCCGGGGCCGCTGCCGCCATAGAGCACGGCCGAAGGTCCGCGAAGAATGTCGATACGTTCAATGCCGAACGGCGGAAATTTCCAGGTCGCAAACGCGAAGCTGGAGAGCTGGAGGCCGTCGAGAAATAATCCGACGTCCTGAGCGTCGAACCCGCGAATCTTGAACCAGTCGTTACGGGTGTCGGCCCCAAAAGTCTGGGCGCTGACACCGGGGGCATAGCGCAGGGCTTCGGCAAAATTGCCCGGATTCTGATCGCGAATTTCTTCGCGTCCGATGACCGAGATCGACTGCGGTATTTCCATCAACGGCGTATTGGTCTTGGTGCCGGTGAGGGAACGGGTGGCAACGTAACCGTTAATCGGGCCACGTGGGTCTTGTCCCGCCTGAACATTTTGTCGACCAGGCGCTGATGGTCTCGCTGGCGCTGCGGCTGTTCGGGCAGCGCGCTGGCCAGGTCTGGACGCGCCCGAACTGGCCGAACGTCGTGAGGGTTGGGAAGGGGCCGTCGCCGTCGGCGAATTCGGAACGCGAACCACAACCGGCGGCAACTCGCTGCCTGATGCGCTACCGCCGGAACTCTGTTGAGCGATGGCTCCATTTCCCAAAAAAGCGAAAGCGACGATCGAGACGGCCGATGCAAGAGCAAGCGTTGATGAAGCAGCAAGCCTCGTTGGATCGGAATGCGTCGTCATATACCGTGTCCCCACACTTTAGAATTAGAACAATGAAAGCAGCGCTTAGAAAACGCCGTCATGTTCTGATCTAGCCAAGTGAGGAACGCCTATTTCACGTCGATTGCGGCGAAGGAAATTGAATTTATCTAAGAGGGAATCTAATTCGTAATTGATCCATTCTCTTATGTTCTGAGCTTTGGTCCGAACATCTAAAACCTCAATTGTTTTGCGGAGATTGACACGTCAGCTCTTCGACGGCCGAGCATTGCAGCGTGTGCGGCGCGTCCGTTTGACGCTATCGCCACGCCTTGAACGCCATGAAGATCGCCATGGCAGCGATCATGACGATCAGCATGATTCGTAATTTGTCCGCGCTGATGCGGTTGGCGAAGCTCGCTCCGATTCCCGTTCCGATCCAAAGGCCGATGATCAGGCAAATGATCGTGAGCCATGGTAGTTCCGTGCCCTGCTGCACGTAAAACAAGGCGGCTGGCAGGGTCACCGGCAGTGCGGTGACCGCAAGGCTCATGGCTTGCGAGCGATGCTGCGAGATCTTCATCAGGGCTGTCATCAACGCGGTGATCGCAAGTCCACCGCCGATGCCGAGAAATCCCGACGACCAGCCTGCGACGGCGCCGATCGCGCAGAGCGATGCCCAGTGCGGGGGGACATCCTTATGGTCATCGGCGGTGTTTTCGCCTTTCGTACGTGGCGATCGCAACGTGACGATGGTGATCAGGATCAGCAGATAGGTGACGAAACTCCATTGCAGCGCATGGTCCGAGACATGGGTCGCGAGCAGGGCGCCGACGATGCCGCCGACGCAAAACCCGATCGCAAGCCAGATCAGCCAGCGCATGGAGATGCGATGGCCGCTCTGGCTATAGTTGCGAACGCCGGACAGGCTGGTGGGAACGACCTGCGCGACCAGCGAGATGCCTTGTGCGACGTGCTGGTCCTTGCCGAGAATAAGCACAAGCAACGGGACCAGAATTCCGCCGCTGGTTACGCCGAGGAAGCCGGACACGAGGCCGCCGACACCTCCGGTCAGAAGTCCGCCCCAGATATCCGCTGGGCTCATCGGCGATCGCCTTCAGCGCGCGCGTGGCGGCGAAGAGGGTCGTTCTTCGTTCTTGGCCTCATTCCACAGCGAGTCCATTTCCTCCAGCGAAGCACTCTCCAACGAACGCCCTTGCGCCGCCAGCGTGCGTTCGATGTAGCCGAAGCGGCGTTCAAATTTGGTGTTGGTACTGCGCAGCGCCTGATCGGGATCGGCGCCGACATGCCGGGCCAGGTTAACCAGCGCGAACAGGAGATCCCCGGTTTCGCCGGCGAGTTCGTCGGCGTCATTGCGATCGAGTGCGGTTTCGATCTCGTCGGCTTCCTCGCGAATCTTGTGCAGCACCGCGCGCGGATCGTTCCAGTCGAAGCCAACGCTTGATGCCTTGCGCTGCAATTCCATCGCGCGCGTCAGCGCCGGTTGTCCCGCCTTGATGCCTGACAACAGGGACTTCGCTGTCGTTTCCCCCTCCGGCCGCTTGGCTGCGCGTTCGGCCTTCTCCTCGGCCTTGATGCGGTCCCACGCTCCCTTCACATCCGATGGGGACAACTGCCCATTCTTGTCGGCGAAAACATGGGGATGCCTTCGGATCATCTTCCGCGTGATGGCCTCGACCACGTCGGCGAATGAGAACGCGCCCTGTTCCTCCGCCATGCGCGCGTGAAACACCACCTGCAGCAGGAGGTCGCCGAGTTCGTCGCAGAGATCAGGCAGGTCGTTGCGTGCAATGGCGTCCGCGACTTCATAGGCCTCCTCGATGGTGTAGGGCGCAATGGTCGCAAAGTTCTGTTCGAGGTCCCAGGGGCAGCCGCTGCCGGGGGTTCGCAGCGCAGCCATAATGTCGAGCAAGCCTTTGATGTCGCGCGAAGGAAGCATGATGCACCCGCCCATAGTTGATCCGACCTGTATGCCGCAAGACGCGCGCCCATCCCAGTGAAACGAGCCGGACAGGCTGCACTTTCCACCGATTGGCCTCGGCATCGAGGAGTGCTAAGGGCAATTCCATGAGCACACAATCGAACGACCAATTCCCGACCGAGACCGCGCTGGTGCTGTTCTCCGGCGGGCAGGATTCCGCCACCTGTCTTGCCTGGGCTCTGCAGCGTTTCGCGCGGGTCGAAACACTCGGCTTCAATTACGGACAGCGTCACGCCATCGAGCTTGAGTGCCGCGGCGATCTCCTTGATGGCATGAAGTCATTACGCGCGGATTGGGCGGCCAAACTCGGCGACAGCCACACGCTGGAGATTCCGACACTAGCCGAAATTTCCGATACCGCGCTGACGCGCGACGTCGCGATCGAGATGGGCAAGGATGGCTTGCCCAACACGTTTGTTCCCGGCCGCAATCTGGTGTTTCTGACCTTCGCGGGAGCGCTCGCCTATCGGCGCGGCATCACACATATCATCGGCGGCATGTGCGAAACCGATTATTCCGGCTATCCGGATTGCCGCGATGAAACCATCAAGGCGTTGCAGGCCGCCCTCAGTCTCGGAATGGACAAACAATTTCAGTTGCACACACCGTTGATGTGGCTCGACAAGGCCGGCACGTGGAAGCTCGCGCACGAACTCGGCGGGGCAGGGTTGGTCGACCTGATCCGCGAACACTCCCACACCTGTTATCTCGGCGAACGCGGCGCGCGCCACGATTGGGGCTATGGCTGCGGCGAATGCCCCGCCTGCGCGTTGCGGGCCAAGGGTTGGCGGGAATATGCGGCGACCACCCCTTAGGTCACCGCTTCAAAATCCTCAGGCCTTAATTGGATCGGCATACCATGCGGTGTGCGGTCGGCGGCGTGGTCCCAGGCATCGCGGTAGCGGTGCAGGGTTTCGGAGGTCGTGACGCCTTTGTCGGCGATCAGCCGTTCCAAGGCCGCGAGCCAATGCCGGTAGTATGTTTCGCCGGTATCGGGGTCACCGGCGGCCTGCGCACGTTTGATTTCGCCGGCAAGCGTAGCGGCCCATTCGCTCCAGGTGAAAAGCCCGCGCTGATGCAGCGCAAGCGCCATCGCAAATGCCTGGGCTTCCCAGGGTTCGCGAAACACCGGCCCGTCATTGTCGCGGGGAATGTCGGGGAGGGCTCTGGTCGCCCGCGCCGCAGCCGTGTCCATCATGCGGGCTCCAGATACGGCTCGAATGCGTCTACGGATACCCTGATCGTCGGATCGGCGTCCGGCCCCCATAGTTCGGCCCCATCGAACACGACGGTGTAAAGCCATTGCGGGTTCTCACCGGCTTCCATCGCCGCCGAGTCCGGAAAGACGCTGCAGCCGAGGTTAAGTTCGACCACGCCGACATGGCCGCGCACGTAACGCGGCAGCCGCGTGTGCGTCGCCGGATGAATGTTCTTTGCGCGCACGCGATCGCCCGGCTTGAATTTCGCAGGTGCCTGCGCGTCGCGCCCGAATTTGCCGCGCACCATGACGCGCTCGACGTCATCAACCGTGAACTTGCCGTGCTTGAGCGGCTTTGCCGGTGCTAGCGCATGGCCGGCCGCAACTTCCTCGGCTGCGATGTAGCCCTTGTCGACCAACATGTCCTCGAGACCGAGAAACCATTTTTTATAGTACGAACTGTTGAGATAGACATTGGGCGGCAACGTCTCCCGATAGAAGCGTGAGGTATCGATGTTGAATGCACCGGCAGCTCCCATCGCGCGCACCATCGCCAATACGCGACCTTCCCATTCGGTGTGAAACATCGGCTCGTTCGGTTCCGGCTCGACCTTGCCGAAGCCGTCCATGCCGCCCATGTCGTGCACGCCATTCATGATGGTGCACCCGGCGCCTTCGGGAAACCGGTGCCGATCATCGAGTCGCGCGTCACGAGTTCGGCGAGCTGCTGCTCGCTCCAGCCGTCGGTGCCCTCGGGGCGCATCGGCAGCACCAGGAAGCGCGTCTCGGCGGTCGAGTCCCACACGCGGATTTCGGTTTCCTTGGGCAGGCTTACGCCAAAGTCGGCGAGCACGCCGCGCGGGTCCTTGACGGCGCGGGAACGGTAGGGCGCGGCCTTGTACCAGATCGGAGGCAGTCCCAGCATTTCCCAGGGGTAGCAGGAGCACAGCGTGCACACGACCATGTTGTGGCGCAGTGGCGTGTTCTCGACCGCGACCAGGTGATCGCCGACCCGGCTGACGTGGCCGAGCGTGCTCACGGCCTTGCTGGCATCCTCCAGCAGGGACCGCTTGAAAGCAGGGTCGGACCAGGCTTTGGCGACAACTTGCGCGCCATTGCGCGGGCCGATTTTGGTTTCGTAGGCCTGGATGATGGCATCGAGCGCGGCCGGCTCGACATAGCCTTTTTCAGTCAGGACCGTCTCAAGCGCGCGCACGCGCAGTTCGGTCTCGGACAATTCGGAATGGTCGTGATCGTGGTGATGATGCTCATGATCGGTCATGCCGCAAAGATAGGCGCAATATTCGGCCGATGTCGAGATCTGGCCTCGATTCTCGCCACAAACGGCTTCGAACAGACGGAACTCGAAGTTCCCCGCGATAAACTGAAGGCCGCCGGCGCCACGGTCGACGTCATCTCGCTGCAGGCCGGTGAAATCAAGGGATGGGACAAAAAGGACTGGGGTCGGCCGGTCAAGGTCGACAAGGTATTGGGTCAGGTTTCGGCCGACGACTACGATGCGGTAGTCCTGCCGGGAGGCCAGATCAATCCGGACCTGCTGCGCGTCGAGCCGAAGGCGCTCGCCTTTATCAAGGACATCTTCAACCAGAAAAAGATCATCGCCGCCGTCTGCCACGCACCCTGGATTCTGATTGAAACCGGCATCGCCAAGGGCCGCAAAATGACGTCCTACAAGTCGATAAAGACCGACGTGATGAATGCCGGCGCGAAGTGGGAGGATTCCGAGGTCGTGGTCGACGATGGCGTGATCACGTCGCGCAATCCAGGCGACCTTGACGCCTTCAGCGCCAAGATCATCGAGGAGGTCAGCGAGGGCAAGCACACGCGCCGTAGCGCGGCCTAGCGCCCTTTCTTCCGCCGCCCATTCGTGCGCTATTGTCTCGAAACAATAGCGCACGGGGGAGGCCGAGTTGGCGAAGTTTGTAACGATCGAAAAGGGCCTTGGGCCGGAGGGCCGCGTCGCCGTGGTGCGGTTCGATCGCGGCGACGGCATCAACGCGCTGTCGCCGGAGGCACTGCGACAACTGACCGATGCGGCGCGCAGCTTCGAGGATGACGGCGACACCTCGGTCGTGGTGCTCACTGGCGGCGCCAAGGCGTTCAGCGCCGGCTTTGACCTCAAGGACGCCGAGGGCCGGTCGCGCAGGACCATGGACATTGGATCGTTGCGCCGGCATCTGAAACTCGGGCCGCGATTGAGCCGCGCGTGGCAGGAGATGGAGCAGGTCACCATCGGCGCCATCGAAGGATTTTGCATCGGCGGCGGCGTGGCCTTGGCGGTGGCGCTGGACTTTCGCATCATGAGCCGAGCCGCCCATATGCGGGTGCCGGAAATCGGGCTCGGCATGAACATGAGCTGGCAGAGCATTCCGCGCCTATTGCATCTGATCGGACCGGCCCGAACCAAGCAGGCGGTCATTCTGGCCGACCAGCGCATCAGCGCGGCCGAGGCCTACGAGTGGGGCCTGGTGGAGGAGGTGGTCGATTCCGGCAAGGCGTTCGACGCCGCGATGGCGCTGGCCGCCAAAGTCGCCGCGCAGCCGCCGCTATCGGTCGCCATGACCAAGCTCACCGTCAACCGGCTGGCGCACGCGCTCGACGATCTCGCCAGCCACATGGACGTCGACCAGTTCGCGCTGGCGAGCCTCACCGAGGATCACAAGGAAGGCGTCGAAGCGTTCCTCGGCCGCCGCAAACCGCGGTTCAAGGGACGGTAAAGCGGTCCTCGACACCGGCCCGGCGTGGCTCACAATCTCTACAAAAATCTGCCGTCCGGTCGCCAGGATGAAGTCGCCAGACAGCCGCAACCGCCGAACATTCGCGCAGCTTCAACCTATCAGTAACCGGAACGCATGACCTCTCGAACGGTTTTACCGTCAGTGCGCTGTTCCGCAGCGCACCGACAAACAGACTTCGAGCAGGAGAAACTCATGCGAAAATACATCATGCCAATCATCGCGGTCGCAATGCTCGGCGGCGCGACATCCGCCATGGCCTATGACTCAGGCGGACTCATCTCCCTGCAGATGGCAATGGACGTAGCAACCGATATGGGGCTCGCAACCGTATCCCATACGCAATTTGCCGGTGATGAATGGCAGATCGAGGGACGGGATGTATCGGGCCGGTATATGGAGGTCGACGTCGACTCCACCACAGGCGAAGTCCTCAACGTCGACCGCTAGTCGCGCCGGCTCAAGGCGCTGCGATCGCGTGTTTGCCGATCCAGTCGAGCAGGATATCCGCGATATCGAGGCTGTTGTTGTCCTGCATCAACATGTGTGTGTTGCCCTTGATGCCGATCTCGGGCAGCACGAGTAACTCCGCCTTGCCACCGGCCGCGTTGGCGGCCGCGATAAACGCACGGCAATTCGCAAGACGCGGCGCCCAACGTGGAAATTCATCGACGTAGTCGCCGAACAGCACCAGGATCGGCAAGCCGGCATAGGGTTTCATGTCCTCGGTCGGTGCGGGGCAGGCGCCCGGCTCGATGGAAACCACGCCGGCGATCCCTTTACGGCTGAGGGCTGCGGTCTGGAACGGATAAATGCCGGACTGCGAATGGCTCATCAGCACGGTGCCGTCGATTTTCTGCGCCAGTTCGGACAGAGCCGGGACGGTTGGATTAGGCGTCGGAAGGTTGGCGAGGCTGTCCGGCACCATCTGCTTCCAGAACTCCACCTGAGCCGAGATCGGATAACGCATCCCGGGCATGGTCTGCGGATACTCCTTGCCGAACCGGAAGATGGCCCAGGCGCTCTCGTGGCCCGCCGAGAACACAGTCGGCAATTTATCCACGGGTTCCTTGCCGCTGCGGACCGCGTTGATCGCCGATGGGTCGCCGGCCGAGCGGCCGCGCCAGACCTGATCGATCACATAGGTTGGATGGCCGTGACGGACAAAATACTCGTCCCATCCCATGCGGCCGTCCGGGGTCGTCTCCCAGGTCTTGCCGGTCAGGCAGCAGCCATGGATCAGCGTAATGGGCACGCCCAACTCGCCGACCGGAACCTGGTAGCGCACATACATCTGATCGACGGTGATGGTGCCGGATGCGGCATAGGCGGGCAGGGTCGAAAGCGTGTCGGATTTCACATCACGGCCGCCGATGAAGAAACTGCCTTGGCGGGCGATGGTCAGTGGGCCGGGATCGGGGCGGGCGGTTTGTGCGAGTGCGGAGACGGCGATTGAGCAAAGACTCGCGGCGAGCAGCACGGTGCGCATGGCGCATTCCTTCCCAAGGTCGAGGCATTACGCCTTCGTTGTGAGCCGAAATCTAATCGATCAGCTTCTGCCGGCAGTCTTACATCACGCTGATGCGGCGGTCGATTCAGCCCAACCCGTAAAAGCCGATGACGGCGCTGAGCTGGCGCGTGGCGCATGATTTTCCTCTGCATGCGCTCCGGGCCGATCGGCATGTATCAAGGGATTTTGACTATCGGTGCAGCCCGCACGCAGGTAGTCAGCGCTAGGAAAACTCAAATCTCTCAGCCCTGTGCGGGAAAATCATGAAATTCAGGATCTGGACTATTTTCACTGGCGTGGCGCTCTCGGCCGCTGTGCTCATGGGGTCTGCCTCGGCCCAGCAGCAAACCGAGCAGGGGCCGGCCTACGGGCCGGAGCTGGAAGGATTCGATTATCCGTTCCCGGTTCAGCGCTTCATCTTCACCTCTCAGCGGCAGTCGCTGCAGATGGCCTATCTCGACGTCAAGCCGGACCATCCGAACGGGCAGACAGTGGTTTTGCTGCACGGGAAGAACTTCTGTTCGGCGACCTGGGAGCCGACCATCAAGGATCTCGTTGCGGCCGGTTACCGCGTGGTCGCGCCGGATCAGATCGGCTTTTGCAAGTCGACCAAGCCCGCCGCTTATCAGTTCACGTTCAGGGAGCTTGCCGGCAACACCCATGCGCTGCTCGCCAAGCTTGGCGTCGAGAAGCCAGTCGTGGTCGGCCATTCGACAGGCGGCATGCTGGCGGCGCACTACGCGCTGCTTTACCCCAAGGAAGTCAGCCATCTGGTTCTGGTCAATCCCGTCGGGCTCGAGGATTGGTCCGCCAAGGGCGTGCCTCCAATCTCGATCGACCGGTGGTATGAGCGCGAGTTGAAAACCAACGCCAACGGCATCCGCGCTTACGAGAAATCGACCTATTACGCCGGGCAGTGGCAGGACCGCTATGAGCGTTGGGTCGACATGCTCGCCGGTCTTAATAACGGCCCGGGCAAGGAAGCGGTCGCCTGGGACTCGGCGTTAATCTACGACATGATCATGACCCAGCCGGTGCTGTACCGGTTCGGCGATATCTCGGTGCCAACCTTGCTTCTGATCGGGCAAAAAGACACCACGGCGATCGCCAAGGATCTGGCGCCGCCGGAGCTACGGCCGAAGCTCGGCAACTATCCCGAATTGGGGAAGGCGGCTGCCAAGGCCATTCCAGGCGCCAAGCTGGTCGAGTTTCCCGAACTCGGCCACGCGCCGCAGATGTCTGATCCCGAAGGATTTGACAAGGCGCTGATCGCGGGCATCGCGAAGCCCTGAGGTTTGCGTCGCTGGAGCCACTTCGAAGATGGGCCGCACGATATTGCGGCCCATCTCTTCTGGTGCGTCCGTGCGACCGGCGGGGAAGGTCGATCCACACCAAGACCACTGGCGCCAAGGATGACGAAACCCCCGGAATATCGAATTCGCATAAGGTATATTATGGAATATTTATATCCATAGAGATTACATAGACTTGTAGCCAAATATGGAATATTTATATCCATAGAGATTACATAGACTTGTAGCCAAATCCTGCTGTTTCGCCATAGCTCGAGGATCCGCAAGCCCTTGGCCACTACGGCCTGACAGGCAGATATCCGGCCGCGGCAAAGCCGCCATCCACGTTGAGGATATGCCCGGTGACGAAGCTCGCCTTCGTGTCGTCCAGCAGGAATAGCGCCGCGCCAGCGATCTCATCCGGTGACGCATAACGCCGCTGCGGGACCTCGCTGATCCATTCTGAACGCATCTGATCATTCTGGAGCGCCTGGCCTCGGATCGGGCCGAACCCATGCTCGCAGCCATCAAGTCCGGTGACCGCGCTGGCTTCGCTGGCAACATCCATGACGACGCATTTCGTGGCATTGGCGCGCAGCGGTTCCAGCTCAGCGCGCGCGGCATCCAGCGGACCTTGCGCCAGATCGGCGATGATGAGCTTCCAGCCATCGCCGAGCAGGGCCTTTGCAATCGCAAGCCCAATGCCGGAGGCGCAGCCGGTAACGATTGCAACGCCGCGATCGTTCGTGATGCCCTGCCCCTGATTGTTAACGCGCCGGTCTTTGCCGCGGGGCTCGACGTTTGCGCGGATAGCCTTGCATGAATTCTCTCGGCATAAAAGCTGACGGCGGAAGGCTTGGTATTTCGACCGAAAACGGGCAATAAGCCATCCAAAGACGGTTGGTGACCCGGCGGCTCCGGGCCCATATGATGCAACTCATAAGAACACTCAGGGAGAAAATCAGATGAGCTTTTCACGACGCACGCTGCTCAAGGCAACCGCAGCATCGGCTGTCATCAGCGGTGTCGGCGCGCCCTATGTTGCGCGCGCGCAGCAGGCGGAATGGAGCTACAAATTCGCCAACAACCTTCCGGAGTCGCATCCGTTCGTGGCGCGTGCCCGGGAAATGGCGGCGGCGATCAAGACCGAGACTAATGGCCGCTTTGATCTGCAGGTTTTTCCCAATAGCCAGCTCGGTTCCGACACCGACACGCTGAGCCAGGTCCGTTCCGGCGGCGTCGAGTTTTTCACGCTGTCCGGCCTGATCCTGGCGACGCTGGTGCCGGCGGCCTCGATCAACGGCATCGGCTTTGCGTTCCCGGATTACCCGACCGTCTGGAAAGCCATGGACGGCGATCTCGGCGCCTATGTGCGGGGCGAAATCAGAAAGTCGGGTCTCGAGGTCATGGACAAGATCTGGGACAACGGCTTCCGCCAGACCACGTCGTCGACCAAGCCGATCACCGGTCCCGACGACTACAAGGGCTTCAAGATCCGCGTGCCGGTTTCACCGCTGTGGACCTCGATGTTCAAGGCGTTTGACGCCTCGCCGGCCTCGATCAATTTCAGCGAGGTCTATTCGGCGCTCCAGACCAAGATCGTCGAGGGCCAGGAAAATCCGCTGGCGCTGATATCCGCGGCGAAGCTGTACGAGGTGCAGAAATATTGCTCCATGACCAACCACATGTGGGATGGCTTCTGGTTCCTCGCCAATCGCCGCGCCTGGCAATCCCTGCCCGATGACATCAAGACCATCGTCGCCAGAAACGTCAACGCGGCGGCCGTCAAAGAGCGTGCCGATACCGAAAAGCTCAACGCGACCGTGAAGGAAGAACTTGCAGGCAAGGGACTCGCCTTCAATCAACCCGACGTCGCGCCATTCCGCGAGAAACTTCGTACGGCCGGGTTCTATGCCGAATGGAAGGGCAAATATGGCGACCAGGCGTGGGAGCTGTTGGAGAAGTCCGTAGGCAAGCTGTCGTAACGGATCGCCAAGAAATCGCCAAGAAACTGGCTGAGGGACCGGCATGGTTCAGATCGAATTCACGCAAGTGACGGTTGGCGAGGTGACGTCCCCTCGCCGCCGTTCGATCGCCGCCTCGCTTGAGGCGTTCCTTGGCAGGCTGGTTGAAATTCCGGCGGCGCTTCTGGTCGTCGCCGAAATCGTGATCCTGTTTGCCGGTGTCGTCTCACGCTACGTTCTGCGCCAGCCGCTGATCTGGTCGGACGAACTCGCGTCGATCCTGTTTCTCTGGCTGGCGATGCTGGGGGCCGTGGTGGCGTTTCACCGCGCCGAGCACATGCGCATGACCGCGGTCGTGGCCAGCGCGAAGCCGGCGATGCGGGCTTATCTCGACGTCGTCGCGACCTGCGCGGCGCTGGCGTTTCTGTTGCTGATCGTATGGCCGGCCTACGACTACGCCTACGAGGAAAGCTTCATCACCACGCCTGCCCTGCAAATTCCCAATATCTGGCGCGCCGCGGCGCTTCCGGTCGGCTTTTGCCTGATGGCGCTGTTCGCGTTGCTGCGGCTCGCGCGCGCCGGCGATCTGCGGATCACGCTGGGCGCGATGCTGTCGGTCGCGGCGGTGATCGGGATTTTCTGGCTGGCACAGCCGTGGTTGCGACCGCTTGGCAATATCAATCTGATCATCTTCTTTGTCGGCGTGGCCGGCTTTTGCGTCTTTGCCGGCGTGCCCATTGCCTTCGGCTTTGGGCTGGCGATCTTCGGATATCTGGCGCTGACGACGCATACGCCGCTGATGGTGCTGGTCGGCCGCATGGATGAGGGCATGAGCCACCTGATCCTGCTGGCAGTGCCGCTGTTCGTGTTTCTGGGCTTGCTGATCGAGATGACCGGCATGGCGCGCGCCATGGTGGCTTTCCTGGCAAGCCTGCTTGGCCATGTGCGCGGCGGCCTGCATTACGTGCTGTTAGGTGCGATGTATCTGGTGTCGGGCATATCGGGCTCCAAAGCCGCCGATATGGCCGCGGTGGCGCCGGTGCTGTTTCCGGAAATGAAACAGCGCGGCGCGAAGCCGGGTGATCTCGTGGCGCTGCTGGCGGCAACCGGCGCGCAGACCGAAACCATTCCGCCAAGTCTCGTGCTGATCACCATCGGTTCGGTGACCGGCGTTTCGATCTCGGCGCTGTTTACCGGCGGCTTGCTGCCGGGCGTGGTGCTGGCGCTCACGCTGTCCGCGCTGGTGTGGTGGCGCTATCGTCGCGAGGACCTCAGCCACGTCAAACGCGCCAGCAGGGGCGAGATCGCCAAAACCTTCGTCATCGCCCTGCCCGCACTGGCGCTGCCATTCGTGATCCGCGCCGCCGTCGTCGAAGGCATTGCCACCGCGACCGAGGTTTCCACCATCGGGATCGTCTACGGCTTCGTCATCGGTCTTCTGATCTACCGCCGCTTCGACTGGCGGCGGCTGGGACCGATGCTGATCGATACCGCCTGCCTGTCCGGCGCGATCCTCCTGATCATCGGTTCCGCCACCGGCATGGCCTGGGGATTGACCCAGTCCGGGTTCTCACGCTCGCTCGCCGCCGCCATGACCGGCCTGCCCGGCGGCTCGGCCTCGTTCATCGCGGTATCGATCGTCGCATTCACGATCCTGGGCAGCGTGCTGGAAGGCATTCCGGCGATCGTGCTGTTCGGCCCGCTGTTGTTTCCGATCGCGCGCGCGGTCGGCGTTCACGAGGTCCACTATGCGATGATCATCATCCTGGCGATGGGCATCGGCCTGTTCGCGCCGCCGTTCGGCGTCGGCTATTATGCGGCCTGCGCCATCGGCCGCGTCGATCCGGCCGATGGCATCAAGCCGATCTGGGGCTATATGCTCGCGCTGCTGATAGGACTGATCGTGGTGGCGATTTTTCCGTGGATATCGATCGGGTTCCTCTAGGTGGTGTGGACTCTAAGGATTCCCTTTTAGGAGCAAATCAGATTCAAGGCTGCTTTTTGGGAGGCAGCCTTGGGTGTGATGGACCGTTTGGTTTTGAGCGACGCGGCGTGGGAGCGGATGGCGCCGCTGATCATAGGTCGGCCCGACCAGAAAGGGTCGACTGGACGCGACAACCGGATGTTCGTGGAGGGCGTGCTGTGGATCGTGCGTACGGGCTCTCCCTGGCGTGATCTTCCGGAGACGTTCGGGGATTGGAACAGCGTATTCCGGCGCTTCAGTCGATGGAGCATCAAGGGTGTTTGGTGGCGGATCTTCGAGGCGATGTCCGATGATCCGGACTTCGAATATCTGGTCATCGACTCCACCATCGTTCGGGCGCATCAGCACGCGGCCGGGGCGAAAAAAGGGGGTCTGAAGATCAGGCGCTCGGCCGCTCGCGCGGTGGCCTGAGCACCAAGATACATATGGCCGTTCGCGGCTTGGGATGTCCCGTGCGGTTCACGCTTACCGCGGGTCAGAAGGGCGATGCACCGCAAGCCGCCGCATTGATCGAGGGATTACCCGCCGAGGTCGTCATGGCCGATGCGGCCTATGATGCCGATCACTTGCGCCAAGCCATCGCCGCCAAGGGGGCGCTCGCTGTCATCCCCAACAACCCGTCACGTGCGCTCAAATATCCGCTCGACAAGCATCTCTATGCCCAGCGCCATCTCGTGGAATGCTGCTTCTCAAAACTCAAACAGTTCCGCCGCGTCGCAACACGCTTCGAGAAAACGGCACGAAATTATCGGGCCGTCGTTACTCTCGCCGCCATTGCCCTATGGCTGCGGTAAATGTCCACACCACCTAGGGCAGCCGTTTCGAAATGGAGGGTGGCCGATGAGTGGCAACCGGAGCCAGTACAGTACCGGACTGGACAAGACGCCAGCCAATTTCGTGCCGCTGACGCCGCTAAGCTTCCTGGCGCGCACCGCGGCGATCTATCCCAACCACGTCAGCGCCGTTTACGAAGGCCGGGTCTTCACCTGGTCGGAGACCTATGCGCGCTGCCGTCGGTTCGCTTCGTTCCTCTCTAGCCAAAATATCGGTCGTGGCGACACGGTCGCGGCGATGCTGCCGAACATCCCCGCCATGAACGAGGTGCATTTTGCCGTGCCCATGGCTGGCGCTGTGCTCAACGCGCTCAACATCCGGCTCGACGCCGCCTCCATCGCTTTCCAGCTCGATCATGGCGGCGCGAAGCTCATCCTGGTCGATCCGGAATTTGCCGGCGTCATTGCAGAGGCCCTGACGCTGATGAAAGGCCCCAGGCCTGTGGTGATCGACGTCGACGACAAGGCCTTTGTCGGAGGAAAACGCATCGGCGAACTCGAATACGAGCAAGCGCTCGCCCAAGGCGATCCCGGCTTCACGGCGCTGCTGCCGCAAGACGAGTGGGACGCAATCGCGCTCAGTTACACCTCAGGCACCACGGGCAATCCCAAGGGCGTGGTAACCCATCACCGCGGTGCCTACCTCAACGCCGTCAGCAACATCCTTGCGGGCAATCTCGGCCAGCATCCGGTTTATCTCTGGACCTTGCCGATGTTCCACTGCAACGGCTGGTGTTTTCCATGGACCATCGCGGCAACGGCCGGCATCAACGTGTGCCTGCGCAAGGTCGATCCCGCCAGGATTTTCGAGCTGATCCCTCAGCACGGCGTCACCCACATGTGTGGAGCGCCGATTGTCTTCAACACGCTGATCAACGCGCCCGATGCGCCGAAGGGTGCGAGCGCCCGTCCCGTCATCGGGCTGATCGCGGGCGCGGCACCGCCCGTTGCCGTGCTCGAAGGCGCCGAACGCATCGGAATCAAGCTCACGCATGTCTACGGCCTGACCGAAGTCTACGGCCCGGCGTCAGTGTGCGCCGAACAGCCCGGTTGGGATGAATTGCCGGCCGAGCAGCGCGCGCAGCTCAAGCGACGGCAAGGCGTGCCCTACCCGCTGCAGGAAGACGTGACGGTGCTCGATCCCGAAACCATGCAAGAGGTGCCGCGCGACGGCGAGACCATCGGCGAAGTGATGTTCCGCGGCAACATCGTGATGAAGGGCTATCTCAAAAACGAGAAAGCCACGCAGGAAGCCTTTGCCGGCGGCTGGTTTCATACCGGCGATCTCGGCGTGCTCGACGAGCACGGCTACGTCATCATCAAGGATCGCTCCAAGGACATCATCATCTCCGGCGGGGAAAACATCTCCTCGGTCGAGGTCGAAGATGTGCTCTACAAGCACCCCGCGGTGCTGTTCGCGGCTGTCGTTGCAAAACCGGATTCGAAATGGGGCGAAGTGCCCTGCGCCTTCGTCGAACTGAAGGACAGCGCGCAGGCGACCGAGGCCGAGATCATCGCGTTCTGCCGCAGTCACATGCCAGGCTTCAAGACGCCAAAGGCCGTGATGTTCGGGCCGATTCCGAAGACATCGACCGGCAAGATTCAGAAATTCTTGCTGCGTGATCAAGTGCATTCCGCGAAGGCGATCTCGGCCTGAGCTGCGCAGTCGCGGTCATTGCGAGGAGCACAGCGACGACGCGATCCAGAGCCTCAGGTGCGGCTCGCCGGGTTGCTTCGCGACGCCTGTCTTGGAGCGCGCAGTCGCACGCGACCCATTGGCTTGCAACGACGGCGCGTCAACCCGCTTGTTCCAGCGTCAGCCGCATGCCGTCATAGGCCGGGATGACGTTCGGCGGCAGGCTCTGGCGCAGCACTTCGTAATCCAGGTCGGAATGCATGTTGGTGATCACAGCCCGGCGCGGCTTGAACCGGTCGATCCAGGACAGCGCGTCGTTGATACTGAAGTGGCTGGGATGACCGGTGTAGCGCAGGCCATCGATGATCCAGAGCTCGAGATTTTCCAGATAAGGCCAACTCTCGGCGGGGATATTGTTGACGTCGGGCGTGTAGGCGGCATCGCCGATCCGGTAGCCCAGCGCCGGAATTTGGCCGTGTTGCAGGATGAACGCCTGAAGCGTCAGCGCACCGCCCTTCCCTGCAATAATGCGGCTGTCGCCGGCTTCTATCGAGCGATGGTCGAGAATCGGCGGATAGTCGCTGCCGGGTGGCGATACGAAGCAATATGAAAAGCGCAGCAGGATATGATCCGCGGTGGCCTGGTTCAGATAGACCGGAATGCGCTTGCGCTGATGCATGACGACCGGACGCAGATCGTCGATGCCATGGGTCTGGTCGGCATGCTCATGCGTCAGGAACACGGCGTCGATATGGTCGACATTGGCGTCGATCAACTGTTCGCGCAGATCGGGTGAGGTATCGATGACGACCCGCGTTGTTTCGCCGTCCGATGTCTGCTCGGCCATCAGCGAGCAGCGGCGGCGGCGGTTTTTCGGGTTGTTGGGATCGCAAGCGCCCCAGCCGAGCGCGGGACGCGGAACGCCGGCAGAAGACCCGCAGCCGAGAATGGTCAGGGTCAGCGTCATGACGTCGCTTCACCGGCAGGCACAATTTGTCCGACCGTCAGCAGCGTGAGAGGCAGCCCATGCTTGTTGACAGTCATCGCCATCAATCCGCTCGGTCGATAAAAGCAATCGTCGGAAGCGGGACGACGAACTTTCCGCCGTCGGCAAAGTAACGCGGATGTTTCGACCTGATCGGATCGACATAGCGCCACGCAAACACGACAACAATCGCCGGTTTGCGCTCATAAAGCGCAGTGGGCGGCAGGATCGGGATGTCATAGCCCGGCCCGGCCATGACAGTCCCCTTTCGCGGGTCGTCATCGACGAGGAAATCGATTTTGCCTTCGAGGCCAAACTGCGGCAGCAGCGTCGTCGTGCCGACCGAAACGCCGTAGCCGGCCACCGATTGCCCCCTTGCGTGGCAAGCGTCGGCGAGAGCAACGAGTTCATCACGGATCGCAGCGATCCTGCGCACATAGGCCGCATAGTAAGACGGCTGCTCCACGCCGAGACGATCTTCTTCCGCGACGAAGCGAGCGACTTCCGGGGACCGCTGGCGGGGGCCGCCCGCGAGTTGCACTGTGACGCGGATCGAACCGCCCTTGGTCCAGATGTGCTGGACGTCGATCAGCTCCATGCCCAGCCGTGCAAAGAAGCGCGTCAGCGGCTTGATGTTAAAATACGACAGATGCTCGTGATAGACCGTATCGAGCAGGTTCTTCTCGGTGACGTCGACACCGTACTGCGTTTCAAAAACAAATATGCCATCGGGTGCGAGCACATTGCGGATTCCGATGACCAGCGAATCCAGATTATCGACGTTCGCAATCATGTTGTTGGCGATCACGACGCTGGCGGCGCCGCGGGTTTTCCGAATGTCGGCGCCAACTTCATCGGTGAAAAAATCGGCGATGGTTTCGATACCCGCCTCGGTCGCGCGCCTGGCGATATCGACGGCAGGATCGACCCCGAGCACCCGCATGCCGCGCTCCCTGAAGAAGCCGAGCAGCGATCCATCGTTGCTGCCGAGCTCGACGATCAGGGAATCCGGCGCGATCGCATAACGGCCGATAACGTCGTTGGCATAGGTCGCAAAATGCTCGCGCAGGCCGAGCGAGATCGAGGTGGTATAGACATAGTGGCGATACTGGATCTCCGGATTGCCGACGTGGAGAATCTGGAGATGCCCGCATTCCCTGCAGAGATACAACTCGAGGGGGACAGCCGTCCGGAACACCGGATCGTCGACACCAGCATCAGGAACCTGAAAGTTCGGTGTCCCGATCGGCATGCCGGCCATCGGTACAACCAGCTCCTGCCGGTCCGAATGGCAAAGGCGGCAGGTATGTCGCTTGTAGAACAAGTTTTTCATCGCGGGACCGGAAGGAGATGAAGAGATTGAGCCAAAGGGCGACTGATTCAAGGGAGGTTCATATCGCGCGATTCATTCAGGGAAGTTCATGCAAGAGGTTCACGGGTGACCTGACACTTCTTCGGCCTGCTGAAGTCCGTAGTCGAGCGACTGGCCGGCCGCGTCGGCTTCTTCGGCGCCAATCGAAGCAGTCGCGTAGCTGCCGCGCTCCGGACTGGCCAACCAGATGATGCCGCCTATCACGCCAATAATCACACTGATCGCTCCCAGCAATAGCGAGATCGAAAGAGCCTTGTCGGACGGGACGCCGGCAAGGGCGAGACAGGCGACCATAGCCCCCTCCCTCACACCCCAACCGCTGATCGAGATTGGGACAGCCGTCAGCAGAATAACGGGCGGAATCAGAATAAACACGTCCAGAATGGAAATTTGCGCCTGCAAGCCCACGGCCAGAACGTAGCTGGCCGCCGCTGTCATAAGGTGGATAACGATCGCGGATCCAAACAGAATTTCACGCCGTTGAAATTTCAACAGCAGAAACCTGACAAGGGTTCCGAACTGGACGAAACTTGCGATCGGGCGAAGTGCGATAACGCGCGCCGGCCATCGGTCAAGCGTCAGCAGTACTATGGTGCCGATTACCCCCGCGGCGGTAAGTCCGCCTATCGCCAAAATCGCCGAAAGATTGTCCACGCGTGACCACAAAAACGGCAATCCGACGACCATCAGCGCCACCAATCCGAGCAGCGCCGTGAAGCGATCGGCCATCACTCCCTTTACCGCTTGCGGCCACTGCACACCGCGGCGCCGTAACAGCCAGATGCGTACCACGTCCCCACCTGCGGATGATGGCAGCACCTGGTTGAACCAAAGGCTGATCATGAGAATTCGCCATCCCGCCATCCAGTCTATCGATACGCCAAGCGAGCGCATGATCAGCACCCACCGGCCGTTGAGGACGAATGTCTGGATGAGCACCAATGCCAGCGCCACGGCAAACATTGCAGGATCTACGGCGAGCAGGTGAATTCGCAATTCATGGAGATCGAGACCGCGCGCGATGTAAAGCAGGACACCGATCGAAAGCAGCAACTTGGCCGCAAAGAACGTCACCTGTTTCGTACGCGCTTGCATTTGATACAACAGCCTCTTGATACAACAGCCTCAGGATGCCGGATATTCCGCGCGGCCGATGATGAGATCGATCGCGGCCATCATCCAGAACTGATGCGCGGTTTCGACGATGTTGTAGCTTCGGCTGTCGACCCAATAATTGACGTCGCCCAGTTCGCGCAGCGGGTTATCCGGGCTCATTCCTGACATCGTAATCACGTCGAGCTGCATCGCTCGCGCCTTCGCCACGGCGTTGAGGATGTTTTTTGAGCGTCCCGACGAACTTATCGCAACCAGACAATCGCCTGTACGGGCGTTCAATCGCATCGCATGCGCCAGCCATTCTTCGAAGCCGTAATCGTTGGCAAGGCATGTCACCATGCTCGCATCGCTGAAGCAAATCGCCGGGACCGATGCGTTTTTCGACAAATCGATCGCCAGATGCGAGGCGATCCCGGCAGAGCCGCCATTGCCGATGAAAATAACGCGACCTCCCCGATCACGCGTCCGCAACCAGATCGCGCGGGTCGCCGCGATCTGGGCGAAAAGCTCATCGTCAGTGGTGATGACGCGATGCAGACGCCCCATGTAATCATCGAGGAAAGTTTTGTGATCGGGATCGACGGACATGATCTGGCGGCTCGGGGGCGACAATGCAGGTGTGATAAAGGGAATGACCGGCAATTGCAAAGGCTTAAGGCCTCATCGACCGATTGTCATTCGGATGGACCTATCGGGCCGTGCGCTTTTCGCTCGAACAGATTGGTTGTGCTTGCATAATTCGTGAACGGCTGGTAGTTGGTCCGCTCTCCGGTATCTTCGATTGGCGAGGCATGTTTTGCCCGGCCTTGGGTGTTCCCGTCCATGAAATGCGTCGTTACCGGCGGCGCCGGTTTCATCGGAAGTCATCTCGTCGATCGTCTGCTTGACGATGGCCACGAGGTTGTCGTCATCGACAACTTTGCAATCGGACGCCGCGAAAATCTTGCAGCGCACTTAAATTCGACCCGGCTCAAGGTCGTGCAGGCGGACGTTACCGATCTGGCGACCATCAAGCCGCATTTCGATGGCATAGACTGGGTGTTCCATCTTGCGGCGCTGGCCGACATCGTGCCATCGATCGAGTCACCCATCCCCTATCATCGCGCTAACGTCGACGGCACCGTCAACGTGCTCGAGGCTGCCAGGCATGCCAACGTCCAGCGTTTCGTCTACGCGGCGTCGTCCTCCTGCTACGGCATTCCCGATATCTACCCGACTCCGGAGACCGCCGAAACCCGGCCGATGTATCCCTACGCGCTCACCAAATATCTCGGTGAGCAATGTGTCATGCACTGGTGCAAGGTCTACAAATTGCCGGCGGTGGCGCTGCGGCTGTTCAACGTGTTCGGACCGCGCCATCGCACAACAGGCACCTATGGCGCCGTGTTCGGCGTGTTTCTGGCACAGAAGCTTGCTGGAAAGCCGTTCACGGTGGTCGGCGACGGCGAACAGACTCGCGATTTTACCTTCGTTACCGACGTCGCCGATGCTTTCGTCACCGCGGCCCGTTCCGGAATTTCGAACGAAATATTCAATGTCGGATCGGACAATACCTACAGCGTCAACCGACTGATCGAACTTCTCGGCGGCGACAAAGTCCACATTCCCAGGCGTCCGGGCGAACCCGACTGCACCCACGCCGACATCTCCAAAATCAAGCGGGTCCTCCATTGGAACCCGAAGGTCCGGTTTGAAGACGGCGTCGCCACCATGCTGACGTCGATCGAACAGTGGGGTGACGCACCGCTGTGGACAGTGGACAAGATTGCCAATGCCACCAAAGATTGGTTCAAATATCTGGGTGACGACGACAAGACCATGCATAACTCGGCGCAGAAGGCATCCAACTGAGCCACCTTATTTTAGGCATCGACCCACCATTCTTCTCGGCCACCCGTTTGCGATCGGCTGGCTATTTGGGCACTTAACATGAGTAATCTTGCAACGAGCCAATCGCCTTCGCCCGGCCATCTTCCGGCGCACGAGAAGATTAAAACGATCGAGGAACTCGGCGAAATCGCACGATCCGCGCAGGCGCAAGGTCGCACCGTTGCGCTGTGCCATGGCGTATTCGATCTCGTGCATCTGGGCCATATCAGGCACATCCAGGCGGCGCGCAACGAGGGCGACATCGTCATGGTGACGATCACGGCTGACCGTTACGTCAACAAGGGGCCGGGACGGCCGATTTTTCCGGAGAATATGCGGGCCGAGATGCTGGCATCGCTCGCCAGTGTTGACTGGGTCGGAATCAATCGCACCTCCAGCGCCGAACCGATCCTCGATACCGTCCGGCCCGACATTTACGTGAAGGGGTCGGACTACGAAAACCCCGAGGACGACGTCACCGGAAAGATCAGAACCGAGCGCGATGCTGTCGAGCGCCATGGCGGCCGCATCGTGTTCACCCGGGATGTAACGTTCAGTTCGTCGTCGCTGGTAAACCGCTACTTTGATATTTATGACCCTCCGCTTCGCGACTATCTGCAGCAGGTTCGCGAAGGCGGTGGCGCGGACCGTCTGTTGAAGCTGATCGACAGCGTGAAGGACATGCATGTCGTATTGGTCGGCGACACCATCATCGACGAATACCAGTACGTCTCTGCACTCGGCAAATCCTCGAAAGAGAACATCGTCGCTACGCTGTTCAAGAACCGCGAGCAATTTTCCGGCGGCGTGATCGCCGCTGCCAATCACGTCGCGAGCTTCTGTAAATCCGTCGAAATCGTCACGACGCTTGGCGGCGACGACTTTCCCAAGGAATTCATCCGGGCGCATCTGCGCCCGAACATCACGCTCACGCCGATCCGCATCGAGGGCCGTCCGACAACCCGCAAGTTGCGGTTTGTCGAATTGGGATATCTGCACAAGCTGTTTGAAGTCTATACGATGAACGACACGCCGCTTGAAGAAGCCGAGCGCGCCGAGATCGACCGGGTTACCGCTGAGCGCGTTCGCAACGCGGACGTCGTCATCGTCACCGATTTTGGTCACGGCATGATCGCGTCAAGCACGATCGATACCCTGATCGCAAATTCCAAGTTCCTGGCGGTGAATGCGCAGAGCAACAGCGGAAATCACGGCTACAATCTGATAACGAAATATCCGCGCGCTGATTACATTTGCATCGACGCGCCCGAGGCGCGCCTGGCCGCTACCGATAAGTTCAGCGACATCGCGTCTGTCATCGAGGAAAGCCTGCACAGCAAGATCGACTGTGACAACATCATCATCACGCATGGCTCGTTCGGTTGTTACCCCTTCTCCGCGAAAACAGGCGTCGCTCGCGTTCCTGCATTCACCAAGACCGTTATCGATACGGTCGGTGCCGGCGATGCTTTTTTGACCATTACGGCGCCGCTGGTCGCCGCTGGCGGAAATATTCAAGACGTCGCTTTTATCGGCAACGCGGCGGGAGCGATCAAGGTCGGCATCGTCGGTCACCGCAACTCGGTTGAGAAGGTGCCGCTGGTCAAGTTCGTTACCGCGCTGCTCAAGTAGTGCGAGTGCTAAATCTGGAGAGCGTCATGACCGATCGAAAATGGAACGTGATGGTGACCGGCGGCGCCGGCTATGTTGGTAGCGTGCTTGTTCCGAAGCTGTTGGCTGCTGGCCATAAGGTCACGGTGCTGGACCTTTTCATGTATGGCGATTCGGTGTTCGACGCGGTCCGCGGGAACCCCGCTCTGCGTCTGGTCAAGGGTGATATTCGCGACGCCGCGGCGGTCAACGAGGCATTGCGCGGCAACAACGCGGTAATCCATCTGGCCTGCATTTCCAATGACCCTTCGTTTGAACTGGACCCGACCCTCGGCAAATCCATCAATTACGACTGTTTCCGTCCGCTGGTCCGGGCTTCGAAGAAAGCGGGCATCAAGCGTTTCATCTATGCGTCGTCATCGAGCGTTTATGGCGTCAAGAATGAAGCCGAAGTCACCGAAGATCTTTCCTGCGAGCCTTTGACGGATTATTCGAAATTCAAGGCGATGTGCGAGACGGACCTTGCCGACGAAGCGGCGTCCGGATTCGTCACCTGCACGGTCCGTCCAGCCACCGTCTGCGGCTTCGCCCCGCGGCAGCGACTCGATGTCGTGGTCAACATCCTGACCAATCTTGCGGTGAATACCGGACGTATCCGGGTGTTCGGAGGAACGCAGCGGCGTCCCAATCTGCACATCGAGGACATGGCAGGAGCTTATTTGTTCCTGCTGCAGCAGGACGATCCCAAGATCGACGGCAAGATCTACAACATTGGTTATGAAAATCATTCGCTGTTGAAGATCGCCGATATCGTCAAGTCGGTCGTTGGAGGCGATATCAACGTCGTGGTCGAGCCGACCGACGATCTGCGCTCCTACCACGTCTCTTCGGAAAAGATTCGCCGCGAACTGGGCTTTGCACCCACGCACACGATCGAACAGGCGGTGTCCGGACTGGTCGACGCCTTCAAATCCGGGCGCCTGCCGGATTCGCTCAACGACCCCCGGTATTTCAACATCAAGATGATGCAGAACATCAGCCTGAAGTGAGCCGCGTGCGGATCGGGATCGATTTCGACAATACCAT
Source organism: Bradyrhizobium canariense (assembly GCF_900105125.1). Classification (NCBI taxonomy): domain Bacteria; kingdom Pseudomonadati; phylum Pseudomonadota; class Alphaproteobacteria; order Hyphomicrobiales; family Nitrobacteraceae; genus Bradyrhizobium; species Bradyrhizobium canariense. The sequence goes on along the minus strand of NZ_LT629750.1, from coordinate 1,365,863 downwards.
CATCTGCTACGACAAGGTTTTCGCCGCAGCCGCGCGTGATCGCGGACTGATTCCCGGTGAATGGACGGGGCTGAAAACCGATGTCCGGGATTATCTTCGATCAAAGCCCGGGGGTGAACACGCCTGGCAGGGTGTGCAGGGATGGGTTTACGGCAAGGGGATCGGCGGCGCAGAGATCTTCCCCGGCCTATCTGACTTTCTGTCGACATGCCGGCAAACCGGGTCAAACGTTTACATCGTCAGCCATAAGACCCAATTCGGTCATCAGGATCCGGATCGTACCGATCTGCGCGCGGCGGCGCGGGACTGGATGCAGGGCGCAGGACTGATCGGCACCGAACACTCGGCGCTTTCCCTCGACGACATCTATTTTGAAGACACATTGGCGGCCAAGGTCGACAGGATCGCGGGTCTGGAACTTGATATCTTTATCGACGATCTCGTCGATGTTTTCGAGCAACCCCACTTCCCGCGGCAGATCCGATCTATTCTGTTTGCGAACCCCGAAACTTCACGCCACGGCCACTACAAACCGCTGGCAACATGGGCCGACATCCGCCACGAGGTGTTCGCTGCATGAGCGAACCTGAAATCAGCACGCAGGATGCGATCAAGATCGGCAACCGTCTGTCCGGACGAAAGGTGGTGGCGGCCCACCCGGCCCGGCCCGGCGGCAACAACAGGGTATTCTGCCTCGATATGGCCGAAGGGTCGCGCCTTGCCCTTAAATATTATCCATCGCAATCGATCGATGGCCGCGATCGCCTGGGGCAGGAATATGAGGCGTTGTCATTTCTGGCGCGTCATGGCGTTAAGCTGACGCCGCGGCCGATTGCGAAAGATCCCGGCAAGCATTGCGCCTTGTATGAATGGTTCGACGGCGAGGCCGCGGTGCTGCAACCGCAACAGGATGATGCCGATCAACTGGCGAATTTCCTGATTGAGCTGCAGGGGCTGCGCGACGCCAGCGATGCGCAGGACTTGCGCACGGCGTCTGCGGGCATCTTTTCGCCGTCGGAAGCCATGGCGCAGTACGAACAGCGGCTGGACAGGCTGGTTCGAGCGGCGAGTGAATATCCGGATCTGCTCGCGTTCATCCGTCGCAGTCTGATTCCGAGCGGAGTGATCGCCGGTCGACGTCTTGAGCAACGATATGGGGAACTGGGATGGGACCCGGGGGCCCTCCTCGCCTCCGGACATCGCGCACTGAGCCCGTCCGACTTTGGTCTGCACAACGCGATGCGGGACAAGGAAGGGCAATTGCGTTTCATTGACTTCGAGTATTTCGGATGGGACGATCCGGCCAAGCTCGTGTCCGATACGGCGCTCCATCCCGGCAGCAGCTTTGCCGAAAACAGCGCGAGCCGGTTGATCGAGCAGCTTTCGCGTGAGTTTGAGGCGCGGGACCCCGCATTTGCGGTCCGTCGCGGCCTACTGTATCCTGTTTTTGGGTTGATCTGGTGCCTGATCATCCTGAATGACTATTTGCCAGAAAGCCGATCCCGGCGTGTCATGGCCGCCCGGGGCAACCAATTGGGGGCCATTCTGGCAAGCCAGCTCGACAAGGCCCAGCGGCTCCATCAAGCGATTTGCCAACGTGATCCAGATCTCGCCCCACGCTGAAGCCGCCCAGGCCTGCAAGCTCGATGACCGCAGTCTCTATTTGCGGCGGTTGGTGTTGCGCGCCGTCCGCTCGGCGGGACGCGGGCATGTCGGGCCGGCCCTCTCGCTGATCGAAATCGTCCGCGTTCTTTACGACGATGTCCTGCGAATCGATCCCCGCAGCCCCCGCGATCCCGACCGCGACCGTGCCATCCTGAGCAAGGGCCACGGCTGTCTAGCGCTCTATGCGCTGCTGGCTGATCGCGGCTTTTTTCCGGTATCCGAACTGGACGGCTTTTGCGGGACGGACAGCATTTTGGGAGGGCACCCCGAATACGGAATGGTGCCGGGCGTCGAGGCATCGACCGGCGCTCTCGGACACGGCTTGTCGATCGGGGTCGGCCTTGCGCTGGCGGCGCGAATGCGCGGCCGCACCTACCGGACCTTCGTCCTGCTTGGCGACGGTGAGATCAACGAAGGCTCGGTTTGGGAGGCCGCTATGGGCGCTGCCAAACACGGGCTCGATAATCTCACGGCACTGATCGACTACAACAAGCTGCAGAGTTACGGCCCGACCGACTACGTTATGCCGTTGGAGCCGCTGGCCGACAAATGGCGCAGCTTCGGCTTCGCCGTCGAAGAGTTGAATGGCCACGACGTCGGCGCGCTGCGTACTACGCTGGGCCAGGTTCCGGCCGTCCCGGGCAAGCCAACGGCGATCATCTGCCACACGGTCAAGGGCAAGGGCCTGCCGGCCGCAGAATCCAATGCCGATTGGCATCACAAGAACAAGTTGACGGACAACGAACTCGACGCCATCCGCGTCGCCGTCGGCGATTTTTGATCGGCCACCCGCATGCGCAACACAGCCATGAACATGATTCACAAGCTGGCCGCGCGCGACGAGCGAGTGCTTTACATCGGCTCCGACCCCGGAGCTGGCACGCTGCGGGCGATGAGCAAGGAATTTCCTGACCGCCACCTGATCGAAGGCATTTCGGAGGCGCATATTATCGGCATGTCCGCCGGCCTCGCGATGGAAGGCTACCTGCCCTACGTCAACACCATCGCCACGTTTTTGACCCGCCGGTGCTACGAACAGGTTGCGATCGATCTGTGCCTGCACAATTTGCCGGTGCGGCTGATAGCCAATGGCGGCGGTCTGGTCTATGCGCCCCTCGGTCCCACCCACCAGGCGATCGAAGACATCGCGATCATGCGGGCGTTGCCGAATATGACGGTGGTGTGCCCGGCTGACGCCGACGAGGCTGCGCGGCTGATGGAGCACACTCTCGATTGGCCGGGACCGATCTATATCCGGCTGGCAAAGGGCGGCGATGCGATCGTTTCCAAAGCCGAGCATGGGTTCGAGATCGGTCGGGCCATCGTCATGCGGTCGCCAGGCGACGTACTGATGGTTACCACCGGCATCATGCTTCAGCGTGCCCTCGCCGCCGCTGATTTGCTGGCGGCGCAGGGAATTAGCGCGGGCATCCTGCATATGCACACGGTCAAGCCGCTCGACACCGAAGCGTTGATGCGAGCGATCCAAGGGGTCAAGCTCGTCGTGTCGCTGGAGGAACATGTGCCGGCGGGCGGCCTCGGCAGCGCCATCGCGGAGACATTGATCGACAACCTCGGCGGCGGCCTGCCCGCGATGCTGCGGCTTTCGCTGCCGGACCGCTTCATGCACAATTACGGTTCGCAGGACAGCCTGCTGAAAAAACACGACCTCGCCCCGGGCTCCATCGCGGCTGCGATCCAACGATCCCTCGCCGCCCCGGAAAAATCTTCTTCACAGCTTCATTCGACGTGACCGACATGTACGACGTTAGATATTCCTATCTGCTCGAGCAGTTCGCGGACCCCGCACCGATCTTGGCCGAAATCGGCCGGCTGGTTGCGACCGGCGACTTCACCTTGGGCAAACCGGTTGCCGAATTCGAGCGGCGTTTCGCCGAGTTGATTGGAACCCGCCACGCCATCGGCGTTGGCTCGGGCACCGATGCGCTCAAGCTTCCGCTCAAGGCGCTGGGCATCGGCCACGGCGACGAAGTTATCACCGCCGCCAATACCTTCATCGCCACCGTCGGGGCGATCGCCGAAACCGGCGCAACGCCCGTGCTGGTCGATTGCGACGATTCATTCTGCATGAATGTCGACCATGTCGAGGCCGCGATTACCGAAAAGACCAAGGCGATCATGCCGGTGCAGTTGACCGGCGAAGTCGTCGACATGGTCCGGCTGATGAAGATCGCCGAACGCCACAACATCCCCGTTGTCGAGGACGCCTGTCAGGGCATCCTTTCCGAGTTTGCCGGAAAGCGGTCCGGCACCTACGGCATCGCCGCCGGATTTTCGCTGCATCCGTTGAAAAATCTGAACGTCTGGGGCGACGCTGGCGTCGTCGTCACCAATGACGACGCGATGAACGAGCGGCTGCGGCTGATCCGCAATCACGGCATGAAGAACCGCGACGAGATTGCGATCCTCGGATGCAACTCGCGGCTCGATTCCGTTCAGGCCGTGGTCGGCAACTGGCTGGTCGGCCAAACCCACGAGATCACTAGGCGGCGCATCGACAATGCCGCTTATTACGACGCCGGATTTGCGCACGTGGCCGGTTTGCGCGTGCCGCCGCGGCGCGCCAATGTGCGGCACGTCTATCATCTCTACATGGTGTTCGCCGAGCGGCGCGATGAGCTCTATCAATATTGCCTCGACAACGGCGTCGAGGCCAAGATCCACTATCCTATTCCGCTCTATCAGCAGGAAGGCCTCAAGCATCTCGGCTATGCCGCCGGGCGCTTCCCCGAGACAGATCGCCATGCGCGAGAGGTGATCAGCTTCCCGGTGGATCAGCATCTGATGCGCGCGCAGCAGGATCGGGTGATCGATACCGTTCGGAAGTTCTACGATGGACGCTGACACCGCCCTCAGACGCATCGGTTATGTCAATCTTCCCGCACAATTCGAGGAAGAACGCACCGAGATTATGCAGGCGGTGGAAGGCGTGTTCCGGCGCGGAGATTTTATCGGCGGCGAAGCCGTCGGGAAACTCGAGCTGGAGCTTTCAGCCTATCTCGGTACGCCTCATGTCGTCACCCTAAACTCCGGCACCGACGCGCTGAGCCTAGCCATGAAGGCCCTCGGTATCGGGCCCGGCGATGAGGTAATCACCCCGCCAAACTCTTTCGTCGCATCGACGGCATCGATTGTCGCGGTCGGCGCCACGCCGGTATTTGCCGACGTACTGCCGGACCAGAACATCGATCCGGCCGCGGTCGAAGCCGTTGTCACGCCGCGGACCAAGGCGATCATGCCGGTGCATCTGACCGGCCGAATGGCGGACATGAACCCGCTGATGAAGATCGCAGACAAGCACAGCCTTGCCGTGATCGAGGATAGCGCGCAGTCGGTCGGCTCGACCTATGACGGGCGCATGAGCGGCACGATCGGAACGTTCGGATGTTTTTCCGCACATCCGCTGAAGAACCTCAACGCCGCCGGCGACGCCGGCTTCGTGGTGACGGCCGACGCCGAGCTCGCGGCGCGGATCCGGCGTTTGCGCAATCATGGCCTGATCAACCGCAGCGACGTCTCGGAATGGGGCACCGTGTCGCGGCTCGATACCCTGCAGGCCGAAGTGCTGCGGATCCGCCTGCGTCACCTCCCCTCGGTGATCTTGCGGCGGCGGCGCAACGCTACGCAATACCGCCAAGAACTGGCAGGGGTGCCGTTGTTCATTCCGCCCTGCCGCGACATCGAATTCAATACCTTCCACACTTTTGTTGTGCAAACGGATCGCCGCAACGAATTGCAGAAATTCCTGGCTACCAAGGGAATCGAGACCACCATCCATTATCCGGTTCCGATCCACCTGCAGCCTGCGGCGGCGCATCTGGGTCACCGCCGTGGCGCGTTTGCCGTGACGGAACGCCAGGCGGAAGAAATCCTGACCCTCCCGGTCAACCAGTTCCTGTCGGAGTTCGATATCAGCTATATTTGCTCCAGTATCCGGGAGTATTTCGCATGATCGACACGCCGTTCCTGCTTCCCGAAGAGCAGGCTTTGACCAGCCGTTTCATCAATGAAGGGTTCGTCACCGCGCCGGCCGATGACCGCAGCGGGCTCGACCGGATTCAGCGACGGGCCGCGGAACTCGCTGCGGACTATCTGAATCTCCCCCATTCCAACGATTCGCTCGGCTTCCTCGACAGCATCCATTCGCGTGTCAGCGTGGACAACCTCAATGGTCTGCGGATGCACGTCATTACGGGCCTCAACGCTGAGCCCTGGCTGCGACCGACCTATTTCCGCCTGGCGCGATCGACCATCGAGACCATCGTCGGCAACGAACTTTGCATGCAGCGGCGCGTCAACCTGAGCATCCAAATGCCGGATGACGACAGCTCGTTGTTGGCCACCCATTCCGACGTCTGGTCGGGAGACTCGCCGTTTGAGGTGGTGGTCTGGGTGCCGCTGGTCGACGTGTTCCGCACCAAGTCGATGTATCTGCTGCCGCCCTCGCTCAACGGCGAGATGCAGGACCGCATGGCGAGCCTGCGCAGCGCTGAAGAATTGTACAAAACCATCAAGCCGCATCTGACCTGGATCGATATTCCCTACGGCCATGTGCTGGTGTTCAATCAAACGCTGATGCACGGCAACCGCGTCAACGAAGAATCTGGCACGCGCTGGACCATGAATTGCCGCTTCAAGAGCATCATGTCGCCTTACGCCGACAAGCGTTTCGGCGAATTTTTCGAACCGATCTCGCTGCGTCCGGCAACCCGGATTGGAATGCAGTACAAGCTGCCGGGAGGGTTCAATGGCTGAGCGGGCCGGCCATCGCGGCTATATCGGCGCGCGGCCACTCAATGGCAGCCGGACGCCGCAACACGTTCAGAACATCGTGATTCGCGACTATGCGCGCCGTAAGAACTTCCAGTATTTGCTGAGCGCCGTGGAGCACACCATGGCGGGTAGCTACATGATCCTCGAGGATCTCCTGGACGAACTGCCCCGGCTGCGTGGAATCATCTGCTACAGCATCTTCATGCTGCCGCCGGACGAAACCTGGCGGCGCGCCATTTACGATCGCGTGCTGCGCGAGGGCTGCGATCTGCATGCTGCCGTCGAAGAAATTTCGATCGCGTCACCGGACGATATCCAGGCGGTCGAGGATATCCTGATGGTGCAGAAATACGCGACCATCCTGTCATGACACGGCTCTGGATCATCAAGCGATCATGACCGAAATCAACCTGGTGCAGTCGATGCATGCATCGACCAAGCGAAATTATGTCCAGCGCGTCGTCGAGCACGACAAGGCCGAGTCCGCCACGGTGGCGCGGCAATGGGGCTACGACTATTGGGACGGCGAGCGGCGTTATGGCTATGGCGGCTACCGCTATGACGGGCGCTGGCGGCCGCTGGCCCAGACGTTAATCGATCACTTCGGTATCAAACCCGGAATGAGCGTACTCGATGTTGGTTGCGGCAAAGGCTACTTGCTTTACGAATTTACCCAGCTTGTTCCAGATCTCAGGATAGCCGGACTGGATATCTCGCAATACGGCATCGAGAACGCCAAGGAGGAAGTCCGACCCTTCCTGAAGGTCGGCAACGCGGTCGAGCTGCCCTACCCCGATGACAGTTTTGATCTTGTGGTTTCACTGGGCGTGCTGCACAACCTTCCCCTGGAAGAGGTGTTCCGTGCCGTTCCGGAGATCGAGCGGGTCGGCCGCGGGTCCTCGAAATATCTGATGGTGGAATCGTTTCGCAATGAACGCGAAAAGGCGAACCTGCTTTACTGGCAACTCACCTGCTTAAGCTTCCATAGCCCTCAGACCTGGGCATGGATCTACGACAAATGCGGGTATACGGGCGACCATGGCTTTATCTTCTTCGAATGATCCGCGTTCGAGCGCCCCAGCCGCAGCGTGCGGACGCTTGCCGCTGCGTGCGCAGAATCCGGAGGTTTACTATTCGGATGACGCCATCGTCACGGCTGACGATGCCACCATCGCGGAATTGAAGCGGATCGCCGCCCACAATCCGCGGCTGCGCAGCCGGCTCTGTACCCATCCGGATCCATCCTCCGGCCTGCACGAGATGCTGATCGTGCATCACCGCGAAGCCTATGTTCGCCCGCACAAGCATTTCGGCAAACCGGAATCGTTTCACCTGATCGAAGGCACCGCTCAGGTCGTGATTTTCGAGAATGATGGGAAAATTCGCGACGTCCTCGATATGGCGCCTTACGGTCACGGCAAGCTCTGTTACTACCGGATGCCCGACGAGGTGTTTCACACCATTCTGATTACCTCGGAATGGCTGGTTTTTCACGAGACCACCGCTGGCCCCTTTGACCCCTCGCGGACGGCTTTTCCGGACTGGGCGCCCGACGGCGGCGATGCGGTCGCAGTTAAAGGCTATGTAGCGAAGATCGAAGCTCTCGCGGCTGAGTATCAAAACGGACGCTTGGCGCGGATTTAGGCTGTGATCGAAAATTGCACCGATCGAATGACGATCTTCGCATAATGAACATCTCAGAAACGCAGGAAGACGGGACGGATTCACGATCAGGCTTAGCCTATGTATGGGTCGCCGGGACGCTCGCTTTTCTTACAAGCGTTCCAGCGCTATTTGCGCGCGGGCTCGTCGGCGACGACTGGACCGTCTACTACGCGTATTGGACCGAGGGAGCAGCCAGCGTCGCACGCATGATGTGGCAGGTGGCTCACGGCGGCTATGCGGTCCCGATGGAGATATTTGTTTCTCTCGGACAAGCGACGCCCAACGTCGCGGCGCGAATTATCGGGTTGAGTTGCCACCTTTTGAGCGGCGCTTTGCTTTATCGAGCCCTGTCGTCGTCTCCGTACACGCGAGCGATCGCCGCCCTCACGACGGCGCTTTTCCTGCTCAGCCCATTTTACGCGATCCGGTTGACGCTCAATGCCGTGTACGATTTCTTTCTGGTCTTCTATTTGTTGTCCTATGTACTGATGAATTCGCGATCACGTGTGCTCCGGTGGATCGCGCCGTTAAGTCTGTTTTTTTCGCTTTCGCTTGAAACGCTGATGGCCCTCGAACCGCTGCGTTTGCTTCTAGCCTATCGTGCGGGCGAACGATGGACGGCCTGGCTCGCGAGACTGATCCCTTTTTGGGTGGCGATTGCCGTGGTCATCGTGCTGCGTCTGACGATCATGGGAAAGAGCGGCCATTACGAGAACCAATATTTGCCAGTGCACAACATCGGCGTCGTGAAGGCGGCATTGTCCGCCCATCTTCGCGCGTTTCCCCGTGCCCTGTCCTACGCGTACGAATACGGATTCGCATTTTTAGGGCACCGTGTCTCGGCCGTGCTGGTGCTTGCGGTTATTGCGGGATTCGCCTTGCTCGGAAGCCGGCTATTCCGCACCACATGGCTGCTGAAGTCGAGCGCGCACACCACTCTACTGATATTGTTGGGGGTAACGGTTACCTTGCTGGGCGCACTTCCGTATGCCCTGGTCGGCATCTACGGGGACGTGACGCGGGCGGAATCGAGGCTGCTGTTTCCCTCGCAATTCGGCGTCCTGCTGTTGCTGGCGACCGCCATTCAATGCGTTCCACCATCTCGATTGCGTGCCGCGATCGCCGGCGGTGCGATCGCGGTTTTCGCGCTGTCGATGGCCCATGATTCAAAGTGGCTGCTCTATGATGGCCTCGTAACCAGTGATCTGCAGCGGCAAACTCGGGCAGCATTGCTTGCAGACCCAGGACCAAAGCTTGTCGAACTGAAAATCCAAACAAATGTGCCGTTGTTTTTTCGAGGCCGATGCCTTGGCGCAAACGACATGAACGCCGCTCAAACCATATTACGCGACGACCGTACGCCGCAAAATTTCATCTATACCGACACTTGCGGTGATTTCACCAATCCCGATATTGTTCCGCACGGCGTTTGTCCGGTATCCTATCTGGACAGTTTCCCCTGTCCCCAACGGCGTGAAATATGGTTATATCGTCCAGCGCCCGGCATTGCTGCGCTCGATGACATCAGCATGGTCGATTTGATGGCGGCCGTACTTAGCAGGTCGTCCACCGCGACCGGCGGCTTGGGCGAACTCGTGAAACTGACCGGCGAACAGCCGTCGCCGCTTGCGAGGGCCGAATATCGGCCTCCGTGTCGCCGAGTGGGAGTACAAGCGTTGCTATGGCTGTTGGCACTCCCCGTTTCGAGTTGCGAAGCCACATCTGCCGGAGGCTGAAGAAATACCTGTTATTTATGTTAGCGCGAAATGTCGTGCTGCACGGTAATCGCAGTCACGTATCGGTTACGCAATGTAGGCCTGCCCGTCCGTTTTTGACCGAAGATTCTTGCCGGATGTTCTCCAGCGAAACGTCTTACCTTAGAGGTCACGCAAGAACTCCATCGATCTTTGCCAGCTACTAGGATCCCCAAATGGCCTACGACAAACTCTTTCAGTACTACGAGCATGAGCAGTTTCTGCCGACGTTCGGAAATTTCGAAAGCGCATCGAAACTCGAGCGATACGCTCTCGCGCGTCGCACCGTCTTCGTCGAAAAGCTGATGCTGCCGCTACAGATTTTCAACCGAGCGAACGTGCTCGAATTCGGTCCGGACTCCGGCGAGAACGCCCTGGTGTTCGCACTATGGGGCGCGAATCTGACGCTGGCGGAGCCAAACCTGCGTGCGCATGGTCAGATCAGGAATTATTTCGAACGTTTTGGCTTGAACGACAGGCTGCTGAGGCTTCGGGACGACGATATCGAAGGATTCTCGGGCGAAGAAAAGTATGATGTCATCGATGCTGAAGGCTTCATCTATACGGTGCAGCCGACCAGTCTCTGGTTGAGAGTTTTTAGCGAAAAACTGAAGCCCGGAGGATACGCGATCGTATCCTATTATGAGACACACGGTACGTTCATCGAATTGGTGTTGAAGGCGATACATTCAGCCTGCAAGTCCTTGACGGGGCTGGCACCGGAGCCAGCGGCACAGAAGCTGTATGAGACCAAATGGAACAGTATCCCGCATACGCGCGCATTCAGCTCCTGGGTTCGCGATGTTCTTGAAAATCCGTTTGTCCGGCTGCGCTACTTCCTGGATGCTCCAACCCTGTGTCGTATGGCCGACGATCACGGATTCGATCTGCATTCATCCTGGCCGCTCTATCGGGATGCGCTTGATATCTATTGGCACAAGAAGGAATTGTCGGCAGCCGACCTGTTGAAGAGGGATACCGGCCATTTGAAACGGAGCCCGATCAGCTTTCTCGCCGGCCAAAAAATATATCTGGTCGGCGACGCGGATGAGGTCGAGGCAATCACAGGACTCGTCCACAAGCTGGTATCCGACGTCGATTCGCTGATCGAAGATCCTTTTGGCGACCGGTTGCCCGTTTTTCTTTCAGGACTGAAGGCGTTGAGGCAGGCCGTTAGCCGCGCGGCTATTCTGGTCGACGATAATGCCGCGATGAACAACTTTGAAACCCTGATCGCGGCGCTCGAAGATATCTTTGGCGCGGTGCAGAATAGGGATATCGATGGGATCGTTCGCATAACGAATTCGAGCCCGTCATTCATATCAGCATGGGGAATGCCCACGCATTTCCTCGTTCTGCGCAGACGTTTCGACACCTCACCTGAGGCTTAATAGAATTGACGACGGGCATTGGCATCATCGGCGCGGGCATGGTTGGCCAGATGTGCCACCTCGCCAACTTTGTAACCAATCCAGCATGCCGGGTTGTCGCGATCGCCGATCTTCGCCCGGAATTGGCTGCCGCCGCGGCGACAAAATTCGGCGTTCCACGGATTTATCGCTCGCACCGGGAAATGCTGGGGGATAGCGAGGTGACCGGTGTCGTCGTGGTCACTCGGCGCAGCGCTACCGGCCCAATTGTGCTGGACGCGTTGAACAGCGGCCGGCATGTGCTGTCGGAAAAGCCGATGGCTTATACGACGGCGCAAGCAACTATACTCGTAGATGCCGCCCGGCAGCGAAATCTCGTCTATAGCGTCGGCTACATGAAGCGTCACGACGCCGGCGTGGCACAGGCGATGTTGCTGTTAGAGCGCCTTCGGAGAGACGGATCGCTTGGGCGTATCGTCCGTGCTCGCGGGTGGTGCTTGGGCGGAGCCACGGGAGGAGTGCCCGACAGCTTCGTTATGACCGCGGAACAGCGTCCAGACGGACTTGAGCTTTGGCGAGATGGCCCGGACTGGATGCCGGCAGCCATGCGGCCGGGCTACGATACCTTTTTGAACGTCTTCAGTCACATCATCAATCTTGCACGTTACGTGCTGGGCGCGTCGCCTACGCTCGTGGAAAGCAACGTGGCGGCTTCCAACGCTGCAACGTTGACCCTCAATTTCGGCGGTATTGCTTGTGCCTTGGAATTATCCAACGCAGGCACCGGTGCTTGGCGGGAGGGTCTCGAGATCGCCTTCGAACGCGGCGCGTTGACCATTGAGTTGCCTGCGCCCTTCGTTGCGGAAGAAGCACGGGTGATATTCGATGATGGCGGGCAGATCTCGCACCTGTCGCGCGGCCATAGCTGGTCATTCCAACGACAGGCCGAAGCGTTCGTGTCGGATATCGTTGGCAACTTACAACCGTTGGCATCCGGCGAAGATTCGGTCACCGACATCGCGCTTGCAGAGGCGACCTGGAAACGGCACGCCGGCGACTAGAAGTTTGATTTCGCTTGATCGGATTCCAAATACCGGGGTTCACTCCTCGCGATCATGCTGTAGCTGCCACGCGATTGCCGGCTTGCGCGACAGAAGAACTAGTTCGAAGGATCGAGTGGCGTTACGCCGGCGATCGGCCCGACCTCGATCTTGACGAGCGCCAGTTGCATCAGGAACGCCGAAACGTCGCAACGCGCCAGCAACCGGCAAGCATAATAGTGCCTTACCAACACGGCATTGGGCGCGGCAGCCGGACCCGGCTGGAATGAAATAGTCGCCTGCGGACCAGATGGATCGATATTATGAAATGCACTGCCTTCGGCGGTCCGGAGAAATTCCATTTCTTGCAGGATCGTTGGCCGCTCCGCCCGCATGGTAAATCCAAACAGCGGCTGATCGCCCCAGGCGAGCCGCAGCATGCCGCTGGCCTCGGCGATACCGGACGGCGAATACCGTGACGGATAATCGAGAAAACCATCATCGACACCGAACACCGTCGCAGCCGGCTTCGCCATGCTGACGAGATGGCTGGACAAGGCGGCCTGCTTCAGCACCCTCGCCTGCATGAAAACATAGCCGTTCCACAGCATGGCAATGGACAAAATCGATCCTAGTCCGAAGACGCTGGCGAAGGCAGCTCCTTCACCAATCGATATCTCCGCCAAACGCTTGACGGCGAGAAGACTCAATGCCAGTGGCAAGCCGAACATCAGCAGATGGCGGCTTTCGTAAAAATTACCGGCGGGCCGTAGACCAGCGATGAGATAAGGCAGCGACAGCGCTAGAAAGAGAGCCGGGCCAAGTAACAACGGCAGCGCGATCGGATGTTCGGACAGGCGGGACCGTTTCGTGTCGAGGCGCAGCAGAAGAAAGCCGATAATGATGAAAAGAGCGGCCAGTATGAACGGAGCCCGGCTGTCGAGCGCCGCTCGGGCGACATTTGTCAGAACGTCTCTGTATCCGGAGAGAAAGAAAGCCGACCAGCCATCCATCAGTTCCGGGAACGTCGGAAGATGGGCGTTATAGTGTCCAGCATATACGCCGACGCGTTTGAACCAAATGTTGAGCACGCCCCAATAGATCAGGGGAAGTACCACCAACTCTGGGTATCCCGTCGCGCAACGCCAGGCTGACCAGAACGCGCGCTGGATCGCACTTTGTTCCTGATCGTTGTCACGCCATACCGCAACGAGCAGACCGAGCATCGCAAACGCGTACAGCACCATTGTCGAGTTGAGCGCAAAGCTTAAAAAAAACACCATCGCGGTCGCGATACGAAGCAGGACATGCCGTATACCCTTGATACTGAAAGCGAGTGTCAGTAACCATGCGCCAACGAAGAAAAGACCGAAGCTGAAGACATAAACAGCGTTCGCCTTGCCAGCCCAAAGCTGATAGCCGGGATAGGTCCAAACGATTAGCGCAAATCCTACGGCCTCGGGCCGCGTCAGCAGATTGAGGCGCGTTGCTGCCAGCAGCAGGCAGACGGCTCCGCAAAAAATGCCCGCAAGCGCCAATACCTTCATCAGCAGGACCGGATTGCCCGTCAGATTGGCGATGTAATCATAGCTAAAAAAAATCGGATGACCGGCGCCGTTCAATAGGAAATCGAGATCGACCACGTAATCCGGGCGAAGCTTAAGCACCAGCCAGTCATCCATGAAAAGGCCGTCATTCAACGTCATCGGCGCATGAGCGGCCAGCAGGAGAACCAGCAGGATTGTTATGGCATAAAGCGGAGTGAACGTTTTAGTGCTGCGGAGAGACGGCATTTTTGCTCCTTGAGGGGCGGAAACCTGTCATGCGGACCGGACCGGCGCAAGCGGACACTGGCTACCGCCTCAGCGGGTCATTGACCGGGAAAATCCGACCTCATATAGACTGCCGAACAGACCGAGGGGCGGCACAGCGTATCGACGCCTGGCCGGGTGATCTTCTGCAATGAGCATTTTACCGGGCCCAGCGCAAACCACCGCGATTTGTCTAAGCGTCGCGCTTCCATTTCTGTTGCTGTGCTACGCGCGGATCCCCGGCATTCGCGGCGCTGGCAGCCGTTTTCGAATCGGCTGTGCTACCGCCGTGGGACTTTTTGCGATCGCGTGCTTCGCACTGCCCGGTGATCGGCAGTTCGATGACGTCCTTGGTGGCATCCTGCTTTTGGCGACGGCGATCATACTGTCCTATGTGCTTTGGAGCCTGCTGGCCTGGGGCTTTACGCTGACGTTGCTGACGGCGCTTGCGCAGACCGGACAACCTATCACGTCGGAGCAATGGGCCGCCGCCTACATGCAAGGCGGAGATCTGAGCACGTTCGCGCATAACCGTCTGAAACTGCTGCTTGGTTCCGGAATGGTGGTTTCCGCCGATGGCAAGATCGCCGTGACACCCACGGGCATGGCGGTGGTGCGTCTCGTCAAATTAGTTCGCTTCGCGACGGGTCTTGGATAGATGGCAATGATGTCGTTCGCCTGCGGAATCATCGGGGTCGTGTTGTTCGTCATCATGGCGCGCGCCATGCAATTCATCGCGCGACTTGCGGCCTTGCCCATTCCACCGGTGATCGTTCTCGCGATCGCCGCCATCATTTCGCATCTCGCCAGTGTGGCGCTGGGCGTCATGACCGTGCAGCAATTCCGATACTGGGACGCCGCATCGATCTTCAGCTTTGGCGCCATGAGTTACATTTTTGCTTTTGGTGCAGTCTACAAATCAGTTTCGCTCGAAATCCTGCTCGATTTGGCCAAACGGCCCAACCGCGAGGTTCTCCTTTCAGACATTGTCGAGCACCAGGTTCCGAATCTATTCCGTGGCAGAACCGATATCCTGGTCGAGGCCGGCTTTGCCGAGTGCGTCGGCTCTTCCTTCGTGGCGACTGCGGCTGGCCGGAAGTTGGCGGCCCGCATCGCACGACTGCGCCGCGCGTTCGCGATCGGCGATACTGGCCTGTACGACTTTTCCGATTCAACGAGCCCCTTGAAAAAAACACAAGACTTATGAACTACTTGCGGGGTCACCTCGCAATTCCGAAAAGGCTGCGCCGGTATTGTTTACTGCCTTCGAATAACGTAGAGCATTAAGACCCTTGATTGCCGTAGCGAACCTCCTCCTTCACTAATCTCAAGTCACACGAAATCGGTACAGCATACGATGTCATCTCCTAGGCCGGCCAGAAGGCTTACGATCGTCGTTCCGGCTCTCAATGAGCAAGAGAAGATTGCCGACACGATAGATGGCATCTTGCCACTTGCCCGCGATTTGCTCGACGACTTTGAAATCATCCTGATCGACGATGGAAGTACCGACGCCACGGGGGCGATCATGGATGGTTTTGCAGCCCAGGAGCCGCGCGTTGTGGTCGTTCATCACGCGCAACGGCAAGGGGTCGGCGCGGCCTTCAAGTCCGCCTTGTTACGGGCGAAGTTTGACGGGATCACCCTGATCCCCGGCGATCACGCCTTTCAAAACGAAGGCATTGCCAGAATGTTCAAGGCGGCAGGCGCCGCCGATATCGTGATCACCTATCGTGACAATCAGTCGGACCGCTCGCTCAATCGCTCGATACAGTCGCATTCGCTTCGATTTGTTCTGAACTGCATGTTCGGTTTCTGGCTGTTCGACTATCACAGCATGATTATCTATCCGGTAAGATGGCTGCGGCAGATACCCGTCAAGGCCGACGGCTATGGTTATCAGATCTGCGCGTTGATCTCGCTGTTACAGCTCGGTCTCACCCACGTACAGGTTCCGGTCAGCCTGAACGCGGAACTGAAGGGCTCCTCACGAGCGCTGCGTCCGCGCACTTATTACGAGCTTGGCATCACCATCATCTCCCTGCTCCGTCGTGTTCCGATCCGCAACATCGATGCCGGTCAAATTCCTGCTCATACCGGACGGACGACTCCGCGTTAGCGATCGGCCACTCGACGGTCGGACCTTCGCGTCGATCAGCTGTTTATGCAGGTCAGGCGAGGATCGATGACGATCCGCGTCATGCGGCCGTTTGAGCGGCCGGTACTTTGCTGAACAGGCGGAAGAAGTTCTCGGTCGTTTGCCGCGAAATCTCCTCCAGCGAAACGCCGCGCGTTTCCGCCAGCACCTTGGCGGTTTCCACGACATAAGACGGTTCGTTGCGTTTGCCGCGGAATTTGCCGGGGGCGAGATATGGCGCGTCGGTTTCGACCATGATGCGATCGGCCGGCAGCTCGGCCGCGAGATCGCGCAAGGCTTGCGATTTCTTGAAGGTCAGAATCCCCGTGAACGAAATCGAAAGACCCAGGGCGATTGCTTTCATCGCAAGCTCGCGCCCGCCGGTGTAACAATGCAGCACGGCACGGAACGACCCTTGGGCCATTTCATCTTCGAGGATGCGGCCGCAGTCCTCATCTGCTTCACGGGTATGAATGACCAGTGGCAGTCCGGTTGCGCGCGCGGCTGCGATATGCGTACGAAAGCCGCGCTCCTGGGCCTCGCGGGAGCCGTGCTCATAGAAATAGTCCAGCCCGGCCTCGCCCAGGGCCACGACCTTGGGATGTCTTGTCAGCTCGATCAGTTCGCCGGCGGGAATGCCGTCTTCTTCGTCGGCCTGATGCGGATGGGTGCCGACCGAGCAATAGACGTGTGGAAAGCGTGCGGTGATCTCCAGCAACGCGTTAAGCCGCCTCACCCGGGTTGAGATGGTGACGATGCGCTTGATCCCGGCACCCTCGGCGCGCCCGACAACGGCGTCGAGATCGTCGGCAAAATCCGGAAAATCAAGGTGGCAATGGCTGTCGATCAGCATCGGCTTCAAATCGTTCAGGCGTCCGTTGGTTCGATGTAACGCGGGAACACCGGCGCAGGTGCCGGCAACACAGTGCCGGATGTGATCCGAGCGCCAAGTGCCGCGAAATCGCGCGACGTATTCCCGTCGGGAATGCCGAGAATATCCAGCAGCTTTGCCGAGGCCTCCGGCATCGCCGGTTGCGCCAGGATGGCGATTTGACGGACTACCTCGGCGGTCACATACAAAACGGTGCGCTGGCGTGCAGGATCGGTTTTCGCCAGCGCCCAAGGCGCTTCACCCGCGAAATAGCGATTGGCTTCGGCCACCACGGCCCAGACGGCATTTAACCAGTGATGAATCTGCTGCGTGCCCATCGCCGTTCGGGCCAGGCCGATCATGCCGTCGGCCTGGGTGAGAATAGCCTGGTCGTTGTCACTGAAGGCGCCGGGCTCGGGCAGCACGCCGCCGTATTGCTTCGCGATCATCGACAGCGAGCGCTGCGCCAGATTGCCGAGATCGTTGGCGAGATCGGCATTGATGCGTGCGACGATGGCTTCGTGGTTATAGCTGCCGTCCTGTCCGAACGGCACCTCGCGCAGGAAGAAATAGCGCATCTGGTCGACGCCATATTGATCGGCGAGATTGAAGGGGTCGACGACATTGCCGACCGATTTCGACATCTTCTCGCCCCTGTTGAACAGGAAGCCGTGCGCGTAGACACGCTTCTGCACGGGAATGCCGGCCGACATCAGGAACGCCGGCCAGTATACCGCGTGAAAGCGAATGATGTCCTTGCCGATGATGTGCACATCAGCCGGCCAGTAGTGCCAGTTCTCGGCGCTCTCGTCGGGAAAGCCGACGCCGGTGATGTAGTTTGTCAATGCGTCGACCCAGACGTACATCACGTGCTCGGGATCATTCGGCACCTTGACCCCCCAATCGAACGTGGTGCGTGAGATCGAGAGATCCTTCAGCCCGCCTTTCACGAAGCTCATGACTTCGTTGCGGCGTGAGTCCGGTCCGATGAAATCGGGCTGATCGTTGTAGAGCGCGAGCAGTTTGTCCTGATAGGCCGAGAGTTTGAAGAAATAGCTCTTCTCCTCGACCCACTCGACCGGCGTGCCCTGCGGTCCACGGCGTACATTGTCCTCGCCGAGGGTGGTCTCGTCTTCGGCGTAGTAAGCCTCGTCGCGCACCGAATACCAGCCGGAATAGGCGTCGATGTAGATGTCGCCGGCCTGCTGCATGCGATTCCAGACCGTCTGAACCGAACGATGATGCGCCGGCTCTGAGGTGCGGATAAATCGGTCGAACGAAACGTTCAGGCGTTCATCCATTTCCTTGAAGCGGCTGGCGTTGCGCGTGGCCAGATCGGCCGGCGACATCCCCTCGTTCTGCGCGGTCTGGATCATCTTCAGACCATGCTCATCGGTGCCGGTGAGGAAAAACACATCCTTGCCATCGAGCCGCTGGAAGCGCGCCAGGGCATCGGTCGCGATCGCCTCATAGGCGTGACCGATATGCGGCGTGCCGTTCGGATACGCGATCGCGGTCGTGATGTAGTAGGAGTTTCGCGCCGTTGCAGCCGCAGGCTTCACGACACGAGGAGCCTGCTCGTGCGTGGTTCCGGCTGCCGATTTCGCGGGGACCGGCGGTGTTTTTGCGGCCGTTTTAAGTGGCGCTGGACTGGGATCCTTCGCCGTCGCTTTCTTCGCAGGATTCCCGGGAAGCCTTTTTACCGCGATTTTCTTCGTCGTTTTCTTTGCTGTCTTCTTCGTTGTTTTTTTGACGATTTTCTTCGCCGTTTTCCTGGCGTTCTTTTTGGCTTTCTTGACGATGCGCTTGCTCTTCTTCGCGCGTTTCTTCGCCGCGGCAGCCTTGGTGGCGCGGGCGGGCTGCGATTTGCGAGCTTTCTTTGCGGATCGCTTGTTGGAAGTTTTCTTCGAAGATTGTCTCTTGGGCGTCGCCACCACAAATTCCTCTATTGTTCAAACGGGATTGCCGAAAAATAATCTGGCGAGGTGTGTTACTGCGTTGCTTCCGCAAGCAGCCCGAACACCGAGAAAACCAGCGGCTTTCGTTCAAGATTATAAGCTTCGGCATCGCGCGCGGCGCGATTGATCTTTTCCCATACCTCCGCCAGTCGTGCAAGGCGGGGCAGGTTCGCATTGGCATTGACGTCGGCACGCAGGCGCTCGCTGACCCAGCGATCGACGCTATCGATAAAGGCTGTAAGCGCAACCCGGTCGCTGCCGCCGAGCGAGTCGCCCAGCGCATGCAGTTCACGCGCGTCGAGGCGCGGCAGCATCGCCAACAGCACCGCGGTCCGCTGCTGAAGTTTGAGGGCGTCGCCGCCAAGCAATGTCAGCGCACGCGCGATGCTCCCTTCCGCGGCCTCGGCCGCCTCGGCCAGCGCAGGGTCATCGATCGCGATGCTGGCGGCTTGAGCGGCGGCGCGGATCACATCGTCCGTGGCCAGCGGGCGTAACATCAGCTTTCGGCAGCGCGAGAGAATGGTCGGCAGAACCCGCGCCGGCGCGTGGCTGACGAGCAGGAACAGCGACCGTTGCGGCGGCTCCTCAAGCACCTTCAGCAACGCATTGGCCGCATTGGGATTGAGTTCATCGACGGTGTCGACAATGCAGACCCGCCAGCCATCCACCGCCGCGGTCGATCCGAAGAACGAAATGGTCTCCCGGGTCTCGTCGACGGTGATGACGGTCCGCATCGCGCCCTTGTCATTGACCGTGCGCTCCAGTGTCAGCAGGCCGCCATGCGCGCCTGCCGCAACGTGGCGCGCGACGGAATCAGCCGGATCGACCTCAAGCGTTTCGGCGCGTTGCACGTCGGTCGCTAGCGGATTGCGATGCGTGAGCACGAATCTGGCCGTGCGATAGGCCAACGTCGCCTTGCCGATGCCCTGTGCGCCGCCGATCAGCCAGGCGTGCGGGATACGCCCGCTGCGATAGGCGTTTAACAGCGCCATCTCGGCTTCGCGATGTCCGAATAAACAGGCGGTTTCGCGCGGATGCTGAACGGCGATCTGGGGTTCGGTCTGGCGTGCGCTCATGCTGAATTGACCGCGTTACCGGCATTGACCGCGAACAAACGGTCGCGCACGACGGCCCAGATATTCGCAGCAACCGTGGCGGGATCGGCGTTGGCGTCGATCAGCACGCATCGCTGTGGCTCGCTTGCTGCGATCTGCCGATATCCCTCGCGCAACTCCTGATGAAACCTGACGTCTTCGGCCTCGAACCGGTCGGGCGCGCCGGTGCCGCGGCGCGCCGCCGCGCGCTGCATACCGACCTCCACCGGGACATCCAGAATAATCGTCAGATCGGGCTTGAGATCGCCGATGGTCACGCGCTCCATTGCATTGAGGACCTCAGGTGAAACGTGCCCGAGCCTGCCCTGATAGACGCGTGTCGAATCGGAGAATCGGTCGCACAGCACCCATGTTCCCTGGTTCAAGGCTGGCTGGATCACGGTACGCACGTGGTCATCGCGCGCGGCCGCAAACAATAGCGTTTCCGCGTCCGGACCCAGCAGCTTGCCCATTCCGGACAACACGAGATGCCGGATGATTTCGGCGCCCGGCGATCCACCCGGCTCGCGGGTCACGAGGATGCGCAACTTCGCCGCGTTGAGACGTTCTGCAAGCGTCTTGATCTGCGTGGATTTGCCAGATCCCTCACCGCCTTCAAACGTGATGAACCGTCCGCGTCCGGGAGATCGTTTGACCGCTGCCTCGGCCATGCTCAGAGCTTCTCGGCGCCCGCGCGAAACATTCCGATCACGAGTTCGCTCACACCGTCCACCGCCCGCCGCATCGTCGATCCCTTGCCGATCGCTTCTGACGTGTAAATCGGCGTCTCCACGGCGATATTGGCGTTTCGCCAGACCTTGACCACGCCAACTTGCTGACCGGGCGCGATCGGCGCACGCACCGGTCCGTTATAGACGATGCGCGCGATCAATTTATCGTTTCCATTCTTTTGCACCATCACCTTGACCGGTTCGGGACTGGAGAGCTTGACCGAGCCGCTGTCGCCGCCGAACACCTTGGCATAGCCGATCGGTTGCTGCGCCGCGAACAGGGTTTTCACTTCGAAATTACGGAATCCCCATTCAAGCATTTTCTTGGCTTCGGACGCACGGTCTTCGGAATCCTCAAGCCCGTTGACGACGACGATCAGCCGTATCCCGTTCTGCACGGCCGAGCCGACCATGCCGTAGCCGCCCTCTTTGGTGTAGCCGGTCTTGAGCCCATCGGCGCCTTCGAGCGACGTCAATAGCGGGTTGCGGTTCAGCTGCCGGATCTTGTTCCAGGTGAATTCCTTCTCGCCGAATAATTTGTAGGATTCCGGATAGGTCAGCATGATGTAACGCGCCAGCTTGGCCAGTTCGCGCACGGTCATCTTGTTGCCGGGATCGGGCAGACCGTTGGAATTGGCGAAGGTCGATTGGGTCAGGCCGAGCTCGCGGGCGCGTTTGGTCATCATATCAGCGGCGAAGCTCTGCTCGTTGCCGGCCATCCCCTCCGCCAGCGCGATACAGGCGTCGTTGCCGCTCTGGATGATGGCGCCGTGCAAGAGATCGTCGACCGAAACCTTGCTGTTGAGGGCTGCAAACATGGTCGAGGTGCCCGAGGGGGCGCCGCCCTTGCGCCAGGCATTCTCGCTGATCCGGTATTCGTCGGTCAGTTTGATGTCGCCCTGCTTGAGCGCGTGCAGAACCACTTCGGCGGTCATCAGCTTCATCATGCTGGACGGCGCGCGCAGCTCGTCGGCGTTCTTCTCGAACAGCACGCTGCCGCTGGTGGCTTCGATCAGGATCGCGGTCGGCGCGTCCCCCTCGAAACCGCCCTCCTCTTTCGCGGCACCCTGCACGCTGTGGTTGGCGGCGTGTACCAGGCTGCCCCAGCCGACCGTTATCGCGAGGGCAGCTGCAATCAGGCCGCGCCAAAGGCGGGCGTCGGCGGAGCTTGATGCGCGGGAGCGTGGTAGTTCGACTGCCATCAACGATGTCCTGAGCGCGGCGTTCTAACAGTTGGAAGTGACCCAAACAACACGGGTTTTATGGCGGCGGCTTATCTTGCCGGTCCAATTGCAGCGCCGCTCAAACGATCCTATCGTGCCGCATCAAGGTTTGCCGAGAAAATCCCGGAAACAAGGCGGAAAAGCGATGACATCCTCACGCACCATCTCCGCCAACGGGATCGAGATATTCCTGCTCGAGCAAGGCGAAGGCCCACTCGTGCTGCTTTGCCACGGCTGGCCGGAATTGTCCTATTCCTGGCGGCATCAGATCCCGGCGATTGCGGCTGCGGGATACCATGTGGTTGCCCCGGATATGCGGGGCTTTGGCCAAACCAGCGCGCCGTCCGATATCGGTGCATACACTGTCTTCGATCATGTCGGGGATATGGTCGCTCTCGTTGCCGCGCTTGACGAAAAGCAGGCCGTCATCATCGGCCACGACTGGGGAGCACCGGTCGCCTGGCATGCCGCGATGTTTCGTCCCGATATCTTCGTTGCTGTCGCAGGGTTGAGCGTCCCCCCACCGTCGCGAGGGCGTGGCCGCCCGCTCGATACCCTGCGTGAAAGCGGAATCACCAACTTCTATTGGCAGTATTTCCAGACCCCTGGTGTCGCCGAGCGCGAGTTCGAGCGCGATATCGCGCTGACGATGCGAACGCTGCTGGGGCGTGGATTTTCCGATCCAGCGGCTTCGTTGTTCGTCGAGGAGGGTAAGGGATTTCTTGGCGATGCCAGATTTGATCGGCCGCTTCCAAGGTGGCTCAACGAAGCCGACCTCGCCTATTTTACGGCGGCCTATCAGAAGTCCGGCTTCCGCGGCGGTCTCAACTGGTACCGCAACATCGACCGCAACTGGGAACTGACCGCGCCATGGCAAGGCGCCCAAATCGTTCAGCCGTCACTGTTCATCGCGGGATCAAAGGATGCCGTCATCACCGGCCTGATCGGCGCCAAGCGCCTCGCGGACATGGAGCGGGTGGTGCCCAACCTGAAACGAAAGCTGATCGTCGACGGGGCCGGCCACTGGATCCAGCAGCAACGCGCCGACGAGGTCAACGCGGCCTTGATCGCCTTTCTGGAGGAGAATGCCGGTTCGGCCAGCGCTCAATAGAGCCCGCGGCCGGCAAGTATCTCGCTCGGTCCGCGCGAATCAGTCGGCGCATAGGCGGCGACCGACCTGACATCCGGCGCATAACGCTCATCGTTTTCGTAGGATACCTCGCGCGGATTATCGAGGGCGCGGCCGCTGGAACGCCTGCGGGCAGAGGCGGACATTTCGGATGTCGCGTTGATCGAGGCCTGGTCCGCCGGCGTACTGCCCAGGCTGTAAGGGCGGCCTTCCGGCATCGGGACCTCGCCGCGGATCGCGCGGCCAGAGGATAGCGCTTCCGGCACGAACGAACGGGCGGAAGCAACCCGGACCAGAGACGGCGATGGCGCCGGCGCGCCAGTGCGCAAGGTCGCTATCAAGAGACGGTCATCAGAGCCTTCGAGCGGCGCACGGCCGACATATTCCACCCGAACGTGCGCGACGCCATTGCCTTTGAATTCAAGCAGTTCGGCAGCCTTGTTCGAGACGTCGATCAGGCGATTACCGTGATATGGCCCGCGGTCATTGACCCGCACAATCAGCGATTTGCCATTGCCGAGATTGGTCACGCGTGCGTAGCACGGCATCGGGAGGGTCGGATGCGCGGCCGTGAGCGCGCCCATATCAAATACTTCGCCATTGGCGGTCAGCCGGCCATGGAAGTCGTCGCCGTACCAGGACGCCAAGCCTTCTTCGCGGTAGTTGACGTCCTCCTCAGGCACGTAAACGCGGCCGGCAACGGTGTAGGGCTTGCCGACTCGGTAGGTGCCCCCGCCCTTGGGCACGGGGTCGCCGAAGGCGACCACCCGGGGGCTAGATGAAACGCCGTATTGGGGGTCGAGCCGGCTGGCAAACTTGTTCGAGGAAGCGCAGTTGGCGACGAGGAGACAGGCCGCGACGGCTGCAGTACCGCGCGCCGCACGGACCATCCGATCTGACGTTCGAATCCCCATTTGCCCCAATTACCATTCCACCGACCGCACGCCTACTTAAAGCGACGGCCGGTTACGCGCCCCTTGTGCAGCCCACATCCGCACCAATCGGCAAACATATCGCAGCCGGAACACGGCGGAAATGGGGAGACGCGCCCATCAGAGAGGAGTCAACGCGCGTTGGTAAATGAATAGTTCCTTCCGCGCACCGTAAGGCCGTCCGGTTATGGGCCAGCATACGGGCTTTTCCGAGGAATCTGTTGCATCAAATCATCACTCCGGTCCGATCTTCGTTTTCGGTGAGAAATCCTTTTGACTGTGTAAGGGGGCGTGGCGTTCTCTCCTCGCGCAGGGGCCGCAAAGGACGTTCGCGATGATTGAGACAGTTACAGCGGTTATGGGTTTGGTCAGCGCCGCTATTTTCGCTGCCCACGCATTGGAAGGGTTTCGCTCGAGGGCCTGAGTCCTGGGCGCACGAATACGTATCACCTCTTTCAGGTGAAGCCGATTCCGAAAGATTTAATAAATTCGGATGAGCATCAATCGAGAATGGCAGGTGTACCATGCGCAATCACGATTTAGTCTCCGATGGCTTTCTCGCCCTGACGGCAGCCGGTCTTGTGCTGCTATCGTCCAGCTTGCTCGCCTTCGCATTCATCTAGTCGGCGCAACACGCGCGGCTGAATTCAGCTATCCCCTTCGCTCGGATTTGTAGAGCGCAGGCGGCATCAAAAGACCTCACGCGGCTTAGGTGCGACCTTTTGGGTTTTCTTGCCGTGCTGGGGCGGACCTATCCAGGATCGTCCGCCGAGGTCATCGCTCCGCAGTGGCATTTGAATATGCGGAGCGTGCGGCCGTCCTTCGGATTCATCATCCTGACGATAAGTTCGGTCTTCGCGCCGCAACGCCGGCAGGGGACGGCATCCACCCGCCGCTCAGCCACTTTCGCACCCGAAAGAGTCATGAGGTCGCCCCATTAGTGAACGCCCCTACTCTGCCCGCGAAAGGTAAAGTTTGTCCCAAACGCAAAGGGCGCGAGAATCGAAACCCGGATAATTGGCGGCTTCGCAAACAAAGCGTTCTTGATGGATAAAGCCCCTGTCGGGTTCAAATTGAGCCCACGTTCACATTATGTTCGGTTGGGGGCGTGAGCTAAGCGGTACGGCCGGAGTTCGGCAGCAATTCCGTAGCAGCGATAGCAAACTCTTAAGGTCTGAAACGCATGCTGCTCCTATTTGGGCGCATTCTCATGATCGACCAAAAAGTGAAAATCAAATGCTCGAAGTGCTCGCAGGTTTTTCGTGAGCACGCGAAGCGTATTCGCGATGGATTCCAGACGAACTGCCAGCATTGCAATCGGCTCATTATGTTCGATGCCACTTCGGAAGATAGAAACATCCGTCGCGCGCTCATGAGCGCCAGAGACGTGAGAACTGCCCTCGAAACCCAGCCGAAGGTTACGGCAGACCCAAAGGCATGAGCCGCCGACCCATCGGCGCGAGCGCCCAAGCCGCGAACGCGTCGTGCGTTTGATCGGTCATGCCCCAATGAGAGCCGGCGCACGCCGGCGCCGCGACGCACAGCGGGCCGCCGCTAAGTTGCCCGAATCGGGACTGCATTTCTCATCTCGCTAGGTGCGGCGGCGCTGAGCATGTGACCCTTGACTTCACCGCCTCATCCGAGTCTGCCCCACAGCCAATGGATGAGGCGGTTTTTTAAATTCACGCCGCTCGGTTCGGGCTCGAACTGCCCGACGACGATAGGCTCAATGCCTCGCAGATTTGGGAGAGACCGGCAGCGCTAACGCGGTTCGACCGGATCGGTACTTCGGAACTTGCTGGGTAAGCGCGCCTGGCCGCGATGATGTCGTACAATCTCCGACAGAGCGCGGCAACGAAACACCCGTCTTGACCCTCACCGAACAAGGTTGTGAGCACCCTGGAGCGATTGGCTGACCTCGGAGTACGGTTAGAGGCCGCTGGTCAGTAAGGTTGACTAGTTAGGTTAAATCGCGATCGAAGTTGCGCGGCGAGCACTCATGAAGCATCGTTTCCATGCTCAAGATTTTTGTAAAGCTTTTGCTTGTTTCAATCGTAATTGCCGTTTTCGTGTTGCCCGGCGAGAGCCTGGGCAGCGTTTGTCCTGATTGGTTATTGATTCCGCGCGGCGGTGCTGCCCGTCCCCGATAAGCGTCCGCGCATGTTGTGGGGGATTAGATGAACGAACTACCGAACCCATTCGAATTTGATTCCGCGGCGGTCGAACCGCCCGTCATTGAACCGGCCTCTGCAGCTTCGCCCTTGGTCCCGCTCGATCCGGTGACCGAGCCGTTCCCGCGTGGTTTCGATCCGGAGCGGTTTCTAGCCGAGATCGGGTTGCCGGCATTCCTGCGCAAGCCGCAGCCGGTTTCCATGAGCGACGTCGATCTGACGCAGATCATTGAAACGCTGTCACACCATCTGTAGGTCCCACTGACCGCATTCTCTGCGATGAGCACCTTTTTTACTGCTCCCCGGATCCACCCGCTTGTAGGGCATAATCTCGCGCGCCAGCGTGAGCTGATCACGTGCACCGGTGGCCCATAACGACGCGTGTGGCACGATCGGCATTTTAGCGCGGTCTCCAGCTTCCAGATCGGCGTATCCCGCGGGCCGGCGGATCGCATCCAGCGGCAAGCTCACGCGCCTCTCGCATCGATTGCACTCGACTTCGAGCCGGCCGAACTCACACGTCGCTTTGCCGGAACACCTCAGGGAGTGCTGTCGGTTTCAATTCTGCGTTTGATGGTTTCGCAGGTTTTGCGAACGTCCTCGGTCAACAACGCACAATCCTCAATGCGCTTGAAAATCTTTTTGGCTTCTTCACGATACGCCGTTGCGGTATCGCGCATGAATGCAATTGCAGTATGCACTTCGGCGGTCATCGCCTCGCATTTCTTAGCCGCGCTGATCAACTCGGCTCCCATCGCTTCGATTTCCTTGGCCGCGGACTCATAGTCGCGCACCACGGCTTCGGCACTGAGCGCACCCACACGGGAAACACCGTCTCGATGCTCGACATAGTCAGGCATTGGCTCGGATTGAACCGATGGCGCCCCCCTGATCGACGGTAACGACGTGCTCGCCGGCAGAGCCGCTGCGACATCCGCTTCAAGCTTAGCAAAATCTAATGATGTGTTTCTATGAACTTGTTCGATGCTAGTCATAGGTCAATCCTTCTAATACAAAGTGGAACAACCCAGAGCTCGCATAGTAACAAAACATAACGATCTGTCACTTTACTATCTTCTTGATCAGGCGTTGCTAATTTGGCACAACATCGGTAGATTTGAGGCCTTTTTTTGTCTTGAGCTTTCGCCGGCGGATCGCTGCGGGGCGAATTGTGAACACGTGCGTTTCACCGCTCGCCACCCTGCGATCGAAGCCAGCCGTGGTCATCTAGCCCTGGTAGGCCTTGCTCCTGCTTCGAGTGGATCACCCCTAGTGTCGTGTTCGGGGTGGGACAGAGCGTCGGGCCATGACGAACCGTTGACCCATCCACCGCTAAAATTTCTTTGGGTCCAAATTGGCCCCACGTTCACATTGCGTTCGGTCGGAGCGTCAGCTAAGCGACAGAACTGTTGAGCTGGAAGGGTGGCCGAGTGGTTTAAGGCACCGGTCTTGAAAACCGGCGTGCCTGCAAGGGTACCGTGGGTTCGAATCCCACCCCTTCCGCCATTACAGTGTTCTCCCTTGTTCGCCACTGTTCGGAATCCACAACAATTGCAGTGCTTTGCTCCGGATCGCTGTACTTATCTGTTCTCCGGCGTTCTCCCTAATCAAAGCCCTGACCGTGGTTTTTGACCGTGAGTTCGGTGGACGGCTTTGATCGGAGAAACACCTGGCTGGAAAGCTCAAACCAAGTCGCTCGTCAGATCGCGCCCAGCAAATATCCTGACGGCGACGGGCTCTCCCTCATCGTCGCGGGCCGGACCTCGCGTAACTGGTCGTACCGGTACTGGATCAATGGCAAGGAACGCTGGCACGGCCTGGGTCGCTGAAGGATGCGCGGATCAAGCGCGATGACGCCCGATTCCGGGCGAACGGATGAAAATGGATCAGGACCATCATGTCCCGCTCACGGATCCAGCACTGGCTATTCTCGAAAAGATGCGTGACGGCAGCCAGCGCGAATTGATTTTCCCGAACCCCGAAGGCGGAATGTTTTCGGAAAACGCCATGCTCGCCGTCCTCGATCGCATGGGTTATGGCCACGTTACGGTGCACGGCTTCCGGTCGACCTTCGCCACCTGGGCCGAGGAATGCACGGACTATCCCGATGGCGTGCGAGAGGCGGCGCTTGCGCACAAGTACAAGAGCGAGACCACGGCGGCCTACCAGCGCGGCCAGAGGCTGGAAAAGCGTCACGCGCTGATGCGCGATTGGGCGAATTATCTGCTGGCCTCGAACGTGGTTCCGATGCGCACGGTCGGCTGACAGCCTCTCCTGACTCCAAGAAGGTCGCTGGTGAGGATTTGGTTTTCGGGCTATCTGGTGCCGGGCGGTCCGGGCAACGCACGTGGCGATTCCGCGTTGCCCGCGGTAAGGCATATGGAGCCGAGATGAAGACGTTTGGCCGCTTTCTACTTGTCGGAACCATGCTGCTCGCCCGCTGCGCCTGGGCTACCGAACCTTCCCCGGTCGCATTTGCGAAGAGCGTGGTTTCCGAGCGGGGCTCTCAAACCTTTGCGACTGTGAGCTATCCGGACAAAAGCTTGATCGTCGAGTTCCGGCTCGAGCCTTACTCAGCCGGCAAAGCAACCGCGGTCCGGGCTTTTGGTGAGATAACAAAAAAAATCGCACAAGGCGCGTTCAGCAAATTCCCGAAGATCAAGAGCGTCCAGCTAATTGGCAACCTCGCGCTGCGCGATAAGCACGGAAACGATACTGTTGACCGCGCCGTTATGGTAAAGTTTTCAAAAGTGAACGCGGCGACTATCAAGTGGGAAGACGTCGACCCCGCCAACGTCGTCGAGATCGCCGATAAGCATTGGATCTTGCCCGAGCTGAGCGCCGACAAGAAATAATTCACAGATTTCAGCGGTGCATCCGAGCGATTTAGAACCGCAGATGTGCGGGTCGCGGCCATCCGGTAGCCCATCCCTGAGTCTAGGAAGGCCGCTGGTGAGTCCGGAATTGGGGGCTGCCTTGGCCGTCCGATAGCAGCCAGCGAATCCTGGGCTACCGCGAGGCGAACCAACCAAGGCTTATGCCTAAGGCAGCGGCGCCGGCGGCGACATCGATAAGCGCGGCATTGCGTGGTCCTGAGAGTAACCCCGCCGCTTGTCCGAACCAGAAAAGCCCGAGGGCAAGAAATAGCGGGCCAACGGCCAAGAGGACGATCTTCATTGGAGCCTGCCTTGATCGCGCCGTGGACGGCGCTTCTCAAAAAGAACCCGCCATTGGCGACGGGTCCCAGTCAGGGAGGAAACGCCGACAGAGTAAGTCGATTCCCGGCTTGGCTATGTGCCCCGATGGACACACGGAGAGGGAAACTCTTCGGGCCGCCCGCGGTGAGACAGCCGGCCTCCGCGAATTACATCTCTAATGTTGGGAGTCGTCTCCTTGGAGTAGGTTGGCGATAGCCAAGCGTGCATCTTGCATCGCTTCGGTTCAGGCCCGGTGCGTGCTTACGGAACGTTGCCGGGCCGCTGGGGTGTGAGCTGTCGCGCTTTCTGGCCGATGGGCGCCAGCGAACGAGCTTCGCCCCGCGCGAACCGGCTTTGCCATCTAAGGCTTCACGGGTTGAGTGGGCGCTGCGTGAGTTTTCGCTTTCCTGGCCACCCCCTGGCGATCACGCGCGGCGTTCAGTTCTTTCTTGAGTTTCGACTGTTCGTCGGCCGTCATCGCAGGTTTCTCGGGCCACGGCGGCACGTCTTCCACGGCCGGATAACCCTTCGTTTTCGCACGCCCCGGCTCCTCAGCGCGCACACCCATTGGTTCAAGCGAGACCGCGGACAGCAGTATCGCTGACACAGCCAAAGCTGTGAATATTCCACCGTTCGGCATCACCACGACATCAGTTTCAAAAAGCGTTCAGGCGGCTGAGCACGATCGGCAACGCGACGACGGCTAAGAAGGTGATCACAACAAAGGCGATCGCCACTCCGTCAAGCGGTTTCTTTTCGAGGTGGACACGCATCGAACACCCCTCCTCTTTGCGGAAGCTGCAAAACAAATAAACTCTAACTGCCACCATTCCAACAGCGCGACAGCAATGCACGAAGCACAGCAGCACTGTTAGGTGCGCTGCAGCGGCAGATGGGTCCGCTTGCAGGCCTAATTGATTTTCGCAGTGGCCTAATTTGAATTGTGTTCACTTTGGAACGGACAGGCGGTCGGCGGCATATTAGGAAATCGGCGGTGCCCATAACCCTACGGTTTAGGAATCCGTAAGCACGAGGTTTTCGCCATGCGTCGCCGATCTGTTTCCCACACATTTGATGATCATATTGCAGCCGAGAAGGCCCGCCTAGAAGCGCAAGCAGCCGATTTCCCACCAGGTCCAAAGAAGGACGAACTACTCAGGAAGATCAGGCAGCTAGAAACCGCTTCTCACATGAATGAGTGGCTTTCATCGCCGGGCTTGCAGTCCCCAACCTAAACGACAAGGCCGGCTCACTGGGAACGAACCGTGGCCAGCGCCAGTTGAGCGGGCTGCGCTCGTTCTGACGCCGATCGTAGTCC
The DNA here is from genome assembly GCF_900105125.1 of Bradyrhizobium canariense. Taxonomy (NCBI): domain Bacteria; kingdom Pseudomonadati; phylum Pseudomonadota; class Alphaproteobacteria; order Hyphomicrobiales; family Nitrobacteraceae; genus Bradyrhizobium; species Bradyrhizobium canariense. The sequence continues at coordinate 1,335,003 of NZ_LT629750.1, read as the reverse complement.
AGCGCGGCCTCGCGAACGCCCAGAACTGCTATGCGAAAACAGACACGAATGCAGATCGTCGCGATTATCGCTTCCAACCTCTCGCATATGCGAGCGTCAATAACGCCGCAATTCACTGTACCTGATAAGGTCGTCGGCCGCGCGGCTGCCATCCGTACGCAAATCGAGGGTTCGGCGCGCAATACGCAAGTCTCCCGGAGGCCTCCGCCGAGCACTGCCGGTAGCTTGTGAACTGACACAGCCCCGGGAGGCCGTAGTCCCCGCCTTGTATGCAGTAGGGATAATCATAGGGATCAGTTGGTTGAGCGGATGCCGGTAGCGCTGTGAACACAAGGGCTGGAAATGCTACGGCTCCAATGATCTTGCGCATTTCAATTTCTCCTCTTGATTCCCAAATCCGTTTAGAATCGAGGCATCTCGTTTGCCGCCTTTTTCCTCTCTAAGCGAAGGGTTCGCAGTTCGGCCATTAGTTAGTTTGATAATCTGAGACAGCTTCTTGAACGAATGGGCCGCTGTGGATTGCACACTACTCCTGTCCGGCGATTGAAGGCCAGCGGTTTGGACGTGATTTACCCCAGGGCAGCCGCGAAAGCGGTGCCCTGTCCGTCCCCCTTCGGAGAAGCGTCCCTAACTGGTAGACGGTGAATCGCTTTGGTGAGTGGCAGAAAGTCATGAATCATTTTAACGAAATTGGCGGAGTATGGATCCGTCGCGTCGGCCGCGAACCCAAAATTCAGATTGGTTGGCCCGCGTCTGCCTTGGTACGCATTACGGACTCAAGCCTGACATCGCAGCAGGTTAGAAAAGTGCCATGAAGAGACTCATGCACTGGAGCAATCAGCATCTTTATTCGATCAGTTCGTCGATGCGCGAACGACGGCGCGGCGATGCCGAGCCTTTACGGTCTTGAGGGATCCCGCTTCGTCAACGACGGCGACGCCGCTAACCTGAAAACAAAAAGACCGCCCGAAGGCGGTCTTTGGTGTACGTTCCGGTAGCTGATCTGCATTAAGAGACGTCCCTTCCTTAGGGTCGAATGCCGTTCTTTTGCGCGCAAGCGCGGTAGGCAGAATAACCCAAAGCGTTACGTTCAGCAGTGTTCCCGGCAGCCGCGCCAACCCCGGCACTCGCGGCAGCTTCGTTCGCCTGCCTGAAACATTCAGCACGTATCGCATTAACGTCTCTCTTCTGTGCCTTCTGTGCTTCCGCTGGCATCGCGAGACCAAAAAGCGGAATAAACAAAGCGAGGCCGAATAGGAATTTAGCATTCAACATTGTTACCTCCCTTTTTTCGCTGTTAGATCGCAGCGCAACATTGATCCTGCGCAGCAGTACTCTAAGACAGCTTCCATTGGCGTTCCATTCCCTTCGAGGCAAAAAAGAGAGCCTGACGTCCGAAATGGGGGTCACGTGTGGACGGCGCTCTAGATATTCGCCCGGCGTGCGCATTGCGATTCGTAGATGTCCGGTTTTCTACCCACGCCCCTGTCCTCCGTGCCTCGCTCGGTTTTCACGCCCAAATTCACCGCGGCAATAGGGCACGGTCTGCCGCCGCTCCGTCAGCCTGATCAGCCTTTTGGCCCTGTGGCGTTATCCAACCAACTGCGGGTTTGTTCGTCGGTCCAACCAGGAACCGCGTAGCCCTTTGGCACGGTAACACGTTGGACTGGTCGCGGATGGCTCTCGGGCGGCCTGAAACGCCGCGCAGTGGCGGCGTTGGCAAAAGCGCACAAAGTGATCAATAGGCCAAAGGCCAAAACGGATCGCATCTCGTTTGCTCCATTAGTCAGATGACGTGCGCGTTGATGTCCCCTGATCGCTAGCGGCAGATTTGCAATGACCCGACTGCATGACCCGCCTCCTCAACTTATCAACGTCCACGATCGGCAGCGGGCCGATAATGTTCGCATAAATGGGATTCCTTCAGGCGGTCAACCGGAAGGTCGAGCGGGCTTTCAATCCCGATCGCAAAGACCACAGCTGAGACAGCCACAAGCTGAAACGAGATCAGTGACCACTTCTGGCCCGCAATGATGCCCAGCGCGCCTGCGCGGCGGCGTCCCAGGTGCGCACGGCTATTGCGGGTCTTGGTTCTCCGACGGGAGCAAACGCGTGCGCACTAGATATTCGAGCCCGCGGGACCAGGACTCGTCAGTGTTGCCGCGTATGTCCACGCTCATGGCGACCAAGGGCTCTTTCGTTGCCACGACTCGGGCATACAGATTGATGTTAAGGATCAGGTTCGAAACTTTCTGCACGGTGCCAGTTATCGAAATCTCGGCGCCAAGTTTTTGCGCGAAATCGGCGTCGCAGCCACCACATGCCTGAAGGCTCGCCTGGTGTGCCTCAGCCCGCACCGGAGCAATGTCGATGACTTCAAGCTTGCCAGAGCTTGTCACGAGCGTGCGCAATTGCTCACCGAGCCGCGCCAAGCGGGCCGTTTCATCGGCCCGTGGGCCGTTCGTCGCCCCTTCAAGGCTCGTGTCAATCAATTCGAAATCGAAGATGGCAACTCGCAGGCTGCGCGCCTGCACAGATGGCAGCACTGCTAAGAGTGCACAAAAGCCAAATAGCCCAATGAGTATGCGTGCCATGCGAGCATCGTAGCCGCTGCGCTTGCGAGCGCAAACCGCCACGTCGAGCGGGGATCACTACCGGGCACGCCGGAAGCCGACGAAGCAAAGGAAGACAGTTTTTACATCGTCACTGAGCGAACTTGACGCCTAACACCTTGCCATGCCGCCAAATAACTTCGCAACTTCGCGGTTGATCTCCCTGAAAAAAACTAAGTTGAAATTGATCCGGTACGGCAGCGGGCGTCGGCGTAACAATTTTCGCGCCTCCTTTTGAGACGTCGAGAACCTGGCACTCACTGTTCAGCCGACCTTGCACCGTGATCCATGCCGATAAACGGCGGATCCGCCGAACCTCTCGCTTGGAGTGTTTCGTCGGTTTCGACATGAAGCGAATCATGGGCCGGCTATGATTAAGAAAACCTGAGTTTTTTTAGGGTTCCCCGAAAAACCTGTCGACGGGGTCGATCCGCCTCGCCGCAAGCGCGGAGCGCGCTTTCTGCAGGCCGGAACACCTGCCCGCGCGGCAGGTTTAGATATCGATCAGGGCAATGCCCAGATCAGGCCGTTTCTTCCGGCGCAGATGCGCCATCGATTCCGTGATCGTGACTTCGAGCGTGGGCCGCACGGAACCAGACAGAAAGTGACCGCCCCGCACCGAGCCGTCTTGCAGGCCGAGCACAGCGTGAAGGTGGAGACTGGCCTTGCCGTCGTCGCCCTGCGCTACGTCCCCTATGAGGCTAAGGACCTCGCATTGCTCACCGACCGCAATCGGCCTGTAGTTTTTGGCGGCGAGATCGAACCATCCGACCTTAGCTTCGGCAAAGGCACCCACCGCCGATACCGAGGCGCCGCTGACGTTTTCTTTGTTGGCGAAGTCGATGATGGCTTTGAACGCCTCCTCTCCCTGATCGAGGATCAGAACAAAGGTCCGCTGCTCGCCTCTCGCGACGGATTTCGATTTCATCGCAAACTCCTGAAAAGCCAAGGTCGATATGGCGCGGCGGTCTAACGCTGCCGTGGTGACATCAAGCGGCGAACGATTGGCCCCCCGCGCGCATGTGAGCCGGGCCCGATCCGAAGCGTATTCAGGCGATGGGCACGCCGTAATAATCATCGAGCGCGCGGTTACGCGTTACATCGCCCCAGTTCCAATCGGCATCGTTGCCGTATTTCGGTGCGGCGCGAAGTTGCTTCTCGGTCACGCCGGTAACGTATCCGCCGAGGCGGGTGTCATACTTCAGCGATTGCCACGGCAGCGGATAGTGGTCGTTTCCCAAACCCAAAAAGCCGCCGAAGCCCAGCACAGCGTAGGACACCCTTCCGCTGACCTTGTCGATCATCACGCGTTCGATCGAGCCGATCTTGCTGTCATCAGATCCGTAAACCGCGGTGCCCTCAACCTTGTCGCTTCCGATCAAGCTTCCGGTCTCGTTTTCATTCATCGTCATCGGGTTCTCCATTTAGACGATCAGATCGTGCAACAGGCGCCAAGGGCAATAGTTCCTCGCGCTCTTGCTCGACGTCGGCCGTTTTATTCGAGCGCGACCGGTGCGGGCGGAAACGATCGGCTACTTCGGATGTTGACGTGCCGCGACGAATGGAGAATCGAGTGCCGCGGCAATCTCGCCGGTCCCGGCCTCGCTTAGTGGCGCAACGGCGAAAGGGAACCAGCCCATGGCTGCTCACGAACTCGGTGATCCGAGGGGCAAATATCCCAAGCCGCCTTACAAGAAGCAGTCGCAACCCTGGCCTGGTCTTGCGAGCAAAATGGACCCCCGACCCGATCATGGCGAACAGAGCTATCGCGGATCGGGTCGGCTGGCAGGACGAAAGGCGCTGATTACCGGCGGCGATTCCGGGATGGGCCGCGCAGCCGCGATTGCCTTCCCGCGTGAAGGCGCCGACGTCGCCATCAATTATTTTCCGACCGAAGAACCTGACGCCCAGGAAGTCATGGCGCTCATCAAGGCCGAGGGGCGGATCGGTCTGGCGATACCCGGCGACATTAGAAACGAGAAATTCTGCCGGGAGTTGGTCGAGCGCGCCGTCAAGGGATTGGGCGGTCTCGACATCGTCGTCAACAATGCCGGACGTCAGCAGTCGCGCGAATCCATTCTTGATGTCTCCTCGGAAGATTTCGACGCGACGATGAAGACCAACATCTATGCGCCGTTCTGGATCATCAAGGCGGCGCTGCCGCATCTGAAGCCCGGAGCCGCCATCATCGGCACGGCGTCGGAGCAGGCTTACGATCCCTCACCGGAGTTGTACGACTATGCGCAAACCAAGGCCGCGACCATGAATTACGTGAAGTCGCTCGCCAAGCAGTTGGGCCAAAGGGCACCTTTGACACCACGCGCGATGGCTTGCCGTTGATAGGGGCTGTCCCAGGCGTAAAGAACGTGTTTGCGGCATACGGCTATGGCGGCAACGGCATTACGTTCAGTTACCTCGCCGCCGAATTGATCGCGGCAAGGATTGCTGGCCACACTTCGCCACTGCTGGACGACTTTGCGCTGGATCGGGAGATCGGCTGAGAACGGGCCCTCCACTTTCCGGACTGCAGGATCATTTTCCGGGCTTGAGGAACTTGCAGCAGGGATCGCCGATCGAGCCCTCGCCGCTCGCCGCCGTGATTCGACGCCGGATCAGAAATACGGGGAAAAATTTGTCGCTCTTGGAACAATTTGCCCGCGGTCAAGTTGCCTTTCTTGGCCAATCGAGCGAGTTCCAATTTCTTTGTAAGTCCTTATTTTCTTTCTTGATTTGGCATTTTGCAACGGCTTCTATGCGGAATCCGCTGCACCAATTTAGATTCGGCGCCGCGTCTTGCTGGGGAATGCCATGAGCGATCTTGATCCCGGAGAAGTATCACCGCCTCTCCGTCCGGTCCCCAAACGCAAGTCCGGCACGAATCCGGAAGCGGACTCGCGACAAGATTTGCTGCACGCGCTTCAGGCGATGCGCAGCGGGGATTTTTCAGTCCGGATGAGTGGCGACTATCTCGGGATCGAAGGAAAGATCGCCGATACTTTCAACGAAATCATCGCCGCCAATCAGCGCATGGCGCAGCAGCTCGAGCGCGTCGGCCAGGTTGTCGGCCGCGAGGGAAAAACGCGGCAGCGCGTCAAGTTCGGGTTAGCCAGCGGTTCATGGGCCGACATGGAAGGCTCGGTGAACACATTGATCGACGACCTGCTCTGGCCGACGCGCGAAGTGACGCGCGCCGTCGCGGCTGTTGCGCAGGGCGACCTTTTGCAAACCGTGCAACTGGATGTCGACGGCCGCCCGCTGGGCGGCGAATTTCTGCAGTCCGCCAATATCGTCAACACGATGATCAAGCAGCTCAGCGTGTTTACATCCGAGGTGACGCGCGTCGCGCGCGAAGTCGGCACCGAAGGCAAACTGGGCGGCCAGGCCCAGGTGCCGGAGGTGACCGGCGTGTGGAAGGATTTGACCGAGAGCGTCAACTCCATGGCCAACAATTTGACCGGCCAGGTGCGCAATATCGCCGAAGTTACCATTGCCGTTGCCAATGGCGACCTCTCCAAGAAGATCACGGTGGACGTTCGCGGCGAAATTCTGCAGCTGAAAGAAGCCATCAATACCATGGTGGACCAGCTTCGCTCGTTCGCCTCCGAAGTCACCCGCGTCGCGCGTGAGGTCGGCACCGACGGCAAGCTTGGCGGTCAGGCGATCGTGCCCGGAGTCGCCGGCACCTGGAAAGACCTTACCGACTCCGTGAATGCGATGTGCGGCAACCTGACGGCCCAGGTGCGCAATATTGCCAACGTGACCACCGCTGTTGCCCGCGGTGATCTCTCGCGCAAGATCACAGTGGACGTACGCGGCGAAATTCTGGAATTGAAAGACACCATCAATACGATGGTCGATCAGCTCAACTCGTTCGCATCCGAAGTGACCCGCGTCGCCCGCGAAGTCGGCACCGAAGGCAAGCTCGGCGGTCAGGCCCAGGTCCCCGGCGTCGCCGGCACTTGGAAGGACCTCACCGACAACGTCAACTTCATGGCCTCCAACCTGACGGCCCAGGTCCGCAATATCGCCGACGTCGCGACCGCGATCGCAGGCGGCGACCTTTCCAAGAAGATTACGGTGAACGTGTCAGGCGAAATCCTTCAATTGAAGGAAACGCTGAACACGATGGTGGACCAGCTTAACGCCTTCGCCGGCGAGGTGACGCGCGTGGCGCGCGAGGTCGGCACCGAAGGACGGTTGGGCGGTCAGGCGAACGTGCTGGGTGTCGCCGGCACCTGGAAGGATTTGACCGAGAGTGTGAACTCGATGGCAAGCAACCTGACGGCTCAGGTCCGCAATATCGCCGAAGTCACGACCGCTGTCGCCAATGGCGACCTGTCGAAGAAGATCACGGTGGACGTCCGCGGCGAGATTCTGGAGCTGAAAGACACCATCAACACCATGGTCGACCAGCTCAACGCGTTTGCCGGCGAAGTCACCCGCGTGGCGCGGGAGGTCGGTACCGAAGGCAAGCTGGGCGGTCAGGCGCTGGTGCGCGGCGTCGCCGGCACCTGGAAAGATTTGACCGACAGCGTGAACTCGATGGCAAGCAACCTGACCGGCCAGGTCAGGAACATCGCCGAGGTGGCAACCGCCGTGGCGAAGGGCGACCTGTCGAAAAAGATCACGGTGAACGTATCAGGCGAAATCCTTCAGTTGAAGGAAACGTTGAACACGATGGTCGACCAGCTCAACGCCTTCGCCGGCGAAGTGACGCGCGTCGCGCGCGAGGTCGGCACCGACGGCAAGCTCGGCGGTCAGGCTGAAGTGCCCGGCGTGGCCGGTACCTGGAAGGACCTCACCGACAGCGTCAATTCGATGGCCGGCAATCTGACGGCCCAGGTCCGCAACATCGCCGAGGTGGCCACCGCGATCGCCGGCGGCGACCTGTCGCGCAAGATCACCGTGGACGTGCGCGGCGAGATCCTGCAGCTCAAGGAAACGCTGAACACGATGGTCGACCAGCTCAACCGGTTCGCCGGTGAGGTGACGCGCGTGGCGCGCGAGGTCGGCACCGAAGGACGCCTGGGCGGCCAGGCCAACGTCCCCGGCGTCGCCGGGACCTGGAAGGATCTGACCGACAACGTGAACTCGATGGCCGGCAACCTCACCGGCCAGGTTCGCAACATCGCCGAAGTGACCACGGCGGTGGCGAAAGGCGATCTTTCCAAGAAGATCACGGTGGACGTGAAGGGTGAAATCCTCGAACTGAAGAACACCGTCAACACGATGGTCGACCAGCTCAATGCGTTTGCCTCGGAAGTGACGCGCGTGGCGCGCGAGGTCGGCACCGAAGGCAAGCTCGGCGGTCAGGCCGAAGTGCCTGAAGTCGCCGGCACCTGGAAGGACCTCACCGACAACGTCAACTTCATGGCCTCGAACCTGACCGCTCAGGTCCGCAACATCGCCGAAGTCGCAACCGCAATCGCCGGCGGTGACCTGTCCAAGAAGATCACGGTCGACGTGCGCGGCGAAATCCTGCTGCTCAAGGATACGCTCAACACCATGGTCGAGCAGCTTCGCTCCTTCGCGGCCGAAGTGACGCGCGTGGCGCGCGAGGTCGGTACCGAAGGCCGGCTCGGCGGCCAGGCGGTGGTGCCGGGCGTCGGCGGTACCTGGAAAGACCTGACCGATAACGTCAACCTGCTCGCGGCCAACCTCACCACTCAGGTCCGCAACATTGCGGAAGTCACGACGGCCGTGGCCCGTGGCGATCTCTCGCGCAAGATCACGGTCGATGTAAAAGGCGAAATTCTCGAACTGAAAAACACCATCAACACGATGGTCGACCAGCTCAATGCCTTCGCCGGCGAAGTGACGCGCGTGGCGCGCGAAGTCGGCACCGAAGGCAAGCTCGGCGGCCAGGCGCAGGTCCCCGGCGTCGCCGGAACCTGGAAGGACCTGACCGATACCGTGAACTTCATGGCCGCTAACCTGACCGAGCAGGTGCGCGGCATCGTCAAGGTGGTGACCGCCGTCGCCAATGGCGACTTGAAGCAGAACTTGACGGTGAAATCGAAGGGCGAAGTCGCAGCGCTCGCCGACACCATCAATAACATGACGGAAACGCTGGCGACGTTCGCCGACCAAGTCACCAGCGTCGCCCGCGAAGTCGGCGTCGAAGGCCGGCTCGGCGGTCAGGCCAACGTGCCCGGCGCAGCCGGTACATGGAAAGACTTGACCGGCAACGTCAACCTGCTCGCCGCCAATTTGACATCGCAGGTGCGCGCGATCGCCGAGGTGGCGACCGCCGTTACCAAGGGCGACCTCACCCGCTCGATCCAAGTCGACGCCAGAGGCGAAGTGGCGGAGCTCAAAGACAACATCAATACGATGATCGGCAATCTGAAGCTCACGACCGACGTCAACACCGAGCAGGATTGGTTGAAGACGAACCTCGCCAAATTCACCAATATGCTTCAGGGCCAGCGCGATCTCACCACGGTCGGCCGATTGCTTTTGACCGAGCTGACGCCGCTGGTGAACGCGCATATGGGCGTAATCTATCAGGTCGAAAACGAAGAAAGCCCGCAATTGCGATTGCTGTCGGCTTATGCCGGCGACGGTATCTACCCGCATCAGCCGATCGTGCAATTCGGCGAAGGCCTGATCGGGCAATGCGCGATGGACAAGCGCCAGCGGCTGGTGTTGGACATCCCGTCTGATGCAGTGCCGATCAGTTCCGCACTCTTGCGCATGGTGCCGAAAAACCTCGTGGTGCTGCCGGTGCTGTTCGAGACACAGGTCAAGGCCGTCATCGAACTCGCGACCGTCAGCGCGTTCACGACCTCGCAGATGACCTTTCTCGAGCAGCTCACCGACAGCATCGGCATCGTGCTGAACAGTATCGAGGCCACGATGCAGACCGAGGGACTTTTGAAGCAGTCCCAGCAGCTCGCCGGCGAGTTGCAGACCCAACAGCGAGAGCTGCAACAGACCAACGAGCAGCTTGAGCAAAAGGCCCAGCAGCTTGCCGAACGCAACGTCGAAGTGGAGCGGAAGAACCAGGAGATCGAGCAAGCCCGGCGTGCGCTCGAGGAGAAGGCGACCGAGCTTTCACTGACGTCGAAATACAAATCCGAGTTCCTGGCGAACATGTCGCATGAGCTGCGCACGCCGCTCAACAGTATATTGATCCTGGGTCAGCAGCTCACCGAAAATCCGGATGGCAACCTGACGGGCAAGCAGGTTGAATTTGCCCGAACCATCCATGGCGCAGGCACTGACTTGCTCAATTTGATCAGCGACATTCTTGATCTGTCCAAGATTGAATCGGGTACCGTGACGGTAGACGCGGAAGAAATCCTCACCTCCAGTCTTCTGGACACCGTCGGACGCCCGTTCCGACATGAGGCGGAAAACCGTCAACTGTCATTCAACGTCGAACTCGACCCCAACCTTGCGCGCAGCATCGTCACTGATTCCAAGCGGTTGCAGCAGGTCCTGAAGAATCTACTGTCGAACGCATTCAAGTTCACCGCCGAGGGCGGCGTACGCCTCAAGGTCTCTGCCGCCCTCGGGGGCTGGAGCGCCGAACATCCCGTTCTCAACACGGCGCCGGCGGTTATTGCCTTCGAGGTGACCGACACCGGTATCGGCATCCCCTCGGAGAAGCAGAAGCTGATCTTCGAGGCGTTCCAGCAGGCGGATGCAGGCACCAGCCGAAAATACGGCGGCACGGGCCTCGGCCTTGCCATCAGTCGCGAGCTTGCCAGCCTGCTCGGCGGCGAAATCCACCTCCACAGCGCGCCCGGCAAAGGCAGTACTTTTACGCTTTATTTGCCGCTGAAATATTCCGGGCCGACGGTGGCGCCGCGCTCTAATGCCACGTCGCAATACAGCATCGTGCCGGCATTGCAGGTTGCGACCCAGGAACGGGTGATCGAACAGTTGCCGGACGACCGGCTGAATCTGGAGCCCGGCGATACCATTCTTTTGATCGTCGAGGACGACCCGCATTATGCGCGGGTCTTGATCGATCTGGCTCACGACAAAGGCTTTAAGGTGCTCGTCGCGGCTCGCGGCGCCGAGGCGCTGGATCTGGCCAAGCAGTTCCAGCCGGCCGCGGTCTCGCTCGATGTTTTCCTGCCCGATATGCTGGGCTGGACGGTGCTGAGCCAGTTGAAGCACAATCCGCTGACGCGACACATCCCGGTCCAGATCATTACGCTGGACGAAGATCGCCAGCACGCATTGGCGCGCGGCGCGTTCTCCTTCGTCAACAAGCCCACGACGACCGAGGGCGTGAGCGCGGCGCTGTCGCAGATCAAGGAATACGCCCGGCCCCGCCGCAAGCGGCTTTTGATTGTCGAAGACAACGCCGCCGAACAAATGAGTATTCGGGAACTTCTCGATCACGACGACATCGAGATCGTCACCACCGATACCGGTGCGGGCGCCCTCTCCGCGCTGCGCAGCGATCCCTGCGACTGCGTCGTGCTGGACCTGCGCCTGCCCGACATGAGCGGATTCGAGGTGCTTGACCAGATCCGCAAGGACGATGGGCTGTCGAACGTGCCAGTCGTCGTCTTTACCGGGCGGGAACTTTCCGCCGAGGAAGATGCGGAACTCCACACCATGGCGCGAAGCATCGTGGTCAAGGGCGTGGAGTCGCCGGAACGTCTGCTCGACGAAACGTCACTGTTTTTGCATCGTGTGATCACGGAATTGCCGATCGAGAAGCAGCGAATGCTGGAAAAGCTGAACAGTTCCGACGAAGACCTGATCGGCAAAACCGCGCTGCTGGTCGACGACGATGCCCGCAACATCTTCGCGCTGAGCAGCGTCCTGGAGCGGCGCGGCATGAAGGTGCTGACCGCCACCACCGGCAGCGAGGCGGTCGCGCTGGTGGGATCGAACCCCGAGATCGCGATCGTGTTGATGGATATCATGATGCCGCAAATGGACGGCTACCAGACCATGGGCGTCATTCGACAAAATCCGTCGTTCAGCCGCCTTCCCATCATCGCGCTTACCGCCAAGGCGATGAAGGGAGACCGGGAGAAATGCCTGGAGGCCGGCGCCTCCGATTATCTGGCCAAACCTGTCAATACCGAGCAACTGCTTCTTGCCATACGCATGTGGCTGCACCGTTGAGCCGCCCTCGATGATGGACCATGAAAAGGTAAACATTCTTCTGGTCGACGATCAGCCCGCCAAGCTGCTCGCCTATGAAGTCATTCTAAAGGAGCTCGGCGAAAACCTCGTCGTCGCAGCCTCGGGCCGCGAAGCGCTCGAAATCCTGCTCAAGAACGAAATCGCGATCATCCTGGTCGATGTCTGCATGCCGGAGCTGGACGGGTTTGAACTCGCGGCCATGATCCGCGAGCATCCCCGCTTCCAGAAGACGTCGATGATCTTCATCTCGGCCATTCAGGTCAGCGATATTGATCGCCTGCGCGGTTACGAAATGGGCGCGGTCGACTACGTCCCGGTACCCGTGGTGCCCGAAGTATTGCGGGCAAAGATAAAGGTATTCGCCGAGCTTTATCGCAAGACCCGACAATTGGAGCGTCTCAACGCCGAGCTCGAAGACCGCGTTCGCGCTCGAACGGCGGAGCTTCAGAAATCGACGACGCAGCTGGTCGAAAGCGAGCAGCGCCGCAGCATGGCTATTGCCGCGGGCAAGATGGGGTCCTGGGATTGGGACTGGCTCAATGGCGACTGGATGTGGGACGAAGGACAATATCGGATTTTTGGCGTCGACCCGCAAAGCTTCGAAGTGACCTCGGCGAATATCGAGGCGCAGTTGCACCCCGACGACGTCAGCGACTTGCGCAAGGCGATCGCTGAATTGACCAAAGGCGCACGGTCGTATGAAGCGGAATTCCGGATCTATCGGCGCGATGGCGAGATGCGCTGGTGCGCCGGCACAGCGGCGGCGACGATCGACAAGAACGGCCGTGTCGTGCGCGTCAGCGGCGTCACCGTGGATATTACCGAACGTAAACGCGCGGAAGAGCGGCAGAGTCTGCTGACCCGGGAGGTCGATCACCGCGCCAAGAATGCGTTGGCGCTGGCTCAATCGATTGTTCGGCTGACACGAGCCGACAACGTCAAAACCTATGTCAATGCCGTGGAGGGGCGTATCAGCGCCCTCGCCCGCGTTCACACGATCCTCTCATTGTCGAGCTGGCAGGGCGCCGAAATCAGCAACCTGGTTGAACAGGAACTTGCGCCGTATTCCATAAGCGGCCAGATCCGGCTGCTGGGTTCCGAAGTGCAGTTGCAGCCGGCAACCGCGCAAACCCTGGCGCTGGCCTTGCACGAGCTCGTGACCAACTCGGCCAAGTATGGCGCGCTATCCACGTTGTCGGGGCGGTTGTCCATCAGATGGGACGTCGCGGATGACGTCCTTGTTCTGAGGTGGGAAGAGACAGGCGGTCCGTTGGTGCAACCGCCGACATCTCGCGGGTTCGGAACAAGGAGCCTGATGGCAAGCGTCGAATCGCAGCTGGGCGGGCAGGCCCTGTTCGACTGGCGCGCCGAAGGCCTGCTCTGCAAGCTCGTGATCCCATTGGTAGGAAAAATGCCGATGCCGGAGCTGAATGAGCGGTTTAGCACCGTCCTTTCCACCGGCTCCCCCCGGCGGGTTTCCGGCTAGACAGCTTCACGAATATGGCGTGCTGGCCGATCTTGCTGGCTGACAAGTGGCGCTTGTCGCATCGCGCCGGTTTTGCATCTGAAACATTCTGCCATCCCGAAGAGATTCACGGGCCCCTGCTAATCTCGTGAGGATGTTCCACCGCCGGAACTCGCGCATGTGACGGACGTTTATTACTCCCGTACGTGAGTGCCCCGAAATGGCTCTGATCACCGTTCGTCCGACCGCCGCCGACATTGCGATCGCAAATTCCATTGCGTCACGCACCAATCCGCCGACGGAAGAGATTGCGGGGATCCTGACCTGGGGGGCCGATGAACACGTGCTGTGCGCCCTGACGGCAGTCTGGTGGCTCTACACGCGCAACCAAAGCCGCCTCAAACGACGCAATGCCGACCATGTTCTGTTGACGACGCTCGTCGCGTCGGCGCTGCCGCATCTGTTCAAGACAATCTTCGATCAAGAGCGCCCTGATCGATTGACCGTGCGCGGTCACTGGCGCGGCGTGCCTTTCTCCGGAAAGCAATATGATGCCTTTCCTTCAGGGCATGCCGTTCACGTCGGAGCGCTGGCCTCGGCTGCATCGAGGTTGCCGAGGCAACAGCGCGACGCGGTATGGCTTGTGGGTGCCGGTCTGGTCGCAACCCGAATCCTGCTGCTCGCGCATTGGACAAGTGACGTGCTGGTCGGGCTTGCGATCGGCGCTGCGACGGAACGTTTTCTGCGAAGATTTACCGGCTATGGCCGGGATAGCGACAGGAATTGATCCGTCGATTGCACAAGCCGGCCCCATGAATTTCCCCCTTCAGCCTTCCTGGTCTGACATCGCGATCCGTCTCGCCCTGACGATGCTGGCTGGCGCTATCATCGGTTTTAACCGCGGCGCGCGAGGCCACGCGGCGGGATTCAGGACCACCATCCTTGTGAGCCTCGCAGCCTCGGTCGCGATGATCCAGACGAACATCCTGCTACCAGTGAGCGGGAAGACATCCGAGTCGTTTGCGGTGTTGGATCTGATGCGCCTTCCCCTGGGCATTCTGACCGGCGTCGGCTTCATCGGCGGTGGCACGATCCTCAAAAAGGGCGATCTCGTTACAGGTGTCACGACCGCCGCCACCTTGTGGCTGATGACGGTGATCGGACTATGCCTGGGAGGCGGCCAGTTGATCCTCGGAACAGCCGCCACCCTGCTGGCGGTCCTCACGCTCTGGGCACTGAAGTGGGTCGATATCGCTATTCCTCGCGAGCACCGCGCGAAGCTGGTCATCACGTGTCCCGCGCAATGGAGCGTGCTGGAGGACGTGCCCAAGCTGGTCGAACCACTCAGGTATCGCGCACGTTTTCAGGAGCAGAGACAAAATCCTGACTCAGACAAAACGGACTATTCGTTCGAATTATCCTGGCGACGTCCTGAACTTGCGAGTCCACCAACGGAACTGCTTCAGATGATTGATCGCCAATTTCCGGTCAAATCATTCGAGCTCACGACCGACAATGGTCGGTAATTGCCCGGTGCTCGAGATATACTCATTGGTGTTGTGAATGGGACGACGTTCCGCCTTACCCGAAGGTCTTCTCCGGCTGTACCGTGAGCCGATAAGCAACGCGGGTATCGCCGGTGAAACCTTCCAGAACCTGATTGCAAATGAGGCAGCAAAACTCGCCCGGCTCCCCCTGTAGAGAAGACACCTCGATGCGCCGGTAACCGGCTTCGCATTTCGGACATTGAACGTCGGATTTTTGCATGCCCGCAATATGCTCCGTACAGCCGTCCGATTCAATTCGGCGCACTGACCTCGTTCACCCCAATTATCTCACTTTGATTTGAAGACGGACCCCGCTGTTGGAAATGATGTCGCGAGCCCAACGCATAAAGGAATGATGTCGCGACGTTCCAATCGCGGGTCGCCCCCGGCGCGCGTCCGCACCAAACGTGAAGTTCAAGGTGATGCGCGATAAATCACGTCATTTGTGCTGACCGGTTGCTGCGTTGATGGCGGCCTCTTTGTCCCCGCCAGATCGGAACGAAACCGGAAAGCGTCAACGCGATCCGGAGTGAAGCTCCGCATGACGTGGATGTATGCTTGTTCGATAAATTCTCGGCTTCCGCAGTGTTCAGGCTCGTCAAGGGGTGATGGCCGATAAAAGCGATCGTTGCCGACGGGCTATCGTGAAATATCGGCTTCAGAGAAGCCTCTTCAGAGAAGCCTCGCGCGAACGAACAGCGCGCGCAGCGCATTTGTCGCCTGCACCGTCAGTATTGCATTTTCGGCGGCGCCTTGAAGAGAACTCATGGCGTCGTCGTGCAGCGATCTGAACTCCATCCACTCGATCGAACTGAGATTGGTTATGAACAGATAGGCTTGGCCGACGGTGCCAATCGAGACCGTTTTGCCGTTCAGTTTAACTTCGAACGTCGCCCGCAGCGGCGTGTTGCAACGTGATGCATCGCTCATGTGGCGGTTGTGCAGCCGGAGCGGCCAAAGTCAATCCGCATTCTTCCCTGCCGCGGGTGCATTGGAAGTCGCCCTCGTCGACCTTGATCAGCGTCAGGTCTGGGAGTCCGCCCGTCGCGTATCCGGCGCGGTCGCATTCAAGCGTGGCACCACGACGAGGTGAGTGAATTCGCCATTTTTATAGGCGCTAAGAAAGCGGTCGTAGTCCCTGATCGAGACACAGCCGTTGGAGTCCCCATTGGGGCCGAGCATGTAACTGTGCGTCAGCAATCCGGACCGCCCGAGCGTTGCGTTACTGTCCTGCGGAATCATGCGGAGCGCTTCAACGCCGTGAAACAGCCGTTCACGCGGCTTCAAATCATAGATCGCGGGCGGGGTTGCCCCAACCATCCGCTCACTCACGTGTTCCGGGTCGTCCATCAGGCGCCCCATGCCCGAATGCGCCTCTATTTTTGACCCGTTCGGCAGATAAACGGCGTGAGCCGAGATGTCGTAGACCGCGGTGAGCTTGTCGTAGCCGAGGGCTGCGAGATCCGGCCCACCGCCAAGGAGCCCGCCGTCAGGGCCTAGCGACGCCAGCTTGATACCGCCCGTCGGCAACAGGTCGCCCAGTTTCTGCAGCAGCGTGCGATCTTCAGGTCGAGCAGCAACAGCGGCGCCGCTCGCAGGCGCGCTTTGTGCATCGAGATTGGCCTCAACCGGGCGAGACCTGGGAAGGGGAACAGCCGGCGAGATCGATGGCTTGGGTTCTTCGATCACAGCCGTCTGGACGTCTTGGGAAGAGGCCTGCGGCAAGTCTTGAAGCAAATCTTGGGCCTGCAGCCTTTGGGCGAGCCGGCTTTTGGCCTGATGCAATTTAAGCTCAAGCTCCGAGGACCAGGCTTGAACAAGTAGACGTGGCGACACGTTTACCGAGGGCGCTCGCGAGATTGGCAGGAAGCGATCCTCGAACGATGAGGCATCAGCTGTTTTTAGCGAGCCGTCACCGAAGACCAAGGCACGCGGGTCAAAACCTGCGAGCCAAACCGCTGCGCCCGACGCAATAGTCAACGCGGCAACGATCGAAGCGATCTTGCCAAAAGACGACATGCTGTGACCTGATGGACACCCCCCATCGGTCGTAGCGACGTAAGCCATCCATCCCCCCGGTTCGGCGCCTTGAGACGAGGACTCGCCAGAACCTGTCAGATTATGCCCCCCAAACTACGGCATATTCTGGACAAAACGCTAGCCCCCGCCTGTTCGAGATCCGGGAGACCTTGAATCGATTGAATAATAGCCGGCCGGACCACCTCATTTCCGGGGCAACCCGCTGTCGGGGAGCCTCCCCGCGCGTTTCGGGGCGACGCCAGGCTAGCGCTGCCGCTCATCCCGGCCATCAGATCAGCCGCCTCGCCGGTGATCTCACCAACTGTTTTGACCGAGCGGGTGACCGGGTCGACCCGACCGCCCAGCCGGGCAACCCGGGCCGGACAGGTCTTTCCGGTCTTCTCGATTTTGACCTGAAAAGCGTAGCCAGGCTTCAGCCAGTTGAGCCAGCGCCCGACCTGCGGCTGGCATTGCCAGAGTGGCCGTTTCGAGCTAGCGAACGATCTCTGTTCGGTGCCCCCGAACGCCGATTTCGGAGCAAGCCGTTGACCGGTATTCGCCGAGCTTTCATTGCCTTTCTGTCCATGGTCGGCATGGCGGGGTTCCCTCCCCTGCAACTGATCGGCAGCGCGATGGCGCAAAGCGCGAGCGCAACGCTTCTGGCCAAGCCCATGGCACTGCCCGAGATCGGGCTCGGAGACGCAAAAGCTCCAGTAACGATCTTCGAATTTGCGTCGATGAGCTGTCCGCATTGCGCGGCCTTCGAGGAGAACGTTTTCCCGATGGTCCGGTCGAAATACATTGATACCGGCAAGGTGCGGTTCGTGTTCAGGGAATTCCCGCTCGACATCAAGGCGGCGGCGGCCTCGATGCTGGCGCGTTGCATTGCCAATGGCGACGCCGAGAAGTTCTTCGGCACCCTCGACAAGATGTTTAAACAGCAGGACGTGCTGATGACGCAGACGAAGGAAACCCTGCAACGGATCGGCAAAGAGGCCGGGATGGACGACCAGGGCGCCGAAAATTGCGTGAAGGATCAGACCCTGCTCGACAAGCTCTCCGCCGATGAAAAATTCGCCGAAGAGGAACTCAAGGTCGATGCGACGCCGACCTTCTTTATCAATGGCGAGATGGTCAAGGGCTCGATGTCGTTCGAGGAATTCGAAGCAAAGATCAAACCGCTCTTAAAGAAATAGCGGTTTTGCCGAGACCTGATCTCTCCAGACCATGGTCGTCGGACCTGGTTTGCTTCGCTGGATCAGAATCCTTGCTTATCTGCCTGTTAGGGCATGATCTTTGCTGAAAACCAGTCGTCGCTTTTGGGATCATGTCCCAAACGCACATCCGTCTTCGTCGGATGATGCTATTCTTGCGGCACTGCAACAAAAGTGATGCCAATGCGCTTGTGCTGGATCCAGGCAATCTGGCATTCGCGCACGGATGCGCCTTTCGCCATGACCAGACGGAAGCGAGCCGGTACGAAGGCCGGGTTCTCTATATCGATGGCTGCGCCTTCCTCCGAAATGTTTCGGATGACGCAGCTCATGACAGAACCGCCCGCTGACACATAGGCCGGTTCGTCGATTTCGGTCCGTGGATACTTACGCTTTTCTTCCATTGACTTCGGTTCTGGAGGCCAACCGCGGCAAGGATAGCGGCAAACCTTAAACAAATTGGGCTGTTTCGCTTTTGCCGGGCACCAATCTTCGATGAACGGACCAAACGCCGCCCTCGGCGATCCCCTCTTGTGCTGCGACCAGCCGCGAACAGTCGACGGCGCCGCTCGCGATTTTCTTATTTATCGATCGATATCTTGCTCTTCCGTTCGTCGCTTTGACAGGGTAGCTTTCGCGCCATGGCTGGTGCGTAGGCGCGACGCTCCGCTCAAAAACGAAGAACAAGCGTCTAACGGGAGCGAAAACACCATGTTCGAGATCCTCGACCGGCGGACGAGTCTGACCGGCAATCAGCTCAAGATCCTCGCCGCAGCCATCATTGGTGACGCGCTGGAATTCTTCGACTACTTCCTGATCGGATTCGTGCTCGCTTTCCTGATCGGACCGTGGAAGCTGACCTTCGGGCAGTCCGCCACGGTGCTGATGAGTTCCGGCATCGGCGCCATCATCGGCGCCTATTCCTGGGGCTGGCTCGCCGATCGCGTCGGCCGCCGCAAGGTTTTCATCGGCACTGTGCTGAATTTCTCGATCGCGACCGGGCTTTTGTATTTCACGCCGGATAATGGCTGGGTCTACCTGTCGGTGATGCGCTTTTTCGTAGGCCTCGGCGTCGGCGGCCTCTATTGCGTGGATCTCCCGCTGGTTCAGGAATTCATGCCCTCCTCCAAGCGCGGCTGGGTCGGTGGCCTCGTCACCTGCGTCATCCCGCTGGGCACCGGGCTTGGCGCGGTACTCGGCGCGTCCGTCGGCAGCGGCGACTGGCGGCTGTTGTTTGCGATCGGCGTGCTTCCGGCCGTTCTGGTCCTGCTGGTTCGGCTGTGGGTACCGGAATCGCCGCGCTGGCTTTGCCGCCAGGGCCGCTATGAGGAAGCCCGCAAGTCGCTCGCCTGGGCGTTGCAGATGGATCCATCGGCGCTGCCGATGCCGACGGCGGCCGATGCCGGTCCGATCATCAAATCCAACTGGCTGGACCTTTTCAAATATCCTCGCAGCCTGCTGGTCTCATGGCTCGGCAATGCCGGCGCGCAGACCGGTGTTTACGGCATCACACTCTGGGTGCCGTCACTGTTCGTGCTGCTGCTCAAGGTGACGCCGCAGGAAGCCGCCAAAATGATGATCCTGCTGACCGTGTTCGGTTTCGTGGGACGCATTTCCTTCGCCTACTTCTCGGAGCTGATGGGACGACGCAATGCGGGCGGCCTGCTCGGCTTTGGCGCTGGCGTCCTCACCATCGTGGCAGGCTACAACTACGACACCACGATCATGGGGGTATCCGCTTTCTGGCTGATCCTGGCGGTCGGCTACTTCTTCGCGGATGGCGGCTTCGCCATCGTCGGACCTTATGGAGCGGAAGTCTGGCCCTCGCATCTCCGGACATCGGGGATGGGATCGGCCTATGGCTTCGGCGGCATCGGCAAGATCATCGGCCCGGTCGGTCTGGCGCTGATCGTAGGCTCAGGCAATTACCTGAAGCCGGACGTGCCATTGCCGCAGATTCCGCTGGCCTTCATCTATCTCGGCTGCTGGTTCCTGATGGCCGGCGCGGTCTATTACTTCTTCGGACTTGAAACGAGAGGCAAGTCGATCGAGCAAATCGACCGGGAACTGGCCGAAACGGCTGGTCTTTCCACGGCCGCGACTGCGGTTCGACGAGCATAGGCTTGAACAGTACAGGCTTGGACGAGATGGTCTTGGATATGCTGACTGCGACATCCGCCGACCTTGCGGGCGACCCGGCCGTGATCTCACGTGCCGAGGCCGTTCGTCCGGCCGTCGGCGCCGCATCGAAAGAGATCGAGAGCACGCGCAGGTTGCCGCCGGCACTGCTCGACAAACTCCACGAGGCGGGGCTGTTCCGTCTGCTGCTGCCGCGCTCGTCGAATGGGATCGAGACCGATCCCATGACGTTCTTCCACGTGATCGAGACCATTGCCCGCGCCGATGCATCGACAGCCTGGTGTCTCAGCCAGGCCGGCGGCTGTGCGATGTCGGCGGCCTATCTCGAGCTGCCGGTCGCGCACGCGATCTTCGGCAACGACCCGCGTGCGGTGCTCGCCTGGGGCCCCGGCCCCAGAGTCAAGGCGATCGAATGCGATGGCGGCTACAAGATCACCGGCGTCTGGGCCTTCGCCTCCGGCGGACGGCACGCGACCCGGCTCGGTGCCCATTGCCCGATCTACCAGGCCGACGGCTCGCCCAAATTAGATGCCAACGGCGTGCAGCAGGAGCGTACCATGCTGGTGCGCACCGAAGATGTCGTATGGACCGACATCTGGAACACGGTTGGCTTGCGTGGCACCGCCAGCGACCAGTTCGCGCTGGACGATTATTTCGTTCGCGCCGATCACTCGATCACCCGCGAGTTCGATCAGGAATGCCGCGAGAGCGGCCCGCTCTACCGCATGGGCTCCGGCACCTGCTACCAGGTCGGCTTCGCCGGTGTTGCCTGCGGCATTGCCCGCGGCGCGCTCGACAGCTTCGTCGATGTCGCGCGCAATAAGGTGGCCCGCGGGCAAAAGAGCCCGCTGCGCGACAATGCCGTGGTGCAGTCCAGCCTTGCCCAGGCAGAAGTCAATCTTCGCGCCGCGCGCGGCTTCGTGCTGCAATCGATGGCCGATGTCTGGAAAGCTCTTTCATCGGGCTCTTTGATCACAGTAGAGCAGCGCATCACCATCCGCATGGCAGCTACGCACGCGATCCATAAAGCGCGCGAGGCCGTCGACTTCGCCTATAATGCCGCGGGTGCCACGGCGATCTTCGAGAACCATCCGCTCGAACGCCGCTTCCGCGACATCCACACCGTGACCCAGCAATTGCAGGGCCGGCTCAGCCATTTTGAAACCGTCGGCGCCTGGATGATGGGCGCCGATGCCGACCTCACTTTTGTCTAAGGAGAAGAACCATGGCACTTGGCGGACTACAGCACTACACCATCGAACCCTCTGATCTGGAAAAGACCAAGGACTTTTACTGCGACGTGTTGGGACTGGAGAACGGTGAACGCCCGCCGCTCGATTTTCCTGGTTACTGGCTCTATTCAGGCGGTCAGGCCACAGTGCACCTGATGGGCACCCGCAAGCCGCGCGAAGGCATCGTGGTACGGGGCACTGAGAAGAAATATGAGGATACCGGCCGCCTCGATCACATCGCGTTTGCCGCGTCCGACGTCGAGGGTGTGCGCAAGCGGCTGCAGGCGAAGAACGTCAAATTCCGCGAAAGCATCGTGCCGCGCACCGGCGATACGCAATTCTTTCTCTACGATCCCGATGGCGTCGGCGTGGAGCTGAATTTTCCGAAGGCGTGAGGCGCCTAAATATTCGCATTTGAAACCCCGGCCGGCGCCGCGCTGGCCGGGGTTTTCGTTTGGTGGATCTCACTTCATTTACACGCGTTTGTGCGGGGCAGGCTCCGGCTCGATACGCGCCAGGTTCCTGAGAAAGCCATCACGCGGCCCTCTCTCGGGCGCAAAACAGTCAGCGTTTGCCCCATTTTGCATGCGGAGTTGGCGGGCCGCGCCGCTGCGGCAGGATAGCCGGGCGCCACGCCTTCAACCTACCCCAAGGTCCGTGTGCGTCCGGCTATTCGCATCCGGCCGCGCCGGTCTTGCCGGGTCAAGCGCTGGAACGCGATGCGAACAAACAGCATTGCATCCATTCCAGATTCCTGACGGAGCGCGATCTTTTCGAAGAGCCGGTATCCACTCTTCCGGATTGCGTTCTAGGACGAATCCACATTCAACGGAGCCAGATGCAGATTGCGGCGAGGTGGACGAAGGCGAGGAAGTAGTCTGCCCGTCGGTCATATCGAGTGGCGAAGCGACGGAAGTGTTTGAGCTTGTTGAAGCAGCGCTCGATGCGGTTGCGTATCTGGTAGATCGTCTCATCATGCGGGATGGGGACCTTGCGAGAGCGGGTTGAGGGGATCACCGCTTCAGCGTTCATGTCTGCGATGGTCCTGCGCAGGTCGTTGTTGTCATAGGCCCTGTCAGCCAGCACGGCCTCGGCCTTAAAGCCTTCGAGCAGGGCTTTTGCAGTGAGGTTGTCGTGTCGTTGGCCGGCGGTAAGCATGAGGCGCAGCGGCCGGCCGAGGCTGTCGCAGAGCATGTGGATCTTGGTAGTCAAACCACCTCGGGAACGCCCCAGTTCCTGAGTTTTGGCCCCCCTTTTCCGCTCGCGGCCTGCTGATGGACACGAACCAGAGTGGTATCGAGCATCAGGTATTTGTTGTCGCGATCCTTGGTCAGTTCGGTGAACACCTTCTCCCACACGCCGGCCTTGGCCCAGCGGGTGAAGCGTGCGTGTACGCTCTTCCACTTACCATAGCGCTCCGGCAGGTGCTGCCAGTAGGCTCCGGACCGCAGAACCCACAAAACCCCGTTCACGAACAGACGGTTGTCGACGCCGCTGCGGCCGGGATCCCCCACCTTGCCCGGCAGCATAGGCCCAATCCGAGCCCATTGCGCCTCGCTTAGCTCATAGCGCTTCACACCCATCAGCCCGCTCCGAATCAAAAAGGTCCGGAACGCATTGATTCAGCATCTTTCAGCTATAGGAATCCTGAATGTGGATTGGTCCTAGTCGAGGCCCCGTTCGTGGCTCAAGCGCACCATCTCCTCGATGAAGACCTGCTTTTGCTGGTCGTTGAGGCTCGCAAATAGCGGCTCGGCTGCATCGGCGACATTGCGCTGATCGACCGCGCGGTCGTCAAGGAACTGCGCTTCGTTTCGCATCTGCTCGATAATATCGTCCGGCGGGTCGCGCTTGGCGCGCGCAATTCGCAGGTTGAGGCGATCGGCGCCGTTATGGCCGAGATAGTGCATCGCGCTGTTGAACGCCGTCCAGTTCTTCTCCTGCTCCGGGGTAAGATTCAACTCGGTCTTGATCCGCTCGATGTTCGCATCGCTGTTCGAAACGATCTGATCGGCGGTCAGCTGTGGCTCGCCGGGCTGCGTTAACACAGCTGGCGGCTTGGTCCCTTCGGCCTGCTTGGTCATCTTCCCGTTCTTGCCAGTCTTCGCGGCCTTGGGTGATCCGGCCTGTTTGCTATCGCTCGCGGCGGGCGTTTGCGTTTGTGGGTTATTTTGATTGTTTCCAGCACCGAGCACGCCGGTGAACACACCGACGACGCCACCGATTGCGCCGCCTAATACTCCGCCGACCGGTCCGGCCGCCTTGTTGCCCGCCTGGGCTCCCTGCTGAACGCCTTGAACAAGGCCTTGCGCCTGCGCTCCTGCGATTGCGCCAAGAAGCGTCAGGACCACTGCCCCAATCGCGAAACGCAATCCAAACTGCGCGGGCGCGGCGGGTATCGGGCCGATCATTATTTCGTCTCCATGGTCGATCTTGATGAAGTGGGCTCGGCGATTCCGAGCGATACGAACGCGAACATTAGCTTTGCCGCGATGCGCAAGTCTACCGCCGCGCCGAGCCGATGATGGGAAGAAGATTTTCGATCCACAACACCGCCGTGTGGCGGTCCCAACCTGCGGCGCAATCGCGCACCTCAGGAAAAACGGTGCGGCTCGATCTTATGTGTGCAGCGCAGTATGCTCGGGGATTCCTGCGGCGAGACAATGTTTACGTCACTGCGAGATCGTTACGCGGCCTCTGGAAACCACAACGTTAGTTCTAGATGAACGATGCATGTGATTTCTCGACAGATGTTCGCAATTCTGATCTGATCGTCACAACGATATCTTCGCTGCGCGCTGTAGCGCGGTAACCGGGCTGCCCGGAGGCGAAGCAAAAACAACAAGAAATTCTGTCTTGCCAAGATTGGTTCACCTGGGAGGGAACGCCATGTCACGGAAGAAGATTTCTCGTCGTCAATTCGTAGCTGCCACTGCACTATCGTCGGCCGCGCTGATCTCGGCGCCGTACATACGAACGGCTTACGCGGCCGGCAGACTCACGATGGGCTTTTGGGATCACTGGGTTCCCGGCGCCAACAAGGCCAGCACCGACCTCGTCAATGAGTGGGCCGCCAAGGAGAAGGTCGAGGTTTCGATCGACTACATCACGAGCCAGGGCAACAAGAACCTGGTGACCATCGCAGCCGAGGCCCAGGCGAAATCCGGCCACGACATCTTGGCGATGCCGACATGGTGGCCGCACGCGAACTCCGACCTGCTCGAACCCGTCAACGACATTATGGATCCGTTGGTCAAACAGAACGGCGAGGTCAACGGCACCGTCAAATATCTCGGACAGCTGGACGGCAAATGGCTCGGCGTACCCGCCTGCATCGGCAGTCAGATCAAGGGGCCCTGCTCGCGCATCGACCTGATGAAGAAATACGCCAACATCGATGTCCAAGAAATGTATCCAGCCGGCAGCCCGCCCAAGGCGGACAACTGGACGACGGATACGTTCCTGAAGGCGGCGGAAGCCTGCCACAAGGGCGGCTTTCCCTTCGGCATCGGGCTCGGAGAGACGTCCGACAGCGTCGATACGGCAGGCGCATTTTTCCTGGCCTTCGGCGCCCAGCTCGTCAACGCCAAGGGCGACCTCACCGTCAAAACCGACGAGGTCCGCCAGGCTCTCGAGTTCTACAAGAAACTGATCGCCTTCCTGCCGCCCGACGTCGCAGCTTGGGACGATGCCTCCAACAACAAATGGCTGGTCTCCGGCAAGGGCGCCATGATCATGAATCCGCCCAGCGCCTGGGCAGTTGCCAAACGCGATGCGCCGCAAATCGCGGAGCAATGCTGGACCCACGGTTTCCCGGTTGGACCGAAAGGCCGGTTTGCGCCGTTCCTTCCGTTCTTCTGGAACATCTGGAGTTTCTCCAAGAACAAGGAAGCCGCCAAGAGTCTGCTGGTGCATCTGTCGCAGCCGGAGTCGATCGCCAAGCTCGTCGAAGCCAGCGGTGGTTACGACTTGCCGGCATACGCGAAGATGACGACGCTCAAGACCTGGGCGGAAGAAGGCCCGCCAAAGGGCACACTCTTCAGCTACCCAAATCCCTACAATCATCAAACGCTGTCGATCGCAGCGTCGCCCGCGCCGCCAAAGATCGCCCAGCAGATCTACGCACAGGCCACCATTACCAAGATGTGCCTGAAATACTTCCAGGGTGAAACGATGGAAAAGACGCTGGCCTGGGCGGAAGGCGAGTGCGAAGGCTTCATGCGGAGCTAACGCCCGCCCCAAGGCCTGCTGCGACGCCAGTTAAATCAGTGCGATCCGGAGCCGACGATATGCCGGCTCCCGAGCTATCCGGAAATCCCGTTCTTCTGAAGCCAATCGCCGCGAGGAAGATGTATCATGGTCGATGTCGCATTTCAGCCGAACAGCGTCGCTGCAACACGATCGACGCGAAAGCGCTCGAGTTTACGGGCCACGCTTAAAAGGAAATCAACCGCCGCGTTTCTGATGACGCTGCCGCTCATTCTCCTCATTGTCATCCTGGTAGTCTATCCCGCATTTTATTCCCTGCATCTGGCAACGCTGAACAAGTCGATGCAGCATTTTGTCGGCCTCGGCAATTTTCAATTCCTGTTCAAGCGCGACACGTTCTGGCTAGTGGTCGAGCAGTCCTGTATCTTTGCGATCTCGGCCGTCGTCTTCAAGGCGGTGATCGGTTTCATCGTCGCGCATTTCGTTCATAACATCCCGGCGAAGGGACAGCGCAAGTGGCGTGGAATGTTGTTGGTGCCGTGGGTGATCCCGCCGGCGATGAGCACGCTGGCCTGGCTGTGGCTGTTCGATCCGTCCTACAGTGCCTTCAACTATACGCTTTCATTTTTTGGTATCGGGCCGATTGCGTGGACCGGCGACCCGAACTGGGCCCGCTTCTCGGTCATCCTGGTCAATGTCTGGTACGGCGCGCCGTTCTTCATGATCATGTACCTGGCGTCGCTGAAATCGGTGCCCGATCAGCTTTATGAAGCCGCCGCCATCGATGGTGCCAATTGGTGGCAACGGATCTGGTACGTGACACTGCCGATGATGCGCAACATCATCGCCATCACGACTCTGTTCTCGCTGATCGTGACCTTTGCGAACTTCGACATTGTGCGGATCCTGACCGCCGGCGGACCGCTCGACCACACCCATATTTTTGCGACGTGGGCTTTCCGGGTCGGGATCGAAGGCAGCGACATTCCGCTGGGCGCCAGCGTCTCGCTGTTCATGTTCCCGATCCTCGCCATCGCGGCGGTTTTCATCCTCCGCGACATCAACAAACGCGGGAACGAAGCCTGATGACAAGCACTGCGGTGATGGACAAGGCGGCACCGACCCGCGCGGTCAAATATGGCAGCATGAGCCGCGACCGCACCTGGGCACTCAGGTGGTCGTACTTCTTCCTGACGCTGTTTGCGATCTTCTCGCTGGTGCCGCCGCTTTACATGGTGATCACGTCGCTCAAAAGCAGCGCCGAGATTTCGGCGGCGACCAATCCATGGTGGGTGTTTCATCCGACGCTGGAATATTACATCGGATTGCTGTCATCGAACCAGTTCCTGACGTTCTTCCGGAATTCGGCGCTGGTCTCGATCCTGGTGGTCGCGATCACCATGCTGATTAGCGTACCCGCAGCCTTTGCGATGGCACGGATGCGGTTCTGGGGATCGGCGACCCTCGCGACCGGCGTGTTCCTGACTTACCTCATCCCGGACTCGCTGCTGTTTCTGCCGCTGTTCAAGATGTTCGCGGTGTTCAGCGACTTCACCGGAATTCAACTCATCAATAGATGGTACGTGCTGGTGATCGTCTATCCGACGCTCACCGTGCCGTTCTGCACCTGGATCATGATCGGTTATTTCGCCTCGATTCCGAAGGAGCTCGACGAAGCTGCCATCATCGACGGCGCCTCATGGTTCCAGACGCTGACGCGCATCTTCATACCGGTGGCGCTGCCAGGTTTGATCGCCGCGACCATCTTCGCCTTTACGGTGTCGTGGGCGCAATTTCTCTATCCGCTGGTCTTTACGACATCGACGGACCAGCTGGTACTGCCGGTCGGTATCATCACCACCCTGATCAAGGGCGATGTTTACAACTGGGGACAGATCATGACCGGCGCCCTGCTCGGCGCCGCACCGCCCCTCATCATCTACGCTTTCCTGATGGACTACTACATCGCCGGTCTGACTGCCGGCGCGACAAAGGGTTGATGCTTATGGCTGACGTTACGTTGCGTAAGGTGATCAAGCGTTACGACGAAGTCGAAGCGGTGCGCGGCATCGATCTCGACATCGCCGACCACGAATTTGTCGTGCTGGTGGGGCCGTCGGGCTGCGGGAAATCGACCACGCTGCGGATGATCGCGGGGCTCGAAGACATTACCGACGGCGACATCATGATCGGAGGCGACCTCGTCAACGACGTGCCGCCAAAGGATCGCGACATCGCGATGGTGTTTCAGAACTACGCACTCTATCCGCATATGACAGTTGCTGAAAACATGTCGTTCGGACTGCGCCTCAAGCATTATCCGAAGGCCGAGATCAAGACCCGGGTCGACGAAGCCGCGCGCATGCTGGATATCGCAGAACTCATCGATCGCAAGCCCAAGCAATTGTCGGGCGGCCAGCGCCAGCGCGTCGCGATGGGGCGCGCCATCGTCCGCAACCCCAAGGTTTTCCTGTTCGACGAGCCGCTCTCGAATCTCGACGCCAAGCTTCGGGTCCAGATGCGTATCGAAATCAAGAAAGTGCATCAGAAGGTCCGCACCACAACCGTCTACGTGACCCACGACCAGGTTGAAGCGATGACGCTCGCCGACAGGGTCGTGGTCATGAACAAGGGACGCATCGAACAGATCGGTACGCCGAACGATCTCTATCACAAGCCGGCGACCCGCTTTGTCGCGGGATTCATCGGCTCGCCGGCAATGAATTTCCTCCCCTGTCGGCTTGAGGATGCCGGCGGCAAACTGAATATCCGGCTGACCGACCGTATCGCCTTTCCACTACCGCCTGCCCGCGCGGCCAGATATCAGGGCGTTGCACGCAACGAGAAGCTGCTGCTCGGGCTGCGGCCGGAACATATCGCGGAAGCTAAGGCGCATCCGGAGCCGGGAGTTGAGCCATTCGATACCGTTCTGGATGTGATCGAGCCGATGGGGATGGAGACGCTGGTCTATTTTATCCTCGAAGGGGTGGAAGTCTGCGGGCGGGTCACCCCCAACGCCGGTGCCCGCGCCGGCGGTCCGCTTCGATTGGCAGTGGACCTCAACAATATGCACCTGCTAAACGAGGTGACCGGCGCCGTCATTTGACGGCCACATAACAAGAAAGGCCTGGGCTGGAATGGCGACCAATAAGAAGAAAATTCTCGTCACCGAAACAATGTCGCCGAAAGCGCGGACTCTGCTGATCGAACGGGACGACATCGAACTCATCGAATTTCCCAATTTGATCTCCGCCAAGGATTTCGAGGCGCTGCTGACAGCACAGGCGCCGGTACATGGCGTGGCGCTCGGCGCCACCCGCTTCGGCGAGCCGGAACTCGAAGCGTCCAAGGACATGAAAGTGGTGACCCGGATCGGCGTCGGCTACGACGCCGTCGATGTCCCGGCGCTCAGCCGCCGCAAGGTCCCGCTGATGGTAGCGGGCACCGCCAATTCTCCTTCCGTGGCGGAACAGGCCTTGTTCATGATGCTGACGCTGGCCAAGCGCGCCGTCGAGATGCACAACCTTGTGAAGGACGGAGCCTGGGCTACCCGGCTCGGCAAGCTGCCTTTCGATTTGTTCGGCAAGACAGTTCTGATCATCGGCTTTGGCCGCATCGGCACCCGCATCGCCAAACGCTGCCTGGCGATGGAAATGAACGTGCTGGTCTACGACCCCTACAAATCAGCCGCTGAAATCAAGGCCGCAGGTTGCGAGCCGGTTGCCGATCTCGATGCGGCTTTACCGCGCGCCGACTTTGTCAGCATCCACTGCCCGAAGACGCCCGAGACGGTCGGGATGTTCAACGCGGCGCGGTTGAAGCGCATGAAGGCGACCGCCTATCTGATCAACACCGCACGCGGCGGAATTGTCGAAGAAGCGGCGCTGTATGATGCACTGAAGTCCGGCAAGCTCGCCGGCGTGGGTCTCGACGTTTTCGAGCAGGAGCCGCCGCCGTTCGGTCATTCGCTGTTCGAACTTCCCAACGTCATCATCGCCCCGCATGTGGCGGGAGTGACCCGGGAGGCGGTCGACCGCATGAGCGAGCAGACCGCTCGCAACATTCTAAGCGTGCTAGACGGCGAGCCGATCCGGCAGAACGTCATCAATCAGGATGCGCTGGGCTGAGCCGGACTCGTCCGACCTTCGCCGATCATTCGATTTGTACCGGCCTTTGGCGTCACAGGTATCAACATGGCCTTCAAGGAATACGGCAAGTATGACGCGGTAGGCCTTGCCGAACTCGTCCGTAAAAAGCAGATCAGCGCCGCTGAACTGCTGGATGAGGCGATCGACCGCACCGCCAAGGTCGACCCACAGATCAACGCGGTGGTCGTCAAGCATTACGACTACGCAAAGCAGCAAATCGAGAAGGGGCTTCCGGATGGCCCCTTCACCGGTGTGCCGTTTCTAATCAAGGACCTGGATCTGCTCGAGGGCACGCGGACCACTTTC
Source organism: Bradyrhizobium canariense (assembly GCF_900105125.1). Lineage (NCBI taxonomy): Bacteria > Pseudomonadati > Pseudomonadota > Alphaproteobacteria > Hyphomicrobiales > Nitrobacteraceae > Bradyrhizobium > Bradyrhizobium canariense. The sequence goes on along the minus strand of NZ_LT629750.1, from coordinate 1,304,995 downwards.
GGCGCCAGCGTCTTCAAGGACAATGTGGCCGACCATACCGGCACCCTCGCCCGGCGTTTCCTCAACACCGGCGTGGCGATTTTCGGGAAAAGCGCCACGCCCGAGTTTGGGCTGTTGCCGACGACCGAATGCCGCCTGTTCGGTCCGACCCGAAATCCCTGGAACCTCGCGCATTCTTCCGGCGGCTCGTCCGGCGGCGCGGGAGCGGCGGTGGCCGCGCGCATCCTGCCCGTCGCGCATGCCAGTGACGGCGGCGGTTCGATTCGCATTCCAGCCTCGGCATCCGGCGTGTTCGGATTGAAGCCGACCCGTGCGCGCAATCCGCTCGGTCCCGATCGTGGCGAAGGCTGGGGCGGATTTTCCTGCGGTCATGTGCTCAGCATCAGCGTGCGCGACAGCGCCGCCATGATGGACGCCATTTGCGGGCCGGAAGCCTCGAGTCCGTATGTTGCCCCACCGCCGGAGCGACCGTTCGCACTGGAAGTCGGCCGCGATCCCGGCAAGCTGCGCATCGCCTTTACTGACCGCTCGCCCTATGGCGACGCCATCGATCCCGAGATCGCAGCAGCCGTCCGCGAGGTCGCGGCCTTGCTGGCCGGGCTTGGTCACCACGTCGAGGAGCGCGCGCCGCCATTGGCCGCCGATCCCGCTGTTGTGATGGGCGTCATTGTCGGCGCCAACACCGCACTGACGGTGCGGCTGACGGAACAGCGCTTTGGCCGCGAGATGACCGACAAGGATTTCGAGATATTGACGCTTGCCAGCGCGCACAATGCGCAACAGCAAACCGCGACCGACTATGTGGCCGCGCAACTCAGCGCCTTCCAGATTTCGCGCGGACTGGCGACGTTCTTCGAGAGCTGCGATATTTTCCTGTGCCCGACGCTTTGTTCGCCGCCGCTGCGCATCGGTGAAATCAATTCGATGTCGGAAGATCTATCGCATATCATGCCGATCCTGCGCCGCTATATGCCGGCGACCTCCATGTTCAATATGTCCGGCCAGCCGGCGATGTCGGTGCCGCTGGCGTGGAACGCGGCCGGATTGCCGCTGGGCATGATGTTCGCGGCGCGCTTTGGCGACGAAGCCACCTTGTTCCGTCTGGCAGCGCAGCTCGAGCAAGTGCGCCCATGGAAGGACAAGTTGCCGCAGGTGTGCGCCTAGAACTCGGCCGCATTCGCGCGCAAGCTAAAAACATTGCGCTGGCGGCCATGGTGCGTTTTGTTGCCGGCAAAGACATATTTCGGAGATTAAGTTTTGAGTCAAAATGATCCGACGGATCATGCACTGGCCGCGATCGCCAGTATTCTCGACCACCCGGAGACGCATCGCGAGCCGGAAGCGGCCGGGCATCGGCCCGTCCCTCCTTCGCCGATTGAAGCCGCCGGCTATTCGAAAGTCGGCCCCGGTCCCATGGCCGCGATCCGTTTCCGATGGACTGTGCGGCGTGAGGATAATGGCGACTATTATGTTGACGAGACGATCGGCGAAAACTCCTTGCCGATTACGGCCGGACCGATGTCCGGGGATGCCGCAGTCAGGTTGGTCAACGACCGCGAGAGCGAAGCGGAGCGGCGGTTTCAGCAACTCAAAAGCGAGATGACCGGCAGAAGCGCCGCCGCAAATCCTGCGCACAAGAACGATCGCGAGATCTAGCCGGCCTGCTTCTCAAGCAGTTCTCGTCAAGCAGGTCTCGTCAAGTGGATCTTGGCGTTCCCAGAAAGTCCTTCTTGGCGAGGTCGACGCCCGCGTGCCGCAGAATATCGTAGGCCGTGGTGACGTGGAAAAAGAATTGCGGAACGCTGAAGGTAAGCAGCAGCGACTGGCCGGTGAAATTTCGCTGAGCGCCGTTCCGAAACGTGAAAACAACTTCTCTTTCGGCGCTGCCGTTGATCTCGGCGGGCTGCAGATTCTCGATGAAATCCAGCGCGATCGCGATCCGGTTCTTGAGCTCGGGAATATCAGGCTCGCCATCCGAAAATATCGGCGGGTTCACGCCAGCCAGCAAAGCACAGGCAAGAACCGCATGCCGATTGGCCTCGCCGACCTGGCGCGTGAGATTGTACATGTTGGGATAGAGCCGCGCGTTGAGTAAAATCGACGGATCAATCTTTCGTGCCTCGGCGTACGCCGCCGCATGGTCAAGAAGATCGGACAGACTGCCCAGAAATTGAGTGAAAACGCCGACAGACAATTTGTACATGGAGATGGTCACGAATTCGATCCTCTGTATCTCGAAAATCACAATGTGTCGCAGTGTTTCCCCGCCGATCCGAACGTTTACGCCAAACCTTGCCATAGGGTCCGGCTTGGTTGAAACTCTACACTGGCGCTTTAATCCTACCCGCGAATATGATCCGCCGTTCGATATCGCAGCGGCTATTGTTGCACGAGAGAAGTCAAATGGTTCGCTCCCTCCGCTGCATTGCCGTTGCATTTTTACTGTTAGCAGCTTCGGCCCACGCCCAGCAGGCCTCGCGCCTCGACGACATCGTCAAACGCGGAACACTACGCGTCGGCATGACCGGTGATTATTTGCCCTTCACCTCTCTCGACAAGGCAACCCAGAAATACCGGGGCTTCGACGTCGATATGGCGGAGGCACTCGGAAAGGCGATCGGGGTCAAGGTCGAATATGTGCAGACCGCATGGCCGCAATTGATGAAGGATTTCGAAGCCGACAATTTCGATATCGCGATGGGCGGCATTTCGATCACGCTCGATCGTCAGAAAAAAGGACTGTTCTCCACGCCGGTCATGCGGGAAGGCAAGACGCCGATCGCGCGTTGTGCCGACAAGGGCAAATACGAAACCCTTGCCGAGATCGACAAGCCCGGCACACGCGTAATCGTCAATCCCGGTGGCACCAACGAACGATTTGCCCGGGCCCATGTCAAAAACGCTGAAATCAAAATCTATAATGACAACGTCACGATCTTCGACGAAATCGCCAAGGGTGACGCCGACCTGATGATGACGGACGCGTCGGAGACGCGATACCAGCAAAAGCTTCATCCGGGCGTGCTGTGCGCCGTGCATCCGGACCAGCCGTTCGATTTTGCCGAAAAAGCCTATTGGATACAGCGCGACGTCGCCCTCAAGGATTTCGTCGATGAGTGGCTGCATATCGCAACCGAAGACGGCAGCTTCAAGAAGATCTATTCCGCCTGGTTTGAGTAATCCGTCACGGCGGAATGCGCGGCCGGCGTGAGAAATTGACGGTGCTCGCGCCCTCAAATTAGACTGCCGGCGATACGCATTGAACCAAAGCCGCTAGCTCAAGACTTATACTATGAAAGTGATCTAGGTCACTTAGCGAAAATTTCTGAGGTGTAAGGTCGAACCGAGGTTCCCCTGCTCAGGAGATCATGATGAAAAGGCTTCTCGCTTTAGCCGCGTTTTTGCTCGCGAGCACCGCCGCGCAGGCTCAGTACACGTTCGACTATGGCGGCCGCACCATACGCATCGATCCGGACCGTGGGACCGTTTCGATTCCGGGAGTCTACGACAACACGGGACGGCGAAAGCGCGCCCATAAAGATCAGGACAACGACCATCCGCGCAAACAAGCGCCGCAGCAGGCTAAGGTCGATCCACAAGCGCCCGCGCCGGCCCCTGCTCAAACCGATCCAGCCCCCGCTCCGTCCGTGCCGCCAACGAACGTATTGCCTGAGCCTTCGAACACCACGGCCGATGTAACCCCGGCGGATAATTCTGCATCGCCTCCGCCACCGGCTAGTGCGCCCGTGCCGCAGGTTCAGCAGGAAGCAACCCAACCCGCTAGCCCGGCCCCGGCGCCCGTGATTGCAACGGCTCCCCCGGCATTACCGATGCAAAGCCAGCAGACCCCCGCGCCCGCGACCCCAACGATTCAGTCAGCGAACTCGCCGCTTGGCCTTTGGCTCACCGAGGAGAAAGAGGGCAAGATCCGAATCGAGCAATGCGGCGCCAATCTCTGCGGATATTCCGTCGACACCAAGTCGAACCAGAACGGCGAACAGGTTCTGATCAACATGAAGCCCGGCAATGACTCCAAATGGAGCGGGCGCATCCTCGATCCGAACACGGGCAGCACTTACGATTCAACGATTGCGCTGAAGGGGCCGGACAGTCTGCGGGTTCAGGGCTGCGCCTTCGGCGGCATGTTCTGCGGCGGCCAAACCTGGAGCCGATTGAATTAGGTGCCGACCGAGCGAGCCGCAGGAGGGATTAGGCAAGCCTAACGCGCGCTGTCGGATTTTGTCGCAAACCAGATGACGTGATGGGCGCCGCTGCGCTTCGAGGTCGCGCGCACGCCGACTTCGTTCACGTCAAAATCCGACGCGCGAAGCCGTTTCGAAAACAAAGCGTTCGGCCCGGATGACCAGATGGCGAGAACGCCGCCCGGTCGTAGTGCGCGTCGGATCGCCTTCAATCCTTCCAAGTCGTAGAGGGCGTCATTGGCTTTGCGGATCAGGGCTTCCGGGCCGTTATCGACATCGAGCAGGATTGCATCGAACGTTGACGGCGAGGACTTGATCACGTCAGCGACGTCGGCCTCGCGGATGATGGCACGCGGATCGGTCAGGCTGGCGCCGAATAACTCCGCCATCGGTCCGCGCGCCCAGGCGACGACTGCAGGCACCAGTTCGGCGACGGTAACGCGCGCCTCGGCTCCCAGCACGGTGAGCGCGGCGCGTAGCGTAAATCCCATGCCCAGTCCGCCGATCAACAAGTGGGGCCGCTTGATCCCTTCTATTCTTTTGCAGGCGAGTGTGGCCAGCGCCTCCTCGGACCCGCTGAGGCGGCTGTTCATCAATTCATTCTGGCCGAGCATCATCGAGAACTCGGCCCCTCTGCGCATCAGACGAAGTTCGACGTCTGCGCCGGGCACCTGCGTCGTATCGATCTGTTGCCATGGAATCATGCGGTAGCCGTCCAAAATAACGCGACAACCACCGGTGTGATGGTCCTCACAGTCCCGCAAATGCCGGCATGAGACTTTGTTCCCCGCAGAACAAAGGGGGACGTCATGCCAAATCTTCGCAAAGCAATACTCTTCACGCGTATCCTGATGCTAGCCGGGGGATCCGCTGCCACCCCGGCCGCAGCGGCGACCTTTGACGGTCAGTGGAACGTGCAGATTGCTTCGACGAACTCGGCGTGCGGCAGCGGATCAAGCGTTTCGATCGGTATCAATAACGGCAAAGTTGAATCGGCCAACGCCATGATGACGGCGTCAGGCCGGGTCGCAGAAGCCGGAATCATCAGCGTGACCCTGGTCAACGGGATAAAACGGGCCGTTGGCTCCGGCCGCCTCACCGCCACCTCCGGATCGGGCACCTGGCACGGCACCATGTGCTCCGGCACATGGACCGCGCAGCGCATCTAGCCGGAGTGGACGGCCTGCTGGGCGGCTATCCTCCGACGTTTTCCGAATATTCGGCGTCGGTGACGTGCTCCATCCAGCTCGAATAGACGCCGTCCAGCGCCTCCTGCATGGCGATATGGGTCATGCCATTGGCTGGGGAAGCGCCGTGCCAATGCTTCTCGCCTGGCGGAATCCAGACCACGTCGCCCGGCCGGATTTCGCGGATCGGCCCGCCCTTGGCCTGAACCCGTCCAATTCCCGAGATCACATAGAGCGTCTGGCCGAGCGGATGCGTATGCCAGGCGGTGCGGGCGCCCGGCTCGAACGAGACACGCGCGCAGTTTAAATGCGCCGGCGCAGGGGTCATGATGACCGGGTCCTGCCAGACCGTGCCGGTGAAGTTTTCCTTGGGCGCCCGGCGTGTCGGCCGGGAGCCTGCGAGATGGATCTCCATGGGGTCGCCTCTCCTTCTTGATGTTATTTCTTTGACGCGGCATAGCGCGCTTTGGTCTCGGCATTCATAGGATAGAGACCCGGCAGCGCCGCGCCCTTGTTCACTTCGTCGACGATCCAGGCTTCCATTCGTTCCTGCTCGGCGCCTTCGGCCAGCACCAGCTCCAGAAACGCTTGCGGGATCAGCACCGCGCCATCCTGGTCGGCAACGACGACGTCATTGGGAAATACCGCAACGCCGCCGCAACCGATCGGCTCGCCCCAGCCGACGAATGTCAGGCCGGCAACCGAGGGTGGCGCCGCGTAACCATCACACCAAACCGGCAGACCGGTGCCGAGCACCCCTTCGAGATCGCGCACGACGCCGTCGGTGATCAGTGCCGCAACCTTGCGCTTGACCATGCGGGCGCACAGGATATCGCCGAAAATGCCGGCGTCGGTGACACCCATGGCGTCGACCACGGCGATGCAGCCCTCGGGCATGGCTTCGATCGCCGTGCGGGTCGAAATCGGCGACGACCAGGACTCGGGCGTGGCCAGATCCTCGCGCGCCGGCACGAAACGCAGCGTAAACGCCGGTCCAACCAGCCGGGGCTGTCCGGGCCGCAGCGGACGCGTCCCCCGCATCCAAACGTTCCGCAGGCCCTTTTTGAGGAGAACCGTGGTGATGGTGGCGGTGGACACGCGGGAAAGGGTCGCGATCGCTTCAGGGGTCAGGGACATCGAAAAAGCAGCTCCGGTGAGGATTAATTGGCCGGCGCATCTTGCGGGGCACGGCCATCGCGTCAAGTGGCGATACGGGCGATAAAAAAGCCGCATCATGAGGTTCAGATAACAGCCTCTTATCAGCCCATGTGCGATTAATTTATTGAACTTGCAGGCTCATTTTGACCGATGCGGATTCCACTGTGGCGGAAAACGCGCTACAGCTTTGCGCTCCGCCTACGAGCTTGTGAGACCATGGCTGCGCCACCTTCCCCGCCCCGTATGCTGCCAAGTGGCGATAGCGCCATCACGGTCGAGTTCAGCCGCAACATCGACGACGCGGCCAACCAGCGGGTGCTCTCGCTCGATCGCACCTTGGCGCGTGAGACGATCACCGGCATCACCGAAACGGTGCCGACCTACCGATCCCTGCTGGTGCACTATGACCCCAACCAGATCGGTTTCGACAGCTTGAGCGAGAAACTTTCGGTGCTGGCCCAATTGCCCGTTCCTCCCGTGATCAGTACGCGGCGCTGGCGCCTTCCCGTGGCGTATGGCGGTGAGCACGGCATCGATTTGGAGGACGTCGCTAAGACGCTGAAGACGACGCCTGACGACATCGTGGCCCGGCATGTCGCCGGCGACTATCGTGTGGCCATGATCGGCTTTACGCCCGGCTGGTCCTATCTCAGCGGGCTGGAAAATTTTCTGCATATGCCGCGGCGGCAAAACCCGCGGCTGCTGACGCCAGCGGGTACGATTTCCGTCGGCGGGGTGCAGACCGGCGTGCAATGCCTCGCCGGCCCCAGCGGCTGGCATCTGCTGGGACGTACCGCGGTCCGAACCTACCAGTTGCATCGCGAGCCGACCTTCCTGCTCGAGCCCGGCGACCACGTGACGTTTTCCGTCGTCGACCACAAGACGTTTGCGGAGCAGGATCGCGCCGCGGAAAGCGGCGAAATCATCGCCGAGTTGATTGCCTCATGAGCAAGCTCGTCATATCGGCCATCGGGCCCGCGAGCTCGGTTCAGGACGGCGGCCGCCCGGGCTCGCAGCGCTACGGCCTGACGCCGAGCGGCGCGATCGATCGGCTCGCGCTGGCCGCCGCGAATAGTCTGGTCGGGAACACGCCGTTTGCCGCTGCCGTCGAGATCGGCCCGTTCGGCGCGTCATTCACCGCGCGCGAAGGCGCGGTTCGCGTGGCGCTCGCGGGAGCCCCGCGCAGCGCTGACATTGCCAAGCGCCCCGCCGCGTTCGATACCTCGATGACGCTGGCGGACGGCGAGACGCTGACGCTCGGCTTCGCACGTGGCGGATCGTTCAGTTATCTCGCGATCGAAGGCGGCATTGATGGCGAACCGATGTTCGGCAGCCTGTCGGTAAATGCCCGCGCCGGTCTCGGCAGCCCCTACCCGCGGCCTTTGCAGGCCGGCGACGAATTGCAGGCCTCTGCCGCCAGCGGCGCGGCCGAGCGCCGGATCGATCTTCCGGCTGCGCCGGACGGGCCCATCCGCGTGGTGCTGGGCCCGCAAGACGACGAATTTTCCGACGACGCGAAAAAGCAGTTTCTGGACAGCGAGTGGAAGATATCGGCCACCAGCGACCGCATGGGCTATCGGCTGGAAGGCCCTGTCATCAAGCATCTGCACGGCCACAACATCGTCTCCGACGGCACCGTGAACGGCAGCATCCAGGTTCCCGGCAACGGCGCGCCGATCGTCCTGATGCCGGATCGCGGCACCAGCGGCGGCTATCCGAAGATCGCAACCGTCATATCGACCGATCTCGGCCGGTTTGCGCAGATTCCGGCCGGCCGAGCCTTTCGTTTCAAGGCCCTGAGCATGGCGGAGGCGCAGGCCGAGGCGCGCAAGTTCTCTGAAATACTGCGCACCCTGCCCGATCGCCTGCGCGATATCGAAAACTTTGATCTGAACATCGAAGCGCTGCAAGATGCCAATGTCGCGGGCAGCGCCGTCAGCGCCATCGATGCCGCGACATGGCAGGTTCCATCGGCGACGGATGCACTGGCGCAAGATCTATGAAGCTCTAACCAATCGAAGATCCACTCACGCAAGCGGACAATCAACATGACAACAATCGATCTCAACTGCGATCTCGGCGAAGGATTTGGCGCGTGGGAGATGGGCAACGACGCCGCCATGATCGAGCTCGCCACCTCGGTCAATATCGCGTGCGGCTTTCACGCCGGCGATGCCGATATCATGCGCCACACCGTGGAACTGGCCAAAGCCCGTGGCGTGAGCATCGGCGCCCACCCCGGTTATCGCGATCTGCACGGTTTTGGCCGGCGTCCTTTTCCCGGGATGAAAGCCTCCGAGATCGAAAACCTCGTCGCCTATCAGATCGGCGCGCTGCAGGCGATCGCGACCGCGGCCGGTCACAAGGTGACCCACGTCAAAGCGCATGGCGCCTTGTCGAACGTCGCCTGCGACGACGACATGACCGCCAAGGCAATCGCCAACGGCATCAAGGCGGTCGATCCCAATTTGATATTCGTGGTGCTGGCGAATTCACGCCTGGTGAAGGCCGGCGAAGCCGCGAACCTGCCGATGGTGCATGAAGTGTTCGCCGACCGCGCCTATGAAGACGATGGTTCGCTGGTGTCGCGCCGCAAGCCGGGTGCCGTACTGCACGATGCCGGGCAAATCGCGCAACGGGTGCTCCGGATGGTGCAGGACGGCGCGGTGGTGTCGGTATCCGGCAAGGTGATCAAGATGCGCACCGACACCGTGTGCATTCACGGCGACACGCCCGGTGCCGTCGATATCGCTCGCGGCGTCCGTCAGGCCTTGAAGGATGGCGGTATCGAAGTGGCGCCGTTCAAGAAGGCGCGTTAGCAAACCGTTTCAGAACGGGTGATACGACAGCGTGCCGAACACGATGGCGGCGATCACGGCGAATGCGCCATAGAGCGCCGCCGCATGGAGCCGTCTCGTAGTTCGTCTGGACAGGGAACGCGCGTACAGGTGCAGACGGGCTTCCGCTGACAATTCGCGCATCATCGTTCTCCACCGCGCCATCAGGTGTAGTGGAACGCGGTTGGCGGTCGGACACAAGATGGTGGAAGAAATAACGATACGCGCGCTTCGTTTGACTCCCGCAGCAGATAAAAATTCTCCGCGATAGATTCAGACGAGAATTTTTTTCGTCCCAATTTGAACTGACTGGAACCGGGTCAGTACACGTCCTGCTGGAACCGCCCCTTCTTCTTGAGCTCCCCGACAAAGCTCACGGCCTCATCGGTCGACCTCGCCCCGAACTGCGCGACGATATCGACCAGCGCGCGCTCGACATCCTTTGCCATTCGTTTGGCATCGCCGCAGACATACACGTTCGCGCCCTCGGCCAGCCATGTCCACACTTCGCGGCCGACTTCGCGCATCCGGTCCTGCACATAGAATTTCTTGTCGCCGTCGCGGGACCACGCCAGCGACAGCCGCGTCAGTAGTCCCGCCGTTTTCATGGCATTGAGTTCGTCGGAATAGAAGAAATCAGAGCCGCTGCGCTGATGACCGAAGAACAGCCAGTTCTTGCCGGTTGCCCCGGTTGCCCGGCGGTCAAGCAGGAAGGCGCGGAACGGCGCGACACCGGTGCCGGGCCCGATCATGATGATCGGCGTTTTCGGATCCTGCGGCAGCGCAAAGCCATGGGCCTTCTGCACATAGACCTTCAATTCATCACCGGGATTGATGCGTTCGGCAAGGAAGGTCGAAGCAAGACCAAGCCGCTTGCGCTTGCCGATCACGTAGCGCACGCAATCGACCGTCAGCGACAGTTTTCCCGGCGTTGCATTGTGCGATGACGAAATCGAATAGAGCCGCGGCTGCAACGGCTCCAGCGCTTCAACGAAGGCTTCCGGATGCGGCCGCACGCCGGAGAATTTCTGTAACGCCGCCATTACGTCGAGGGTCGCGGCATCGCCGTCGGGATCCTCGCCCTGTGCCAGCGCACGGGCTTTTTCGCGCTGCGCGCCGCCCGATATGAACGAGATCAGTTCGAACAGCTTGTCCGGCGCCGGCGCCAGCGAAACGTCGTCGATCAATACGTCGCGCAGGGTCTTGCCGTTCACGTTGGTGGTGTGAGAGGCACCCAGCAAGGCAATGATCTGATCGACATGGCCCACTTCGTTCTTGGCGAAGATACCGAAGGAGTCACCGACGACATAGTCGAGGCCACAGCCGCTGAGGTCGAAATCGATATGCCAGGTTTCCTTTTCCGACCCGGTCTTGTTGAGCAGGCGACGCGACAGGAAGGTTGCCGCCACCGGATTATCGCGCGACCGTCCAGGTTCACCCAAGATCGCCGGCGCCGCCGCGGCCGTCGCCACGGCCGGAACGGAAGCGGCGGCGGGCGCCTTTTCCAGTTCCTCGTGCAGTGCCTTCAGCATGCGCGCGGTTTCCTTGCCGCCGGGCACGCAGAGATTGAGCCGCGCTTCGCTCTTGCTCGCGATCGCGTCGGAATAATCGTTGCAATTGTAGCCGCACTGGCCGCAATCCTGCTGCGCCATCGCCGCCATCATCCGCCGTCGCATCGGGCGGCCTTCCGCGAGCTTCATGCGATCGGCAATCGGCATGGTCTGGTCGTGCCAAGGCGCTTCGCCATCATCGCCATCGCCGGCCACGCCCTGCAACACGGCCGCCCCTTGCTCGGGCGACAACGGCACCGAGCCGTCGAGCTGCAAGAGCCCGACGAGGAATCCGTTGAGCCAGGAGCGCTGGGCCTCCGAGAACGGCGCGCTCTCCGGAATGACCTCAAGCCTTGGCGGCGAAGTGATCTGGTTCATGTGCTGCTCTCCGCTTCCGCCATCTTCCGCAAGGTTTCCCCGTCGTGGCGGCGTGAAAATGCGAGAAACGTCTCGTCGTCGGACGCACGATTGGCGACGTAGGCTTTCAGCAGCTTCTCCACGGTCTTCGGCGCATCCTCGGCCTTGACGTCGTGATAGACCTCCCGCCCGATATCGGCATCCGGACCAAAGCCGCCGCCGGCGAAGAGGTGATAACCCTCCACCGTGTCGTCATCGTTCCCGACCGGCACCTTCGCTGCGATCAGTCCGATATCCCCGATATAATGCTGCGCGCAGGAATGATGGCAGCCGGTGAGATGGATGTTGAGCGGCGTCTCGATTTTCACGCGCGTTTCGCACCAGTCGCCGATCTCGGCGGCATGCCGCTTGGTATCGGAGGCGGCGAACTTGCAGCCGGCATTGCCGGTGCATGCGACAAGCCCGGCGCGGATCGATGACGCCTCGACGTCGAGACCGAGTGCTTTGATCGCGGCCGTTGCGAGCGCGAGCTTGTCATCCGCGACGCCCGAAATCAGGAGATTCTGCCACACTGTCAGGCGAATATCGCCGTCGCCCAGATCGTGCGCGATCTTTGCAAGGCCGCGCATCTGGTCACCGGTCAGCTTGCCGATCGGCAGCACGACACCGATCCAGTTCAGGCCCGCCTGTTTCTGCGAATGTACGCCGACATGCGCCATGCGGTCGAACACAGGTCGCGGCTCCAGCGCTTCCGGCGGCACACGGGTGAAGGCCTTGCCGTATTTCGCTTCGACGGCGAGCAGGAATTTGTCCATTCCCATGTCGTCGATCACGTATTTCATCCGCGCCTTGAGGCGGTTGGTGCGATCGCCGGTTTCGATGAACACCCGCACGATGGCATCCGCGACCATGGTCGCGTCTTCCGGCTTGACGATAATCCCGGTTTGCTTGGCGAAATCCCTGTGGCCGGTGATGCCGCCGATCCCCAGACGAAACCAGACGCCGGGCGCCGCGCCAAAACCGTCCTTCACCTCGACCGCCGCGAAAGCGATGTCGTTGGTGTCTTCCAGCACGGCGATCCTGCCCGCGCCGTCAAACGCGACGTTGAACTTGCGCGGCAAGCCGGTCAGCGAGCGGTCGTTGAGGATGTGGTAATGCCATTCGCGGGCGTATTCGCGCGTATCGATCAATTCAACCGGATCGATCCCGGCGGTCGGCGTCCCCGTCACGTTGCGAATGTTGTCGGCGCCCGATCCGCGCGAGCACAATCCGATGTCCTGAATTCCCTCGATCAGTCCGACGGTGTGCTTCGGCGGAATCTCCCTGAGCTGGATATTGGCGCGGGTGGTGACATGCGAATAGCCGCCGGCATAGCGTTCGGCGAGATCGGCGACGCCGGCAAACTGCCAGTGCGTGAGGATGCCGTTGGGAATACGCAGCCGGCACATATACGAGTCCTGCGTCGGCGCGACATAGAACAGGCCGTAATAACGCCAGCGGAAATTGTCCGCAGGCGTCGGCGGCGTATTGCCTTTCGCCTGTTCCTTGAGGCGCTGATAGGCGTCGAACGGATGCTGTTCGCGTTTGAATTTTTCAGGGTCGGACAGCTTCTTGCCGTCGGCGAGAACCTTGTCCTGGGCCTTGAGGCCGGCCGCGTCCGGACCGACCGGCTCTGGATTTCCCTTGGCGGCAGGCGCACCTGATCCGGCGGCGAGACCGACGTTTCGGCCGACGCGCCCGACCTGCAGGCCTGACATGAAGCCTTCCAGATAGCGCTTTTGCTCGTCGCTGAAATCGGCTGAGGTTGTTTCAAGTTTCATGATGCGCAACGATGGCCATTATTCAGCGGGAATTTGCGGTGCGAGCTGCGCTGCGACCGGCGCCGATTGTTCCGCCGGCTTGAAGGTCGCGTAGAGTGCAAGGCCGGTGAAAACAAAGCCGCCGACGAGATTGCCGAGCGTCACCGGAATCTGGTTCCACACCCACCACTGATAGACACTCACCTTTGCGCCGAGCAGCATGCCGGTTGGGATGATGAACATGTTGACGACGGCGTGCTCAAACCCCAGGGCGAAGAACGTGAAGATCGGCAACCAGGTCGCGGCGATCTTTCCGATCGTCGAGGTGGACGTCATTGCCATGACGACGCCGAGGCAGACCAGCCAATTGCAGAGAATGGCCTTCACGAAAACGCTGACCATCCCGGCCATGCCGAGCGCCTCATTGGCGACGGTCTTGGCTTCGGCAATCTGGATGATACGCGCCGCGACACCTGCGGGTGCCGCGGTACCCATGTTGGTCAGGGCGATCGCGATCAGGATGCCATAGGCGATGCTGCCGAGAAGATTTCCGAGGAACACCCAGGACCAGTTTGCGGCGATGGCGCTCCAGGTCGCCTTGCCCTCGAGCCGCGCCAGCGGCAACAGCCCGAAACTTCCGGTCACGAGTTCGAGTCCAAGTAGGACGATCATCACCAGACTGACGGGAAAGATGATCGCTCCGACCAGCGGCTGGCCCGTCGTGAAGGCGCCGCTAAAGGCGAGAGTGGTCGCCGCGCCAAGCAGTGCACCGGAAAGCGCGCCGCGGATGAGCAGGTCCCGCGGGGCAAGCGCCAGTTTCTTGAGACTGGCATCGACCATCGAGGAGACGACGTCGGTGGGCTTGGCGTAATCCATGTCAAAGCTCCAGTCGCCACGGAGGCGGCTACAACGAGAAAAGGGTGTGATGCTCGGAAAGCCCGTCGAGGGGGCAGCGCCGTATCGGAAAATTTCTGAGCGGTCCGATCAGCTTCGTTGCTGCCGAAAATCCATCGTCGACGATGGTCAGCAGGCGACTGCGGCGGCTGACCACCACCTCTATTCAAGTCGTGTGCCACTGCAGCATTTTTTGGAAGTTCTTATAAATTCAGTGCCTTATGGGAGCCTTTGACTCCATACTGGCAACGCGGAATCTTGCGGTTCCTGCTTGTCGAGGCGGCAGCAGCCTAAAAATTATGCTTCGAATCGATTTGCTCGGAACTTAGTCAATCGCTCCTGAAGCTGAATTCAGGATCAAAACGAGCCGAGATATCCGGCAATATCGGCAGGGTCAAAACGCGGCCCGGCAAAGGCATCGACCGTACCCAGCCCTTCGCTGTAGGCGTCACTGCGCAGCCCCAGTGCGGCGTCGTAAAGATCGGGACGGAACACCGCCATGGCGGTGCTGAGGGCTTCTGGAGCAATCGAGGCCTGTCCCCCACGCACCATCTGGGCATAAAGCCAGGCGGCTTGGACAGGCTCCGGCCGTGATGCGCCTTCCCGCCCGACCAGCCAATAGCGACTGCTTTCGCGCATGGTTCCATCGGGAGAAATCTTGAGCCTGCCGTTCAGCGTGCGCAGGATCACATCCGCGTCGACGCCGATGCGGTCCGGCTGCGCCAGAATGCGCGCCGCCTCGGCACGGTTTTGCGGTTCTGCGATGAATTCAGCGGCACGATGCGAGGCCCGGATCAGGGCCGCAACGACCTGCGGATTTTTCTCCGACCAGCTCTGCCGCATCGCGAGCACCTTCTCCGCGGCGCGCGCCAGGATTTCTGAGACGAAATGCAGGATATGGCCAACACCAAGATCGACCGCGACCGAATTCCAGGGCGCGCCGACGCAGAACGCATCGACCTGGCCATTGGCCAGGCTATCCACCATGTACGGCGGCGGCAGCACCACCAGACGCACATCCTCGTCGGGATCGACGCCGCCGGCAGCCATCCAAAAGCGCAGCTGGTAATTGTGGGTGGAAAACGGAAAGGTCATGCCGAAGGTCAGGGGTTCGGCGCCTCTTTTGCGCCGCGCGGCGACAACGCGCGCCAGCGCCAGCGCCGTCGCCATCGGGTCCAGCCGATCGCCCTCGATCTCGCTGAGGATCGCCGCATGTAGCGCCGGCGACACCGTGATCGCGTTGCCGTTGAGACCGAGATTGAACGGCGCCACGATCGGCACCTTCACGTGCCCGAGCCCGAGGCTGGAAGCGATCGCGACCGGCGCCAGCAGATGCGCCGCATCGAACAGGCCGATATTGAGCTTGTCGCGGACATTCGACCACGACACCTCGCGCACCAAAGTGACATCGAGCCCTTCGGCGGCGGCAAAGCCCTTGTCGACGGCGACGATCAGGGCTCCGGCATCGACCAGCGGAATGAAGCCGATATGAAGCGGTGTGCTCATTTCAGCAACTCCGATGCGGTCAGGATCGATTGAGCGATCTCCCCGATTTTCTTTTTCTCACGCATTGCCGTCGACCGCAGCAGCACATAGGCCTCGTCTTCCGTCAGCCCCTTCAGCTTCATCAGGATGCCCTTGGCGCGATCGATGACCTTGCGATCCTCGAGCGCGGATTTGGCGCGGTCGAGTTCATCCTGGAGCTTCGCGAAGGCGTTGAACCTGGAAACGCAGAGGTCGAGGATCGGTTTGATGCGTTCCTTCTTCAGTCCGTCGACGATGTAGGCGGAGACGCCGGCGTCAACCGAGGCCTGGATCGACGCCGCGTCGCTCTGATCGACGAACATCGCGATCGGCCGGCGAACGGCGCGGCTGACCTGGAACATTTGTTCCAGAATATCGCGGCTCGGATTTTCCAGATCGATCAGAATGATATCCGGATCAAGCGCATAGATTCGGGCAAGCAGGCTCTGCATCTCGCTGATATGGACGACGCTCGTAAAACCCGCCTCCCGCAATCCTTCCTCGAGGATCGCGGCGCGGATCGGGCTTTCGTCGACAATGACGATTTTGGGAGACGTCTCAGCAACCATCCATCACTCGCATTTCGGACAAACTATCCATAGCACGCCTTAAGACCGCTCAAAGCCTTGTAATTATGAGCAATTGGGACTAGCTCCTGCGCATCAACCAGTGCGGTGGATTTGACATTCGCCCTGCCGGGGCCGCGAGTCCTCGTGGCGAATGTCAAATCCAGGGCCGCACTAGAGTCATTTTTGCTCGTGTCCCTTCGGCTCTAACATTCGCAAAGAGTCTGCCGCAACGGGATGCGAATGCCAGAGCCGGGACACGAGGCAGGTTTAGAGATGCAGCAGGCGGCCGCGCCCAAAGTCAGCTTTGTTTCGCTGGGATGCCCCAAGGCATTGGTGGATTCCGAGCGCATCATCACGCGGTTGCGGGCGGAAGGGTATGAACTGGCGCGCAAGCACGATGGCGCCGATCTCGTCATCGTCAACACCTGCGGCTTCCTCGACAGCGCCAAGCAGGAATCGCTCGGCGCCATTGGCGAGGCGATGGCCGAAAACGGCAAGGTCATCGTCACCGGCTGCATGGGCGCCGAGCCCGAGCAGATCGAAGCCGCCTATCCCGGCGTGCTGTCAATTACCGGGCCGCAGCAATATGAGAGCGTGCTCGATGCAGTGCATCGCGCGCTGCCGCCGGTCCATAATCCGCATCTCGATCTGGTCCCGCCACAGGGCATCAAGCTGACGCCGCGGCATTACGCCTATCTGAAAATATCCGAAGGCTGCAACAACCGCTGCAGCTTCTGTATCATCCCGAAGCTGCGCGGCGACCTGGTGTCCCGCTCCGCCAACGACGTGCTGCGCGAGGCCGAAAAGCTTGTTAACGCCGGCGTCAAGGAATTGCTGGTGATCTCGCAGGACACCTCGGCCTATGGCGTCGATCTGAAATATGCCGCGAGCCCCTGGCGGGATCGCGAAGTCCGCGCGAAATTCTATGACCTTGCGCAGGAGCTCGGCGAGTTCGGCGCCTGGGTTCGGTTGCAGTATGTCTACCCCTATCCGCATGTCGACGAAGTCATCGGCCTGATGACGCAAGGCAAGATCCTGCCCTATCTCGACATTCCCTTTCAGCACGCAAGCCCCGAGATCCTCAAGCAGATGAAGCGTCCCGCGGCGCAGGACAAGACGCTTGGGCGGATCAAGAAATGGCGCGAGGAGTGCCCGGAGCTGACGCTGCGTTCGACATTCATCGTCGGCTTCCCCGGCGAGACCGATTCCGATTTTGCCTATTTGCTCGACTGGCTTGAAGAAGCCGAAATCGATCGCGTCGGCTGCTTCAAATATGAGCCGGTTGCGGGCGCTTCCTCGAATGCGCTCGGCCATGCCGTGCCCGGCGAGGTCAAGCAGGAGCGCTGGAACGCGCTGATGGCGCGGCAGCAGAAGATCTCCGCGCGCCGGTTGAAGCGCAAGGTCGGCTCGCGGCAGCAGGTCATCATCGACGAAGTCGGCCCGACCGTATCGAAAGGCCGCTCCAAGGCCGACGCGCCGCAGATCGACGGCGCGGTCTATGTTTCGAGCCGCCGGCCGCTCCGCGTCGGCGAGATCGTTACGGCGAAAATCGAGCGTGCGGACGAATATGACCTGCACGGCAGCGTCGCCGGTTTCTAGATCTTAGCTCTACCAAAAAGCGCGATGCACCCTTGACAGCGCCCGCCCTTCGGCTGTATGGCCCCGTCATGACATTGAACCGGACCCAACTCCGCGCAGCTTTCCGTCGTCGCTCGTTCGACGATGATGGGTCGCGCCGTGTCCGACGACAACGCTGAACAGATAGATCAGCAAAGTTTTCGAGAAGGCCGCACCCGCAAAGTGCGGCCTTCTTTCGTTTCGGCCGACTTTTTCACCCAACCGCAGGAGAGTTTGACATGGGCATTGCCACACATCCGTTCGACGCGTTGATGGACATCACCGCCCGCCCCAAGACCGTATTCGTCAAAGGCGAAGGTTCATGGCTGTGGGATGACACCGGCAAGCGTTATCTCGACTTCATCCAGGGGTGGGCCGTCAACTGCCTTGGCCATTCACCTGATGTTGTCGCCGACGCGCTGGCGGCGCAGGCGAGGCTGTTGCTCTCGCCGAGTCCTGCCTTCTACAACGCGCCAAGCCTCAAACTCGCCAACGCGCTGGTCGAGCATAGCTGCTTCGATCAGGTCTTCTTTGCCAATTCCGGCGCGGAAGCCAACGAAGGCGCGATCAAACTCGCCCGCAAATACGGCGCGCTGCACCGTAACGGCGCTTATGAAATCATCACGTTCGAAGGCGGCTTCCATGGCCGCACGCTGGCAACGATGTCGGCCTCCGGCAAGAAAGCCTTCGAGCCGCTGTTCGAACCGAAAGTGCCAGGCTTTCGCAAAGCGTTGCTGAACGATCTCGCTTCCGTCCGGCGGCTGATCAACAGCAAGACCGTCGCCGTTATGCTGGAGCCTATCCAGGGCGAAGCCGGGGTCTGGCCTGCGACCGACCAATTCCTGAGCGAGTTGCGGGCGCTGACGAAAGAACATGGACTTCTGCTGATCGTCGATGAAATCCAGACCGGCATGGGCCGCACCGGCAAACTCTTCCACTACGAGCACGCCGATATCGAGCCTGACATCATGACGCTCGGGAAAGGCATCGGCGGTGGCGTGCCGCTGGCTGCGCTACTGGCCACGGAGCATGCTTCCTGCTTCGAACATGGCGACCAGGGCGGCACCTTCAACGGCAATCCACTGATGTGTGCCGCGGGGCTTGC
Organism: Bradyrhizobium canariense; assembly: GCF_900105125.1. Classification (NCBI taxonomy): domain Bacteria; kingdom Pseudomonadati; phylum Pseudomonadota; class Alphaproteobacteria; order Hyphomicrobiales; family Nitrobacteraceae; genus Bradyrhizobium; species Bradyrhizobium canariense. The sequence goes on along the minus strand of NZ_LT629750.1, from coordinate 1,286,196 downwards.
TGTTCTCGAAAGCATCGCTGCGCCCGCGTTCCTGAAAGCGGCTGTCGATGCCGGGCTGTTTCTGGAAAGCGAGTTGCAACGGCTCTCCGCGCGGCACGGCCTCGGCGAAGTGCGCGGCCGAGGACTGCTGCTGGCGCTCGACCTGAAACTGCCCATGGGAGCGTCGATCCTGGCGCAGGCATTCGAGGCCGGCGTGTTGCTGAATTCGCCGCAGCCGGACGCGCTGCGTTTCATGCCGGCGCTCAACGTCACACGCGATGAGATCGGTGCGATGATCGACTGTCTCGATGCGATCCTGACAAAGGTAGGCGCTGCGAGACGGGTTGCGTAGGCTACTTCTTCCGTCATTGCGAGGAGCGCCAGCGACGAAGCAATCCAGATCTCGACGTGCATGCTGGATTGCTTCGCGGAGCCCGTCAACGGGCGCGCGTTCGCGCGACCCGTTGGCCTCGGAATGACGATGGAGACTAAGGCTTCAGGATCGACGCGCCCGTGGTGGCCCGGCCTTCCAGGTCGATATGGGCCTTGGCCGCATCTTTCAGCGCGTAGGCGTGGTTGATCGGGACGTGGATTTTGCCGTTGATGACGGCGGCAAACAACGTGTCGGCGCCTTCCAGTAATTCCGAGCGCTTGCCGATGTAATCGTTGAGCTTCGGCCGGGTCGCAAACAGCGAGCCGTGATTGTTGAGTTCGGCAATCGCAAAGGGCGGCACCGGCCCTGAAGCATTGCCGAAACTCACAAACAAGCCGCGCGGCCTCAGACAGGACAGCGAACCCGGAAACGTTGTCTTGCCAACGCCGTCATAGACGACATCGCAGAGTTCGTTGCGGCTGATCTGCTTCACGCGCGCCACGAAATCCTCTTCGTTGTATAGGATGACGTGATCGCAACCGTTGGAGAGCGCGAGGTCGGCTTTCGCTTTGCTGCCCGCCGTGCCGATGACATGCGCACCGAGCGCCTTCGCCCACTGACATGCGAGCAAGCCGATGCCACCTGCCGCAGCATGGATCAGCACCCGATGCCCCGGCTCGACCTTGAAGGTCTTGTGCAGCAAGTACCAGACCGTCAGCCCCTTCAACATCAGCACGGCGCCCTGCTCGTAGGTGATGTGGTCGGGCAGCTTGACCAGCTTCTCCCAGGGAATGTTCCGTTCGGAGGCGTAGGCGCCAAGGTTGTGATAATAGGCAACGCGATCGCCGGGGTGAAAATTGGTCACACCAGGTCCGACCGCCACGACTTCGCCCGCCGCCTCGTTGCCGGGGACGAACGGCAGTCCCGGCGCCTTATAGAGGCCGGTGCGGAAGTACACGTCAATGAAGTTGAGGCCGACCGCATGCTGGCGGATACGCACCTCACCGTGTCCCGGCTCGGGTACATCCACAGCCTCATAGACCAGAGCTTCGGGCCCCCCCACCTTGTGCACGCGCACAGCCTTGGTCATCGCGGGTTCTCCTTCAATATATCCTGGCCTGCTCTCGGGACGAAGCGAAAGCCATCGAGGCTGCGTTGTCAACTCGATGGTTCCGGGAACGTCTCCAATCGATTAACGGCCGGCTTTTTTACGGTTGCGTTTGGCGAGCACATTGAAGAGTTCGACGACGGCCGAAAACGCGATGGCAAAATAGATATAGCCGCGCGGGATATGGAATTTAAACCCGTCGGCGACCAGCGCCACGCCGATCAGCACCAGGAATGCCAGCGCCAGCATTTTGGTGGTGGGATGCTCGGCCACGAATTTCGCGACCGGGCCGGACGATGCGTACATGATGACACAGGCGATAACGACGGCTGCAATCATGATTTGCAAATCCTGCGCCATGCCGATCGCGGTGATGATTGAATCCAGCGAAAACACCATGTCGATGACGATGATCTGGACAATGACCCAGAAGAACGCGCTGGCTCTCGGCTCAACGTCATCAGCCCCGTCATTCGCCTCGACTTCAGTGTGAATTTCGTGCGTTGCCTTCGCGATCAGGAACAATCCGCCGCCGATCAGAATGATGTCGCGCCAGGAAAAGGCGAAGCCTTTTAGCGTGAGCACGTCCTGGGTCAGGCCGATCAGCCACACCAGCAGGCTGAGCAGCAGGATGCGGAATATCAGTGCGAGCGCCAACCCGATCTGCCGCGCTCGTTTCGCCTGCCGTGGCGGAATGCGCGAGACGATCACCGAGATGAAAATGACGTTATCGATGCCGAGAACGATCTCAAGCGCCGTCAGGGTCAGCAACGCCGCCCATGCCTCCGGACTGGTCCACAGTGCAATCATATGCCGAACGCCCGTGCGAGGCGGATCGCCGCATCGCTTCCCCCGATGTAGATGGCGATCGCACACAGCGCGATGGTGACAGGCATGCCGACGTCGAAATCGCTCGCCAGGGCGTAGATGGCAAGCGCCGCCCAAACTCCGATCAACGACAGGGTCAAGGTGCGCAGCCGGGCCACGCGCACGGGGTGCAGCACATAGAAGGGAATGAACGTGAGCACGATGAGAATGGCAACCGCCAGGCTCGAAAGGCCGGGCGGCCAGTGCAGCAGGAATAGATAGAATGCCGCGGCGTTCCACAGCGCTGGAAACCCGCGAAAATGATTGTCCTCGGCCTTCATGCGCCGATCGGCGAAATAGAGCGCGCTCGATACGACGATGCCGATGCCGAGCAGCGGCGCCGCCAGCGGCAGCAATAAGCCGCTCGCCGTAATGGCGTAGGCTGGCACAAAGACGTAAGTGACAAAATCGACGACGAGGTCGAGCACCTCGCCCGACCAGTTCGGCTGCACATTGGTGACGTCCAGCCGTCGCGCGATCGGACCGTCGATCGCGTCGATTACTAGCGCGATCCCAAGCCAGGCGAACATCGCCGCCCAGTGCTCGCGGACCGCCTCTAGCTGTGCGATCAGAGCGATACCCGCCCCCAGTGCCGTGAAGACATGCACCGAAAACGCGGCGGCCCGCCTTCGCGACGACGCTGACAACGAATCCTGCTGATTTTCCTGGTCCATCTAGCCGGCAGTGCTATCAGGAATCGGACGCCTTTGCATATCGGCGCTTGCGGCGTTCGGCCGCGCAAATCGGTGGGAAACGGAGATGCGGCACGGGCTTGAAAATGCCGCCGGGAACGTCAATTGTCCTGATATGAACGATGTCTCGGCACCATTCGATGTGGTCGTTATCGGCGGCGGACCTGCGGGCGTTGCAACTGCAATCGCGCTGGCGCAGACCGGCGCGAAGACGGCCCTGATCGCCCGGCGCGCACCTTATGCCGACAATCGCACCACGGCTCTGCTCGGTGATTCCGTTGGTTTTTTGCAAGGACTGAACGTCTGGTCCCGCTGCAAAGACAAGGCGGCCCCGTTGCGAACCATGCGGCTGGTCGATGACACCGGCCGGCTGATCCGCGCGCCCGAGGTCAGGTTTTCGTCCGACGAAATCGGCCTCGAGGAATTCGGCCACAATATCGAGAACCGGGCGCTGATGTCCGCATTGGAAGATCGCGCCGCGGAGCTTCCGCGGCTGACCCGGCTCGACGACGAAGCGGATGCGATCGGTCCGGAAGATACAATTGTCGCCATTCGCACCGCTGGCGGACAATCGCTCTCGGCGCGTCTTGTGGTCGGCGCCGACGGACGGCAGTCGCGCTCCAGGAGCGCGGCCGGCATCGAGGTCAGGCGGCGCGAACTCGATCAGGCGGCCCTCACCTTCAACGTCAATCACTCGCGGCCGCATCGAAATATCTCCACTGAGTTTCACACGCCGCAAGGTCCATGCGTCTTCGTACCGCTGCCGGGCAGCCGCTGCAGCGTGGTGTGGGTTGCGGCGCGCAAGGAAGCCGAGCGGCTGATGGCGCTTACGGATGACGAATTATCCGAGGCCACTGAGGTGCGATCGCATTCCATTCTCGGCCGCGTCCATATCGAGCCGGGGCGTCATTTGTTTCCGCTCGCGATCGAACAGTCCCACCGATTTGCGCAGCACCGCATCGCGCTGGTCGGCGAAGCCGCCCATGTGCTGCCGCCGATCGGTGCGCAGGGGCTGAATATGGGGCTCCGCGACGCCGCTGATATCGCCGATATCGTGCGCGACGCGATGGCGGCCGGCGGCGATCCCGGCGCAGCGCCCGTGCTGGATCGCTACCATTCGGCCCGGCGGGCTGATGTTGCAAGCCGGACGCTGGCGATCGATCTGGCGAACCGTTCGCTGCTCAGCGATTTCCTGCCGGTCCAGTCGCTGCGCGCGGCCGGTCTGCATCTGATCGGCTCGATCGGGCCGCTTCGCCGTATCGCCATGCGCGAGGGTCTGGCGCCTTCATGGCGGCCGACGCGTCGGGTGAGCTAGCCGTTCTCAGGGAAATACAAGCCTTCCCGTCTGCAGCAGCCACATCACGCTGGTGAGCGTGACGACAGAGGCGAACGTTCCGATCAGCACCGCAACCGATGCCGGTTCAATCCAGGTGTCGTTCTGCCGGGCGATCACAAACACATTCAGCGCCGGCGGCAGTGACGCCATCAGGACGGCCGTTGCTGCCCAAGGCTGCGCGAAGGGACCCACCAGGAACATCAATCCGAACACGACCAGCGGATGGATCAGGAGTTTAACCGCGATGACGCCGGGAACCTCCCACGGCACGCGGCCGAATGGCCGCAGTGCAACGGTCACGCCAAGCGCAAACAGCGCCACGGGGGCCGCGGCGTTCTGGAGAAACAGCAAGGTATTATCGATCGCTACCGGAGGCCGAAGGTGGAGCGATGCCGCCAGCGCGCCGGCACAGGCCGACATGATCAGCGGATTGAAAACGATCTGCCGGGCCACGATCCCCAGCGTGTGCAGCAAGGATGGATGCTGGCGATCCGTGAGCGCGATCAGTAGTGGCACGATCGAAAACAGGAAGATGCTGTCGCAGCAGAAAATCAGCGCGGTCGGCGCCGCGGCCTTCGTTCCCAGCACGGCCAGCGCTAGCCCGGGGCCCATATAGCCGATATTGCCATAGCCGCCGGAAAGGCCCGCCAGCGTGGCCTCGCGAAAGGTCAGCCGCCCGATGAACCGTCCCGCCAACAGCGCGAGGGCGAAAGCGCTCGCCGTACCGAGCGTGGTTGCGACCAGAAATGGCGGGTTATTGAGTTCCGCAAACGGCGTCTTGGACATGATGCCGTACAGCAGCGCGGGCAGCGAGACATAGAGCAGAAAGAAATTCATCCAGGCGAGGCCCGCCTCCGGGATAGCCTTGGCCTTGCCGCAGGCAAAGCCAATGAAGATCAAGCCGAAATACGGCAGCGCCAGATTGAGAACGTCGATCATCGGGAAGCGTTTTCTTCATCATGATAGCCCCGGTCGACGCGCCGGACAGGCGGCCACAGCAAGGGTTAATTCGCCCGTTTGCCTCTAGCATCGGCCACAATCATGGTCTATTCGACGAGACATGATAAAAGCGCGTACCGCCAAATTTCAGATCGGGCAGATCGTCCGCCATCGGATCTTTTCGTTCCGGGGCGTGATCTTCGATATCGATCCGGAATTCAACAATACCGAGGAATGGTGGCTGTCGATCCCTGAAGAGAATCGACCGCACAAGGATCAGCCGTTCTATCATTTGCTCGCCGAGAATTCGGAATCGGAATACATCGCCTATGTTTCCGAACAGAACCTGTTGCCCGATGACTCGGGCGAGCCGATCCGGCATTCGCAGGTGGCCGAGATTTTCGTGAAGGACAAGTCGGGCGGTTACCGGCCCCGGAACCCTTCATTGAATTAGACTTTCCGCTGAACCAACCCAATAGCCTGGCCAAGAACTGGCCAAGAACAAGAAAAAAGGCGCCCGATCGGGCGCCTTTTGTTTGCTGGTGATGGCCCTTATTTCGCGGCCGGAGCCGGAGTGGCCGGAGCCGCACCCGCGGGCGAGTTCGCCTGCAGCTTGGCGCGGGCTTCTTCAGCACGCTTCTGCAGTTCTTCCTGCAGCTTCTTCTGGGTCTCTTCGAATACCTTCGGGTCGGTCGGCGGCCCGTCATAGGCTTTGGCGAATTCCGCCAGCGGCAGCGGCAAGGTGAGCGGTGCGCCGTTGGAATTGATGGCCTGCACCACCAGATTCTGACCCTTCTTCATGTTGGCCAGCAATTCCGGGGTCACCTCGTAATCCGACATGCAACCATTGGCGAAGCAGATCACATAAGGGGACTGCATCGGCGGGTTGCTGTCGACGATCACGCGCGTGCCATGAATGAGCTGCATGCCGAGCGGCAGCGTGACGCGCAGGATCTTCTTCGGTTCGCCTTCCGGCTCGATGATAACGGCGGCAATCACCGGTTGCCCGGACTCGATGCGACCATCCTTGCCGGTGAAGCAGACCTGCTTGGCATTGGCATCCTGACCCTTCAGGCAGAATTTGGTCCAGGGCGCATAGATCAGCTGAACTTGCTGGTCCTGCGGCTGAGCCCCTGCGGCCGGGGCACCCGCGGCGGGCGCGCCTGCCGCTGGCGGCGGTGCTGCCTGCTGAGCGGTCGGAGCCGGCGCTGCCGGTGCAGCTTTCGGCGCGGCCTTGGGCTTGGCCTTGGGAGCGGCGGGTGCCGGAGCCGGGGCTTGGGCCTGCACCTCGGAAGCAAGAAACGAAGTGGCCAGAGCGGTCGCCGCCAACAAGGCAAAAACCCGCCCACGCGGCCAGATCGGCGCGGCCAAGATACGGAAATTCATTGCGGAAAACCCTTTCTGAACGGGAGCGCCCGAAACCGCTGCAGGGCACCGAGACCTGACCGTTTGCGCGGCTGTCTCCCTGCCAATTGAGGCGGATACGTGACAGGCTCTTTCGCCTCGGTCAATTGCACGCCTTCATACAGCGGCGTGCGAAAAGATCAATGCCAACGGGCACCTTTGATGCATGCGGGGCCTGATGCGAACGGCTGTGATAAAGCTCCGATGTGAGCGATATCGAATCAAATCGACACGATGCACGGCGGGCTTGGAGACGCTGCTGCGTTCGCGCTTTTCTCTGCGGTTTCCTCGCGCTTGGCGCGTGGCTGACGACGGACTGCCACGCAGCATCGGCAGACCCAAGCTATGCCCTCGCCATGCACGGGGTGCCGGCGTTATCAGCCAACTACGGCCACATGCCCTATGCCAATCCCGACGCACCGAAAGGTGGCCGGCTGGTGCAAGGTCTTTTGGGAACCTTCGACAGCCTGAACCCGCTGATCGTCAGGGGTCTCGCGGTGCAGCAGATCAGGGGTTATGGGTTCGAGCGGGGCTATGTCTACGAAAGTCTGATGGCGCGTGGCGATGATGAGGCCTTCACGTTTTACGGCCTGCTGGCCAGGAGCGTGGAAACCGACGACGTCAGGAGTTACGTCACCTTTCATCTCGACCCTTTGGCGCGTTTCTCGGACGGGCAACCCGTGCGCGCCGAGGACGTGCTGTTTTCCTGGGCCCTGCTGCGCGACCACGGCCGTCCCAACCACCGTCAGTATTATTCCAAGGTCGCAAAGGCCGAAGCACTCGACCCGCTGACGGTGAGGTTCGATTTCGGCGGCGTGCAGGACCGTGAACTGCCGCTGATCCTCGGCCTGATGCCGATCCTGCCGAAACACGCGACCGATGTCGCGACCTTCGAGGAAACCTCGTTGTCGCCGCCGATCGGTTCCGGCCCTTATCGCGTTACCGAAGTCAAACCCGGCGCCAGTGTTACCTTCATCCGCAATCCCGATTATTGGGGCCGCGACCTGCCGGTGAACAGGGGCTTATGGAACTTCGACGAGATCCGGCTCGATTTCTACCGGGAGGCGAACGGCCAGTTTGAGGCCTTCAAACGCGGCCTCTACGACTTTCGTGTCGAAACCGAACCGCTGCGTTGGCACGACGGATATGATTTTCCCGCCGTCCGCGACGGCGAGGTGGTTCGTGACACCATCAAGACCGGGCTGCCGCAGCCATCGGAATTCCTGGTGTTCAACACCCGGCGCGAGGTGTTTTCCGATATCCGTGTGCGCCAGGCCCTGACGCTGCTGTTCGATTTCGAATGGATCAACCGCAATTACTTTTTCGGGCTTTACACCCGCTCGGCAAGTTTCTTTGCCGGGTCCGAATTATCGGCCTATGGCCGCCCGGAGGATGCGCGTGAGCGCGAACTACTGAAACCGTTCACATCGCACATAGCGCCGGATATTCTGGATGGCAGCTATCGCCTCCCCGTCAGCGACGCTTCGGGCCGCGATCGCACGACGTTGCGCCGTGCATTGAATTTGCTGTCCGAGGCCGGCTACGACCTCGAAGGCACGGTGTTGCGGAAGCGTTCGACCAAAGTGCCCCTCACCTTCGAGATTCTGGTGACGACGCGCGATCAGGAGCGCATCGCGCTGGCCTATGCGCGAGACCTGAAGCGAGCCGGCATCGAGGCGACCGTGCGGTCGGTCGACGCCGTCCAATTCGACCAGCGGCGGCTCGGCTATGACTTCGACATGATCCAAAACCGTTGGGACCAGTCGCTGTCGCCGGGCAACGAGCAGTGGTTTTACTGGGGAAGCGCAGCCGCGGACAGCCAGGGCACCCGCAATTACATGGGAGCAAAGGATCCCGCGATCGACGCCATGATCGCAGCCATGCTGGCGGCACGCGAACGTCCCGACTTTGTCTCGGCCGTGCGGGCGCTTGATCGGGCCTTGATGTCCGGCTTCTACGCTATTCCGCTGTTTAACGTCGGAGAGCAATGGATTGCGCGCTGGAATCGGATAGAACGGCCCACGGCCACCGCGTTGACGGGATATCTCCCGGAGACCTGGTGGCAAAGACCGGCGGCCCCAGCAAAGTGAATCCGTGATCCAGACCAATCCATCGCCAACACTTGAGGCACTGTTTCGACGGGTTCTGACACGTCAGCCGGACGCGCTGGCGCTGCTCGATCCGGTCAACAAGGCGCGCGTCACGGGCCTTCCGCCAAAACGCCTGACCTTCGCGCAAGCCGATCGTGCAATCACGGCGCTGGCGGCGCATTTCATCGAGGCAGGCCTGCCCGCGAATTCCGTGATCGCGATTCATTTGCCCAACACCGTCGAGTTCATGCTGACGGTGCTTGCGGCGCATCGTGCCGGGCTGATCGTGGCATTGCTCCCGATGCTTTGGCGTCAGGCGGAATTGACGGTCGCGCTCAATCGCACCGGAGCCCGGGCGATTGTGACGATGAGCAAGATCGATGGCGTCAGCCATGCCGATCTCGCCATGAACGCGGCTGCCGAAGCATTTTCAATCCGTCATGTCTGCGGCTTCGGCAATGACCTGCCCGAGGGCATGGCGTCGCTCGATCAGGCACTCATCAGTGGATCCGAAACCAGCCGCGCGATCATGCATGATGGCCGCAAGGCCGCGATCGTTTCCTTTGACGTGACCGCGGATGGCTTTTGCGCAGTCCCGCGCACGCATCTGAACCTGATCGCCGGCGGCCTCGCGGTGTTCCTCGAAAGCAACGTGCCGCAGGGCGCGAAAATAATGTCGGCCTTCGCGCCGTCATCGTTCGCGGGCCTGACCTCGTCACTCCTGGTCTGGCTGCTGTCCGGGGGAACACTTGCGTTGCATCATCCGTTCGACGGCGACGCGCTCGAACAACAGATCAACGAGAATGGCTGCGATACGCTGGTCGCGCCCGCCCAACTGGTGCAGCGACTGGCCGAAGCCGACATGCCGTCACGGCTGCCGACCTTGCGCAACGTGATCGGCCTTTGGCGCGCGCCGGAGCAGATCACGTCGTCACCGCCCTGGACGATCGCGAGTGCGACCCTGACGGACGTTTATCTGTTCGGAGAAGCCGGACTGTTCGGCGCCCGTCGCGCGGCCGACGGCACGCCGGCACCGATCCTTCCGGGATCGCACGGTGCGCCGCGTGATGTGCCGGGCTCGTCGATCGCGGGCGAAACCCTGATCACGCCAAAAGGTACGCTCGGATTGCGGGGACCGATGGTGAGCGTGGCGGCCTATGCCCCCCCCGCCCCGCCAAGCGACTCGTTGATGGCACCGCCGCCTCGCGACTATGTCGATACCGGCTACGCCGTGCGGCTCGACCGTTCGACCGGCGCGGTCTGCATCACGGCACCGCCATCCGGTATCATGGCCGTCGGCGGCTACCGCTTCCTGTCGCAGGATTTACAGGAATGGGCCAAGCGGCTCGGACAAGGCGCGCTGCTGACGGCGCTGCCCGATCGGCTCAGTGGCTACCGTCTCGCCGGCCGCGCCCAGGATAACGCCCGGGCGCGCGACGCGCTTGGAGAACTCGGGCTTAACCCCTTGATGGTAGAAGCATTTCGAGATCGGGCCGGTCGCGTCTAATTCATATCGAACGACGTCGTTGACGCGCCATTAAGGCTGGCCAACTAGGGTCGGGCTTTCCATTGATCGCTTTGGCCCGAATACCCCGATGTCGCAGCAAGGTCCGATCCTCATCGTATCGACCGCCGAACGGCCCTCGTTCGCGACGGCGCTTGACGATGCGAAGTTGTTCCCGGTCATCGAAACCCGCTGGGCCGACGCGCCGCGTGCCATCGAGCAATTACACCCGGCTGCGGTTCTGGCCGCAATCTCAGAGACATCGGAGCAAGACCTCGATGTCCTGGCCAAGCAGATCGCCGGCACAAAACCCTATCTTCCCCTGATCGCCGTCGATCCGCAGATCCTGCTGCCGGGAAACGCTATTCCGTTCTCGCACGTCGGCGGCAATTTCGATCGCCTCATCGCGCGCCTGCGCGCGGCGCTGCGTGTCAGGACGCTGCATGCCACCGTACTGCGGCGGCTGAGCGACGCCCCGGCGGCGCCGACACCATCGGACACCGATCCCGTGCGTGACGCCACCGTTCTCTTGATCGGACGCGGCGCAGCCTATCCTGCGCTGTCCGTGGCGCTCGGCGAGCGGATGGGAATTGTCGGCGCGCTCAGCATTGAAGCGGCGGCAAAACATCTCAACGATCGAGACATCGACGGCATCGTGCTTGGCGAAGGTTTCAGCCCGCGGGTGGTGGACGCTTTCCTCACGGTGCTGTCGGAGGATTCCCGTTTTCGTCATCTGCCTGTCGTCGTGACATCGGACGGGCTGGCGCCAAGCTATGACCTGTCGAACCTCGAAATCATAACCGGTGAACCCGCCTATATCGCGGCCAACGCCGTGCCGCTGATCCGCCAGCATGCGTTTGAGGTGTATCTGGGCCGTACACTTCAGTCGATCGATGAAGGCGGCCTGCTCGATCCGCAAACCGGCCTGCTGACGCCGGTTGCCTTCAACCGCGATTTTGCGACGACGGTTTATCAGACGCTGTCGCGTGGTGGCGGGCTTTCGGTCGCGCGCTTTGCCTTCGATCCCGCGCATGCACGTGCGCAGCGCGACGGCGCGCGAATCATCAGCCGCCTGAAACGAAAAATGGATTTCGGCGCGGTCCTGCAAGACGGATCCGTCATCGTGGCGTTCGCTGAAACCGATTTACGGACCGCACACGCAATTGCGCGGCGTCTGTCCAGCGTGATGCGGCACACCAGCCACGGCAAACGCGAGACGCGGTCCGAGCCGGTGATCACAGTTGCAACCATGCTGCCAACGGACTCGGCGAGATCGTTGCTCGCGCGACTCTATGAGGAAGGCCAACGCGCCGCCTCGTGAATGTTTCCGCCACGCTTCGGAACAACCATTCCAGCCCTGCATTGTAGATCAGCAATTCTGCACTGGAGGACGAGGACGACATGAAAAAGATTGCACTGATCGCTGCTTCGCTGGCCGTTTTGGCTGCACCCGCATTCGCTGAAGACGCCAAAACCGTCGGCACCGCTCCTGCCGAAGCTAAATTCTCAACGGTACAAAAGGACGAGATGTTCAGCTCGAAACTGAAGGGCTTGAACGTCTACAACCAGAAAGATGAATCGATTGGCGAGATCACCGATCTTGCGATCAAGAACCATCAGGTCGATGCACTGATCCTGTCAGTCGGCGGCTTCCTCGGCATGGGCGAGCACTATGTCGCGGTATCGCCGTCGTCGGTTAACGTTCGCTATGACAGCAAGGACGATAAATGGCTGGCGTCGATGAACACGACCAAGGAAGCGTTGAAGGCCGCGCCTGAGTTCAAATATCCAAAATAAGCCGCCTTTATTGGAACAAAAACAGCCGTCCGCAACGATGCGGGCGGCTGTTCGTTATCAGCTACTCGCTACGCCGCTTTCTTGTTCTCGGCGAGATTGGCGAGCTGGCGCAGGATTTCGGTCGTGCCCATCAGCCGTTCTTCCGGCGTCTCCCATTCCTGAAAGAACACCACCTTCATGTCCGGCCGCACCTTTGCAGCCTGGCCATGCTGGCGGATGAAATAGACCAGCCGGTCCGGCTGCGCGAACTTGTTGTCGCGGAACGTAATGACCGCGCCCTTCGGCCCGGCATCGACCTTCTCGACATTGGCTCTGCGGCAATAGGCTTTGATCGCCGCGACCTTGAACAGATAGCGCACCTCATCCGGCAACACGCCGAAACGGTCGCGCATTTCGGCGGCAAAATTGTCGATCTCCTCGTCGGTATCGAGATCGGCGAGCCGCCGGTACAGTGAGAGCCGCACCGCGAGGTCGGCGACGTAATCTTCTGGGATCAGCACCGGCATGCCGATGGTGATCTGTGGCGACCAGCGATCCGCGGCGGGTTCGACGACGCCTGCCTTGAGGTTGAGGATCGCCTCCTCGAGCATCGATTGATACAGCTCGAAGCCGACTTCCTTGATATGTCCGGACTGTTCCTCGCCAAGCAAATTGCCGGCGCCGCGGATATCCAGATCGTGCGACGCGAGCTGGAAGCCGGCGCCCAGATTCTCCAGCGACTGCAGCACCTTCAACCGCCGCTCGGCCTGCGCCGTGATCTTGTGCTGTGCCGGCAGCGTGAACAATGCATAGGCGCGCAGCTTGGAGCGGCCGACCCGGCCGCGCAACTGATAGAGCTGCGCCAGGCCGAACATGTCGGCGCGATGCACGATCAGCGTGTTGGCGTTGGGAATATCGAGGCCGGACTCGACGATCGTCGTCGAAAGCAGGATATCGTACTTGCCGTCATAGAATGCCGACATGATGTCTTCGATGACGGTCGGCGCCATCTGCCCATGCGCGACCGCGACCTTCATCTCCGGCACATTCTTGTCGAGGAAATCCTTTACGCTCGCGAGATCCTCGATGCGCGGCACCACGTAGAAGGCCTGTCCGCCGCGATAACGTTCACGCAACAATGCTTCGCGGATCATCAGGGGATCGTGGGGCGCAACGAACGTGCGAACCGCCAGACGATCGACCGGGGGCGAAGCGATGATGGAGAGATCGCGCACGCCGGTCAGAGCCAGTTGCAGCGTGCGCGGGATCGGCGTCGCGCTTAGCGTCAGCACGTGGACCTGGGCGCGCAACTGCTTCAGCCGCTCTTTGTGGCCAACACCGAAATGCTGCTCCTCGTCGACGATCAGAAGCCCGAGATCCCTGAACTTGATCGATTTGCCGAGCAGGGCGTGGGTGCCGACCACGATGTCGACCCCGCCTTCGGTCAATCCCTTCTTGACCTGTGTCAGTTCTTTCGGCGCGATCAGGCGCGAGGCCTGCGCGACATTGACCGGAAAGCCGCGAAAGCGCTCGGTAAAGGTCCGGGTGTGCTGCCGCGCCAGCAGCGTCGTCGGCACCACGATGGCGACTTGCTTGCCATCCAGCGCGACAGCGAACGCCGCGCGCAGCGCCACCTCGGTCTTGCCGAAGCCAACGTCGCCGCAGATCAGCCGATCCATCGGCCGGCCGCTTTCGAGGTCCTTCAAGGTGGCATTGATGGCGCCAAGCTGGTCCTCGGTTTCCTCGTAAGGGAAACGCGCGCAGAACTCGTCATAGACATGCGGCTGCACCGGCGTTTTCGGCGCCTCATGCAGATGCCGTTCGGCGGCGATCTTGATCAACTCGCCGGCGATCTCGCGGATGCGGTTTTTGAGCTTGGCCTTGCGCGCCTGCCAGCCGCTGCCGCCCAACCGGTCCAGTTCGACATGGGCATGGTCGGAGCCGTAGCGCGACAGCAGTTCGATATTTTCGACCGGGAGAAACAGTTTTGTTTCGGCGGCATAATGCAGTTCGAGACAGTCGTGCGGCGCGCCGGCGACTTCGAGCGTCTGCAAGCCGATGAAGCGGCCGATGCCGTGCTCGACGTGAACCACCAGATCGCCGGCGGCCAGGCTCGTGACCTCGGAGATGAAATTGTCGAGCTTGCGGCTGGATTTGCGCGGCCGCACCAGCCGGTCGCCGAGAATGTCCTGCTCGCTGATGACGGCGACCTGGTCGGTCTCGAAGCCGGACTCCATGCCGACCACCGCCAGCATCGCCTCGTTGCGCGGCGTCGCCTGCACCGTGCGCCAGCTGTTGACGCTGGTCAGGTTGAGCAGCTTGTGATCACGCAGCATGCTGCTCATGCGGTCGCGCGAGCCTTCGCTCCACAGCGCGATCACCACCTTCTTGCGCTGCGCCTGCAGCGCCTGCACATGCGCCACGACAGCCTCAAACACGTTGACCGAGCTGTCGGTCCGTTCCGGCGTGAAGTTGCGCCCTTGCCGGGCGCCGGCATCGACGACGCCAGTGCTGCCGTCGGGCACGGCGAAAGGCGTGAGCCTCGCCAGCGCGGATTCATCGAGACGCTTCGTCCATTCGTCCTCGGTCAAATAGAGTCGGTCAGGCGGCAACGGCTTGTAGATGGCGCCGCCGCCGGGATGCTCCAGCGCCTCGCGCCGCGCTTCATAATAATCTGAGATCTGCTTGAAGCGCTCGCGTGCGGCGTCTTCGCTCTGCGGCTCGATCGCGACCGGCGCATTGCCGAGATAATCGAACAGCGTGTCCATTCGCTCGGAAAACAGCGGCAGCCAATGTTCCATGCCGGGATGGCGGCGGCCTTCGCTGACCGCTTCATAAAGCTGATCGTCGCGTTCCGGCGCGCCGAACGCTGCAACATAGCCCATCCGGAAGCGGCGGATGGTCTCGGTGGTCAGTTGAAACTCGGATATCGGAACCAGATCAAGCGCGCGCATATCCAGAAGCGTGCGCTGGGTCTCGGCGTCGAAGGTGCGGATCGATTCAAGGGAATCGCCGAAGAAATCGAAGCGTACGGGTTGATCGAGGCCCGCCGGAAACAGATCGAGGATGCCGCCGCGAACCGCATATTCGCCGGGCTCGCGCACCGTCGAGGAACGATTATAGCCGTTGTGCTCGAGCCAGGACACGATGGAGTCCATCGGCACGACATGTCCGGGCGCGACCGACAGCGCCTGGGCGGCGACGCCTTCGCGTGCCGGCACCCGCTGCACGATGGCGTTGACGGTCGTCAAAACGATCAGCGGCTTGTCGCTGCCTTGAATACGCGCCAGCCGCGCCAGCGTGGTCAGCCGTTGCGCCAGGACGCCGCCATGCGGCGACACGCGGTCATAGGGCTGGCAATCCCAGGCCGGAAACTGCATGACCGGCAAATCCGGCGCGAAGAATTCCAGCGCGCGCGCCAGTTGCTGCATCCGCGGGCCGTCGCGGCAGACCACCGCGAGGCTGATCGCAGGCGGCTTCGGCCGGGCCGCGATCGCGCGCGCCAGATCCGAGACGACCAGACCTTCGGCACCCTCGGCGACATTGGCGAAGGTCAGCGCACGACCGGGCGCGAGCAGTTGCGCGGGCGATTGTACCGGCGCCTTCATGCCTCGTGATCCACGGCTCGAAATGCTTTGATGTGCTCAAACAGCGGGCCCGCATATTCAGGTGCAAGTGGCTTGTCGCCGGTCAGCGCGGCGTAGAGATCGGGATCAGGCACCTCGATCAGACGCTCCAACTCGGCCAACTCAAGGTCGTCGAGGTGCGTAATCTCGGCGTCCGCGAACCGGCCGAGGATCAGATCCATCTCGCGGGTACCGCGGTGCCAACAGCGAAACAGCAGCCGCTTGCGGCGGTCATCGAGGCCGCCGCTCGATCGTGTCGATCCGGTCATTCTTTCATTTCCATCCGAACGCCAAAAGCCCGGACGTGCCGGGCGGGGTTGGTATAGCGTCGGGATCGGGCAATGTCAGTAGCTGATCGCCCTGCAAAATCGGCTGACTGGCCTGTTGACACAGCTTTGCGTTCCCGCGGCGCGAGGCGCCCGAGCTTTGACGATCGTTTCACCCGGCAGAGGGCGTGGGGAATGCCGGGTGCCCGCCGCACCCGCAGCCTCGTGTGTAAAAGTAGAAAACACACGAGTTAGTCACCACAGGTTCACCGGAATCACCCGGCATTCCCGCACGCAATGGTTTTAACGGCTTATTTCGCGCTCTCCCCGGTGACCGGGCTTTGTTGCCACCGTCATCGGCGGAAAACCGCCGACTTGACGCCAGCATCGGGGCGTCAGGACCACACGACTTCGTCGTCCGCGTCAGCGCCGCTCGTCTGCAACGCTATCAGCGTCCATCGCATCCCGCCCCGCGTCCGTGACGATCGCGAGCCGCCCCTCATGTGGGACGAGACGGCGGCGGATATGGAGGTGATTTGAGGCAGGCGTGAACAGGAATATTTTTGAAAATGGGGGTGGACAGGCCGCATTGGTGGGAGCCCGTCGGGCAAATCACGTCCGACGAAAGCAGCGGCAGCGGCATCGATCGAAACCGCCGTCGCGGGTTTGACCCCGTATTCCAGCGCTTACGCCTGGTGGTCTCGCCGCCGCAACGCGCAGGGACGCCCGGGGCCTTCGGTCAGATGCCCTCTCCGCAAGGGGGCATTGTATGTCACAAAACCAGCGGGATAGACTTCCCGTTGCAAGGGAGCGGAAATGATCCGCAATTCGCCGTCCCTTGAGCATCAGCGGTCAGCCGTTGAAGGGACATACGTTCATGCAACTGGTCTATTTGGACGAAGCCGGGATTTCGAATGAGGCTCAGGAGCCATTTATAGTCGTGGCCGGCGTAATCGTGAACCCCGACCGTCGTTGGCGCGATTTGGAGTCTCATTTTGCTCAACTATCGAAGAAGTATTTTCGCAAGCATTCCGGTCCGCCAATCGTCTTTCACGCCAAGGATATTTGGCACGGTCACGGGCTTTTTCCCCGCGCGACATGGCCTCTAAAGAAAAGGCTGACGTTGCTCGGCGAACTTGCCGAAATACCCGCACTGTTCGGCCTGCCAATCGTAGTTGGCTATGAAAACCGAGGCGCGGTGCGTCAATGGCTTCTCCACGTCAACCCCGGCCTGAAGGAAAAGGACATTAGAGTGATGACCTTTGCCGGCGCGTTTTTCGCCGCGATCCGTCGCGTGGAACGCTGGATGCTAGAAAATACCGATGAAGTCGCAATGCTTATTGCCGAAGATACAGCCGAAGTTAAGTCCTACATCCATCGTCGATATCAAGCTCATGAGCGGTTTGCCGGAACCGCGCGCCATTATGTTGTGATCGGATCGTAAGCGCGGCTTGACCGGTAAACATGTCATGGCCGCCGGTTATTCCAAATCGATGTCCTCCAGCTTCAGCCCGCGTCCGGCAAGCAGACTGCTGCGCGCTTGATCGATCCGATGCAAGAAGCGGGGATCGTTTTGCAGTCGATACTCGAACCAGTCTTCCTCCGATTCGAAACCGATCAGCACGCCAGCCGGCTTGCCGTGGCGTGTGATGACGATCTCCTGCGTTTCGGCTTGGCGAAGATACCAGGATAAATCATCCTTGATCTCGGACAGTGCAACTTCCTTGGTCGCTTTCACTCCGGATTTGCGAATTGTGCGAGCCATACGCTTGCCTCCTGTTTGGAAACGATCGCCAAAACCTGGACGGTCGTGTCTGTCACATCATAGAATATTCTTACATCGCCGACGCGAAGCCGATATTGGGGCTGACGGAGTCCACGCAATCGCTTGATCCGGCTTCGGCTCAGTTTTTCCGGCTCGTGCCGCAGATGCGTTTCCAGCGCGGCCCGTATCTCGGCCCGTACGCGCGCGCTCAGCCGCTTATAGTCCTCGACAGCCTCCGGGGCCAAGACGATCACGAAAGCCATTCTGGCTATAATATAGCCAGAATTTCGAGATCGTCAAACTGCTGTTCCGCGGCCAACTGCAGACCTAGTTCGCTCAGCGATCGAAAAAAAAACGTGGATGCCCGACGTAAAGCCGGGCATGACGAGCGGAAACGGTCTTAGGCTTTTGTGATGCGCCCTCCTCTGCTCAACCCGCTGTTTGCACCGGTCACGAGCCTTACTGGCGTCGGGCCGAAGCAGGACAAGCTATTCCGCTATCTGCTCGGCCGCGATGAGACGCCTCGGCTGGTCGATCTCTTGCTGCATCTGCCTTCGAGCGTGATCGATCGCCGTGCGCGGCCGAAAATCCGCGAGGCCGTGGCCGGAACCATCGTGACGCTGGAAGTCACTGTGGACCGCCATCGGCCGGCGCCGCCCGGACGCTCGCGCGCGCCGCATCTGGTCTATGCCAGCGATGATACCGGCGATGTGGTGCTGACCTACTTCCGGGCGCAGCCGGGCTATGTCGAGAAACTGCTGCCGGTCGGCGCCAAGCGCTACGTCTCCGGCACCTTGCAGATGTTCGACGGAGTGCCGCAAATCGTGCATCCGGATCGCGTCGTGGACGAGGCCGCTTTCGCACAACTCTCCGGCATCGATCCCGTCTATCCGCTCACCGAGGGACTGGCGCTGGGCTCGTTGCGGCGGGCGATGGCGCAGGCGCTGCAAAAGCTGCCCAGTCTTCCCGAGTGGATAAGTCCGGAGATTGTCCGGCGCTGCAAATTTCCTGACATCGCCGAGGCGCTGAACCGCGTCCATATCCCGATTGAGATGACCGATATCCTGCCCGACGGTCGGTTCTGGTCGCGGCTGGCCTTCGATGAACTGCTGGCCGGCCAATTGGCGCTGGCGCTGGTGCGCGCGCAGTTGCGCCGCCCTGCGGGAGACCGCCATGCCGGCGACGGCCATTTGCGCAACAAGATCATCGACGCGCTGCCCTATGCGTTGACGCTGTCACAGCAACAGGCGGCAGCCGCGATCTCTGACGATCTGCGCCAGCCGATCCGCATGCTCAGGCTGCTGCAAGGCGACGTCGGATCGGGCAAGACCGTGGTGGCGCTGCTTGCGGCCGCCGCCGTCGCCGAAGTCGGCAAGCAGGCCGCGCTCATGGCGCCGACCGAGATTTTGGCGCGCCAGCACATCAAGACAATCACGCCGCTGGCCGAACGCGCCGGGTTTCGCGTGGCGATCCTCACCGGCCGCGAAAAGGGCAAGGAGCGGCGCGAGATATTGGCACAGCTTGCGGCCGGCGAGATCGATTTTCTGGTCGGCACACATGCGCTGATCCAGGATGATGTGGTGTTCAAGGCGCTCGCGCTGGCCGTTGTCGATGAAC
This sequence comes from Bradyrhizobium canariense, assembly GCF_900105125.1. Lineage (NCBI taxonomy): Bacteria > Pseudomonadati > Pseudomonadota > Alphaproteobacteria > Hyphomicrobiales > Nitrobacteraceae > Bradyrhizobium > Bradyrhizobium canariense. The sequence continues at coordinate 1,266,854 of NZ_LT629750.1, read as the reverse complement.
AGCACCGTTTCGGCGTGCGCGAACGGCTGGCGCTGACCGGCAAAGGCGAAGCCGTCGACGTGCTGGTGCTCAGCGCGACGCCGATTCCGCGCACGCTGGTGCTGACCTATTTCGGCGATATGGACGTCTCGGAACTGCGTGAAAAGCCGGCAGGACGGCAGCCGATCGACACCCGCACAGTACCGAATAGCCGCCTCGAGGAAGTCATCGATGCCGTCGGCCGCGCGCTGTCGGCCGGCAAGCTGGTCTACTGGATCTGTCCGCTCGTGGAAGAGTCCGAGGCGGAAGGCACAGATCATTTGACCAACGCCAACGAGCGATTCGAAAGCCTGCAAAAGCGCTTCGGCGATCGCGTCGGTCTGGTGCACGGCCAGATGAAGGGCACCGAGAAGGACCGCGTGATGGCGCAGTTCGCGGCCCATGATATCGGCCTGCTGGTGGCGACCACCGTGGTCGAAGTCGGCGTCGACGTTCCCGCGGCAACCATCATGGTGATCGAAAACGCCGAGCGCTTCGGGCTGGCGCAATTGCATCAATTGCGCGGCCGCATCGGCCGCGGTTCCGAGGCCTCGACCTGTCTGCTGCTCTACAGCGAACCGCTGAACGAGATGTCCACGGCGCGGCTGAAAGTCATCCGGGAGACCACCGATGGCTTTCGAATTGCGGAGGAAGATCTGAGGCTGCGCGGCGAAGGCGATGTGCTCGGCGTCCGCCAGAGCGGCCTGCCCGGTTATCGCATCGCGCGCCCCGACGTTCACGGCCAGCTCATCACGCAAGCGCGCGACGAAGCGCTGCGCATCATGAAAGACGATCCGAAACTGAAGGGCGAACGTGGTGAAGCGCTACGATGCCTGCTCTATCTGTTCGAGCGGGACGAAGCGTTGCCGTTGATCGGAGCGGGGTAATAGCCTCTGTCATTCCGGGATGCGCGAAGCGCAGACCTCAGGCGGGCAATTGCGCATCGGGGAATCTCGAGGTTCCGGGTTCGCTCATTTCATTCGCGCCCCGGAACGACAATCTTACGTCAATCCACCTTCGCCGATACCGGCTGCAGCGTCGACGCGTTCGCGACCCGCGCAGCATTCGCCATCCCGGCTAGCGCGGCGACCTTCTTCTGTTGATCGGAGCCGGGCTGCACCACGCCCGCGGACATGATCAGGGTCGCGGCGTCTTCGGCGCTCATCTCGACCTCGATGATCTTGCTCTTGGGCACATAGAAGAAAAAGCCCGTGGTCGGGTTCGGAGCACACGGCAGGAACACCGAGATGTGCTCCTCCTGGCCCGGAAGGCTGTTGGCGATCTCCACGCTTGGCGCCTGCGAAATCAGCACTATCGACCACATGCCCGGCGAGGGAAATTCGACGAGGCCAACCCGGCGAAAGCTCGACCCTTGCCCCGAAAACAGCGTCTCGAACACCTGTTTCAGGCCGCGATAGATCGCGCGCACCACCGGCATGCGGCCGAGTAATTTCTCGCCGAGATCGACCAGCGTCCGCCCGATCAAATTGTGGGTCAGAAAGCCCAGCAGGGTCAGCGCAATCACGGCGACGACGAGCCCGGAACCCGGCAGACCAAACGGCAGATAGGTTTCCGGGCGATAGGCGACGGGAACAAAGGGCCGCACCAAACCATCGACCCAGGTCACAAACCACCAGGTCAGGTAGAAGGTGATCGCGATCGGACCGGCCACGATCAGCCCGGTCAGGAAGTAGTTCCGGAATCGGGCGGTGAAGCCCCGCGGGGCAGCCGGTGGGAGTTCCGCCGGTGGCACGGTCGGGGTTAGATCGTCGCGGTTCATCGGGTTCCCAGGGGTCAATCGGAGCGGCAACTACTCAGCTAAGCCATTCTAGCTGACTTTTGAAGACCCAGCGTAGCCGCAGCGCCGGTCTTAATCCGGATTCGCTGGATCAGACTCCCGGCTTATCTATCTGTTTAGCCGTGATCTTTGCCAAAAAATCGGCTCCCGATTTCTTGGGATCATGCCCTCCTTCGCGGACAGGCTTATTCGACCGTTACCGATTTAGCGAGGTTTCTGGGCTGATCGACGTCGGTGCCCATGACGACAGCGGTATGATAGGCCAGCAATTGCACCGGTACGGCATAGACCATCGGCGCAAATGTCGCGGCCATGTCCGGCAATACAATCGTCACCAGCGACTCCACGGTCGCTTCCGCCGCGCCCTTGGCGTCGGTCATCAGAATGATGTTGCCGCCGCGCGCCGCAACCTCCTGCATGTTGGAGACGGTCTTCTCGAACACCCGGTCATACGGCGCGATCACCACGACCGGCATGTTCTCGTCGATCAGCGCGATCGGCCCGTGCTTGAGTTCGCCCGCCGCATAGCCCTCCGCGTGGATGTAGGAAATTTCCTTCAGCTTCAGCGCGCCTTCGAGCGCCAAAGGATAGCTGGTGCCGCGGCCGAGATAGAGCACGTCGCGGCATTTCGCGATCTCGCGCGCCAGTTTTTCGATCTGCGGTTCGGTTGCGAGCGCCGCGGCCATCAAGCGAGGAATTTCCACCAGGCCGTGCACGAGTTTAGCTTCCTCGGCGTCGGTCAATTCGCCGCGCGCCTTTCCTGCGGCAACCGCGATCGAGGCGAGCACCATCAGCTGGCATGTGAACGCCTTGGTCGAAGCGACCCCGATCTCGGGTCCGGCCAGCGTCGGCAGCACGGTCTCGCTTTCGCGCGCGATCGTCGACGTCGGCACGTTGACCACGGACAGCGTGTGCACGCCCTGCGACTTCGCGTAGCGAAGTGCGGCGAGGGTATCGGCGGTTTCGCCGGACTGCGAAATGAAGATCGCCAGATCGCCCTTGCGCAAGGGAGCCTCGCGGTAGCGGAATTCGGAGGCGACGTCGAGTTCGACCGGCATCCGGCCGAGCCGCTCGAACCAGTATTTGGCGACGTATCCCGCATAACTCGCGGTGCCGCAGGCAACGATCGAAATGCGCTGGATGTCCTTGAAATCGAACGGCAGCTCGAGCGGCAGTTTCACGCGTTCGCTCGCCATGTCGATATAACGCGCCAGCGTGTGCCCAACCACCTCGGGCTGCTCGTGAATTTCCTTGGCCATGAAGTGGCGATAATTCGCCTTGTCGACCAGAAATGACGAGGCGCCGGATTTCAGCACGTCGCGATTCACCACCGCACCATGCTCGTCATAGATCACGCCGACTTCACGCGTCAGCACCACCCAGTCGCCGTCTTCGAGATAGCTGATGGTGTCGGTGAAGGGCGCCAGCGCGATCGCGTCGGAGCCGAGATACATCTCGCCGTCGCCATGACCGATCGCCAATGGCGAGCCCTTGCGGGCGCCGATCATCAGATCACTGTGCCCCCTGAACAGGAACGCGAGTGCGAACGCGCCGCGCAATTGCGGCAGCGACGCTTTTACTGCCTCCTGCGGCGAGGCTCCCTTGAGGATGTAGGAATTGACGAGATGCGCGACGACTTCGGTGTCGGTTTCGCTGGTGAATTTCGCACCCTGCTTTTCGAGCTTCTCGCGCAGTTCGCGGAAATTCTCGATGATGCCGTTGTGGACCACGGCGACATTGTCGGTCGCGTGCGGATGCGCGTTGCTCTCGTTCGGCTTGCCATGGGTGGCCCAGCGCGTATGACCGATGCCACTATGGCCGGAGAGCGGCTCGGCTCTCAGCCGGGCTTCGAGATTCCTGAGCTTGCCTTCGGCGCGCCGCCGGTCGAGATGATCGCCCTCCAGCGTTGCGACGCCAGCGGAATCATAGCCGCGATATTCAAGGCGCTTGAGCGAATCCACCAGTTGCTCCGCCACTGGAGCGCGTCCCAGAATGCCGACAATGCCGCACATGCGGATCAATATCTCCAAATCGAACGAAAATTGCCGAAACGGCGCCAGCTTCTCTTAACGAGAATCGCAAAGGCCCAGATACTCAATAATTATTGCGGATTGAGACAGCGTTAAGCGGAAGGCTTAACAAGACTGCCGTTAACCGCCCTTCGGCTTCTTGTTGCGCGTTTTCAGCTCGCGGTAGCGCTTGGCCCCGCCCTCGCGATTGTTCTGCTGATTGCGTTCCACGGCCAGCGCATCGTCGGGGACATCGCGGGTGATCACCGAGCCCGATCCGATATAGGCGCCGCGGCCGATTTTCACCGGCGCCACCAGCGACGAATTGGTGCCCACGAACGCGCCGGCGCCGATTTCCGTCTTGTGCTTGCTGATGCCGTCATAGTTGCAGGTGATGGTGCCCGCGCCGATGTTGGCGTTAGCGCCGATATGGGTATCGCCGATGTAAGAGAGGTGATTGACCTTGACGCCTGCTTCGAGCTCTACGGCCTTGGTCTCGACGAAATTACCGATCCGCACGCCCTCGCCCAGCGATGTCCCGGGCCTCAAGCGCGCGTAGGGACCGATCGAGGCGTTCTTGCCGATCGACGCCTGCACGATATGGGAAAATGAATGGATCACCGCGCCGTCGGCGATCGAGACGCCTCGACCGATCACCACAAACGGCTCGATGGTCACGTCGCGCCCGAATGTGGTGTCGGCGGCGAGGTAAACCGTCTCGGGCGCAATGATCGTGACGCCGGCCTCGAGCGCAGCCTTGCGTAACCGCGTTTGCATGACCTGCTCGGCTTCGGCGAGCTGGGTTTTGGTGTTGATGCCGCGCACTTCATCCTCGCTGGTTTCGATCACAACGGCCTCCAATCCCAAGCTTCGAACGATCGTTACGGCATCGGTCAGATAATACTCGCGCTTGCTGTTGGCGTTACCGATCTTTTCAATGATTTCCAGCGCCCTGCGGCCGTCGAAGGCCATGACACCGGCATTGCAGAGCGTGATCTTGCGCTCCTCGGCGCTGGCGTCGGCTTGTTCGCGGATCGCCACCAACTGATCGCCCTCGACCACCAACCGGCCGTAACCGGTGGGATCGGCGGCGCGAAAGCCCAGCACGGCAAGCGCCGCGCCGTTTTTCAATGGTGCGCGCAGACGCGCGAACGTCTCCGCCGAAATCAGCGGCGTATCGCCGAATGCGACCAGGAGATCGTCTGCGCCGCGCGCAATGGCGTCGCGGGCCGCCAGCACCGCATGCGCGGTGCCGAGCCGCTCACGCTGAACGAATGTCACGGCATCGCCGCGCGCACGTCTCGCTTCCAGCGCCACCGCCTCATGATCCGGCCCCACCACCACGGCCAGCGAGGCGCCGGCTCCGTCAGGGGCGGCACTAAGCACATGCGCCAGCAGCGACTGGCCGGCGACCGGATGCAGGACCTTCGGTATCGCGGATCGCATGCGCGTGCCCTCACCGGCGGCGAGCACGACAGTCAGGCTGGATCGAGCGGTCATCCGAATCCTTGCATTTCGGGCCAAGAGTTACGCCGCCGTCATAAAGCGTTTTGGCGCGGAGGGGAAACCGGCTCACCCGAAAAACGCCGGAATTCAGGATCGCGGCGCATTTCCTGTTAATCTCCATCTGTGATTCGGCGGGGGCCCCGGGAGGGCCGAATAAGTCGTATGGCGAAAAATAGCGACAAGCCGGCTGGCGGCCGCGGTACGCAAAACACGGGCGGCATGCTGACCGGTTTTTTGGCCGAGGAGGAACATCTCGACCGGCGCGCGCTATTACGGCTGGGGACGTGGGGCGCTGCCTCGGTCGGCGCCGTGATCATCGCTGTGCTCGCCAACCAGTCATCCATAAGATTGCGGCACGACGAGACCGCAGCCGTGGACATGGCGCGCCAGTCGCAGCAAATCCAGTCGGTCGCCAAGGAAAGCCAGAACGAGACGCGACGGCTCGCCTCCGCCATCGACACGCTCAACGGCGATCGGGACCGGCTCTACGCCCGCGTCACCGTTCTGGAACAGGGGCTCGATTCGGTAACCGGATCGATCGCGCGGCAAAATGTGGTCGCAGCCGCTCCGCAGGCTACGCCGCCAGTTGCACCACCCGCTCCCGCAGCGGCCCCCTCGCCGCCAGCGGTCGCGCAGAACCCTGCACCCGCGCCTGCCCCTGTGACGGCTCCGGTAGCGGCGCCGGCCGCCGCACCGGAAAAGCCGCTAGCTGAGGTCAAGCCTCCTCAGCCTCCCGCCATGACGGTCGCAGCCGCGACACCTGCGACATCAGAGAAACAGCAACCGACGCAAAATCCGTCGCAACCGACAACTACGGCAAATACGCAGCCATCGACAAATGCCGCGCCGCCGGCGCCGCTGATGGCATCGAAATCGATGATGGGTCCGCCCGATCCAGCAGCCCCAAAGCTGATCGAACCGCCGACGCCTGAGAAGACCGCTGCAAAACCGATCGACCAGACGCCAGCGAAGACCGCTGCGGTCAAACCCGCGCCGGAAGTGGTTGCCTCAGCGGCTCCCGACGAGAAGGAAAAGAAAGCGCCGGATGCAGCGCACTCGGCGCCTCCTCAAATTGCCGTCAACCGGACTGAATTTGGGGTGGATGTCGGCGGCGCGAATTCGGTCGGCGGTTTGCGCGCATTGTGGCGGGGATTGCTCAAATCGCGATCGAACGCGCCGCTGGCGGCGTTGCAACCGATCATCATGATCAAGGAAAGCAATAACGGTCTTGGCATGCAGCTCAGACTGGTCGCCGGACCGCTCAACGATGCCGCTGCTGCAGCCAAGATCTGCGCCACCATTTCAGAACATGAGCGGCCCTGCGAGACCACGGTATATGACGGCCAGCGCCTTGCCATGAAGGCTGAGGATGCGTCCGCTTCTGCAGATGCTGGTTCGGCCAGATCTGATTCCGGGAAATCCGATTCTGCACAGTCGGAGCTGGCCCAACCCGATTCCGACAAGCCGCCGGCAGCGAAGCCCGGTTCAACCAGGCGTTATTACTCACGCCATCGGGACTATCCGAAGAAGCCGGCCCCAGTCGTCGAAGTGGCTCCCCCGAAACCTGAACCCAGCACGCTGTCATCATTCTTCAGCAGGCGATAGCCGCAATCTGATAAGGGGTGTTACTGCAACGCCTTGCCGCGGATTTTTGATGTGATTTCGTGGAAATCGTGAGCGCCGCGATCGGAGCCGGGTTGTCCCTTGGCGCATTCCCGATCATAGTCACCCGATGAAAAAAACGCCCTTCCGGCTGACGCCCTATCAGGTCCAATGGCTATTGGTCGTCGGTTTCGTCACCATCGGCTACGCGTTGTATTTGCGCTATCTCGCGATCGAATTCTCGACCGTGGCGCTGGCATGCGATGCCGGTTTGCAGACCATGCTGTGCAAGACGCGCGTGCTGGCGACGTCGCTGTTCCGCAATTCGGTGTTCGGGATCGTGGCGCTCGTCATCGCGACGCTGCACGTCATCCGGCCATCGATCGTTTTGCTCACGGGCGGTCTGATCGCGGCCGGATTTGGCATCGTGCTCTACAATATCGCCCTGTCGGGTCTGGCGATCGGTCTGCTTATTTTGGGATTTGCACGGCCCGCGCCTGCCACAGCGTAAGCGCCAGCAGGAAATACACCGCGCAGGTCCACAGCGACTGCCAATTGTCCGGCCCTTCGTTGAACGCCGTATAGAGCACCGATACCGCCAGCAGGCCGGCAAAGACGGCCTCCGCGATCGGGCGCACGCCCTGCTGCGGGCGATTGAGCAGTGTCAGGGTCAGGAACGGCACCACGGCCATGGTCAGCGCGGCAAACGGAAAATCCTGGTAACGCGGGTCGAACACAAACCCGAGGGCGGTTTCCGCCGCGATCAACGTGGTCACGACGAGCACCACTCCCAGGATAATCGGCAATGCCGACCTGATCCTGCCATCACGCGGGCCAAGCAGTTCGAGAAAGGTCGGCAGCGGCCGCCCCGACATCAGCGCATTGGTGCAAAGCATGGGCGAGGCGATCCCTGCGGCGAGCAGCGCGCCCCATCGAAGCCAGCCGCCGAAGCCATAGCTTTCGTAGAACATCTTGTCAGAGGCGACGCCGAGCAGAATTCCGGCCGTGGTGGCGGAGATTGCGACCGCGATCCAGGACGCAAGGCGCGGCGTCCAGGGCCGCCGGCGCAGGGTGAGCCAGCCCGCGCAGAACACGAAGACGGCCAACGCCATTCCGCATCCCATTTGCCATTTCCAGAACGGATAATTGCTGATGGCTTCACCAGGCGGGTATTTCAGCGCGCGCTGCACCGAATCGATCAGGCCCCAATATCCGCCGACCGTTCCTTCGAGCTGGCGTTTCCAGGGCTGGTCGTAGGCTTCGATCAGATTGACGCGGAAATTCTCCTGCTTCGCCATCGCGAGAATCTCGGAAACAACCCGCGCCTGATTGGTCCGCGATGGCAGCGCGCCGGCGCGCATCCGTCCCTCGCTCGGCCAGCCGGTTTCCCCGATCAGGATTTCCTTGCCGGGGAACGCCACCGCCACCTGCTTGCGGATGGCGTCGACATGGGCGGCCGCGTATTTGGCGCGGATCGGGAAGTCCTCCCAATACGGCAGGATATGGATCGTGACGAAATCGACGGCGTCATAGATCTCCCGATTACGCAGCCAATACTCCCAGACGTCGGCATAGGTGACGGGAACGGTCACCTGCGATTTGACCGAACGAATGATGGCCGCCAGATCGGATGCGGTCATCTCGCCCCGCAGCAGCACTTCATTGCCGACCACGACGGCGGTGATGACATCGGGGTATTGCTTGGTCAGGCCGATCACGGTCGAAACCTGCGCCAGGTTTTTGAAACGGTCGCTGCCGAGCCAGATTCCCTGAATGACTTTGAGACCGACTTTCGCGGCAAGCCCCGGAACCTGATCGAGCCCGTTTTCGATCGAATAGGTTCGCACGCAATCGCTTATTTTGGCGAGTTGCGCCAAATCCTGCGCAATCTGCTCGGCCGGAACGCGCGTGGTCGACTGCAGCGGCGTCTGCAGGCCACGGAACGGCGCGTAGGACACGCATTGGAGCTTGGCGGCGGGATCGATCGGCGCGCGCGCCAAGGTAATCGGCGTGGCCAGCCACCACCACACCGCGGCAATCGCACCTAGGGATATCAGGAGAAGCGCCAGCGGCGTACGAAGAGAAATCGGTTCCATCCTCCGGGCGAGGCCCGTCGATTAGCCGGTCACGGCCGGGGTGCGCAAGACCACGATGTGTGGAAATCGTGCCGCGGCTTTACCACAACGCGATAAAGTTGTGAGTTTGCTGGACAAAATCCGAAATGTCCGTCATGGGAATCCGGGCGTGTCTCCGCCGCATTGGGGACCTATTTGGACGGCATCAAAAACCAGCCAGAGCTGACCACCGGCAGGCAACAAATCGGGGAATTTATGCGTCGACGGGTGCTTCAGCTTCAGAATGCGGTTTTACGTCACCTCGCCGTCGCCGGACTCGCACTGCTTATTGGCGCTGGAAGTGCTGCCGCCCAGAGCGGTGATGCCCATCCGCAGGATCAACAGGGCAAAGCGGCTCCGAACGCGACCCAGCCCGCTGATGCCGCCAAGGACAATAATCAGCACAAGACCGACGAATTCGCCGAAGCGGCGCAGGTCATCAACGGTCCGGCCGGAAATCCGGAATGCGTCTGGCTCGGCCGCCGCGTCGTGCGACTGATGTGGCTCGACGATCTCGATACGGCCTTTCGCCACCTCGATCTTTACGACCGTTTTGGTTGTCCCGGCGGGCATATTCAGGCGGCATTCCGTTGCCTGACCCGGTTCGGCGGTCAGATCGATTCCAAGGTTCCGGACTCCCTTAACATCCACGTCCATGGCTGCTGGATCAATCCGGCTGCACAGCCTCAGGCGGCTGCGGCCGCTACACCCGCCGCGCCCACGACGGCGGGTGCCGCGACCGCTACCCCGGCTGCGCCAGCTCCCGCCGCGCCGCCGCCGGCCGCCACACCCGCGCCAGCGCCTGCGCCGGCGAAATAGATCGGGCCACCGTCGAACCCTTTGAAAATTTGTCGGTTTGAGGCTTCCGGCCCTCAAAACGCCATGCCGTCATAAGAGTTGTTAAATCGCGTGGCAGAGATATGTTTGGTTTGCCGCTGACTCGGTCGGATCTCGGGGACGGATCCGTGTCCGTGGCATATTGGCCCCGTATGGTTTAGTCCCGATGCGCGCCGTCGTCGCCGTTCTGTTGTTCGTGACCGCCGTCCACGCGGGCCTATGGGGCATTTTCAGGGACAAGGAACAGGCCCCCGACTTCACGGGTCTGCTGCCGAGCGTGTCCTACGCCCCGTTCGAGGGAACGGCGCATCCCGACGTCGACAACATTCCCAACGCCGACAAAATCCGCGCCGACATGAAAAAGCTGTCGACGATGACGCGGGCGATCCGGCTTTACTCGTCGACCGGCGGCGTCGAAATGGTGCCGCCGATCGCAGCCGAATTCGGGCTCAAGGTCACTGTCGGCGCGTGGATCGACAAGAACGCCGACCGCAACGAACGCGAGATCCAGTCGGCCATCAACCTCGCCAAGCGCAACAGCAACGTCATCGGTATCGTGGTCGGCAACGAGACCATTTATCGCGGCGAGCAAAAGGTCGATGACCTCATCGAGTTGATCAAGCGGGTCAAGAAATCCGTCAATGTGCCGGTCACGACGGGTGAGATCTGGAATATCTGGCGTGACAATCCACAGCTCGCATATTCGGTCGACTTCATCGCCGCGCACGTGCTGCCCTATTGGGAAAATTTCTCCGACACGCAGGCGGTCGATCAGGCCGTCTATATCTACCAGCTGCTGCGCGACAAGTTTCCCGGCAAGCGGATCATGATCGCCGAGTTCGGCTGGCCAAGCCAGGGTTACAACCTGCGCAACGCCGATCCTGGCCCGTTCGAGCAGGCCGTGGTGTTGCGCAACTTCGTATCCCGCGCCGAGGCGATCGGCATGGAATACAACATCGTCGAAGCGATCGATCAGCCCTGGAAATTCTTTGAAGGTGGCGTCGGTCCCTATTGGGGCATTCTGAATGCCGCGCGCGAACCGAAATTTTCCTGGACCGGCCCGGTCGTCAACGAGAACTACTGGAAGCTTGCGGCCGTAGCGCTCCTTGTCGGCATCCTGCTGTCACTGCCGATTCTTCGCCTCAACCGTCCGACGGTGATGCAGTCGCTGGTGCTGTCGGCGGCGGCGAACGGCGTCGGCGCCTGGGTTGCGACGGTGTTCGCCTACTGGACCGACCATTATTTCGTATTCGGCTCGGCCTTTGCCTTGACGCTGGGCTTGATCCTGCTGGTTCCGCTGGTGCTGATCGCGATGGCGCGGATCGAGGAAATCGCCGCCATTGCCCTTGGCCGCAGCCCGCGCCGCCTGCTCGTCAACGGACACTCCGAAGGGCTGGCCGTTGCAGGCAACGCCACCACCTTCCCTAAAGTCTCGATCCATATCCCGGCGTATTTCGAGCCGCCGGAAATGCTGAAGCAAACGCTTGATGCGATTTCCCGGCTGGATTACCCGAACTTCGAATGCGTCGTGATCATCAACAACACGCCGGATCCCGAATTCTGGCAGCCGATCCAGGATCACTGCCGCGCGCTCGGCGAACGCTTCAAGTTCATCAACGCCGAGCAGGTCAAGGGCTTCAAGGCTGGCGCCTTGCGCATCGCCATGGATCGCACCGCCGCTGACGCGGAGATCATCGGCATCATCGACGCGGATTATGTCGTGCAGCCGAATTGGCTAAAGGAGCTGGTGCCGGTTTTCGCCGATCCGCGCGTCGGCCTGATGCAGGCGCCGCAGGATCATCGCGACGGCGACCGTTCGCTGATGCACTACATCATGAACGGCGAATATGCCGGGTTCTTCGATATCGGCATGGTCCAGCGCAACGAGGCCAACGCCATCATCGTCCACGGCACGATGTGCCTGATCCGGCGCGCGGCGATGGACATGGCCGGCGGCTGGGCCGGCGATACCATCTGCGAGGACACCGACCTCGGGCTTGCGATCATCGAGCACGGCTGGCTGACGCATTACACCAACACCCGCTACGGCCACGGCCTGCTGCCCGATACCTACGAGGCCTACAAGAAGCAGCGCCATCGCTGGGCCTACGGCGGCTTCCAGATCGTCAAGAAGCACTGGCGCCGCTTCCTGCCGGGCGCAAGCCGGCTGTCGCCCGATCAGCGCCGCGAATTCACGCTGGGCTGGCTGAACTGGCTGGGGGCCGAAAGCCTGGGCGTGCTGGTCGCCATCCTGAACCTGATCTGGGTGCCGATCGTCGCTTTTGCCGACATTGCCATCCCCGACAAGATCCTGACCCTGCCGATTATCGCTGCGTTCGTGGTCTCGCTGGTGCACTTCCTGGTGCTGTATCGGCTGCGGGTACACATCAAAGCCGGGCAGATGCTGGGCGCCATGATCGCGGCGATGTCGGTGCAGTGGACGGTATCCCGCGCCGTGGCTCAAGGCCTCATCACCGAGCATTTGCCATTTGCCCGCACCTCCAAGGGCGGCTTGTCGCGGATGTCGATCGAGTTCCAGGCGTTCTGGGAAGCCGTCATCGGCGTGCTGTTGCTGGTTGGCGCCGTGGTGCTGGTGGTCATGAACAATTCCAAGCAGGTCCGCGAAATCTATGTGTTCGCCGCCGTGCTGGTGCTGGAAAGCCTGCCCTTCCTGTCCGCGGTCGCGATCGCCACGCTGGAAACCTCGCGGCTCAACGCGTTTGCGTTCTGGCGCAACAGCGCGGTGCGTACGGCGGAACTGATCGGGCTGCGGCCCGTTACGATGCCGACGGCGATCGGCGCCTCCCCGCCGGTCACTTCTGACATTCATCGCGAGGTCAATTGATTGGCCGTGGATTTGTCGGCCCGACCGGCTTGAAGATTCGCCGCTAAATGCCTGCGATATCTTGAAAACCGGGTTGTTCCTGCCGCGGAATTGCAGTGCGGTCAGCTATTGACCCGCAACCGCCGCGCCCCTACACAGCGCGGCGAGTGAGCGCGTAGCTCAGGCGGTAGAGCACGTGACTTTTAATCATGGGGTCGAGGGTTCGAGTCCCTCCGCGCTCACCATGTAAATCAAGCATTTAGCCAGTGGTGTTCGTGTCATTCCGACACTACGTCACCTGCTCATTCCGACGTTTGCCCACCTTTCGTTCTGGCGCTTCGTCTCAGTCGTGCTCCGATGCGGCGCTGCTGCGTGGAGGTTTGCGCGTATCTCAGCAGTGCCGAGGTGGTCCGGTGTCCGCTCAACGCGCGCATCTAGGCGTCGCTTAGGTTCTCCGCGGCCTTGGGCGCTAAATAATCAGCGACCGTCGGAGCCGTAGGTTTGCGTCTTGCCGACTTGGCGCTGATCGCCGCTAGAACTCGCTTGACGGTGCTCGCCATGCGAATGAGCGAGTCGGAGTCGACGGGCTCGCCGCGTACTACGGCTTCCTGCATCTGTTCCGACTTGAGCAGCAAGGTCGCCGCTTGCCGGATCAGAGAACGATCCGCCTCAAAGATCGCCGTCAAATTCGGCTTCGAAGCTTTGAACCAGATCCCGGAAACGACGGGCCGAACGCGAGCGCGCGTCTGCATTAACAAATAGACGCGTGCCATTGCTAACTTTGCTGCGAGTGGTAGCGCAAACGGCTGCTTTGTTGGTGCGAACGGCATGCATTCATCGCTTATGCCGTAGCGATTGCAAATGTTAGGTCAATGCAGGTTCCGGCGTCGGATTCCGTCTATCGCCGATCCTCGGCCTTACCGTCCGCCCCGCACTTCTTAATTACGGTGACTGGGCCGCCGATTAGCACCTCCTTCAGTCCGGCAGGTGGGTCGCGCCAATAGCTTGCTGAGCCGACCACCCACACATCAATCATTGTGCCAGGCCGTCCAACCGAAATTAGGCTGAAGTCGCCGACATGGACCGGTGTGCCGTCCGGTGCTTCGATCTCGTAGATCGCAGCGCCCTGCCGATATCCATCGCGAAATGTGACGGCATCCTCCATCTGTCCACATGCAAAAACGCAATTTAGACGGCTCGGCGCCGCGGTGTTTGCGAGCAAGCGAGTGGCTTCAAGTGTCGCCTCCCAAGTTAAAATAAGAGCATCTTTGACAGTGCCTGGGGAGCGACCATCGATGAAGTGGCGTGTTCGATCACCCCAATTGCCGGGCTGAAGAACCGTACCGGCAACGAGATCGGTCGTTGAGACGTGGAAATAGGTTGCCATCCGTTGTCCTATGCTATGCTGCCCCGTTCAGCTCAGGCGTCATGAGCGGAATGCGAAGTAGGCAACTATCAAACCAACAATGAGGACGATCGCCAAACAGCCAGGCGTACGCTCCACGGCCACGCTGAAAACGACATAAAGCACGATCAAGGCCAACGCGACCGCGGGATAAATCAAGATCGCTGCGTGTGGAACCATAGGCGGCCCGAGCACGGCGGTTCACCTTTCGATTCGAGTGAGGGCGCTGGAGGGAGAGTCGCACCAAATGCCTCACCCGGCCGCCCCCTGGCGCTTCTATCGCTTGAAAAGGAGCCGTGCGACGCCCTGCCAAGGCAGAACACGCCGAGCATACATTGCTTCCGTCTGCGGCGCTTCGCGCTTCTCCATCGCGACGATCGCTGCTTGGATGATACGAGGATCCTCGCCCGCAGCCTCGTTGAGCCAGACGATCATTCTGCCGTTGTTGAGACGTTGATAGGCAGTCCGCGCATCGTCGACGAAATTCTGCCGGTTGTAGTAGCCGGGAGTGAGATATTCCTTGAGCCAACCGATCCACTGATGCCTGAAGCTGGCATGACCTGCAGCCAAAGGCAGCTGGTCAGACTGTGGCGTCAGTTCCGACAAGCCGTCAACGGCGACAATGAACTGTGCGACGGTGTAGCTGGATTTAGCTTGATCCGGCATCAGAGGCGCTCTAGCACGCGCGCCACCTGCACCGCGGACCATGTCCCGCCGCCGCGCGCTGTCGGAATGCCTTGCTCGTTGAGACCATTTGCAATGGCCCGCAGGCTCGTTTTCCCGGCCGCCTGTAGGGCTTTCACGGTCGGCGCGACATCCGCCGCCCTGACGTCCGCGCGCTTCTGTATGGCCGCCGTGGATAACGCGCGCATCTTTGCGGTTGGTTTGACGCCGCGGTTGCCGCCCAGCTTCTTCCCGCGCTTTTTGGCCGCCGCTAACGCGGCCTTCGTGCGTGCCGAGATCATGCCGGCCTCGAGCTCAGCCACCGCAACCATCTGCTGAAGCAGGAATCGTCCCGTAGCGCCTTCGATCTGCGGAAGATCTGCGAAACGGACATCGACACCAGCCTCAAGCAATCGCGACAGGAACGCTACCGATCGGGTCAGGCGGTCGATCTTGGAAACGACCAGTGAGGCACGGTGCAGCCTGGCGGCAGCCAGGGCCTTGTCCAGCGCCGGCCGATCGGAGTTCTTGCCGCTCTCGACCTCGGTGAATTCGTCGACGATCTGCCAGGCACCGCCGTTGAGATACGTTGCCACCGCTGCGCGCTGCGCATCGAGGCCAAGCCCAGATCTGCCTTGGCGGCCAGTGCTTGCCCGGTAATAGCAGACGAACTTTCCATCGTTTGTAGCCAAGGCAGCCTCCGTTACAAACACGTCAACTGTCGTTGAGGTATTCGTAACGGACATTTCCCCGCTGTCAATCGGGCTTCCTGCTATAATTACGAGCGGCAGAGGGGAAGGCCAGCCCCGCAAGGGGCACCAGAGGGTAATGCTGACCGCGCCCAGGGTCTTGGGCACCGCGTGAGAAAAGGGCAGCTCACGCCTTGCCTCTGCCGCGCCCCACTCAAGACGACCGGCCCGGCGCCATCTGCCGGGATGATGCGCCGGGCCATACCCCCACCCCGGTCGAAGCGGTGCAAACCGCGTGCCGGATTTTTATTTCGGCGCGCATCTGTCTTGATTGGCTGGCTCAGAGGTGTGGTTGGCGGTGCGGAAGGCCAGCTCTGATTAGCCATTGGCTCGCAATGACGCTTGGATCAGGTTCTGAGAGTTCCGCGGCATCGAAAGCGTCGAAGGCGACGCTTTTATAGCGCGCTCGTTCATGACCAAGTGTCCGGCCAATCGATAAGGCCGCAGCGAAGTACAGATTCCAGTCAGGGGTACCTTCGTCGGCTGGGGAGATCAGGTAAGATATTTCGGCGACCTTTTCGTCCGCCAAATGGGCGGCGCGATGCATATGGTTCTCGCTTTGCGTGATTGGTCGCTTCCACTCGTCGAGGCGTTTTTTTCGATAGTGGCGGCTTTCCGGCATGTAATACGGCTGCGGCGGCCGGGTCATCTGAAGGGAACGATGCACCTCGCGCCAATGCTCTACGGAGTGACAGAGCATTACCAGATCTTTGAAAGCCCGCCACATGCGATCGGACACCGCGCCTTGAGCAAAACGGCTCCAATCAATCCTTGGTGCCCAATATTCGAGGACATCCATATTCTTCACCCTGTCAGTGCCCGTCAGGCAGACAGCTTATGCCAAAAATAAGAGCCGGCGCCGACCCACAGCGCGAGGGCTTGGCATATGGCCGCGACAGCCGCCCAGGCCGCCGCAAGTTTATTCTTTTGAGAGGCTTGAACGAGCGAATCCCTGAATGGCCCCTGTCCACCGTAACTATCAGAGGTTGAGGGCGGGATTTTGATCATGGATGCCTCAAGCCAGATTTTGGCGGCCAGCATCGCGGCGACCGCCGAAACGACATTGATGATCATCTGGATTTCTTCGACGTTCGACATTCGCACTTCCCCCCGCTTGGTTCCCGTCGCTTCGCACCACGTCAGGTTGACGGAGTCAATCTGTAAACTTCGGTTCAGATCCGGGAGTGGGCACAGCTTCGCCTACTAGGGGCGAAGCCATGGGTCCGTAAACTTTCGGACGTATCCTCTCGAGACACAGACGGATCGAAGCAACCTCAATTGAGGGAGGCCGGGGTCATGCTGTCGGCCTTTACGCTCGCTTAATGGCGCGGAAACACTGCACCACCGATCCGTCGGCGGGCAGCTATCTGCAGGTCGACGCTAGCCGTTGCCTGCTCCTGCGGGACCTCGTGAGCCGCCGCTTTTATGTTGCCGCACGGTGTCCCGCAGCCCTGGTTAGGCTCGCGGACCGTGCCCGATGGACGAGATGGGCCTTGTGGCCTCCCGCGGTCGTCAGTTTCGAAACGGCTGCCTTTGTGCGCTTTGGCAGGCGGCCAGCATCCCGTAACCGACGATCGCGAGAGATCGTCGGCGCTGGGCGCCGAACGGAAGTGGGTTTCGAACGGGCCGCCGGCGTCATCGGTCCAGCCGATCGACCAGAGCCCATCGTCACGTTCGACCACAAAGCGGTCCGGCCAGGCAGGGCTGGCTGGCCAGTAGTTGCATTCCGACACGGTCATTTTCTCCTTTCGGTTCAATGCGGGATCGAAAGGGGGTTATGTCGGAATGCCGATTGATATCGCTGGCGGGACGCCAGCCTTTTAATCATGGGGTCGAGGGTTCGAGTCCCTCCCGCTCACCATGTAAATCAAGCACTTAGCTGGTTCTTCTTCGAAAACGGCCCGTGTGGGCAAATCAATTGCCGCTGCCCTCCGCGCCGCAGGGGCATTTCGCCTTCCTCAACGCCGCCATCTTTTCGCACCGGATTTCTGTCAGCTTGTTACTGACGACTGTGTAGTGTTGCGTGGAGCAGCGTGATGACTGATCTCGAAACAAAGGTCGAGAAATACGAAAGCAAGACCGCCCAATGCAAAGAGTGGGCGCGACAGGCGACCGACGGCTACCAGCGAAACTTCTATGAGGAGCTTGCTGGTTACTACGGCCAGGTCGCGGCGGATTTCCGGAAAGTTATTGCGAAGCAAAGGAACGGCCAATCGCCGACCTACTTCGGAACGACGGTAAGGTCGGAAACGCCCCTCCCCTGACTCCAGGGAGGGCGCTGGCGAGGGTTTGGATTCCGGGCTGTCAGATGCCGGTCGTTCCGGGCCATCACATTGGGCGATTCCAGCCCCGCGCTGGGCGCGAGGGAACTTCAGTCCCCCTTAATCGTTGTCTTCCAAGGTGGGGGCTGGAGTCCAGCGTATGTCAGTCCTCAGCACCATTGGGATTTGTTGGTTAGGCTTGAACGGCGCATTGTTCACCGTGCTCGCGACACGCAAGCCGCGCCCCGGCCTGAAAGCGCGCTTGTTCCATTGGGTTATTCGGAACGAGCCCAGGCACCGGAACCATCGCCGTAGACGACATTCCCACGCGTAGATAGCCGACACGGGACCTGCGTCCCCTCACCTCTCAAAGGGCAGGTCGGGCTGACCGCTTGACCAGTCGATGGCGCCGAAAAACATTCCCCGTTTGAGCATCTCCGCTTCAAGCGCACTGGCGTGCAGTTTCCATTCCGGCGTTTCCCGAACGCGAAATCGAGGCTCTTCGCCTTCGCCCCTCAACGCATCATCGGCCGCCAGCGCACCACGGACGGCCTCGTACATCATGGTCAGGCTGTCGTTGGTGAATTCCGCATAATTCATCGGGCCGCCTCACGGAAAAGCCGCCGCCGGGTTGAGACAGCGACGGCTCTCCAATAACGCACACACGTGACCAAAGAAGGTCGCAAAGATGGTGCGCCCGATCCGTTAAGCGAGCGTTACGGGTGCAAGCGCGGCCGCCCCTCGACCGCGCGGACGTCCTATCCGCCTTCGCCAATAGTTCATGCCAGCGGCGCTTTTCTGCCTTGGCCCCGCCATCGTGCCGGCGGGATAGCGGATGAGGGTGGCCCGATGAGTTACTATCGGTTTGCCGAGTTGGCGATCGCGCTCAGCTTTGGTCTTATCTTTGCGCTCGTCGGCTGGTGGGAGATCGTAGGACAAATCTGGCGCGCTCTTGGGTGACGCAAGAGCACTGCGCCATGACGCGGGACAGAAGCCCAGATCCCCGTGTTTGGCCGCTTTAACCGCCTTGTGCAGCCGCCAGGCATTGCCGCTTGCGCCTCCTTGTCGATCGGCGCCGACGCTTCACGACCTCCGTAACGCCTTCGATTCACCTATAACCTCCTTCGAGATCGTCGAAACCGCAGGCGCCTCGCGCCGATCGCGGTTGTTCCCCAAAGGATTTACGTTGATAACGCTTCCCCCTTTCCCGGCGCACTTCATTTTCAATTCCCCGACTCGGCAGAAAATGGTCATCTGGCTTTGGGGTAGGTCAGAGCGAGTTAGCGCGATGACCCACAAAGTGATCACCTTTGAATTTGTTGTCCCGACCGTGTTAGCCGCGGTCCTGGGGATCGTATTGTCAATCGGCGCCGTCCATTTGACGAACCACTACCTTGGCCCTGTCGATCAGCTCGAAGCCAACGGCTCTGAGGCCGGCGGGGTCACTGATTTGCGCTAAAGCTATCGCCTTTCGCGCGGCCGATTCCCGCGCTACTAATGGCGACGGGTGGCGAAGGGGAGCGCAATGATTTCAGTTTTGATCGGTGTTTTGATTATCGTCGTCATTGGGGCCATCTGTTTTTGGGCGATCGACAGATTTGCCAATGATCGCAGACTGGCTCAGCTTTTGAAGTTGCTCGTCGTCCTCATCTGTCTCGGCGCCATCCTGCAAAGGGTGCTGCCACTGGTGGGGATGTATTAGCTCGCTGACAAATCCGCGGTCAGCACAACGAAGTCCCTGAGCCCGCAAAGTCGAGCTCGGGCTAAAGGGAAAAGCAATGATCAAGCCGAAGCGGTCTGCCGAGCAACAGGTTGCGGACGAACTCGAGCGAAAGGCTCTCAATCCGCTGGCGTCGAGGCAGACGATATCGGACAGCCAAGCCGAGCCAGAATTCCATGAAAACCACAAACGCCTCAAAGCAGACAGGCTGGCGCGAGAGGCGGCGGAGCTGAAGGCGAAGAAATGACAAAGGCACCGGGCGAGTATGAACCACCCAAGCCGATGACCAAAGCGGAGCGCGACGCGCGCAAGGCGTTTCGCCAGGTCGATGCCGAAAAGGCAATGACTGAGCACGAGGTTGCAAAGAAGGCATTTTCCAAGAACCACGAGCGCCTCAAGGCCGAGCGACTTGCTCGGGAGGCCGCCGGGACGCCGGGCGCAACGACGAAGGCCAAGCCGAAGAAAAAAGCAAAATAGCGACGCGATGGCCGGCACGGAACGATTTCGTCCGCCTTCTTCCTGCTAGTCGCCGCTTGGGATGCGGTGCGGCACAAGTCTGACGAAAGACTCGACCTTCGATTGGGCCTGCATGCCAGCGGGTCTGGGCGCGGTCAGCCGCTTTTCGGTCAGCTTGATCATTGCGCCCATGGGCTACCGAGCTCCCTACGTCGTCTGACTATTGGATAACAACTCGATAGCTGCGCAATTTTTGCGGTGAGCCAGCATGCAGTCCCCTTGACGCGAAATATCAACCATTTTGTTGAGGAACAGGTAACCGAGCACAAGCACTGCTGCGAGAACAACCAGGAAAAGGGCCAGCACTGCATCAGAAATGGGCGGTGAGCCATGATCCCCGTGTTTGGAGGAGTCCACCCTTCGCGGCCTGTCAAGTTTCATTGCGGAGCGGCGCCAACGCCTCGTTTCAACGATGCCATGCTGCGCCTCCGGTCACCGCGAATGCTATCACTCTATGCACGGATTTCGTCCGCGGTTTTCCAATCACCTCGCATCTAAAAACTCCTGGTTCAGTCAGCTGGACTCGCGTTTCCGTTAGGCCGTTACAACGGCGGAGCGTTTTAGCCCCTCCATTTCAGTATGGAAATCCCCGATCAGTCTATTCGCTGAGCATGGGTTCGATCGGAGCGAAGGTCGTTCAGCACAGTGCAACTAATTCATCTCCGAACTTAGGCACGATGGTGGTCATGGAAACAACCGCGCATTGGTTCTTTCGAGCGGTTCCCCTCACCTCGCCTCGTCCGTGAGGTGTAATCTCGCAGGTGGCCTGTTTCCAGCCTCGGTGGCCTAGATCACCCGATGCCGATCGCAAAGAACTGGAACGGCGGCTTGAACAGGCGCGCCGATGGCTAAAGACCATGATGACCCGCTTACCAAAGAGCGGCTTACGCAGTTAACCCGCGATCTGGAAGAGCAGCTACGGCAATTGCAGCAAAGGGCGTCTCAGTTGGTGGAGGCTGCCATAACCCGTCCCTTACCCCCGCATTCCTTGCACCGCGCGGGATAAATTCTCCGGCCCGGCTGCACGGGCTGCATGACAGCTTGGCCTCCGGTGCCATTGCAGGCCGGACATTCATGTTCGTCTAGATTCACGGAAAGCTTTTTCATTTGGGCCTCTACGGAGAAATGGCACGGCAGGGTGCAGGCTTGTTCTCAGCGCGGATTTCAGATTCCAGCCGCTATCCGCTGTCGGCCGGGAGTCGTCATCCGGAGCCTGCCGGACAGATCCACCATGTAACCAAGTGCGATCAGCCTGGCGCTATGTTCGGCGGGGATCACGGCTGGCGGATCAGTTACGGCGAACGCGTTGCCGACAGTAAGCAGGGAGGTGAACTCTTCGCGGGTAAGGATTTTCGATTTGGGGGCCATGATCAGAGTATGGCCCCTTTCGGCCATTGGAGCGTGGTCAATTTTGCTCACCCGGCGAAGGAACCGTGTACCATCTGCCGGGCAAGAAAAATGTCGCCGCGATTTGTCTGGCTATCGCCGCCCAACTGGCGCAAGCCCTCCAATCGGGGATTCGACAGGAGCCAGTCATGAGCAGCAACATCGTCAACAGCAAAGGAATCCACGTCGGCATCGTCAACGGCGAGGCAATTTTCGACCTCACTGGCAAGAAGCTCTACGATTTTAAAGGAATCAATATTTATCGCCTGTCCGGTGAACTGGTTGGACATCTGAGCGAGGGGCGAGGCTCCGAGAAGCGTCTTGATCGCTCTACCGACAAATTATTCCCCGGCCACGCCAATTAAAGTGGGATGAGGGCGCGCCTTCAAGGTCGTCTATCTCGCCACCATCAGCATCGTGACGCTCAGTTGGCTATGGCTCCTATTCGAGCGGGGTGCGTGGACCATCACTTATTCGATCGTTCAACGTCCCAATCACCAGCGCCGGCCGGTTCGGCCCGGCGGGCTGCCACCGCTCGTCGCCTGAACTGGCCGCCACGAAGCAATTCCGGCTCCGACGAAACCGTTTTCGTGGCTCCGCGAAGGTGTTCTGAAACGAACGCCTGATACTGAAGTTCCATTGAAGCGGAATGGAGCTTGCCATGAATGTGATCGTTGCAAACGTTCTTATGCGCGAGGCCGCCAAAGCGAACGCCGACCGTCCGTTCACAATCGTACTGTTTTTCTGCGCCGTCGGGCTGCTCGCTTCACTCAGCATGGCCGCGCTCGGCTTTGACGTAAGCGGCGGGTTTTTCTGAGAGGACACGAAGCATGCCAAAGTCAGAACATGTTCGATGCCCTGAGTGCGACACCGTGATGATTGCGGCGCCAACACCGCTGATGCGCATTTTTGGCGACATCCGCGCATTGGAGTGTCCTGCGTGCGATTACATGCTGCTGTCATATTCCTTCCGGCCAGCGCCAGCCGAACCAGCGATCGTTTTGCGGCTTGACGCTGCGGAGTAGGCTAGCCCCTTCCGCAAATGAAAAGCCCGCCGGCTTGGACCGGCGGGCCAAGGAAAAATTGCCGCTCTCAGCCAACCCTTAGATTTTCGGCGGATGTCTTGCCCCGGTTTTCCGTCTCTTCATAGCTCACCTTGGCGCCCTCGTTGAGGCTACTCAAGCCAGCTTTTTCCACGGCTGAGATGTGCACGAATACATCCTTGCCGCCTTTGTCGGGTTGAATAAATCCGTATCCCTTGGTCGCGTTAAACCACTTCACAGTACCTGTCGCCACTTCCTCACTCCCTTTTAAAACCACGCGG
The DNA here is from genome assembly GCF_900105125.1 of Bradyrhizobium canariense. Lineage (NCBI taxonomy): Bacteria > Pseudomonadati > Pseudomonadota > Alphaproteobacteria > Hyphomicrobiales > Nitrobacteraceae > Bradyrhizobium > Bradyrhizobium canariense. The sequence continues at coordinate 1,244,122 of NZ_LT629750.1, read as the reverse complement.
CGACAGCTTAGGTCGGTCACCCCCTACATCGCAAGCAAAAGCCGCCGGGACCAGCCCGGCGGCTTCGCAGCGGCGAGCTGCCGCTCGACTTCGTTACCGATGAATGTGACGCGATGGATATTCCGTTGCTCGCTGAGCCCGTCGCTATCGGCGATGCCCCGAGACCTCTCCTAGTTCGGCGGCGGCCCGATTTTCTACTTCCCCGGATCGGCAGAAGGTGGTCATCTGGCTCGAGATAGGTCAGAGCGCATTAGCGATGACCCGCAAGGTGATCACATTTGAATTTATCGTCCCGACGGTGTTAGCCGTCGTGCTGGGAATTGTATTGTCAGTCGGTGCCGTCTATTTGACAAACCACTATCTGGGTTCCGTCGATCAGCCAGAGGCTTATCGCTCTACCGCCAGCAGCCGCTGATCGGCTAACGCCCCCTTCCCTGGGAAAGCCTCTCCCTGGGAAAGCCGCCGTGGATAGCGGGCTTTGCGGGGACAGCCGCGCTGCCGTGCTGGCAATTGTCCTTGGGACAGCGTTTGATCCGCGATCTCAAGCCAGTTTGGGTGCAGTTCCAGAATTAACCGGAAACGCTGGTATTTAGCTTAATAAACGACTTTCGTTGCAGCTTTAAGCGCGCCAGCTAAGTTCCGGCGCCGGACTTTGCAACGTTCACTTCTGTCTTCGCAAGGCCGCCAAAGCGCCGCGGAGCTAAGAAGCCAAATGGATCGAAAACCCCTATCTGAACGCGGTCAGATGGCCATGCAGTTCACCCGTGTCGTTAATCCCGTCGAGGATATGGAGATCTGGAACGCGAGCGACGACGGCTTTTCGTTCGTGATCAGTTATGAGAGCCGCAGCGGTCCCGGCTTCCACGGACGAACCGGATTCGTGGCGTCGTGGCGCCCGATCCATCAGAACAAGTGCGCCATCAGGGTTGGCGGCTCGCCCTTTAGAACGCTCACTGAGGCCGAAGAAGCCTGCAAGGCTATGCTGGACCACCTGACGAGATAGTTATTGCTACGGCCGGTAGCAGAGCCCTCTCAGCCCGCTTTCGTGCGTTCTCCCCCGCGATCGACCGAAGGCGACGGTTGGATATTGCGCGACTGGCCGCGAGGTCATTGCGCCAGAAAGACAGCCGAATCCATTCGACGATGATGCGCCCGGCGGCCAAAGCGCCTGTGCCAAATGCCTCTTGCCGACTATAGGAAAGTCGCCCGCGCTGGTTCAGTCCAGAGGAGCGAATGCCGGGTCACAGCCGCTTACAGGACAGAACCGGAAGACCTGAGCTGAGAATTTCTATTCGGAGCGCGGCGCGTGGGATTGTCTCGACGGCGCCGGAACTCGGCGGCGCGCCGTCTCTTGGGTCCCTCGATCTTGACGAAAAACTCGAGCCAGACATCGAGCAGAGCCGGAGCGCTTCTTGCGCGCGCTCGCAGCGCTGTCTTTCCTGAATGGTCGGTCCGAGTCCCCATGGCTGCCAGGATAGTCCAAGATGGTTGAAAACTGGTTGCTAACGAAGCACCGTCGCTCTGGAATCAGCGGAATTAACGCCGTCTCCGCGCATTCCGCACTTAAATAGAAGTCCCTGACTGCTCTACCTGAGGAGGAATGGCACGGTTCGGGAGACCTCTCATTTGCTGCCGGAGCGTCCGGTTGCCAAATACGCATAATACCGGTCGACGGTTCTGGACCTGCCCCCGGGGGCTAAAACCTTCCCGATGCCCGAGGTGCGGACGTCTCGCTTGCCCGGGAAAACAGGACCCGCGCCAAGCCTGCCGAATAGTTCGCCGCGATCAGGATTCCGGTCGCAAGTCGTACCGATGCCGCAGCCTCTTCCGCGTCGTGTTAATTGCGAACTGGATGCGCGCCATGTTCGCGCCCTCTCCGGTGAAGACGTGCAACGTCCAGTTGGTCTGAAGCACCTTGTCGATCTGATGCTCCACCTCCACGGTGGTCACGTGCTCGCTTCCCGGAAACCTTCGGATTTCCTGCAGCGCGATAAGGGCCAGTTCTTGCTTGGTAACGAGTGCCTTCGCCACGGCAGAACTCCGCGATCTGCCGGTCTAAACTGCCGCATTGGCTAATCGTTCCTATGTCCGAACCTGACTGAAACCAAGCCCCGCGATATCGACGGAGGCCAGTCTCCTTCGAAAGCTCGTTCATGCACGTGCTCGTGAATGGCCTTTTTCTTACGATAAATGTACGAAGCCTCGGCACGGAATTATTTGCTTGATGATATTTAATTGATGAAATGTACGCTGTGTGACGACTGCGGCTGGATCTGTGAGCGTCATCCTCACAAGCCGTGGGACGGTTTGCACGCCTGCCCGTGCGGTGGCACTGGAACTCCGTGCCGATGGTGTAGCGCGCCGGAGAACGGCGTGACGCCGAGGCTGCCGTCAGGTTTTGCGAGATTGCGGCGTCCCCAAAAAACCGATCGGAGGTAATCCTTCGGGCGCACATGCCCAGAGCGATTTGCGATTCGGTTCTCAATCTAATCGGCGTGCCCTATAGCGACACCCTGCACCCGACCCTCGTGAGACTTCTGTTGGCCCACGATTTTTATTGCACTCGCCGGCTTGATTCATCATTTCGTTGAGCACCCTCTGATCGCGCCTTTGACGGCTCTGCCAAGCGGCAATCAACGACGCGTAAGCACCGTTGCGGTCCCCACGCCGATTTCGTGAAATCTTCAGAGGTTTTCAGAGCTGCCCGGTCTGAAGCGAGAATCGTCAGACAATCGCCGGTTTCGTGCCGCGAGCAGTGCTCACTGCTTCGGGTTTCGCTGCTCGCTGACGGGATCAGCCGACGGGAATATGCTCTCATAGATCGCGCGGGCTTCGCGAATTAAACGGGCCCGCTCAAGGTCAGATTTCGGGATAAATCGTACAACTTCACCCATGTGCGCTCCAAAGCTAAAGACGATGTGTCAGGATGCGAACATCGTGCCAGAGCATCCTCCCCAATAGAGATTTGGGGCCCTCGCCGATTTGCACCCCCACGGTGTGGCCGGAGCAATAAAAAACTTGTGACCGCCCCTCCTCTTGCAAACAGAGTTTTGGAAGCAGGATCGATCGGTATCCTGACCCGCTGCAAGCGCTGAATCCGCGTGAGCTATCGAGTTCGCTCGCGCGTTCATCATCCTGAAAAGGGCCGCGCGCATCGCCCGCTTTCCACTCAAACCGATCGCCCTCAAGCCGCCCGAATCACACTCGAACTTTGCGTTCGTCGGCTGCGGCGGCGCCGATTACGACCCTTGACTCACCGCCTCATCCTGTCTGCCCCACAGCCAAAGGATGAGGCGGTCTCTTGCACGCTCTGTGACTTCCAAACCTCAAGCATATCCCTTGTTCCCATACGCGGGCGGTCGATTGAAGTTGGACGCTACGCTTTCACGGAACCAGCGCCGCCATCCGCAGCACTGTGCCGCGATGGCGCGGGCCCGGAAAGCCGGTCTCATCGGTCATGCCTTGACGTGCAGTTCGTAGTGACCGGGCGCGCATTTATAGCGCTGGAGCGTCCAATCGGCATGGTAGATCGGATGCTCCGACATCCATTTGGCGATGCCAATCTGGCCTTGGATCATGCAACTCTGGAGAGTGATATCGCTCTTTGAGCTGTCGGTGACGATTTCTTCCACACACGCGCCGGGAGTTCCCGACAGACCATGGCAGAGAACGGCAATAAGCGTAACGAACATCAGGCCCTTTCCTAGCTCCGGCAATGACCACATGCAAAGTGGATGCCAGCCACGGTTCTGGCCGACCCGGTGCCAGGCTGACACAGCCAGCGGAAGCGGCCTCCGCAGGCTTGCTTGGCCGGGAAGCAAATTGGCCGGAAAACAAAAAGCCGCGCCACTCCCGAAGGAATGACGCGGCGATGGCCGTTCTGTTGCTAGGTGGACCTACCCCGAACGGTTACGCCGCGAGGCGCACTTCGTTCAATGCAACGTTATCGTTTGCATTTAGGTTTTTGACCCGATAACGGCGGTATCATGCCGAGCACAATTCAGAGCTTCTTCGCGACCATCGATCCTAGTTCGCCCCCGCCTTAGCAGCTTTGGAATTCGGCCTTCCGGCAAAATCAATCTCACCGAAATGAGACCTTTAAGCTCAAGCTGCTAAGGTGGAGGCGCCGGGTACTGCCCCCGGGTCTGCCCGCAGTCCGCTCAGAGTTTCAGCGCCATCGTCTTGCGACACGAGGTCTTTACGCGCGATTGCGGGAGAAAGCTAGGCTTGATCCAAACCACAAGACGCCCCTGGGCGGAACAGATTTCCCGCCTGTGGAGAGCGCCGAGCTTTCAGGTTTCGAGAGCCATCGCGCGAAACCGGAAACGCACGGCTGGATGGTTTGGGGATCGCGAGGGAGCTGGCCGCACGAGGCTTGGGAGCGCTCGCTTGACGCAGGACTAAAGCCCATTGCTTTCCCGAACCACGAGGGACAATCTAGGCCTCGGGCTGCGAAAAAGGGAGAGCAGCATGAGCAAAGCGGGTCTCGACAATCGCCACCGCAACAAGGATGGCGAAATCAGCGGCAAGCACGGAAACACGCTTATACGCACGTTGCGCAAGATTTACGGACAGAGCTTTGCCGCCGGCTATCCCGAAACCGAAAAGCTGAGCGAAGTTTTGCTTCACTTGAACGAGACTTCGCTGAGCCAGCTCCGCCGTGATCATGAGACCGGGCATCTGGAGCACAAGATCACCAACGCTTCCAAGTAAGTTTGCAGGATCCACCCGCAAAGCCCCGCTTTCGATGCAGGATTGGCGGGGCCGCGCGCTAGCGGAAATCCGTCATCAGCTACGGAAGTCGATATTGGACTAGACGTCCGGGGCCTCTTCATCGTCAAGCCGATACATTCGAAGGCGATCGCAACACCGGCGCTCAGCTTAGCGAGCGGATGTTCACTCGCGATCAGATTTTCAGACCGTGGCAGACGGCTCTAGCGCGTGATCACAACGACCGATGTCAGCAAGCTTTACGTGGCATTCCGCGATGCTCTTCGAACGCAACGCTTTGTCGGCGTCCGCACCTTCCGAAATTTAGGTCAACTAAATAAGTCTGCGTAGCGAATCTAAAGGTTCGAATGATTTGTGGTTCGATCGCCGCCCCTCATCCGGCTGCGTCCACAAATGCGGATCGATCTCGCGCGCTTTCATGATCCTTCGTGCCCGCCGAAAGTGACGCAGCGCCCCGGCATGATCGATCGTTAGCATCGAGTCCGTTGTCAGAACTAAATGTCAGCCACGCTGTCCCAAGGCAGTCTTCCGAAAGATCTAACTTTTTGATAAAATTATGTTATTATATCATCTTTCATTCCCTAGTTTTTATATTGAGTATGACGATGAAATTTGTAGCGAGAGTCGTTTTATTTTTATTGGTTGCCGTTGCGCTCTGCAGTTCAAGCATTGCGCAAACTCGTCGAGCGTTGAGAGACTCTCGGCCTCTGTCGGACAACTCGACCGAGGCTCAGCTTCGAGATCGCCTCAACGCCTGGACCATAGGTCTGGCCGGCGGTCTTCTCGAGGGCGCACCAATTCACTTCGCGACAGAAATGGCACGCGTCGTGAACGATGGCGGCGCGATGCACGTTCTTCCGATCGTAACCCGTGGCCCGACCGAGAACGTCAATGATCTCCTGTATCTCAGGGGAGTTGATATGGCCATTATCAACAGTGACTCTCTCGAAGAGTACAAATCCCAGGTCCCGCAAATTCAGCAGCGCATCACTTATGTACTAAGCTTGTTTCCCTCCGAACTTCACATCTTCGTCCGACCGGAAATTCAATCACTCGCGGACCTGGCCGGCAAGAAAGTCAACTTCAATACGCAAGGCACCGCCGCCGCTTATTCCGGCCCGCTGATTTTCAGCCGCCTTGGGTTCGATGTTGAGAAGATGTTTATCCCGCACCCCGCGGCGCTGGAGCAAATGAAGCGCGGAGAGATTGCCGCCGTCGTCTTTGTAACTTCAAAACCGGTCGACGCGTTCGTGAAAGGAAAGTGGGAGGAAGGATTCAAGTTCCTGCCTGTTGAATACGGTCCGAAATTTTCTGATTACTATGTCGAGTCATATCTCGATTCTGCGGATTACCCGAACCTGATCCCCAAGGGTGAACGGATCGCCACGATTGCGGTTCCTACAATCCTGGCTTCGTTCAATTGGCGCCCTGCCTCGCCGCGCTATAATCGGGTGGCGCGGTTTGTCGACGAGCTTTTCGGCCGCGTCGACAAGCTGCGGTCGCCCGGCTTCGACCCCAAATGGAAGGATCTCAATCTGGCGACACCTGTCCCCGGCCTTGAGCGTTTTCCGGCCGCTCAGGCCTGGCTGGATGGTGCAACCAGGCAAAGCGGGAGCCGATGATGGGCGCCCGGCTCATCGTGATGGCGCTTTCGATTGCAGGCGGCGCCGCTTGTGCTCAATCCCTGGAGGAGAGCGTTACTGGACTGGATTCGTGCTTCCAGGCAGCTCGCCTTGCAAATGGCATCTGCGCCAACCTCGCCAATGATCCTGCTCGGCGATTTGAATGTTATCAGAAAGTACGCGATGACCATCTTGCATGCCTGGAGCATGTCCCGTCCCCAAGTTCGGCCGGGCTGGCGGCGCCGGAAACATCTTCGGCAGCAGCCGGAACAGGACCGCTCCCTAATACTGCGGCGCCCGAGGTTTCTTCCGGGAGCGTTCCGCCCGAGGAGCCGAGATCTGCTCGAACAGGTTCATTAGAAAGTCCCTCTGGGGATACCTCAGCCGATCAACCCAATGGGACGCTGCTGGCAACTCCCGAGACAGTCCCGTCGGCCATGCCCGCGCCCCTCCCACGCGACAGGCCGATCGAGGCTGCCCGGCCAGACATGCCCCCCAAAACGGCCGCCATTCCCGCAAGGCAGCCACAGCCGAACTGGGTGGTGAGCGAGACCACGTCTCCGGTGGATTATAGTCCGCTGGTCAGGGCCGTGATCCGCGCAACGACGAGCACGAAAGATGGACCCGACACGCTGACCGTTCGCTGTCGCGGACAACGCACCGAACTCCTGGTTCATACCGAAGGCGCATGGGTCACGCCGCGTCCAGGCCAACTTCAGGTCGACTATGAAATCAACGACCAACCCTTCGTTAGATCGCCTTGGACTTCCTCCGCGGATGGAAAGACCGCGACCTACAGTGGTGATACCGTCGGGCTTTTGCGGTCGTTAACAGATGGCGCACGACTGACGATTAGCGTAGCCGATCGGGTCGGTCCCCGCCATGAAGCCACATTCCAGCTCGGCGGATGGGACCCCATCCGGAGAAAAGTTGAAGCGGCGTGCAAATGGGCGCCTGTGGCAGCAGACAATATACCGCCAGAGAAACAGAGCGCAGTTACGGCCGGACGTAGCTCCAGCCCTTCTCCTGCAATTCCATTAACCGAACGACGCCCGACGGAACGATGACGGCCTCTGACACCACGGTGATCGGGTGGCCTTCCTTTTTTTCCATGCCTTCCTTGGTATTGTTGCACGCCGAAAACTGAATCTTGCTGGGAAAGGCGTGGTCCTTCAAATTCCTGATACGATCCTTCACCGGCGATGTATCGGCGCGCAGCATATGCAGACCAGGGCCATAGGTAACGACATCCACATCGACGTCCTCGCCCTTGGCGCGGTAATAATCGATCACATTGGTTGCGTTATTCAGCGCGAGATTCATAACCGCTGGATCATCCTGATCGACCTGAATGACCATGCGATGAGGATGAGATTTAATGACGGCCTCATGAGGCTTTATGGAATGCTGTGCTTTGGTATTCGCTGCAAACCCTTGGGAAATGAGCGACAACGAGACGAAAGCAACGATTGCTGCCAGACGAAATTCGGTACGCATAATATCCTCCCTAAAAAAATCAAAAATTACTTCCAGGAAATAACTTCCAACTGAACGAGTGTAACATCGGTCCAGTCAAACCAAAATGCAATTCGTGCGGACTAAGTGTCATTCGGCTCGCTACGCAATGTCGCTTGGCGACGATCTAACGTCAGATCGCCTTGTGTGGCGGCCCGCCATTGTGTCGTACAAGCAACGCTATCCTTGTTCCTTAGTTTGCAACCGGCTTTTTAACTTCACAGACTGCGCGGGTGCTGCATAGATGAAGCGCGCCAAGGTGACTGGGGATTATGATCGGCGGAGAACGGCGCGCATGCGCGGCTTGATGGCAAATCTTCATCAAGCCCGGAGAGACCGCCTTCGGGCGGTCTCTCGCTGCGCCTTCTAAGAAACTATAGTGGGTTACCGCCGACTTTCATCGTCGCAGCAAACTATTTTGTAAGCATTTGCTCGGAACTCTGCCGCCGTCTCAAGCAAGGCGCGGCGGAGCAGTTTATGAAGCGCGAAGAAGCGAAGCGTTTGATAATCCACGAGTGGGAAAAATGGATCAAAACGCAGCCGATCAAGCCTGACCAAGCAACCGGCAGAGACTCTCTAAAGTTCTATCTTGAACTGAAGGACGCGCAATCGCCTCTTTTGAAGTTCCAAGGAAGGGGGCGCGACAAATGGCACATCGTCCACGGCTGGTTAGTCAGCGACGGTCGTATCTCCAACTGAAATTTAGTTCGGATTTCGTTTTGACCGCCGCGCTGACAAGGGAATTCTCAGCCCTGCCCGTCCTCAAGGCCGTATTCGTGATAGATGGTCAGCGGATCGACGCCGGGGAACAACCTGCACTTTGCCTGAGCCAAATGCAGGTTGACCGTCCCGGGCTGACAGCCGGCGGCCAGGAGTTTCCGCACGTCGTCCATATGAGTGCGGGGCTGGTGTTTCGGCGGAAGCTGTTCCAGGGCGACCAGCGCCGTCGCCAATGCTTCCGTGACGACCCATTCGTCGTGGCCCGTAATTCCCTTTTTTGCCATCAGACCATCCCGCATGGTTGTGAAGCTCCGCCTGCCCTCTCATGCCGGCTGGGCTTTTTAACGGCGTTGCAGCCGGTACCGAAGGAGCCGAGCCGATAGCGTATCAGCAACGGTTCGGTTCAGGCGGGGTCTCGAAGGCCCAAGCCAAGACAGCCGGCAACGCAGCAACGCTTCGCTCGCTGCTCCCGGGAGCAACGAGCGGAGCGTTGCTCCCGGGAGGTCTGACATCAGGCGGTAATCCGCCAGCGATATGCCGATGCTGATATTCCACCATTTCAGCGACGGAGACGGCCTTGCAACACAGTTTTATCCTCAGCCTTCGCCTGCCCCCTCCCAAACGAGGAACAGGGGTCGTGATGAGCCTTGTCCTGGTTGGCAGTCTGGGTCTCTGCGGCATGACATCGTCGGCGCAGGCTGCGCCGAACTGCAGCGAATTTTTCTACAATATGGACGGCTCATGGAGCCCAACCCACCCCATTATGATGACGAGCCCGACAGCGGAAACCATGGTTGGCCCCAGCGATAAATTCCGTCCGGGAATGCCGGGGTTGGCCGGACGCATCGGTGGCTATCTCAATGTGCATTGTCGTAATATGGGCCTGTCGACGGGACCGAGAATTCCGCGCTCACCATAGAGCGTCAGCCCGGTGGGAACGTCACATCCTGTTCGGCGTGAAACATGCTGGATTGCACAGAGGATGCCTGCTCTCTTGTCGGGTTTTACGTGCGCCGCACCATCGCTCCGAGAACGCCCGGATCACCTTTTTAGCCGGGCTGATGCGATCTCACCCAACGCAAAAACTGCTCAAAGAGCCGCTCGCGTGTCTCAGGCGCCGGCGTCGTATCGTGTCGCTCGGCCGTTGGCTTTATGCGCAGGCGCAGATCCGCGGCATCCGCGTTCTCCGGCAGAAGTATCGCACAAGCCAATAATGCCAAGAGTCTCCCGACCTGCTTGAGGGCAGCCACTGAAGGCCATTTGCCAAACATCTTGATCCCCAGCGAACTGAGAGTTGGCCGACCAACTCGGCGACGCGGCGGTCCTGAATTCAGCCTGCCGATTTATGGTAAATTTTCCCCTAAGGGTTCCTTTTGACCGCAGCCCAAGCAGCAATCGCGAGCGGCGCGATGATCTATCGTTCGGTCAGCGAACGAAGGCGACCGGCGAGAGCTGCGATCACAAATAGCCGGGCGCACGCTGCCTGGGGTAGGTTGAAGGCGCGGCACCCGGCTATAGGCCGCTCGGCGGTGTGCGGCCCTTTCATAAAATCATCAAAGATTTAAAGAACCATCCTCGCCTTAATTGAAAGCCGGCGGAAAACCGTGATTCGCGGCCTTCGCGTGTTTTGCGATTGCCGATTGCGCTGATCGCTTTTTACCCTGCGAGGGCGCACGGCAACCTTAGCTGCGATGGCGTTCGCGTGCTGCGCCAGCTCGAGCAGACAACCGCAAAAAGGAAGCAGCGAGCCAGCAAGGCTGTCACCAAATTGGCGGGCTTGGCATGGTATTTTGCGGATTGAAGCTATCGGCCCGGCGGCCACATCACCTTCAATTGGCATAGCGTACACGTTCAGAAACACTTAAGTTGTCCATGTCACAGTGGAACACGAAAGCGTTAGTTGGCGCGGCGGCAGGCCAAACGCTTTCGACGTGGCTAGCCGATCGCTCCGATTGGTGCTGCCCACAACGTCCAGACCAGCGCGACCACCCCGAGCCCTCCCCGGGCTTGCCCTCCTTCTGAGGACGCGCTTTGCATGAAACAGAAAGAAGTAAGAACTCTGATCGTTCGGGAATGGGATCGCTGGCTTCAGGCGCAGTCCATTGAACCCGGCGGCCCAACTGGCAAAGACTCATTAAAGTTCTTTTTTGAGCTACAGGATGCCCGGTCTCCACTGCTCGATTTCCAATCGCGGGGGCGAGACAAATGGCGGGTCATCCATTCTTGGTTGCTGAGCGAAGAGCGCCTGTCCGAATGATGCTACCGCACCCCCGCCGACAACTTGGACCAGCTCGCAAGCTTGCAGGCGACGAGGCAGTTTCTTGCAGGGAATGCGGTCTATGTCGCTGATCCAAAAAACACACGAGGCCTGGAGTGCCTAGGAGTCCGGACCTCGTGATCTGCCCCTCCCCGGGGACGTAGAGTCGATGTCGTTAGAGGATGCAGGCAAAGCCCGCTCTCGAACCTAGGCAACGTGATCGGTGAATTTCGACCTGTCTCCTGCACCGTACGAATACCGGTGCATCAGGAACGCATTTTCCGCTTAAGATCGTCGTCCAAGACCAAGAAGTGCGCATGCCTGATCGTGGCGGTCGCAGGCCGCGAGGCGACGCAATCCACGCGACCGGCTCCCAAAAGAGAAATGTCGCGACCGCCAAATGACAAGCCGCCATAGAGCTATCTTGGCTGATCCAGGCGGGCCAACGATGTTATGGCGCGGATCGAAGGCCAAAATCGAAAATAGGGATCGGGAAACCCCGTTACCGGTCAAGTCATCCGCAGCATATCCACACCCTCAAAACCTGAGAATGTGATCCGTTAGCAGAGGCTTGCTGCACACGAATTCACAGAATACAGCGCTGAGCCCCCTGATCGGTAATCTTTTGTGGTTGAGATCAAGACGAGTATTGTTTGCCGCGATATCTTGATCGGATAGGTGCAGGTTCCATTGCTGGAACATTTCCCGAAGTCAGGGCTCCCTCCATGGCACAGCCGAGCCCGCCAAGGATCAAACGCCAGCCAGAGGGCACGGGATTGAGCGCAGAATTGGAACTGTCGCCCGAGGGCGAAGCGATCGCGGCATATGGTACTGCGACCATGGCAGCGTTCAAGATTTTGGTGGCTTGCCTTCAAAGCAACGGCGCACTTGAACACGGCCAGTTCGCAGGAGCGCTGCGGCTATTCACGGAAACAGCAAGGTCCGAGGTTGATAGTATGCCGCTCTCGATTCTGCACAATCTGCAGTCGGCGATATCGGATTAATTGGGATTCCGGCCGCCGGGTTCGATCATTTCGAAGAAAACCCGCCGCAGTGACCCTGCCGTCTGATCGCCTATCGTAGCGCCTGGGCAGCGCGAAAGTGTCTTTCAGGAAAGCTTAAGTTCGATCTGTCACGCTGGCTTCATGAAAGCGATGATCGGTGCGGCCGCTGGCTGGATCGCCTTTTATACCGCCGACCAAGCCCTTTTTGGAGGACGGCTGGTTCCAGCGTTACCGCAATTGGCAAAAGAAATACTCAAGGGCTTCGGCGTCTATTTTTAAGACGCGGATTGCGACGTCGCATTTTCAGCCTGCACCTCAAATTTTGAAATGCGTGTCACGCGACCGGCGAATGGCATCGAACGGCAGGCCGGCCGCGGCATATGGTTTGCATTTTATGGCTCGTATTGCAGTCTTTTCAGGAGGCAAAATTGAAATTTGTTATTCGCGCCGTGCTGATTGCCCTGATCCTTACCCCGTCCGTTTTTGCTCAGAAGCTCGTCGATCCGACAAAGGTCGCGCCCGAATACCGCGAGGCCGCGGAAAAGCGCCGGGCGGAGCAGATCAGGCAGAACGAATGCGCGCACAAGGCCGATGTCGAGAAGGTCGTGCCGCGGGACCGGACCGCCTTCCTGGTTCACTGCCTGGACGCGGACGCAGCGAAGTAAGAAGGCCATCCCTCTAAAGGCGCCAGATCGGCTGGCTGCCGAGTTATCCGCAGCATATCCACAACATATCCACACCTCGCACATCCCGAATGTGTTCGTTCGGACAACGACTTGCTGCGCACAAAATCACAGCCGTCGGCGATTGAGCGTAAGCCCAGCGAGCAGAGGAATACGCCGCCGAAATCAGACTCCCCGCCCTGGGCTGACGGAGCCGGTCCGGACCACGGTCATTGCGACTCTCAGCGACAGCGGCTTATACGTCTGAACAGGCCGTCCGGCCCCCCGCCGATTCTCCAGCCATCAACCGGCTCTCCCTTCGAAAGGAATTGACATGCGCGCGCTCGGAATTCGTACGACCCTCGCGGCCCTCGTTGCGATCGCCGGTGTGAGCTTATCGTCCGCGGCCCAGGCCGACAGCGGCACCATCCGCATCTCGGTGCTCAAGGGTGGCTGGTTTATCGGTGCGTCCGGCGGCAGTGGGACGCTTACGTTTCACGGTCGACGCTACCCGCTGTCGATTGGCGGGCTGAGCGCGGGCCTGGTGTTCGGCGCAGCGGAGACTTACCTGGCCGGCACGGTGACCAATATCCGCGGCCCGTCCGACGTGGCGGGCGTATATGGTGCCGGAGGCGCAGGCGCCGCAGTCGGTCGCGGCGTAAGCGGGATCGTCCTCAGCAATGAAAAAGGCGCCGTCCTCTCCCTGCAAGGCCGCCAGACCGGCCTGATGGTGAATGCCGATCTGAGCGGGTTGGCGATTTCGCTTCGATAAATCTCTCGAAATCATAATCCTCGGCCGGTTACGCGGAGGATCTTGCGCGCCGCCAGTCCGGTCAGAACTCGAACAGATCGGCGCTGCGCCGCGCAAGGTCTTGCAGGGCTCCCACGGTCCCGCGGACGGCGCCGCAACGTCTGCACTCGACCAGCGTGGTGACAGGGCAGTTCGCGGGATCCGCGACCTTGATCGAGAGCCCGCCGCAATCGCTGCAGACAATCTTGAATTCAGGCCGCTCGCGCGCGGGAAGTTGGTCGACGTTCATCGGTGCACCCGGCTCAGCAAGCGATAACCGAAGCAAAATAGATAACGTTGCGCGCCTTCCATCCGAGGCGATCAGCGGCCGCATGCACCGGCTGCCAAAATTGCGCCGCGGAAAAAGTCGCGCGGCCCTCGATGTAGGGGCCGTACAGAACGTCCATCCGACGCTCATAGGTCACCGCGGCAAACGTGGCAGCCGCAAAGACCGCGCCAGGAATTGCGATTGTTTCGATCGTCATTTTGAGCCCCCGCCCGTTTCTTCGACGGAGACTTGAATAAACCCAAACTTTTAAGGTTGGGATCGTGAACGGCTGGGCAATTGAGCGATCATGTTAGAGAAGTTTGAACCATTAGAAATAGCGCGTTGGCGGCGCGAACCCGCCCAAGCCCACGGCCAAGAACGGATCATAATAGAGCCCCTCCGCCGACAGCGACCGGCGAAGTATCGTCGTCACCGGTCGAGCCAAGAAAGGTCTGCCGGCGGTACCGGAGACTTCAGGCCGCGCGGACGGTGTTCATGAACTTTCCGACCTCGCGCTTCAGCCGATTGCTCTCGTTCGACAGCGACTGCGCGGCTGAGAGGACCTGTGACGATGCCATCCCGGTCTCGGACGCACCGCGCTGGACGTCGGAGATATCGGTCGCGACCTGCGACGTGCCTTCCGCGGCGCGCTGCACGTTGCGGGAAATTTCCTGGGTGGCAGCGCCCTGCTCCTCGACGGCAGATGCAATCGTGGAGGAGATTTCCGAAATCCGGCCGATGGTCGCACCGATTTCCTTGATGGCCGTGACCGATTCCTTGGTTGCCGACTGGATATCGTTGATTTGCTGGCTGATCTCGCCCGTGGCCTTGGCCGTCTGCTCGGCGAGCGTCTTCACTTCCGCGGCGACGACCGCGAAGCCTCTGCCGGCCTCGCCGGCGCGAGCCGCCTCGATGGTCGCATTGAGCGCGAGCAGGTTGGTCTGTCCCGCGATGCTCTGGATGAGATCGACAACGTCACCGATCCGGGCCGCCGCCTGTGACAATTGACTGATACGGGCGTCGGTCTTTTGTGCCTGCTCGACCGCCTCGCCGGCAATACGGGCGGACGCATCGACCTGGCGGCTGATTTCGGCAACCGAGGACGCCAGCTCTTCGCTGGCCGCAGCAACCGAGTGGACGTTCGCAGAGGCATCGCCCGATGCGTTCGCCGCCCGGTGACTGACCTTTTCAACGGTATCCGCCGTCTTGCTCAGGGTGCTGGACGAAGACTCCAACTGGCCGGCAGCCGTCGAGACCAGGGTGATGATTTCGCCCACTTCGCTCTCGAACTGATCGGCGAGACTATTCATATCGATCTTGCGTTGCTGCGTTTGCCGCTGCTCGACCGCCACCTGCTCCTCGCGCAAGCGGTTGGTTTCGATCATGGCATCCCTGAAGACCTGCACGGTGCGCGCCATCTCGCCTATTTCATCGGGACGATCGGCGTTGGCGACGGGCGCATTGAGTTCACCCGTACTGAGGGAGGCCATGCGCTCCTTGAGGCCGAACAGCGGCTTCACGACGCTGCGGGTAATCGCCCAGGCAATAGCGATTGACAGCAGCATCAAGACGACGATGACAATTGAGGCCGTCCGAGCCATTGACCAGAATGACGCGTCCACGTCCGACATGTATTCGGCCGTTCCGATCATCAAATGCCACGGCGCGAAACCGCGGGCGAAAGCGACCTTGTCGAGCGGGGTGGGATCCGTGCTGCTCCTGAGGAAAGTATAGCGAACGCTGCCCTGCCCCTGCCTTGCGATATCGATCAACATGGATGCGAAGGGAAGTCCATTGGCATCCTTGACCTGACGCATATCCTTGCCGAGCAGCGTCGGAACGCCGGGGTTTGAGATACAGATCCCGGTCTCGGTGTCATAGATGAAGACGTAGTTGGTGTGCCCCTCATACCAAACGGCGCTGGCGGCAGCGAAGAAGCTCGCCTTCGCCTCCTGCTCCGTCATCTGACCTGCGGCGGCCGCACGTTGGAAACTGTCGGCCATCTGCCAGACGGCGTCGACGATGGCATGGGCCTTTTCGACGCGCTCGGTGACCAGTTGGCTACGGGCGATCAGGAGCACGGTGGCAGCAACAAGCGCCATGCAAACGGCCCCCACGATGGTCATGGTGGCGAGCTTTGCGGCGATCGAGCGGTTCGAGAATATATTGAGCAGCTTTGGCATTCGCCATCCATCCAGTGAGTGCTATGCGCTGAACTGCGGCCTAAGCAGTTCGTGATTCCAGCAAGAAAAATTAGAGTGGAATCGTTAATATCTTAGCAACTCATGCTTGTGGCGTTGAAGCGGTGGAACCGCACCGCCGGGCGTTCGGTACCGCTGCTTACGGAGACCATTAACGAGTCTTTAAGCATAAGGAGGCAGGCTGAACGGCCTACTCTCCAGAGCGGACCGCTGATATGACCGAGCCGGATGTTTTAGAGCGCAGCATTCGTGAGCATCAGGAATGGCAGAGAGTTGCCTGGCAACATCTCAGCAGGCCATCGCTGACAACCTTCGAGAGCCGCGAACTTCGAAATCAGATCAAGCAGAGCGGCACCGAGTTGCGGCGATACCTCGCCATGAGATCGGAGCGCTTTCGCTTTGGAATTAAATCTCGCGAAAATGACGCGTCACCTTCGATCAACCTGAACTGAGACGAGGCTTGCGGCAAAAGCGTCAGCCAACTTGCCGCGCGTGCTGCAGCCGCTCGGCATAGTGCGCCTCATAATGAGCGATGGTGAGAGAAACGGCGCAGCAAGCAAATGCGACCGCGAGAACGATTCCTTTCATCATGACGACCTCCGTTTATGCTCAGATAGGTCGGCATTCTCTCCCCGCCAGTTCACGCTACCTCATTGTAATCCGCCGGTTCCACGCCGTCCGAGCCGTCGCTATTCCAACTGCATGCGGACGCCCTTGGCGCCATTGAGCAAACGCCGCAGGTGAAAGCCGGCGAGGCTATCTTCGGCATGAAGCCCGACGAGGGCGGCGAAGGCCGGCATTGCCGCGGCGTCCCCCGCTTCCAGCTTGGCAAAAGCTTCGGAATATTGCGCCGTTACCGGCCCCTCGAATGTCGCCGCAGGCAATGGTTCAAAGGCGCGCAGCGGCTCGCGGCGCCCGCGCAGCACGAGATCGCCAACCGGCCTGCCCTGAAAATTTTCTGCGCTATTGGCAACCGTGGCGCTGACGCAAATGCGTGTGCCGAGAAACTTGTTGGCGGCCTCAAGCCGCGCCGCCGTGTTGATGGTATCGCCATAGGCAGTGTAGTCGAAGAAACGGCTGCCGCCGAAATTGCCGACCAGCGCCGGTCCTGCGTGAACGCCAATCCGGGTGGTACCGAAATTCACCCCCCTCGAGTTCCAGCGCTCGCGGAAATCCTCGGCCCATCCATCGAGATCGCGCGCGCAGGCGATCGCGCGCGTCGCATAATCCAGTTGCTCTTCGGGGGCGTTGAACAGAATCTGGATTGCGTCGCCAATGATCTTCGCGACCGTCCCCTCATGGGCGAACACAACGTCGGTCATGCCGCCCACATACTCGTTGAGCAGCGTTCCCAGCACTTCGGGCGTGGCACTCTCCACCAGCGAGGTGAAGCTGGTGATGTCGGTGAAGATGGTCGCGACCTCGCGCCAATGCACCGCCATGCCGTCGGCTTCGCCATCGGCCGCCAGCCTGCTTGCGATCTGCGGCGAAAAATACCGCGAAAGCGATGCATGGGCGCGCTCGGCTTCGATCTGGCGGCGGCGGGCCTCCCGTATCATCTCGACATGGCGGATGGTCTTGTCGATGGTCAATTCGAGATCACCGAAATCGATCGGCTTGGTCAGAAAATCGAATGCGCCGCGATTCATCGCGGTGCGAATGTTGCTCATGTCGCCATAGGCCGAAACGATGATGGTCGATTTCTTGTCCTCGGCCTCCTGCAGTTTCTGCAGCAGCGACAGCCCGTCCATCCGCGGCATGTTGATGTCGGACACCACCATGTCGACATGGGGGTTCTGCTCGATCGACTGCAGAGCCTCGATTCCGTCACGGGCAAACATGAAATTGACCGCGCCGTCGCGGATCTGCCTGCGGAATTTCTGCAGCACCAGAGCCTCGAGATCGGGCTCGTCATCCACGAATAGGATCGTTGCGGTCGTCATGCGGCTTGCTCGAGCCTGGTGTCGATCTCGTGACGCAGCAGCGCAAAATCGATCGGCTTGGTCAGCAGGCCCACCGCGCCGCGCTCGATCGCCTTCCGGCGCGTTTCGGCATCACCATAGGCCGTGATCATGATCACGGGAACATCCGGGCGTTGCGCGCGCACCTTCGGCAGCATCTCGAGACCACTCATGCCGGGCATGTTGATGTCAGACAAAATCAGGATCAGCGACGGGTCGGCCACGTTGGCGGCACGCATCAATGCCGCGGCCGCGGAAGGCGCAAACTCCATGGTAAAACGGCCGGAGCGGAGATCGCGCCGGAACTGCTGCCGAAACAAGGCTTCGACATCGGGCTCATCATCGACGACGAGTATGTAAACGCTCAAGTCGTGCCTCCAGTATTGCCCTTTGCCGCCGCTGTGCGCGGCAACGTAATGATGAATTCGGTGAATGCGCCAGGCTCGGTATCGACATCGATCGTGCCGGCGTGCTGTTTCACCACGATGTCGTGGCTCATCGACAGCCCAAGACCGGTGCCCTCGCCGGCCGGCTTGGTAGTGAAGAAAGGATTGAACATTTTCTCCTTCACCTCCAGCGGGATACCAGTGCCGTTGTCGCGGATCCGGATTTCCACTTTGTTTCCCAGGTTTTTCGTGGTCGCGCGCACGATCGGCTCGAACGCCTCGCCATCCGTTTCCTTGCGTTTGGTGGCGGCATAAAAACCGTTTCCAATCAGATTGAGAAACACCCGCGTGATCTCCTGCGGGTAGACGTCGATCATGCCGGCCTTAGGATCGAGGTCGCGCTGCAGCGTGATATTGAAGCCTGACCTTTCCGCGCGTGCACCATGATAGGCAAGGTTGAGGCTTTCCTCGACGATCGCGTTGATATCGGTAAGGCGGTGCTCTCCCGATCCTTCGCGCGAATGCAGCAGCATGTTCTTCACGATAGAGTCGGCGCGCTTGCCGTGCTGCACTACTTTTTCGAGATTGCCTTTGAGCATGTGCGTCAGTTCGTCAATTTCTTCCCGGGTCTTGTCGTCGAGCGCGGCGGGCTTCAGCACATCGTTGAGTTCGTCGATCAGTTCGGCCGAGACCGCCGAGAAATTATTGACGAAATTAAGCGGATTCTTGATTTCATGCGCGATGCCGGCGGTGAGCTGGCCGAGCGAAGCGAGCTTTTCGGTTTGCACCAGGCGATCCTGCGCGGTTCGCAACTCGTCCAGCGAAAGCGACAATTGCTTCGTGCGCTGTTGAACCTGCTCGAACAGCCGAACGTTCTCGATAGCGATCACCGCCTGGTCGGCGAAGGTCTCGACCAGATCGATCTGGCGTTGGGTGAAAGCCCGCACCACCTGTCTTGCCAGCATGAAGACGCCGATGGTTTCGCCCTCGCGCCTCAGCGGCACGCCGAGATTGGTCCGGTAACCGCCCAGGCGCTGATATTCCCGGGCAAGCGCGCTTCGCGTCTCGTCGGCCAGCACGTCGACCACCTGAATCGCACCGCCGGATTCTACCGCGCGAGTCGTCGTGCTGCCGCCGTCGGTGGGATATGGGTTGGCCTTGGCAAAAGTCTCGAACTCGGCGGAAAAGCCGTAATTGGACACCAGGCGATAATTATCCTGCTCGTGAAGAAAAATCACGCCCTTCTCGGCCTCGCAGAGTTTTGCGGCGGAAGCGAGCAGGGTTGCAAGCACCGAGTCGAGATCGAAAGCCGAGCGGCTGATGACCTTGAGCACATCGGCGGTCGCGGTCTGCTGCTGCAGGGATTCGCTCAATTCGGTGGTTCGCAGTTCGACCTTCGTCTCCAGGTCGGTGTAGGATTCCTGCAGCCGCGCGCCCATGTCGTTGAACTGGTCGGCGAGGCCTTCGAGTTCGTCTCCGGTCTTGATCGAAATCCGCTGGCTGAAATCGCCGCCGCCCATGCGCTCGGCGCCAGCCCGCAACGCCTGGATCGGGCCGACCATGCGGCGGGCCAGGAATATCCCCGCAAGCACCGCAAAAATGGATGCTGCCGCCAGCACGATCGCAAGCCGCTGCAGCGCGGCGTAGAGCGAGGCGTAGGCCTCCTCGACCGGCAGCTCGACGAACATGGTCCAGCCTAGCGGCGCAATCGGCGCGGACGCCGTCAACACCTCCTGGCCCTGGATGTTTTTCGCGCCGTCCAGGTCGTCAGACACACCGCCGTTCGCCTGCGCCGCCTGCACCTGCAACAACTTCGACATATCGGTGTTGCGCAGCACCAGGCTGATGTCGGGATGCGCGATCAGCCTGCCCCCGGCGCCGACGACATAGGCATGGCCGTGCTCGCCGACCTTGATCTGGGACACCACGTCCCAGATCAGCTTCAGATTGACCTCGGCAATGCTGACGCCGGCGTCCTTCCGGGTGCCGGCCAGCGCCAATGTCATGTACGGTTCGGACTCCCGGCGGAAGTAGACCGGTCCATAATAGACCTTGTGGGCGACGGCTTCGGTGAACTTCGGATCCTTGGAAAGGTCGAGGCCGCTATCCACCACGTCCATCGCTAGCCGCGATACCCGCAGCCGTTCTTTACCAGTCGAATCGACCTGCGCCAGTTCAGTGATGGCTGGCACCTGCCGCAACAGCCGCAAGGCGTCGAACCGGCGCTGCTCGATCGAACCGGCCGACCACGGCAACTGCGTTGTCCACCCGACCTGGCTTTCGATTTCCTTGATGAACTGGCTGATTTTGGCCGCCGCCGCTTCAGCCTGTTCATGCTGAATGCGGATCAGGGCCGCCTTGTGCTCGCGATAATAGAAGAAAACCTCGAAAATCCCGTTCGACAACAGGGCCACACCGACCACCGCGACAAACAGCGCGACATATTTGGTGAACAGCCGGCTGCGGATCGTCGTTCGCGGGGCTCCCGCCTCCTGCACCCCGTCCGCCACCGGCGACGCCGCCAGCGTACGGCCTTCAGGTGCGTCGGAATGGAGGGAAATCGTCATCCCAGCCAATTTAGCAATAACGGACAGCGTTGTCTCTGCCGCAGTGCGAGAGGTCGACCGGTTGCCGGGCCTTTGGTATGTTAAATCAGCCTGGAGAACGTGGGGGACTTCTTGATTGGGGGGCGTGTCGAACGGCGGCTGGTGACGGACGTCGCCGGATGCAGCCAGTGATCGGCCGTCGGCTCGTCAAGATCGGCAACAACTTGCCGATCGCATTCGCAGGGATCGTCAACGCCGACCCGCTTGCGCTTCAGGGAATTCGCTGAATGACCTCTCCCCAAGATGCGGAAACCAATCTCAGGCAAACCGTTGCCGAGCTTGAGCGGTTGCTGCAGGCAAGCCGATCCGAAACCCGGGAAGCGTTGGACCAGCAGGCCGCGACCGCCGATATCCTGAAGGTGATCGCCAGTTCGCCGTCGGATTTGCAGCCGGTATTCGAAGCCATCGCGACCAGCGCCAACCGGTTGCTGGGTGGTTTCTCAAGCGCCGTATTTCGCTTTGTCGACGGC
The DNA here is from genome assembly GCF_900105125.1 of Bradyrhizobium canariense. Lineage (NCBI taxonomy): Bacteria > Pseudomonadati > Pseudomonadota > Alphaproteobacteria > Hyphomicrobiales > Nitrobacteraceae > Bradyrhizobium > Bradyrhizobium canariense. The sequence goes on along the minus strand of NZ_LT629750.1, from coordinate 1,222,929 downwards.
ATTGCTTACCTGACGGCCTTCACACCGACCAGTCCGGCCGCCGATAAATTTTTGCAGGCTTCGTTTCCGATCCCGCTTGCCGATTTCGAACCCTTCAAGCTGGCGCAGAGCGGCAAGCCGGTCCAGGCCACGGATATCGAAAGCCTGACGCATATGCAGACCCGGGACATCGCGCGATTGCGCGGATATCACAGCATGCTGTTCGTGCCGCTGATGAGTAGTGGAGTGTCGATCGGCATCATCGTGGTCACGCGGGTTGATACCGGTTCGTTCGCCGACCATCACGTCCAGTTGCTGCAGACCTTTGCCGATCAGGCCATTATCGCGATCGAGAACGCACGGCTGTTCAAGGAAGTGCAGGAGAAAACGCGCGACTTAAGCGAGTCCTTGCAGCAGCAAACGGCTGTCGGCGATGTTCTCAAGACCATCAGCCGCTCGACTTTCGACCTGCAACCCGTGCTCGACACGCTGGTGCAGACTGCTGCCCGGCTGTGCGACGCCGACATGGCCTACATCATGCGCCGCGACGGAGATCTTTATAAGGCAGGCGCCGCCGTCGGATTTAGCACCGAATATATCGAGTTTCTCAAGGACCACCCGATTAGCCCCGATCGGGGGACAACCACGGGGCGTGCTGTACTCGGACGACATACCGTGCAAATCCTCGATGTCGCGGTTGACCCTGAATACACCTTGCGGGAATCGACCTCGCTGGCCGGTCAACGGACCGCGCTCGGTGTGCCACTGTTGCGCGAGAATGAACCGATCGGAGTCATCGTTATCGCGCGTCAACGGGTGCAGGCATTCACCCAGAAGCAGATCGATCTTGTCACAACCTTTGCCGATCAGGCGGTCATCGCGATCGAGAACGTCCGCCTGTTCGATCAGTTGCGCCAACGCACCGATGATCTCAGTGAATCTCTCCAGCAGCAGACAACCACCGCCGACGTGCTCAAGGTCATCAGCCGTTCGGCGTTTGACCTGAAATCGGTGCTCACGACGCTGACCCGGTCAGCCGTCGGACTTTGTGGGGCGAGTTTTGGGGTAGTCTTCTTGCGCGACGGCGAGGTCTTGCGGGTTCGGGCGGAATCGGGCAGTTCACCGGCCCTGTTTGATTTCCTGAGCGCCCATCCGATCCGGGCTGGCCGCGAGACGTTCACCGGCCGCGCCTTTTTGACCGGCGAAATCGCACATCTGCCGGATGTGCTCGCCGACCCTGAGTTCAACTTCGCTCTGGCGCCGCAGTTGGGAGAGTTTCGGGCGGGACTCGCCGTGCCACTGACGCGTGACGGTCGCGTCGAGGGCGCATTCTCGCTTGCCAGGCGAGAGGCAGGTCCTTTTACCTCCCGCCAGATCGAACTCGTTAAAACCTTCGCCGATCAGGCAGTGATCGCCATCGAGAATGCGCGGCTGTTCGACGAGGTGCAGGAACGCACCAGGGAATTGTCGCAATCACTGGACCACCTGCGCACCGCGCAGGATCGTCTGGTGCAGACAGAAAAGCTGGCGTCGCTCGGCCAGTTGACCGCCGGCATCGCCCACGAAATCAAAAACCCGCTCAACTTCGTCAACAATTTCTCTGCGCTTTCGGCAGAGCTGACCGACGAACTGAATGACGCGCTCAAATCCGCGACGCTCAGCGACAATGTCCGCGAAGAAGTCGAGGAATTGACCGGCCTCTTGAAGGACAATCTCCAGAAGGTCGTGCAGCACGGCCAGCGCGCCGATTCCATCGTCAAGAATATGCTGCTGCATTCCCGCGAAGGCTCTGGCGAGCACCGAACCGCCGACATCAATGCGTTGGTCGATGAAAGCCTCAACCTCGCCTATCACGGCGCGCGCGCGGAGAAGTCACAGTTCAATGTCACGCTGAAACGGGATTTCGATCCGAACGCCGGTCTGATCGAGGTGTTTCCACAGGAAATCACCCGCGTCTTCCTGAATTTGATCGCAAACGGCTTCTATGCGGTGACCAAGCGCAAGACCGGCAATGACACGAGTTTTGAACCGGTCGTGAGCGCAACCACGAAAGACCATGGCGACCATGTCGAGATCCGGATCCGTGACAACGGCACCGGCATCCCGCCGGAGGTGAAGGAAAAGATGTTCAACCCGTTCTTCACCACCAAGCCGGCAGGCGAAGGCACCGGGCTTGGGCTGTCGATGAGCCACGATATCGTCGTGAAACAGCATGGTGGCACGATCGAGGTCGATACCGAACCCGGAGAGTTCACGGAGTTCAGGATCATCCTGCCGCGGACAAGCAATCTTTCGAATAAAACCTAGGGGTTAGACGTGGGTGTTTTAGTTCTTGTTGTGGATGATGAGCCCGACGTTGAGGCTTTGTTTCGCCAGCAATTTCGGCGCGACCTTCGAGCGCAGCGCTTCGTGATGGATTTTGCCAATTCAGCAGCGGACGCGCTGTCGCGCATCGCCGGCACCATCGAACAATCGTTGATCCTGATCCTGTCCGATATCAACATGCCCGGAATGACCGGGCTCGAGATGCTGCCCAGGGTCAAGGAAATACGCCCGGACGTTCCCGTCATCATGATCACCGCCTACGGCGATCCCGATACCAAGCGCAAGGCGATGGAAAGTGGCGCGTCGGGTTTGTTGACCAAGCCGATCGACTTCAGCCTGCTCCGCGAAGAGATCGACACGCGCCTGCAACAGGCTGACTGACAGATTCTCATCGGCGTCTCGGCGACAGCCATTGGTGGCGCGGTAATTGCTTCGCTGCCGAGAGAAGCGATGAACTCACGCCGCAGCATGGACGCTCCTGACACGACGCCTTCTCCGAGAGCAAAGCTTGGCACCGCTCATGACAGCGGGAAAGAACGCATGGGTCCTTCCGATCGAGTTCAATCGTTGAAAACCGTTGGCCCGGCCAATCAGGGGAATTCATCCGTTCCCGCGAATGGCCGGCTCGTAGGCATCCAGGCGCCCCCTGTTGATAACCCGCCGCTCACGGATGCGGTCGGCGTGACAGGGCCTCCCGGCATGTTATCGACGGCCGACACTTGATCAGGACGGAGCAGACCTCATGCGCATCACCCTCGTCGGCTCCCGCCATTTTGGCGTGACGACACTGAACATGCTGCGCCAGCATGACACGGACATCGTCAGGGTGGTCGTCGCCGACGCCGAGGACCGCCTGGCCACGGCCGCCCGTGCCGCCGGGATCGAAGTCACCGTGCAAGCCAGCCCGAAGCTGGTCACAGCCTCCGAGATCGCTCCCGGTACCGACCTGATCGTGACAGCCCACAGCCACGCCCGCATCAGCAAGGAGGCGCTGGCCGCGGCGAAACTCGGGGGCATCGGCTATCACCCCTCACTGCTGCCGCGGCACCGCGGTATCGCGGCGGTCGAATGGACGATCCGGGAAGGCGACCCCATCGCGGGGGGCTCGATCTACCATCTGGCCGACCGCATGGATGCCGGCGCGATCGCCGCCCAGGATTGGGTTTTCGTCAAGAAGGGCGAGACGGCTCGGGAATTGTGGGAGCGCGCGCTGGCCCCTCTCGGTCAAAAATTACTGGCAGAGGTAATCGGGTATGCCAAAACGCATAAAACCCTGCCAGCCAAGCCCCAGGACGAGCAATTCGCCACCAATGCGCCAAAGCTCCCGCATTAACCAAAGACGCGGCGAAACGACGGACCGAATCCCTGTTCCGGCCTGGGAACTAACCTCACCGTTATGTGTTTGATTTGCAGGAACAATCCGCGCTGACGCGGCGCAGCAAATTTTGAACACATTCTATCTAAATAAGCCGCGTTATCACACACATCGAGGGATATTGTTTTATGCGCTGCAATCGCATTCGTTTGGCCCTTTTCGGCTCCTTTCTTGCTGCTGCCGCAGGTCTCACTGCCGCTCCCGCCACCGCCCAGACACCCTATGACGGACTGTGGAATGTCACGGTTGTGACCAAGACCGGCAGTTGCGAACCGTCGACGCGAACCACACTTAACGTCACTGATGGGAAGGTCTCGGCCCCCGGCGCCGATGTTTCAGGCAGCGTCGGACGTGAAGGTCTTGTACGTGTCTCAATCAATGGTGCATATGCGAATGGCCAGCTCAGTGGCAACGCAGGATCGGGGAAGTGGAATGGGGCATCAGCGGGCGTACCTTGCAGCGGTCGGTGGGAAGCGTCGCGATAATCAGACGAACCAGACGACAAGCAAGTTTTCAGTCGTCAGGGCATTGCTATTCGGGGCTATCGCGATGTGCGCGGCCTCGATCTTCAGCACAGCAACCTACGCCCAATCGGGACCGTTCACCGGCATGGCCGGTTTCTGGTCCGGCAGCGGCACCGTCACGCTCGACGATGGCTCGAACGAGCGAATTCGATGCCGCGCCTCCTATGCCGTCGGTGCTGGCGGCAATGGCCTTAACCAGACCCTCACCTGCGCCAGCGACAGCTATAAATTCGATCTGAGAACCAATATCGTCGCCGAGGGTGGCACGATTTCCGGAACCTGGAGCGAAAGCAGCCGGAACGTTAACGGCAGCATCCAGGGCCGCGGAGGCAACGGCAATTTCCAGGTCGAAGCCAACGCTCCGGGCTTCAACGCCAACATCTCCTTGACGACGCGTGGCAACAAGCAGTCGGTCGTGATCCGATCAGAGAGCCAATTTAAGGCCGCCACGATTGCGCTGACACGCTCCTAAGAACCCCTCGGTTCTGATTGAATCAGAACCGAGACTCCCGTCCTTTTTGACACGCTTTTTTGATGCGAGCCGGTGCGCTGCCCGAATCGCATCAAAGGCAGGATTCCGCTCGAAAAGCTCAGGGCGATCGGCTCTCAATCAAACCGTTTTGGGCTTCGCAAGCCGCGCCGCTGTGTCCTTCATGGTCTTTGCGATCAAGAGTGCCTGTTCCTTGTTCAGCGCAAAATCCTGGATGCCTTTGTGCGTGGTCAGCGAGAGCACCATGATATCGGGCTGGTTCTCCGGCCAGCCGGTGGCAAAGGCGGTCACAAAATCTGCGGATGTGGCTCGATTATTCATCGCAAGACGTCCTCTTCGAATATTTGAAACGGTGGTTGAATTCGCAGCAGCTTGCACGGAAACCTGCAAGCCGGAATCGGCTGCGACGCAAGCTATGCCGCAGGAACGAACGCGGTGACTTCGATCTCGACCTTGGCGCGGGCGTCGACCAGGCCATCGATATAAAGCAGCGTCGAGGGTGGAAAGTTGCGTCCTAGCGTTTCCTTCCACGCCGCACCGATGCCGGCGCCCGCCGCCTCATATTCGTTGCGGCTGGTCAGATACCAGGTCAAGCGAACGACGTGTTCCGGACCAGCCCCGGCCTCCGCAAGCAGCTTGATGATCCGTTTCAGCGCGACGGCGACCTGCCCGGCCATGTCGGATTGATATTCCCCCTTCTCGTCGCCGCCGGTCTGCCCCGCCAGGACGATCCATCGGCCGGGGCCATCGACCACAACGCCGTGCGAAAAACCACGTGGCTTCGACCATTCGGCTGGTTGCAAGATGCGCATCAGCGGTTCTCCAGATTTGTTATCGGCGTCATCCCGGGTTCGCGTTTCACGCGCGCCCGGAATGACGGGAACGGCAAGATCCTTAGCACCAATTGGGCGGCCGCTCCCACCTCGAAATTGAACCGGGCGCAGCGCTGCGTCGGCGCATTTGCGCGTTGCAAATCGATGCGAGGTCGCCGATACCGGCCGCTCGCCCGCCCCTGCCCGCCGAACTTTCCATGACCCGCCTGGCTCTCCGCTGATGGACCGAACACCCTCCAAACCGAAGGCCGCACTGTGGATGGCCGGCTGGCTTACCCTGATGTTGATCGTCGCGGTCGCCGGCCGCGAGGCAACGCGGGAGCTGAATGTATTTCAGCTGATGGAGCTGCGTACGGTCATCGGCTTCTTCATGCTGTACCCGTTGATCCGGCTCAATGGCGGGTTTGCGAAACTGAAAACAACGCGGCTGCCGCAGCATATCGGGCGCAATCTGATCCACTACGGCGCGCAGCTCGGCTGGTTCTTCGCGCTGACGCTGATCCCGCTCGGTCAGGTGGTGGCGATCGAATTCACCATGCCGATCTGGACGGCGATTCTCGCGGCGAGTTTCCTCGGCGAGCGGATGACGGTCTGGAAAATCACCGCGATCGTTCTCGGGCTAATCGGCGTCTTCATCATCGTCCGGCCCGCGACCGGCGTGGTCAATCCGGGTCAGTTGATCGCACTGGCCGCTGCGGTCGGATTCGGCATTTCCGTGGCGATGGTCAAATCCCTGACGCGGACGGAACAGGCACTTGCGATCATCTTCTGGATGCTCGTGGTGCAATCGGCGGCCGGATTTTTCCCTTGTCTGTACGTCTGGAAATGGCCGTCCGCCTATATCTGGGGCTGGACCGTCGTCATCGCGTTCTGCGGCACGTTCTCCCATTACTGCATGGCGCGCGCGATGCTGCATGCCGATGCGACCGTGGTGGTGCCGATGGATTTCCTGCGAGTTCCGCTGACCGCCATTGCCGGCTGGCTGATCTATTCGGAGCGCCTCGATGTCTTCACCGTGCTCGGTGCGATCCTAATCCTCACCGGCAACCTTCTGAATCTGAAGCCTACGCCGGCGCCGGTTCCCGCACGCGTTGCAGTCTGATCGTTTGTCTTCCACCGCGTGGATCAGCCGGAGTTGCGCGCGGCTGTCCTAAATTGTGATCTAAATCACGCAAGCCTGGTTGCCGATCGAATACGGTGATCGCATCAGGAATGGCGCCGCCAAAATTCGGGCAACAGCCCGTTTTTTGTGGCGAGAAGTTGGCTTTTTTCGTGTATGCTGAAGCCGTGTGTTGCAGCCGAATATTGCTCGACTCAGCCTGGGGATTTCACATGCGTTATCTCACGATTTTTATTTCCCTGATTTGCATGTTGTTCGTCACCGATGCGGCCAAGGCTGACAAGCGCGTTGCCTTCGTCGTCGGCAATGGCGCCTACAAGAATGTGGCGGCGCTTCCCAATCCGCCGATTGATGCCAAGGCGATGGCGGCGGTGCTCCGCAATGTCGGTTTCGACGTCGTCGAAGGCAGCAATCTCACCCGCGATACCATGACCGAGCGATTGCTCGAGTTCGGCAAAAAAGCGCAAGGCGCCGACGTCGCGGTGTTCTTTTATGCCGGTCACGGCATCGCCATCGACGGCACAAACTATCTGCTGCCGGTCGATGCCGACATCAAATCGGAAATGGACGTCAAGCTGGGCGCCGCGATCAATATCGACCTCACGCTCGACCAGACCATGAGCGACGCCAAGGTCAAGCTGGTGTTCCTCGATGCCTGCCGCGACAATCCCTTCGCTGCCAAGATCAAGTCGACCTCGACCCGCAGCGTGTCGGTGCAGTCGGGCCTTGCCGAAATGAAATCCGGCGAAGGCACGCTGATCGCGTTCGCGACCGGGCCCGGCCAGACCGCGCTCGACGGCCAGGGCGGCACCAACAGCCCGTTCACCCGCGCGCTGATCGCCAACATCACCCAGCCCGGCGTCGAGATCCAGCAGGCGATGACCAAGGTGCGCGCCCAGGTCAACGACGAGACCAACAAGGGGCAATTGCCCTGGGGGCACACCAATCTGACCGGCTCGGTCTATCTGAACCCGGTTGCTGTGCCTGTGGCCGACGCCGCAGCGCCCGCCCCCGCTCCGGCCGCCGTTGCTTCCAACACCGGCGGGACGGATGTCGAACTGGAGTTCTGGCGCTCGATCAAGGACTCCAACAAGCCGGAAGAGCTCAACGCCTATCTGACGACCTATCCCAACGGTCAGTTCAGGTCGCTGGCGTTGGCCCGGATCGCTTCGCTCGATCCCAATGGCAACAGTTCCTCTACCCAGACCCGCAACCTGACCAGCGTCGATCCCGGGACTTTCAACGCAGAAGCCAACCAGGTCACAGAAGACCAGATCGGCCTCGACAGGGGGCAGCGCCGCGACGTACAGCGCCGGCTGAATGGTCTCGGCTTCGACACCAAGGTCACCGGCAAATTCGACGAGGCGACTCGCGCCGTGATCACGCGCTGGCAGGCCGCCCGCGGCTATCCCACCAGCGGCTATCTCAACAAGCTGCAGCACAAGGCGTTGTTGGCTGAGATCGTCACGTCCACCCAAACCAGCTCAAGCGAGGATTCCGACGATCATCCGTCGCGCCATCATCGCGGCGGCGGAGGTGGCGGCGGACACCGCTATTACCGCGGCCCCAGCGGTCCCGGCGGTTTCATCGGCGGCGTGATGGGCGGACTGTTTCGCTAGGAGCCGCGAAACCTGCGGCCACCAAACAAAAGCCCGGCCTGCGCCGGGCTTTTCAGTTGGGACTTTTCTAGTTCCGAACCCGCCTGAGTTCGTGAAGGCGCGTTACTTACCGGCAGCCTTTCGCAGCGCGTCGTTGATCCGCTCCTGCCAGCCCGGGCCGCCTTCCTGGAAGTGCTCGAGAACGTCCTGATCGATCCGCAGCGAGACCAGTTCCTTCACACCGGGCAGCGCGGCCTTTTTGGTTGGCACCTCCGGCACCTTGGCTGTGGTCTTCTTGAACGCAGCCTCGGCTTCGGTTCGGGCGTCGTTAAGCGTCCTGGGGCGTCGCGGTTGGTCCGACACGATTAGATCCCTTCAAACAATGCTGTCGATAGATAGCGCTCGGAGAACGACGGCACGATCGCCAGGATGGTCTTGCCGGCGTTTTCCGGCCGCTTGCCGATTTGAAGCGCTGCGGCGATGGCGGCGCCGGAGGAGATGCCGCCGGGGATGCCCTCATTGCGCGCCAGCGCACGCGAAGTTTCGATCGCGGTTGCGCTGTTGATCTTGACGATCTCATCGATCACGGAACGGTCGAGGATGTCAGGGATAAAGCCGGCGCCAATCCCCTGGATCTTGTGCGGGGAATGCTGACCGCCTGATAGCACCGGACTTTCCTCGGGTTCAACGGCAACGACCCTCAGCGACGGCTTGCGTGGCTTCAGCACCTGCCCCACGCCGGTAATGGTTCCCCCGGTACCGACACCGGCCACGAAGAAATCGATATTGCCGCCGGTGTCGTTCCAGATTTCCTCCGCCGTGGTGCGGCGGTGAATTTCGGGATTGGCGAGGTTCTTGAACTGCTGCGGCATCACGGCATTGGGCGTGGTGCGGACCAGTTCTTCCGCCGTCGCGATCGAGCCCTTCATGCCTTGCGCGGCCGGCGTCAAAATAATTTCAGCGCCGAGGAATGCCAGCATCTTGCGCCGCTCGATCGACATCGATTCCGGCATCACCAGCTTCAGCCGGTAACCGCGCGACGCAGCGACGAACGCCAGCGCTATTCCCGTATTTCCGGAGGTCGGCTCGATCAACACCGTGTCGGCATTGATCACGCCGGCCTTTTCCATCGCGATGACCATCGCCGCACCGATGCGGTCCTTCACGCTCGCGGCCGGATTGAAATATTCCAGCTTGGCGAGGATGGTCGCATGCGCGCCGTGCTGCTGCGGCAATCTGCGCAGGCGCACGATTGGCGTATCTCCGATCGCGTCCACGATACTGTCGAATACGTGACCCCGGCCGGGACGGTGCAGTGCACTCGCGGGTAAAGGCGCGTCCATGGTTAGCTCCTGTGCAAGCGGCCTGGGGGAACTCTGTCGAGCTTATCTCATAACGCATGATCGGCTAAAATGTGAACGATTTCCCGATAAGGTCATGCGTGAACGAATAATTTAGCATCTGCAAAACGCAAAACGAAATTCCCGTTGCTGGTCATAACTGCCGCAGACGTGCGACGTTCGCGCGCAGGCCATCATATCGAGAGTCACAAATTCGTTGCATTGCAATAATTTGAACAACGCTCAACCAACTTTGCGCGAGCTGGAATAATTTAAAACCAACGCATTTGTGTTGCGACATCGTCAAAGAAATCGGTGTATGGTTTTGTCAGGTTCAGATCGCTTGGAGGTCACGATGCCAGCAGCTGCTGAAGTCCTGTCGACCGTCGCGCCCAGACCCGCCCCGCGCGGAAGTGACCTGCCGACCTGCCCTGTTTGCGCTGACTCGATGGTGGCTGCGGAAGCGTCTGCGTTTGTTGCCGAAGATATCGTCAGCTATCTCTGGACCTGCGACACTTGCGGTTACGGCTTCGTTACCAAACATGCAATCAAGCGCTTTGCGTGCAACTGAATTTCACCAAGCCGTTTTGAGAACATATTTCATCGCGCTGTGATGTCGCCTTTCGCCCATCCTGCACGAATATGCTCACGCAAATCTGCAAACCTTCCCTCTGAAACCGCGCTCCTGATGTCGTGCATCAGTTGCTGGTAATACGCGATGTTGATCTCCGACAGCAGCATCGCGCCCAGCGTCTCGCCTGACTTCACGAGATGATGAAGGTAAGCGCGCGAGCAGTTGCGCGCGGACGGCCAGGGGCTTTCCTCGTCGAGAGGCCGCGGATCGTCGGCGTGGCGGGCGTTGCGCAGATTGACCTGACCGAACCGCGTGAACGCCACGCCGTGACGGCCGTTGCGGGTCGGCATCACGCAATCGAACATGTCGATGCCGCGCGCCACCGCCTCCAGGAGGTCATCGGGCGTGCCGACCCCCATCAGATATCGCGGACGGTCCGGCGGCAGGATCGGGGCAACCTCCTCGATCATCGCCAGCATCACCGATTGCGGTTCACCGACCGCAAGGCCTCCGATCGCGTAGCCGTGAAATCCGATGTCGACCAAACCTCGCGCGCTCGCCTGGCGGAGTTCGGGGATATCGCCGCCCTGCGCGATCCCGAACAGCATGTAGCCGGGCGGCGCGGTTTCGAACGCACGCTTGCTGCGTTCGGCCCAGCGCAACGAGAGTTGCATCGCCCGCTCGATGTCGTCACGCTCCGCCGGCAGCCGAACGCATTCGTCCATCTGCATCGCGATGTCGGAGCCAAGCAGGCGCTGCACTTCGATGGAGCGCTCCGGCGATAGTTCTATTTTGGCGCCGTCAATATGCGAGCGAAAGGTGACCGCTGCTTCGCTCACCTTGCGCAGTTCCGACAATGACATCACCTGGAAGCCGCCGGAGTCGGTCAGCATCGGGCCTTGCCAGCCGGTGAAGACCTGCAGGCCGCCAAGTGCTGCGATACGCTCGGCGCCCGGCCGCAGCATCAAATGATAGGTATTGCCGAGCACGATATCGGCGCCGGCATCGCGCACCTCGCGCCAATGCACGCCCTTCATCGCCCCCGCCGTGCCGACCGGCATAAAGACCGGGGTCCGCACCACGCCATGCGGCGTCGTCAACCGGCCGGTGCGGGCGGCGCCGTCGGTCGCCACGAGATCAAAGTGATTGGGAAGGCTCATGCTCCAGCTTATTGCTTAACAACCCTGCCTTGTTCAACCTCGCTGAGGCCGATTTTCGGTCCGAAAGCCGTTGACGCCGGTCGAAGTTTTCAGCATAAGTTCCGCGCCATGATCACGACCACCAAACGCACCACCAAAACCGCAAAGCCCTCTGGGGCCTCGGGAGGCGTGCGCGCGTAGTTGGACGATCGCATGATCTGAACCGAAGCCCCGCCTGAAAAGGTCCGGGGCTTTTTTATTGCCTGATGGAGATGAAAGTGAAGAACGATCCCGTAGTAGCCATCGCCGGCGTGACCGGCGCCGTCGGCGCCGAATTTATCGCCACCATGGATAGGCGTGGATTTCGCGTCGGCCAGCTCAGGGCGCTGGCAAGCGCGCGCTCGGCCGGCAAGACGATCGACTTCCGCGGACAAAAGGTTGTCATCGAGGAGCTTAACGACAAATCCTTCGAAGGCGTCGATATCGCGCTGTTCTCGGCCGGCGGCGGCATTGCCAGGAAGTTTGCGCCGATCGCGGTGAAGGCCGGCGCCGTCGTGGTCGATAACTCGTCTGCCTTCCGGATGGATCCGAACGTGCCGCTGGTGATCCCCGAGATCAACGCCAGCCGCATCAGGGAGCACAAGGGCATCATCGCCAATCCGAATTGCGCGGCGATTACCGCCCTGGTGCCGCTGTGGCCGATCCACCAGCGCAACCGCATCAAGCGCCTGATCCTGTCGACCTATCAGGCGGCAAGCGGCGCTGGAGCGGCGGCGATGGAGGAACTGATCGAGTCGACCCGCGCCAACCTCAAGGGGGAGGCCTATCCGCCCAAGGTCATGCCGCACCCCTACGCGTTCAACCTGTTCAACCACAACACGGCGATCGATCCGGAGACCGGCTACAACGACGAAGAGACCAAGGTCATCAAGGAGACCCGGAAAATCTTCGAAGACGACAGGATTGCCGTCGGGGTGACCTGCGTGCGGGTGCCGGTGCTGCGCGCGCATTGCGAAGCGATTACCTTCGAATGCGAAAACCCGATCACGGAGGACCAGGTGCGCGCGATCCTGTCGAATGCGCCGGGCGTGAAGATCGTCGACGATCGGACCAAGAATTACTTCCCGATGCCGATCGATGCGTCAGGGCAGGATGACGTCATGGTCGGCCGTATCCGCAAGGATCTGAGCGATCCCTCCGGCCATTCGATCTCGATGTTCGTCGCCGCGGACCAGCTCCTGAAGGGAGCCGCATTGAACGCGATTCAGATCGCGGAATTGGTGCCTCAGCACGCGATGGCGTGAGGTGAGCTGTAGGGTGGGCACGCTTCGCTCCGCCCACCCTACGCATTATTCGTGCGCGCGAAACAACAGACAGGCGTCGCCATAGGAATAGAAGCGGTAGCCGCTGGCGATGGCGTGGGCATAGGCCCGTTTCATGGTGTCGAGGCCGCTGAATGCCGATACCAGCATAAACAGCGTCGAACGCGGCAGATGAAAATTGGTCAGCAGAATATCGACCGCGCGAAAGCGATAACCCGGCGTGATGAAGATCGAGGTGTCATCCGCAAACGGTTCGATCGTGCCGTCTTCCGCCGTAGCGCTTTCCAAAAGCCGCAGCGAGGTGGTTCCGACGGCGACGATGCGGCCGCCCCCGGCCCGTGCCTCATTGAGCGCGGCAGCCGTATCGCCGGTGATAACGCCCCATTCCGCGTGCATCTTGTGCCCGGCGGTGTCTTCGACCTTGACCGGCAGGAAGGTCCCCGCCCCGACATGCAGCGTGATCCGGTGCAGCCCGATGCCGCGATCGCGCAACGCCATCTCGAGCGCCGGCGTGAAATGCAATCCGGCGGTGGGTGCGGCGACCGCGCCTTCCTTTGCCGCAAACATGGTCTGATAATCCGCGGCGTCGCGCTCATCGGGGGTGCGCTTCGAGGCGATATAGGGCGGCAGAGGCGGGCTACCCAGATCGGCAATGGCCTGGTCGAGCGTGGGCCCGTGAAACGAAAACGACAGCGTGATCTCGCCGCTGTCGCCTTTGTGCTCGACCTCGGCATCGAGATGGCCAAGCAGGCATACCCTGCCCTCATTGCCGAAGCGAACCACGTCGCCTTGCGCAAGTTTCTTCGCAGGCTTGACCAGCGCCTGCCAGCGTGAACCGTCGAGGCGCTTGATCAGCGTCGCCTCGATCTTCGGTTCGGTGTCACGGCCGATGCGACGGCCCGCAAGCTGCGCCGCGATGACCTTGGTATCGTTGACCACCAACTGATCGCCGGGCTCGAGCCATTGCGGAAGATCGGCAACGCTGCGATCGCGCAGCACGGCTTCCGGCTGCACGATCAGCATCCGAGCGGAGTCGCGCGGGCTTGCCGGCCGCAGCGCGATGCTGTCAGGCGGAAGCTCGAAGTCGAAGAGATCGGTGCGCATGGCGCAATGCGTTCCAGCGTTGCCGCGTAACGTCATTCCGGTGGCGGCGCGGACGCGCGCCCCGGAATGACGGTTCGGCGATTATGCCGCGTCGGCGGCCATATGCGCCTTGACGATCTTGTCGGGATTTTGCACCGGCTCGCCGCGCTTGATCTTGTCGACGTTCTCCATGCCCTCGGTCACCTTGCCCCAGACCGTGTACTGGCCGTTGAGGAACGAGGCGTCGTCGAAGCAGATGAAGAACTGGCTGTCGCCGGAATCAGGATTGGCGGCGCGCGCCATCGAGGCCGTGCCGCGCACATGCGGCTCCTTGCTGAATTCAGCCTTCAGCTTCTTGCCGGAACCGCCGGTGCCGGTGCCCTGCGGACATCCCGTTTGCGCCATGAAGCCGTCGATCACACGATGGAACACGATGCCGTCGTAAAAGCCTTCGCGCACCAGCTCCTTGATACGCGCGACATGGCCAGGCGCCAGATCGGGGCGCATCTCGATCGTCACGGGGCCCTGTGTGGTTTCAAGGATCAAAGTATTTTCGGAATCAGCCATGCTCTTTTCTCTATGGGTTGGGGTGGAGGTTTCCGATTGTGAAATCGAATGGCAAATGGTCGGCCGGCCGAGGCGCCGGCCATTCCCGGGGTAAATGGTATTGGCGTGCAGCGTTGCAACGCCTCCATGACCGCGACGCGGTAGATCAAACGGTCATTATCGGTCGCTTGTTCCGATTCATAGGTAATTCTCGGGTGGCCCAGAATGTTGCCGTCGCGGTCAAAGCTTACGATAACGGTGATGTCGATCCCCGGATCGGCGCGCAACGGCGACGGCGGCTGCCAGCAGGTGCGCAATTTGAAGAACAGCTCTTTGAGGTTGTCGACCTGACCGGGTTCAGCCCGCGCCGATGCGGCCGACGACGCCAACAGCAGCACCGCTACAAACCAGACCAGTGGCCTGCGAAGCGCTGCTGCCATAACTCGCTTCCATGGTTCACTTGATGCAGTTCACTTGACGTCAGACGCGACTTGCACCTTCACCATCTTGTCGGGATCGGTGACGGCGCCGCCGGCCGAGCCCGGCGGGGCTTTCTTGAGCTTGTCGACGACGTCCATGCCCTGCACCACTTCGCCGATCACGGTGTACTGGCCGTCAAGGCTGGGTCCGTCCGCGAACATGATGAAGAACTGCGAGTTCGCGCTGTCGACGCTGTCGCCGCGCCGCGCCATGCCGACGATCCCGCGCTTGAAGTGAACGCTGGAGAACTCCTGCTTCAGGTTCGGATATTTCGATCCGCCGGTGCCGTTGAAGTTCTGGCCGTCACCGGTCTGCGCCATGAAGCCGTCCATGACGCGGTGGAACGGCACGTTGTTGTAAAAGCCCTCGCGCGCCAGTTGCTTGATGCGCTCGGCGTGCTGGGGCGCGATGTCGGTCCGCAACTTGATGACGATGCGGCCCTTGGTGGAGTCGATGACAATCGCATTCTGCTTGTCGAGATTGGCAGGCAGCGGCTGGGCGAGCGCGGGGGCCACGCAGACCAGCGCAGCAATGACGGCAAGAATTCGGATCATGACAACTCCGGACCAGTTGAAGGAAAAGTGCGTTAGGTGTTGCGCGCGTCGTCTCGCGAAGCCGGTTCCCAGTTTTGCGAAACGGCGCGCGATCAGGCGAATTTGATTTTCAGGCTGGCGGCCACCGCCGGCGGCACGAACGCCGAGACGTCGCCGCCCATGGCAGCGATTTGACGGACCAGTGTGGCAGTGATCGGGCGGACGGCAGCCGAGGCCGGAACGAATACCGTATGCACCTCCGGCGCCATGGTCTCGTTCATGCCGGCAATCTGCATCTCGTAGTCGAGGTCGGTGCCGTCGCGAAGGCCGCGAATCATGATGGTTGCGCCGAGCTTCTGGGCCGCCGTGACCGTGAGATTGTCGTAGGTGGTGCAGTCAAAGGCGCAGCCGGCCTGGCTTGCGATCGGGGCAAAAACCGCTTGCGCCATGTCGAGCCGCTCTTGCACCGAAAATAGCGGTTTTTTGCCGGGATGGACCCCGATGGCCACGACCAGCCGGTCGCACAGGCCGACGGCATGCCGGACGACGTCCAGATGGCCGTTGGTGACGGGGTCGAAGGAGCCGGGATAGAGCGCGATACGGAGCATAACTCCCTCTACCCCGCCCCGGGCAGCGTCGCAAGGCACGCCGGTTCCACCGCGCCGGGCGAAAACCCTCATTTTTATTTTGGGCCGTTATCTGAACCACTTGCGGGGTCACCGCGTCTGCTTGGCAGGACAAGTGTTTCGTCCTCGGAAGGACGACGAAACAAAACGACAGCGGATGAAACCATTTTCCGCCTTTCGCGAAGACGCCGCGAAACGGTCGGTGGGTATTCAGTCCGCCAACAGACAACGGGCCAGAACGGCCCAGCAGGGGACCGTCATGATCAAAGCTCTCTCAGCAATCGCTGTCGCTGCCTTCGTCGCTGCCGCCCTCACCCTTCTTCCCGGCTTCGCTCCGCAAGTTGAAGCCAGCGTCCCGCACGCCCTCGCCAAGGGCGACCGGCTGGACGTTCATCCGGTCGGCCGGGACTGCTCGCAGCAGGCCTGGCCCAATTTCGAAGCGTCCTGCCTTCGCTCCGCCGGTGCCAAGGGCACGATCCGGCAAGCGCGGCTGGTAACCGCTGACCGCACGCCGTAGTTTGCGTCTGTCATCAAAGTAATCCCATGGTAATTTGCGGCGGGTCGTCGCACACTGGCATTTGATCGCGCACCTGTCGGCACCTTGACTGGCGGGCGCGGTTGCCTTGCCCGGTTGCCTTGGGAGGCTTCGCCAGTGACCGACACGCCAGTCGCAGACTCGCTCAAGTCCAACGCGCTTCCCGTTACGGCAACGATCGGCGCCCTCGGCGTCGTCTACGGCGACATCGGCACCAGCCCGCTCTATGCGCTGAAGGAAGCGGCCAAGGCCGCCGCCCATGGCGGACCACTGACTTCGGACGCGATACTCGGGGTCGCTTCGCTGATCCTCTGGGCGCTGATCCTGATCATCTCGATCAAATATGCGTTGCTGATCATGCGCGCCGACAATCGCGGCGAAGGCGGCATCGTTGCCCTGCTGGCGCTGCTTTCGGCGCGCAACGCCCAGCCCGGAACATGGCGCGCACAACTTCTGATCGTAGGCCTCGTCGGCGCGGCCCTGCTGTACGGCGACGGCGCCATCACACCGGCGATCTCGGTGCTGAGCGCAATCGAGGGATTAAAGGTCGACGCGCCCTCGCTGACTCCAGTCGTGGTGCC
Source organism: Bradyrhizobium canariense (assembly GCF_900105125.1). Lineage (NCBI taxonomy): Bacteria > Pseudomonadati > Pseudomonadota > Alphaproteobacteria > Hyphomicrobiales > Nitrobacteraceae > Bradyrhizobium > Bradyrhizobium canariense. The sequence continues at coordinate 1,205,926 of NZ_LT629750.1, read as the reverse complement.
GCTGACTGTGGTGATCCTGATCGGCCTGTTCCTGATGCAGAAGCAGGGCACCGGATTTATCGGCCAGATATTCGGACCCGTCATGCTCGGCTGGTTCGCCATTCTCGCCGCACTCGGCATCCACGGCATTATCAAGGCGCCGGCGGTGCTGGCCGCGCTGAGCCCGCTCTATGCTTTCGACTTCCTGATCCACGAGGATTTCCACATCAGCTTCGCCATTCTCGGCGCGGCCTTCCTCGCGGTCACCGGCGGTGAAGCGATGTACGCCGATATGGGCCATTTCGGCAGGGTGCCGATCCGTCTGGCATGGTTCACCGTTGCGCTACCCGCTCTCGTGCTCAACTATTTCGGTCAGGCGGCGCTCCTGGTCACGGATCCAACCGCGATCGATAACCCTTTCTACCAGCTCGCCCCTGACTGGGTGCAGTATCCGCTGGTGGCGTTCGCTGCGCTGGCCACCGTCATTGCATCGCAGGCGATCATTTCCGGCGTGTTCTCGTTGACGCAACAATCGATTCAGCTCGGCTTCTTGCCGCGCATGCACATCAAGCACACCACGAGCCATGCCATCGGCCAGATCTATGTGCCGCTGGTGAACTGGCTGCTGGCCGCAGCGACCCTTGGAGCCGTCATCGGCTTCGGCACATCGGATGCGCTGGCGGGCGCCTATGGCATCGCGGTGTCGCTGCTGATGGCGATCACCACGCTGTTGGCGGCGCTGGTTGCGATACAATGGGGCTACTCACCGCTCATTGTCGTCGCCGTGAATGGTTTTTTCCTGGTCATCGACTGCATTTTCTTCGCCGCCAACTCGACCAAGCTGTTCGAAGGCGGCTGGTTTCCGTTGCTGCTCGCGACGGTGGTTGCGTTTTTGATGCTGACCTGGCGCAGCGGCGTCAGGCTGGTGGAGCGGGCGCGTGGCAGCCTGCGCCAACCGGAAGAGGACCTGATCGAAACCGCGATCAGCAAATGTCACGCGCGGCTTTCCGGAACGGCGATATTTTTGGCATCAGCGCCGAACGGCGTGCCGCTCGCGCTGACGCAATTCGTCAAGCATAACCACTGCCTGCACCAGCGCGTGGTGCTGGTTACGGTGCTGATTGAGGAATCTCCGCGCGTTGCGGATGAGGAACGTGCCGAGGTGATCGAGATCATCCCGGGCATCACCCGCGTCATTCTGCACTACGGCTTCATGCAATATCCGACGATCTATGCGGGGCTGGTGCTCGCCTGCAATCAGGGCAAGCTGCCGGGCATCGATCTCACCGACATCACCTATTACATCGGCCGCGAAACCATCATCCCGCGCGAGGACATTCCGGGCATGTCGCTGTGGCGCGAGTCGTTGTTTGCGTTTCTGCAGCGTAACGCCGAGCGGACGGCGGCATTTTTCGACGTGCCTGCCCGCCAGGTCGTCGAGTTCGGCACCGAAATCGAGATCTGACTTTTGAACGTTATCGTTCCGATTGAATCGGAACCAGGCTCTGATTTTAGTTTGCTTGTTTTTTAAGCGAACCGGTCCCCACCGCGCCACCCAAGTCGGGACAGGCTTTCGCTCGAAACGCCATAGCAGCCGCGTTGTGCAGGCGTCGGTTCCGGTATCATCGTGATGCCAAACTTCGAATAGCCAGCATCTGTTACCGTTCTCACCATCTCCTGTCACGGTGGACAGAACATTTGAAGCACTCGCAAGCTCTCCGAAAAATTTCATAAACATTTTTGATCCGCGTCCGCAGACGTCGTGAAATTCTGTTCGATAGTGGCAATCAGGACACTACCAAACGTTGTAAGATGCGGACTCAGTTGTATTTCAGGGAATATTGTTCGCGCATATTGAGCCGCGATTTCATGACCAAGCCATAGGTTACGCAAGGACCAGCTGTTCTACGAGGGGAACAGATGCTTGGAACAGAGACTCGTAAAGCAACGCGCGCGCCGTTGGTGATCGGCTGCTCGCTCAGGCGAGGTCAAGCCGGCGAGCTCAGCCACGCACATCGTTTGGGCGATACAGACGACCTGCATGACGCGGATCGGAACTCAGCCCGCATGGTCCGGTCCATCGACCGCCGCGATGAGTGGCGGCGGATCGTGCGCGATGCGCTCGCTGTCTTGCTCGTTGTCCTGGGCGTCTGCGGCATATCCGACATCGCGGTCGGCCAGACCTGCAGCGTTTCCGGCAGTTCGGTCACGCTCACCAGCGGATCCTGCGCGATCGCTCCAAATACAACGCTCAACGGCACACCTGCGGTGCACGCCACCACAAGCGGCCAGATCACCACCAACAATGTCACGATCAATCCCTTCAACGGCGGCAGCATCGGCGGATTGGCCGAGACCAACGGCACGATCGTGTTCAGCTCCGGATCGACCATCACCGGTAACTGGAGCACCGCCGCGTCAGCGCAGACCGGCGGTCAGATCATTTTTCAGTCCGGATCGACCATCAATCCGTCATTCGGCGGCGGAGGAACCGCTCTGCTCGCCAATGGCGCGGGCAGCCAGATCATCGCGACAGGTCTGGCGGTAAATCTCGGCGGCGGGGGAAACAACATTGGCGCCGAGGCGCTCGCCGGCGGCAAGGTCACGCTGAACAGCGGAACCAGCATCGACTTTGTGCAGGGCGGCGGCCAGAACACCGGGCTGCTGGCATCAGGCGCCGGCAGCCAGATCATCAGCAACGGCGCGACGGTGACGATACCGAATCTCGGTGGCGCCGGCGGCAACGATACCGGCGTGCGCGCCGATGGCGGCGCTTCGGTCATGCTCAACGGAGGAGCCGTTACCGTAAATGGCAATGGCGGTGGCGAGACGGGTCTGCTCGCAACCGGCGCCGGCAGCAGCATCACGGGCGGCGGTGTGACCGTCAACGTCTCCAGCAACGGCGGGAGTGCCCGCGGCGGCTTTTTGCAGAATGGTGCGAACATCTCGCTGAGCGGCGGAAGCGTCACGACCTCCGGTGGTGCGGGCAGCTACGGATTTCTGCTTCAGGCACCGGCAGGCGTGACGAATACGCTGAGCCTTGACGGCACGGTGGTCAGTTCGGCGTCGGATGCGTTCGCAGCGCAAGGCGGCAACGCCGCCATCACCACGACGGATGCGACGGCGACCGGCAACAACGGAATCCTGCTGAGCGCCGCGAACAGCTCGGCCGTCACGATGACCAGCAATCATTCGACGCTGACCGGCGCGATGCTCACCGACGCCTCGAGCACGAGCAATGTCACGCTCGGCAACGGGACGACCTGGAACATGACCGGAAGTTCCAACGTCACCAATCTCACGAACAACGACAGCGACATCATCTCCACGCCGGCGTCATCCGCGTTCAAGACACTGACCGCGATGAATTACACCGGCACGGGCGGAACGATCACGTTCAACACCTTTCTCGGTGCAGACAACTCGCCGTCCGATCAGCTTATCGTCAATGGCGGCGCGGCGACGGGCTCGACAAATCTCAGGATTCTGAACGCCAACGGATCCGGGGATCAGACCGTGGCCAACGGCATCCTGGTCGTCAACGCGACCAACGGCGGCACGACAACTTCGGATGCCTTCATGCTTGTCGGCGAAGCACGTGGCGGCGCCTATGATTATTTCCTGTTCCGCGGCGGTCTCAACGGCGATGTCCCGAACAACTGGTTCCTGCGTTCGACCTTCGACGCGCCCGGTACGCCGTCCACACTGCCGGGAATGCCGCCGGAGTTGCAGGTTCCGCCGCCGACATTGCCGCCGGAAGCGCCGCCCGCCGTGCTGCCGCCGGGCACCTATCCGATCATCGGGCCGGAACTTGCAACCTACGGCGTCGTGCAGCCGGTCGCGCGCGAGTTGGGGCTTGCCACGCTCGGCACGCTCAACCAGCGCATCGGCGACACCATGACGCTGGCGAACGCCGGCAACGGCGCTATGGGATGGGATCGTTCCGACTGGGCACGCTTCTTCGGACAGCAGATCGACGATCACTACCAGGCGTTTGCCGATCCGCGCGCCAGTGGCTGGCTGGGAGGCTTCCAGGGCGGCATCGATCTTTGGCGCGGCAACCTGGTCTCCGGCCACCGCGACGCCGCCGGCGTTTATTTCGGCTACGGTCAGGCCGAAGTTAACGTGACCGGTCTCGTCACCAACGCCACGGCAACGGGCTATGTGCTGACCCATACCGGCTCTTTGAACCTCGATGCCTTCTCCGCCGGCGCGTACTGGACCCACTACGGTCCACAAGGGTGGTATCTCGACGCAATCCTGCAAGAGACGGCCTATCGGGGTAACGCCACGACACAGTTCGCAGATCTGCCGACCAATGGCTCCGGCTTCATCGCCTCACTGGAAGCGGGCTATCCCATACCGCTGCCACTTGGACCGCGCTTCGTGCTGGAGCCGCAAGCGCAGATCATCTGGCAACAGGTCACGTTCGACGATGCGAATGACGGTTTAGGTCCGGTCGGCCTCGGCTCGACTTCTGGCCCGACCGGACGGCTCGGCCTGCGCGGCCAATGGACCATCGAGGGCCGCAACGGAATTCTGTGGCAGCCTTATATAGGCGTGAATGTCTGGCGCGGCTGGGGCGCGGAAGCCACAACGAATTTCGGCATCGACCAGGTGCAGCTGATCGAGAGTTCGACGCGGACGGAAGTGCTGGGCGGCGTGACCGCCAGGCTCAACAACCGTCTCAGCCTCTACGCCCAAGGCAGCTATCTGTTCGCGATCGATCAAACCAACGAAAGCAGCCACGGCGGAGCCCAAGGCAATATCGGCGTTCGCTACAGCTGGTGAAGCGATTAAGCCGACAACGGCTAACCGCCGTTGCCGTTCTCGCCATTCTCTCCGTCATCGCCGATATGCTCGACCGACACCACGTGCTCGTCTTCGGCGGTGTCGAATACGATGACGCCCTGGGTCGAGCGGCCCGCGATTCGGATGCCCTCGACCGGACAGCGGATCAGCTGACCCTTGTCGGTCACCAGCATGATCTGATCGCTGTCCTCGACCGGGAATGAGGCCACCAGCTTGCCGTTACGCCCGTTGACCGACATCGCAACGATGCCCTTGCCGCCGCGTCCGGTGGTCCGGTACTCGAACGACGAGGTGCGCTTGCCGTAGCCATTGACGGACACCGTCAGGACTACCTGCTCCTGCGCCGACATCTCGACATAGCGCTCCTGGCTGAGCTGGATCGCGCCTGAGGTTTCCCCGGCGGTTTCCTCGCCCTCGGTATCGGCAGGCTCCTCCGATGTCGTCTCGCCGGCGACGGCGCGGCGCATTTTCAAATAGGCCGTTCGCTCGTCCGAAGTCGCCTCGACGTGGCGCAGGATCGACAGCGAGATCAGCTTGTCGCTCCCGGGCAGCGCAATGCCGCGCACGCCCATGGAGGTGCGGCCGGTAAAGACGCGGACATCGGTGACGGGGAAGCGGATGCACTGTCCGCCGGCGGCGGTCAGCAGCACGTCGTCATGTTCGGTGCAGATCTGGACGTCGACGATCGCCTCGTCATCCTCGAGTTTCATCGCGATGATGCCGGAATGGCGGACGTCGACGAAATCCGACAGCTTGTTGCGGCGGACATTGCCGCCGGTGGTCGCGAACATCACGTCGAGATTGGCCCAGGAGCTTTCATCCTCGGGCAACGGCATGATGGTGGTGATGCGTTCGCCCTGCTCCAGCGGCAGGATATTGATCATCGCCTTGCCACGCCCGTTCGGCGGCGCCACCGGCAGCCGCCAAACCTTTTCCTTGTAGACCTGGCCGCGCGACGAAAAGAACAGCACCGGCGTATGGGTCGAAGCCACGAACAGTCGGCTAACGAAATCCTCGTCGCGGGTCTGCATACCCGACCGGCCCTTGCCGCCGCGGCGCTGCGCCCGATAGGCCGACAGCGGCACACGCTTGACGTAGCCGGCGTGCGAGACCGTGACCACCATATCTTCGCGCTGGATCAGGTCTTCGTCTTCGACCTCGTTTTCCTGCTCGAGGATCATGGTTTTGCGCGGGGTGGCGAATTCCGATTTCACCGCGGCGAGTTCGTCCTTGATGATGGTCTGGACCCGGGCGCGCGAACGCAGGATTTCCAGGTAATCGGCGATTTCCACCGCGAGCTTGTCAAGTTCCTCACCAATCTCCTCGCGGCCGAGCGCCGTCAGCCTCGCCAAACGCAAATCGAGAATGGCTTGCGCCTGGTCGAACGACAGCCGTGCGGTGCCATCTTCCGCCAACCGATGGCGCGGATCGTCGATCAGCGTGATCATCGCCGCCACATCCTTCGCCGCCCAGTCGCGCGACATCAGGGTGTCGCGCGCGGTGGCGGGATTGGGCGAGGTCCGGATCACGCGGATGATCTCGTCGATATTGGCCACGGCAATCGCGAGACCGACCAGGACGTGGGCGCGGTCGCGCGCCTTGTTGAGCAGGAATTTGGTGCGCCGCGTGACGACCTGTTCGCGGAACGCGATGAAGATCGTCAGCAGGTCCTTCAGGTTCATCAGCAGCGGGCGGCCGGCGTCGAGCGCCACCATATTGACCCCGAAATTGGTCTGCAGCGGCGTGAACCGGTAGAGTTGGTTCAACACCACTTCCGGCACCGCGTCGCGCTTCAGTTCGACGACGACGCGCAAGCCGTCGCGGTCGGATTCGTCGCGGAGATCGGAAATACCCTCGATCTTCTTCTCGCGATGCAGTTCGCTGATGCGCGCCACCATGGCGGCCTTGTTCACCTGGTAGGGAATTTCCGTGATGATGATGGCTTCGCGGTCCTTCCCGTAGGACTCGATCTTCGGTTTGCCGCGCATCACGATCGAGCCGCGGCCGAGGTGGTAGGCCGAGCGGATGCCCTGGCGTCCGAGGATAATGCCGGCGGTCGGGAAATCCGGTCCGGGGATGATGTTGATGAGATCATCGATCGAAAGCGCGGGATTGTCGATCAGCGCGACACAGCCATCGATGACTTCGCCGAGATTGTGCGGCGGAATGTTGGTGGCCATGCCGACCGCGATGCCGCCGGCGCCGTTGACCAGCAGATTTGGAAATTTCGCCGGCAGCACCCGCGGTTCGCGGAAGGAACCGTCGTAGTTATCCTGGTAATCGACGGTGTCCTTGTCGATGTCGTCGAGCAGCAGTTGCGCAATCTTGGTCAGGCGGGATTCGGTGTAACGCATGGCGGCGGCCGTATCGCCGTCCACCGAGCCGAAATTGCCCTGCCCGTCGATCAAGGGCACGCGCATGGAGAAATCCTGCGCCATGCGCACCATTGCGTCGTAGACCGACTGGTCGCCGTGGGGATGGTATTTACCGATCACGTCGCCGACGGTCCGGGCCGACTTGCGGTAGGGTTTGTTCCATTCGAAGCCGTTCTCGTACATCGCGTAGAGAATACGGCGATGAACCGGCTTCAAACCGTCGCGCGCATCGGGCAGCGCGCGCGCCACGATCACACTCATGGCGTAATCGAGGTAGGAGCGTTTCATCTCGTCGAGGATCGATACGGGACGAATATCGGAAGGCCCCTTGGGCTCTCCGGGATTCGGATCTTCTGTGTCAGCCAAAGGGGGAATCCGGTCAATTCTTGGTCAGGAATCATATAGCCTATCGGAGGCTTCCAAACCACCCCCAACTGCCCCCGCCGAGCGGTTTTTCCTTTCGTTTTTCCAGAGACTTACGTCGTTAACTGAATTTTCAGCAATGACCTCGAATCCGGCCCCTGGAACCCCTCCCCCGGGGTCTATTTCGAGCCCCGGATTTCCGCTTCGAAAAGCGCGTCTCAGGCCCCGAATACGACGGCATGCATGATCCGCCCCGGCAGCAACGTAAACAGCCCGGCGATCACAAGCGCGCCCGTGAAAATAAGGATCATGATGCGGCGGTGACCGACGACTTCATGGCGATGCGCCTTCCACACAGCAAGCGGCAGCATCAGCAGCGTGAAGATCGACAATAGATGGATCGGACTCCAGGGACCGACGAGCCGGATTTGATGGATCCAGAATGAACTGACGGCCACGATCGCCATCAGCACGACCCAGATCCAGCCGAGCGTACGGTGAGGCAGTGTGCCCTTCGGAGCCGCAAGCTGGACGACGCCGAGCACGAAGGCGCCCATCGCCGCGAAGGCGTGGAGCGGTATTTGGGGCGCTGCATGGAGTAGCGGCGCAAGACTCACGGCGGCAGTTCCCGACTAAAACCCTGCGGAAGGCGTGGCGCGGGACACGCCACGCCTTCCGCTGATTTTTCGCCCGCCCTTAGAACGGAATGTCGTCGTCCATATCGCTGTTGCGCGCACCGGCTGCTACGGCGCGGCGGGGTGCGGGGCTCGACGGACTGCTGGAGCCGAAATCGCTGCCGGAATCCTCGGCCCCGAAATTGCCGCCGCCACCGCTGCGGCCATCCAGCATGGTCAGGTTCGAATTGAATCCCTGCAGCACCACTTCGGTCGAATATTTTTCGGCGCCGGCCTGATCGGTCCATTTGCGGGTCTGCAACTGGCCTTCGATGTAAACCTTGGCGCCCTTCTTCAGATATTGCTCGGCGACCTTGCAGAGCCCTTCATTAAAGATGACGACGCGATGCCACTCGGTCTTTTCCTTGCGCTCGCCAGTCCCCTTGTCGCGCCATGTTTCTGATGTCGCCACGCTCAAATTGGCGATCGGCCGCCCGTCCTGCGTACGCCGGATCTCCGGGTCCTTGCCGAGATTACCAACCAAAATAACCTTGTTCACACTTCCCGCCATCGCCGCTCTCCACGCTCGAAATTTACTGGACTGCCCCTCGCTCACATCCGCCGGATTGAGCTTTGATATCGCCTGTCGGCGCGTCGGGACCACCTTGAGATCGACCCTATACGTTCGCCGATCAGGCGAGCCGCATGATCCCGAGGTTATCCACATATAGCGTCCATTCCCAGAATGTTCCAGATTTGTTCTTTTAAAAGCCGCCGGAAAATATCCAGGCGGTATCTCAATGTGGGGATGCATGAGCTCCGAATACAACTGCCACAAAAAAGCCCGAAAAGTTCCATCGGGTTCCCGAATAGCCTAAACAAATCATTACGTTGTCATGGACGCACTTGGTCCGCGACTGTTGCATTTCGGCGACGGCTTTTTCGACTGAATCGGCATATCGTGTTTCTGGGAATGGATGGGTCGCGGCGCAAATGCGCGAACACAACAAGCTTCAAAAACACGTCGAAATAGCTGGAGATCGACAATGAAAAAGTTTTTGTTGGGTACGGTTGGTCTGATCGCACTGGGCATGGCGCCCGCATCGGCGGCCGACCTCGCCCCGCGGCCCTATACCAAGGCGCCTCCGATGGTCGCCCCTGTGTATGACTGGAGCGGGTTCTATATCGGTGCCAACGGCGGTTGGGCTAACCAACACAGTTGCTTCAATGCCGTTACCCCCGCGGGCACTTTCCTCGGCAATGAAGGTTGCCACAACGCAGACGGAGGCGTTGTTGGTGGTCAGATCGGTTATCGCTGGCAGGCCAGCCAATGGGTGTTCGGCTTGGAAGCCCAAGGCGACTGGGCCGATCTGCGTGGATCCAATGAAAGCCTCCTCTTTCCCGGTTTCACCAATCGTTCGCGAATGGATGCGTTCGGGTTGTTCACCGGCCAGGTTGGCTATGCCTGGAACAACGTCCTGTTCTACGTGAAGGGCGGCGCCGCGGTGACCGACAATCGTAGCGACATCATCTTTGACGTCGCGAACACAGTTGTAGGAACTTCCAGCAACAACACGCAATGGGGCGGCACAGTCGGCGCCGGCCTCGAATACGGCTTTGCCCCGGGTTGGTCGGTTGCCGTTGAGTACGATCATATTTTCATGAACAACCACACCACGACGTTTTTTGTTCCAGCGACGAGTACCGTCTTTGCTACTGATCGGATTAGCGGAGATGTGGATATGGTCACGGCCCGCGTGAACTATCACTTCAACTGGGGTGGTCCGGTCATTGCGAAGTACTGATCTCGGTACTCAATCTCAGGCCTTGGGGGGACTGAGTAACTTGGAAAGGCCGGCGCGTTGCGCCGGCCTTTTCTTTTGCGCCCAACCTGTCCCGATTGCGCCCTATCTTGGTTGCGCCCAGTGCCGTCATTTCACCGGCGCGGCAACCTCGGCCGCAGCAAACGGTTGATGGATTGAAAGCGGCACTGGAAATCGGCTCCCGTTCTTCCTATGTTCCGAAAAGCACCCATTGGCGTTCGCTCCCGGGTTTCCGTGATGCGCGCCCGAACACGCTTGCGCGTCTGGAATTGCCCGCATGGATGAAGTGATCAAGGCGAAGCGCCAACAAACCGCCGGCTCCGGCACACGCGCGATAACGATTCGCGGCGCGCGCGAGCACAATCTCAAAAACGTCGATCTGGAAATCCCGCGCGACAGGCTGGTGGTGTTCACCGGCCTGTCCGGCTCGGGAAAATCCTCGCTCGCGTTCGACACCATCTATGCCGAAGGCCAGCGCCGCTACGTCGAATCGCTGTCGGCCTATGCGCGCCAGTTCCTGGAGATGATGCAGAAGCCGGACGTCGACCAGATCGACGGGCTGTCGCCGGCGATCTCCATCGAGCAAAAGACCACGTCGAAGAACCCGCGCTCGACCGTCGGCACCGTGACCGAGATCTATGACTACATGCGGCTGTTGTGGGCGCGGGTCGGCGTGCCCTATTCGCCCGCAACCGGCCTGCCGATCGAGAGCCAGATCGTCTCGCAGATGGTCGATCGCGTGCTGGCGCTGCCGGAAGGCACGAGGCTCTATCTGCTGGCGCCGGTGGTGCGCGGCCGCAAGGGCGAATACCGCAAGGAACTCGCCGAATACCTCAAGAAGGGGTTCCAGCGGGTCAAGATCGACGGCACGTTCTACGAACTGGCAGAGGCGCCCGTTCTCGACAAGAAATTCCCGCACGATATCGACGTGGTGGTCGACCGCATCGTGGTACGATCAGACATCGGCCAGCGGCTGGCGGAAAGCTTTGAGACCGCGCTGAAGCTCGCCGAGGGCCTGGCGGTGATCGAATACGCCGACGCGCCCACCTCGGCCGGCAGCGACAAGAAGTCCGACGAGAAAAAGCCCGATAAGAAGACCGCCAAGATCCACGACAAGAGCGGACCGGAGCGGATCCTGTTCTCGGAGAAGTTCGCCTGCCCGGTTTCCGGCTTCACCATTCCGGAAATCGAGCCGCGGCTGTTCTCCTTCAACAATCCGTACGGCGCCTGCCCGGCCTGCGGCGGCCTCGGCGTCGAGCAGCATGTCGATGAGGATCTCGTCATCCCCGACAAGGAAGCGACGCTGCGCAAGGGCGCGATCGCGCCCTGGGCGAAATCATCCTCGCCCTACTACGTCCAGACGCTGACGGCGTTGGCCAAGTTCTACAAGTTCACGCTCGACACCAAATGGAAGGAGCTGCCGAAAAAGACGCAGAACGCGATTCTGCATGGCTCGGGAGATGACGAGATCAAGTTCTCCTATGAGGACGGCGTGCGCTCCTATGACACCAAGAAACCGTTCGAGGGCGTCATCACCAATATCAACCGCCGTTATCGCGAGACCGACAGCGAATGGGCGCGCGAGGAGTTGGCAAAATATTTTTCCGATGTGCCCTGCGATGGCTGCCACGGCTATCGGCTGAAGCCCGAGGCGCTGTGCGTCAAGATCGGCGGCAAGCACATCGGTGAAATCTCCGAGCTTTCGGTGCGCAACGCCGGCGAGTGGTTCGAGTCGGTGCCCAAGGTGCTCAACGCGCAGCAAAACGAGATCGCCGCGCGGGTGCTGAAGGAGATCCGCGAGCGGCTGTCGTTCCTGCTCGATGTCGGCCTCAATTACCTGACGCTGGCGCGCGCCTCCGGCACCCTGTCCGGCGGTGAAAGCCAGCGGATCCGGCTGGCTTCGCAGATCGGCTCGGGACTGACCGGCGTGCTCTATGTGCTGGACGAGCCTTCGATCGGCTTGCATCAGCGCGACAACGCCCGGCTGCTGGAAACCCTCAAGCGACTCCGCGACCTCGGCAACACCGTGATCGTGGTCGAGCACGACGAGGACGCGATCCTGCTGGCCGATCATGTCGTCGACGTCGGCCCCGGCGCCGGCATGCATGGCGGCAATATCGTCGCCCAGGGCACGCCCGCCGACATCATGAACAATCCGAAGTCGCTGACCGGAAAATATCTCACCGGCGAATTATCGGTCGACGTTCCCGAGCGGCGGCCGCCGAACCATCGCCGCACCATCAAGGTGGTCAATGCCCGCGGCAACAATCTGAAAAACGTTTCGGCGGAAATTCCGCTGGGGCTGTTCACCTGCGTCACCGGCGTTTCCGGTGGCGGCAAGTCGACGCTATTGATCGACACGCTCTATCGCGCCATCGCGCGCAAACTCAACAATGCCAGCGAAGGCGCCGCGCCGCACGATCGCATCGAGGGGCTGGAGCATATCGACAAGATCATCGATATCGACCAGTCGCCGATCGGCCGCACCCCGCGCTCCAACCCCGCGACCTATACCGGCGCCTTCACGCCGATCCGCGAATGGTTCGCCGGCCTGCCGGAAGCCAAGGCGCGCGGCTACGAGCCCGGGCGGTTTTCATTCAACGTCAAGGGCGGCCGCTGCGAAGCCTGCCAGGGCGACGGCGTCATCAAGATCGAGATGCACTTTTTGCCTGATGTCTACGTCACGTGCGACGTCTGCAAGGGCAAGCGCTACAACCGCGAAACGCTGGAGGTGCTGTTCAAGGGCAAGTCGATCGCCGACGTGCTCGACATGACGGTCGAGGAAGCCGCCGAATTCTTCAAGGCGGTGCCGCGGGTGCGCGAGACCTTCAAGACGCTGCACCGCGTCGGCCTCGATTACATCCATGTCGGCCAGCAGGCCACGACGCTCTCGGGCGGCGAGGCCCAGCGCGTCAAACTGGCAAAAGAATTGTCGAAGCGCGCGACCGGCCGCACGCTCTATATCCTGGACGAGCCGACCACGGGCCTGCATTTCCACGACGTCAAGAAACTGCTGGAAGTGCTGCACGAACTGGTGTCGCAGGGCAATACGGTGGTCGTGATCGAGCACAATCTCGAGGTGATCAAAACCGCCGACTGGGTGATCGATCTCGGCCCCGAAGGCGGCGACGGCGGCGGCGAAATCGTTGCCTGGGGTCCGCCGGAGGATATCGTCAAAGCGCCGCGGAGCTATACGGGCAAGTTCCTGGCGCCGGTGCTGGCGAAGGCGGGCAAGTCAAGGAAGAGCGGCACGAGCGAGGCGGCGGAGTGACTCAGGCGCTAGGCGAGGTCGTGCAAAGTACGACTAAGCTAAGGGCGCTCTATGCGCTCCATCCTCCGCTTCGGGTAGATTCCGAGTCGGCCTCAAATCTCTATCGTAAATTCTTGAAGGATTCGACAGCGCGAGCCGCGCGGCGCGCGTGAGGCTGCCGAAGTGCTCAAGAAAATGCTGGCGCTAGGTATCAGCAAGTTTGAACCGAATCCGCCCGCTGCGATTGCCGAGGCGAAGCACCAGACGGCTGCTACCTAAGGAGATCGAGCCCTTTCGCTCTCCTAACATTGTTTATGTAAGTCTTGCAGATTGCGAACAGCCCCTTGCTCAAAACTGATGAGGGCGGCAACGCCCAGCTATCTGGGTTCTGAGCGTAATTAGTCTCAACGAGCTGAACAAGCATCCCACTATCCAACTTCGATTGCTGGGTACATGAGCTGATGCCACGCGAGTTTGCCTCAGCATATGGATCATTCTCTGAAAACGTACCAAGCCCACCGTCGTATGCGCCCATCACATATCCCATCTTTTGTGCTTCGTTGAGAGCTCGCTAGCTCCCATAGTTCTCGATGTACCCGCAGAAGGCGGGAAAGCTCATGACCACAATCGAAGCCACTGTCAGCGATGTCAGTCGCATCGTGCCGCCCCAATCTCTCGATCTCTTCAGCCGCAGAAGATCAGCTCGCGCGAGATCGCGATCCATTCGCCAGTCAATCTGTTCAGGGTTTTTTTCCGCTCCCCAACCAAGGCGCTCGCAATACAAGATTGCGAGGTCTGCTTGTGAAAGTGTCTTGAGATATTCGATATCATTCGCGCCCTTCATCCACTCAAGCAACTTTTCACGAGGGGTAGATTTGTAGGTGTTGAGAAAAAATTGGGCTAGTTCCAGCCAGTTATTCGCCTTCTGCGGAAGCGGACGCACTTCTCCAAAGAACGTATCAGGATGGCGCTTCCACGCAGCTATCTCTGATTCGGTCATAGGCGTGCGCACGATCAAATGCACTCCGTCGAGAGTCTCGTAGACTCCCATGACTGCTTTCTCTTGCTCCAAAACCGAAGCGTCGCGAAGTCGAGCCGGGATTTCTTTCCCTTCTGCATCCGGGATTAAGTAGATCTCCCCAAATGTCAATCTTGGCGGCGGGTCTTCAGGCGCGAACGCAAACTCTGGATTTTCGCCGTCGAACGTTGATGGAATTTCGTAGTGTGTCTTCATTGAATCGAGGAGCGCGAGCATCTCTTTGTGGCGCACCTGCGAATCGAGAACGTCCTTCAATCGATTGAAGCCGACGTCAGGTCCGAAATCTGGAATTCGACACCCTGTTGCTATCACTTGAGTGCTGGCATTTATCACGCCCAGATTATTGTGGAACGTGTGGTTGGTCACCATCACGTATGCGCTCGGCTTTTCACTGCCATCCGGAGCGGGACTCTTCTCGATGGCTCGTATCTGATCGAGAGCAGCTCTTGGCCATCCATCAGTGGCTGAGGGGTCTGTCACCACGTCAGGCACATTGATCTCGATCATGACAACCCGCGTGTGCTCGGCACTTTTTGACAACGCCTTGTTCAGTTTGTTTCCAACACGTAATCGCTTAATCTCATCTACGGGTCCGTCCTCGATTGAGGACCGATTTCTCGTTTTCACCTCGACCGAGAATTTTGCTCCAGTGCGAGGATACGTGGCAACGAACTCCACATGTGATGACCGTCCATCTGACTCATTCTCATAAGCCAGAGTGAAACCAGCCTTCAAAAAAGCCGCAGCCGCATAAGTCTCAAATAATTTTCCAATAAAATCGTCGGCACGTTCGCTTTTCAAGCGGTCTACGAAACTCGCAGTAAGCCGAGCAACTTGTGTCGGCTCCGCGTGGTGAGCAATCAGGTAAAGGTTGTAGGCAAGATTAATGAATGCTCGCTGCGCTCCCGTCATTGGTCCAACGAGGAGATTGCCAACTTTGGTATGAAGCCGGTTCGAATCTGCGATGGCCTGATGATACCAGCGGACAATTGGATGCCGTTCCAAATTAGGTTTGTCGGATTCCGCCTGAAACCATTCCCTTCCCAGCAAGCCGATTAAGAACTCTCTTAGGAAGTCCTGGAAGGTTCTCCAGCTTTTGGAAAAGTATACCGTGTTGCCGACAGCAACAATTCGATGGTCATTCAGCGACGCGGAAATAATTCCTTTTCCCAATCCCTGTTGGTTCTCACGTTGAACGCGCTCGGCCTCCATTTTGCGCGCCGCTTGCTGAAACGCGCGGTCGTGGTCCGCATTATCGAACGGAGAAGGAGTGCCAGTATGTTTGCCGCAGCACTTTTTGAACTTCAAGCCGCTGCCACAGAGAGGACACGGCTGGTTTCGTCGGATCTTGGCCAATGCTGACCTACAGAAATTGGAATGCGTGCGAATCGGGAGCGCAAACGATGGCACAATTCAGGGTAGCAACATGGGGAATGGGGGCCGTTGTCCCGATTATTCACAGGGCTGCCTTGATCACTCAACGACCCGATAAGCCTTGGCGCGTTTCTGTCCCGGCGCTGGCGTCGCCTTCGCGGCCGGCATGAGCAAGAGCGGCACGGCGAATGTCGGCGAGATCCTTAATCAAGTCACGATGATGCTCGGACACGAGATCTTTGATCCAGAAACTAGTCGTCGCGTGCTGGTCGATCACGCATTTATTGTCGCTGGTGGAGAGATCACCAAGGCGGCGAGGAATTGGCTCGGCGAATGGCTCGACGCCTCCAAACGTAGCCAAGTTATGTTCATGGACCGCGAGGACATCATGAATCTGTTCATCGTGACTAATGTTTCCCTGCCCGCAGCAGCCCAGCCGCCATCCCGCAAAGGAACCCTCATTGAGGATGATATTCCCTTTTAGCTGTTAGCAAGTAGGGCGGAAGAGCGAAGCGTATTCCACTTCCCCTCGCCTACGCTCGTCTCAAAGGATCAGCTGATTTGCCCGTCGGGCCGGGCGGCGATCTCGATGTCCAGTCCTCTTTCTGAAAATATTTCGCTTCCTCGCTTCCTAAAATCAGCCATAGAACCCGCGCCGTCCTACACCGACAGAGGGGCGTATCGCGATCGTCACGGACGCGGGGTGGGATGCGGTGGACGCGGCAGCGTCGGCGCGCCAACGGCGATTGCAGGGCGGCTCCCAAAAGGACTCGTGAGCGATCAGCCCGAGCGCGGACGAACGGCGCTTTCGCGGACGGCAAAGCCGTGTGGTCCTGACGCCCCGACGCTGGCGTCAAGTTGGTGATGATGCTTCGCATCACACCGACGACGGTGACAATAAAGCCCGGTCACCGGGGAGAGCACGAAATAAGCCGTTAAAACCACTGCGCAGGGAAAGCCGGGTCTACCCGGTAACCTGTGGCGACTATCTCGTGTGCTTTTTATTTTGCACGCGAGGCTGCGGGTGCAGCGGGCACCCGGCTTTCCCTGCGCCCTCTGTTCTCTCTGGGCGGAAATTCATGCATCACCCGGGCGCTATCGTGCCGCGGGAATACGATTTCACGTTCTGTTGGCTGTTTGATAACTGAATCAGAAAGTGCATCGGCCTCTCAGCATCGTCATTGCGAGGGGTGCAACGACGAAGCAATCCAGAACTGCCGGCGCACAAATTCTGGATTGCTTTCGCTTTCGCTCGCAATGACGGTTTGACCGAGAGCTGTTCCCCTCTTCACTCCGCTATCGCTGCCTCCACAAACCCCGCGGGATCGTCGCAAAATTCGCGCATGACCTTGTAGTGGTCCGTCTGTTCGACGGTGACGGGCTCAAGCCCATATTTCGACAACCGCAACAGGGTCGCCCCGGGATAGGCCATCAGCATCGGGGAATGCGTGGCCATGATAATCTGGCTGATGCCTGACACTTCCATCATCCGCATCAGCTTCAGGAATTCCATCTGCCGTGCGGGCGACAATGCGGATTCCGGCTCGTCGAAGATGAAGATGCCCTGCCGCTGGCAGCGCTCTTCAAAGAAGCGCAGGAAACCCTCGCCGTGGGAATGGGACAGGAAGTCAGGCGGAGGCGGCCCAAAGGGGTCATCCAGGGCCGCCTTGTCCAGGTATCTCGCAATCGAGAAGAAACTCTCGGCGCGAAAGAACCATCCGTTTGTAATCTTGGGCAGCCAGCTTGCGCGAAGTGCCGTCGAGAGACTGCCGCCCATCTTCTCCAGTGCATCGGAATGATCGACCGGCATGTAACCCTTGCCGCCGCCGGCTTCGTCGTAGCCCGCAAGCACGGCGATCCCTTCGAGCAAAGTGGATTTTCCGGTGCCGTTTTCGCCGACGATGATGGTGATCGCGCGGTCAAAACTCAGTTCGAAATCGTCGCGCAGCAATGGAAGGCAAAACGGATAGGCCGCGCGGTCGGTGATACGCGATGGCTCAAGCCAGACGCGCTTGAGGTACGGCGCCGGCAAATTGATCGTGCGATTGCGTTTTGAGGCCATGCCAGACGGTCCAGCGGAACGAAAATGCCTGCAATGCTTATACAGAGACTATGCTGCAATCCCAGATGGCATAAAGCCAGGTCCGCGGAAAGCGCCCAAATGCCCTCCTCCGCATACACCCTGTTCCGCAACGCGATCCTCGGCGAGCGGCAGGTCGTGTGCAGCTATGAGCGCCGCCATCGCGAACTGTGCCCGCACATCATCGGCACCAACAGAAGCGGCGAAGAGGTCGTGCTGGCGTGGCAGTTCGCCGGAGAAAGCTCAGGCCCGCTGCCGCAATGGCGATGTCTCAAGCTCGCCAACGTCAAAAACGCGCGGGCACGCGAGGGCCGCTGGTACGAAGGCGAATCTCATAGGTCAACGCAAACCTGCGTCAGCCACATCGATCTCGATATCAATGTTCACGTCCGAAAATTGCGCTAGCGCGACCGGCGATCACAGGACTTCCAGCACCAGCTCCATCGTCATCAGCACCGGGTTGTCGCCGCGGATCAGCCGGCCCTCGGCGATCTCGCCGAGATAGTCGATGAGCGCGATGTCGAGCTGCGCTTCCGGCATGCCGCTTGCGCCGGGTGAAATAACGCCCGGTCGGATGGCAAGTTCGGTCGCGAAGGGCACGACGACGCGTCCGTCCGTAAAGCGCGCGCCGATGGTCGAGCCGACGCCGCCATGAAGCTTGGCGCTGATAACACCATGCTCGCGACAGAAAACCTCGAGCGCGCCCGTGAAATCCTGGTTCGGCCGCAGCCGCAGCGCGAAAGCACGGCTGGTGGTTTGGGCGTCAGTTGGTTCGCTGGCGATCGGGCCAAACAGTTTGAAGTTGGTCTCGGGATCGGGCTCCGCCGTGAAGACGGCGCCATCGATGCCGAAGGCATCCACTTCAAAGGATTCGGCGACAACGGTCTCTTCGGGAAGGATATGCCCGCCGCTGACACGCCCATCGGCTTCCGTCCAAAGGCCATGGCAATGGAAGAACGGCGCGCCGTCGCGGCGGCCGAACGTCATCGTCGCCATCTTCAGCCGCGTCACGCCCTTGGGCCGGAACGTGTCGCTGTAGAACGCGGCATTCTCGCCAGTCCTGGACAACGCCGGCATCACATAGGCAAAGGGGCCGAGCGCCCCGCCCCTGATGTTCAGCGTGCCGCTGGCAAATCCTTCCGCCGCAAAGCCGCGACGCGCGGCTTCCAGCAGCGGCAGGCCCGCTTCCAGCGTGAACGAGAAGGCGCGGCCGCGCGACTCCGCCCATTGGATGCGTTGGGGCGCAGGCGGGCCGGGCTGGTCGATGCTGCGCATCAGCCGGCTTGGTCTTTATATCTTGAGGCGTTTTCTTCACGCGAACCGGTGCCCACTTCGCTTGAAAACGCTTTGGATGGCGTGTCCAGCAGGCCCCGCGACTCCAGCTCGTCGCGGACCAGCCGCTTCGGCACCTTGCCGTAGCCGGATTTCGGCAAGGCCTCCCAGAAGAAGAAGCGCTTCGGCATCTTGTAACGCGGCACTTTGGTGGCGAGGAAGCCGGCCAGGTCCAGCTCTGTCACGGGACCCGCGCCCTCGCGCGGCACGCAGACGGCGATGCCGACCTCGCCCCAGACCGGATCGGGCACGCCGAGCACCGCGACCTCGCCGATCGCGGGATGGGTGAGGATCTTCTCCTCGACCTCGCGCGGATAGATATTGGAGCCGCCTGATATGTACATGTCGGAAGCACGGCCGGTGATGTAGACAAAGCCTGCTTCATCCATATGGCCGAGATCGCCGGTGCGAAACCAGCCGTCGCGGAAGGCTTTGGCGTTGGCTTCCGGATTGTCGTAGTAGCCGGCGAAAACGGCGGGGCCGATGACGCAGATCTCGCCGGTCTCGAAGGCTTTGAGTTCGCGGCCGTCATCGCCCTGGATCGAGACCTGCATCCCCGTGCGCTCGAAGCCGCAGGTGCCGATCCGCGCATACGGGCCGTCCTCTGGATCGTGCAGATCGGGCGGCAGCACCGTGATGTTGCCGGTGACCTCGCCGAGGCCGAAATATTGCACCAGCACCTTGCCGAGCTTGTTCAGCGCGGCCTTCTGGTCCTCGCGGTACATCGGCGCACCGGCATAGATGATATAGCGCAGCGACGAATGGTCGGTGCGGTCGACTGCTGGATGCTCGACCATCATCTTCAGGATGGTCGGCACCGTGAAAATGTTGCTGACGCGATGGGTCTCGATCAGCCGGAACGCCTCACCGATATCGAAACGCTCCGACGGCAGCAGGATGGTCGGAACGCCTCGCGCCGTCTGCACCAGCTGATGCACGCCGGCGCCGTGCGACAGCGGCGCAACCACCAGCGACGCGTCACGCTCCGTCGTGCCGGGCATGAGATCGGCGAGATGGTTGGTGACCACAAAAGCCATCTGGCCATGGGTCAGCACGGCCGCCTTGGAGCGCCCGGTCGTACCCGACGTAAAGAAGAACCAGCAGGGATCGTCATATTCGACCGCCATGTTCTCGACGCGCGCGCCCGCATGCGCGGCGATTGCCTCGCTCAGCGACTTCTCGCCGAGAGCGCCCTCGCCGATCCGCCAGGTGAATTCGAGCGCAGGGCTTGCCGCTTTGACCGCCGCGGCATGTTGAGGGAAATCGCCGTGGCACAGGAACGCTCTCGCACCGGAAGCCGTAGCGAGATAGGCGACCTCGTCCGGCATCAGCCTGAAATTGGTGGGCACCCAGACCGCGCCGAGCCGGAAGGCCGCGAACATCGACCAGAACATCTCGTCGCAGTTTTTGGAATGCACGAGGATGCGGTCGCCCTTGACGATGCCGCGCGCCGCAAGGGCTGCGGCCAGCGCCGAGACGTGGCCGTCGATCTCGCGCCAGGTCCAGGATCGCTCGCCCCAGATGAAGCCTGTGCGGTCGCCGTGCCGGCGCGCATTCTGGATCAACAGATGCGCCAGGTTCATCACCCGGCGCGACATCGGTGTCAGGCCGCCGCGCGGCGCGGTCGTGCTGTCAGTCCCGGTCATCTCGCACCCTCCAAATACGGGTTCGCCATGCCGCTCAGCGCGCCCCTCACCTTCGCCCCATGAACACGCCGGCCGCCAGCAGCACCACGCCCGCTACGCCTGCGACAATGCCGTGCTTGGTGTGTACATGCGCAACACCAGCCTCGTGACCCGGGAAAAAGCTGGGCAGCTGGTCGGCCGGCATCAGGAAGTAAACGGCCGCGATAACCAGCAGCACGATGCCGAGCAAGCTGACGATGAGCTTCATGAACCCAATCCTCCCAAATCGATACAAACCGGCGGGCTTATCTGCGCCAGCCTCGCCTATACGACCAAACTCAACCAGATTCACGGCCGCTTGTTAATGGCTCCCGGCCGATCATCTTCCATCCGATACCGTACCGCCATCCTGCTCCAGTCCATCAGCACCAACACCACTCATCCGAGGACATCCATGATCACCCGCCGAGCGCTTGTCTTGACCGGCCTGTTTGCCGCCGCCGCGGTTCAACCCGCCTGCGCCAAACCCCCTGCCCCGAACGATCCCGTTGCCATCGTCACCGCCATCTACGCCCGCGCGGCAAAGGGCAAGGGCGATGGCGGCGGCGCGTTCGTGATCGAGAATAAAGCGGCGAAGGCCAGATATCTGTCGAAATCGCTGATCGAGTTATGGGCCAAGGCCGATGCCCACACGCCCAAGGGCGATGTGGGGCCAATCGACTTCGATCCCGTCACTAATTCGCAAGAGCCTGACGTGAAGTCGTTCAAGGTGGCCACGGAAAAACTCGAGGCCGACAAGGCCGTGATCGCCGTCACCATCACCGGCAGCCGCCCCCGCTCAAAACCGGTCGGCCAGACGGTGGTGCGCTATGATTTCGTGCGGGATGGCGATAAATGGAAGATCGATGATATCAAGGGTTTTGGCGATGGCGAGCCATGGTCGGTCCGCGATATGCTCGCTGAGTCCCTGAAAACCTGATCCAGGCCGGCTGATAGAAACGGATAGAATGAGCGAAGTTACTGACAACACCACGCAGCATCGCTTCGAACTCGCGGTCGATGGCCACATTGCCGCGAGCTATTACAAGATCGCCGACGGCGTCATCACGTTTGTCCATACCGAAGTGCCGCCCGAACTCGGCGGCAAGGGTATCGGATCGAAACTGATCAAGGCCGCGCTCGACCAAGTTCGCAGCGACGGCTTAAAGGTAATCGCACAGTGCCCGTTCGTGAAGGCCTTCATCGACAAGAATCCCGCCTATCAGGATTTGCTGAAATGAGTTTGGTATGAATCAGGTCCGCGACAATAAATCCCAGCACCGATTTGAGCTCGATGTCGAAGGCGCGGTCGCGTTCGCGAATTATCGTCTCGCGCCGGGCAGCGTCATCATCACGCACACCGAGACGCCGCCCGCGTTGCGTGGCCGCGGCATCGCGTCGAAGCTGGTGCAAGGCGCGCTGGAAATGATCCGCGCCGACGGACTAAAAGTCGTCGCCGGCTGCGGGTTTGTCGTCGACTATCTGCAGAAGCATCCGGAATTTGCCGATCTGGTGGCCTAAATCCTTGGCATCGTCCCCGCCTTCGCGGCGACGATTGCGGAGTTTGGCGACGCTCTGGTGACTTCTAACGACCTCACACGATCCGGATCGACATGTCCGGCAGGCCTTCGAGCTTGGCGAGCAACACGTCGCCCTTCACCACCGGGCCGACATTCTCCGGCGTGCCGGAATAGATGATGTCGCCGGCCTTCAATTCAAACGCCTCGGACAGTTTTGAGATCTGTTCGGCGACGCTCCAGATCATCTTGTCGAGGTTGGAATCCTGCCGCACCTTGCCGTTCACGGCCAGCGAGATCGCACCCTTGGTGAAGTGCCCGGTTTTGGTCACGGGATGAATCGGGCCGAGCACGGCGGCATGATCAAAACTCTTTCCGATTTCCCATGGCTTCTTTTCGGCCGCCATGCCGTTCTGCAGGTCGCGCCGCGTCATATCGAGCCCAAGCGCATAGCCATAGACGTGATCGAGCGCCTGTTCCGGCGCAATATTGGTGCCGCCTGATTTCAGCGCCGCCACCAGTTCGACTTCATGGTGATAGTTCTTGGTGAGCGAGGGATAGGGATGGTCGGCGACGGCGCCGATCGCGACGTTCTGGATCGCGTCGGTCGGCTTCTGGAAGAAGAACGGCGGCTCGCGGGTCGGATCGGAGCCGCGCTCCAGCGCGTGCGCGGCGTAGTTGCGTCCGATGCAATAGATGCGGCGGACCGGAAACACATCGCTCTCGCCGGCGATCGGGATCGTCGTTGACCGCACGGTAAAGATCGGTTTTGGGCCGGCCTGCGCCTCGGCACGGCCGCTTTGTACGGCGGTGCCGGCCAGCGCCAGCGCGCCGGTTGCGAGAATGGTCCTGCGATCGATCGTATCCATAGGCTGCTTCCTGTCGGCTTTTACGTTCGGCCGCTATCTAGACCGGCGCGCCCCCGACCGGCAAGACGACGATAGGCTAGAGCCTTTCTTGACGCCAGCCGGCACCCACTTGGCTCGAAAACGCGCTGGATCGAAGTCCACAAAAAAGGCCCGCGATCGTGCGGGCCTTTTCTCGCTTGCGGCGCAGGATCAGTGCTTGATTTCCGGCGGCAGCTTGCCGCCATTGGCGGCCAGCTTGGCCATCACCTGCTTGTGCAGCCAGATGTTCATGGTCGCGGAATCATTGGTATCGCCGGTGTAGCCGAGTTCCTTCGCGAGCTCCTTGCGCGCACCGAGGCTGGAATCGATGTCGAGCGCCTTCATCAGGTCGACGATCGAGGTGCGCCATGCCAGCTTTTCGCCCTTGGCTGCGGCTGCCTTGTCCACGATGGCCGCGACATCGACGCTTTGAGCGGGCGCTGCCGGCGCAGAGGACGACGAGCCGGCGGCCGCTCCGGTGCTCGCAGGCGCGCCGCCGCTCGCGGGAGCGCTGCCGCCCGGCGCCGCAGCTCCGCCGCTTGCGGGCGTGGCGCTGGCTTTGGAGCCGAAGATCGCGCCCATGATTTTTCCGAAAATGCTCATCGTTTGCTCCCAATGCAATGAAGACAAAGATCGTGTGAGGATCCGAACGGCTCTCTTGGCGCACGGGCGTGTCGACCCGATCGCTATGAAGCTTAATCGCCTCGAATTTGGTTGCCAATGCGGCACTGAGACACCGGAACGATCTTAACGGATGCGAAATGACTGGGGAATGACAGGCGCGTTTGCACTGCGACAACACCGAAGCGTGAGTGACGGCGGCCGTGATTGGAGAGTACGTTGGAGGTTCAGTTCGCGACATGGCCGGTTTGGTATCCTTGTTTTCGCGTCTGGCTTGATCGTGATCGTTTCCGCAGACGGCCTGCCTGCGCCTTCGTTTGGCGTAAGAATCCGGCCGCTGCCGCAAGGGAGACAACGACATGGCCACATCATACCCAAGCAATGTCACACCACTCGGGCCGGCCGCGCCTGATGTCGCGGCCGGCCCGATCATCCGACGCATCGGCTTGTCCGACCTGCACAGGGCGCTGCAGCTAGGCTGGGAAGACTTCAAGGCAGTTCCAAGCCACGCCATCATCCTCTGCGTCATCTATCCGATACTTGGCCTGGTGCTGGCGCGCACCGTGCTCGGCTATTCCGTACTGCCGCTCTTGTTTCCGCTCGCGGCAGGCTTTGCCCTGATCGGTCCGTTCGCAGCGCTCGGTCTCTACGAACTCAGCCGCCGCCGCGAGAGCGGCGAGCAGGCGTCGGCATGGGACGCCATCGACGTGCTGCGCTCGCCTTCGTTCGGCGCCATGCTCGGACTTGGTGTGCTGTTGCTGGCGCTGTTCGTGACCTGGGTAGCGACCGCGCAGGCGATTTATACCGCCGCATTTGGTTACGAATCTGCGGCGGAAATTCCCGACTTTGCACGACGTGTACTGACGACGTCGCAGGGATGGTGGCTGATCATCGTAGGCTGCGGCGTCGGCTTCCTGTTCGCGATCGTCGCGCTATGCATCAGCGTGGTGGCTTTCCCCCTGATGCTCGATCGTCACGCCGGGGCGGGAGAAGCCATGGTGACCTCGCTTCGGGCCGTTGCAAAAAATCCGGTGCCGATGGCGGCATGGGGATTGATCGTCGCGGTGCTGCTGGTCGCAGGATCGCTGCCGTTCTTCCTGGGCCTTGCCGTCGTCATTCCGCTGCTCGGTCACGCCACCTGGCACCTTTATCGCGCAGTGGTCGCTCCGGATCCCAATCCGCGACCGATTCCCGCCCGCCCGCGGCTTGAGCGTCGCTTTGCGGCAGACTTCCCGGCTGCCTTGTTTTCCTGGCGCCGGAAGGACGACCTATAGCCGGAAGCCAGTTGTCGAGGCCGCACGCCGGGCCCGATGACAGGCTGATCACGGTCCGATGACAAAGCGGAGAAGCAATCCAGCGCACGGATTGCTTCTCCGCGTTGCTCGTTGCAGCGGCATGAGGTAGCCTTGTTTTGGCCGCGGTTGCCGCCGACATTTCGCGGCTCCAGCCGTCATTCTTCAACAGTGAAGCGATCTCCGTGCGCCCCCTGCCGACCCCCCGGTTTCTTTTTGGAGCATTGGCGATAAGCGCCGTGCTGATGACATCTGCCGCACCAGCGATTGCGGCGTCCTGCGGCAGCGGCAGCTTTGACGCATGGCTGGCCGACTTCAAAAATGATGCTGCCGCCAAGGGCATTTCGCAGGCGGCGATCACCTCTGGCTTGAACGGCGTGACGCTGGATAAGGCGGTGATTGCCCGCGATCATTCGCAGGCGGTCTTCAATCAAAGCTTTGAGGAATTTTCCGGCCGCATGATCCCGCCCCGGCTGACGCGCGGCAGCAACATGATGAAGCAGTACGGTTCGGTGCTGGGCCGAATCGAAGAGGCCTATGGCGTGCCGGGCGAAGTGCTGGTCGCGATCTGGGGGCTGGAAACCGACTTCGGCGTCAATATCGGGAAGTTTCCCACCATCCGTTCGCTGGCAACGCTGGCTTACGATTGCCGGCGTTCAGACGAATTCCGCGCCCAGTTGCTGGACGCGCTGCGCATCATCGAGCGTGGCGATCTTGCGGCTTCGGAAATGCATGGCGCGTGGGCGGGCGAAATCGGCCAGACCCAGTTCATGCCGTCGTCCTACTTCAAATTCGCGGTCGATTTCGACGGCAATGGCCGCCGCGACCTTCTGCACAGCGCTCCCGACGTGCTGGCATCGACGGCAAATTACCTGGCCTCTTATGGCTGGCAACGCGGCAAAGGCTGGGAGCCCGGCACCCCGAACTTCAACGTGATCCAGCAATGGAACAAAAGCGAAGTCTACGCGAAAACGATTGCGTCTTTTGCAACCCAGCTCTCGCACGCGCCTTAGGATCTTTTCGGTTCTCGTCACAGGCCTAGGGCCGATCGCGACGCAACCGGCCCCCTGCCCCGGATATTCGGATTACTTCGCCGCGGTCGCCTGCAGCGCCTTGTTCAGGTGCACGGCGCAGACACCCCATTTGTTGTCAAGCAGCGCGGTCTGTGCCGCCGCGACTTCCTTTTCCGCCGCCCACTTGCTGTCACCGTCAGCCATGGTTTCGACAGACGATTCAGTCTTCGCCAAGTTTTCGCCACTGCAGCCACCTAGATGTGCGGCAGATGCGGGAACAACGTACATAACGGCGGCCATTGCGGCCGCTCCGAGTAACTTATTGACCATGTTACTTTCCAGTTCTGTCTAGAACAGATCCAACGCCATTGCCGGAATCTGTAAAATAACTGATCGCCGATTGCGGGAAACTTTCGGAATGAATTTTGCGCGAGCAAATTGTGATCATCGCGCAGCGCAGAGCGTCATGCACAGCGACGCATTTTCATTACGGCTTCGTAACTAATTTGGTTGCACTGCTGGGCTGCCATCACGACGGCTTTGGCGAGCCGGAGAGGCACTCTTCATTCGCTGAAAATTCTCCGTCACGATCGAGGCGCGCGACCTTCGGAAGGTGAAGGTATCTACTCACCCAGACGTTGCACCGGTGCGATTCGAGCGCCGCCGCGCCACTCAGGCGACCCCGACGATCGAGCTGCTTCCCTTCCGCCTCTCGACTCGACGAACCGCGAGCGGATTTTGCCCCTTGCAACCTAGGGTCTGCCTGCCGATCCGCGCTCCCTGGCCATAGGCTGGGTGTGCCAGAGCCGCCTATGGCGATCTGTGGTCCGAATCAGCGCCGTCACACCGAGGGAATAGAGCGACAGGCTTGTCCCCGTCCGGCGAATCGGTCCTTGAGGAGCTTGGGTGTGCTGAGGCTCGGAATCGGAGCGATGGGCCTAGCGAAGTACGGACCGAACTTTAAATCAAAGTGTTGATTTTAAATTCATTTTATAACCTTATGCGGCCAGCGCATGAGGAATTAGGTTTTTGTTACCCTAAAGCGTAGCTCGGAAACGCCGAGAACCCTTGATCTAGACACATAAAATCCCCATTTGGGCTGTCATGGATCGGTGTGTCATTGCGGCGACAATCCAGTGATTTCATGAAGCTTTTTCTGAGATTTGATGGTCGGGACGTTTCCGGCGATCATTGACTGGCTCAGCTATTTCCAGGGGTTAATCACTTCTTACCGTTGCCATGCGTTTTCGGCTTAGCTGCACCGCAGCATTTGAACTCCCGCAGTGCGATATTCTGATCTATATTCATTTCAACGATGAGGCGTTCCTCCAAGCGCTGAATCGTATAGACGAAGGAGAATACCCATGTTGCTCTCGCTCATCCGCATGATCCAGGCGTTCCGGGAATATCAGCGCAATGTTAGCGAACTGGCCCAGCTTAGCGATCGCGAACTGGCTGACATCGGCTTGGATCGCTCGGATATTCCGCGCGTTGCAGCCGGGACCTATAACGGCTGATCCGTTTTTGGCCGACTGAGATACGGATAACGCCCGCCTTGCTGCGGGCGTTGTCGTATCCAGCGTTCGCGCATTCCACTGCGGCTAAAAAAGCGCTAACCCTGCGCGATGACTGGCATCAAATCCTCTACTGAACCCGTGCACATCATCGGCGCGGGCCTCGCCGGCTCGGAAGCTGCCTGGCAGGTTGCCGAGACCGGCGTCCGCGTTGTGCTGCACGAGATGCGCCCCGAACGAATGACCGAAGCCCATCGCACCGATGGGCTCGCGGAGCTCGTCTGCTCCAATTCGTTTCGCTCCGACGACGCCGCCAACAATGCGGTCGGACTGCTGCACGCCGAAATGCGCCGGTTGGGCTCGCTGATCATGCGGGCGGCCGATGCCAATCAGGTTCCAGCCGGGGGCGCGTTGGCGGTCGACCGCGACGGATTTTCCGCCGCCGTCACCAAGGCTCTCTCCGAGCATCCCCTGATCGAGATTGATCGCGCCGAGGTCGGCGGCCTGCCGCCGGCAGAGTGGCGCAACGTCATTGTCGCAACCGGCCCGCTGACTTCCGCAGGCCTCGCGGACGCGATTCGCGGACTGACCGACGAGAACGCGCTGGCATTCTTCGACGCGATCGCTCCGATCGTGCATCGGGATTCCATCGATATGTCGGTGGCGTGGTTTCAGTCACGCTACGACAAGGTAGGTCCTGGTGGGACCGGCGCTGATTACATCAACTGCCCCATGACCAAGGAGCAGTACGACGCTTTCGTCGATGCACTCGTTGCCGGCGAGAAGGTCGATTTCAAGGAGTGGGAAACCAACACGCCCTATTTCGACGGCTGCCTGCCGGTCGAGGTGATGGCGGAGCGCGGCCGCGAGACGCTGCGCCACGGCCCCATGAAGCCGGTCGGGCTCACCAACCCGCACGATCCGACTGTGAAGGCCTATGCGATCGTCCAGTTGCGTCAGGACAACAAGCTCGGCACGCTCTACAACATGGTCGGCTTTCAAACCAAGCTGAAGCACGGCGCCCAGCAACGTGTGTTCCGCACTATCCCCGGGCTTGAGGGCGCCGAATTCGCCCGGCTCGGCGGACTGCACCGGAACACCTTCCTGAATTCACCGAAGCTGCTGGACACGCAGTTGCGGCTGCGTGCGCAACCACGGCTGCGCTTCGCCGGCCAGATGACCGGCTGCGAAGGCTATGTGGAATCCGCTAGCATCGGACTGATCGCCGGCCTCTATGCCGCGGCCGAGGCCTGTTCGCGGTCGCTGGCGCCGCCACCATCGACCACGGCGCTTGGCTCGCTGCTCGGCCACATCACCGGCGGCCATATCGAAACCATCGACGCCGGCCCGCGCTCGTTCCAGCCGATGAACATCAATTTCGGGCTGTTTCCGCCGCTCACCAATCCGCCGGCCAAAAAGGCTGATGGCAGCCGCTTGCGCGGCAACGAAAAGACGGTTGCGAAGAAACAGGCGATCAGTGCCCGTGCGCTGGCCGATCTCGATCGATGGATCGTGGACAACCTCCAGGCCCAGGCCGCGGCGTGAGTCCTTCATGAGCTTGCCCAGAGAGGATGCCGCTGTTCTGGCGGCGCGATGGACCGAAGGCGTGCTGCTGAAGCGCGACGTGTTTTCGACCGTCGAGCGCGGCCGTTTTCGCGAGCGCGACGGCGAAGTCGACGCGGTGCTACGACGCCTCGATCAGGTGCCGTGGTGGTCCTATGTCCTCGCGCGTCATCTGTTCATGCGCGAGCGCCGCGCCTTGGCGCTGGCGCGCGACCTCCACGTCGGGCCGGAACTATTATGGGCCGGCCGGCAGGCTCTGGTGCGCGGGTTCATCAACGGCGTGGCGCTACATCTCGCCAAACCAACCGGCGACGTCGCCTATTTCCGCTCCGCCAAGGTGGCGCTGCGCAAGCTGCATCGCGCCGGCATCTGCCACAACGACCTCGCCAAGGAGCAGAACTGGCTGCGCGGCAGTGACGGATGTGCCTATCTCACCGACTTCCAGCTCGCGGCCTGCTTCCGGAGACGAAGCCGACTGTTTCGTATCGCGGCCTATGAGGATCTCCGGCATCTGCTCAAGCACAAGCGCACCTATGCGCCGGAGGCGCTGACGCCGAAGGAACGCAAGATTCTCGCGCGGAAATCCTTCGTGGCGCGGCTCTGGCTTATGACCGGCAAAAAAGTCTACCGCGCGATTACCCGCGGCGTGTTCAACTTCACCGATCGCGAAGGCGGTGGCCGGAGGCTGGTCAATGACGCGCCAGTGCTGATCGATCTGATCAGGAAAAATCCCGCCGTCCGCGATACCGCCATTGTCGCCTTCGCCGACCGCCGCACCGGCGTCGGGCTTTATGCCTTCGTCGAAGCCGATCAGACCGCGCTCGAAAGCCAACTGCACCAGGAGTTGGCGGCGGCCAAGGGGCCGAAACCGCCCGAGCATATCCAGGTGGTACAAGCCCTGCCGCGCGACGGCGCCGGCAAACCCCGCACCGAAATCCTGCAGCTTGTTGCGATGAACCAGCTCGATCTGATCGAGCCGATGATGACCAATGACACCGATCGGGCGTTCCTGAAGAGCATCCTGGAATCGCGCAAGAATTTGCGGGACCGGTTCAATTTTGAGGCGGCGGATCTGGCGCCGCCGTCATCCTGAACGCTGAGTCAGCGGCCCGGCTTCTTGATACAGACCGGATCGCCCCTGGCCTGGGCCACGCAGTCCCAATCAGGACCAAAACCCGCACTCGCCTTTCGTTGCTGAAAATCAGGAAGATAAATCACAACGACGGCGAAGATGCAGACGATGAAACACAGGGCGAGTATAACGCCCACAATGCCATTTCGATCTGGGGTCCATCGCAGCCATTTCATGGTCGGATGGTAGCACAGCATCACGTTCGAAAAAGTCGCGTTCGCGACGCCCGCCATAGCGTCCATAGGGTCCGAAACCTCGACGGGGTGCGTGGCGTGAAGGGATCGCTGTCCGCGCGCGACATTTGCTCAAGATCGCGGCGAACCATTGCCAGCGGCAGGAATACCGGCCTCACCTCTGGCGGTACGCTCTGCAGCAGCGCGAATGCCGTCTTCAGGTGTTCGCGCGCTTCGCCGATGAGCTGATCAAGCGCCGTCCGCAGCTTCGGCGTCTGCCTGCCCGCAAACATCTCTTCCGTCCCGATACCCTGTTGCTGCAGCAATTGCAGCGGCACAAACAACTGACGCCGCGAAGCGTCGAGCGGAAGTGCCGCAATCACCTGCGCCATGCCCTGCGCCAGTCCCGCATGGCGAGCGAGGTGTTCGATGTCGGGGGATTGCCATCCGGCAATCTGTGCGCCGAGCGAAAACAACACGGAGGAAGTGTCGTCGATATAGCCTTCTAGCGCCGCCATGGTCGGCATCGGATCGTTGTAGAGATCGAACTGATGCTCATCGACCAGGCGCGACAGCCGCTCAACGGGCAGATGCGCGTTGCGGATCGCCAGCAGCAATTCCGCCGCCACCGGACTGCCCTCGACGCCGCCGTGCCCGGCGCCGGCAAGCATGTCGGTCCACCATTGCAGCCGAATTTCCCCAGATAGCGCCTGGCTCACCAGCGTGCGCACGCGGGAAATCTCGACATTGAAGGCGTAGAGCGCCAGCAGCGCGCGCCGCTGGCTAACCGGCACGAACAGCGTGGACGCGTAGCGGGTAAAATCGTGAGCACGGACCAGCTCGGCACAGTAGGCCGGCGAATCCTTGTCTGCGGCGGCGTCAGTCATGGCACCGCGATCAGCGCCGCCGCGACACGCCGCCGCTCGCCCATCATGATGTTGTAGGTGCGGACTGCCGGACCGGTCTGCATCGCGTCCAGCACCACTTTGACCGCACGCAGCGCCTCGCGAAGTTCCGATGGAGGCCGCCAGACGTCGGTGCCGGTACCGATGATCAGGGTATCGATGCCGCCTGCCGCAGCGAACACGCGCGCCAATGAAGCCTTGTCGATCTGCTCGGGTTTGCTGACTGGCCAGGCCCAGATCGCATCCGGCAGGCACAGCAACGAACCGCGATGCGACATGTCGTCAAAGGCAAACCCGCCTTTGCCGTAGGCCTCGATCGGCGCCGATCTCGGAAGATGCGGGGCGTCCGAACGATCAGGCATGGCTACTTCTTCGATGGTTTTCCCGGCGGCTTTTCCGGTGCGTCGGCCCGATGATCGCCGACGCCAAGATAGATCAGGATCGGCGCCGCGATGAAGATCGAGGTGTAGGTGCCGACCAGCACCACGCCGAACATCATGACCGCCGTGAAGCTGTGAATGGCGTTGCCGCCAAATAACAACAACGCCAGCAGCGCCAAGGTCACCGTGACGTGGGTGATGATCGAACGCGACAGTGTCGAATTGATGGATTCATTGAGCAATTCGGGCATCGGCATTTTCTTGTAACGCCGCAGCATTTCGCGAATCCGGTCATAGATCACGACCGTGTCGTTCAAGGAATATCCCAGGATCGTCAGCAGCGCCGCGATGCTGGTCAGATCAAAGTCGACCTGCGAGATCGACATGAAACCGATGGTCAGCACGATGTCGTGGACATTGGCAATCATGGCGCCCAGCGCGAACTGCCATTCGAAACGGAACCAGAGATAGATCAGGATCGAAAAGATCGCGAGCATCAGGCCCAGCATGCCGTAGGCCAGCAATTCGCCGGATACCCGCGGTCCCACCACCTCGACCCGGCGATAGTCGACGGCATCGCCAAGCGCGCCACGGACCTTCTGCACCGCTTCCTGCTGCGCGGCGTCGCCGCCGGGCTGCTCGGCAACCCGGATCAGCACCTCGTCAGGACCGCCGAACTGCTGCATCTGGATATCGCCGAGCCCAAGGGTGGATAGCGTAGCGCGCATCGTGGCGATATCGGCCGTGCCTGATTTGGCCCGGACTTCCATCAGCGTGCCGCCCTTGAAGTCGATGCCGAAATTCAGGCCGTGGGTGAAGAACAGCGTGATGGCGACAATCGAAAGAACGGCCGAAATCGGAAAGCTGATGCGGCGAAAACGCGTGAAGTCGAAATGCGTATTGTCCGGGACGATGCGTAGCGACGGCAGCCAGCCGAAACAGCTGACCACCGTCAGGGCGACGATGAGGGCGCCCAGCCCCAGAAGAACGAGATGTGTCACGACCGGCTCCGCATTCCCTGCAACATGATCCAGCCACGCTGAATCATGTGCATTTCTTTATCTTGTGAGGGCATGATCTCGTCCGAAAACCGGTATTCACTGTTCGCGATCATGCCTAGATCGGCACGCTTTGCGGCCGCTTCCAGCGCACCCAGCCCGCGACGATCAGCCGGGTCAACGTGAACGCGGTAAAGACCGTGGTGATGATGCCGATGCCGAGCGTCACGGCGAAGCCGCGCACCGGACCGGTACCGATGTAGAACAGCACCGCGGCCGCGATGAAGGTGGTGATGTTCGAATCCAGGATCGTCGACAGCGCCCGCTTGAAGCCGGCGTCGATCGCCGAAATCGCGTTGCGTCCGCCGCGCAGTTCTTCGCGGATGCGCTCATAGATCAGCACGTTGGAGTCCACGGCGATGCCGACGGTCAGCACGATGCCGGCGATGCCGGGCAACGTGAGCGTTGCGCTCAAAAGCGACAGCAAGCCGAAGATCATCGCCACGTTGATCGCGACCGCGATATTGGCGAACACGCCGAACAGCCGGTAGGTCAACAGCATGAACACAATGACCATGATCGAGCCGACGTAAGCCGCAAGTTCGCCCTTTTCGATCGAGTCCTGACCGAGGCCGGGACCGACGGTGCGTTCCTCGATGATGGTCAAGGGCGCCGGCAACGCGCCGGCGCGCAGCAGGATGGCGAGATCGTTCGCCGCCTGCACGGTGAAATTGCCGGAAATCTGCCCGGCGCCGCCGGTGATCGGCTCGCGGATCACGGGCGCGGAAATCACCTCATTGTCGAGCACGATGGCGAAGGGCTGGCCGACATTTTCGGAAGTCGCCTGCGCGAACTTGCGGGAGCCGGCGCTGTTGAAGCGGAAGCTGACGATCGGCTCGCTGGTGCGCTGGTCAAAGCCGGGTTGTGCATCGGTCAGGTCGCCGCCGGAGACCAGGACCTGCTTCTTGATGACATAGGGCACTTTCGGCGACGACGAACTCATCAGCACTTCGGAATCAGGCGGCACCCTGCCCTGCAAGGCCTGATCCGGCGGCACCGTGGTGTCGACCATCCGGAATTCCATCTTGGCGGTCTTGCCCAGAATGTTCTTCAGCTGGGTCGGATCCTGCAAGCCCGGCACCTGAACCAGAATGCGATCGGTGCCCTGGCGCTGGATCAGCGGTTCGACGGTGCCAAGTTCGTTGACGCGGCGCTCGACGATCTGGATCGACTGTTCGATCGTCTGCCGGATGCGTTCGGTGACCGCGGCCTGCGGCACGGTCAGCCGGATCAACCCGCCGCCGGCGTCGCTGACTTCCAGGCTGCGCTGGCCGCTGGAGCCAAGCAGGCCGCCGAGCGGCTGCGACAGGTCGCGCAGCTTCGCCAGTGCGTTCGGTAGATCGGTATCCTTGACCCGCACCTCGACGCTGTCGGGGCGCGAGGCAAGGCCGGTATAGCCGATCTTGGCGTCGCGCAATGTCCGGCGGACGTCATCGCGGACCTGGTCGAGCTTCTCTTTCTTGATGTAGTTGGAATCCACCTCAAGCAGCAGATAGGAGCCGCCCTGCAGATCGAGACCGAGCACCAGACGACGCTGCGCCCACGCCGGCCATTTCTTGACGGTGGCCTCCGGGAAGAAATTCGGAACGGCGCAAAGGCACACCACCAGCGCCGTCAGGATGATCGCCAGCGCCTTCCACCGCGTGAAATACAACATCGAGTTGACCCGTCAGATTCTGGCAGATTCTAAATATGCGACGTTCGAAAACGCGCTAACTCGCCGAGCTGTCTTCCTTGGCGGCATCGGCCTTGGCTGGCTCGCCCTTGGCGCGCACGCCGGAGATCATCTGGCGCATCTGCCGAACGCGGACGCCATCGGAGATTTCGAACTCGATCTGGTCGTCATCGACCACCTTGGTGACCTTGCCGACCAGGCCGCCCGTCGTCACCACGGTATCGCCGCGGCGGATGTTCTTCACGAGCTCGTTGTGGTCCTTCACCTTCTTCTGCTGCGGGCGCAGAATCAGGAAATACATGATCACGAAGATCAGCGCGAACGGCAGCAGCGACATCAACATGCTGTTGGTATCGCCAGCACCCGCGGCCTGGGCAAACGCAGGGGTAATCAGCATGCGGACAGTCCTCGTGAGGCGGGAATGAACCGGCAACGCAAAGGCGTCGGGCCGGTCCGGGCAAATTCGCGCGGACTATAGCGGCCGCGTTCCCAATTGCAACGCCGCCAAACCGCTCATTTGCCCCTCTTTTGAGTAACTTGCAGCCCTCCGAAAGGCTCGATATGGGTGCGCCATAAGGAACCGTCAAAATGTCAAAAAAACCCAATAAAACCGCCCATCGCGCCGTCTCCAAGGCAACCTCGAAGGCAGCCTCGCGGAAACCGCTGGCAACAGTGACAAAACGCCCCGCCTCGCCGCCGAAACATGGCTCCGACGATCGGATCGCACGCGCGCTCGAGGCGATCGTGGCGCACCTTGCCGCGGCCTCGCCGGGGCCCGAGGCCGCCGACCCGTTTGACAGCGCCGACGCCTTTGTCTGGCATCCAAACGGCCGTCTCTCGCCGGTGCCGCGCGTCAGCCGCGTCGACCTCGGCCTGCTCAAGGGCATCGAGCGGATGCGCGATATCCTGATCGAGAATACCGAACGCTTTGCCGATGGGCTGCCTGCCAACAACGCGCTGCTGTGGGGCGCGCGCGGCATGGGAAAATCGTCGCTGGTGAAGGCCGCGCACGCCAACATCAATATCGACCGCAAGCCGGCCGACCGCCTCAAGCTGATCGAGATTCACCGCGAGGATATCGAGAGCCTGCCCAAGCTGATGGAGCTGTTACGCAGTTCCAGCTTTCGCTTCATCGTGTTCTGCGACGATCTGTCCTTCGACGGCAATGATGCCTCCTACAAGTCGCTCAAAGCGGTGCTGGAGGGCGGCATCGAGGGGCGGCCGGACAATGTGATCCTGTACGCCACCTCCAACCGCCGTCATCTGCTGGCGCGCGAGATGATCGAGAACGAGCGCTCGACCGCGATCAATCCCGGCGAAGCGGTCGAGGAAAAAGTGTCGCTGTCCGATCGCTTCGGACTGTGGCTCGGCTTCCATCGCTGCAGCCAGGACGAATACCTCGCAATGGTCAAAGGCTATTGCAGCCATTACGGCATCAAGATCGCGGAAGACGAGCTTGAACGCGAGGCGCTGGAATGGTCGACCACCCGCGGCTCGCGTTCGGGACGCGTGGCCTGGCAATTCACGCAGGAATTGGCGGGACGGCTCGGCGTGAGGATGACGGCGAAGTAAGTGCGGTTGCGCCAAGGCGAAGAGAGCGCATGACGCCGTCCTCGGCGATGAATTGTGATATGCGGGCTCGACCCGCGTATCCTTCGATCTTCGCTCAAACGTTTTTCAGATGGATTGCCGGGTCACGCCCGGCAATGACGGGCAAAACGCTCTGACGCCTCACGCCCCGTTGAGGAATTGAAGCGGGTCGACCGGCGACGATCCCTTGCGGATCTCGAAGTGAAGTTGCGGCGACTGCACTTCACCCGACTGGCCCGATTTGGCGATGACCTGACCGCGCTTGATGGTGTCGCCGCGCTTCACCAGCAGTTCACTCGCATGGGCATATGCGGTGACGTAACCGTTGGCGTGCCGGATCAGAACCAGATTGCCGTAACCTTTGAGCTCATTGCCCGAATAGGCGACGACACCATCGTCAGCGGCCTTGATCGGAGTCCCTTCCGGGACAGCCAGATTGATACCGTCATTGGATTTGCCGTTGGCCTTGGCGCCATAGGCGGTGATGACCTTGCCGCGCACCGGCCAGCGGAACGTGGGCACGGCGCCGGTGGCTTCCGCGGCCTTGACCGGCGATTCAACCGCAGGCTCTTCGGAATTCGGCGCTGACTGTGCGAGCCGGACCTTTTGCTGGGTATCGCCCGCCACCGCAGCCACTCTGGTGACGGCCGGCACTGGTGCCGCTGCAACCGGCTGAGCCGCGGCGACAGCGACCGGCTGCGCGGCCGGTGTCAGAGCAGCCGACCTCGCGGGCACCGTGAGCTTCATGCCAAGGCCGAGCTTGGCCGAGGGATCGAGGTGGTTGGCTCTTGCCAGTTCCGCCACCGACATGTGGTTGCGGCGCGCGATGCTCGCCAATGTATCGCCGTGGTTGACGACGTGAACGTTCGGAACCGCAGCGGCGACAGCGACAGGCCTGCTTACCGGAGCAGCCAGAGCGGGAGCCGCGGCTGTTGCCATCGGCCGCGGAATGATCAGCTGCTGGCCCGGTGACAGCGCGCGCGGCCCTTTATAGCCGTTGGCCTGCATGATCGCGGCAGGCGAAACATTGTAGCGGCGCGACAATATTTCGAGCGTGTCGCTGGTGCCGACGATGATCTTGGTACCGCCCTGCTCCGGCCTGTGCGTGGCCGCGACCGAACGTGGCGCGACGCTGCCGGTCGACTCCAGCGGCTGATGGGTGGGCGGAGAATAGGAGCCTATTCCGCGACCTCCTCCGGAAACACCTTCGGCCGCCGAGTAAGAGTGCGATGCCGGATAGGATTGGGGGGCCGAGATCGGCGGCAACGCCGACGACTGATACTGCGGACGGGAATATTGCGGAAGCTCGCGGCGCTCGGCCGCTGGGACCGGCACCGAACCTGTGGCTTCCTGCGAAGCAAAGGGATTTGAGAAGGAGCTTTGCGACAGACGCGTCGACATGTCAGCGCTGCAGCCAGCAAAACCGATCGACATCAGCGCCAGTGCCGCGACCTGCGGTACGCGGCGCGAGCCAAGCAACTCGACGACACGGGACATGGTTACTCACTCGTACGCAACAAAATACTTTTTTGAGTAAACACGTCGCGAGTAAACAACCGCTTAACCCTGCGAATAAGACGTTGGCGGGACTGCCGATCCGCGCTTCTACAGTTCGCGGGCAATCCCCGGCAGCGCCGGCACAAAGCGCACGTCGACCAATTCCTTGCGCTCAAACCCGGTGTCCGTCCTGATCACCCGGATCAGGGTCTGGGTGCCATGATGCGGTCCGACCGGCGCGATCAGGATGCCGCCGGGCTCCAGCCGGTCCATGAGAGCCTCCGGGATTTGCTCCATCGCCGCGGTGACGATGACGCGGTCGAACGTGCCGGTCACCGTGACAAGGTCGAAGCCGTCTCCCAGCATCACCTCGACATTGTCGCAGCCGAGCTTCTTGAGCCGGGTTCGGGCGGTATCCGCCAGCGTCCGGTAACGCTCGACCGTCAGCACGTCCCGGCAGAGCCGCGACAGGATGGCGGCCTGGTAGCCGGAGCCGGTGCCGATCTCGAGCACCCGGTGCGGTTTCTGCAACCGCAGTTGCTCGGTCATGTAGGCCACCACAAAGGGCTGGCTGATGGTTTGCCCGCAGGCGATGCCAAGCGCGCTGTCGCGATAGGCATTGTCGCGATCGGCCGGCTCAACGAACATCTCGCGCGGGATTTCTTCCATGGTGCGCAGCACCGTCAGATCGCTGATCCCGCGTCGCCGCAGGGCAAGCTGAAACATCATCTTTTCCGGCGGATTTGGCGCAGCGGACATGGCGATCTCACAGGAAATGGCACGTTAAACCGGTTAGCGCGACTCAACCACACGAGCTTGATGCAATACGCTTTGCCCAATTAAGGAATAACTTTCCTCAAATTAGCGTTCCCGTGCCGGAACCCCTAAATGCGCCCCGGCGTTACCTTGGATTGAGCGGTCTCTGATCGATCGAACAAAATCACGTGCAATGACGGCCTTTTAGGCCGTATTCGCTCACGTTCACGTTGCGCAAACGGACGTTATTTGCGAACCTTCCGTCATGGCTGGGGGCAAGGATGTTATCATGACTGCGACGCGGTCGCCGGGCGGTTCTGTCTTCCTCGTCGAGGACGAGGTGATGATCAGGATGATGGTCGCCGATATGCTGGAGGAGTTGGGCTACAGCGTTGCGGCGGAGGCCGGCGAGATCAACGAGGCGATGAAGCTTGCCCAGTCGGCCGAGTTCGACCTCGCCATCCTCGACGTCAACGTCAACGGCAAGGTGATCTCCCCCGTGGCCGAATTGATCAAGGCGCGCAACCGTCCCTTCATCTTCGCGACCGGCTATGGCTCATCGGGCCTTCCGGAAGAATATCGCGACCGGCCCGCGCTGCAAAAGCCCTTCCAGATCGAGACGCTGGCGAAGATGATCAACACGGCGCTGACGAGACCCGCGGCTTAGCCGCCTCTCCCCCCCGTCACCAGATCTTAGATATCTACCTTAGCGTGGCCGCCAGGGCTTCCGAAAACGCCTCGTCGGTGCGATCGAGCCGTAGCGGCGTCACCGAAACATAGCGCTCGGTGAGCGCGGCGAGGTCGGTGCCCGGCGCCGGTACATCGACCTTTGCGAGGCGCTCGAACCCGATCCAAAAATACGGGTTGCCGCGGCCGTCGCGGCGCTGGTCGACTTTCAGGAACCCGAGATTGCGCTTGCCCTGCCGCGTCACCCGCACGCCCACAACCTCCTCGGGCGCGCAGGCCGGGAAGTTGACGTTGATCACGGTGTCCTTGGGGACGCCGGCGTCGATC
The DNA here is from genome assembly GCF_900105125.1 of Bradyrhizobium canariense. NCBI lineage: Bacteria > Pseudomonadati > Pseudomonadota > Alphaproteobacteria > Hyphomicrobiales > Nitrobacteraceae > Bradyrhizobium > Bradyrhizobium canariense. The sequence goes on along the minus strand of NZ_LT629750.1, from coordinate 1,166,634 downwards.
ACCTTGCGCAGGATCTCGGGGCCGAATTTCAGCGCGGTTTCCCATAGCGGCGCGTTGCGGGTCTCCATGCTGAATTCCTGCGACAGCGCAAACGACGGTAGCCCCAGGATCGTGCCTTCCAGGGCGCCGGCGATGGTGCCGGAATAGACGACGTCTTCCGCGACATTGCGGCCCTTGTTGACGCCCGACAGCACCAGGTCAGGTTTGGTCTCGCCGAGAATGTGACGCGCACCCATGATCACGCAATCGGTCGGCGTGCCCCGCACCGCGAAATGCCGCGGACCGACCTCGCGCAACCGCAACGGGTCGTTCAGCGACAGCGAGTGCGAGACCCCGGATTGATCGAGCTCCGGCGCCACCACCCAGACATCGTCGGACAGCGCACGCGCGATCTGCTCGACGATCTTGAGGCCGGGCGCATGGATGCCGTCATCGTTGGTGCAGAGAATTCGCATCCGGGTACATGCCCTTTCGATCGATTCCACCTTGGCCGATGCGTCGTCTTATCCGCCCTGCACGGTCGAGGCAAACCCTGAAAATGCAGGCAAAATCCGCGCCGGGCCTGGCCGCAGGGCGCGAACGCCCGTTCCTCCACTAACGCCGGATGCGAGCGCGCCACAGCGAGGTGAACTTCGCGGGCCAGCGTTCGACATGCAAATCGAAGGTCCGAACGGCTTGCCTTAGTGGTTCGGGTTTGAGTTCTGCTTTCGGTGGCTCAGCAACAGCGCTTTTTTCCACCGGGGAAACGACATCTTTTGTCGGCGCGGCTTGGCACGGCGGCTCTGGATACCGTGCCCGCGCAACCGACAATGCCTTGGCGAAATCCTCCGGATGGAACCACGCTTCCGCGCGCAGGCTTTCCAGAGATGCGTCATCCCAAATACGGGACGCCTCGATGTCGAAGCCGGCATGCCGCTTTTGATTGACCGCCTGCAGGCCGTAGCCGGTCACGGCCCATTGCCGGCCCACCCAAAAGATGTCGCGGTGCAAAGGCATTTTTAAAAAACTTCGTTTCCTGCAAAATTTTCACGGCAGGTACAAACGAGGATAGCGCGACGCGACGGCGTCGCAACAGTGAACCCTCGCCCGATCGAATATTGCTGAAGCTATGCGTCTTTTTTGACTGGTTCCAATCGGCTCTTCGCCGGCAGATTGTGTCACGCCCAGTTTATCGTCGAGCGCCTGAATAAGCGCGCGGCGAAAGTGTCCTTTGTCTGGGAGCGACATCGTTCCAAGAGGTGGAGGGAAATATGATGCGGAAATCGATTCTGACGCTGCTAATACTGGCAGCCGTCGGCTTGGTTCAGCCTACCGTAGCGTCTGCCCGCGGTGGCGGTGGTGGTCACGGTGGCGGCGGCGGTGGAGGCCATGGAGGTGGTGGCGGCTTTGGTGGCGGCTTCCACGGCGGTTTCGCCGGCGGCGGTTTCCACGGTGGAGGTTTCCACGGCGGAGGATTTCACGGCGGAGGATTCCATGACGGATTCCACCGGCACGCGTTCATAGGGTTCGGTTTCGGACCCTATTACGACGATTACTACCCTTACGCGTATAACGACTATTACGATGACGGCTGCTACGTCGTTCGCCGCCGCGTGCTGACACGCTATGGCTGGCGAATTCGTCCCGTTCAGCTATGCGGATAGAGCCCTGCTCGATAGCAACCCGCCGGTACACGCCGGCGGGGTCTTGTCACTCTGCGGACTTAGCCTTCCTTCGAAATTACTTTTAGACCGCCCATATAGGGCTGCAGCACGTCGGGCACGGCAATCGAGCCGTCTTCCTGCTGATAGGTCTCCATGACCGCGATCAAGGCGCGTCCAACAGCAGTACCGGAGCCGTTCAGCGTATGGACGAAACGCGGCTTGCCGTCGGGCCCGCGATAGCGCGCATCCATCCGCCGCGCCTGGAACTCGCCACAGACCGAGCAGCTCGAGATTTCGCGGTACGCCCCGCCCTCGCCCTGGCCCGGCATCCAGACCTCGATGTCGTAGGTCTTCTGCGCCGAAAAACCCATGTCGCCGGCGCACAGCGTCATCACCCGGTAATGCAGATCGAGTTGCCGCAACACTTCCTCGGCACAGGCGAGCATGCGCTCGTGCTCGTCCTTGCTGGTTTCCGGCGTGGTGATCGAGACCAGCTCGACCTTTGTAAATTGATGCTGCCGGATCATGCCGCGGGTATCGCGCCCAGCCGCGCCCGCCTCCGCGCGAAAGCACGGCGTCAGCGCGGTCAGCCGCATCGGCAATTCTTTTTCGTCGCGGATGGATTCACGGACGAGGTTGGTCAGCGGCACTTCGGCGGTAGGGATGAGGCCGAGACGCTCGCTTCTTAGTTTGCCAAGACGCCCCGCGTAAGCCGTTTGCGCCTCAAGACGGTCAACATCCGCAACAGCGCTCCCATCAACAGGAGCCAGCAATTCACCTTTGACGGCCCAGAACTGGTCGTCTTCAAACTTCGGCAATTGGCCCGTGCCGAACATCACGTCATCACGCACGAGCAACGGCGGGTTGATCTCGGTATAGCCATGCTCGTTGGTGTGGAGGTCGAGCATGAATTGCCCGATCGCGCGCTCCAGCCGCGCCAGCTTTTTCTTCAATACAACAAAGCGCGCGCCGCTTAGCTTGGCGGCAGATTCGAAATCCATATAGCCAAGCGCGCCGCCGAGATCATCATGCGGTTTCGGCGTGAATGCATAATTGCGCACCGCTCCAAAGATGTGGCGTTGCACATTGCCGTGCTCATCGACGCCCTCGGGGACATCGTCTGCCGGCAGGTTCGGGATCGCGGCGAGTTCTTTCGCAAGCTCCTCATCCACCCCCCTCGCTGTCAGTTCGAGCTGCGGCATGGTGGTCTTGAGTTCGGCAACCTCCGCCATCAGCTTGGCGGCGCGCGCATCGTCCTTTGCCTTCTTGGCGTCGCCGATCTCCTTGGATGCAGCGTTGCGCCGCGCCTGAGCCTGCTCTGAGGCCAGGATCGCCGCGCGGCGCCTTTCATCGATCGCCAGCAGCGATGCCGACAAGGCCTCCAGCCCGCGCCGCTTCAGCGCGGCGTCGAAAGCGGCGGGATTATCGCGGATCGATTTGATGTCGTGCATGGCAAATATTCCTGCGTCATGGCCGGGCTTGTCCCGGCCATCCACGTCTTTGCCGCCTTATAGCGTTTTCAAGCGAAGTGGCCACCGGTTCGCGTGAAGAAAACGCGCCAAAACAAAAGACTAGAGCCGGTTCTGATTGAATCAGAACCGGCTCTAGAACAAGTCGTGGATGCCCGGGTCAAGCCCGGGCATGACGAATCACAAGCGCGGTGCCCGGAATGATAGGTGAAACGCCGCTTTGCCGGACAGCTACTCGGCCGGATTGGCGGCTGGCGGCGGTGCGGGGGGTGGCGAAGCGGCGGCGGCTTTGGCGGCCGCGGCCCTTTTCTCCACGACGCGCACCGAGATGATCGAGCCTTCGTACAGCGCCAGCAAGGGGATCGCGAGCGAGGCCTGGCTGAGTACGTCGGGCGGCGTCAGGACGGCCGCGATGATGAAGGCGACCACGATGAAATAGCGGCGCTTGTCGCGCAGCTGCTGGGAGGTGATGATGCCGATCCGCCCCAGCAGCGTCAGGATCACCGGCAGCTGGAAAGCGATGCCGAACGCGAAGATTAGCGACATCATCAGCGACAGATATTCCCCGACCTTCGGCAGCAGCTGGATTTGCGCGCTTTCCGGGCCGCCGGCCTGCTGCATCCCGAGCGAGAAGCGGATCAGCATCGGGAACACGACGAAATAGACCAGCATCGCGCCAGCGACGAAAAAGATCGGGGTCGCGATCAGATAGGGCAGGAACGCGCCGCGCTCATGCTTGTAGAGGCCGGGCGCCACGAATTTGTAGATCTGCGTGGCCACGATCGGGAACGAGATGAAACCCGCGCCGAACAGCGCCAGCTTCAGCTGGGTGATAAAATATTCCAGCAGCGCGGTGTAGATGAATTTGGAATTTTCCGGCCCTGCGACCCAGACGAACGGCCACACCAGCACGTTGTAGATCTGCTTGGCGAAGAAGAAGCAGAAGATGAACGCAATACCGAAGCCTAGCAGCGCCTTGATCAGCCGCGAGCGCAGCTCGATCAGATGGTCCATCAGTGGCGCTTTGCTGGCCTCGATGTCTTCGGCGCTCATGACGCGCGGGCGTCCTTGAGGGCTTCAGGTTCGGCAGGCGTCGTGTCTTGCGGCACGGGTTGAGGCGCGACTTCGGGCGTAATCACCAGCGGTTCTGCCACGGCGGCGTGAGTCTCGGCCTCAACGAATGTTTCCGGCGCAGGCGCGGCCGGCGTGGTCGGAATGTCCAGCGCATCGCCATGCGATGTCGCCGGTGCGTCGCCATGCGACGTCGCGGGCGTCTCGACATTCGATGCGACGGGTGCATCGACAGCCGACGCCACCTGCGAATCCATCTGTGAGTCCATGGGCTTGTCGGCATCGTCAATGCGCAGGGCTTTGGTAACGTCCTTTTGCAGCGACGTCATGATGTTGCCGCTGCCGAGACCGCTTGCCGCTTCCCTCACCTCATCAAAGCTTTTCTTGAGGTCGGCCATTTCGGCCTCGCGCATGGCTTCCTGGAACTGGCCCTGGAATTCTGCGGCCATCCGCCGCGCCTTGCCCATCCACTGGCCGACGGTGCGCAGCACGCCCGGCAGCTCTTTCGGGCCGATGGCAATCAGCGCGACAACCGCGATGAGGGCCAGTTCACTCCACCCGATGTCAAACATGAAAATTTCCGCTCACGCGAGGCGATCACCCGCCGCGACGGCTTTGCCGCAAGTCTGACTCAGACGGCCTTGCTGCCGACATCCGACCGCGCTGCCGTGGAAGGTGTCGCGTTATGATCGATCGACTTCACGGGCTCGGGCTTTTCTGCAGCCGTATCATCGTCCTGCATGCCCTTCTTGAACGCCTTGATGCCCTGCGCGACGTCGCCCATCAGATCCGAAATCTTGCCGCGGCCGAACAACAGCAGGACGACTGCGATCACGACGATCCAGTGCCAAATGCTAAGCGAACCCATCCTGCAACCCTCCAAACATCTGGGCCAAGCGACCCAGTCTTATCTCCCCCGAAAGTAGGCTCGGGAGGTGTCAAAAACAAGGACTTAAGCCGCAGCAAATCGCTGTCGGGACTACGTACTATTGCTATTGTTAACCGAGATCGTGGCGTGGACGGGGAACTAGTTTCCCTCGCCCGTTTCAGGCTCGACGGCAGGGGCCAGCGCAAGCTCCAGATCGCCCGGCTCGAGCGGATCTTCATCCTCCCGCAACGCCGGGTCATCCGACGGATTGGGAACGCTAAAGCCGGTCGGCAGCCGCGAATCCAGCAGGCCTGTTCCCTTCAGCTCTTCCAGACCGGGCAGATCGCCCAGCGCCTCCAGGCTGAACTGCGACAGGAAACCGTCCGTGGTTCCAAATGTCAGCGGACGACCCGGAGTCTTGCGGCGGCCGCGCGGGCGAATCCACCCCGTTTCAAGCAGAACATCCAGCGTTCCCTTTGAGGTGACAACGCCACGGATTTCCTCGATCTCGGCGCGGGTCACCGGCTGATGATAGGCGATGATCGCCAGCACCTCGATGGCGGCGCGCGACAGCCGCCGCGTCTCGGTGCTCTCGCGCGTCATCAGCCACGACAGATCGCCTGCGGTGCGGAAGGTCCATTTGTTGGCGACGCGAACCAGGTTGACGCCACGCGAGGCGTAGTCGGCCTGCAACTGCGCCAATGCTACCTTGATGTCGACGCCGTCGGGCATCCGCTTGGCCAATGCCGCCTGATCGAGCGGCTCCGCCGAGGCGAACAGCAACGCTTCCAATAACCGCAATTCTTCCGGCCGCGCTTGCGGATCCGCGGGACGCTCCTCGGCATCTTCGATGCGCTTTTCCGCCAGGCTTGGCATGGCTCGGTCTCCTTCTTCCACTTACTCAGCCGTCATATCCGGCGCGGACATCGCGCTGGATGCTTGGGCCGCACGCTTTCTAAAATACAGCGGCGCGAACGCCTCTTTCTGGTTCAGTTCCATCTCGCCTTCCCGCACCAGTTCCAGTGCGGCAGCAAAGCTCGATGCGAATACCGTGGCTTTTTGCGAGGGATCGACGACGTAGTTCAGCAGATATTCATCGAGACAGCTCCAGTCCTCCGCGATACCGACCAAGCGCTCAAGCGAAGCCCGCGCCTCGGCCAGCGACCACACCGTGCGCCGGGCCAGATGCACCGTCGCCAGCACATTCTGCTGGCGCTGCGTGGCATAGGCCGTCAGCAAGTCGAACAGCGTTGCGGTGAATCTGGGATGGCGAATTTCGGCGATCGCTTCCGGATTTCCGCGCGGGAAAATATCGCGCTGAAACTGCGGACGATTCATCAGCCGGTTAGCGGCTTCCCGGATCGCTTCGAGCCGGCGCAGACGATTGGCGAGCGCAGTCGCCATCTCCTCGGCACTGGGACCATCGGGCGTTGCCGGCTCGGGCAGCAGCAGGCGCGATTTGAGATAGGCGAGCCAGGCCGCCATCACGAGATAATCGGCGGCCAATTCGAGGCGGATTTTCCGGGCCGCTTCGATGAACACGAGATACTGATCCGCCAGCGCCAGGATGGAAATCTTGGCGAGATCGACCTTCTGTTGCCGCGCCAGTGCGAGCAGCAGATCGAGCGGCCCCTCATAGCCCTCGACGTCGACGACCAGCGAGGGTTCGCTCTCGGCAAGGTCAGCCGGCCGCCCGGTTTCAAACGATAGAATTTCCGCGCTCATGCGCCCGCCATCCCTGCCCGATCAATCAACGCATCCAATTGCGTGCGCGCGGCCAGCCGGTCGAACGGCTGCGGAACCTTGCGCGACGCCAGCGCCCGCGCGGCGCGTTGCAACGCCATGCCCGACAATTCGGGGGTCTCACGCGCGACCTCCTGCATTTCATCGAGCTTGCCGTTGCAATGCAGAACCATGTCGCAGCCGGCGGTGACGATGGCCTGTGTCCGCTCGGCGATCGATCCCGCCAGTGCATTCATGGACACGTCATCACTCATCAACAAACCCTGGAACCCGATACCACCGCGAATCACCTGCTCGATGATTGTCGCAGAAGTTGTCGCCGGATGGGCGGGGTCGAGCGCGCTAAACACAACATGTGCGGTCATGGCCATCGGCAGGTCCGCCAGCGGTCGGAATGCGGCAAAATCGGTCCGTTCGAGCTCCGCTTTCGATGTATCAACCCTCGGAAGCCTGAAATGGGTATCGGCGGTGGCCCTGCCATGTCCCGGAATATGCTTGAGAACCGGCAACACGCCGCCCTGTTCCAACCCTTCCGTCACGGCGCGGGCGATCGCCGCGACCTTTCCCGGTTCGGTCCCGTAGGCGCGGTTGCCGATTACCGCATCGGCGCCTTCAACGGGCACATCCGCCAGCGGCAGGCAGTCAACGGTAATTCCAATTTCAGCCAGATCGGCCGCGATCAGCCGTGCGCTCAACCGCGCCGCCGACAGCCCGAGCGCGCGATCGAGGTCATAAAGCGCGCTGAAGATCGCCCCCGGCGGATAGGCCGGCCAGTTCGGCGGCCCCAGGCGCTGTACCCGGCCGCCCTCTTGGTCGATCAGGACAGGCGCATCGGGATTGCCGGCCACTTCCCGTAATTCTTCAACCAGTTCGGCTACTTGCCGGGGCGCCTCAACATTCCGTTTGAAGAGGATAAATCCCCACGGCCGCTCGGAACGGATGAATTCACGCTCGGCGGCGCTCAATTCCGGTCCGGAGACACCTGTGATGAAGGCGCGCGTGCTCATGCGGCGGATTAGCCCGCAAGCCGTCGAAGGGTCAAGGAAACGGCCGTTAATTCCTTTGGACGACGCACTGCCCGCCGGCCGTCTTCAGACTGCCGCAGAAGCGCGAGGCTTCTTCGGGCGACCCGAACGGACCCACCATGGCGCGGTAATAGACACCCTTCTCGCCGAGATCGGCACGCTTGATCACCGGCGTGTGCGATCCGAGTACGGTCGGGAATTTGCCCTGCAGGACCCGGTAAGAGGCCTGCGCATCGGCTTCGTTCCGCTGCGAGGAAACCTGGACCAAATAGCCGCCCCCGCCAGCGTTCTCGGTAGTGCTGGGCGTGATTGGCACCGGAGCATTCGTCGCAACCTGGGTGTGCGGCGCCGGAGCGGCTGGCGTTGGAGCGCCCTGCGGCGACAGCGACATCGGCGCATTGGCGGTCGAGGCATTGGCATTGGCGGCCGCCGTTCGCGCCGAGGGAACGGCCGGTTTCGCCGCGGGAGCCTGCTGCGGCGCCGATGCGGGCATCCCGGCGGCATCCTGCTCGTCACCCCTGACCGAGAACGTCTTGATCTTTCGCGGCTGGTTGCTCGGCATTGTGCCGTTCCCGGCGTTCGCCGACGGCATAGCGCCGGGCGCCACGCTCGCCACGGACGGCGGGTTCGCATTCTGGTTCAGTGGCGGAAACACCATTCGCGGCCCGGAATTGGCATTGGTGTTGACGTCGACCGGCGTCTCCTCGCGAGGGACGATCTTTTCCGTGCCGTCGCCTGACGGCAAGCGATCGAGTTGCTTGCCGGTCCCATCAGCGGATACCGGGACGATCTTGGTCGGGCTGGTGTCCGCCTTGATGATCGGAGGCTCCCCGCTGCGCGGCGATCCGACATAGGTGCGATAGGCGAACGCAGCGCCCGTTCCCACCACCGCCAGCGCCAGGACCACGATAACGGTGGTCAGGCCGCCTCGTCTCTGGGCCGGCTCTTCGGAGCCGTCGTCGTAACCGTCCTGATAGGCGTATTCGTCATCCGAATAGGCCGGCTCGTGCTGAGCTTGATGTCCGCCGGTATCGAGCTGGCCGAACAGCGCGTCATCATATCGCGACGGATCGAGCGGCTGCTCGGCATGCACGAAAGCGGGTGCCTGATCGTAATCCTGCACGGGCTCCGCGTGCGGGGCCGCATAACGGCGCAGCGGATGTTCGGAGCTTGGATAGTCCTGCTCCGGGTAATCCTGACCTGGATAGTCCTGACTTGGGTAATTCTGATTTGGGTAGTTCTGAGTTGGGTAGTTCTGGCTCGAATAGTCCTGATCGTGATCGGGATAATTCTGACTTGAGTAGTCCTGCTGCGGCGGCGCTTCCTGCCGTACCGCGCGCTGCATCCATGGCGGCGGACCTGCCGCAGGGACGTCATCGGGCGGCGCCGGAGAATGGTATTGCTCGCGGGGTACGCCGCGCGGCTGTGCCGGGGGATTGGCGCGTTCGGCACTGCCGAAAGGATCGGTCTGACCGATCAGGCGCGCGAGTTCGGCAAGCGGATCGCTCTCGCCCCTCGAGGACGCGTGCGGGTCATCGTTGCCGTGATAATCGTCATCGGCGGGAAAAGGTCTGTTCTGATACCGATTAGCCATCGTGATGATGCGTCCCCTTCGGGAAAGCTGCCAACCCGCTTTTACAAACGAACCAGCCGCTGCCAGATGCCTTCACAGACCCCCCTGTGAAAGTGGTGCCCCGCCTATCGCATCTCGTCCGGAGCATGGACGCCAAGAACGGCTAACCCTGATGCCAGAACCGAGACGACGCCCTGGACCATCGCCAGTCGCGCCTTGGTGATCTCTGCATCATTATTGATAATGAAGCGTAAATAGGGCAAATCGCGCCCCCTGGTCCATAGCGCGTGAAATTCGCTGGCAAGATCATACAGGTAAAAGGCGATTCGGTGGGGCTCATGTGCCGCCGCCGCCGCGTCAATCAACCGCGGATATAGGGCGAGCTGCCGCAGCAGGCCGAGTTCCGCAGGGTCGGTCAGCCGCTCTACCGCCGCATCGCGGAGGAATACCGCCCGCGCGGCGCTCTCCTCCGGCAGGTCCGGGATGACCTCGCGGGCATTGCGGAAGATCGAATATCCGCGGGCGTGCCCGTACTGGACGTAGAACACCGGATTGTCCTTGGACTGCTCGCGAACCTTGGCGAGGTCGAAATCCAGCACCGCGTCGTTCTTGCGGAACAGCATCATGAAGCGCACGGCGTCGGAACCGACCTCGTCGACCACCTCGCGCAGCGTGACGAAGTCGCCAGAGCGTTTCGACATCTTCACCGGCTCGCCGTTGCGCAACAGCTTGACGAGTTGCACGATTTTTACATCCAGCGCCGCCTTGCCCGACGTGACCGCTTTGACCGCGGCCTGCATGCGCTTGATGTAGCCGCCATGATCGGCGCCCCAGACATCGACCAGATTGCCGAAGCCGCGGTCGAACTTGTCCTTGTGATAGGCGATGTCAGAGGCAAAATAAGTGTAGCTGCCGTCGGACTTGAGCAGCGGGCGATCGACATCGTCGCCATAGGCGGTGGCGCGAAACAGCGTCTGCTCGCGGTCTTCGTAATCGTCAACCGGCGTGCCCTTGGGCGGCGGCAGGCGGCCTTCATAGACGTCGCCTTTGGAGCGCAGATAATCGATCGTTTCGGCAACGCGATTGTTTCCGGTTTCGATCAGCGACCGCTCCGAGAAGAAAACATCATGCTTGATGTTGAGGGCGGCGAGATCTTGCTTGATCATCGCCATCATCATCGCGATCGCCTTGGCCCGCACGGTCGGCAGCCATGCGGCCTCCTTCATCGACAGCAGCTTGTCGCCGTGTTCGGCGGCCAGCGCCTGTCCCACCGGCTTCAGATAATCGCCGGGATAAAGCCCTTCGGGAATCTCGCCGATGTTCTCGCCGAGCGCCTCGCGGTAGCGCAGGAACGCCGAGCGCGCGAGCACATCGACCTGGGCGCCGGCATCGTTGATGTAATATTCCCTGACCACGTCATAGCCCGCGAACGCCAGCAGGCCGGCCAGCGCATCGCCGAATACGGCGCCCCGGCAATGGCCTACATGCATCGGACCGGTCGGGTTGGCGGAAACATATTCGACGTTGATCTTCCCGGCCGCGCCTGCCGGGCTTCCGCCATAGGCATTCCCGGCGCTCAGCACTGCGCGCAACGCGTCCGACCATGCCGCAGGCTTTAGCGTGAGATTGATAAAGCCGGGTCCGGCGACCTCGACGGACGCAATCAAATCATCGGCGCGCAATTTGGTTGCGATCTGCTCGGCGAGATCGCGCGGTTTTGCTTTCGCCTCTTTGGCGAGCACCATCGCGGCATTGGTCGCCATGTCGCCATGCGCGGCGTCGCGCGGCGGCTCGACCACGACACGCGACAGATCGATGCCCGCGGGCCATCCGCTCTCCGTGGCGAGAGCGCTGCAAACCGCGTGCACGCGCGCCAGCACGTCGGCAAAAAGATGCTGTGGGGAGGGTTTTTCGGCCATGGGCCGCCGCCTAACGCAAATCCGGGGTCGAGTCAAAAAGCCGTTGATGCTCGGTCAGCGCAAAACGGTCGGTCATCCCGGCGATAAAATTGCCGATCCGCCGGGCGCGGTCGGTTTCGGTCTCGGCATCCTGGCCACCGGGCGGCAGCCATTCCGGCGGCAGATCGCCGGGCGTCTTCTGATAGCGGGCGAACAGGTCGAACAGGATGGTCTCGGCCTCGCCCATCACCCGCATCACCCGCGGATGCCGATACATGCGATGGTGCAGGAACGATTTGATCTCGGCTTCGGCCTGCGCGACGGGGGCCGAGAATGCGATCAGCATCTCGCCCTGATTGCGGACATCCTCGACCGATCGGGGTTGAGCGATATCGAGGCGCCGGCGCGTCTCCGAGACGACCCCGCCGATCAGATAGGAAATCAGCTCACGCACCAGTTCCGCGCCGCGCCGGTCGTCATCGAGATTGGGATAATCCCCGGCGATTTCGGCGATGATCTCGGCCGTGAGCGGCATCACCTTGAGATCGTCGACCCCGAACAGGCCGGCGCGCAGGCCATCGTCGATGTCGTGGGCGTCATAGGCGATGTCGTCGGCGATGGCCGCGACTTGCGCCTCCAGCGAAGCAAAGCTCCACAATTCCAGATCGTAAATCCCGACATAGTCCGAAATTCCGCAGGGGATGCCGCGTTCGCGATAGCGTCCAAATGCCGCCCCGCTTCGCGCGGTCAGCGGGCCGTTGTGCTTGACGATCCCCTCCAGCGATTCCCAGGTCAGGTTGAGCCCGTCGAACTCGGGATAGCGATGCTCCAGCGAGGTCACCACGCGCAGCGTTTGCGCGTTGTGATCGAACCCGCCATGGGCGCGCAAACAGGCATCCAGCGCCCGCTCGCCCGCGTGGCCGAACGGCGGATGGCCGAGGTCGTGCGCCAGCGCCAGCGTTTCCGTGAGATCCTCGTCGAGACCGAGCTGCCGGGCCAGCGCCCGGGCGATCTGGGCGACTTCCAGCGAATGGGTCAGCCGGGTGCGGTAATGATCGCCTTCGTGGAACACGAACACCTGGGTTTTGTACTTCAGGCGGCGAAAAGCGGTCGAATGGATCACCCGATCGCAATCCCGCCGGAACGGGCTGCGGGTCTTGCTCGGCGGCTCGTCAAATAACCGGCCGCGGCTGCGGTCGGGGTCACAGGCATAGGCCGAACGAGGAGCAGCCATTCCGACCGACACGGTATTTTAGTCCTTATCCATTTGATTCCGTGAGTTTACGCACTTAACTATGTCAGGTGCGGTATACCAAATGAATTGGGTATGACGCCGGTTACCGGAGAGCTTGCGATGACAACAGCCGTGACCATTACTGAGCGGGCAGCCCGTCGCATTGGGCAGATCCTGAAAACCGAAGGCGACGGCGCCATGCTGAGGATCAGCGTCGAGGGCGGTGGCTGCTCGGGCTTTCAGTACAAGTTCGATGTCGAGCATGCGCAGGCGGAGGACGACCTAGTGATCGCGCGCGAAAGCGCCGTGGTGCTGGTGGATCCGGCCTCGGTGCCGTTCCTGGCGGGTTCGGAAGTCGATTTCGTCGATGACCTGATCGGCGCGTCGTTCCGGGTGGTCAATCCCAATGCCACCGCGTCGTGCGGCTGCGGCACCAGCTTTTCCATCTAGAGCATCAGAGCGTTCATGCGCATCGCCACCTGGAACGTCAATTCGGTCCGGCAGCGGCTCGACCATCTCTTGACCTGGTTGAAAGAGTGCTCGCCGGACATTGTCTGCCTGCAGGAAATCAAATGCGTCGATGAGGCGTTTCCGCGCCTTGAGATCGAGTCGCTTGGCTATAACGTCGTCACCCACGGCCAGAAGACGTTTAACGGCGTGGCCCTGCTGTCGAAGCTGCCGTTTGACGAGACCAAATCGGGCCTTGCCGGCGACGACGAGGACGCCCATGCGCGGTTCCTGGAAGGGGTGGTTACGCTAAAGCACGGCGTGATGCGGATCGCGTGTCTCTATCTGCCCAACGGCAATCCGCCCGAGACCGAGAAATATCCCTACAAGCTCAAATGGATGTCGCGGCTTCTTGAGTACTCAAAGCAACGACTTAAGACGGAAGAACCGCTGGTGCTGGCCGGCGATTTCAACGTCATTCCATCAGCCCAGGACGTGCATAACCCGGCGGCCTGGATCAATGACGCGCTGTTCCGCCCGACCACCCGCGAGGCCTTCCAATCGCTGCTAGGGTTGGGACTGACGGACGCGCTGCGAGCCGTCACCGACGCCCCCCGCCAATATACGTTCTGGGATTATCAGGCCGGCGCGTGGCAGAAGAACCACGGCTTGCGCATCGACCATTTGCTGCTGTCGCCGCAGGCCAGCGACCGGCTGATCGATGTCGGGGTGGATAGTTACGTCCGCTCCTGGGAAAAGCCGTCCGACCACGTCCCGGTGTGGGCGGACTTCGATCTCGAAATAGCGTGAACTCCGGATTCTCCCCCGCTTTCAGCTTCAGGCGGGGTGAGAAAAAGCGTCAGTCCCGGCGGCCCTGCACCCAGTGCTCGAGCATTTGCAGCGCTGTCGCCCGGTCGTCATCGGACGCCTTGGTGATCGCTTTATTGTAGCTTTCCTTGATCCAGGTTTCGTCCGGCCCGGCGCTGTCACGCGCCAGCGTCAACCACATCAAGCCGCGGGCGGCCTGACGCGGTAGCTGATCACCATTGAACAGCATCTGACCGAGCAGCGCCTGCGCCTGATGCTGACCCTTTTGGGCAGCGAGGCCAAGCCAGCGGGCTCCATAACGCAGATCGTCGCGTGACGAGCCGGCGTGGAGGTATAGGCGCGCCAGATCATACTGGGCGTCCGCGTTGCCGAAATAGGATGCCGCGTAGGAGAACATTTCCCTCGCCCGTTCGGGATCCTGCTGGATCTTCGAGTTGGGGATGCCGCTGAGGTAGTACCGCCCCAACGCGACAAAGGCATTGGCGACGACCGCGGCCTGCGGAGCCGAGGGACTGTCCTCCGCATGCGCATTGGCGATACGGCTGAAATAGTCGAAGGCCCGAAGTTCGTCCTGGATGACGCCATTACCGCCGGCATACATCCGGCCCAACATCCATTGAGCCCCGGGATTGCCGCGTTCCGCTTGATATTGCAGCGCGGTCAGCGAGACATCGGGCTCTGAAGGCGGGATTGCCTTTTTCAAGGCCATCGCGGCTCCCGGCTGAGCCGCGGCGACAGGAATGGCGGCGTCCTGGTTGACCGGCGCACCATCAAAGGCGAATCCCGGCGCGGCCACCGGCGTGGCCCCTAACATCAACGCAAGAATGATACGCCTAGATGTCCGCATAACACTGTTTCTCGTGCGCACTACCTGGGTGGGTGACCGCACCACCAACCGCCGGCCCGACCTGCTGGGCATACTTCCACAGCGCACCTGACGTATGGTTGGTCTCTCGCGGCTTCCATTTGGTTCGACGATCGGCGAGCTCGGCGTCAGTCAACTTTACGTTAAGAGTCCCGACGACCGCGTCGATTTCGATGATGTCGCCGTCTTGAAGCAACGCGATCGGGCCGCCGATCGCCGCCTCCGGCCCGACATGGCCGATGCAGAAGCCACGGGTGGCCCCCGAGAACCGGCCGTCCGTAATCAGGGCAATCTTGCCGCCCATGCCCTGCCCGGTCAGCGCCGCCGTGGTCGAGAGCATCTCCCGCATACCGGGACCGCCGCGCGGCCCCTCATAGCGGATCACGATGACCTCGCCCTCTTTGTAGGTTTTCTTCTGGACCGCCTCGAAGGCGTCCTCTTCGCGATCGAAGCAACGGGCAGGACCGGTAAATTTCAGGTTCGACATACCCGCGACCTTCACGATCGCACCCTCAGGCGCGAGATTCCCCTTCAAGCCGACGACGCCACCCGTAACGGTGATCGGCTTGTCTGCGGACCGCACCACATCCTGGTGCGGATTCCATTTCACGCTTTTGAGGTTCTCGGCGATTGTGCGGCCCGTCACGGTCAAGCAATCCCCGTGCAGGTGGCCATTATCGAGCAAAGTTTTCATCAGAAGCGGTATGCCGCCAACTTCAAACATGTCTTTGGCGACATAACGGCCGCCCGGCTTCAAATCCGCGACATATGGTGTCTTTTTGAAGATTTCGGCCACGTCAAACAGATCGAACTTGATGCCGCATTCGTTGGCGATCGCCGGCAGATGCAGTGCAGCATTGGTCGAGCCACCGGACGCCGCGACCACCGCCGCCGCATTTTCCAGCGACTTGCGGGTGACGATGTCACGCGGACGGATATTTGCCGCGATCAGCTCCATGACCTTTTCGCCGGCTGCGGTGCAAAACGCGTCACGGATTTCGTAAGGCGCCGGCGCGCCGGCCGAGTACGGCAGCGCAAGCCCGATCGCCTCGGAAACGGTCGCCATGGTGTTGGCGGTGAATTGTGCACCGCAAGCGCCGGCCGACGGACAGGCGACCCGCTCGATTTC
The DNA here is from genome assembly GCF_900105125.1 of Bradyrhizobium canariense. Taxonomy (NCBI): domain Bacteria; kingdom Pseudomonadati; phylum Pseudomonadota; class Alphaproteobacteria; order Hyphomicrobiales; family Nitrobacteraceae; genus Bradyrhizobium; species Bradyrhizobium canariense. The sequence continues at coordinate 1,150,841 of NZ_LT629750.1, read as the reverse complement.
GTCCAGGTCGGCATCGGACATCTCGCCGACCGAATGCTTGCCGACGGCCTCGAACATGTCCTGCACCGTGACCTGCTGGCCGCGGAAATTGCCGGGGAGGATCGAGCCGCCATAGATGAAGATCGACGGCACGTTGAGCCGGACCATCGCCATCATCATTCCCGGGAGCGATTTGTCGCAGCCGGCAAGACCGACCAGCGCGTCGTAGGCGTGGCCGCGAATCGTCAGCTCGACCGAATCGGCGATACATTCACGTGAAGGCAGCGATGAGCGCATGCCGTCATGGCCCATCGCGATGCCGTCGGTCACGGTGATGGTGCAGAATTCGCGCGGCGTGCCACCGGCAGAGGCGACGCCCTTCTTGACCGCCTGGGCCTGACGCATCAGCGAGATGTTGCAAGGCGCAGCCTCGTTCCAGCACGACGCCACGCCGACGAACGGTTGGTGGATCTGCTGGGTGGTCAGCCCCATGGCATAGAGATACGAGCGATGGGGCGCCCGTTCCGGACCCTCGGTCACGTGACGGCTGGGCAATCTGCTTTTGATATTGGTCTTGGCGTCCATCGCGAACCTGTTTCCCCAGCCAACTCTTGTTAGACCCGGAAAATACAAACCCTGAACGAGACAGGATCTGCTTCGCCTTCGCGAGCGGTGGCCGTTAGCCTGCGAAGTATGATTTCATAGAGGGGTGTGGCTAAAAAGCGGCGGGGGCCGCGGCCAGCCTGAAAAGGGTTAAATCTTCATCTCTTGTTGCAGCCAAGCAACAATCGTGGCGCGGCGGCAACCCTTTTGCGGCAAATCTCCGGCATTCCCGGATCGATCAAGCGGCCTGTGATACCTTTGAGCTCACGCTTTCCCGGCCAGCGGCGACCGGCAGATGCTCGATCGCCCTTAGTCCCGCTCGGCGGCGCCAGGTAATTTCCGATTCGTCCGTTGCAAGCGTCAGGGCCGGCCAGCGGCGAAACAGAGATTTCAACGCGCAGCGGCCTTCGATGCGAGCGAGCTGATGGCCAAGGCAGAAATGAATTCCGGTCCCGAAGGCAACATGCCGGTTCGGCCTGCGCTGCAGGTCAAGCTGCTCGGGACGAGGATTGGCCTGAGGATCCATATTGGCGGCTGCCAGCATGGCCATGATCTTATCGCCCTTCTTGAGCCTCACTCCGCCAAGCTCGATGTCCTTCCGCACATAGCGCGGCTTGGTGAATTGCACTGGCGAGAGGAAACGCAAGAACTCCTCCACCGCGAGATCGACCCGGCTCCAATCCTGCGCGAGCCAGTCACGCAGATCGGGATTTTTCAGAAGCTCGTGGACCGATCCGCTGATCAGATGCGTGGTGGTTTCGTGCCCCGCAATCAGCAGCAGAAACACCATCGAGACGATTTCATCGCGGCTGATCCGCCCGCCGTCCCGCTCGATGCGCACGATGTCGGCAATCAGCCCTTCTCCGCCACGCTGGCGAACGGTCTCGATGTGATCTTCAAGGTATCGCCTCATCGCGAAAATGTTCGGAAGCATGCTGAGGAAGCCGAGCGAACCGGTGAAGCGCGTGAAGCCGCCAGCCCAGCGGATGAATTTCGGGCGGTCGTCGAGTGGCAGCCCAAGCAGTTCGCAGATCACCGAAAGCGGCAGCTTGCGTGCATAGCGCTCGACCAGATCGGCCGGGCTGCCATCCACGAACAATTCGTCGGCAAGCTCGTCGCCAAGAGTCTGGATGCGCGGCTCTAGCTCGAGCACGGCCCTGCGGCGAAAGGCTTCGTCGACGACGTCGCGCAATCGCTTGTGATCGGGATCGTCCATCGACAGCATGCTGTTCGCCATCGTGCGCACGATGCGCGGCATCCACCAGCGCAATCCGGTCACCGTACCGTTCTCCGTCCGGATCGTGAACGTCTCGCTGTCCTTCAGCACCTGATCCGCGAGCGCCTGTGTCGTTGTCGCCCAGACCCTGCCGATGATCGGAAAATGCACGTCTACGACCGGCCCTTGCGCGCGAACCCTCTCGATCGCGGCAGCAGGATTGCGGAAATAATCCTGGCTGGTGAAATCTACCTGAACCGTCATGAGCGAACCCTCCATTGACGATAGCGGCGCATCTCGATGTGCCGGCTTGCCCCAGCAAATGGGTGGCAGGCTCTGGAAATCCATAGGGATGCGCGCGTCAGTACATAGGCTTCCGGTAGGGAAAGCATATGTCATCATCTCGACGTTAGTTTGATGCGATCCGCAGTTCCGCGTCTTAAGCCTGCCGTGGGATCAGTCGATCTTGACGTTGGCTGCCTTGATCATCGGCCACCATTTCGCAATTTCGGTCTTCTGCCAGGCGCCGAGCGCTTCCGGCGAAAGCTGGTCTTTCGGCGGGATATCAAGCCCGAGATCGCCGAGCTTCTTGCGCACGGCCGCGTCGTTCAACGCCTCCACCGCAGCGCCGTTCAACTTCGTGATGATCTCTTTTGGCGTGCCCTTTGGCACCCACAGACCTGACCACAGCGTCATGTGAAATCCGGGCAGGCCAGCCTCGTCCGTGGTCGGAATATCCGACGCTGATTCGACCCGCTTGTCGGAGGTAACAGCGTAAGCGCGAATCGTCCCGGCGCGAACCTGGCTGATGGAATTGGAGGTCTGGTCGACAATGATATCGAGCTGTCCGGCGACGAGGTCATTGAGCGCCGGCGCCGTGCCGCGATACGGGACATATTGCAGCTTGATGCCGGTGACGTTCTCGAAATAAAGCCCGGCGATATGACTGCCCGAACCGGCCCCGGCAGTGCCGGCGATCGGCGGCGCCGGCTTGGCCCTCAGCCACGCCAGCAACTCCGGAAGGGTTTTGGCCGGCACCGCGTTCTTGCTGACGATGATCATCGGGTTGCTCGGCAACATCACCACCGGCGCGAGATCGGTCACAAGGTCGTAGCCGAGATTGTAGATCGCGCCATTGGCGACATTGGTGCCGAGATGGCCGAAGCCGACGGTGTAGCCGTCAGCGGGCGCACGCACCACGCGCCCGACCCCGAGTGATCCGCCGGCACCGGTGACGTTCTCGATCATGATGGTCTGGCCGAGCGCCCGCTGCATGCGCTCGGCCATGATCCGCGCCATCGCATCCGACGGGCCGCCCGCCGAGAACGGCACTATGATGGTGATAGGGTGAGACGGGAAATTGTCCGCGAGCGCGTTGCCAGCGAACGCAAGCAGCGCCAGAACCGCGGTGAATACCGCTCTTCGCATAGCACTCCTCCCTGGCGGCTGCGCTATCACAGCCTTGGCATCCGACGCGTTGGCTCGCGCCGCTTATAGCTTGGCGTAATCGATTGGCTGATGACGATCGAGCGTGCGCGTTACCGGCGGCAGCGGATATTTAAGCCCGGTCGCGCAATTGAACAGCATGACGCGATCGTTTTTGCTGACGCGGCCGTCGGCCAGGCTTTGCTGGTAGGCCGCATAGGTCGCAGCTCCCTCCGGGCATAACAACAGGCCTTCTTCGCGCGCGACTTCGTTGAGCGCCGCCGAGATTTTATCGTCCGATACCGCAATCGCGAAACCCTTGCTCTCGCGCACCGCGCGCAGAATAAGAAAATCCCCGACCGCCTGCGGCACGCGAATGCCGGACGCGATGGTGTGGGCATCCTCCCAGCGCGGCGCGTGCTCGGTGCCGTTCTCGAAGGCGCGGACCATCGGCGCGCAACCCGCCGCCTGCACCGCGACCATGCGCGGCCGCTTGGAGCCGATGAGGCCGATAGCCTCGAGTTCAGCGAAGGCTTTCCACATGCCGATCAGGCCAGTGCCGCCGCCGGTCGGATAGAAGATCACGTCCGGAACGTCCCAGCCGAGCTGTTCAGCGAGTTCAAGCCCCATCGTCTTCTTGCCTTCGATCCGATAGGGCTCCTTCAGCGTCGAGGTATCGAACCAGCCGGCCTTCGCCTTGCCCTCGCCAACGATCTTGCCGCAATCGTCGATCAGGCCGTTGACGCGGTAGACGGTCGCGCCCTGCAGCTCGATCTCGCTGACATTCACTTCCGGCGTATCGGCGGGACAGAAGATCGTGGTCTTGATGCCGCAACTGGTGGCGTAGGCCGCGAGCGCCGCACCGGCATTGCCATTGGTCGGCATCGCCATGTGCTTGATGCCAAGCGCCTTGCCCATCGACACTGCCATCACGAGACCACGCGCCTTGAATGAGCCGGTCGGCAGCCGCCCTTCATCCTTCACGATGATCTCGCCGCCGCCGAGTTTCTTGCCGAGCTTGGGCAGGCGGATCAGCGGCGTCGTCACTTCACCGAGGCTGACGATGTCAGCGCATTTTCGTACCGGAAGCATTTCGCGGTAGCGCCACAAATCAGCCGGGCGCTGCGCCAGCGCGTCCTTGGTCAGCGCTTTCTTCACGCCGGCCAGATCGTAACGCACCAAAAGCGGCTTGCCGGCTTTCGACAGATTGTGGATCTGGTCGGCCGCATAATGATCGCCTTCCATCGAGCATTCGAGATGGGTCACGAATGTCGGACGCTCGATCGTCAGATTGTCATTGTCTTTCACGGATTCAGTCTCGCTCGTTTGTCGTTGCGGCATGATCCTGCCGGAAACGGTTTCCTCCCCAGGCGAGGCCTGAGGCCGTGCTTTTCGGTATCGTGCCCTAAATGTTCAGGACTCGGCCATAGGCGTCCAGCACCGCTTCCTTCATCATTTCGGACAAGGTCGGGTGCGGGAACACGGTGTGCATCAGCTCTTCTTCCGTGGTCTCCAGGTTCATGGCGACCACGTAGCCCTGGATCAGCTCGGTGACTTCGGCGCCGATCATATGCGCGCCGAGCAACTGACCGGTTTTCTTGTCAAAGACCACCTTGACCAATCCCTGGTCCTCGCCCAGCGCAATCGCCTTGCCGTTGCCGACGAACGGGAAACGGCCGACGCGAATCTCGCGGCCGCCTTCTTTCGCTTTTGCTTCGGTGAGACCAACCGATGCGACCTGCGGATTGCAGTAAGTGCAGCCGGGAATCAGGAGCTTGTCCATGGCGTGCGGATGCAGGCCCTTGATGGCCTCGACGCAGATCACGCCCTCATGCTCAGCCTTATGCGCCAGCATCGGCGGGCCCGCGACATCGCCGATGGCGTAGATGCCCGGAACGTTGGTCTTGCAATAGCCGTCGATCACGATACAGCCGCGGTCGGTTTTGACGCCGAGCTTCTCCAATCCCAGATTCTCGATATTGCCGACCACGCCGACGGCCGAAATCACCCGGTCGAACTCGACCGTTTGCGGCTTGCCCTTGCCATCGTCGATGGTGGCGACGACGCTGTCGCTGTTTTTCTCGAGCTTCATCACCTTGGTGTCGGTGAGAATCTTGATGCCTTGCTTCTCGAACCGCTTGCGCGCCAGGCCCGCGATCTCGGCATCCTCGACCGGGAGGATCTGCGGCAGCACCTCGACCACCGTCACGTCGGCGCCCATGGTGTGGAAGAACGACGCGAACTCGATGCCGATCGCGCCGGAGCCCACCACCAGCAGCGACTTCGGCATCTTGTCCGGCACCATCGCTTCAAAATAGGTCCAGATCAGTTTCTTGTCGGGCTCAAGTCCCGGCAGCACGCGCGGCCGCGCACCGGTGGCGATGATGATGTGCTTGGCCTGATAGGCGCCCTCGCCCAGCGCACCCTTCGGCGCCTCGGCCGCGGATTTCTTCACCGTGATCTTGCCGGGCGCGTCGATCGAAGCGTCACCCCAGATCACCGTGACCTTGTTCTTCTTCATCAGGAAGCCGACGCCGTCGTTCAGGCGCTTCGAGACGCCGCGCGAGCGCTGCACCACCGCTTTGGGGTCGAACGACACGTTGTCGGCAGAAAGACCGTAATCCTTCGCATGCTGCATATAATGGAAAATTTCCGCTGAGCGGAGCAGCGCTTTGGTCGGGATACAGCCCCAGTTCAGGCAGATGCCTCCGAGATAGGATTTCTCGACAATCGCGGTCTTGTAGCCGAGCTGGGCTGCACGAATGGCCGTGACGTAACCGCCGGGGCCAGAACCGATGATGATGATGTCGAAGGGTGTATCGGCCATTTCAGGCTCCCGTTAGCTCAAGCGATCGTCTGCGACCGCCGCGTCGATTCAAGGTGCTCAATGCTCATGTGGAAGCGGCTTTCGCAAGCCTAGTCTGCCGCGACAGGTATATATGCAGGATCAGCCATTGTGCCAGCGCGACGCTCCACAGCGGAACGAACATCTGCACCATGCCCACGCTTTCGCGCAGCCAGTCGATGCGATGGACGCCGTTGTCGATGAGACCGAGAACGACGACCAGAAACGGCACCAGCAACAGGATATAAAGTACGCGCTTCAGCCGCCGCTCGCGATTCCGGCGCCAGACGGCAAGGCCGTAGAGGATCATTCCCAGGATCACGTAGATGGCGGTCAGCAGCAGCCGGAAGGCCTCGCCCAGGCCGCGGCCGGCGGCATCGTCCCAATCCGGCAGCAGCGACACCGCGGCATGGGCGGCCACACCGGAAATGGCGGAAATGACAAAGGCCAGGATGAAAATTCCCGCGAGCCGCATGACGCCCTTAGCAATCAACGAGGGAAGGCTCACGCATATTGCGCGATACCATTGCCGAACGACCAGTTTTCCTTGGCGACTTCAACCAGGTTGATGAAGACATCTTCTTTGCGCAGACCCGGCTCGGCCGCCAGCAATTCCGCGATGCGCGCGAACAATGCTTTCTTCTGTTCGACGGTGCGGGTGTTGTTGGCGGTAATCTGAATGATGACCAGATCGTCCGTCCGCGGGATATCGAGATAGGTCCTGCTGAACTGGAATTCACTCTCATCGTGTTGGGACACGACGACGAAGCGGTCTCCCTCCGGCACGCCAAAGCTTTCGCGCATCGCTTTGTAGACGCCCTCCCCGATCGCCCGCTTGTAGTCGGCGGACTTTCCCCGGCGCAACGCAACGCGGACGAGCGGCATCCCTACACCATCATCATGACCGGATTTTCGATCAGCATCTTGAAGGCGCCGATCAGTTCCGCGCCCAGTGCGCCGTCGACCGCGCGATGATCGCAGGACAGGGTCACGCTCATGATGTTGGCGATCTCGATCTTGCCGCCTCTCACCACCGCACGCTCCTCGCTGGTGCCCACCGCCAGGATAGTGGCGTGCGGCGGATTGATCACGGCCGTGAAATCCTTGATCCCATACATACCGAGATTGGATATCGCCGTGGTGCCACCCTGATATTCCTCGAGCTTGAGTTTGCGCGCCCTCGCCCGCGCCGCGAAATCCTTCATCTCGCCTGAAATCGTCGACAGTGATTTCGTCTCGGCGCTTCGAATGATCGGGGTGATCAGGCCGCCGGGCATCGCAACCGCGACGCCGATATCGGAATGCTTGTGCTTCAGCATGCCGCCGTCGGTCCAGCTGACGTTGCAATCGGGAATGCGTTGCAGCGCGACCGCCATCGCCTTGATGACGAAGTCGTTGACCGAAAGCTTGTAGAGCGGCTTCTTCTCCTTGTCCTTCGGCGCGGAGGCATTGATCTCCTCGCGGGCCGCCAGCAGCTTGCCGATATCGCAGTCGATCGTCAGGTAGAAATGCGGAACCGTCTGCACCGACGCCGTCAGGCGCTGGGCGATGGTGCGCCGCATGCCGTCATGCGGCACGATCTCGTAGCTGCCTGGTTCGAACAGCGCGAGAATCTGTTTGTCCGACATCGACTGCGCCAGCGCGGGTGCGCCGGCCGGTGCAGCAGCAGGTGCCTTCAGTCCCTTGCCGGATTTCGCCTCTTCGACGTCGCGCGCGATAATGCGGCCATGCGGACCGCTGCCATTGATGCGCGCAAGCTCGATGCCGGCCTCCTTGGCGAGGCGTCGGGCCAGCGGTGAGGAAAACGTGCGGTCGTGGCCGTTGGCCTGCGGCGCGGACGGCTTGGCCTGAGCCGGTGGCGCAGAAGCCGGCGCCGGTGCTTTCACCGCAGCCGGAGGCGCTTCTTGCTTCGGAGCTTCCGCTTTGGCTTCGGGCTTCGCCTCGGATTTGGCTTCGGCCTTTGGTTGGGGCGCAGCGCCTGCGGCTTTGACGTCTTCGCCATCGCCGGCGAGCACCGCGATCACGTCGTTCACGGCAACGTCCTGGGTACCTTCCGGCACGACGATCCTGGCCAGCGTGCCTTCATCGACCGCTTCGACCTCCATGGTCGCCTTGTCGGTCTCGATCTCCGCGATCACGTCGCCGGACTTGACCTTGTCGCCTTCTTTCTTGAGCCACTTGGCAAGGTTTCCCTTTTCCATCGTGGGCGACAGCGCAGGCATAAGAATGTTGGTTGGCATTGTCAGTGACCTTGTTGCGACCGCGGCGTGGTGCTGCCCGTGTCGGTCGGCCGCGCGATTTCGGCTTCGAACATGTCTACGATGCGCGTCAGCGCCTCTTCCTCGGTGTAGGCGCTCTCGCGCGCATAGGCGCGGGCGGCATGGCGTGCGACATCGACCAGAAGCAGGCCCCACATGTCCGGCTCCTCGAATGCGCGCGTGAACGCGATGGAAAGTCCGCCATCGAGGACGAATGCGCGCAGCACTTCCGTGGCATCATCGCGACCCATGACGTCTGGAGGCAATGGCTGCTCCTTGGGACCGGCCATGATTCACCGATAGCAAACGGCTTTGGCGGCTTCGACCACCTCGGCCACCGAAGGCAATGCCAGCTTTTCAAGGTTGGCCGCGTACGGCATCGGCACGTCCTTGCCCGACACCCGCGCTACCGGTGCATCGAGGTAATCGAACGCGTGCTCCATCAGGCGCGCCGCAATTTCGGCGCCGACACCGTTTTGCTGCCAGCCCTCTTCCACCGTCACCGCGCGGCCGGTCTTTTTCACGGAGGCGACGATCGTGTCGGTATCCATCGGGCGCAGCGTACGCAGGTCGACCACTTCGGCCTCGATGCCGTCCTTGGCAAGCTCTTCGGCCGCCTTCAGCGCGTAGGTCATGCCGTTCGACCACGAGATGATGGTGACGTGATTGCCGGAGCGCACCACGCGCGCCTTGCCGATCGGCACCACATAATCGTCGAGCTTCGGGACTTCGCCGGAATGGCCGTAGAGAACTTCGTTTTCGAGGAAGATCACCGGATTGGGATCGCGAATCGCGGCTTTCAGGAGGCCCTTGTAATCAGCGGCCGAGAACGGCGCGATCACCTTCAGTCCCGGAATTTGCGAATACCAGGCCGAATAATCCTGGCTGTGCTGGGCCGCGACGCGGGCCGCGGCGCCATTCGGTCCGCGGAACACGATCGAGCAGCCCATCTGTCCGCCGGACATGTACAGCGTCTTCGCCGCGGAATTGATGATCTGGTCCATCGCCTGCATGGCGAAGTTGAAGGTCATGAATTCGACGATCGGCTTTAGCCCCGACATCGCCGCGCCAATGCCGATGCCGGCAAAGCCGTGCTCGGTAATCGGCGTATCGATCACGCGCTTGGCGCCGAATTCCTCCAGCAATCCCTGGCTGATCTTGTAGGCGCCCTGATATTCCGCGACTTCCTCACCCATCAGGAACACGTCGGGGTCGCGGCGCATTTCTTCGGCCATGGCGTCGCGCAAGGCTTCGCGGATCGTCATGGTCACCATCTCGGTGCCTTCCGGCACCTCCGGATCGGGCTCGGTAACGGCCTTTGGCGCCGAGGGCGCTTTAGCCCCGGTTTGGGCGTCATCCTTGGGCTGAGGCGCTTCAGTTTTCCCATCAGTCTTGGCTGCCGCCGGCGGCGCGGACTCCGCGGCCTTTGCTGGCGCGGCCCTGCCGAGATCGGAAGCACTCTCGCCATCGGCGAGAATGGTGGCGATCGGCGTGTTGACGGCAACGTCGGCGGTGCCCTCCGGGATCAGGATCTTGCCGAGCGTACCCTCATCGGTGGCCTCGACTTCCATCGTCGCCTTGTCGGTCTCGATCTCGGCGATGACATCGCCCGACTTGATCGTCTCGCCCTCCTTCTTCAGCCACTTGGCAAGGTTGCCCTTTTCCATGGTGGGTGACAGCGCAGGCATCAGCACTTGAATTGGCATATCAGCTCCGAAAGTCAGCTTGCGCTCTTAGCGATAGATATCAGTGTAAAGTTCGGACGGCTCGGGCTCGGGATCGTGCTGCGCGAAATCTGCAGCATTGTTGACGATCTCGCGCACCTCGGCGTCGATGGCCTTCAATTCCTGCTCGCTCATGCCGGCCGCCAGCAGCCGGTTGCGAACCTGCTCGATCGGGTCCTGATCGTGACGGACCTTCTCGACCTCCTCGCGCGTGCGGTATTTCGCCGGATCCGACATCGAGTGGCCGCGATAGCGGTAGGTCTGCATTTCCAGGATAAATGGCCCCTTGCCCTCGCGGCACCAGGCGACGGCCTCGTCACCGGCGGCCTTCACCGCACGGACATCCATGCCGTCGACTTGCTTGCCCGGAATGTTGAAGGAGATGCCGCGCTTGGAGAAATCGGTCTGCGCCGAAGAGCGCGTTACCGACGTGCCCATCGCGTAGCGGTTGTTCTCGATGACATAGATCACCGGAAGCTTCCACAGCTCCGCCATGTTGAAGCTCTCGTAGACCTGACCCTGGTTCGAGGCGCCGTCGCCGAAATAGGCCAGGCTGACAAAATCATTGCCGCGGTAGCGGTTGGCGAAAGCAAGGCCGGTGCCGAGCGACACCTGCGCGCCGACGATGCCGTGGCCGCCGAAGAAATTCTTCTCCTTGCTGAACATGTGCATGGAGCCGCCCTTGCCCTTGGAATAGCCACCGTGACGGCCGGTGAGCTCGGCCATCACGCCTTTGGCCTCCATCCCGCAGGCCAACATGTGCCCGTGGTCGCGGTATCCCGTTATGACCTGATCGCCCTTTTTGAGGGCCATCTGCATGCCGACAACGACCGCTTCCTGACCGATATAGAGATGACAGAAACCGCCGATCGCTCCCATGCCGTAGAGCTGGCCGGCCTTTTCCTCAAATCGCCGGATCAGCAGCATGTCGCGCAGCGCGACCAGTTCCTGCTCTCTGGTGAATTCCGGCGGGGAGTCGCTCCCTTTGTCCTGCCCTGATTCTTTCGCGGCGGTTTTTTTGGGTGCGGCCATGGCAATTCCGGATGAGAGAGTGGATCGCCCTCTCTAACCCAACTCAAACCGCCATGAAAGGATTGCGTGCACCTGCGAAGATTTCACTATGCCGCACTGCAATGCGACGCGAAATTTTCGTGATCGATTTCGCGAAGTTTTGAAATTAGACGACTGTAACGCCTCTAAAGCGAGGCGGGACAGGTTCGCGTGAGGAGAACGCGCCGGGGCTAGTTCGGCTTGATCCGGACCAGATCGTGCGGATTGACGTAGTCGAGCTGATAGCGTGCCCGCTCGTCGAGCATGTCGGGGTCGACCCGGTCGGATCGCAGCAGCGAGACACGCTGCTCGCCCTCGGCCCGCTCCTGCTTCAGCCGCGCCAGTTCGGATGTCAGCGCGATGATTTCCTGGTCAAGTTCCTGCTGCGCGTTCAATCCGTATTTGCCGGTGTAGGCGTTGACACCGAAATAGCCGATCAGGGCTGCCGCCATCGCATAGAGGGCGAGCCCCGTGAGCACGGATTTGAGTCGGCTGCGAGAGACCATGGAGCGGAGGATGCGACGGTCCGGTTAACGGAATCCTAAAAGACGAAGCCGCCGCATACCCCATTAATCAAGCCCGAGAGGCAGGCTTCGGCGGAATACGCGCTCTGCCTACCGGTGATGCCGGCTCACGAAGGCCGCATAGGCGTCGATATATTGCTTCAGCACCGCCAGGAGCGATTCCTTGATCAGTTCGCCCTTGTCGTCGAACGCGTCGCCGACGCCGTTCAGATAGATTTCCGGCTGGCCCATGATCGGACCGGAAATACCAGGCAGGATATTCTGTAAATGCTTGGCCGCGCTGACGCCGCCGAGCGGACCCGGCGAATTGCTGATGATGCCGACCGGCTTGCCGAGGAACGAGCTTTTGCCGTAGGGGCGCGAGGCCACGTCGATGGCATTCTTCAAGACGCCGGGGATCGAACGGTTGTATTCGGGCGTGACGAACAGGACGCCGCTCGATTTCTGAATCTTCTCACGGAAAGCCACCCAATCGGCCGGCGGTGCGGATTCCAGGTCCTGATTGAAGAACGAGATGTCATGCAACGTGACCACGTCGAGCTTCAGCGTATCGGGCGCCAACTTGGTCAGCGCGTTGGCGATTTTAAGGGTGAAGCTTTCCTTGCGGAGACTGCCGGCGATAACGACGACGTGATGAGTGGCCATGAGAGATCCCCTTCAGGTGCTGAACGATTGCCGCCAACCTAGCCAAATCCAATAATGATGCAAGTGCATGAATGCCGAAATTGCTGGCGACACTTATCGCCTCCGTAAAAACAGGCCGCCCCATCGGGACGGCCTGCCCTATCAAATCTCTCGCAGCGACGATCAGATCACCGGATTCCAGGCCGACGGCACCAGACGGTACTTCGCGCCGTCCTTCTCGACATGGCCGATGCAGGGGAAGGTGAAATGGAAGCCCACCACGGTTGCTTTCTCCGCCGACGCCATGTCGTAGAATTTGTGACGGGTTTTCTGCGCCAGCTCGGGATTCTCGTCATACATCACGTGCCAATCCGGATTGCGCAGGAAGAACTCGGGAATGTTGGTGACGTCGGACTGAATCAGGATTTTCGAATTGCCGGAGGCGATTGCGAAAGCGGTATGACCGGGCGTGTGGCCCGGCGCTTCGATCGAGGTGATGCCGGGCGCAACTTCCTTGCCCCAGTCATACTTCGTCACCTTGGACTCGATGCCGGCAAAGGTCTTTTTCACATTGGCGAAATAATTCTTCATCAGATCCGACTTCGCCTTGGCGGCATTTTCATCGCTGGTCCAGAAAGCCCAGTCAACCGACGGCGCCATGATCTCGGCATTCGGGAAGGCCATCGAACCGTCGGCGGCACGGATGCCGTTGGTGTGATCCGGATGCAAATGTGACAGTAGCACGACATCGATGCTCTTGGGATCGACGCCGGCGGCGGCAAGATTTTGCAACGTGCGTCCGACCGCGCCCTTGGCCGGTTCGAGATTGGCGACACCGTTGCCGGTATCGATCAGGATCAGCTTGCTGCCGGTGTTGATTAGCTGCGGGTTGAACGGCACCGTGACCATGCCCTTCGGCATGTAAGCCTCTTCCGACGCCTCCAGCGCCTTGGCCTTTGGTACGTTGGTCACGAACGTATCGGGCATCGGAAACGACCGCGCACCGTCATTGATCGAGGTGCATTCGTAAGTCCCGACCTTGTAGCGGTAGAAACCGGGCGCTTGCGCGCCGGCGGCCGGCACCGAGGCGCGCGCAGGGGTCCCCAGCGAAGTCAAAGCACTTGCAGCACCGGCTACGGCGGCGCCGGCCAAAAGATGACGACGGTTCAGATCAGTCATAGCGAATTTCTCCCATCCTCCACGCGTTGTGTTTCGCGTGCGTTCGCGGCGCGAATGTCCCCTCGTTGCCAGCAGAACGCAAGTCGCCTCGCCCTGTGCGCGAGTAAGACTTACGTTACATGACCGGTCGCGCCGTCCGCCGAACCTCATCCGCCCTTGTTCGGATTGATCAGGTACTTTTCGCCGGTCGCACGCTTGGCATAGGCGGCGATGTTCGAAAGCTGTAGCGCCTCCTGCAGCGACACCACCTTGGTGTAATGGCTGGCAAACGTGGTCTTGAGCTCGGCGGCAACGCGCTGGCGCAGCCGCTCGCCGTCGGCGCGACCGATCTTTTGCAGGAACGGAAACAACAGCCAGCCGCCAACGCCCCAGGCCATGCCGAATGCCCTGTTCAACTCGACCGGGCCGGGATCGAGGCTGCCATAGATGTAGACCTGCTTATGCACGGTTGATCCATAACGGCTGTAGACCTTGGCGGTCTTGTTGGCGGCAATCTCCATGCAGGTGAGAATCTGGCCAGCAAGTTTGCCGCCGCCGATGGCGTCAAACGCCAGCGTCGCACCGGTCTCGACCAGAGCATTGGTCAGATCGTCCATGAAAGTGGGTGCAGAGGAGTCGACCACATATTTCGCGCCGATCTTTCGTAGAATGTCTGCCTGCTGCGAACTGCGGACGATATTGACGAGCGCGATGCCGTCCTTGATGCAGATCCTGTTGAGCATCTGCCCCAGATTGGATGCGGCCGCGGTATGCACCAGCGCCTTGTGGCCTTCCCGCCGCATGGTTTCGGTCATGCCGAGCGCGGTCAGCGGATTGACGAAACAGGAAGCGCCGTCTGCCGGCGTCGCTCCTTCCGGCAGCACCAGCACGTCGCGCGCCTTCAGGCAACGGTATTGCACGTACATTGCGCCGCCGATCATGGCGACGGTCTTGCCCATCAGGGCTTTGGCTGCATCGGACGAACCGGTCTTGATCACGACACCGGCGCCCTCATTACCGACCGGCATGGATTCATCGAGCCGTCCGGCCATGGCTTTCATCGCCGCTTCCGGGACTTTCGCGGTGACCACCGGCGCGTCTTTCGAGCCGGAGGATTTGGCCGTGGTCATATCGGCAGCGCCGATCAGAAGCCCGAGGTCTGACGGATTGATCGGCGTAGCCTCGACGCGGACGACAATTTCATCCTCCGCCGGTTCGGGCGTCGGCACGTTGGCCAAGGATATCTCGAGTTCGCCGCTCTTCTTGATCAACGAGCGTAACTGAAGTCCGGTTTGATGATTCTCGGAACTCACGGTGAACCTCCCTCTGCCCGGTCTTTGACCGGAGCGTCTATCGTTATCAAAGCTTTGTGTTGCCGCGATCTGCGAGCCCGGCAGTCCATGTCGATGGCTTGCCTTCGAAGGCCGATTTAGCGCGCTTGCCGAGCCAATAGGAATAAGGCGGCGGCACAAGATCGAAATTGGGATCGGCGCCGAGTTTCTGTGCCGCGTCCATCGGCCAGTTTGGATTGTAGATGATCTCGCGGGCGAGTGCGGTCAGGTCGGCACGGCCTTCTTGCAGGATTGCCTCCGCCTGGTCGGCGTGCACGATATGCCCGACCGCCATGGTCATGATGTCGGCCTCGTTGCGAATTTTCTCGGCATAGGGGACCTGGTAGCCGTATTTCTGGGCGCGCACGCTATCGCTGGGTGAATAGGCCAGCGTGCCGCCGGAAGAGCAATCGATCACATCGACACCCTGCGCCTTGAGCAGCTTCGCCAACCGCACGCTTTCATCCGGTCCCCAGCCTGCATCGTCCTCACAGGAAAGACGCATGAACAACGGCTTGTCCGCCGGCCAAACCGCGCGGACGCATTCGGCCACCTCGATCGCAAACCGCATGCGGTTGAGTTCGGAGCCACCATATTGGTCGGTTCTGACGTTGGCGACGGGCGACAGGAATTGATGGATCAGGTAGCCATGGGCGCCGTGAATCTCCAGCACATCGAAACCGGCTGCATCGGCGCGCGCCGCCGCCTCGCTCCACTTCACCGCGAGATCGCGTATTTCGTTATGGGACAGCGCGCGCGGGGGCGGCGATTTCTCGGTGTGCGGCACCGCGCTCGGCGCCACCAATTCCCATCCCTCCCAGTCGAAGATGCCGGGCTCATCGCCACGCAGCGGCTTGCCGCCTTCCCATGGGCGCGAAAGCCGCGCCTTGCGGCCGGCGTGACCAAGCTGGATCCCGGCAACGGCGCCGTGCGCCTTGATGAAAGCCGCGCAGCGCGCAAGGTTCGGAATAAACGCGTCATCCCAGAGCCCGACATCGCCGACGGTGCCGCAGCCGTTGCGCGCCACCTTGGTCGATTCCATGATGACGAGGCCCGCGCCGCCTTGGGCATATTTGCCGACGTTGACGAGATGCCAGTCGGTCGCAAATCCTTCAACCGCCGAATATTGATGCATCGGCGCGACCACGACGCGGTTCTTCAGGCGCACACCCCTGATATCGAGCGGAGAAAACAGCAGGGGTTGCGTCATCGCGTTTGGTCCCTCGGCCGCAATGATCGAGCGTCCTCTCCGTTCTAGGCAAGCGCTTTCAACGCCGCCCTGCCGGCATATTTCGCCTGGCTTCCCAACTCCTGCTCGATCCGCAGCAACTGGTTGTACTTGGCGGTGCGATCGGAGCGCGCCAGCGAACCGGTCTTGATCTGACCGCAGTTGGTGGCGACCGCGAGATCGGAGATGGTGGAATCCTCGGTTTCGCCGGACCGATGCGACATGACCGCAGTATAGCCGGCCTTGTAGGCCATCTCGATCGCGCTGAGTGTTTCCGTCAGCGTACCGATCTGGTTGACCTTGACCAGGATGGAGTTGGCGCGGCCGTTCTTGATGCCGTCGGCGAGCCGGATCACGTTGGTGACGAACAGATCGTCGCCGACCAGCTGACACTTATCACCGATGAGATCGGTCAGCTCTTTCCAGCCCTCCATGTCGTCTTCAGACATGCCGTCCTCGATCGAAACGATCGGATAACGCGCAGCGAGATCGGCAAGATATTTCGCCTGTTCGGAACGCGAGCGCGTCTTGTTCTCACCGCCATAGACGTAAGAACCGTCCTTGAAGAATTCGGTGGCCGCGCAATCCAGGCCCAACATGACGTCGGTGCCCGCCTTGTAGCCAGCCTTGCCGATCGCAGCCATGACGAATTCGAGCGCTGCGTCGGCGGACGGCAGGTTCGGCGCGAAGCCGCCCTCGTCGCCGACATTGGTGTTGTGACCGGCCTTTTTCAATTCACCGCGCAACGTGTGGAAAATCTCCGAGCCGCAGCGCAGCGCTTCCGCGAACGTCTTGGCGCCGACCGGCAGGATCATGAATTCCTGGAAATCGATCGGGTTGTCGGCGTGCACGCCACCGTTGATGATGTTCATCATCGGAACCGGCAAGGTCCGCGCCGAGGTGCCGCCGACATAGCGATAGAGCGGCATATCGAAGGACTCCGCTGCCGCCTTGGCGACCGCGAGCGAGACACCCAGGATGGCATTGGCGCCAAGCCGGCTCTTGTTCGGCGTGCCGTCGAGATCGATCATGACCTGGTCGATCTGCACCTGCTCCTCGGCCGCCATATCATCCAGGGCTTCAAAGATTTCGCCGTTCACGGCTTCAACGGCTTTCCGGACGCCCTTGCCGAGATAGCGATTGTTGTCGCCATCGCGCAGTTCGACCGCCTCATGGGCGCCGGTGGAAGCGCCTGACGGTACCGCCGCCCGCCCCAGCGAACCATCTTCCAGCACCACATCGACCTCGATGGTCGGATTGCCGCGGCTATCGAGAATTTCGCGGCCGATGATGTCGACGATAGCGGTCATGGGAGCCTCTTTGGAAAATGGAAGGAATGGGCGCTTGGCGCCGCTTCTACAGCAACGCACGGGTGCGGAAAAGGCCGCCTCATCGCGTGACGTTGATGTCACAATTGGCTAATACCGCGCCAACGGAGACCACCATGTCGAAAACACCGCGCAAATCGTCAAAATCGGAGGGGTTGCAGCTCGGCCGTGCCGTGGAATGGCCCGATACGCCAGAACGAGCAAAGCTCGACCGTGTTCCAAATCCACAAGCCGATACCAATTACGTGGTGCGGTTCACGGCGCCGGAATTCACCTCGCTTTGCCCTATTACCGGCCAGCCGGATTTCGCGCATCTGGTGATCGACTACGTGCCGGGCCAGTGGCTGCTGGAGTCGAAATCCCTCAAACTGTACGTCGCAAGTTTCCGCAATCACGGCGCATTCCATGAGGACTGCACGGTCGCGATCGGCAAGAGGATCTCGTCGGAAATCAAACCGAAATGGCTGCGGATTGGCGGCTACTGGTATCCGCGCGGCGGCATTCCGATCGACGTATTCTGGCAGACCGGCAGATTGCCGAAGGGCATGTGGGTGCCTGAACAGGGCGTCGCGCCCTATCGCGGGCGGGGCTGATCGCGTTCGCAGGTTTGTGCAGGTCTGCTTGGAGCCGTCGCAGGGCGGAGCGGCCATCAGACGGTCGATACGGTTGATGAACGTCGTCACGGCCCTACGCGATGATTCCGTTTTGTTCACGGAGAACGAACAGGGGGCGACTTTTGACGCTCAGACAGACCTTAACAGAATGAAAATTTTTCGCGTGAATGACACCTGGATGAGGCGGGAAATTGAGACCTCTATGGCTGAACGTCTGGCCGCTCGGCCGCGTCGGCCGGTTTCGTTTGCCGCAGCAGTCCCGCGCAGACAAATCCGAGCACGACCATGACAGCCGCACTCGTCAGCAAGGTCGGCAGTTTTCCGGCGTGCTGAATGCCGAATCCGTAAGCCATCGGACCGATGGTCTGCCCCATGAAAAAGAAGAACGAATGCAGCGAGAGCGCGGTGGCGCGGGCTTCCACCGAAAGCTCGCTGGCGAATACCTGCAGGCATCCGTGGATCATGTAGAAGCCCCAGCCCATGAACAGCAGGCTCAGCGTCTGGAGCTTCCAGGCGGGACCTAGCGCAACCATGGCGAGTTGCAGCGCCACCAGTGACGCTCCCGAGATCATCATGCCCTTGACGCCAAGCCACGGAAGAAAACGCGAAACCGTCAGCGTGTAGAACAGCCCGCCGACCGCAAAGCCGGCGATGACGATGCCGGCAATCGACAGGCTGGTTTGACCCATCTCGAACAAGAACGACGCGATGAACGGAAATAATCCGAGCACGCAGCAGCCTTCAACGAACACGGCGGAATAGCAGACGCGCGCGTTCGGGTTGGCGAAGATCGTACGGTAGCCCTGCTTGAGCGCCGACAGATTTGTTCTCGGCGGAGACTTTAGATCGGCGCCGCGAAAGCCGGCGGCCACCGCTACCGACGCCAGAATGACCAGACCGCCGAGCACGGCGAGCACGCCGCGCCAGCCAAGGAAGTCGCCGATCAGGCCGGAGGCGGACGCGCCCAACAGATTGCCGGTCATCGCACCCGCCAGCGTACGTCCGATCGCGACCTGGCGTTTATCCGGCGCGACGAGGTCGCTGGTCAGTCCCAACGCGATCGGAAACACGCCGCCTGAGCCGATACCGGCGAGAATTCGCGTTGTGACAGCAGCGAGAACGACGTCGACATCGCGCCGAGGATGCTGGCGCAGCCAAGCAACACCAGGCAGATGATCATCAGTCGCGCCTTGCCGAACAGGTCGGCGGCCGCCCCGAGCACCGGCTGCACCATGGCAAACGTAAATGCGTAGACGGATGCAAATCCGGCCGCCGCCGTCATGCTGACGCCGAATTCGTTGGCCACGTGGGGCAAAACCGGATCGAGTGCCCTCGTCGACAGGCTGGCGGAAAAGGTCGCAAGCGCAATGATGTTGAGCACCGGCGGCAGGCGTGCGTCGTGCGGCCGCAATCCGGTTTGCGGCATCAGCGCTTTAGGTTCTTCGCAACCACATCAAACGCCATCAGCGTCCGCACCAGATTTTCGAACTCTCCCAGCGGCACCATGTTGGGACCATCAGATGGTGCGTGATCGGGATCGGGATGGGTTTCAATGAACACACCGGCGACGCCGACCGCGACGGCAGCGCGCGCCAGCACCGGCACAAATTCGCGCTCGCCACCCGATGACGTACCCTGCCCGCCCGGCTGCTGCACCGAATGGGTGGCATCGAAGATCACGGGAGCGCCGGTGGTGCGCGCCAGAATCGGCAGTGCGCGCATGTCCGACACCAGGGTGTTATAGCCGAACGAAGCGCCGCGCTCGGTGACCAGCACGTTGGGATTGCCGGCGCTGGTGATCTTGGCAACCACATTCGCCATGTCCCACGGCGCCAGGAACTGTCCCTTCTTGACATTGACGACCTTGCCGGTCGCCGCCGCCGCGACCAGCAGATCAGTCTGCCGGCACAGGAAAGCCGGGATCTGCAGTACATCCACGGCCTGCGCGACCTCGGCGCATTGCGAGACCTCGTGGACGTCGGTGAGCACAGGCAGTCCGAGCGACGTGCGAATTTCGGCAAAGATCGGCAGCGCCTGTTTCAGCCCGATGCCGCGCGCCGCCGATGCGCTGGTGCGGTTGGCCTTGTCGAATGACGTCTTGTAAACAACGCCGATCTTGAGCCGCGCCGCGATCTCCTTTAGCGCACCCGCGACTTCGAGCGCGTGAGCCCGGCTCTCGAGCTGGCAGGGACCGGCGATGATCGAGATCGGCAGGTCATTGCCGAATTTGACCGATCCGGCGGAGACAATCGGGGCGGCGGAATTGTTGGCGTTCAAGACATTTCCCTTTTTCGGGACGACCATACTGGGCGTAACGGGCGCGTATTCCGCAAAGATGGCAACCGGTTTTGCGATCAGACTACGCGCAAGCCAAAAACAAAAAGCATTTTCTTACGGCAAACCTTTGCCGGAAAATGCCTTGGGATCAACCCTCTTTGGCGGCTTCGAATATCAGGGTTGCCCTATGGGCGACATCCGGAGGCACCACGAGCCTTCCGACATGGCGACGCGAAGCAATTTTATTCTGGCGGTGCAGTGTCTCGGTCTGCGCCAGATCGGCGACGACGAAACGCAACGCGTTCAGCGTCATCCCCTCGCCGCTCACTTCGGAAGAAACGTCGAACTGGTCGCGGAACGACACAGGTTCCGTGATCTCGACCACGCCGTTTTCGGTGCGGGCCTGAATCCCAATCGACGTCGAATGCAGGTCGCGCAGACCGGTGAACGCTTTCAGGAAAATATGGTGATCGGTCGGATTGTCCGCGACCATCACGGCGCCGGACACGGCTCTGGCGCCATTGGCATGGATTTGGAACGCCGGATTCCAGAAATTCTCGGGGAAATGGTGCTGGCACGCCGCAAAGCGCACATTGGGTGAAGCCTTGTCCTGTGCGAATGCCAGCGAGAACGCGAGCTTCACCACCGTGCCGTCGGGCTTTTTGCCCTCGCGCGCGAAGTCGAACACCTTGGAATTTCCTATTCCGGCGGCCTCGAAGGCGCGGGCGTCGTCGGCTGCGTTGCTGCTGTTGAGGAGCAGCATGGAAAATCCTTCACGCGCGGCGAGAAAATCGCGATTGAATGCGCCGAATGAAAACGAGCGAGCGCCGTGCGGCACGATCTTGTCCGGCTCGACGACTTCAAGCATTTCGATGTAGCAATTCTTCAGTTGCACAATTCGGTTGTGCGTGCCCCACGGATGGCGGTTGCGCGCACCGACGGTGAAGCCGGCGCTCGCGTAGAACGCCGCCGCCGCGTCGAGATCGCGGACGGCGTGCACGATATGGTCGAGACCGTGGGGCATTGGGGCGAAGCTTTCGTCGAAGCTTTCTTGGCCTTGAGCCTTGGTGTTGATTGCATCAGCACCAAGGCTCGATCCTGTCGTGTTGGGCAAACCCCGGTCACTTCACCGACGAGAACGAGGTCGGCACCAGCAACTGGTTGACGATATTGCCAACGATCTGGCCATCTTCCTCGGTCTTGGCGCGCGCCGAGATCCATTCGGGGTCGGACTGGAATGCCGTCCATTTCTTCTCGCGGTCGGCGAGCGACTCCCATGCCAGCAGGTAGGTCAATTCCTGATTGGATTCGCCAACCAGCGTGGTGAAGAAGCCGGCCTGTTTGATGCCGTGCTTTTCCCACAGTTTCAGCGTGATGGTCTCGAAGCGTTTCAGAAGCGCAGGCAGCCGGCCCGGCAGACAACGATAGACGCGTGTTTCGTAGATCATAGTTTGCTCCCTGTTCTTGCGCCGCGTTTATAGCCGGTCGACGGGAGGCTGTCTTGGGCAAGTGTGCACGTCTTTGCGACGTGAGACGCATGACTTGCTGCGTCATCCCTCGCAGAGCGGCCACGACGCCGCGTCTCGAAGGATAAAGACAGGTTGATCCGGTTTGCGGACTTAGACCAGACGGCTCTGCACCACCGCAGCCTGAATGAAGGATGCAAACAGCGGGTGCGGCTCGAAGGGCCGCGATTTCAGTTCGGGATGGAATTGCACCCCGATGAACCAGGGATGATCTTCGTATTCGACGATCTCCGGCAGCACGCCGTCGGGCGACAGGCCCGAAAACCGCAGGCCATGTTGCTCGAGCCGATCCTTGTAGGCGGTGTTGACCTCGTAGCGGTGGCGGTGGCGCTCGGAAATCTCCGTGGCGCCGCCATAGACTTCCGACACCCGGCTGCCGCGCTTGAGCGCTGCCGGATAAGCGCCAAGCCGCATGGTGCCGCCGAGATCGCCGGCCTTTGAGCGCTTCTCAAGCTCGTTGCCGCGCAGCCACTCCGTCATCAGGCCGACCAGCGGTTCGGGCGTCGCGCCGAACTCGGTCGAATTCGCATCCTCGATACCGACCAGATTGCGCGCGGCCTCGATCACGGCCATCTGCATGCCGAAGCAGATCCCGAAATACGGCACGTCCCGTTCCCGCGCGAATTGCGCCGCGCGGATCTTGCCTTCGGCACCGCGCTGGCCGAAGCCGCCGGGCACCAGAATGCCGTTGACGTGTTCGAGAAACGGCGCGGGGTCCTTGTTCTCGAACACTTCGCTCTCGATCCAGTCGAGATTGACCTTGACCTTGTTGGCGATGCCGCCATGCGACAAGGCCTCGATCAGCGATTTGTAGGCGTCCTTCATGCCGGTGTACTTGCCGACGATGGCGATGGTCACCGCGCCTTCGGGGTTGCGCACCCGCTCGTTGATGACGTGCCAGCTCTGCAGCGCCGGCGGAATCCGCGCTTCGATGCCGAATGCCGCCAGCACCTCATCGTCGAGGCCTGCGTCATGATAGGCCTCTGGCACCGCATAGATGTTGTCGACGTCGCGCGCTTCGATGACGGCGCTTTCGCGCACGTTGCAGAACAGGCCGAGCTTGCGCCGCTCTTCCTTCGGAATCGGACGGTCGGTACGACAAAGCAGGATATCCGGCTGGATGCCGATCGAGCGCAGCTCCTTGACGGAATGCTGCGTCGGCTTGGTCTTCAGTTCGCCCGCGCTTGGAATGAACGGCAACAGCGTCAGGTGAATGTAGATGGCGTGGTCGCGCGGAAGATCGTTCTTGATCTGGCGGATCGCCTCGAAGAACGGCAAGCCCTCGATATCGCCGACGGTGCCGCCGATCTCGCACAGCACGAAGTCATACTCGTCGTTGCTGTCGAGGATGAAATCCTTGATCGCATTGGTGACGTGCGGGATCACCTGGATGGTGGCGCCGAGATAATCGCCGCGCCGCTCCTTGGTGAGAATGTCCTGGTAAATCCGCCCCGTCGTGATGTTGTCGGCCTTGGTGGCCGGACGTCCGGTGAAGCGCTCGTAATGACCGAGATCGAGATCGGTCTCAGCGCCGTCATCGGTCACGAACACTTCGCCGTGCTGATACGGCGACATCGTTCCGGGGTCGAGATTGAGATAGGGATCGAGCTTGCGAAGGCGGACCTTGTAGCCCCGTGCCTGCAACAGGGCGCCGAGCGCCGCTGAAGCCAGACCTTTTCCGAGCGAGGAAACCACGCCGCCGGTGATGAAAATGTACCGCGCCATGGGACTTAACCTTTAAGCCTAGTGACGCGATTCGCAAAACGAATCGCGCGCCGCGCCAAACATTCCGCACGGCTGTGGGTGACGTGAAATCTGAAGTATTGTCAGGGAATTAATGGGGTCTGTTCATGCGGGACGCCAGATGCCGTCCTGCATGGCCACCCCGCTTTATTGGGATTGAGGCGCCTGCGGACCGGGCGGCGGAGCCTGATTCTGCTGCTGCTGGTCGGACTTCTTCAGCGAATCAAGGATGCCGCCACTGGTCGGTGGCGCGATCGGCGTCGCTCCACCCGCCGGCTGCGACTGCGAAGCGGGCGTGCCCAGGATCGAGCTCGGCGCGCGGTTGTAGCTTGCGAGCCAGGACAGAAGCAGGCTGGTCGCGAAGAAGCCGACCGCGAGGATCGCCGTCATGCGCGTCAGCAGATTGGCGGTGCCGCGGCTCGACATGAAGCCGGCGCCGCCGCCCATACCAAGGCCACCGCCCTCGGATTTCTGCAGCAGCACAGTCGCGATCAGTACCGCGACGATCATGAGGTGAACAACGACAACGACAGTTTGCATCTCTACCTTCCGTCGCAAACCGCTGGGGGCCGGGTTCCGGCCGCATCACACGGGCTTGCGGGATTTTTGAATTTGCGCGGTGTTACACGATCGCACCGGGTTATGTCACCCCTGATACCGCTGCCTCTAGTTAGGGACATCCCGCCGCGATCGCAAGAAAGTCCACCGCCTTCAGGCTGGCGCCGCCGACCAGGGCGCCGTTGACGTTGGGAACGGCCATCAATTCGGCTGCGTTGGAGGGTTTTACCGAGCCGCCGTAAAGGATGCGGATCTTGCCGCCCTCCCCGTTAAATCGAGACTCCAGCGAATCCCGGATAAACCGATGAACTTGCTCGACATCTTTGACCGTCGGGGTCAGGCCGGTGCCAATCGCCCAGACCGGCTCATAAGCCACCACCAGATTGGCCGCTGTCGCCCGGCCGGGAAGCGATCCCGCGAGCTGGCCGCCGCAAATCTCGAGGGCTTTGCCCTGATCGCGCTGTTGCTGGGTTTCGCCGATGCAGACGATGGCGGTCAGGCTGGCGCGCCACGCCGCCTCCGCCTTCTGGCGAACCAGGGCGTCAGTTTCGCCATGATCGGCGCGTCGCTCAGAATGGCCCACAATCACGGCCGTGGCGCCGGCATCCGCCAGCATTTCGGCTGAAAGATCGCCGGTGTGCGCGCCCGATGCCTTCGGATGGCAATCCTGGGCGCCAATCGCCAGCGTCCTGGCGCCGCGCGTCCGTTCGGCGAAGGCCATAATCAGCGTCGCCGGGGGGCAGACCAATAGATCGGCTTTGGCCGTCACAGCCGAGGCGCCGGCAAGCATGGCGTCGAGCTCGGCCAGCGAGGCCTTCAGGCCGTTCATTTTCCAGTTGCCGGCAATCAACGGCCGGATGGCATTGGTCATGTGAAATTCTCGTGAAGTTTGGCCCAAAGCCCAGGTTCTGATCAGAACCTGGGTCTCAGGCTTTGTTTCGACGTATTTTCTTTGGAATGCGCTAGCAGAGACCACGCGCCAGTTCCAGATAGCGGCCTTTTCGATCACTTGAGCCGTTAACCGCGTCAACCCGCCCGCCGCGCCGAGGTTGCGACGGGACGACTGCCACTTTATGATGCTTTATCAACTCGGTGATGCCCTTTTGCTGAATTCGCGACTGAATTCCTCTTGGGCATCCCGGTTCCCCTCCTGAAAAACAAGTTGGACCCATGCTTCGAGGAATGCGGAAAGCCTCATCAAACTGGCTCGGCAAAACCATAATGGCCGCGGTGATGGGCGTGCTGATCATCAGTTTCGGCGTCTGGGGCATCGCCGACATCTTCCGCGGATTCGGGCAATCGACGCTGGCCAAGGTCGGGCACACCGAGATCTCGCTCAATGAATTCCGCCAGCTTTACACCGACCGGCTGCAGCAGATCGGCCGTCAATTCGGCCGCCCGCTGACGATGGATCAGGCCCGCGCCTTCGGCCTCGACCGCCAGGTGCTGCAGCAGACCATCGCGGAGGCCGCGCTCAACGAAGAAGCGTACCGATTGGGACTCGGACAGTCCGATGAAGAAACCAGGCGCATGATCTTCAGCGATCCGAATTTCAAGGGAGCCAACGGCACCTTCGATCCGGCGCGGTTTGAGGCTGCGATCCGGCAATTCGGCTACAGCGAACAGCGCTATGTCGCCGAGCAGCGCAAGGTTTCGCTCCGGCGCCAGATCGCCGGCACCATTTCCGCCGGTCTCGAACCGCCGAAAGTGATGATCGAGGCACTCAGCCGTTTCCAGAACGAGCAGCGCTCGATCGAATACGTCAAGCTCAACGCGGCCCAGGCTGGAACCATCGATCCGCCGTCGCCGGAGGCGCTCGCCGCCTATTTCGAGGATCATAAAGTCCAGTTCCGCGCGCCCGAATATCGCAAGATCGCCTTTGTCGCGATTACGCCGGAAGAGATCGGGAAGTGGTCGGAAGTCTCCGATGAGGACACCAAGAAACTATTCGAGACGCGACGCGACCAACTCGGAACGCCGGAAAAGCGTGAGGTGTCGCAGATCGTGTTTCCGACCATGGAGGAAGCCACGGCGGCGCGCGGCAGTATCGCGTCCGGAAAATCATTCGACGATCTGGCCAAAGAGCGCGGCCTCAAATCGTCCGACACAGACCTCGGCGTGGTCTCGAAATCCGAGATCATCGACAGCGCGATCGCGAACGCCGCCTTCACGCTGCCCTCCGGCGAGGTAAGCCAGCCGGTGCAAGGCCAATTCGGCATCGCGCTGGTCAAGGTCGGCAAGATCGAACCCGGAGCGGAGGTATCCTATGAGAGCGTCGCTGCGAACCTGAAGAAGGAAATCGCGACCGACCGGGCGCGCAAATCGGTCGCCGATCTGCGCGACAAGATGGAAGACGAGCGCGGCGGCGGCTCAAGCGTCGTCGAGGCTGCACAGAAGCTCGGCCTTACCCCCGTCACCATCGATGCCGTCGATCGCTCCGGCCGGCTTCCCAACGGCCAGCCGGCAGCCAACATTCCCCGCGGACTCGATGTCGTCACGCAGTCGTTCAACAGCGATGTCGGTGTCGACAACGATCCGATTTCGTTTAACGGCGGCTATGTCTGGTACGACGTCCTTAGCATCACCCCGTCGCGTGAACGCCCCCTGGACGAGGTCAAGGACCAGGTGGAGGCGAAATGGCGCGAAGACCAGATCGCCGACCGGCTGCGCACTAAGGCGACCGAAATGGTACAAAAGCTCGATCAGGGCGGCAAGCTCGCTGACGAGGCGGCGAGCGCTGGCGTGACGGTCGAAACCGCCGCGAGCTTCAAGCGTGAGGACACCCCGCCCGGCGTTCCCGCCAGCGTGGTCGCAGCCGCGTTTCGCACCGCCAAGGACGCCGCCGGCCAGACCTCGGCTGGTACCGATCAGTGGATCGTATTTCGCGTGACTGACATCAACGTGCCGCCGGTCGATTTTGCCTCCGACGACGTCAAAAAGATGAAAGACTCGCTACAGCGCAGCCTGGAAGATGAACAGATCGCGCAGTACGTCACCAAGCTTGAAACCGACATCGGCACGACCATCAACGAAGACGCCTTCGCGCAGGTGACCGGCGCGAGTAACAACAACTGAGCATGACCAAAAAAGGGTAACCGGGTTTCCCGAGCAAACGACTTGATTCACGAGGCCATGCTCTGGAAACGTTCCCCCTGAAAGCGCGCGATGGACGACTTCAAATCTATCATCGGAAAAGTGGCCACCGGCGCAACGCTGTCGCGCGATGAAGCGGCATCGGCCTTCGACAGCATGATGTCCGGCGAGGCGACGCCCTCGCAGATGGGCGGATTGCTGATGGCGCTCCGCGTCCGTGGCGAGACCGTCGACGAGATCACCGGCGCGGTATTGGCCATGCGAGCCAAGATGCTGCGCGTCACCGCGCCTGCCAATGCCGTCGACGTGGTCGGCACCGGCGGCGATGGCTCCGGATCGGTTAACGTGTCGACCTGCGCCTCGTTCATCGTCGCGGGCACCGGCGTGCCCGTCGCCAAGCACGGCAACCGCGCGCTGTCGTCGCGCTCGGGGGCGGCCGACGTGTTGTCATCGCTCGGGGTCAAGATCGATATCACGCCCGAGCAGGTCGGCCGCTGCGTCGCCGAAACCGGCATCGGCTTCATGTTCGCCCCTTCGCATCATCCCGCGATGAAGAACGTCGGCCCGACCCGCGTCGAGCTCGCCACCCGCACCATCTTCAATCTGCTCGGCCCGCTGTCCAATCCGGCCGGCGTGAAACGGCAAATGGTCGGGGTGTTTTCCCGGCAATGGGTGCAACCGCTGGCGCAGGTGCTGAGGAATTTGGGCGCCGAATCCGCCTGGGTGGTGCACGGCTCCGATGGTCTCGATGAGATCACGCTCACCGGTCCCACCTTCGTTGCGGCGTTAGAGAACGGCGATATCCGCACCTTCGACGTGACGCCTGAAGAGGCCGGCCTGCCTCGCGTCGCCGGCGATGCGCTGAAGGGCGGCGATGCGGCCGCCAATGCCATCGCGCTGCAAAGCGTGCTCGATGGGATGCCGAGCCCTTTTCGCGATGTCGCATTGTTGAACGCCGCCGCCGCGCTGATCGTGGCCGGCCGCGCCAAAAGCTTGAAGGAAGGCGTGGCGCTCGGCGCAAAATCGCTCGACAGCGGCGCGGCTGCCGCGCGGCTGAAGCATCTGATCACGGTTTCCAACGCCTGATCCGAAGGGCCTCCCGATGTCCGATATCCTGACCAAGATCGAGGCTTACAAGCGCGAGGAAATCGCTGCGGCCAAGCGCGCGCATCCGCTTTCCAGCCTTGAGGCGCTGGCGAAGGCAGCTCCTCCGCCGCGCGGCTTCGTTCGCGCCATCCGTGAAAAGCTGGCCCTGGGCGAATACGCGCTGATTGCCGAGGTGAAAAAAGCCTCGCCGTCCAAGGGACTCATTCGCGCCGATTTCGATCCGCCCGCATTGGCCAAGGCCTATGAAGCCGGCGGCGCTGCCTGCCTCTCCGTGCTGACGGACACGCCATCGTTTCAGGGGCACCTCGATTTCATGGTGGCGGCGCGCGCGGCCACATCATTGCCCACGCTGCGCAAGGATTTCATGTTCGACACCTATCAGGTGGTCGAGGCCAGAGCCCATGGCGCCGACTGCATTCTGATCATCATGGCGGCACTCAACGACGGCGCAGCCAGGGACATCGAGGCGGCCGCGCTCGCGCATGGCATGGACGTGCTGATCGAAATCCATGAACGCGCCGAGCTCGATCGGGCCCTCAAACTTCGCTCGCCGATGATCGGGGTCAACAATCGCAATTTAAGGACCTTCGAGACCACGCTGGCCACCAGCGAGGCGCTGGCGCCGCTGATCCCCGGAGACCGCCTGATGGTCGGCGAAAGCGGGATCTTTGCGCCCGCTGATCTTGCGCGTCTCGCGCGTATCGGCATGTCGACATTCCTGGTCGGTGAAAGCCTGATGCGGCAGGCTGACGTCACCGCCGCGACCCGCGCCCTGCTGACGCGCGAGAACGCTCCCCGTGCGACCGGGACGCGCTGACGCATGGCGCGCAAAGCTTCCAGGGATAAGGATAAAGCCGCCCTCACCCATATCGACAGCAGCGGCGAAGCCCGGATGGTCGACGTGTCAGCCAAGCCCGCAACCGAGCGCATCGCGGTGGCCGAAGGCCGCGTTGTCATGAGCAAAACGACGCTTGAACTAATCGAGAGCGGCAATGCCAAAAAGGGCGACGTGCTCGGCACGGCGCGCATCGCCGGCATCATGGCGGCCAAGCGCACCTCGGAGCTGATACCGCTGTGCCATCCGCTGGCGCTGTCGAAAGTCACGCTGGAGATCACACCCGACAAAAAGCTGCCGGGCTGCATCGTCCGCGCCACCGTCAAGGTGACCGGTCCGACCGGCGTCGAGATGGAAGCGCTGACGGCGGTGTCGGTCGCGTGTCTGACGATCTACGACATGATCAAGGCGGTGGAGCGCGGCGTCCGTATCGAAGGCATTCATTTGCTGGAAAAAAAGGGCGGCAAGTCCGGGCATTATCTGGCCCGCAGTTAAACTTCCGCACGATTGCTGGCGCGCAAGGCGAGCAACGGTCAGCCGGCGTCGCGGTGGCGCGCACGGTAGGTTCGGGTCTTTGTCCGGTTTCCGCATAGCGTTGACATGCACCAGCGCCGCGTCGCCGGTTTCGACCGATCGAAAAACACCCGCCGACACTCTTCGGCGGCGCACATCTTCAGCCGATCGAGCGTACCGTTGATGGAACCGTCATAAAGCTCGGCGACCACAACGGACAGACCGGCCAAGGCATCCTCCCGCGAAGTCCGCAGCGTCGGGCCGCGACCAGTTCGCAGCTCCGCGACAAGCGGAAACGATCTCAGCGCCGTGTTGAGCAAACCGGTCACGCGCTCGTTTTTGCGCCGCTCGGCCGGATCGCATTCAAGAAAAGCGCGAATATCGGTTCGCAACCGCAGCGCGGTCTCCAGCATCGCCGGCGTGATTTTCGCGCCGGTCGGCGACAACCCGCGTTCCGCCAACCAGGCAACCAGTTGCCGCGGCCCCTCCAGTTCGTCGCCCTGCTCATGCTGCACGCCGTGATGCGTGAAATGCCTGACGTCGATCGAATTGGCGAAATCGTAGAGATTGGCCAGCTCGTCCGGAACCTGGAATTTTCTCGATAGTTTGGACATCTAGACACCAGTAAATCAGCTTTACCGGTTGACAGCAAGAGGCACCGGTATAATCATTTAACTGGTGTTCAAGCGTTCCGACAATCTTGAAACGGAGGCCATCATGATTAGCGAGGCAACCCTGCCCTACCAGCGCATCTTCTATGGCTGGTTCGTCGTATTGGCCGCGTTCGCGGTGACCTTCATCGGATTCGGCTGCGCCTACACGTTCAGCGCCTTCGTTGCGTCGTTGCAGCGCGATTTCGGCGCCTCCCGTGGCTCGGTGTCGCTGGTGTTCTCGCTTGCCGGCTTTCTTTACTTCGGCCTTGGCATCGTCAGTGGTCCGCTCGCCGATCGCTTCGGCTCGCGCCGCCTTGCAGTTGCCGGCATGATCCTGACCGGGCTGGGCCTGGCGGCGGCCAGCGCGGCGCGCAGCCTGCCGGAGGTCTACGCCGCTTACGGGCTCGGCGTTGGCCTTGGTATCGGCTGCGCCTATGTTCCCGCGATCGGCGCGGTGCAGCGATGGTTCGTCCGTCGCCGCGGCTTTGCCTCAGGGCTCGCCGTCAGCGGCATCGGCGTCGGCACGCTCGTGATGCCGCCGCTGGCGTCATTATTGATCGAGACCCTGGGCTGGCGCGGCGCCTATCTCGCACTCGGCGCACTCGCCATCGTCATTGGCGGAGGATTGTCGCTGCTGATCGAAAACGATCCCCGCGACCGTAACCTCGGCCCCGACGGCGATCTGCCACAATCAGGCGCGCAACAGAGACGGCCGGAAGGCGCTTCGGTGAGCGAGGCGATCCGGTCGCGTCGCTTCATCAGTCTCTACGCGGCCTGCCTGATCTGTTCGTTCGGCGTGTTTGTGCCGTTCGTTCACCTCGTGCCCTATGCGCAGGATCATGGCGTCGCGCCCTCCTCTGCGGTGTTGCTGCTGGGCGTCATCGGCGTCGGCAGCACCGCCGGGCGCTTCTTTCTTGGCGGTCTCGCCGATCGAATCGGCCGACAGCTTTCGCTGCTCATGATGTTCGCCGGCATGGCGATCGCATTGGCCGCCTGGGTGATCTCGACCAACCTGTGGTCGCTCGCCGCATTCGCTTTCGTGTTTGGGGTTTTCTACGGCGGATGGGTCGCGATACTTCCCGCGGTAGTGATGGATTATTTTGGCGGCCGTAACGTTAGCGGCCTTATCGGCATTCTCTACACCAGCGTGGCCTTCGGCACGCTGATCGGTCCGAGTACCGCCGGCTTCGCGTTCGACCTCAGCCATAGCTATACGGTGCCGATCCTGGCCAGCGCGGCGACCAACATCATTGCCGCGATCATCGTGGCCGTGATGTCCAGTCTTGAGTTGCGGAAGAAAATCACCGTCGCATAAGCGTGTGCAGAGAAGCGGTTCCTCTCACGCGACAGTGTAGGAACATAAGGCCTCGGCGGTGAGTTGTTATGTTTCAATCATCCAAGAGGAACCAACTCATGAAACTTACCACCATCGCTTTGGCGACAGCCTTCGCGCTCTCCAGCACATTGGCGTTTGCCCAGGGTACCGGCAGCTCGGCAGGCACTTCCGCGGGCGGTTCCACGTCGAGCGGAATGACCACAGGCTCGTCGGTGAATGGAAGCACGACGGGCGGCACCACGGGCATGGGAAATACCAATGGCGCCTCGGCCGGCGGCCCGAACAACACGATGAACCCGTCCGGAAATACGCTCGGTCCCAGAGCGTCGCCCAGCGGATCGACGCTCACGCCAACCGGTCCGGGCTCCGGCCTCAACAGGTAGGCATCGTCCACGAAGAAAAAGCCCCGCCGAATGCGGGGCTTTTTTGTGCTTTCCGCGGCCCGCGTGGGAACTTCGTCGCACCCAAGATTTTCGCCACCTATTAAGTTGCCAGGAGCGCGTGCGAGATCGCACGGGGCATACAACGCAAAGTAGCTCGCGCGGTTAAGCGCCTATTAACTCAACTTCCTAACGTGAATTCCACATCGGTGCGGTAGCCCTTTGCCTGCCAGGGGACGAGAACTGCTTCTGGCGCCCGGCCACGGCAGCGATCAAAAACCAATGATGGCAACTGGAAACGCCTCGATCAAAGACAAGCCTGCGTTTCGCAACGGGCCGATCCGCTGGCTTATCCTCGGCGGCGTCGTGCTGGTCGCCGCCATCGTCGTTGGAACGGCGATGATGGTCGGCGTGTTCCGCGAGCGCGCTCTCACTCGCGCTGAACGGGAACTTGAAAACACGGTCTTGCTGCTCGCTCGGCACTTCGATCAACAGATCGAAGATTTCGTCACCGTCCAAAAGGAAATCGTCGCACAAATTCGCATGACCGGATTGTCTTCACCGGACACGTTCAGGAATCTGACGTCGACCGCTGAAATGCACGAAATACTGAAGGCCAAAGTCAGCGGCCACTCCGATATTGCCGGCGTCAACATATTCGATTCAGATGGAAAGCTGGTCAATTCGTCGGAGCACTGGCCGCTCCCGAACATCAACATCGCCGACCGCGATTTCTTCAAAGCCTTCAAATCAGGATCTGCCCAGACGCCGATTTTGATCGAACTCCTGCGTGGCCGCTTCGCCGGCGGGGGATGGGCGACCGTCATCGCGCACAAGGTCACAGCGCCGAACGGCAGGTTTTTGGGGGTCGTCACAAGAGCAATCACGCCCGCCACTTTCGAAAAATTCTTCGAATCCATGGCGGTTTCAGACGGCACCGCGATCTCGCTATATCACAGCGATGGAACGCTGCTGGCACGCTATCCGCACGTCGAGGAGATGATCGGCACCAAGTTCGGAAACGGTCCGGTTCATCTGCAGATCTTGGCCGAATCCGACCATGGCACGATGCGGTTGACCAGCCCCATCGACGGTATGGATCGCCTGGCTTCCGTCAGAGCATTGAGTGATTTTCCAATCTCGATCATCGCCACCACGACCGTATCGGCGGTGCTGGCCGATTGGCGAGAGCAGACCAGATTCTTGATCGCGGTGGCCGCGCTCTCCGTGCTGCTGATTTCCGGCCTGCTTTTTCTGGTGGTGCGCAAATTATCGCAGCAACATCGGCTGGAGAAGCAGCGCCTCGATACCGCCGTCAACAACATTCCGCAGGGCCTCGTCGTCTACGACGCATCTGCGCACGTCACCGTCTGCAACCAGCGCTACATCGAGATGTTCGGGTTGTCGCCCGATGTGGTCAAGCCCGGCTGCACCATGCAGGATCTGATCGCCCACCGGAAAGAGACCGGATCTTTTGATGGCGACGTGGATGAATTTTGCAATTCGATCATCCACGATGTCTCGCTTGGAAAGATGACGCATCAGGTCACGGAGGCGCCCGGCGGCAGAGCCATCCTGATTATCAATCAGCCGTTGGAAGCCGGCGGCTGGGTGGCCACGATCGAAGACGTCACGGAGCGCAAACAGGCCGAGGAGCGGATCACGCATCTGGCGCATTACGATCCGCTGACCGACCTGCCGAACCGCGCACTGTTCCACGAGCGGCTGAAGCATGAGCTGACGCGGATTCCGCACGGTGAGCAACTGGCGGTGCTCTATATCGATATCGATGAATTCAAGAGCGTCAACGACACGCTCGGGCATCTGATCGGCGATGAATTGCTGAAATCGGTGGCGGAGAACCTGAGCGGCTGCATCAGAGGTGACGATTTCGTCGCCCGGCTGGGCGGCGATGAGTTTGCCGTTGTTCAGACCGCGGTCAAAACCGAGGATGACGTCGTCGGCCTCGCAACCCGCATTTTTTCCGCGATCCGTACGCCCTATGAGTGCCTCGGCCATCAGGTCACTACGGACGCCAGCATCGGCGTAGCCCTGGCTCCGCAGCATGGCGCCGACCTCCACCAGATCCTGAAGAATGCGGATCTGGCGATGTATGCCGCCAAATCGGCTGGGCGACGGACCTATCGCTTCTTCCAACCGGACATGGACGCCCAGGTCACGGCGCGACGTCTGCTGGAACTCGACCTGCGCCAGGCCATCATCGACGGCGCGCTCGAGGTCTATTACCAGCCCTGCCTCGGTCTCCAGGACAACAAGATAACCGGCTGCGAAGCCCTGCTGCGCTGGCGGCACCCCGAACGCGGTATGGTTTCACCCGCCGAGTTCATTCCGATTGCGGAAGAGACCGGCCTGATCAACCAGATCGGCGAATGGGTGCTGATGACGGCTTGCGCGGAAGCCACGACATGGCCTGATGATATCAACCTTGCGGTCAATGTTTCGCCGGTTCAGTTCAAGAGCGGCACGCTGGCGTTGAAAATCGTTTCGGCGCTGGCGGAATCAGGTCTTGCGGCGAACCGGCTCGAACTGGAAATCACCGAGGCGGTTCTGATTCGCGACGACGAGGCAGCACTCGCCATTCTGCATCAGCTGCGCGACATCGGGGTGCGTATCGCACTGGACGACTTCGGCACCGGCTATTCCTCGCTGAGCTATCTGCAGCGTTTTCCGTTCGACAAAATCAAGATCGACCGCTGCTTCATCAACGATATCGAAGAGCCGGAGGGCTCATCCTGCATCGTACAGGCGGTGGTGAATATCGCGGCGGCGCGCGATATGACAACCACCGCGGAAGGCGTCGAGACGAAGCAGCAACAGCAGCTGCTGCGTGCGCTCGGCTGTTCGGAAATGCAGGGCTATCTGTTCAGTCCGGCAAAGCCGGCCGCGGAGATCAGGCAGCTATTCTTCTCGCACGCGAAAAAGTCCCCCGTCATCGCTTGATCCCAACAAAAACGGGGCGGCCTGTGGCCGCCCCGCTTTGTAGCATCTTGGTCGCTCGGACTTAGTTCGGGACCGTCGTCTTGGGCGTCGGCGGCATATCCGCCTTGACAGTGACGCCGCGCAGCAGATCGTAAGCCGCGCCAAGCGCCTTGTCGTTCTTCTCGTCCGGCGGAACGTAGGCCTGCGAGCCGGTCTGCTCTGCACCTTCGGCAGAGAGATGGCCGCGCATGGACGCTTCTCCCTTGGTGTCGGAGCGGCCCTTGAACTCATCGGGCACGTCCTGCAGCACCTCGATGTCAGGCGTGATGCCTTGTGCCTGGATCGACCGGCCGGACGGCGTGAAGTACCGCGCCGTGGTCAGCGCCAATGCACCGTTGCCGGTACCGAGCGGGATGATCGTCTGCACCGAGCCCTTGCCGAACGAGCGTGTGCCGATCAGCGTTGCGCGCTTGTGGTCATGCAACGCGCCCGCCACGATCTCGGAAGCCGACGCGGAGCCTCCATTGATCAACACGATGAGCTTCTTGCCCTTGGTGATATCGCCGCCCTTTGCGGTGTAACGCTGGGTTTCCTCCGGCGTACGGCCGCGCGTCGAGACAACCTCGCCTCGCGGCATGAACGTGCCGGATACGTCGACGGCCTGATCGAGCAAGCCGCCCGGATTGTTGCGGAGGTCGAGGACGTAGCCTGCGAGCTTATCCTGCGGGATCTGCTTCGATATGTCGGCAATCGCGCTCTTCAGCCCATCTTCGGTCTGTTCATTGAACGAACTGATCCGGATATAGCCGATGTCGCCGCCATCGGTATGGAAGCTGACCGGCTTCACCTGGATGATTTCGCGCTCGAGCGAGACATCGATCGGCTTGTCCACATTCTTGCGCTCGATCTTGAGCTTGGTGGTGGTGTGGACAGGCCCCTTCATCTTGTTCACGGCCTGCTCCAGGGTAAGGCCCTGAACCGCGTCGCCGTCGATATAGGTGATCAAGTCGCCGGACATGATGCCGGCCTTCGCCGCGGGGGTACCGTCCATCGGCGAGACAACCTTCACCAGACCGTCTTCCATCGTGACCTCGATCCCGAGGCCGCCGAACTCGCCGTGAGTCGTTTCCTGCATGTCGCGCCAGGCCTGCTCATTCATGTACCGCGAATGCGGGTCGAGCGACGTCACCATGCCGTTGATCGCACCTTCGACAAGCTTCGAGTCGTCGGGCTTTTCGACATAGTCGGCTCTGATTCGCTCGAACACGTCACCGAGCAAGTTCAACTGCACATAGGTGTCGGAACTGGTCGCCGCCTTTGCCGCCGCGATCCAGAACTCGCTCCTTGGCCCACTCACGAGAAGGGTCAGGCACGTACCGGCTAACGCGCCGAGGAAAAAGACGGAATTTTTGCGCATTGTTTGCGAACCTTCTCGCTGTCAGTTGCTGCCACGGGGGCCGGGTAAAATGACTGAACTCGACCGATAGCCTCACAATACCATTCTGGTGTCATTGAGGCCGGAACGCCATCACCGCGGAATATTGATGGACCGGCGGTCTGCCGCGAATTAACGACGATATACGCTCCCGACCACCGCCGCACAGCCGAAATTGCGCTTTATGTCCAATTTGTAATTGGCTGGTTCCCGGCACGGTTCAAGTCGACGAAACCTCCCGCGATCACGGGCTGTTGCCGACAATTTGTGCAACGGCCTGAAGCCGGCCCCGCCTTGCGGGTGTCCATCTCATCGGCCGTAGAGACCAGTCAAGGTCGCCTTCGCCAGGGTATGGAAGTGCAGGTCGAAGCCAACCAGCGCCGCCGAGGCAGAATCATTCTTGGCATCCGGCAGCTTGTCCACATCGACGGCGAAAACCGTGATCTGGTAGTGATGCGGCTTGTCACCGGCCGGCGGACAGGGGCCGCCATAGCCGTCGGACCCGAAATCGGTCCGGCTCTGGATCGCGCCCTTGGGCATCAACTTCTTCTTCGTCTCGCCCGCCCCCTTGGGCAACGACGTCGTTGCCGCCGGGATATTGAACACCACCCAATGCCACCAGCCGCTACCGGTCGGTGCGTCCGGATCGTAGATGCTGACGGCAAAGCTTTTGGTACCGCCCGGCGCCCCGCTCCAGCTCAGGGCCGGAGAGACGTTACCGCCGGCACAGCCAAATCCCTTGAACACCTGCTCATTGGCAATGGTGGCGCCCTCTTTGATATCGGCGCTGGTCAGGCTCATGCTCTGTGCGTTGGCCGCGCTCGCGCCAAGCGCGCTCAGGCCCAGCGCCGCGATCCACACGGATAGTCTTGGCATGACGATTCCTCCACGCCGGGGATTCCTCCCGATCGGGCAACCGGGATTTCTGTTGAGGTCCCGCTGATACCAGCCATAACAATTTTCGGGATGGCGTGAAAGCTCCGGAAGCGATAGGCGAAAGGTCAAGGCAAATAGTCAGGCAATCCCGGGAGGAAACCATGAACGAAGCGACCCGCATCCGGTCGGCAACGACTGCCGAACTCGGCGCCAGCTCCGAAGAATTCCAGAACCTTCACGAATTCGTCCGCAAGGCGCGCGCCAACCTCAACCAGAATGCGTGGGACTATATTGTCGGCGCCGCCGAGACCGAGACCACCATGCGCCGCAACCGCATGGCGCTTGACGAGATCGCGTTCCGGCCGCGC
Organism: Bradyrhizobium canariense; assembly: GCF_900105125.1. Classification (NCBI taxonomy): domain Bacteria; kingdom Pseudomonadati; phylum Pseudomonadota; class Alphaproteobacteria; order Hyphomicrobiales; family Nitrobacteraceae; genus Bradyrhizobium; species Bradyrhizobium canariense. The sequence goes on along the minus strand of NZ_LT629750.1, from coordinate 1,113,294 downwards.
GTGCTGCGCAACGTCGCCAAGGTCGATGCGTCGGTCGAACGGTTCGGCCGCAAATTGCGCCTCCCGGTCGTGCTGGCGCCGGTCGGCGCGCTCGAAATCTTCGATCCCACGGGCTCGGCTGCAAGCGTTGCGCGGGCAGCCGGCACGTTCGGCGCGGGACACATGCTGAGCTCGGTTTCCGAGCCCGGTCTGGAAAAGGTCGCAGAGGCCGCGCCTGACGCCTTGCGCATGTATCAGCTTTATGTTCGCGGCGACGACGCCTTCGTCGAAGACTGCGTCAGTCGCGCGGTCTCGAACGGATATAGCGCCTTCTGCCTGACCGTCGACACCGCGCATTACAGCCGGCGCGAACGCGATATCGCCAAGCGGTATGTTCGCGCCAGCCGCTTGCGCGCCACCGGCGGCGACTTCCAGAAGGGGCTGGAATGGCGCACCGTGAAACTGATCAAGGACAAGTTCAAGATTCCGCTCGTCATCAAGGGCGTCGCGACCGCGGAAGATGCGCAGATCGCGGTCGATCACGGGGTCGAGTGGATCTATGTGTCGAACCATGGCGGACGTCAGCTCGATCACGGCCGCGGCTCGATGCACGTGCTGCCGGAAATCGTCGCCGCCGTTGGCGGCCGCGCCAAGATCATGATCGACGGCTCGTTCTGCCGCGGCACCGATATCGTCAAGGCGATCGTCATGGGCGCCGATCTCGTCGGCATCGGCCGCCTGCAATGCTGGGCTCTGGCGGCCGGTGGCGAAGCCGGTGTGCTGCGGATGCTGGAGCTGCTCGAAGACGAGGTGATCCGGTGCCTCGGACTGCTCGGCGTCAAAAATTTCGCCGAGCTCGACAACTCCTATCTGCATGCGGCCGCGCCGACCCATCTGCCGCATGTCTTCAGCGCCTTTCCGCTGCTGGAGATCGATCCCTACCGGTATTGAGGGCGGTGCTATCGGCGATGGCTTCACCCCTGCTCGCTCCCGGCTCAGCCGACGCGTTGTTGTTCGATCTCGGCCGCGTTGTCCTCGATATCGACTTCGACAAGGCGCTGGCGTGCTGGGCCGGGCATGCCGGCTGCGAGCCGGCGCATCTGCTGGGCCGATTTGCGCACGACGACATCTATAGGCGCCACGAGACCGGGCAGATCGCCGACGCTGAATTCTTCGCGAGCCTGCGCGCTTCACTGGGCATCGGCCTCTCCGATGCCCAGTTCCTCGAGGGCTGGAACGCGATCTTTGCGGGCGAAATGCCCGGCATGGCTCCGCTGCTTGCGCGCGCAGCCAAGCGCCTGCCGCTCTACGCCTTCTCCAACACCAACCGGCCGCACGTCGAACATTTCTCCAAAGCCTTTGCCGGCGTGCTCGGCCATTTCCGCGAAATCTTTCTGTCCTCCACAATCGGGCTTCGGAAACCCGACGCAGCCGCCTATGATCACGTGGTGAAGGCGATCGGCCTGCCGGCGGAGCGTATCGTTTTCTTCGATGATCTCGCCGAGAACATCGAAGGTGCGCGGTCGCGGGGTTTGACCGCGGTCCACGTGACATCGTCCGACGACGTGGCGCGCGCGCTGACCGCGCTCGGTATTTGAAGTATCCGGGTTTGAAGGTTTTGGATTTGGGAGTCTTGCCGTGGCGTTGATGCCGGTTGCCGATGCGCTGTCTGCGATTCTCGCAGGCGCCGAGGCATTGCCTGAGGAAATGGTCGCACTGGATGCGGCCCACCACCGCGTGCTCGCGCGCGACCTTGCGGCGTTGCGCACCCAGCCGCCGCAGGCGATGTCGGCGATGGACGGTTACGCGGTGCGATCAGCCGACGCCTCCGAGGTGGGCGCGCGGTTCAACGTGATCGGCGAGGTGGCGGCGGGACGGCCTTTCGATCGCGCGGTTCGACCGGGCGAAGCGGTCAGGATCTTCACCGGCGGCGTGATTCCCGAAGGCACGGACGCCATCGTCATCCAGGAAGACACCAAGGTGGATGGCGCGCGTATCACCATCTCCGAGGCGACGGCCCCCGGACGGCATATTCGCCCGGCCGGTGTCGACTTCAACCAAGGCGACGTGCTGCTCAAGGGCGGATCGCGCCTCACCGACCGCGATCTCTCGCTGGCCGCCGGCATGAACTACCCTGAACTCGCCGTCCGCCACCGGCCGAAGGTGGCGGTGCTGGCCACCGGCGACGAACTGGTGATGCCGGGATCGCAACCCGGGCCCGGGCAGATCGTCTATTCCAACGGCTATGCGCTGCGCGCGCTGGCCCGTGCGGAGGGGGCCGAGACCATCGATCTCGGCATTGCCGCCGACACGGTCGAGGCCACCACACACGGCATCCGCCGCGCCCGCGATAGCGGCGCTGACATCCTCATTACGACCGGCGGCGCCTCGGTCGGCGACCACGACCTGGTCAAGCAATCGCTGGAGGCCGAGGGCGTCACAATGGCGTTCTGGCGGATTGCGATGCGCCCGGGCAAACCGATGATGCACGGACGGCTCGGCGCCATGCGGGTGATCGGCCTGCCCGGCAATCCCGTGTCCTCTTATGTGTGCGCATTCCTGTTCCTGGTGCCGTTGATTCGCAGTCTGTCTGGCCGTTCGACCATCCATCACGTCATCGAAACCGCACGGCTGGGGCGCGATGTCGTCGCCAACGATGTGCGCGAGGACTATCTGCGCGCCCGCCTCGAGGAGCGCGCCGACGGCGCTGTCATCGCCACACCGGTCAATCATCAAGACAGCTCGCTGCTTGGGAATCTCGCTGCGGCACGGGCACTTGTGATACGTCCGCCGTTCGCGCCCGCCGCTGCTGCCGGCGCTGCTTGCGACATCCTGCGCCTTCCGCGTTGATCGCCTCGACGGGACGAAGCCTGATCGCGTTCACCGGAAATTAAGTGGTTGCGGAACACATATCGAACATATAGTGTCCGTTCATGATTTGTTTCGAGTGCTGATGTCTATCATGGGAGTCAATGAGCTCCCGGTTCATGTCTCGGAATCGAACGACACCATCCATCGGGGGACTGCTCGAGATGCTCACGCGCAAACAGTACGAACTTCTGCGTTTCATCAATGAACGGCTGAAAGAAGCCGGCGTACCGCCCTCCTTCGACGAGATGAAGGATGCGCTGGATCTGCGTTCGAAGTCCGGCATCCACCGCCTCATCACGGCCCTGGAGGAGCGTGGCTTCATTCGCCGCCTGCCCAATCGCGCCCGCGCCATCGAGGTCATCAAGCTACCCGAGCTTTCCGGAAACGGCGCCGGCGGCAGCCGCCGCGGCTTCACGCCGAGTGTCATCGAAGGCACGCTGGGCAAGGTCCGCAGCAGCACCGTCAGTTCCGAGGATGACGGCAACCACCCGGTCGCCGTGCCCGTGATGGGTCGGATCGCGGCCGGCACGCCGATCGAAGCCTTGCAGACCCGCAGCCACACCATCAGCGTACCGCCTGATATGCTCGGCTCCGGCGAACATTACGCGCTCGAGGTGCGCGGCGATTCGATGGTGGACGCCGGCATCCTCGACGGCGACATGGCGCTGATCCAGCGCAACGAAACCGCCGAGACCGGTGATATCGTAGTGGCGCTGATCGACGAAGAAGAAGCAACGCTAAAACGCTTCCGCCGCCGCGGCGCGTCGATCGCGCTGGAACCGGCCAACACCTCCTACGAAGTCCGCATCCTGCCGCCGAACCGGGTCAAGATTCAGGGCAAGCTGATCGGGCTTTACCGGAAATACTGAGCCAGCATTGGCCTCAAAAGCCTGTCATTAGACCTGATCCGGATTGAAACCGGTTTGGGTTTAATGGCGGACAGGTGAGGTATCGGGGTCACGCCGATTCAGTGATTTGACCGCAGGGCTTTGCGTCGCCTCGCAACAGACGAGGCGCAGCCCGATCGATCAAATAAACGTATTTGTGATCAGGTTGGTTGGCTGCAGCCGCATAATTGCCTCCAAGCAGGCAAAAACTCACACACTACTGTCCACTCTGATAGAGGCCTGCGCCTCTAAGCGGCGCGGGTTGGCTATCTCTAACGAGGAGCAATCCGATGTGTGACTATAGCCTGCACGCTGTCGCAACACGCCCCGCCAGGGTTGGAGAGACCCTGATCTCCACGACATTCCCTGGAACTTCGACTCGCGGTTTCGCCTCCGAAAGTCAGCCCGCGGTGGCGGTCTGCATGCTTCCGGGGACCGAACTGGCGTTCGCCGAAAACGTCAAATACGACAACCGATGGATTTGGACCAAAGCAGTCAATTTCAGAGTGGGAAAATTCGGCGTGGTCGACCCCGACCTTCCCCATCGTCATCATGATGCGATCGAATTCCCGGACGGAAGCCGTGTCCTGGTGACGCTGCTCTGTGAAGGGCAGCGGGTGACCGTGCTGCAGCTGCCGGTGGTTCATCAGGCTGCCGAGCCCACGCACGCCACTGCCGGCACGAACGCCTCAACGCCGGTCTCCATTGGTTGAAGTGGTCCGGTATATTCCCGCCGGTTGCGGCCGGCGGGGCCCGACCAGATCACGGAACATCAGCAGATACCGTCATACCGAACTGTACGAGTAGCGTCATGGATCGTCGGGACAGCGCACGGATCGAAGAGCGAAACAATCTGAAACTGGCGCTGGCGACATTCGCTTTACAACTCGATGCCTTCGAAATGCGTGTCGGCGGAGGACCTTCCAGGGCGGGCATCAAGCGTGAAGGTTCTGCCCTGCCCGCTGATCTCAGGCACGAGGTTCAGGAGGAGAACAGGGGTGCCCGTCGATAAGGTCACGTGGCATCAAGTTGGACGGGTGGCCGAACCGGGCCGCTACATGTTTAGATTCGGCTGGCTCACGGTATCGGCGGAAGATCTTGCGGTCTGGGAGCAATTCCCGCATGCGGCGTTTACGCTGGTCAGGACGCCGGCCGCGAAAGACGATGATGAGTTTCACCTCGGCGCGTTCGAATTGAGAGAAGATGCCTCACACGGTGAGCAATGAGGCCGCGCCCGTCCGGAGGCGCGCCTTGCGAAGCCAGCTCACTCCTCCGTTTGCAAATCGGCCTCCGAGGGCGTCGCATCGATCGTGCGCGGAACGGCGGGATGCACCAGGCTCGGTTCAACCTCGTCGTCACCCGCAACCGCAGGCGACCATGGCCGGTCGAAACCTTTTGGTTTGACGGCATCGACGACAAACCCGTCGCGCGTTCGCCGCAGCGCCAGCGCTCCCTGCCGTCGCAGGCGATCCGTCGTGATGACAGGCGAGGCGCATGTGGACGGCGGCTGCCTCGCCGTCACGATCAACGTTGCGCGCTCGCAATCATCGGCCAGCGCCTCGGGCCGCAGCGCCAGCGTGACGAACGCGCCGCCGGCCATCTGCGTCACACATCCTGCATCGTCGCATGAGACGCCATCCGCGAGCGAAGGGGCCACCGGCAGCCGCGCATCGGCATCCGCGGCCAGCCATTCCTTGATCAGAAACGCATCCTTGGCACTCCGCATCAGATGGAGCTGCCCGTCCTTGCCGCGGACACCGACATTGTGACCGTCACCAGAGATCAGGATATCCGGCTGTGGAACCGCCAGCGCCCAAGCCGTCGCCAGCAGCAGCACGATGGCGCCGGACCAGCGCAGCGGCGTCCGCAACAGCCCCAGCAAAATGATCCCGATGCTGGCTGCGATCAGCGGACCGATGCCAAATGCCGTCATCCGCCCGATGGCGCCGGGGAGTGCGGCGACCCACTCAGTCACCACGATCATCCAGTCGATCCCGATCCCCATCAGCCACCAGAACACGCCGTCCAGACCGAACGGCATCGCGAGCAGCCCGAGCATGCCCGCCGGCATCACCACCGCCGATACCACGGGCATCGCCGCCAGATTGGCCAGCACGCCATAGGGCGTCACCCGGTGAAAATGAAACGCGGCATAGGGCGTGGTCGCCAGCCCCGCCACCAGTGACGCCAGCGTCAGCGTCATCAACTCCCGCCCGCCCCAGAGCGCCACCTTGGCGGTGACGGAGTTGTCGGGCGAGGCAAACAGGCGGGGCATGCCGATCTGGATCAACGCCACCAGTCCCAGCGTGGCCGCGAACGACATCTGGAAACTCGGGTGCACCAACGCCTCCGGCGCGAATGTCAGCACGATCATCGCGGCCACCGCCAGCGTCCGGAACGTCACCGCACGGCGGTCCACCATCACCGCGATCAGCACCACGGCCGTCATGAAGAACGACCTTTGGGTCGCGACGTCGTTGCCGGACAGCAAAAGATAGAATGCCGCAGCGGCCAATGCTGCGGCCGCCGCCCATTTCTTGATCGGAAAGCCCGTCGTCAGCACGGGGAACAGCGCCAGCAGCGCGCGGATCGTAAAGAACACCACGCCGGCCACGACCGCCATGTGATAGCCGGAGATCGAGAGCACATGTCCAAGGCCGGAAATGAACATCGCATCATTGACGGGCGTCGTGATCGCGTCGCGACGGCCGGTTAGCAAAGCGGTCGCGATCGCCCGCTTGTCGCCATCGAGCGTGGTTCGAATGCGGGCGTCGATCGCATCGCGTAACGCCTGCATGAATGCGGCGTAGCGTAACGAAAGGCCGCCGCTGACCGGCGGCTCGACGGTCTTGATGGCGCCCGTGACGAAGCCGGAAGCGCCGATGCCCTGGAAATACATGTCGCGGCCGAAATCGTAACTGCCGGGCCGCAAGGGTGCGAGCGGTGGCTGCAACCGCGCTTTCAGTTCGACAAAGCTGCCGACATCGGGCGCAGCCCCCTTTCGCACCGACAGGCGAACGCGTTTCAGCTTTGTCGATGAGCGCGGCGCGTCCATCTGCGTGACCCGCAAGACGAAACGGTCGGTGCGCTCGCGTATGTCGCGCGCTTCGACGAAGCCCGAAAGCTGAACCGAATACATCGGCCGCGCCAGCACGTCATGGGCGATCAGGGCCGTCTTCCACGTTGCCGCGGCGAAGCCTGAGGCCATTGCGGCAACCATCACAGCGACGGGAAATATCTTTTGCCGACGCAGCAGAAAAGCCACGGCGCACAGCGCTGTCGCGGCGACGGCGGTGACCCATTCCACCGGCTCATGGTCGGCGGTGAAATAAACCGCGATTCCGACGCCGAATGCGACGGGCACCCAGGGCAGCAACCGGCCGGCGCCGGCTTCCGCAGCGATCCATTCGCGCAGCTTCGCGATGATGGACGACCATACGTCGAAACCGGAAGGCGCATAGGCGCCGGCCGGCGCCGCGTTACGCGGCGGCCAGGTCCCGGCAAAACCCTGCGTCCGGCCGGGAGCCCTGCCCCGCTCTGCCATGCGGTTACGCCTTACAATCCCGTTAGGACCACAATGCTACCGCAAGGTTTTGCCAGTCGGATAGCGGAACGGATAGAGAATCACGTCTAACCCCGCAGTCGCCTCCAGCCTCAGGACCAACCTTCGTGACCGGCCCCGAACTCAAAAAACTTCGCAACGATCTCGGTGACGCGATCGGCAAACCCTTGTCCGCCGCCGACATGGCGAAACTCTGCGGCCTGGCACCCGGCAGCGGCGGCGACACGATCCGCAGATGGGAGGTCTCCGGTCCTTCAGGTCCGGCGGGGGAATTGCTTCGCATCCTGGCGATGGCCAGCGACCGTTACCCGATCCTCGAAAACTTCAATGTGTTCGACCGCTTCAACATTCCGCAAAAAGAGCGGCCGGCGCGCCGCGCGGAGTTCCGCGAGCAGATGCGCAACGAGATTCGCCGTCGCCTCGGCTAATCGCGTCTCTTGAATTTGTTCGCCGCAGCATTTTCGAGCGAAGCCGATGCTGGCTCGCACGAGATTATCCACTTATCCACCGTATCGATGCGCGCAGCACAGCTCGTTGATCCCAAACGCTTGCGTGCTGAGCGACGTTGCGAGACACTTGCGATGGGCGGATCGAGTGCGGGCTATGAACAAATCGGATGCGGGTTTCGATTACGACCGCTATCGCAGATTGCTGGCTGAAGCGGATAGCGAGGTAAAGCGGCTCGCCTTCATTAATTTATTGATCGACGAAAAAGCCAAGGACAAGCTCGCGCTCGATTCCATTCGCGCGACGCTGGTCGGCATGGGAATAACAACACCACCGCGAGCGGATTAGTTCGAGCTACGAAGCGGAATTGGATGGCGTAGGAGTCGACGCCATCGCGCGTTAATCAAAAAAATATTTGGGGAGATACAATGCGGATTTTTGGAATTGCAGCGCTTGTGATTGCACTGGCGTCGGCCTCCATCCCCGTACAGGCGCAACAACCCGATCCGCATCCCACAACGATCCGCGCCAAGCTCAAGGCGAAATATCTCGAAAAACGCGACCGGTTCATGCACCGGGTTAAGGACGTTTACTTTGCCGTCGGCTGCAAGGTGCTGGCGCGCGAGGCCGGGATTCTCCCCTTGACCAGTTCCGAATCATATCTCGCCTATATCGGCGATCAGACGATCATCGACACCAGGGATGAAAGCCTGCGCCAGGCGGCCATGCAGGAGGGGCTGGATCGCGCCGCTCGGCCCGGCGAGTGCGACTACTACCGCAAACATCCTGAAGCAGCCGAAGCCCTGCGCCACGCCGCGGCAGACGCGAAGCGCTAGGTCCGACCTCGCCTCAGCCCTTGTCCTCAGTTCTTGCCACCGACTTCCTTGGCAAAGGTGTCGCGCAAGCCGATGGTCCGGTTGAACACCAGATGATCCGGCGTTGAATCCTTGTCGCGTACGAAATAGCCCTGCCGCTCGAACTGCACCGGTTCTGACGAGTTGCTTTCCGCAATTGCGGGCTCGATCCGCGCGTCGGCAAGAATCTCGAGGGATTGCGGATTGAGATCGGCGACAAAATTGGCGGCATCCGGCGTCGGATTGACGAAGAGCTGATTGTAGATGCGGATCTCCGCGGGCTTCGAGTGCGCCGCCGACAGCCAATGCATGGTCGCCTTGACCTTGCGGCCGTCGGGCGCGTTGCCGCCCTTGGTCGCGGGATCATAGGTGCAGCGCAGTTCGACGACCTCGCCGGCGGCGTTCTTGATGACGTCGTGGCATTTGATGAAATAGGCGTAGCGCAACCGCACTTCGGTGCCCGGCGAGAGCCGGAAGAATTTCTTCGGCGGATTTTCCATGAAATCGTCGCGCTCGATATAGAGCTCGCGTCCGAAGGCGATGCGGCGCGTACCTGCCGCGGGATCGTCCGGATGATTGATCGCTTCGAGCTGCTCGCTCTGGCCCTCCGGGTAATTCTCGATCACCACCTTGAGCGGCCGCAGCACCGCCATGCGCCGCAGCGCGGTCCGGTTGAGACATTCGCGGATCGAGAATTCCAGCATGCCGACGTCGACCACGCTGTTGGCCTTGGCGACCCCGATGCGCTTGACGAACTCGCGGACCGCCGCCGGCGGCACCCCGCGCCGTTTCAGGCCCGCGATGGTCGGCATGCGCGGGTCGTCCCAACTGGCGACGTGGCCGTCGCGCACCAGCATGGTGAGCACGCGCTTCGACAGCAGCGTATAGGTCAAATTCAACCGCGCGAATTCGTACTGGTGCGGCTTCGACGGCACCGGCAGCTTGTCGAGCAGCCACTCATAGAGCGGCCGGTGATCCTCGAATTCCAGCGTGCAGATCGAATGGGTAATGCCCTCGATCGCGTCGGACTGGCCGTGGGCGTAGTCATAGCTTGGATAGATCGACCATTTCGTTCCGGTACGCGGATGGTGGGCATGCAGGATGCGATAGAGCACGGGGTCGCGCAGATTGATGTTGCCCGAGGCCATGTCGATCTTGGCGCGCAGCACGCGGGCGCCGTTGGGGAACTCGCCCGCCTTCATGCGACGAAACAGATCGAGGTTTTCCTCAACGGAACGGTCGCGGAACGGACTGTTCTGGCCGGGCTCGGTCAGGGTGCCGCGGCGGGTGCGGATCTCGGTCGGAGACTGGTCGTCGACATAGGCGTGACCAGTCTTGATCAACCCCTCTGCCCACTCGTAAAGACGATCGAAATAATCCGATGCGTAAAAAAGATCGGATCCCCAGTCGTAACCGAGCCAGCGCACATCGGCCTGGATTGAATCGATATATTCCTGCTCTTCCTTGGTCGGGTTGGTATCGTCGAACCGGAGGTGGCAACGCCCCGAGAACTCCTGCGCAATGCCGAAATTGAGCGCGATCGACTTGGCGTGGCCGATATGCAGGTAACCGTTCGGCTCCGGCGGAAACCGCGTCACGATCCGGCTGTGTTTCTTCGAGTCGAGATCGGCCTGGATGACGTCGCGAATGAAATCGCGGCCTGTCTCTGTCGTTACCGGTTCTGCCGTCATTCCTGTTTCCTGTTCGGAGGTCAGTGGACCTTCTGCCAAATTCGCCCGGGGGAGCCAAGCCCGCTTTGTCCAGCCGAGACCAGACTGCCCAAAACCACTCAGTTCAGGACCACCCAGCTTTGGCTTTAGTTATGTTCCGTTCCTGCTATACACCACCGCGCCTTGCGCATGCCCTCTTTGTCCGCGACCCGCTCCTGCCATGACCGATTCCGTTATCACCCGATTTGCCCCCTCGCCGACCGGCTTTCTCCACATCGGAGGAGCCCGCACGGCGCTGTTCAACTGGCTTTATGCGCGCAAACACGGCGGCAAGATGCTGCTGCGAATCGAGGACACGGATCGGCAGCGTTCGACCAAGGAGGCAATCGATGCCATTCTGGACGGGCTGAAATGGCTCGGTCTCGATTGGGATGGCGAGGTCATTTATCAATTCAGCCGCGCCGCGCGTCACCGCGAGGCGGCCGAGCAATTGCTTGCCAGCGGCAAGGCCTACCGCTGCTACGCCACGCCGGAGGAACTGACCGTGATGCGCGAAAAGGCGCGCGCGGAGGGCCGCACGAGGCTCTATGACGGCTCGTGGCGCGACCGCGACCCGTCCGAAGCCCCGTCCGGAATGCTGCCTACCATCCGCCTCAAGGCGCCCCAGACCGGCGAGACCGTGATCGAGGATCAGGTCCAGGGCCGGGTAGTTTGGCAGAATGAGAACCTCGACGATCTCGTGCTGCTGCGTGGCGATAGCACTCCGACCTATATGCTTGCCGTGGTGGTCGACGACCACGATATGGGCGTCACGCACATCATTCGCGGCGACGATCACCTGATCAACGCGGCGCGCCAGAAGCAGATCTATGACGCGCTCGGCTGGGACGTGCCGAACATGTCCCACATTCCTTTGATCCACGGACCCGACGGGTCAAAGCTCTCAAAGCGCCACGGCGCGCTCGGGGTAGATGCCTACCGCGCCATGGGATATCTGCCGGCGGCGCTGCGCAATTATCTGGTCCGGCTTGGCTGGAGCCACGGCGATCAGGAGATCTTCTCGACCCAGGAGATGATCGACGCCTTCGATCTGTCGGGCATCGGCCGCTCGGCTGCACGGTTCGATTTCGCCAAACTGGAAAACCTCAACGGCCACTACATCCGCCACGCCGACGATCAATCTCTCGTGACCATGTTCGAGGACGTGCTGAACTACGTCCCCGGCGGCCTCGACCTGAAGGCGAAGCTCAACGACACCACACGCGCGCAATTGCTGCAGGCGATGCCGAGCCTGAAGGAGCGCGCCAAGACGCTGATCGAGCTGATCGATGGGTCGTATTTTATCTTTGCGGACCGGCCGCTTCAGGTCGAGCCGAAAGCGGCGGCGTTGTTGACCCCGGAAAACCGCGAGCTGATCGGCAAGCTTCGCACGGCGCTCGCGGCCGCCACGCCGTGGACGGCGGAAACCACCGAGGCCGCCGTGCGCGGCTTTGCCGAACAGAACAACCTCAAGCTTGGCGCCGTCGCACAGCCGCTGCGCGTGGCACTGACTGGACGCACCACCTCGCCGGGCATATTCGACGTCCTGGCCGTGCTGGGATGCCAGGAATGCCTTGCCCGGCTTGGGGATCAGGCGGCCTCCTAAGGCTGCGGCAGCCCCTGCAGCGGTCGATCTTGCAGTGCACAGGGCAATACGCTACCCATTTTCGTCGGCGCTACTAGACAGTCCGACCTGCCTCGCCATCTTCCTGTAGAACAGCAGGACCGGCCCGGCTTTCGCAACGATCTCATCGGGGAATTCACGATGGACGCAAAATCCAGCACCAAAACCGCAACACTAACGGTTGGCAACAAGACCTACGATTTTCCCATCCTAAGCGGCACGATTGGGCCTGATGTCATCGACATCGCCAAGCTCTACGCCCAGGCCGGGATGTTCACCTATGACCCCGGCTTTACCTCCACCGGCAGTTGCCAGTCCAAAATCACCTATATCGATGGCGACGCCGGTATTCTGGAATACCGCGGCTATCCAATCGAACAGCTCGCCGAGCACGGCGACTTCCTCGAGACCTGCTATTTGCTGCTTTACGGGGAGCTTCCGACCCCGGCACAGAAGAAAGATTTCGACAGCCGCGTGATCCATCACACCATGGTTCACGAGCAGATGGCCCGGTTCTTCCAGGGTTTCCGCCGCGACGCCCATCCGATGGCGATCATGGTCGCTGCGGTTGGCGCGCTGGCCGCGTTCTACCACGACTCTACCGACATCAACGATCCGCAGCAGCGCATGATCGCCTCGATGCGGATGATCGCGAAAGTCCCGACCCTGGCGGCGATGGCCTTCAAATACACCATCGGTCAGCCCTTCATTTATCCGAAGAACTCGCTCTCCTTCTCCGAGAACTTCCTCAACATGTGCTTCGCGGTGCCGTGCGAGGAGTACAAGATCAATCCGGTGCTGGCCGACGCGCTCGACAAGATCTTCATCCTGCACGCCGACCATGAGCAGAACGCCTCGACCTCGACGGTGCGTATCGCAGGCTCGTCAGGCGCCAATCCGTTCGCCTGCATCGCCGCCGGCATCGCCTGCCTGTGGGGACCGGCCCATGGCGGCGCCAACGAAGCCGCGCTGGCCATGCTGGCCGACATCGGCACGGTCGACAAGATCCCCGAATTCATCAAGAAGGTAAAGGACAAGAACAGCGAAGTCCGCCTGATGGGCTTCGGACATCGGGTCTACAAGAACTACGATCCCCGCGCCAAGATCATGCAGAAGATGTGTCACGCCGTGCTGGCGGAAACCGGCCACGGCGACGATCCGATGCTCAAGGTCGCGCTGGAACTGGAAAAGATTGCGCTGCACGACGAATACTTCATCGAACGCAAGCTCTACCCGAATGTCGACTTCTATTCAGGCATCACGCTGAAGGCGATGGGCTTCCCGACCTCGATGTTCACCGTGCTGTTTGCGGTGGCGCGCACCGTCGGCTGGATCAGCCAGTGGAGCGAGATGATCGAGGACCCGCAGCAGAAGATCGGCCGTCCGCGCCAGCTCTATACCGGCGTCGCGCGTCGCGATTACGTCGATATCGCCAAACGCAAGTAACAAGCGCCATTGCTGCGAAGGATCAAAAGCCGGGTGCGATCATCGCATCCGGCTTTTAGTTTGCCCGGCGGGATTTCCGCATGGTCGCCAAAATCAGGTCGGCGGCGCGCCCGCTTGGCGGCTGGTCGCCGGTCGACATGATCGCGTCGATCCTTGCAAAGGCTTCGACTTGCCGCCGCCGTCGCGGCGAATCCACAAGCATCTCCCGTAACGCCGGGACCAGCTTTTCGGGCGTGCAGTCCTCCTGGATGAATTCTGGCACGACATTCTCGCCGATCACCAGATTTGCCAGGATGACAGAACTGACGCGGATCGCGCGGCGCACCACCCACGCCTCGATCGTACCTCCCCTGTAAGCCGCGACCATCGGCACGCCGGCGAGCGCGAGCTCAAGCGTGACCGTGCCTGACTTGACCAAAGCCGTATGCGCAATCCGGAACGCGGCCCGCTTTTCCTGTTCGCCAACGACGATGCGGGGCTGGACCGGCCAGCTCTTGACGCTCTCGCGGACCGCATCCTGCAAATGCGGCATGGTGGGGAGGATCAGTTCAAACGGCACGCCTTGCGCACTCAGCCGGCCCAGTGTTTCGCCGAAGATCGCCATGTGGTGCCTGATCTCGCTGCGGCGGCTTCCCGGCAGTACCAAAAGTACGGATGGCGCTTCGTCCCGGCGTTTTTGCTCGTCGATATCAGGCCGAAGGGTGCCGAGCTGTTCGATCAGGGGATGACCGACATAGCTGCATGGCGGGCCGTGAAGGCTGCGATACGCCTCCGGCTCGAACGGCAGCAAGGCGAGCACATGATCGACGTACCGGCGCATCGCGCGCGCCCGGCCGGGCCGCCAGGCCCAGACCGATGGGGAGACGTAGTCGGCGATCGGTATCGAGGCATCGCGGGCGCGAACGCGCCGTGCCACCCGATGGGTGAAATCGGGACTATCGATGATGATGAGGATATCGGGCGAGGCCTGTATCACCGCGTCGGTAGTTTGGCGGATCAGCCGGAGGATCTTCGGCAGCTGCTTCACCACCCCCGCCAGTCCCATGATCGAAAGCTCTTCAATCGGGAACCGTGAGGCCAAGCCCTCCTGCGCCATCGAGCGACCGCCGACGCCCTCGAACTGGACGGCACCGCCGAGGCGCTGGCGCAGCACCTTCATCAGGCCGGCGCCGAGCCGATCCCCCGACTCCTCGGTTGCGATCAGGAATATCTTTCGCGCGACGCTCTCGGTTACTGCCGTCTGCATCACGCTGGCAAACCGGTCACGAATATCCCGGAGGCGTCCGCCCTCTCGATCACGGCCTGAGGTTCGGCCACGATCGTGTTGCCGGCAGCGATCGCGATCCCGGCGAGCTGAGCTGCCGCCGCGCCCTCGACGGTACGCGGCCCCATCGTCGGTAGATCAAAACGCAAATCCTGCCCGCTCTTCGGCGCCTTCACCAGCGCGCCGCGCCCGGCCTTGGCCCGAATACGTCCCTCCGCGCGAAGTCGCGCCACACGGGCCAAGAGCCCGTCGGTGCCCTCGATGTCCTCCACCCCGACCACGTGACCGTCAATCACCACAACGGCCTGGCCGATGTCGTAGGGACTGAGCGCCCGCAGCACCTCGCGTCCCCTCGCGATATCAGCGCTCGCGTTTTCATCAGGCATCGCGCGGGTCAGGCACCCCTCGGGCATCAGGAGATCGGGGGCGACATCCTTGATCCCCACCATACGAAAGCCGTCCCGTTCAAGAATGCCGCCGATGCCGGACAAGAGATGATCGTCTCCGCCGCGGAAAGCCTTCAGCACGCGCGGGATGATGCGAAGCGTACCCCAGTCGAGGCGAATTTCGGATAGCGCCGGCCGCACCAGCGTGCCGATGAAGACGAGATCGCGGCAGTTTTCCGCGCGAAACAGGCTAATAGCCCGGCCGTACTGGCCGACCGAAATCCAGTGATGACGAAAGCGTTCCACCCGCGCGGGATCGCAGGCGCCGCGCAGCGGAAACAGAACGGGATGGACGCCGCGTGCGACGAGGGAATCAGCGACTGCGAATGGCATCGCGCCACCTCCCGCAACCAGGCCGACCGGCGATGAAATTTCCAAAGCCTTGTCGGTCATGGCTCTGGCCGCCCCATCGTCAATTTCCGTTGCCGTCGCCGTCCGGCAGACAGAGTGCGCGATGTTTGGCCTCGGCGATGAAGGTCAGAATCTCCGCAATCGCAGGATCTTCAGGCGCCAGAGGCTGCACCGCGGCGAGCCGTTCGGAAAAAATGCCGGGTCCATGAAACAGCTTTTGATAGAACGACCGCACCGTCGCGAG
Source organism: Bradyrhizobium canariense (assembly GCF_900105125.1). Classification (NCBI taxonomy): domain Bacteria; kingdom Pseudomonadati; phylum Pseudomonadota; class Alphaproteobacteria; order Hyphomicrobiales; family Nitrobacteraceae; genus Bradyrhizobium; species Bradyrhizobium canariense. Next base: position 1,097,610 of record NZ_LT629750.1, on the reverse strand, counting down.
CCGTTCACGCGTGAACTTCCGCCGCTTCATGCCGACGATGTTGAGGCCTTCGAGGCTCGCATACTGGCCGTTGACGAGACCGAACGGAATCACGTCTCCGCGTACGCCGCAGACGCCGCCCACCATCACTTGTGATCCGATCCGCGTGAACTGATGCACCGCCGACAACCCGCCGATGAAAACGAAGTCGCCGATTTCACAATGACCGCCCAAGGTGGCGGATGTTGCGAAGATCACATCATTGCCGACCTGGCAGTCGTGACCGACATGGCTGCAATTCATGAAGTAACCGCGATCCCCGACCCGGGTAATGCCGCCGCCGGCGACGGTTCCGGCGTTCATGGTCACCTGCTCCCTGATGGTGCAGCCCTGACCGATCTGAAGCCTGGTGAGTTCGCCGCGATAGCTCAGCGATTGCGGCGGCGTGCCCAGCGAGGCGAACGGGTAGATCGTGCAACCGTCGCCGATAGTGGTTTGCGCGGTGATGTGTACGTGTGCGATCAGCTTGCAGTTCGCGCCGATCACGACGTCGGGCCCGATGATGCAATAGGGCCCGATCGAGGTCCCCTCACCGATTACAGCCCCATCTTCGATCCGCGCGGTGGGGTCGATCATGCTCATCGAATGGTCCGGTGCCAGCCAGTATCGTTGGTTACGAATGTGTCGGGATTTTCTGCTGGTTAGCGCGGCACGACGGTACTGTCTAGTGACGTCTGATTACCCAGTATTTCAATCGTTTGGATGCGAAAACACCGAGGTCCGGCTGCAGTCATCGGGTCGCGTACATTTGTCCCGTTCGGCTGGAAATCGTATACGGCTCACGACCGAGGCAAGCGATCAGCTTGCTTCTCCGTCCGTGATCAGTCGGTCAGCATTGCGCCAACGTCGGCTTCGGCGACAATGGCACCATTCACTTTGGCATCGCCGTGAAACCACCACATGTCCTTGCGCTTGCCGATCTTGCGCATGTGGTACTCGATCGTATCGCCGGGCATCACCGGCTTGCGGAATTTGCATTTATCGATGGTGAGAAAATAAACCGCGCGCGGTTTCTCGGTGCCTTGAACCGAGAGGATGCCGATGACGCCGGCAGTCTGCGCCATGGCCTCGATCATCATCACCCCCGGATAGACCGGACGGTCGGGAAAATGGCCCGGGAATACGGGCTCGTTGAAGGTCACGTTCTTGATGCCGACACCGCTGTAATCGCTGCGGATATTGACGACCCGATCGATCAGCAACATCGGATGACGATGCGGCAGTGTCTTGAGGATCGTATTGATATCCACGGCCTCAAATAAGATCGGCGCTTCCTCCATCACTCCCGTCCCTCGCCCTCCGGATCGGCCGTGCCATCGCGCACCAGGCGCGCGATCGCAATGATCTCACCACCGCCCGCGAGTCCTGTCTGGGCCACAAGCAGACAATGACCGCCGATGATTGCAGTGTGGCCGATTTGGATCTGGTTGTCGATTTTGGCGCCGGCTTCGTCAAGCGAAACCGGCTCCCCGGCCTGTTGGCCGCCGCGCGGTGCATCAAATGAACGCAGCTCCATCAGCGTGGCGATATCAGCCACCGCCGATGGAGGCGGTTTGAAAAACACCGACTGCGGCACTCCGCCCGTCGCGATCCAGCCGGAAGCTAACCTCAGAACGAGGTTCCGCCGCCAAACTTGAATTCCTGCACGACGTCGTACTTGCCCTTGGTGATCGGCACCGCGTAATCGAAGCGCAGCGGTCCGAACGGAGACGCCCAGATCAAGCCGACGCCGACCGAGGTTCTGATGACGTTGGTATCGTCGAACACCATTCCGCAATTACAGGGTTTGCCGTTGACCAAACCGTTGACTTCACCGGTGGCAGCCCAAGTCGTCGGTCCCTGATAATCCCACAGCGATCCGGCATCAGCATAAACCGCGCCCTTGAGGCCGACTTCCTTCGGCAGGAACCAGAACGGATACTGCATTTCGAGCGATGCGCCCCAATACTTGGTGCCGCCCAGCGCGTCGCCGCCGCCGGTATACGGGAAGAAGGTCAGATCGCGCGGACCGATGCCGTTAGGCGCAAAGCCGCGGACCAGATTGGGCCCCATCTGGAATTGATCGAGCATGCGGAGCTGGGTGCTGCCGACTTGATTAAGAATACCGCCCTGAAGGTGGATCAGCCCGACGATATCGGCAACCAGCGGTGCATAGTATTTTGCGTCGATCGCGGACTTCAGATAGCTGACGTCACCACCAACACCGGCGAAGTCCTGTTTGAAATCAATGAGCAGGCCGTCTGTCGGGTTCTTGTTGTTGTCGAGCGTGTTGTAGTCCAGCGAATAACCGACCGACGAAACCCATTCCGCGCCATTCGCCAGTTCCTGCCGAACCGGCAGCGACGATTCGCCGTCAGACAAACAGCCCGGCAACAGACCAGCCTGGGAATTTCCGGTGGGATCGACGCCATTCAGGACCTGGCTGATATAAGCCGGCGTCGGGAAGAAGGCCGGCCCGGCCAGGTTGTTACAATTGTCGAGCTGGTAGGGCAGCGAAATTTCTTGCTGATAGAGCGAATATCGCAGCTGCAACGACAAATCTTCGCGCAACGCAAATCCCAGCCTGGGCGAGAAGCCGATGGTCCTGGTGCCGTACGAGATATAGTTGTTGGCGAGTTGCTCGCGGTAGAACACGTCAAGTCCCGCCGCGACGCGGTAGTCCAGAAAATAGGGCTCAACGAACGATAGCGAGACGCCGCGCGCATACTGCCCATAGGTCACCGATGCTTTCGCGAACAGGCCTCGGCCTAGGAAGTTACGCTCGGAAATGCTCACCTCGGCAAGCGCGCCGTCGGTGGTCGAGTAACCGCCCGACACCGAGAAGTCGCCGGTGGATTTTTCCTCGAGATCGACGTTGAGAACCACGCGATCGCTCGAGGAGCCCGGCTCCGTCGTGATCTTTACCGTCTTGAAGAAGTCGAGGTTCTTCAAGCGCCGCTCGGCGCGATCGACCAGCGCGCGGTTATACGCGTCGCCTTCGGAGATATCGAACTCACGACGGATGACATAGTCGCGGGTACGGGTGTTGCCGCGCACGTTGATGCGCTCGATGTAAACCCTGGGGCCTTCGTCGATGGCAAACGTGATGGAAACGGTATGCGCGTCGAAATTGCGATCGCCACGCGGATGCACGACCGCAAAGGCATAACCTCGTCGCGAGGCCTCGATCTGCATTTCCTCGACGGATTTCTCCAGCGCTTCAGCGTTGTACAGGGACCCGACATAGACGTGCGAGAAGCTGGCCAGCGAATTTCCGTCAAGCGTGGCAATGCTCGACTGGAAATTGACCGACGCAACCCGGTATTGCTGCCCCTCTTCGATCTTGAAGGTGACCAGGAAGCCTTTTTTATCCGGGTCATATTCGGTCAGGGCGGCAACCACCTGAACGTCGGCGAAACCGTGCTTCAGATAATAGCGGCGAATCAGGTCGCGATCGGCCTCGACCCGGTCCGGATCGTACACGTCACCGCTCCCGAGGAAGCTTAGCAGATTCGATTCGCGAGTCTTGATGATGTCCTTGAGGCGATACGACGAATAGGTGGTGTTACCGATGAACTCGATCGACTTGACGCCGGTTTTCGGGCCCTCGGTGATCGTAAAGACGAGATCGACACGATTGTTCGGCTGCTCGATGATTTCGGGATCGACGTGGACGTCATAGCGGCCGGAGTGACGGTAGACTTCGGCGATACGCTGGGCGTCGGACTGAACCATCGGACGCGACAGCGTTCCGCGCGGCTTGGATTGGATTTCGGCCGAAAGTTGCTCGTCCTTGATCTTCTTGTTGCCTTCGAAGGCGACGCGATTGATCACCGGGCTTTCGACCACGGTCACCACCAGATGACCGCCTGCCTGGTTGATCTTTACATCCTGGAACAGGCCGGTTTCGATCAGGGCCTTCAGACCGTCATCGATCTGTGCCTGGTCGAGATGTCCGCCGGGGCCCGACTTGAAATACGAACGGATAGTCTCGATTTCGACGCGCCGGTTGCCCTCGACCTGGATCGTAGAAACCGTCTGGGCGGCAGCAGGAGACGACGCAAGCGCGACCGCCAGCGTGGCAGCGACCGGCGTGGCAAACAGAATCAGGGCGGCCAGCAGTCCCCCCCGTACTCGCATTCCAAAATTCATGCGCAGCGCGCCCTTGTCATTCCAGTGTCGGCTCGCACCCCTACGAACCGACAGAATCCCATTTGTTGCCACGCTTGTAGACAATTTCGCTGGGTCGGCAAACGTCCTATCGCGCTGCATTTTCATTTTCGTTCCAAGACGTTGCCTATCGGCCACGCCCATCAAATAAGGCATCATGACGCGGCCAGGTGCAGAATGTCGTTATAGGTGGCGAACACCATCAACATGAGCACCAAACCTAGCCCGATTCGGAACCCCATTTCTTGCGCCCGATCCGACAATGGACGGCCGCGGACAGCCTCAACGGCGTAGAACAAAAGATGACCGCCATCGAGCAGGGGCACTGGGAACAGGTTGAGCAGTCCAATCGAGATCGAGAGCACCGCGGCGAGATGGATCAATGCCGCAAGGCCGATGGAAGCGACCTGCCCTGAAATTTGCGCGATCCGCAGCGGACCGCCGACCTGGTCGGCGGCCTCGCGACCGGTAAAGACCCCGCCGATATAGGCGAGCGTCCGGTCGATCACGAACCAGGTTTCCTTGACGCCAAGCCACAAGGCGGTGGCCGGATTTACCCGCTCGGTCGTCACGTCACCAGGCGAGGTTGCGCGGGTGATTCCGAGCACGCCAATCCGATGGGCGTTTCCGAACGGGTCCTTCACTTCCTTGAGTTCCGGCGTCCCCTGCAATTGCACGGTGGAATCGCCGCGCTTGATCGTGAACGAGAGTTGGTCGCCGGCGTTGATGCCTACAATCCGCTGCATGTCGGAGAAGCTTTCGATGGCTTCACCGTTGATCGCGGTCACCACGTCGCCGACCTGGAAGCCGGCGGCCGCCGCGGCGCTGCCTACTTCCACCTTGTCGACACGCGCCGACGTGCTCGGCTTGCCAAAGAACGTGAACAGACCGGTGAAGATCACGATCGCCAAAATGAAATTGGCGATCGGACCGGCCGCCACGATGGCGGCGCGCGGCCCGACCTTTTTATGATGGAAGCTGCCAGCGCGCTCTTCTTCAGTCATGGCGGACAGCGTTTCGGACGAGGGCGTCGACGCCTCGCTGTCGTCGCCGAAGAACTTGACGTAGCCGCCAAGCGGAACAGCGGAGATTTTCCAGCGTGTGCCGTGACGATCGTTGAAGCCGACGAGTTCCGGGCCAAAGCCGAGCGAGAAAGTCAGCACCTTCACGCCGGCCCAACGCGCGACCAGGAAGTGGCCAAGTTCATGAAAGAAGACGACGATGGTCAGGACGAACAAAAAGGGGATGATGTACCCGATGAACCCATGGCCCAACGTATTGAAACTATGCAGAAAAAACTCAGACATCCGTTTCCCCTCACCCAGAGCCCGAAGCTCTGCCCCGACCGTCTAGGATGCCTTTGCGGCAATTTGAGGCAATAGGGTGGCAGCCCTATTTCGCGCGCTATGGTCAACGTCGATGGCGTCGTCTGCCGATGTCAGCGGCGCCAGGTTGCCGGAGCGTATCCAGGCATCCATCGTCGCCTCGACCAGCCGCGCGATCGCGCCGAATCTGATCTTGCCAGCGATGAAGGCTGCCACCGCCACCTCGTTGGCGGCGTTGTAGACCGTGGTCGCGCCGTTGCCCGTCCGCAGCGCGTCATAAGCCAGCCGAAGCCCGGGAAAACGGCCGAAGTCCGGCGCCTCGAAGGTCAGCTGCCCGATCTTGGCGAGATCAAGCTTCGCGGCCGGGCCGACAATTCGGTCGGGCCATCCGAGACAGTGCGCGATCGGCGTGCGCATATCGGGCGCTCCCAACTGCGCGACAACCGAACGATCGGAGAATTCGACCATGCCGTGGATGATCGACTGCGGATGCACCAGCACGTCGATCTCGTCCGGGGCCAACGCAAACAGGTAGGAGGCTTCGATAACCTCGAGCCCCTTGTTCATCATCGAGGCCGAATCGATGGTGATCTTCTGTCCCATGCTCCAGTTCGGATGCTTCAGCGCCTGCGCCAGCGTCGCCTGCTCGATATCGGCGCTGGCCCAGGTCCGGAACGGGCCGCCGGATGCCGTGATAATGACGCGAACCAATTCCTCCCGATTGCCGGATCCGAGCGCCTGAAACAGCGCGTTGTGTTCGGAATCGGCCGGCAAGATACAGGCCCCGGCCTTGGCCGCGCGCTCCATGAAAAAATCGCCTGCGCAGACGAGGCATTCCTTGTTGGCGAGCGCAACGGTTGCGCCCCGGTCGACGGCTGCGAGCGCGGGCTTCAGTCCAGCCGCGCCGCTGACGGCGGCCATGACCCAATCCGCCGGACGCGATGCGGCGTCGATGATCGCGCTCTCGCCTGCCCCGCATTCGGTGCCCGTCCCGGCCAGCGCGTCTTCCAAATCTTCCAATAGATTCGGGTCGGCGACGGCGACAAAGCGTGCGTCGAACTCTTTCGCGAGCTTCGCCAGCCCCACGACGTTGGTGTTGGCCGTCAGGGCCTCGACTTGATAGCGATCAGGCGACGCCCTCAAGAGGTCCATCGTGCTGTCGCCGATCGAGCCGGTGGCACCGAGGACGGTTACGGCACGTACGGCGGATGCCGCGGCCTTGCTGTTACGCAACGGAACTGCGCTCATATTTTCACCAAACCATAAGACCGCGGCCGACGCCATCCACGCCACCGCGCAAAAGCCCGAAAATCGCCGCCAGGACCACCGCGGCAACGAATCCGTCAAGCCGATCCAGCACCCCCCCATGGCCGGGGATGATGTGGCTGGAGTCCTTGACGCCGAAACGCCGTTTTACTGCCGATTCAAAGAGATCGCCGAGTTGGGACGCAATCGAGAGAACCGCCCCCAGCAACAGCAACGGGCCGGTACGGCCGAGGCCGCAAGCCGCAAATCCCGCGGCAACCACGATGCTGGCGGCAAAGCCGCCGACGGCGCCAGCCCATGTCTTGTTGGGGCTGACCCGCGGCCAGAGTTTCGGTCCGCCAATACGGCGTCCGGCAAAGTAGCCGCCGATATCGGTCGCCCACACCACCAGAAGGATCAGGATCAGCGCCGAAAATCCCCTGGTCGGGTCGAGACGCACCAGAATCGATGCCAATTCGGCAGCAGCCGCATAGCCAAATCCGGCCGCAGCCCAGATCCGACGCTCCGGCGAGAGCAACCCAACAGCCAGCAGGCCAAGCACCAACGCAATCAGCAAGGCCTCGATGCGTCCAAGCGCGAGCGACCAAGCGCCGAGCGCAAGTGCAATGACGCCTGACGCAACCACCGGCTTGCGGTGTGCCTCACCGATGATCGCCAGCCATTCCACATAGAGACCGACCGCAGCCAGCGTCACCAGCGCGGTCCAGAACCATCCGCCAAGGTAAGCCAGTGCCATCGCGGCAGGTGCAAGCACCAGCGCGGCGATGATGCGCAGCAGAAGGTTACGTGCGCCCTGTACCGCCACTGCCGCCGGCGCGGCTTCGCCCTCGGTCACGATCCGGTTTTCGCAGCCAGACCACCGAAACGGCGCTCCCGCCTGGCGTATTCGGCGATCGCCCCTTCAAGCGCAGCCTTGTCGAAATCCGGCCAGTGGATCGGCACAAACACCAGTTCGCTGTAAGCCGCCTGCCACATCAGGAAGTTCGAAAGCCGCTGCTCGCCGCTGGTACGAATGATCAGGTCGGGGTCTGGAATATCGGGTGCGTCGAGGTGCTGGCCAAGCGCATCGGCGTCGATCGAAGACGCTTCACGCTTTCCTTCCGCGACCTCGCGCGCAAGCCGTTGCGCGGCGTTGGCGATCTCCTGACGCGAACCGTAGTTGAATGCGACGACAAGATTGAGCTTGGTATTGGCCTTGGTCAGCTCTTCGGCTTCGTTCAGCAGCGCGCAGATATCGGGTTCCAACCCATTGCGCTCGCCGATGACGCGCACCCGCACGCCGTCGCGATGCAGCGTCGCCAGATCATTGCGGATGAACCGCTTGAGCAGGCCGAACAAATCGCCGATTTCGGTCGCCGGACGCGACCAGTTTTCCGAGCTGAACGAGAAAATCGTCAGATGGAGAATGCCGAGTTCGGAGGCTGCACGAACGACGCAGCGCAGCGCCTCGACCCCGCGGCGATGCCCCTCGGCGCGCGGCAAACCGCGGGCGGCGGCCCAGCGGCCGTTGCCGTCCATGATAATCGCCACATGCAGAGGACCATCGGTTCGATCCGATCCTTCGGTTGCGTGGGCGGCGGCATTCGACATCGGTCAATCCCTGCAGCGTTTTCGAGCGAAGCGGACACCGGTTCGCGTGACGAAAACGCGTCAAAACAAGATGGCGCTAAACGGTGAGGATTTCCTTTTCCTTGGCCGCCAGCAACTGATCGATCTCGGAAATCATGCCGTCGGTTGCCTTCTGCACATCAGCGGCCAGACGCTCCTGATCGTCCTCGGAAATTTCATGGTTTTTCTCAAGCTTCTTGACAGTGTCGAGACCGTCGCGGCGGACATGCCGCACCGCGACCTTTGCGGCCTCCGCGTATTTATGCGCCACTTTCACCAGTTCCTTGCGGCGTTCTTCGTTGAGCTCGGGAATGCGAAGCCGAAGTACTTGGCCTTCGGTGGCAGGGCTCAAGCCAAGATTGGAATCGACGATCGCCTTCTCCACCGCCTTGACCATCGACTTGTCCCATACCTGCACCGAGAGCAGACGCGGCTCCGGCACGCTGACGGTCGCAAGCTGATTGAGCGGCATGTGGCTGCCATAGGCCTCGACCTGCACCGGTTCCAGCATCGAAGCCGCGGCGCGACCGGTCCGCAAGCCGCCCAGTTCGTGCTTGAGCGATTGGGTAGCGCCCTGCATACGGCGTTTCAATTCGTTGAGGTCGAAACCAGGTGTGGGCATAACGCTCTCCCCTTCTTCTAGACTGGCCGCCGCCATTAACCCAGCTGGCGGCCGACACTTACCAAGCCGTCAGCCGGCAACGATGGTACCGTGACCTGTTCCGCGCAGAATAGCGCCGATCGAACCGGGTTCGGCGATCGAAAATACGATGATAGGCAGCGACGTCTCGCGGGCAAGCGCGAAAGCTGTCGCATCCATAACCTTGTAACCGCCTTCGATCGCTTGTGAATGCGTCAAACGCTCAAACCGCTTGGCGGACGGATCCTTTTTGGGATCGGCACTGTAGACACCATCGACATTGGTAGCTTTCAGCACGGCATGGGCGCCGATTTCAGCGGCCCGCAGCACCGCCGTCGTATCGGTGGTGAAAAATGGATTGCCGGTTCCACCGCCAAGCAGCACGATTCGGCCCTCGGCGAGGTATTTGTGGGTCGCGGCCCGGGTGAACAATTCGCAAATCTGCGGCATGACGAAGGCCGACAGCGTTCGCGCGGGCGAACCCTTCCGCTCGATCGCGGCCTCCAAGGCCAGGCAGTTCATCACGGTCGCGAGCATACCCATGGTATCGCCGGTCGGGCGCGACACGCCCCGCGACGAGACCTCCACACCGCGGACGATGTTTCCACCGCCGACCACGACCGCAATCTCGCCGCCGAGCTGGCGCGCCGCGATCAGGTCGCCGGCGATCCGGTCGATGGTGGGCTGGTCGATGCCGAACGGGTGCGCGCCGGCGAGATACTCACCCGAGAGCTTGATCACCACACGACGATAGACCGGCTCAGCCATGATGCGATCGCCTTCCTTGCCCGTGCGCCGCTCCGGCGCCATCGCGCCGGAAGATTACTCCCGGCAGTTACTTCTTGCCGCTAGCCGCCGCGACCTCGGCTGCGAAGTCGGATTCCTGCTTTTCGATTCCCTCGCCCAGAGCATAGCGCACAAATCCGGTAATCTTCACCGGCGCGCCGATCTTGCCCTCAGCTTCCTTTAGCGCCTGGGCAACCGATTTGCCGTTATGCTCGGCATGAATCGAGGCCTGCTCCAGCAGACAGACTTCCTTGTAATAGGTCTTCAAACCGGACTCGACGATCTTTTCGATCACATTCTCAGGCTTGCCCTGCTGACGGTATTTGTCGGCTAGCACGTCCTTTTCGCGCTTCACGACGGCGGGATCGAGCCCGGCCGGATCCAGTGCCTGCGGATTGGCCGCCGCGACATGCATCGCGAGCTGCTTGCCGAGGGTCGCCAGCTCGTCGGCCTTCCCGGCCGATTCGAGCGCCACGATCACGCCCATCTTGCCGGCGCCTTCGATGACAGCACCATGCACGTAGCTCGATACCACACCCTTGCTGACTTCGAGCGAAGCCGCCCGGCGCAGCGTCATGTTCTCGCCGATGGTCGCGATCGCATCCGAAATGGCAGTCTCGACCGTCACGTCGCCGACCTTCGCGGCCTTGATCTTCTCGATATCGGCGCCGCTGTGAAGCGCGACCTGCGCGACCATCTTGACCAGTCCCTGGAACTGCTCATTGCGCGCAACGAAATCGGTCTCGGAATTGACCTCGACCACCACGCCCTTGTTGGCCGACGTGACCGCGCCGATCAGGCCCTCAGCCGCAACGCGGCCGGCCTTTTTCGCGGCCTTCGACAGGCCCTTCTTGCGCAGCCAATCCTGCGCCGCCTGCATGTCGCCGCCACTCTCGGTGAGCGCTGCCTTGCAATCCATCATGCCCGCGCCGGTCGACTCGCGGAGGTCCTTGACCATCGCTGCTGTGATCGTAGCCATCGTTGAACATCCTTTTTGCCTGCCAAGACGACCGCGACGCGGTCTTTCGCCTCGCCGTCGTCAGCCACAGGGAATGTCGTATTGGAGACGGAAGCGATGGCCGGAATGATCCGGCCAACGCGATTACCTTATTCGGCTTCGGCGGTCATTGCCTTGGCCTGGGCAACCCAGGCGTCGGCCCGGCTCGGAAGTCCGACCTCTTCGCCGATCTTGTGCGCGGTGGCGTGGTCGAGCTCGGCCAGCTGCCAGTAGTGGAAGATACCGAGGTCGTTGAACTTCTTCTCGATCGCGCCGGACACGCCGGTGAGCTTCTTGAGATCGTCCGCGGCACCACGCGGACCGGCAAGGCCCTGGAAGCCGGTCGGCTGCGGAGCCGCCGCCGGAATTTGCTCGCGGGCCGGATGAGCCGATGCGCCGATGTCGATGCCGGAATCACCCTGAGCGCGCGAGATGCCGTCGATGGCGGCGCGGGCGACCAGATCGCAATACAGCGAGATGGCGCGGCCGGCGTCGTCATTGCCCGGCACCACATAGGTAATGCCCTTGGGATCGGAATTGGTGTCGACAATGGCGGCAACGGGAATGTTGAGCCGTTGCGCTTCCGCAATCGCGATGTCTTCCTTGTTGGTGTCGATCACGAAGATCATGTCGGGCAAGCCGCCCATGTCCTTGATGCCGCCCAGCGAACGATCGAGCTTGTCGCGCTCGCGCTGCAGCGTCAGGCGCTCCTTCTTGGTGTACTGCGCGCCCTCGCCGGAGCCGAGCATTTCCTCAAGCTGACGCAGGCGCTTGATCGAGCCGGACACCGTCTTCCAGTTGGTCAACGTGCCGCCGAGCCAGCGGGAATTGACGAAATACTGCGCCGAACGCTTCGCAGCCTCGGCGACGCCATCCTGCGCCTGCCGCTTGGTGCCGACGAACAGGATACGGCCACCCTTGGCGACGGTATCGCTGACTGCCTGCAGCGCGCGATGCAGCAACGGCACGGTCTGGGCGAGGTCGATGATGTGGATGTTGTTGCGCGCACCGAAAATGTAATCCGCCATTTTCGGATTCCAGCGGTGCGACTGATGGCCAAAGTGAACGCCAGCTTCAAGCAACTGACGCATAGAGAAATCGGGTACCGACATGATCTAATTCTCCGGTTGGTTCCTCCGGAAACGTGTGAGCAGACGAGCCTTATGGCCCGGTTGCCACCGGACGGCCTTTTAGAGCCATGTTTCCGTGTGAGATGGCGCGGTATATAGCGCGATTTTCACCAGAAGCAAGGAATTCCGGCTGGTGTTATGGGCCAGACAGGCTTTGCCGGTCGGACGCAAGCGTGCCCTTTTGGGGCGTTTTGCCTGAGGATGCCGGTATTTTACAGGGTTTCCAGCCCTACCATCGCGTTTTGGCTGTCGTGATCAGATCGGAGGATGTCTCGCCGAGGCCGAATCGACGCGCGAAGCGCCGGCATGCAGACGGATAGGCCGCCTATCGCAATCCATCGCCATGGGCCATTCGATCGCCCTTCAATCCTGCCGCGACCAGGGCGCCGGCGATAGCCACGCCGATCATCTGGATGTCGGCGGCCGCCGCCCAGCCATAGGAACTGGTGAGTAGTCCCAGGATATAGCCAGCGCAGGCGGCCGAAGCATACAAACTGGTGACGAAAATGCCGGAGGCCCGGCTCGACAGATGCGGCTGCACGGCCTTGATGTGATAGCCGGCGATGTTGACGTAGATGGTGCCGCTGACGACCAGCCCCCAGACAAACGAGAGCGCAGCCTGCGGCACGAAACCGGCCACGCCATGAAACAGCAGATAGCCAAGCACGGCGGCGATCAGAAAGCTGGTGCATAGAACCGCCTTGGGCGAAAACCGGTCGCCGAGCCAGCCGCCGCCAATAGAGGCCAGCACCCCGAGCCCATAGATGCTCATGACCGAGCCCGTCGCCTGCGGCGTGTATTTGAGACCTTCTCGCAGATAGGTCGGATAGAGGCCGAGATAGCCATAGATGATCAGACCACCCAGCACGCTGATGACGGTGAGCAGCAGCGTATTGCGGTTACGCAGGGTAGCGGCGCCGCCAACGACGCCGCGCCTTGCATTGACGCCGGTGGCTTCGCTGAACCACGTCCTCACACCGACGAGAATGATGATGATCGCGATGAAGCCGAAAGCTGCGAAGACATACATCGGCACGCGCCAGCTTTGATACTCCATCAAAAGATGACCGCCGAGCGCCGGTCCGATGATGGCACCGACGCCAAAGGAGAAGTTGACCGACCCCACCGCAGCGGCGCGATAGCGGGTGAAGGAACCAGCTGCGATCGCAAGCAAGGCCGTCAGCTGCATGGCTTCGCCGACGCCGGTGACCGCGCGGTAGAGCAGCATGTCGAGGAAGCCAGCCGAATAGGCCGTCAGCGCTGTGCCTGCCGAGAAAATGAAGATGCCGATTAGAAGCACGGACTTGCGCGAGAAGCGGCCGAGCAAATATCCCGCCGGCAACCCCGCCAGGGCCATGCCCAGCGTAAAAATGGTAGAGAGCAGTCCGGCGTCGGCGAGCGAGAAGCCGTACTCGCGCCGCACGTCGGTCAACAACAGCGGAAAGATCTGCCGATCCATCGCGTTGATCGCGTAGGAGGCCAGCAACACCGCGAACATCACCATCGCGGTAGCATGAGAACTCGCCGCATCGGTCTTCTGCGCTACAGGCTGGTCCATCTTTCCTCGGATGTTTTGAACGGCGGCGGAGGTGCAGCGATAGCGGCTCGGCGGAGCCTCAGCGCTGGCAAGACGATTGAAACCAATCGTGGATATCTTCGCCCGTCATCAAGGCGACTTCCGGCTTCGAGCAGATATGCTCGAGCGCTTCGCGAAGGTAACGCAGCCGGTGCGGCACGCCCATGATGTAGGGATGCACGACCAGCGCCATCACCCGTGCCGATGGCGCGGCATCGGCGTAGAGTTGGTCAAACTGATCAATGGCCCGGTCGCGATACTCGCTGGCCTTGTGATGCTGGATCAGCATCATGGCCACATCGTTGCATTCCTGCGTATAGGGAATGTTGACGATCGGGGTTGTGCGTGTTTTCAGGATTGTGGGCTGGTCATCGAGCACCCAGTCGCAGACATAGTGATAGCCCTCCTCCACCAGGAGGTCGGGCGTCTCCCAGGTCTCGGTGAGGCCCGGCCCTAGCCAGCCGCGCGGCCGCTTGCCGGTGAAGCGTTCGATCGCCTCGGCCGTCCTGCGGATATCCTCGCGCTCATTCTCGACCTTTTGCATGTTCTTCTGGCTGAAGCCGTGGCCGATGAATTCCCATCCGCGCTGGTGCGCGGCGCGCGAAATCGGTTCATAGGCCGTGATCGCGCTGCCGTTGATCGCCAGCGCCGGCTTGATCCGCAAGCGGTCGAACAGCTCGAGCATGCGCCAGAAGCCGACGCGGTTGCCGTATTCGTGCCAGGCCCAGTTGGGGATGTCGGGACTGGGCGACCCGCCCGCCGGCGGGGTCAGCACCGTCCTTGGCATGGGTTCACGCGGATTCCACTCTTCGACGTTGACGATGACCCACACTGCCAGACGATTGCCCGCCGGCAGTTTCAGCGCAGGCCGCTCCGATATCGGCGAAAAGGCGATGCGTTCGGTCGGCTGCATGTCAGATCTCCCGAGGTCCTATCGTGATTGTCAGCGGCGGCAGGTCGCCGACCATGCCTTCGACGCGGTCGCCGGGTTGCAGCGGCCCGACTCCGGCTGGGGTCCCCGTAAAAATGAGGTCACCGGGCGCCAGCACATATTGCATCGAGAGGTTGGCGATGATTTCCGGAACGTTCCAGATCATCTGTCGCAGGTCGCCTCGCTGCTTTTCCTTGCCGTTGACACGCAGTGCGATCTCGCCCGCGAGGAGATCGCCGATGTCGGCTCTTGGGTGGATTGGTCCGCACGGAGCGGACTGGTCGAACGACTTTCCCATCTCCCAGGGACGGCTCATGTCGCGCGCCTCGCGCTGGCGATCACGGCGCGTCAGATCGATGCCGATCGCGTAGCCAAAGACGTGGTCGAGCGCCTTGCCGGGCGCGATGGCGCGGCCGCCGCGGCCTACCGCTGCCACCAGTTCGATTTCAAACTGGAAATCCTGTGTGTCGAGCGGATAAGGCAACGCCGTGCCGCCCTGCACGATCGCATCGGTCGGCTTTTGAAAGAAAAACGGAGGGTCGCGCTCATCCCCTTCCTTCATCTCACGTATATGATCGACATAGTTGCGACCCACACAATAGATCCGCCGCACTGGAAATCGGGCGGCAGAACCTGCCACCGGAAGGCTGGTGGCCGGCACTTCAAACAGTAATTCGGTCGAGGCGGTGATTGGCATCATGTCCGTCTTTGGAGGCTCTTGCCGGTCATTTTGTACACAATTATCTTATGGTCAAGCAAATTGTACACACTTCTGAAGACGAGCTGAGATGGCCAGGATGCTCGAAGGCGTGGAGGAAGCTCTTATGGAAGATCAGCCCAGTCGGGTTCCCGAAACGCCCCGCCCGGCCTCGATTGTCGAGCGCCTTCGGCGCGCTCTGATCGAGCGCGACTTCGAGCCCGGCGAGCGTCTCAATGAACTGCATCTCAGTCGCCGCTACGCCACGTCGCGGACGCCGATCCGCGCCGCGCTGCACATGCTCGCCGGTGAGGGCCTGCTGGACTACGCCGTCAACCGGGGTTTTCGGGTCAGGCCGTTTGCGCTCTCCGATATCGTGGACGCTTACGATATGCGTGCGCTTGCGGAGGGAATGGCTGCGAGGCTCGCGGCTGAACGCGGTTTGAGCCAGATCGTGCGGAACAAACTGGAGCGGGCTCTCGAAAGCGGAAACGCGGCGTTATCGAGCGAGGCCGGTCTCGATGCGCAGCGCGCGGCCTATGCCGAGATGAACGAGGTGTTTCACACCACGATCCACGAAGCGGCCGCATCCGCGCTGATCCACGACGTGGTGCGGCTGTGTCACCGGGTACCGCAAGCGATCGCCGGCAACGTCACCGTATTCGATCTCGAAGACGCGCGAGCCCGGCACGCGCAGCATCATCGAATCTATGAATTAATCCTCTGCCGCGAGGCGGCCGAAGCCGAAGCCCTGATGCGCGCGCATGTGGCAAGCGTCAAAGCCGGAATCGTCCGCGCCTATACCCGCAAGGATACCGCGAAATCATAGAGCTACGGCGCGGCAGCCGCTTTAGCTCACCATCTCGACCCGGCCATCGCCGAGCCGGTAGATGCCACCCACCACCTTGAGCTTTTTCTGTTCAACCGCGGCGCTCAGGATCGGCGTTGCCGAGCTCAGCTTGGCGACGTTGTCGATCACATTCTGCCGGATCGCCTTGCCAAGCGTGTCGCCGCCCTGTTGCGAGACCGCCTTCACCGCCGGTGCGATGCCTTCGACCAGCGAGGGCATGTGTCCCGGCAGCGTGGTGTTGTCCTTGAGCGATTTTATCGTCGCATCGACCGCGCCGCAGCTATCGTGGCCGAGCACGAGGATCAGGGGCACGCCGAGCACCGCGACGGCATATTCCATGCTGGCGATGGTATCGTTATTGGCGAAATTTCCGGCCACGCGGCAGACAAAAAGATCGCCCCGGCCGCTATCGAAGGCATATTCGGGCGCGATACGTGAATCGGCGCAGCTTAAAATGCCTGCATACGGGTTTTGGCCTCCGGCCAACGCTTCCCGTTCGTGCTTGAAGTCGTGACGCCGCGATACGCCCTTGACGTAACGTTTATTGCCCTCCCGCAAACGCTCGAGCGACGCATCCGGCGACAATACGTTCTGTGGCTTCGGGGGCGTCTTCGCTTCCTTGGCTTCCTTGGCTTCCTTGGCGCCGGCCGCGCGCCCCAACAGCAGCCCGATGGTCGACGCTGCGAGCAGAATAGCGGTGCGCCGTGACGGCGCGTGCGGATCAAGCGAGGTTTCGCGGCACATTTCGCACATTGAAATCACCCTCCTCTTGCGGGTTACAGCGTCTGCACGTCGACCACGCCCGTGACTGCCTTGATCGCGCCCGCGATCTGCGGGGAAACCTTGAAGCGGCCCGGGAGCTTCATTTCCACCTCGGTTTCAAGGTCGAGCATCATCACCAGCGACACATCGCCATCCGCGCCGCCGGTCGGAAGCACCGGTTTCGCCTGAGGCCCGCGCGCCGATCCGCCCGGCGGCGGAGCAGCCTCCGGCATGTTGAGCCGCCTGGCAATCGATTCCAGCGGTTTGGTGTCTCGCACGAAGATCCGCAGGCCTTTCTGGGTTTTGGCCGCGGCATCGTCCAGTGGCTCGGCGTGCAGCACCCGCGCGCGGACGTCCTCGCCCTGCAATTCGGCCCCGAGCTGCAGCAATACCGCAGCCCCCGGCTCCAGCACATCGCGATATTGCGCTAGCCCTTCGGAAAACAGCACGGCTTCGAAATGGCCGGTCGGGTCCGACAGACCCATGATGCCCATCTTGTTGCCAGTCTTGGTGCGCCGCTCCATGCGCGACACGACCGTGGCCGCAACCTTGCCCGCGGTCGCGCCGGTCTTTACCGCGCGGGAGAACTCGGCCCAGGACTGCACCCTCAAGCGCTTCAGCACGGTGGCATAGTCGTCGAGCGGATGGCCCGAGAGGAAAAATCCGATGGCGTCGTATTCGCGCCGCAGCCGTTCCGCCGGCAGCCATGGCTCGACCTGCGGCAGCATGATGGTCGGCGCGTCGGCCGCGCCGCCGAACATGTCGTTCTGTCCGAGCGTGGCGGCCTCGTGGCTGCGCTGGCATGCGGCCAGGATTGCGTCCGCGCCGCCGAACACCCGCGCCCGATTGGAATCGAGCGTATCGAATGCGCCAGCGGCGGCGAGGCTCTCGATGACGCGCTTGTTGACGGCGCGCGGATTGACCCTTGATGCGAAATCGGCGAGCGAGGTGAACAGGCCGCTCCGTCTTGCCTCGACGATCAAGTCGATCGCCTGCGAGCCGACGCCCTTGAGCGCCGCCAGTGCGTAATAGATGGTATTGCTGCCGACTTCGAACGTTGCGCCGGAGCGATTGATCGAGGGCGCTTCGACCTTGATGCCGAGCCGCTGCGCTTCGGCGCGAAATTCGCTGAGCTTGTCGGTGTTGTTGAGTTCGAGCGTCATCGACGCCGCCAGGAACTCCACCGGATAATGCGCCTTCATGTAGGCGGTGTGGTACGACACCAGCGCATAGGCCGCAGCGTGGCTCTTGTTGAAGCCGTAATCGGCGAATTTCGCCAGCAGTTCGAAGATCGTGTCCGCCTGCCCTTTCGGCACGCCGTTCTTGACCGAGCCGGCCACGAAGATCGCGCGCTGCTTTTCCATCTCGGCGCGGATCTTCTTGCCCATCGCACGGCGCAACAGGTCGGCGTCGCCGAGCGAATAGCCCGCCATCACCTGCGCGATCTGCATCACCTGCTCTTGGTAGATGATGACGCCGAAGGTCTCCTTGAGGATCGGCTCGAGCATCGGATGCAGATATTCCGGCTCTTCGTCGCCATGCTTGCGGGCGCAATAGGTCGGGATGTTTGCCATCGGGCCGGGGCGATAGAGCGCCACCAGCGCGATGATGTCCTCGAAACGGTCAGGCCGCATGTCGACCAGCGCCCGCCGCATGCCCTGGCTTTCCACCTGGAACACACCGACGACATCGCCCTTGGCCAGCATCTGGTAACTGGGGGCATCGTCGAGCGGCAGCGTTGTGAGATCGACCTCGACGTCGCGCTGCTTGAGCAGCTTTACCGCGACATCCAGAACCGTCAGCGTCTTGAGACCGAGAAAGTCGAATTTGACGAGGCCTGCCGGCTCAACCCATTTCATGTTGAACTGGGTCACCGGCATGTCCGATTTCGGATCGCGGTAGAGCGGCACCAATTCGCTGAGCGGCCGGTCGCCGATGACGATGCCCGCGGCGTGCGTCGAGGCGTGCCGGGTCAGGCCTTCGAGGCGTTGCGCCACGTCAAAGGCGCGCGCCACCACCGGATCCTCGTCGCGAAACGCCTGCAGCTTCGGCTCGCTCTCGATTGCAGCCGCCAGCGTCACCGGCGCCGCGGGGTTTTGCGGCACCAGCTTGGTCAGCTTGTCGACCTGCCCATAGGGCATCTGCAGCACGCGGCCGACGTCGCGCAGCACACCGCGCGCCTGCAGCGTGCCGAAGGTGATGATCTGCGCCACCTGATCGCGGCCGTAGCGCTGCTGCACATAATCGATCACCTCGCCGCGCCGGTCCTGGCAGAAGTCGATGTCGAAGTCGGGCATCGACACGCGTTCCGGATTGAGAAACCGCTCGAACAGCAGGCCAAACCGGATCGGGTCGAGGTCAGTGATGGTCAGCGCATAGGCGACCAGCGAACCGGCGCCGGAGCCGCGGCCCGGTCCGACCGGAATGCCTTGCGCCTTGGCCCATTTGATGAAGTCCGCGACGATCAGGAAGTAACCCGCATAATTCATGCGGGTGATGACATCGATCTCGAAGGCTAGCCTTGCGTGGTAATCTTCTTCGGTCATGCCCTGCGACAGGCCATGGATCCTGAGCCGATTGCTGAGCCCGTGCTCGGCCTGACGACGCAATTCGGCCGCCTCGTCGCTTTGCGCATCTGCGGCATTGGCGCCCGCGCCGACCGTGAACCGCGGCAGAATGGGTTTGCGGGTTTTCGGCCGGAACGAGCAGCGCTCGGCGATCTCGACGGTGGACGCCAGCGCTTCCGGGATGTCGGCAAACAGCACCGCCATTTCGGCGCGGGTCTTGAAGCGGTGATCCGGCGTCAATTGATCGCGATCGGTTTCGGCGATCAGACGACCGCCCGCGATGCACAGCAGCGCGTCATGGGCTTCGTAATCGTCGACGGTCGCGAAATACGGCTCGTTGGTCGCGACCAGCGGAATGCCCTTGGCATAAGCGAGATCGATCAGGCCGCCTTCGGCGCGGCGCTCCTTGTCGATGCCGTGACGCTGCAATTCGATATAGAGGCGGTCTGCAAACAGGCTCGCCAGCCGGTCGCAGCGCGACGCGGCGAGCGCCGCCTGATCGGCCGATATCGCGAGCGAGATCGGCCCCTCGGGCCCGCCGGTCAGGGCAATCAAGTCTTCGGCGTCACCGTCCAGCCATTCGAACTTGATGTGCGGGGCTTGATGGATCGGCGTCTCCAGGAACGCCCGCGAGTTCAACCGCATCAGGCTGCGATAACCGCGTTCGCGGGCCGCCAGCAGCACGATCCGCGTCGGGCCTGCGGCCAGCGCATTGCGCGCGTTCGGATCCTGGTCGCCGAAATCCACCGCCAGTTCGCAGCCGACGATCGGCTGGATGCCGTAACCTGCGAGCTTGTCGGAAAACTCCAGCGCCCCGAACATGTTGTCGGTGTCGGTGAGCGCCAGCGCCGGCTGGCGGTCGGCCTTGGCCAGTTCGGCAAGCTTCTGGATCTTGATCGACCCCTTCAGCAGCGAATAGGCCGAATGAACGTGAAGATGAACAAATCCAGCGTTGGGCATGGTCGCGGGCGGCTTCTGCGTTATGGGCGGGAGCGTATCGGCTCCAGCGGTGGCCTCTATGGAGGTGCGAGCCGCCTCAAAGGCCGACTCGCCGCCCAATGGTGAAGCCCCGAGCTTAAGCTGTCCACGCGGAACGCGCGATTAAAGCCCGCCGTCCCGCTTATCCCCAATGGCTCTTCGGCCCCTCCGCCCGGGTCCGCCCGTCGTTCCTCAGAGCTGGGAAATCAGCTGCGCCCAGACCGCGATCATCCCGACAAACAGCGTAATCGACGCCAGCGCTGCCGCCTCTTCCACGAATATCCTCAACATATCCGCCTCCCTGATGATGGAACATAATAAGAACATTGTTCCTTTTTTGTTCTCAGAGTCAAGCGTCGGTAGTGGGTCAGTTTGGAAAATAACCCCTGTGGTTAATTCTTGACGGCGCTCTACCTCCCCGCGATTCCGAGAAGGAACATGTTATGCAATTTGAATGGAAGGTTTTCTCAAATGGCTCCGAACATACGGAGTCCTGGGGTCAGCGGCGGCTACCACCGTCGCATTGCTCGCAGCAAATTGGGTGGTTGCCGTGACGGTAGCCGCCAGTATTTATGTGGGGCTTTCTAGCTGGGCGATTGATTTTGTTCATCGTCCCGACGTGAGAGCAGCAACATTTGTTTTTTTGGTGCTTCTCTGGACGTATATCGGCTTCACGGTTTTGATAGATCGCCGTAGGGCTCGCATTGTAAAGTCTGAACAAGATTATCGCTATGGCTTAACCTTTGAGGGATTCCAGCCGATTGCGGGACCTGATTTTGACCATGATGACAGCGAGCTTCGTTTTGGAATTTTAGTTAGGAATTACAGCTCTGGACCCATCAAATACACGTTGGATGATTTAGACGTTAGAATCGGAAATCGCGCCCTACCCCACCTTCTGAAGGGTGTACTGTTTGGCTTTATGGCGAGGGGAGCTGGCCGAACCTCATATAGCCCGGCGTTTAAGCGGAGTGATTTCAAGCAACTTGTCGGCCAGCAACTTGAAGGAACCGCGAAGTTCACAATTGTCTATGGCCATCCCGAACGACCTCCTGTTCGGAGGCTAACGATTTCATTGAGTATTATTTTGATGATACCGGAGTCCGGGCCATTCGGGTTTGGTAGCAGCATTTTGGAAGAAATAGATGTTGCAATCACCTAACGTCGTTCTAGCAGCCAACCCTGTGATTTCTCCTTAATCCATTGCAGCGCGTCGGACTCCTTCTCAAATCCGAAGATCGTATCGACCTCGCCGCCGCGCCACATGACGCTCACGGAATGGCCCTTACCGATCTGGTACTGGCGGACCACGAATTGATATTCCGGCTTGAAGTTGGACAGTTCCCACTGCTCAAGCATTTCCACAATATCGGACACTTCCCAGAGCTTGTCTGACACGCCGGCAGCCATTGCGGGCGTTACCTTGAGCGTTTGGTGGATACGGACGAAATTATAATACATCGTATGAAGCGCAATCGCGGCGGCGTGGTTTTCGACCTTCTTTGAGAAGGCATTCGTCAACCGGGTGAAGCGGCGCATGTGCATCCGCATGGTGAGGTTCGAACGCTCCACGTAGGACGTGCTGATGTGCTTCTTATCGGGCGAGCCGATCTTCGGCTCCTTGCGGGCACCGATGCACTTGGCGGGGCTGTAACGGACTTCCGCCTGCGGGTCCGCGCCATACAGCTTGATCAGCATGGCGTAGTCCACGTCATCCCCGAAGTTCGCATCAACGGCGGTCAGGTACGGCCCATGTCCATCACTGGTTAGCTGGACGCGGTTGGCAAGACGGTCCCGCAGATCGCCCGTGAACGTCAGGGCGCTGTCCAGGGTCCGGTCAGCGAGCAGCCAGCTAACGATCAGCTTGGTATCGGCACAGATCGCGGTCCACGTCCAAACGTCGCCAGCGGTCTCCGGAGCGGCTTTGGCACCCTTCACGTTGGCAGCCTTGGCGTAAACGAACGACCAGATTTCATCCATCTGGACGCGCTTGCAGGGCAGCTTGCGAAGGGTCTTGTCCTGATAGGCGGCGCAGGCGTGACCGGCCTCAACCAGCAGCTTTGCAACCGTGTTCTTGCTGCATCCGGTCAACCGGGTCACGGCGCGGATCGATTGCCCCTCGCAAAGAAGGTGGAGGATTTGAGCACGGGTCTTTCGGTCCAGCTTGTTCATAACCGGACAATATGACCCCTATGCTTGACTGTCAAGCATCAAGTGTCAGTTTGAGCGGTTTCTTGGTCTGGTTCACCTTGCGGCGGTTCTTCCGTCACCTTTGGAATCTCCACCTTTGATTCTGCCGCCTTTTTTGCACTTTCGTCGATATACGCACGAATCACGCCATACGCCTCTTGGCGAGCAACCGCATCTTTTGCCGCCGTGCTTTGAATAAGCCGATCTAAGGTCGCCAAATCGTCAGGGGTCAGGGCGTAAATGGGATGGCCCGGGCGGATCACCACCATATCGGTTTGCTTGCCAACGCCCGCAGCGGCCTCTGCGAGTGTTTTCGCAGAATAGGTCAAGAATAGAGTTCTTTCGACCGGCCACCTCTTTTCAAATTTTGCCAGCATGAATTGAGATGATGCGTGAGGTTCGCCGATTCCAATAGCCCCAAAAAATGCCGTATCCAAACAGGTTGCAATTCCTGGATCATGAATCCTGAATATGTGAGCGCCCGTGTTGTCGATGCCGGTGATGATTGCATCTGAACCTATCGTGGCGTTCAGCAGTTTATTGGTGAGGTCAAATGCAAGATCCTGAAACATCTCATTTTGCTTGATCAAAAAATTATCGAGATTCAAATTGAGTGGGGCTAGAAATTGTTTTTCGGCGCGTTTTCTGCGGTAAATACCGAATTCCTCGGCATACATTTCAGCTATTTCCTCGACAAAAACATTGTTTCTTTCGGCAACGGCTGTTTTGATCCGCGCCATAACCCGAGGAACCACGCTCGCGTGAAGCTGCATGTCTCCTGCGAATAGCCCCACCGTCTGGGACGCCATATAGATGATTTTGGTTTGCTCTGGTTCGTATTCCAGATCGTTGATTGTGATCATCCGATCGGATGCGCAAACTACTATGGGCGGCTGGTCTGGCCCAAGATTACACACCGCCGCGATACAAACTGTCATGGGACGCCCCCGCCTAGGAGGCGACGATGATGCTAGCTCTAAGCGGTCTTTACAACCTACCCGATAACGCGGGCTTATTTGCCCTTGGGTGATTTCCAACGTTTTTCGGCTGCCGAGCGGGCTATTGCGCTGCGACGCTCTGGAGACAGCGCTTCCGCTCGTGCCTTTCCGCCCTTCAGGCCGCCGCTGCGGGCGAACTCCACTGCCGGGGTATCCGACGCACGGGTTGGCTCCGTGGCCTGCCGAGTGGCTATATCCACGATCAATTTCCCCAACTGATTGGGGTCGCGGGGCCGCTTGGGAGTCTTTGTCGTCATTCGACAAATATGCCCCGTTGGTCGGCGGTTTTCCAGTCTCAAGCTCTGCCATATTCAAACTGACCCACTACCCAAGCGTCGGTAGTGGGTCAGTTTGAAAACTGACCCTGAAATAAAAGGCTTGGTTAATGCGAGGATCTTTACGGCTTTAGCTCTCGTGCGCTGGTGCGTTGTTTTCGTAATCAGCGGATGCCAGCCCGCTTGCCAGATCACTGGTGAACGCCAAAGCGACGTCGGTCAGGCTTCTCCCCTGCCGCAATATCGATAATCGACTTGGCGAGCTGGTTGAGGTCGCTAGGGCGTTTGAGGAGTTATTCCAGGCTCCTCATCAGCTTCTCAATGTAATTGTTTATGGCGTCGGCAAGACGGAGCTGGATGCCGGAGGCCTCATCACGATGCGCCTGTACGACAGATTGCACGTGCTCCAGCGCGGCCCTTTGTTCTGGCGCAGGAGTCACTGCCACCATTTCATTAAGGGCGGTTTCTGCCAACGGCACGCCGTTAGTGTCACCCTCCGTCATCAGCGGGCGCAAAACCGATGTGCATTTGTTGATGTGTTCCATTTGCTGAATATGCGCCCGGAGCCGCCCCTTTTCCACCCGGAACTCTGCCACAACTGACCCACTACCCAACGGACGGTAATGGGTTGGCTGATCGTTGACGGGGCATAACGCCGCATCGGCGACAGAAGTGAATTTAGGCCTCAATTGGAGGCCACCCTGCGGCAATGAGAAAAGCCGTTATCTGCTCGCTTGTTGCCGCCGCGCTCATCGCGCCGCCAGCCGTCGCTCATACGTCCATTGGGACCATGTTAAGGGATGCCAGCGTCGATCATGACCTCGACAGGATCAGAATTAATTTCCTGAAGGCTCAGCGGCGGATTGACGCCGAGGATTTGAGTCGCGCCAACGGGAAGGTTGATCTCACTGACCCTGCTCAAGGAGCCAAGCGCGCGACCTCCCCGTAATCAATTTCCAGCGCATCAACCCTTTTTCCAACCGCGCCAAAGTCAGACACGTCCAACCGCGCTTCCCGGTTATCGGCAAGACATCCCGGCTGACATGGAACCCCAGAAGCCGCATTGCGTCACTGGTTCGGCCAGCCTGTTCAGGCGGTGTGGAGCGAGAGCGTGAAGCTCGTCGCGGAAAACCAACAGAATGGCGGCCGCCAGGAGGAGCACTGACAGGAGGATCGCAGGTCGTATTCGCATTTCCCCTGTATGCCCTCCTGCTCATCCCTTTTCCAGTCCGAAAGTCCGCCACAATCAGACTGACCACCTCGAGACGCCTGGTCATCTCCGGTATTCATGAACGTGAGTTGACGGGAACCCGCCCACCCGGTTTGGGTTGCTTTCGAAGGAATCAATGCACAACCGGCCACGGCCGAAGGGAGACTTTCATGCGTAATGTCGTACTGGCTTTGCTGGCCGCGAGTGGGCTGGCGATACTCGGCACCGCACCGGCTGCCGCCGTCGGCACCCGCTATCCGTTTTGTATTCAAGGCGACGAATATCCGGGTCTCAGCTATTGCACCTATACGAGCTACGAACAGTGTCAGGCCTCTGCCTCGGGACGTAACCTCTATTGTATCGCCAACCCCTACTATAACCCGGGCGCCCCCGTCGGCGAGCCGCGCGGCTATCACGGCCGTTATCGCGTTCAGCCCCCCGGCTATTACTGATCGCGCGACGGCGCCGGGAACTCCGGCGCAACGAATTTGTAAACCCAGCGCGGGCGTGAATTGACCGGGAATAAGCAGGCCATTCGGCTGTTGTCCTGAATGTACCGGTCAAAATCATCAACGGAGGACGCAAATGCGCTGGTTTTTGTCGGCCCTGATCGCGATCGGCTTCATTTTTACCGTCGACATAGCGCCGGCCGCTGCCGGCGGAGCGCCTTTCTGTCTCAAGGGTTGCGATTTCGGCGGTGGCAGTGGCCTAGGCGATTGCAGCTTTTCAAGCTATGCGCAGTGCCAGGCGTCGGCCTCCGGCCGCGACGCCAGTTGCGCCGCTAATCCCTATTTCAGCGCCAACGCCGAACTGCAGCCCAATCGCAGCCACCTGTCGCGACGGAGATATTGATGCGCCTTCCTGTTCTGGCGATGTTAGTGATCGGCGTGGCCTCGGTGAACGCGCCGGCACGAGCCCAGACCTACAGTCCGGATTATCCGGTTTGTCTGCATGTCTATGGCCCGGTCACGTATTACGAGTGCCGGTACACGTCACTGCCGCAATGCGCTGCGACAGCTTCAGGTCGCGCGGCGCAATGCGTCGTCAATCCGTATTTCGCCAACCCCTATCCCTATGAGGGCGTGCCGCCGCTGCGGCGCCACCGCCGGCATCATCACTCATATTAGCGTTGGCGCCCGCTAGTCGAGTTCGATGACCCGGCCGGCTTCAAGCGACACCCGCCGGTCCATCCGGCCCGCCAGTTCCATGTTATGGGTCGCGATCAGCATGCCCACCTGGGTCGCCTTGACCAACTGCATCAGCGCGCGGAACACGTGATCGGCGGTATGCGGATCGAGATTTCCGGTCGGCTCATCGGCGAGTAGAACCTTCGGTGCGTTGGCAACGGCGCGCGCAATCGCGACACGCTGCTGCTCGCCGCCTGACAACTCCGCCGGCCGGTGCTTGATGCGATCGCCAAGGCCGAGATAGGCCAGAATTTCGGTCGCGCGCTTGACGGTTTCGGAGCGCTTGAGGCCACGGATCATCTGCGGCAGCATCACGTTTTCCAGCGCGGTGAATTCCGGCAGCAGGCGATGCGATTGATAGACAAAGCCGATATCGGTGCGGCGGATCTGGGTTCGCTCGACATCGGATAAGCCTGATGTCGCGGTGCCCCCGACATAGACTTCGCCATCGTCGGGGCTTTCGAGCAGGCCCGCAATATGCAGCAGCGTCGATTTGCCCGAGCCCGACGGCGCCACCAGGGCAACGGACTGTCCCGCCCACAACGCGAGCTTGGCGCCGTCGAGGATGGTCAGTGTCGTCTCGCCTTGCACGTACTGCCGTTTTATATCGTGGAGATAAACGACCGGTACATCCCCCGCCCCCTGCGCCATCTTCCCCTCACTCGTACCGGAGCGCTTCGACAGGATCGAGGCGCGCGGCACGCCACGACGGATAAAGCGTGGCCAGGAAGGACAGCGTCAGCGCCATGATCACGACGGCGCTGGTCTCGCCGAAATCGATCTCGGCCGGCAGCTTGGACAGAAAATAAAGCTCCGGCGAAAACAGTTCGGTGTTGGTGAGCCAGGACAGGAATTCCCGGATCGATTCGATATTCAGGCAGACCACCATGCCGACCAGAAAGCCTGTCAGCGTGCCGACCACGCCGATCGAGGCACCGGTGATCAGGAACACCCGCATGATCGATCCCTGCGAGGCGCCCATGGTGCGCAGGATCGCGATATCGCTGCCCTTATCCTTCACCAGCATGATCAGGCCTGAGACGATATTGAGCGCCGCGACGAGAACGATCATCGTGAGGATCAGAAACATCACGTTGCGCTCGACCTGGAGCGCATTGAAGAAGGTCGCGTTGCGTTGCCGCCAGTCCACCAGGAATATCGGCCGTCCCGCCGCCTCGGTGACGGATTTTCGAAAAGCGGCGATCTTGTCGGGGTTGTTGGTGAACACCTCGATCGCGGTCACGTCATTGTTGCGATTGAAATAGGCCTGCGCCTCGCTCAGCGGCATGAACACGAAGCTTGAATCATATTCCGACATGCCGATCTCGAACACCGCTGATATCTTGTACGGCTTGATCCGCGGTGTCGTGCCCATCGCAGTCACAGCACCTTTCGGCGAGACCAGCGTGATGCTGTCTCCGGCGTGCAGCGACAGCTGGTCGGCAAGCCTGCGGCCGATCGCGACGCCCTGCCCGTCGTCGAATCCTTCCAGCGTGCCTTGCTTGATGTTCTTGGCGATTGAGGTCAGATTATTGAGATCGTCGGCACGGATGCCGCGAATGAAGACGCCGGCCGCATTGAACGGCGATGATCCCAGTCCCTGACCATCCACGACGGGTGCGGCGAGACGTATGCCCGGAACCTGGCTGATGCGATCGGCGACGTCCTTCCAGTCGGTCAGCGGCGATTCCAGCGGCTGCACCAGAAGATGTCCGTTGAGCCCGAGGATCTTGTCCAGCAGCTCCTTGCGGAAGCCGTTCATGACCGCCATCACGATAATCAACGTGGCGACGCCGAGCATGATGCCCAAAAAGGAAAAGCCGGCGATGACCGAGATGAAGCCTTCCTTGCGGCGCGCGCGCAAATAGCGTCCCGACAGCAGCCATTCGAATGGCGCGAAAGGTGGTGTCCGTACTGGCTCGCTCATGGCTTCATCCATAGCTCGATTTTCATACGATTTAGGCTTTACGAGTGTCTTCAATCGTTTCCCACTGGAATCTTTAGGTTTCCCAAAGGGCTTCCCAACTCGTTTTCAGGGGGAAAACAGAAAAAGGCGGCGAAAATCGAGCCGCCGCCTTTCTATCCGATTCGGTTAGACCAAAGAGCTATTTCACCCGCCGGAGCTTCCGTCGGAGCCTTCTGGGGCGCCTTCTTCACCGGCGGTACGCAACGACCTTCTTGATCGCGATTTGTCCGCATGCCGGGCTTGATCGTTCGCGATCCGTCGGACTTCTCGCAGCTTCGTGAACTTGACGCTTCGCGCACCCGGCAGGAGCGCGCAAGCTGTGCGATCGGAGCGCTACACGCTTTAATACTTTATGGCGCGGCCCAGCTCGCGGCCTGAGTCGTTTCCGGCGCATCTTTCAGACAGTGCCGAGCAGCCTGGATTTCAGCGTCGGTGGCCCCATGGCTGCGAGCCCATGCCTCGGCGGCCGGAGCCGAGTATTTGGCGACGTAGAACCGAACCAGGGTGCAGGAAGCACGATGCAGGAGACCCGACTGCCCACGCGCCTGGGCCTGCGGAGCCAGCCCCAAGCACATCGCAACGACGCATACACCGCGTGACCACATCATCCCGCCCCCGACTCCAACAACACCCGGCTATTCGATTAGGTTGTATCGACTGGCACGTGTCAATCGAACTTCACCTCTATCCGCCATTCTTTCCGATAGATGATGCGATCGCGCCCGTCGCGGGCGGCCCGAAAGTAACCTTGACCGGTAGGGTTAAATTCGAAAGCGCTTTGCCACCGCGCATGATCGGCGTCATCTGTTCCAGCGTGGAACTTATTTTGGTGCGGCGTCATTTTTAAAAAGTGATTTCCCGATGGATTATCACGAGTTCACAAATCACAGCCTGACGATGATGTATTTCGGTGCTCGCGGGGCACTGGCTGCTGATGACGAACTGAACAGGTTAGGCGAACAAGCCCGGTTTCGCGTGCGCGAAACGCCGAGCTGGAAAAGGCATGTCGCCGATCTGGAAGTCGAGATGTTCAGGCGTGGAATGATCTTTGAAGTGATCGAATGGACAGAGGATGATCACGGGGCTTCGGAAGCAATCCCGCCGCCTGATGTCACGGCCGCAGCCCCAGGAAGCCCGTAGCGGCGTCTACCGATATTACTTTGCCTTTGTTATTTCGCCTTGCCGAGCTTCTTGCCGAAAAAGCCTATTGCAACGATCGATCCGATAAGTACGGCGGCGATCACCGCCACGCCGCGAATTTGCGAGCGTGAAAAGCCGAGATCATCACGGGCAATATAGTCGAGCAGGATCGCCACGTAGGCAGCGACGCAGACCGCGCTCGATATCGTGAAGAAGCTTATCCTCTTGTCCATCGTCCGCTCCGCTCTACGACGTCGCCGTCAACGATAACCCGAAGTCGCGGATTGCGGATGTGAATGGGTTCACACATGGCTGCCGCTCCGAGAGCGACAGCGTCGAAACCGGGGCGCACATTGTGGCCGTCATGATAGATCTTCGCTCGCCAACGACAGAGTATCAGGAGGCGAGCCGCGCCAGCACGTCCGCAGGGCTCAGATTCTCCCGCGACCCGTCGCTGCGCCGCTTGAGCTCGACCTTGCCTTCGGCGAGACCTTTCGGGCCGACCAGAATCTGCCAGGGAATGCCGATCAGATCGGCAGCGGCGAATTTGGCGCCGGCGCGCTGGTCGGTGTCGTCGTACAGGACGTCGACACCCCTGTCCGACAACTCGCGATAAAGCTTTTCACAGGCCGCATCGGTGTCTTCCGCGCCCTGCTTGAGATTCAGGATCGCCACCCTGAACGGCGCGACCGCTTCCGGCCATTTGATGCCGGCATCGTCATGGCAGGCCTCGATGATGGCGCCGACAAGGCGCGACACGCCGACGCCGTAGGAGCCGCCATGGATCGGGACGTCGACACCGTCGGGGCCCGCGACCATGGCTTTCATCGCGTCGGAATATTTGGTGCCGAAGTAGAAGATCTGGCCGACCTCGATGCCTCGGGTCTGCACCTTCTTCTCAGCCGGCACTTCGCGGTCGAAACGATCCGCGTCATGGACGTCTTCGGTCGCGGCATAGACCGAGGTCCACTGCTTGATAATCGGGGTGAGATCGCCGTCGTAATCGACGTCCTCGCCGGGCACCGGCAGGTTGAGCACATCACTGTCACAGTAGACCGCGGACTCGCCGGTCTCCGCGAGCACGATGAATTCATGGCTGAGATCGCCGCCGATCGGGCCGGTTTCCGCACGCATCGGGATCGCCTTCAATCCCATCCTCGCAAAGGTACGCAAGTACGCCACGAACATCCGGTTGTAGGATCGCCGCGCCGCTGCCTCGTCGATATCGAACGAATAGGCATCCTTCATCAGGAATTCGCGTCCGCGCATCACGCCGAAACGCGGGCGCTGCTCGTCGCGGAATTTCCACTGGATGTGATAGAGATTGAGCGGCAGGCTTTTGTAGGACTTCACATAAGCGCGGAAAATCTCGGTGATCATTTCCTCGTTGGTCGGCCCGTACAGCAATTCGCGCTTGTGGCGGTCGGCGATGCGCAGCATTTCCGGACCGTACGCATCGTAGCGGCCGCTTTCGCGCCAGAGATCGGCCAATTGCAGCGTCGGCATCAACAGTTCCAGCGCACCGGCGCGGTCCTGTTCCTCACGCACGATCTGCTCGATCTTCTTCAGGACCCGAAAGCCCAGCGGCAGCCAGGCATAGATGCCCGCCGCCTCCTGCCGCATCATGCCCGCGCGCAGCATCAAGCGATGCGACACGATCTCGGCCTCCTTCGGATTCTCTTTAAGGATAGGCAGAAAAAACCGCGACAGTCGCATGGGTACACTCAAGGAATCGGGGAAACGGGAGAGGCCAGCAGTGAAACCGGATCGGTTGGGAAAACACAAGGGCGGCCGTGGCAAAAGCCGCTGGCGCAGCGGATTTCCGGCCCCGTGCCAGTCACCTTGACGGTGAGATTAAGGCACGAGCGCGTCGCAAACCGGCTGTCGGAATAAAGCCTTAGGAGGTTTTTCTAACGTCGGGGCACATCGAGTTCATCTTCCAGCGCAACCTTCTTGAAGTCCGTGACCAGAGCCTCGATCCGCATGTGCCAACGGCCGGGATAAGGGAGCGGCACATCGCGAACATGCCAGTAGCCATCATCTCCCAGCGTCGCCGGACGCTCGAAAGGCTCGATGCCGCGCTCGGGAAGGCTGAGGATGAGCGTGGCTTCCTTGGCGGGAAGCGGGCTCGCGTCGCCCTGCATCAGTTGCAGCACGAAGCTATCGGTGCCGACCTTGCCTGGTGAGACCAGAACCTGAAACATGGCATCCTCGGTATGGATATGGATCGCGAGCGGAGCCTCAAGGGCCGCAGCCAGCGCACGCGGAGGTGGCGTGAAGCGCCAGCCCGCGACAGCTGCGAGAATTGCTGCCGCGACGAGGTATTCGAGCAGGATCGATCGAACCAGCGGTTGCGTCGCTGATGGAGCCGCGGCGAGCGCCGGCGTCAGACGAAAACGGTTGAGGGCCGCCAGCCCCAACAGCACGATGACGAGCGATAGCTTGATCGACAGGAGCAGCCCGTATGGGGTCTCGATCAGGGCGCGGAAACTCTCGAGCTGAATGATCGCGAGCGTAAGTCCGGTCAGCACCAGTACGCCCACCACCGGCACGGCGGCGCGCGAGAACCGGTTCAAGATGGGCAGCACGACCTGCTTCGGCCGTGCTGTCATCGCCACCAGCGGCGCGAAGGCCCCCACCCAGAACGCGACGCCGACGCCGTGCAGAAACACGGTCGGCCGGGTCAGCCATTGCGGCGGCGCGGTCGCGGCGTGTCCGCTCGCTGCCAGCGAAATACCGACGCCGGCCATCGCAAGCATCGCGAGCGTGCGGGCCATGCCCGCCGACCTCATTCGCAAGGCAATCAGGGCTGCACCCATCGCCACGACGGCCACCGCGAGCGACGGCGCCAAACTGGTGGCGAGCGCGGCCTGCCACGGGGCCAACGTCAAGGCGTCGCCAAGCCTGAGATTCAGCGCGTCGAGGCCCTGCAGCCCCAGCGATGCCACCGCGCTGACAAGACCGATTGCGAGGGCAACGACGATGATGGTCGAGGCGGCACGCGCCCGGCCAATCCAACGGACAAAAAACACCCCGCCGACACCCGCGAACAGCCCGAGATAGACGCCGATCCGTGCCAGCCAGATCAAGCCTGCGACCAGGCTGGAGCCAGTCGGCGCAGCCTGTGCTCCCGTGACCTCGCCGATCGAAAAGACCAGCGATCCGCCGACGGGATGCCCGTCTTGCGAGATCACGCGATAGCTGACGACCTCAGTCCCCCGCGGCAAATTCTCGGGCAGCGTAATGAAGATGGATTCGTCGACCGCCCTCACCGTCACGTCGTCGCGCGTTTTACCAGAGGCATCGATCAGGCTGATCACGGCGGGTGCCACGCTCTCGTTGAAGCGTAATTGCACCACCTTCGGCGCCACCGCCACAACGCTGCCGTCACTAGGTTCCGCCGAGACCAGCGAGGCGTGCGCGAATGCGCCGGTCGCAAAGCAGAGAACCCACAGCAGCGTGGCGAGACCGGCGATCAGGCGCATCGTCGAGCCCAACCTCAAGGTTTTGCGAGCAGTTTCACGCCCGGTGCCGGCCATTTGCTGTCATGGGCGTGGGCGGGATCAGCCGGAATATCGATCCAGCGGCTGGTTCCCTGCTCGCATTCCTGCACCGTCGGGAAATACAGCATGGTGTCTGGCTTCAGGGCGCCGGTCAGGAAAGTGCTGAGGACGAATTCATCGTAGAAATCGTCCGGCAGCTTGCCGCCGCTCCACACCACCTCCGTGACGCCCTCCGTCAGTTTGGCGCCGTGAAAGTCGTATTCGGCGGCATATTTGCCCTTCACCGCCTCGACGTTCCAGCCGGGCTTCGGCATCGGCTTCACGTCGATCACCCCTTCGGGGATCTGCACGCGGATCTTGGTCGTGGCCGAACCGGAACAGCCGTGCGGCACGACGAATACCGCCTTGTAGGATGAGCCGATGGTCGCCTGGCGATTTTCCAGCGTGATATGGGCGGTTGCCGATGACGCCGTGAGCGTTACGACCGCGACGGCGCCGAGAAAACGTAAATGGTTGGTGTTCGACATCATCGGCCTCACATCTTCATCCCGGGTGACATCTTCTTCATATCCATGCCGCCGCCCGACGCACCGCCGGGTCCTTGCGCGCCGATGCCCTGGACATCGAGCGAGACTTTTACATCACCCGCTTTTTCGAACTTGAGCGTGACCGGCAGCTTGTCGCCCTGCTTGAGCGGGGCCTTGAGATCGAACAGCATCAAATGATTGCCGCCCGGCGCCAGCTTCACGGTCTTGCCGGGATCGATGGTCAGGCCCTTGTCGAGCGGACGCATCGTCATCACGCCATTGTTCGTGGCCATTTCATGGACCT
Organism: Bradyrhizobium canariense; assembly: GCF_900105125.1. Taxonomy (NCBI): domain Bacteria; kingdom Pseudomonadati; phylum Pseudomonadota; class Alphaproteobacteria; order Hyphomicrobiales; family Nitrobacteraceae; genus Bradyrhizobium; species Bradyrhizobium canariense. The sequence continues at coordinate 1,064,009 of NZ_LT629750.1, read as the reverse complement.
CGACCTTGCCCGCAATGTCAGCCGAAACGCCGACGAGACGATCCGGCGTCGAGCCCTTGTTCTCGATGGTCAGATAGCCGCTGCCGATTTTTGCGCCGTTCGGTGTAGCGCGGCTCCAGGCCTGGGTGATCACGAGATCGCCGGCCTTGACCTCTTCGGCGCGCGCGGGCGCGGTCAGCAAAGTCGCGAGCAAGAAGGTGGAGGCGAGCATTCGTACGATGGAAGTCATGGGATGTCCTTTTTGTTATCGGTCAGGTCTAGAAGGTATATTTTCCCGCGAGCACGTAAGTCCTGCCGGGGAACGGATGGAACAAGAAGTACTGCTCGTTGAAGACGTTATCGATGCCGAAATCGAACGCGAAATTCTGCGTCGCGTTGTAATGTATCTTCATGTCGGCAACGACGTAGTTGTCGAAGGCGCCGTAGACATGCGAGATGATGTCGGTGTTATCGAGCGTCGAGTATTGCTTGCCGCTGTAGCGAGCGGCAACCGTGAACGCCCATTTTTCGTTTGGCCGGTAGGTCACGCCGGCTCGCGCGCGCCAGTCCGGGACATAGGGAACCCGCTTGCCGACGACGGTGTCCGGTAAACCCGTTAAGGGATTGGTCCCGGCCCAGGTGGGATCTGACAGGATGCGTGAATCAACATACGTCATGCTGCCGAACAATTGCAGACCGCTGATCACCACATTGTCCTTTTCCGCCGATAGTTCAACACCCTGCATCCGGATCGCGGCTACGTTGCCGACCGTCGTCGTCGGTACTTGAGCGCCCGTGGTCGGGTTTGTGGCAAGATTGGTTTGAGAAATGATTGCGTTGTTGGTTCTCTCTTCAAAGAGGGTCAGGCGGACGCGGCCGTCGTTCCAGTGACGCTCGATGTTAAGCTCGCCGTTGAGATCTTGCTCTGGTGTGAGATTGGGATTGGCGAAGGTCGCTAGCCCACCTACCGATATGCTCTGGTAAAGCTCCGCGACCGTGGGATACCGGTAGGCCTCTCCGAAGTTGGCCGTGATATTCCAATCTTTGTTAGGGTCGTAGGACAGTGACGCTTTTGGCGAGAAGTTGGTCGACTGCAGGTTCGGCTGACTGATCGAGGCGGTGGAGGTAATGGCGCCCGCGGCACTCGTCGTCGTATTCAGGTTGTACCCATTTATTGCTTCCCAGGATTCAAGCCGCCCGCCCAGCGTTAGCTTCAGATTAGGCACGATCTTCCAGGCGTCCTGGACCCATACAGCCTTCGTCCACGTCTCACCCTCGCCATCGGAATACAGCTGGCCAGTGCCCGTTGACGAGGTCGCGTTCCAGACCGACGACGCGTACACGGGGTTTTCAAGTTCATACCGATCGACGTGAGTTCCGAAGCTGATTTCTTGCGGACCGTCATAGCCGTATGGCCGCCAGATGCCCTTGGCATCGGCGTTCTGCCAGTTAGTCCCATCCATCCGCGTGATTTTACCATTCAACGAATAGCCCGTTCCCGTCGCGGCGACGGTGAAAGGATTGAGCTGTGTGTCCTGCAGATAGTTGTAGGAGGATGCAGAAACATCGAAGTCAAAAACGCCCTTGGTGTCGCTCCTGATCGCCACCGCGTTGCTGAGATGGGTTTCGTCCCAGATGTACTTGTTGCTGGCGAAGCCGGTAATCCCAGCGAAGGTCGGTGCACCGGTTGCTGTCGAAGTCAGGTAGGTCTGCGGATTGGAGGTCTGGTTATTGTTCCAGATTCCAAGCGAATAGGTCATTTGCACCAACGGTGTAATATCATAGGCCAGTCGCAGATTCGCGTTTGTCTGCAACGAGTGCGCCAGAGCACCTGTTCCAACAACGTCGGCGGGAAGGCCCTGTTTGTTCAATGCCGGGAAAGCCCCGGTCGTGCCAGCCGGGATCGTTGCATTGGTCGTGTACGTCAGTGGCTGTTGATACGAGTCCTGGTAATTGACGCTGAGCAACCATGACAGATTGCCGACACGATTACCCGCGGCGGCGCTGGTCAGACTGCTCGCATATGTGTCCTTGGTGCCATACTGATTCCACGGCATCACCGACACCGTTTCCTTTGCCGTGGCAAAGGCATGGTCCGGCATTTTTGAGGTGATCAGCAGCACCCCGCCGATCGAATTGCCCGGATAGGCGGCGGCAAACGGCCCATCGAGGAAGTCGATCCGACCAATGCCTTCTGTCGGAATCAAATTCCAGTGTGGCGAGCCGTTCGTATTGTTGTTGTTGATGAGCGCTGAAATTAGCAGGTTGTCATAGTAGATCAGGGTCCGCGCGCTCGAATTGAGTCCCCAGGTCCTTGTCGCCAGCACTGCTTGATTGTCACCATCGTTTCGTTTGCGCACGAACAAGCCAGGGAAGTATTTGACGGCATCTTCCGGGTCCTTGAGATTGATCGTCTCGTCAATCTGCTTGGCCGTGATGCTGTAGGACTCCTGCGGAAGCTGAAATCTCTGTTTGATCGGGGGTGTCGCCAGCGACGCAGTGACGCCGCTGCCATCGCCCTGCGGGGCTGGCGGGTTGGTCGCCACGGTCGCCACGGGCTTGCGACGCCGCACCGCCGCAGCGCTGCTGCGCTGGGCCGGCTTTTTCGCGGAACGAATGGCTTGCCGCTGGCTCGGCGCTTCGACGGTTACGGGTGGCAGCGTCTGATCTGCCGTCTGAGCTTTTGTCATCGAAGGAATTGCGGAGAGCGCGCTGCAAAGCACAAACGTGCTTGCGCCACTCAAGGCACGGTAACGAAACATCTGGTAATCCTGACGCTGGCATTATCGCCAGCTTGTTGAACTGCACCAATCGGCGCGGCAGCGGCCGCACCAACCGTTCGGGTGTTCGCTGGGTCAGGAAAACGACGGTGGGGCGCGGGCCTGGGAATTGGAACCGACGCGAATGGTCGGCATCCTCTCCGCGGCTTCCAGCCAGGAAACGCGTTGGTATTCGCGTTGCAGGCTTACAAAAATAAGCGGGGGCGGATTGACGGCAACCGCGCCGCCATGGCCGGCAGCGCAAAAGGCACAGCAATCTCCGTGCTCATGCTGCGTCTTGGCAGGGGCGGTCTGAGTGTCCGCAGAGGCAGACATGTCAGAACAGATCGTCGACATATAGAGGGGGTCATTGGCGGCGAAAGCGAACGCGCGAAATGCCGCGATTGGTGCAAATAACTGCACCAGAACCGCCAACAAAACGATTGGAATAAGTATCTCCAGCCGCCGACGCATGATCTTCCCCAGAGCGCTTTCGCTGTCCTATCACCCGCATCAACCCTTGTCGAGATTACCTGCGGCGTAGCGTCGATAGGTGCATTTGTCAGGAATCTTACTGCCGGCTGAGCCTCACGGAATAAGTCTGTGTTGTCGGAGTTCTTGTTGCTGATACGTCTACCGAACAACGAGGAAGGGATACTGTCATGACGTCAAGAACGTTCGCCGCGCTCGCCGCGACAGTCTTTGTTTGTACCAGCTCGCTGGCATTTGCGCAGATGACCCCGGCCAAAATCGCAGACACGCCTAAAGGCAAAGCGTTGGTGGATAGCAAGGGTATGACCCTCTACACCTTCGACAAGGATGCCAGTGGAAAGTCGATGTGCAATGGCCCGTGCGCGGATAACTGGCCGCCTTTGATGGCCGGTGCCGACGCCAAGGCGATGGGCGACTGGACTGTTGTCACGCGTGACGACGGCAAGATGATGTGGGCCTATAAAGGCAAGCCGCTCTACGCTTGGAAAAAGGACAGCGCCCCCGGCGACACGACCGGCGACGGTTTTAACAATGGCGTGTGGCATATCGCCAAACCCTGACCCGCCAAGCAGGTGCGGGATTGCCTTACTCACACCTGTCGAGATCGCGCACAGGCCCCGACAAGCATTGCATGGACCCAACTTCCTGCCTTCCCGTACCCCTACCCTTTTACCCGAAAAGACGATCGTTACGGTAAACACAACCCGAAGTGGCCAAATACCAATCATTTCGCAATTTGCTCGAATTTTGAACAATCGTTGCTGAAATTGATGACAAGGCAAAAAAGATGGTCTACCAATACGGGCTCAGGCTAGCCGCAAGGTTGAAGTCTGGTGGTCCAAGTCTCGGGAGGAGCCCTGACGCGCACAAGCAGCGTCGCCCCGCCAATCAAGATCAAATCTAATTTTCGGGGAAATAGGGTCGACACAATTTTTAGAGCAGGGCCCGCGCCCTGCTCTTTTTTTCGAGATGTTTTCAAAGATTCTCGCAAAAAATCGCGCAAAGATTTTCGCGTCTCGACATGACCAATCCGATTCAGCGCAGCTTCGAACTTGCCGCCGAACGGTGCGAGAATCTGACCCCGCGGGTCTACCGCCGGCTGTTTCGCGAACACCCCGAAGCCGAAGCGATCTTCCGGAGCGAGGGCAGCGATCTCGTCAAAGGTTCAATGCTCGCGCTGACCATCGACGCCATCCTCGATTTTGCCGGCGAGCGCAGCGGCAACTTCCGCCTGATCGAATGCGAGGTATCGTCGCATGACGCCTACGGCACGCCACGCGAACTGTTCGTCGCGTCCTTTGGCGTGATCGCGAACGCCCTGCGCGGGGTGCTTGGAGCCGACTGGTCGGCCGAGATCGAGAACGCCTGGCAGGAACTGCTGCAAAAGATCGAAGGTATCGTCGCTGCAAGCGAAGCCTGAACAGGATCGTTTTGCGTTGCGGTGAAGGATCGATACCAAATCCTCTATCCCAAGATGCAGCAGGTGGCGCGAGCGTCCCGATTGTGAGACACTTCCTTCTTCCGCGGCGCGTGCAATGACGCCGTCGGTGAAAACATTAAAACATGGGAGCGAGCGATGTCCGGGACTGACAAATCCTCAACGACAAGGCGCGATCTTCTTCAGGCCGTGGCGACCGCAGGCGCGGCAACCGCCTTGATTGGCGGCTTGGGCGTGAGCCCCGCGTTAGCAGCGGAAATGGGACGTTCAGAGAAACCGCTGAAGGCGGCGTTTTCCAACGCGGGCCTGCAGGCTACCTGGTGTGCCCAAGGCAAGCAGGCAGCCGAATGGTGGGGCAAGTTGTTCAACGTCGAGGTCACCTGGTTCGACGGCCGGCTCGATGCCGTCAAACAGCGTGCCGCGATCGACAACATGGCCTCGCAGAAATGGGACTTCGTCGCCATCCAGGCGTTCGGCATCGGCACGCTGACCCAGCCGGTGCAGAAGATGATCGATGCCGGCACCCCCGTCATCGACATGGATACGTTGATCGCGCCGCTTGACCAGATCAACGTTCACTCGTTTCTCGCGCCCGACAATGAGTTCATGGGCGCCTCGGTCACGCAGGCGCTCGTCAATGCCATCGGCGGCAAGGGCAAGGTCATCATGACGCAAGGCGCGCTCGGCCACACCGGTGCGCAAGGTCGCGCCAAGGGCTTCAACACGGTCGTCAAGCAGTTCCCGAACATCGAGGTACTCGATACCCAGCCGGCGGATTGGGACGTGTCGAAGACGGCACGGCTATGGGAGACCTATCTCACCAAATACCCGCAGATCGACGCGGCCTTCTTCCATAATGACGACATGGCGCTCGCCGCCTACAACATCATGAAGGCGCATAATCGCACCAACATCCTGATCGGCGGGGTCGACGCCATGCCGCCGGCGATCCAGGCGGTGAGCGAAGGCCGCATGTTCGCGACCGTGCGCAATCCTTCGTGCCGCATCCATGGCGGCGCCATCGTCGCCGGCGTCGCCGCCGTGACCGCGGGTGAAAAGAGCGGACAGGGCATCCCGAAAAGCGTCGTGACGGACGGTCCGGTCGTGACCAAGGCCAACGCGCCAGGCATGCAGTGGATGGAGGATCACTTCCTGATCTGAGCTGTTATGCCGCAAGGCCGCTCACCCATCCTCGAACTGGAGCAAATCACGAAGGCCTTCGGCGGCGTCGAGGCGCTCCGGGGGGTCGACTTCGCGCTCTCGGCCGGCGAGATCCATGGTCTTGTCGGCGAGAACGGGGCCGGCAAGAGCACGCTGATGAAGATCATCGCCGGCGTGCATGCGGAATTCTCTGGCCGTTTCATGCTGGATGGCCGGGAGACCCGCTTTCGATCGGTGCGTGACGCGCGTGCGGCGGGCATCGCCATGGTGCATCAGGAGCTCAGCGTGGCGCCCGATCTGTCGGTGGCTGAGAACGTGTTTCTTGGCGCGCAGCCGACCAATCGCCTGGGTCTCGTGCAATGGCGGCGCATGGCGCGCGAAGCCGGCGAGCAACTCGCCAAATTCGGCATCGACGTGGATCCGCTTGCGCGGCTCGGCGACCTGCCGATTGGCCTGCAACAATTGATCGAGATTGTCCGCGTCCTGTTCTCCGGGGCGCGCATCATCATCCTCGACGAGCCGACCTCGGCTCTCTCGCCGCCGGAGGTGGAGCGCCTGTTTTCGACCTTGCGACGGCTGCGGGACGAGGGCACCGGCATTGTCTTCATCTCCCATTTCATCGAGGATATCCTGCGCGTCTCGGACACGGTGACGGTGTTCCGTAACGGAAGGAAGGTCGCCGAGGCGGCGGCCACTGCGACCAGCAAGGCCAGCCTGATCGAAGCGATGATCGGCAAGGGTGGCGAGGCGCTGGAAGAGACCTATTCAGACGATATCACGCTGCCGCCGCCGGGCGATCGTCCGGCGGTCTTGAAGGCCGACAAGCTCTCGCTCGCCCGCAGCCTGCAGGACATTTCGTTCGAGGCGCGTGCCGGTGAAGTACTCGGCATCTATGGTTTCATGGGATGCGGGCAGCTCGAACTGGCGCGGATACTGTTCGGCAAGATCAAACCCGACGGCGGCGCGCTGCTGGTGGACGGCAACCAGAAGGCCTTCCACAGCACGGCTGCGGCCCGGCGGGCCGGTATCGCCTTTGTTCCCGAAAGCCGCCGCGCCATGCTGTTCCACCAGGAGCCGGTCTACAAAAACATCTCGATCAGTATCCTTGACCGCATTTCCGCCCTCTGGCTCAAGCCGTCGCGGGAGCGGTCGATCGCTACGCGGCAGGTCGAACAATTGCAGATCAGGCCGCCGGTCGTCGGTCTCGATCTCGGCATGCTGTCCGGCGGCAATCAACAGAAAGTGGCGCTTGCGAAATGGCTGACCTATCCGCCGCGTCTCCTGGTGCTGTGCGAACCGACGCGCGGCATGGATGTCGGCGCCAAGAACGACGTCATCCACATCATCCGCGACCTCCGCGCCAAGGGGCTGGCCATCATCGTGCTGTCGACCGAACCGGAGACGGTGCTGTCGCTGGCCGATCGCATCCTGGTGCTGAAACGTGGCGCGGTGGTGCGTGAATTCGCGGGCGAAGTGGTCAGCAAGGACCGCCTGCTGGAAGCGGCCTAGACTATTTGTTTTGACGTGGAGACGCATGATGGTGACCAGCGAAGGCACGGCAGTCCCGGCGGCGGACCGCAAGCGCCCGCGCGGCCTCGGCGTGTTCCTGCGCTCCCAGATGCGCAATATCGCGCCGTTCCTGACGCTGATCTGCCTGAGCGGCTTCTTCGCCGCCGCGAGCCCTTCTTTTGCGACGCTCGACAATGTCGGCAACATTCTGACCCAGGTTTCGGTCACGGGCATCATCGCCGTCGGCCTCACCTTCGTGATCCTCTGCGCCGAGATCGATTTGTCGATCGCGAGCATCGCCAACGTCACCGGCATAGCGGTCGCCTATTTCACCCAGCAGGAAGCCTACGTGAACATCGCCAACATCCCGATGGCCGGGTGGGCCGCGATCCTGCTGGCGCTGACGCTCTGCGCGCTGCTCGGTCTCGTCAATGCGCTCGGACTGACCATCATCGGCATTCCGTCCTTCATCATGACGCTCGCGATGATGCAGATCGCAGCCGGCATATCGGCGCTGCTGGTGCGCGGGCAGATCGCCTACAAGGTGCCGGACGTCGTGACAACGCTCGGATCGTCGTCGATCGGCGGCGTGCCCTGGATCGTGATCGTTGCTGCGCTGATGCTGCTCGCCGGCCATCTTGTGCTGACCTATACCCGCTTCGGCCGCTACGTTTACATGGTCGGCGGCAACCGCGAGGCAGCAGAATATTCCGGGCTCAACGTCAATCTGATCCTCGGCAGCGTCATGGTCATCTCAGCGGTCTGCTCGGGCATCGGCGGCATGCTGGGTGTCGCTCATTTCGGCAGCGCCCAGCAGAACGAATTCGACACCTATCTGCTCGACTCGATCGCTGCCGTGGTGGTCGGTGGCACCAGCCTTTTCGGCGGGCGTGGCGGCATCGGCAATACCATTGTCGGCCTGTTCGTACTCGGCGTCCTCAACAATGGGCTTGATCACGTCAACATCGATAGCTTCCTGAAGATATTGATCCGCGGCCTCATCCTGCTGGCGGCGCTGGTCATCAACGTCTATGCGCAGAGGTTTCGGGCCAGGACAGTCGAATGAGGCTACGGTTGAATCAGCCCCTCGAATAGTTGCGTCCCCTCACCTGTCGAGGTCCGGTTGCCAATCGCGCACCTCGCGCGCCGCCTTCGTCACCGCGCCGATCGTGCGAAAGGACGGCGCGTCTACCATCATCGCACGCGCGAGACGCAAGCTTCGTGCCTCGCAGATTGCCCGAAGCCGCGGATCTTCGATCCACTCGAAATCAATATTGTGCGCCAGGCCAAGGATGCGGCGGATGATCTTCGCGGCCGAAAATCCCACCATATCCTGGAACAATCTGTCCATGTAGGCCCGTCGTTCGGCCTCCAGCCGCGCCGCGCCGGCCTCGCCGGAGAACAGCGTTGCAGCATACGCATCACCATTGGCCTCGTCACGCCAAAGCCCAACGAATTTTCGGGAAAACTCCGCCCACACGTTTTCGATCGTTTCCAGCACCCATGCCTCGAACGAGCGCCGTTCGCCCGGTGCGCGCTCGTGGCCGGCCGAAGCCAGATAGCTCATGATGAGATTGCCGATGACCGCGCCGAGATCAAATCCCATCGGGCCGTAGAACGCAAACTCAGGATCGATCACTCGCGTCTCGTTTTCCGTCACCATGATCGATCCGGTGTGGAGATCACCGTGAACAAGCGCTTCAGGAGAAGCCAAGAACTTGAGCTTGAGACGGGAGACCGCGACATGCAGGTCGAGATCTTCGCGGAAGTGGGCTGCGGTCGCATCGAGCCAGGGCGAAGTCCAGCGGTTCTGCTCGGCCTGGAAATAAGGGTCCGTGAAGATCAGATCCTCGGTGATCTTGCACAGCGCGTGGTTTCCTGAAAATGCCGCGATGCCTTCCTTCTTCTGCGCGGCCGGAACTGCCAGGTCGGAACTGAGGAACAGCGTGCGCGCCAGAAAGGTCGTCATGTGATCGACGAAGTGCGGATAACAGGTCCCGGAGACAAGCCCCTTGCGCATGATAATGTGGGGTTCAAGCAGCTCCATGGCGATCAGGGCGAGAGCTTCATTGTGGTGAAGCACGGCCGGTACCAGACCGGGCGCCAAACGGGCCTGATGCACAAGCGCCAGATGCTCGTAGTGCGAGCGCGACAACGGTAGCGGCCAGCTCTCGCCGACCAGACGCACATAGGGAAGCGCCTGCTTGACGGCAATTCCGCCTTTCGTTCCTCTTACGATGAACACGAGGTTGAGGTTGCCGTCACCGACCTCGCTGATCGACCAACCTCCGGGCGATCCACCCAGGAGGGCGGCGACCTCAGGGAGTTCTGCAAGGTAGTCTCGCAGGTCTGTGTCGCGGAGAATTCGGTATTCGTCCTGTCCGAGGGCGCCCAATGGTCGCTGCTGTGAATTCATTCGCTGCGTCCGGTGCTTTAGCGGGACTTGCGATCTCACTCCCGCTCGAGGAAATTCGAGCCGATATCGGCCTTCTTCTTGATCGGATCGTAGTCGCAATAGACGCCATCGGCGACCAGCGTATAGCTCGCAATCACCGTGTACTTGTCGAGCTTGACCGAATTCAATCCGATGACGGAGGTGTTCTTGCCGGTATTCCATTTGAACGGCGTCGAACTCTCTGCCTTTTCACAGGCCGCGACCGCTTCCGCGAAGACGTGGCCTTCGACGAAGGTTTTCACGGTGCGGAGCTCCGTCGCTATTTTCCATTCCACGTAAAACGCCGCGCCGAGGCCTGCGACAATCACGACCAGCAGTCCGACAATGGTTCTTTGAAAAGTCATTTCGCTTCCCCCGGGCGCAAAAGAATTGCGGTAATTATAGTGTTTTCGAGCAAAGTGGGTACCGGTTCGCGTAAAGAAAACGCGTCAAAATAAAGGATAGAGCCTCGGTTCAATCCGAACCGAAGCTCTAGAACGGCATCCCCATCAGTCGCGAAAGCCGGTCGACGTTCAAATACCCTGCATCATAAGCAAGCCACGCGGCGGCGAAAAACACCGCCGAGATTATCGTGGTCCAGATCAGCTTGCGGCCCATCAGCGTCGCAACGGGCGCGCCGGGATCGGTGCCGGGGGCGCCCTCGCCATCCTCATGCTGGCTGCGCACGCCGAACGGCAATGTCAGAAACAGCACGATCCACCATACGACGAAGTAGATCGCGAATGCGGTCGAGATTGTATAGACCATGGGCTCAGGCCTGTTCGATTTCGACGAGTGCGCCGGAAAAATCTTTCGGGTGCAGAAACAGCACCGGCTTGCCGTGAGCGCCGATCCTGGGCACGCCGTCGCCGAGCACCCGCGCGCCCTCCTTGATTAGCCTATCGCGCGCCGCGATGATATCGGGCACATCATAGCAGATGTGGTGGATGCCACCGTCGGGATTGCGTTCGAGGAATTTGGCGATCGGCGAGGATTCGCCGAGCGGCTGGATGAATTCGATCTTGGTATTGGGCAGCGTCACAAACACAGTAATGACCCCGTGCTCCGGCAGCGGCACCGCCTCGGAAATATCGGCGCCGAACGTCGCGCCGTAGATCCTGGCGGCTTTCTCGGCGTCCTTGACCGCGATCGCTACATGATTGAGCCGGCCCAGCATGACACTCCTCCACTTTATCGTTGGCGCGTGTTCTGCGTCACACCTTCAAAACATGAACGAGGCAGAGCGGCTTCTTGCCCCACTGCTCGTTCAACGTCGCGCGCACTGCGCGGCGCACCGACTCCGCCGTTGCGTCGGGATCGCGCCGGCGCGCTCGCGGCAGCCCTTCGACGGTCGACACCACCGCGTCGAAAACGATGTCGTCGAGCGGCTCGCCGGCCATATTCTTCTCGGGTATGCCGACGAGATCAACCTCTGGATCGTCGACGAGTTCGCCCTTTTCGGTCATGGCGATCGCCACGAAGACACAGCCGGCAAATCCCATCCGCCGCCGTTCGACCACCGCGCGCGACTTGGAATCCTCGAGGATCGAGCCGTCCTTGTAGAGCCGTCCCGATGGTAATTGATCGATGATGCCGGGCTCGCCCGGCCCCAGCTTGATCAGATCGCCGTTGCGGCAGATCAGGACCTTCGGCACGCCGGCCGCGCGCGCCAGGCGCGCATGTTCGGACAGATGCAGCGCCTCGCCATGAACCGGGATCAAGAGCTGGGGCCGGACCCATGAAATCATGTCACGCAACTCGTCGCGTCGCGGGTGACCCGAGACATGAACGAGATGGGTGCGGTCGGTGATGACCTCGATACCCTGACTGACCAGGCCGTTGATGATGCCGCCTACCGCCTTCTCATTGCCCGGGATGGTGCGCGAGGAGAAGATCACGCAATCGCCCTTGTTCAGCGTCACTTCCGGATGATCGTCATTGGCGATGCGCGCCAGCGCCGCGCGCGGTTCGCCCTGGCTTCCGGTGCAGAGCGCCAGCACCTTGTCCGGCGGAAAATGACCGTACAGATCCGCCCCGCGGAAATTCTGCACGCCGTCGAGATGACCGGTCTCGCGCGCCACCTGCACCACGCGCTCCATGGCTCGGCCGACCACCACCACCTCCCGGCCCGCAAGGCGCGCCGCGTCCGCAACTGCGCGCAGCCGCGCGACGTTGGAGGCAAACGTGGTCACGGCGACGCGGCCTTTCGCAGCCTTGACGAGTTCAGCGATGGTTTTGGCGACTTCGGCCTCCGACGGCGAGCGCCCTTCCCGCACGGCGTTGGTGGAGTCGCCGACCAGCGCCAGCACGCCGGCGTCGCCGAGCTCGCGCAATCGCCGTTCGTCGGTCGGCGGGCCGATGATCGGCGTCGGATCGATTTTCCAGTCGCCGGTGTGCAGCACGGTACCGGCTTCGGTGTGGATCGCCAGCGCATGGGACTCCGGAATCGAATGCGCAACCGGAATGAATTCGACATTGAACGGGCCAAGGTCGATGCGGCCGCCGGATGGCACCACAGTGACCGGAATCTTCGGCGGATTACGCTCGGCCGCGCATTTGGCCTCGAACAAAGCGGCACTGAACTTGGTTGCATAAATGGGGCATTGCAGCCTCGGCCACAGGTCGATGATGGCGCCAAAATGGTCTTCGTGGGCGTGCGTCAGCACCAGGCCGACCAGGTTCTTGCGTTGTTTCTCGAGGAAACTGATGTCGGGCATGATGAGATCGATGCCGGGCAGATGCTCCTCATCGCCAAACGACACCCCGAGATCGACCGCGAGCCACGAGCCCTGATGGCGATTGCCGAGGCCGTAAATCGACAGGTTCATGCCGATCTCGCCAACGCCACCAAGCGGCGCGAAGGTCAGCTCATCAGGCCGCGCCATCAAGTTGCTCCCACAGAGGCCGCTGAGCCGAAATAGACGTCACCGGCGGCGACTGGCACAAGCCTGCCGTCCGATGTCCTGACGATCATGCAGCCGCTCTCATCCAGCGTCTCAAATGTGCCCTCCAGCGGCGAACCGCCGGTCTGGATCGCGACCCTTTCGCCAAGCCCGGCCGCGCGCTGCAACCAGAGTTTTCGGATCGCATCAAAGCCGCGGCCATCGTCCCAGATGCCGCGAAACTCCACCCAGGCATCCGACAGCACGGCGAACAACTCCTCTGCGCCAATCTGGACGCCGAGTGCAGCCAGCGAAGTCGCGGGCGTTGGCGTACCCTCCGGCGCGGCAACGACGTTGGTGCCGATGCCCACCACCACTGCCAGTCTGTTGCCGGCCACCGCCTCGGCTTCCAGCAGGATGCCGGCAAGCTTCTGCTTTCCCGCAAGAACGTCATTGGGCCACTTCAACGAGAACTTCAGCTGGTCCGATCCGGCTGATCTCAATGAAGCCTCGACGCTGACCCGTTGCAACGCCGTCTCAAGTGCAAGCCCGGCGGCAAAGCCCAAGGTCGCGGCCACCGCGGGCGATACGTCGATCATTTCCAGGATGCTGCCGGCGAGATTACCGCGCGGCGCGATCCAGGAACGGTTGCGCCGGCCGCGGCCGGCCGTCTGCTCCGACGTCACGAACCACATCGGACCAAGCACGCCGTCGCGCGCAAGCGCCATGGCTTCCGCATTGGTCGAGCCGATCTGGTCGAAGGCGGCGAGCCGGTAACCCGCCGATGTAGCTCGCGGACCGAGCGAGAATGTCATCTCAAGGCGAATCCGGCTTTGCTAAAAGCCATTTGGGAGCCGATGTTTTTGTTTAGGCATGATCTTCTCCGAGAACCGGGACCCACTTTCGGGATCACGCCCTAAAAAAGCGATTTCGCTGCGACCGTCGCCGCGCTCACCAGCGGTCCGGGATAAACGAAGAAAAACAGATTGAAGAGGCCTGCGACCGCCAGCACCGTGCGCAATTCCACGCGGATCGGATCGAGCTTGGCAAGCGGCTCGTCGAAATACATCACCTTGACGATGCTGAGATAGTAAAATGCACCGACCACGCTGGTGAGGACGCCGATAACGGAGAGCGTGAACAGCCCCGCCTTGATCGCCGCGACGAACACATAGAACTTTCCGAAGAAGCCCGCCAGCGGCGGAACGCCCGCCAGCGAAAACAGCAGCATCGCAAACATGAAAGCGACGAGCGGATTGGTGCGCGACAACCCCGCAAAGTCGCTAATGTTTTCAACATGCTGGCCGTTTCGCTTCATGGTCAGGATCACCGCGAACGTGCCGAGTGTCATCGCCACATAGATCGCGATATAGACCAGCACGCCCTGCGCACCCTCGGCTGTTCCCGCCGCAAGGCCGACCAGCGCGAAACCCATATGACCGATCGACGAATAGGCCATCAGCCGCTTGATGTTCTTTTGTCCAATGGCCGCGAACGATCCCAGCGCCATCGAGGCGATCGAGACGAACACCACGATCTGCTGCCATTGCGGGACGATGCCGGGAAATGCCGTGAGCGTCACGCGGGTGAACACCGCAAGCGCGGCAACCTTCGGCGCGGACGCAAAGAAGGCCGTTACCGGCGTCGGCGCGCCCTCATAGACGTCGGGCGTCCACATGTGGAACGGCACCGCCGACACCTTGAAGCAAAGTCCCGCGAGCAGGAACACCAGGCCGAACACGATGCCGATGCTGCCGGTCTTTGTGACCGCCGCGATACCGGCGAAGCTAACCGTACCGGTGAAGCCGTAAATCAGCGAGGCGCCGTACAGCAGCATGCCCGACGACAGCGCACCGAGCACGAAATACTTCAGGCCGGCTTCGGTCGATTTGGCATTGTCGCGGTTACTCGCCGCGACCACGTAAAGCGCAAGGCTCATCAACTCGAGCCCGAGATAGAGCATGATCAAATCGCCGGCCGAGATCAGCACCATCATGCCAAGCGTCGAGAGCAGCACGAGAATGGAATATTCGAAGATGCGCCGCGACGGATCGGCGAGAAATTCCAACGACAGGAGCAGCGTTGCTGCCGAACCTATCAGCGCCAGGATTTTCAGGAAGCGGGCAAAGCTGTCGACAATGAAGCTGCCGCCGAAGGTGGTGAGCTTTCCGGCCGGCAGCGCCAACTCCAGCACGCCGGTGGCAACCAGGAGGCAAATCGCAAGGCCGGTGATCAGGCTTGTCGCCTGCTGGCCCCGATAGGCCCCGATCATCAGCAGTGCCATGGCGCCGGCGGCGAGCACCAGCTCCGGCAATACCGGCAGCAACTGATAACCTGCACTCTCAAAGCCCATGGCGTTATCCCGATCTTGAGCCCCGGTTCTGATCCAAATCAGCCCCGAGGCTCTCTCCTCTTAGTTTGACGCGTTTTCTTCACGCGAACCGGCTTCCAGTTCGCTCGAAAACGCTTTGAACTCACTGCAGCAGCGCGGCGGCCTGCGTCGTCAGCGCGTGGCTGTAATTGGTAACGAGTTGCTGCACGGACGCCGCCGACATGTCGAGCACCGGCTTCGGATAAACGCCGAATAGGATGGTGAGCGCCACCAGCGGCATCAGCGTCAGGCATTCACGGAACGTGAGGTCCTTGATGGTGGCCAGCGACGGCTTCACCAGCGCGCCGAACACCACCTTGCGATAAAGCCACAGCGCGTAGGCCGCCGACAGGATCACGCCCGTGGTGGCGAAGAATGCCGTCGGCAGCGACACCTTGAAGGTGCCGAGCAGCGTCATGAATTCACCGACGAAGCCTGACGTGCCGGGCAAGCCGACATTGGCCATTGTGAACACCATGAACACCAGCGCATAGAGCGGCATGCGATTGACCAATCCGCCATAGGCGGCGATTTCGCGGGTATGCATGCGGTCGTAGACGATGCCGACACAGAGGAACAGCGCGCCCGACACGATGCCATGCGAGATCATCTGGAACACGCCGCCGGCGACACCCTGCATGGTGCCTGCAAAAATACCCATCGTGACGAAGCCCATATGGGCGACCGACGAATACGCGATCAGCTTCTTCATATCCTCCTGCATCAGCGCCACCAGCGAGGTGTAGATGATGGCGATGGTCGAGAGCGAGAAGATCAGCGGCGCAAAGTAATGCGAGGCCAGCGGGAACATCGGCAGCGAGAACCGCAGGAAACCGTAGCCACCCATTTTCAGCAGGATCGCAGCAAGGATCACCGAGCCCGCGGTCGGCGCCTCGACATGCGCGTCCGGCAGCCAGGTATGAACCGGCCACATCGGCATCTTCACCGCGAAGGAAGCAAAGAACGCGAGCCACGCCCAGGTCTGCAAGCTCCGCGGCACGGCGGTGTGCATCAGCGCCGGAATGTCCGTGGTGCCGGCGTTCCAGTACAGCGCCATGATCGCCAGCAGCATCAAGACCGAGCCAAGAAACGTGTAGAGGAAGAACTTGAAGCTGGCATAGACCCGGCGCGGTCCGCCCCACACCCCAATGATCAGGAACATCGGGATCAGGCCGCCTTCGAAGAACAAATAGAACAGCACAAGGTCGAGCGCGGAGAAGGTGCCGACCATCAGCGTTTCCAGGATCAGAAACGCCATCATGTATTCGCGCACCCGCATCGTCACCGATTTCCAGCTCGCAACGATGCAGAACGGCATCAAGGCAGTGGTCAGGATCAAGAACGGCAACGAAATTCCATCGACGCCCATGTGATAGGTGATGGCGTTGGCGAGCCATGGCGCCTTTTCGACGAACTGGAAGTCCGCTTGCGCCGGGTCGAAACGCATCACCAGAATGAGCGACACGGCGAAGGTCACGATCGTCGACCATAACGCGATCCAGCGCGCGTTTCGGGCTGCGGCCTCGTCGTTGCCGCGCGCCAGCACGTAAATCAGGAGCGCGCCGACCGTGGGCAGGAAGGTGACGACGGAGAGAATGGGCCAGGTAGTCATCACTGGCCTCCCACGCCGAACATGAACCAGGTGATCAAGCCGGCGACGCCGATCAGCATCGCGAAGGCGTAGTGATAGAGATAGCCGGTCTGCAGCTTCACGACGTTGCGGGTAACGTCAAGCACCCACGCCGAGACCCCATCGGGACCGAAACCGTCGATGATATAGCCGTCGCCGAACTTCCACAGGAAGCGTCCAATCCGTTTCGCCGGGCGGACGAAGATCAGATCGTACAGTTCGTCGAAATACCATTTGTTGAGCAGGAACTGGTAGAGCATCGGTTGTTGGCTCGCGAGCTCCTCCGGCAAATAAGGCCGGCGGATATAGAAGAGGTAGGCGACCGCCAGACCCAGCACCATCATGATAAAGGGCATGAATCCGAGCAGACGCGGCATATGCTCCATGTCCTCGAAGATCTGCGGGTTCATCTTGAGCGAATCCCGGAAGAACTCCTCGGCGCCATGGCCGACGAACAATTCCTTGAACGGGAAACCCGCCAGGATCGAACCGGCTGCCAGAACGCCGATCGGGATCAACATCCAGATCGGGCTTTCATGCGCCGCCTCGTAATGCTCCCGATCGTGCGGCTCTCCGAAGAAGGTCTTGAAGATCAAACGCCAGGAGTAGAACGAGGTGAGACCCGCGGCCCCGACGGTCAACAGATACGCGTAGGTCGAGAATGGATTATGCGACGCATAGGCAGATTCGATGATCGCGTCCTTGGAGAAGTAGCCTGCAAACAGCGGGAAACCCGTCAGCGCCAGCGTGCCGATGCACATCACCGTAAATGTGTAGGGAATCTTGCGCCAGAGGCCGCCCATCTTGCGGATGTCCTGCTCGTGATGCATCGCATAGATCACCGAGCCGGAGCCCAGGAACAGCAGCGCCTTGAAGAAGGCGTGCGTGAACAGATGGAACATGCCGACGGAATAAGCCCCCGCGCCCATCGCCACGAACATGTAGCCGAGCTGCGAACAGGTCGAATAGGCCACGATGCGCTTGATGTCGTTTTGCACGAGGCCGATGGTCGCCGCGAAGAAAGCGGTGGTCGCGCCGAAGAACATCACCACGGCCTGCGCATTCGGCGACAGCTCAAACAACGGCGACAGCCGCGCCACCATGAACACACCGGCCGTGACCATGGTCGCGGCGTGGATCAACGCCGAGACCGGCGTCGGGCCTTCCATGGCGTCCGGCAACCAGGTGTGCAGCAGGAACTGGGCCGATTTGCCCATCGCACCCATGAACAAGAGCACGCAGGTCAGCGTCAGCGCATCGGCATGCCAGCCGAAGAAATCGATGGTCTTGCCGGTCAACCCCGGTGCGCCCGCAAAGATGGTTTCGAAGTCGGTCGAGCCAATCAGCGCAAAGATCGCGAAAATGCCGAGCGCAAAACCGAAGTCGCCAACGCGGTTGACCACGAAGGCCTTGATCGCCGCCGCGTTCGCCGACGGCTTCTGGTACCAGAAGCCGATCAGGAGATAGCTCGCGAGACCGACGCCTTCCCAGCCGAAGAACAGCTGCACCAGATTGTCCGATGTCACCAGCATCAGCATCGCGAAGGTGAACAGCGAAAGATAGCCGAAGAACCGCGGCCGGTTCGGATCCTCGTCCATGTAGCCGATCGAATAGAGGTGGACGAGCGACGACACGGTGGTCACCACCACCAGCATCACCGCCGTCAGCGTATCGACCCGCAGCGACCATGCGACCTGAAGGTCGCCCGAGTTGATCCACTGGAACAGCGCGATCCGCACGTCGTGATGCATGAATCCGACGTCGAAAAAGGTGATCCAGGACAGTACGGCTGAAACGATCAACAAGCCCGTCGTGATTAGCTCCGCCGCGCGCGATCCCTGGGCCGGCGGCTCGACGGCATGATGGTCGTCGTGGCCGTGATCATCATGCGCGTCGGGTTCATGGGTCGTGGCATGGATAACGCCTGCATCCTCATTGACCGGCACCGCGCCGTGCGCGTGCCCGTCGTCGTGATGCTCGACCACGTCGCCGCTCGGATTGCGCGCATGCGCACCGAAGATCGCGATCAGCCCCGCTAGCACAGCGCCGATCAGCGGCAGAAAGACGATTGCCTGAACCATGATCGGGTTAGCCCTTCATCAGATTGACGTCTTCAACCGCGATCGAACCGCGGTTGCGGTAGTACACCACCAGCACCGCGAGACCGATCGCAGCTTCGGCCGCGGCCACCGTCAGCACCAGCAGCGCGAACACCTGGCCGACGATATCGCCGATGAACGTCGAGAACGCCACCAGGTTGATATTGACCGCCAGCAGGATCAGCTCGATCGACATCAGGATGACGATGATGTTCTTGCGGTTGAGGAAAATGCCGAGAATTCCAAGCGTGAACAGGATGGCGCCGACGGCGAGGTAATGTCCAAGACCGACCGTCATTGCACCCACTCCGCCGCGTCCGTTTCCTGCAGGCCCTGCCCCGACGCGACCTTGCGGATGCTCATCGCGAGTTCCGGCGTCCGCGCGTTCTGCACATTGATATCCTGCCGCTTGACGCTGGCCTTGTGGCGCAGCGTCAGCACGATGGCGCCGATCATCGCAACCAGCAGCACCATGCCTGCGATCTGGAAATAGTGAATGTATTTGGTGTAGAGGACGAGCCCGAGCGCCTCGGTATTGCTGACATTGGCCGGGATCGCCGACGTGATGGATTTGGCGACACCGGGATTGATCACCCAGCCGCCTCCGACCAGCAGCAGTTCCGCCAGAAATATCCCGCCGATCACGAGCCCGATCGGCAAATATTCGCTGAAGCCTTCGCGCAGTTCGGTGAAATCGACGTCGAGCATCATGATCACGAACAGGAACAGCACGGCGACCGCGCCGACATAGACCACGACCAGGATCATCGCCAGGAATTCGGCGCCCATCAGCACGAACAGGCCGGAGGCGTTGACGAAAGCCAGGATCAGATACAGCACGGAATGCACGGGATTGCGCGACACAATCACCATCACGGCGGATGCAACGCAGATGCCGGCAAACAAATAGAAGAACAGCGCGGGAAGGATCATCGGTTATCCCCCGTCATGCCGGGGCGCGGACACAGTCCGCGAATCCGAAATCTGGAGGTCACAGTGCGAGATACCGGGTTCGCGCGTCGCGCGCCCCGGAATGACGTGGAGATGTGGCGTGCGATCATGCCCTCACCTCACCGGTACGGCGCGTCGAGTTCGATTGCTTTTGCAATCTCGCGCTCCCAGCGGTCGCCGTTGGCGAGCAGTTTCGCCTTGTCATAATAGAGTTCCTCGCGGGTCTCGGTCGCGAATTCGAAATTTGGTCCCTCGACGATGGCGTCGACCGGACAGGCTTCCTGGCACAGGCCGCAATAGATGCATTTCACCATGTCGATGTCGTAACGCACGGTACGGCGGGTGCCGTCATTGCGGCGCGGGCCGGCCTCGATGGTGATGGCCTGCGCCGGGCAGATCGCCTCGCACAGCTTGCAGGCGATGCAGCGCTCTTCGCCGTTCGGATAGCGGCGAAGCGCATGCTCGCCACGGAAGCGCGGCGAGATCGGCCCCTTCTCGAACGGGTAGTTCAGCGTCGGCTTGGGCTGGAAGAAATAGCGCATGGCGAGAAAGAACGCCGACACGAATTCAGACAGCAGCAGCGAGCGGGCTGTGGCGTTGATGTTGACACTCATAGCGACCTCATTTCGGCGCGATCCCCGCGAATTGCAGCACGCCGGCGACAATCACCACCATCGCCAGTGACAGCGGCAGGAACACCTTCCAGCCGAGCCGCATCAGTTGATCGTAGCGGTAGCGCGGCACGATCGCCTTCGCCATCGCAAACAGGAAAAACATGAAGAAAACCTTCAGCGCGAACCAGATCACCCCTGGCACCCAGGTGAACGGCGGCAGCGCGATCGGCGGCAGCCAGCCGCCCAGGAACAGGATCGTCGCCATCGCGCACATCGTGGTGACCGCGACATATTCGCCGAGCATGAACAACAGGTACGGCGTCGAGCCGTATTCGACCATGAAGCCCGCGACCAGTTCGGATTCGGCTTCGACCAGATCGAACGGCGGACGGTTGGTCTCCGCCAACGCCGAGACGTAGAAGATCACGAACATCGGAAACAGCGGCCACACGTACCAGTTCAGGAATGTCAGTTGCGGCAGGCCGATCAGGCCGCCGAAACCACGGGTGTTCTGCGCTTCGACCACGCTCGAGAGATTGAGCGATCCCGCGCACAAAAGCACCGTGATGATGACGAACCCGATCGAGACCTCGTAACTCACCATCTGCGCCGCCGCGCGAAGCGCGGCCAGGAACGGGTATTTCGAGTTCGACGACCACCCGGCCATGAGGATGCCGTAGATCGACAGCGAGGAGATCGCAAAGATGTAGAGCACGCCAACATTGATGTCGGAGATCACCCAACCGAGATTCATCGGGATCACGGCCCAGGCCGCCAGCGCCAGCACGCACGACACCAGCGGTGCCAGCAGGAATACGCCCTTGTTGGAGCCGGCGGGAATAGTCGGCTCCTTCAGCACGAATTTCAGCAGGTCGGCAAAGGATTGGAACAGACCGAATGGGCCGACCACGTTGGGGCCGCGCCGGATCTGCACCGCCGCCCAGATCTTGCGGTCGGCCAAGAGGATATAGGCGATCGCGATCAACAGCACGACGAGCAGCAACAGGCTCTCGGCGACCATGATGATCAGCGGCCACAACGTACTGGTCCAGAATTCAGCCATCAGGTCACGCTCACTCGGCTGCCGTCAGCATGTGTCCGGAAGCCAGGCGGGAGCACTCCGCCATGACCGCAGACGCGCGCGCGATCGGGTTGGTCAGGTAATAATCCTCGACAGAGGTCTTGAATGGCGCTTTTTCGACACTGCCACTCTTGCCAGCCAAGGTCTTCAGATCGGCCGCGTTGCCGGCTTCGATCTGGTCGACCCGCATCAGATGCGGCACCGCCTTGAAGATCGCCTGCCGCAACGCGCCAAGGGAATCGAAGGGCAGCTTCTTGCCGAGCGGGTCCGACAGCGCGCGGATGATCGCCCAGTCCTCGCGGGCGTCTCCCGGCGGAAACGATGCGCGATTGGCCATTTGCACCCGGCCTTCAGTATTGACGTAGAGCCCCTGCTTTTCGGTGTAAGCGGCCCCCGGCAGGATGACATCGGCGCGGTGGGCGCCACGGTCGCCATGGGTGCCGATGTAGACCACGAAGGTGCCATCCGGCACTTTGATTTCATCGGCGCCGAGCAGGAACAGGACGTCGAGCGTGCCGAACGTCGTCATCTGCGCCGCGCTCAAGGCCCCTGCTCCGGCCGCAAAGCCGATATCGAGCGCGCCAACGCGCGAAGCCGTGTCCTGCAGCACGCCGAAACCGTTCCAGCCGTCCTTGAGCGCGCCGAAACTGTTCGCGACTTTTGCGGCGAGCGCCAGCACCGCAGCGCCGTCATGCCGCGCGAACGCGCCAGTACCAACCAGCACGATCGGATTCTTGGCGCCCTTGAGCACATCGGCAAAGGAGTGCTTGCCGGCGGCCAGATCGCTCAGGGAATCCGTGCCAGCGCCGACATAATCATAGGGATAGGTAAGGTCGGTCTTGGCGCCGATCACGCCGATCTTGAGCTGACCGCTGCGCCAGCGCTTGCGGATGCGCGCGTTGAAAACGGCCGCCTCCTTGCGCGGGTTCGAGCCCACGATCAGAAGCGCATCGGCCTGATCAATGCCCGCAATGGTCGGGTTGAAAATATAGGAAGCGCGACCGGCCTTCGGATCGAAGGCCTCGCCGCCCTGCACGGCCAGATTGGCCGAGCCGAATTTCGCCAGCAATTCCTTCAGCGCGAACATCTCTTCGACCGCCGCAAGATCGCCCGCGATGGCGCCGATCCGCTTGCCGTCGATGCGGCCGACCTTCGCCGCGATCGCGCCGAACGCCTCGGACCATGACGCCGCACGGAGCTGGCCGTTCTCCCGGATATAGGGACGGTCGAGCCGCTGCGTCCGCAAGCCATCGACGATGTGGCGGGTCTTGTCGGAGATCCACTCCTCGTTCACCGCTTCGTTGACGCGCGGCAGGATCCGCATCACCTCGCGGCCGCGGGTGTCGACCCGGATCGCGGAGCCAACGCCGTCCATCACGTCGATCGACTGGGTCTTGCCCAGTTCCCACGGTCGCGCCGCGAACGCATATGGCTTCGACGTCAGCGCACCGACCGGGCAGATATCGACGAGATTGCCCTGCAATTCCGACGTCAGCGCGGTTTCCAGATAGGTGGTGATTTCCATATCCTCGCCGCGGCCGGTCGCGCCCATTTCCGGCGCGCCGCAGACTTCGGCGGAGAAGCGCACACAGCGCGTGCACTGGATGCAGCGGTTCATCGAGGTCTTGACCAGCGCGCCCAGATATTTGTCCTCTACCGCGCGCTTGTTCTCGGCAAAGCGGCTGGTGTCGACGCCGTAACCCATCGCCTGATCCTGCAGGTCGCACTCGCCGCCCTGGTCGCAGATCGGGCAATCCAGGGGATGGTTGATCAGCAGGAACTCCATCACGCCTTCGCGCGCCTTTTTCACCATCGGTGAGCGCGTCGAGATTTCCGGCGGCTCGCCCTTGGGACCGGGACGGCAATCACGAACACCCCAGGCGCAGCTTGCGACCGGCTTCGGGCCGCCCTTCACTTCGACCAGGCACATCCGGCAATTGCCGGCGATCGACAATCGCTCGTGGTAGCAAAAACGCGGAATTTCAGCGCCCGCGGCCTCGCACGCCTGCAGCAGCGTATATTCCGCGGGAACATCGATCTCTTTGCCATCGACGATGAGTTTGGTCATTGCTGTCTCAAGTCTTTCCCAGCTGGCAGTCAGGTGGTGTAACGCTGGCGGTCTTCATGGACGCCTTCACCCATTGCTGGGTGTCGGCGCTGTAGGTCGCGAGATAGGCCGGCTCGGCCGTATTCTTCTCACAGAGAAACGGCAGATGCGGCCTCAGATCGTAGTTGCAGGACGCCTGCCATTCGGGCCGGCCGGCAAAGGCGGCAATCGCTTCCTCGCAGGCATAAAGGAAATAGGAGACAAAGCTCTCATATTGAACCCTGTCGTCACGGCTGCCGATCTTGATCGCATCGTAATCCGGCGCCGAGAATTTCGGATTCTTGAACGCCAGATCGGTATAGCCAAGGAAGGCCTGCCGCGCACTCGCCGCGCGATTATTGGCGCGGATCTCGTTGATCTGAAACAGGATCGCCACAAAGCCGAGCAAGGCTACGGCCGCCTGCGCCATCTGCGCCAGCGTTCCGTATTTCTGCCACCAGAACATGCTCGCTTGCGACATCAAGATCACTCCGCCGCGATCATATGCGCGGGATCGAGAATGCCGGCATCGTCGATATCCGCCTTATGCGAATATTCGGCGATGCGTTCTTCGATCTCGTGACGGAAATGCGCGATCAGACCCTGGATCGGCCATGCCGCGGCGTCGCCCAGCGCGCAGATGGTGTGGCCCTCGATCTGCTTGGTAACCTCGAGCAGCATGTCGATCTCGCGCTTGTGCGCGCGGCCCTCGGCCATGCGCGTCAGCACCCGCCACATCCACCCGGTGCCCTCGCGGCACGGCGTGCATTGGCCGCAGCTCTCGTGCTTGTAGAAATAGGAAATGCGGGCGATGGCCCGGATCAGGTCGGTCGACTTGTCCATCACGATGACGGCGGCGGTGCCGAGACCGGAGCGCAGCTTGCCCAGACTATCGAAATCCATCGGCGTATCGATGATCTGCTCGGCCGGCACCATGCGCACCGACGAGCCGCCTGGGATCACCGCCTTGAGATTGTCCCAGCCGCCGCGGATGCCGCCGCAATGGCGCTCGATCAGCTCGCGGAACGGGATTCCCATCGCCTCTTCGACATTGCAGGGGCGCTCGACATGTCCGGAAATGCAGAACAGCTTGGTTCCGACATTGTTGGGCCGGCCGATGCCGGCAAACCACGACGCGCCGCGCCGCAGGATATCGGGCGCAACCGCGATCGACTCGACATTGTTGACGGTGGTCGGACAGCCATAGAGCCCGACATTGGCCGGAAATGGCGGCTTCAGCCGCGGCTGGCCCTTCTTGCCTTCGAGGCTTTCCAGCAGCGCCGTTTCCTCGCCGCAGATATAGGCGCCGGCGCCGTGGGCCACGTAGAGGTCGAACGGCCAGCCGTTGATATTGTCCTTGCCGATCAGCTTGGCCTCATAGGCCTGATCGACCGCGGCCTGCAGATGTTCACGCTCGCGGATAAATTCGCCGCGTACATAGATGTAGCAGGCGTGCGCGCCCATCGCGAAGCTGGCGATCAGGCACCCCTCGACCAGAAGATGCGGATCGTGCCGCATGATCTCGCGGTCCTTGCAGGTGCCGGGTTCGGACTCGTCGGCGTTGACCACAAGATAGCTCGGCCGGCCGTCAGTCGATTCCTTCGGCATGAACGACCATTTCAGCCCGGTCGGAAACCCGGCCCCGCCGCGGCCGCGCAGACCCGAGGCCTTCATCTCGTTGATGATCCAGTCGCGGCCCTTGTCGATGATCGCCTTGGTGCCATCCCAGGCGCCGCGGCGGCGCGCGCCTTCGAGACCCCAGTCCTGGAGGCCGTAGAGGTTCTTGAAAATGCGATCCTTGTCGTCGAGCATGACTGCAAACTTCCCGATCAGCGATTGGACTGCGCGTGAGCACGCATCATGTGGTTTCTTTCAGCGTGGTCGGCCCGGTGATGGGCGCCGAGAACTGGCGACCGTTCTGCGGCCCGGGCTTCGGAGGATTGCCGGAAGCAAAGCCATCGAGCACCTTGCCGAAGCTTTCCTTGGTCAGATCCTCGTAGGTATCCTTCCAGATCAGCACCATCGGCGCGTTCACGCAGGCGCCGAGACACTCGACTTCTTCCCAGCTGAAATTACCGTCCTTGGACAGATGGAAGGGATCGTGATGGATCCGGCTCTGGCACACCTCGATGAGATCGGCGGCGCCGCGTAACCGGCACGGCGTGGTGCCGCAAACCTGGACGTGGGCTTTCTTGCCGACCGGCTCCAGCTGGAACATGGTGTAGAAGGTCGCGACTTCCAGCACCCGGATATAGGGCATATCGAGCAAGTCCGCGACCGCGCGGATCGCCACTTCCGAGACCCATCCTTCATGCTGTTCCTGAACCCGCCACAGGATCGCGATAACCGCCGAGGCCTGACGACCTTCCGGGTATTTGGCGATCTGCGCTTTGGCCCAGGCGAGATTCTCGTCCGTGAACGTGAAACTCGCGGGCTGGACTTCCTTCGGTGCAAGGCGGCGGACGGACATTTCTCTCAGTCTCTCATTGCGTGCGGCGCGCGGCGTTGGCGTTCAGGGTATTGATCCTGTCCTGCCAAAACGCGCTTGCGGTGCCGAATACGTTATAACCGACGTGGGATGAAACCTTGATACGGTCGAGAATCGAAAGCTCGCTAACGGTCTCGAGGCGGTTGCTTCTGGGATCGTAGACGATCAACTTCAGCGGCGTCTGTTCGAGGATATAGCGCGACACCGTGTGACGAGGATCGTTGCCGTGTTCCTCGCACAATATCACGCTGTCGCCCCGCAAAAGACGCGCGCCGCCCTTGATCGCCTCGATTTCCACGCCTTCGACATCGAGCTTGATCAGGTATTTTCCGCCAAGCGAAATCTTGCCGTCGTCGAGCAGATTATCGAGCGTGATCACCGGTACTTCCTCGCCGCCGCCATTCGCGGCGCCGGCGATGCTGAACGCCTCGTGCTTGGTGCCGGACAGCCGCGCGGTACCGCGCACAGCCCCGATCGCGCACTTCATCAGCTCGAAACGATTGCCGTTGATCTCGGCGTTGTTCTTGAGCTTGGCAAAATTCTGCGATGACGGCTCGATCGCGATCGCCTTGTGCGAGCCAAACGGCGCGCTGGAAACCAGAACCGACCAATAGCCGTAATTGGCGCCGCAATCGAGCAGCGTGTAATCGACGTTCACGGCGTCCCGAAACAGCAGCTCCAGTTCGTCCTCATAATGGTACGAACGATTGAGCAGCTTGCTCCAGTAACCGTCGCCGTAGGGAAATTCGAATGTCGCGTCGGAATTGAGCTTGATCGCGATGTTGCGCTCCGGCAGCGCCTTGCGCAGCAGATTGGCGCAGCTGTTGTAGCCGCGATGCGAAAAATGCGACGATATTTTCGAACCGGTCGTCAGCGCCAGTGCAGCCGTCCGCTCCCACAGGTTGGCTCCTTCGAGCGCCCCCGAAGTGCGATCAAACTGGATTGGCGCTTGCGCCATCACCGGTCGACCTCTCCGAACACAATGTCGAGCGAGCCCAGGATGGCCGAAACGTCCGCCAGCAAATGGCCCCTGCAGATGAAATCCATCGCCTGCAGATGCGCAAAGCCCGGCGCGCGGATCTTGCATTTATAGGGCTTGTTGCTGCCGTCGGAGACCAGATAGACGCCGAACTCGCCCTTCGGCGCCTCGACCGCGACGTAAACCTCGCCGGCCGGCACATGGAAGCCTTCGGTATAGAGCTTGAAGTGATGGATCAGCGCTTCCATCGAGCGCTTCATCTCGCCGCGGCGCGGCGGGAAGATCTTGTGGTCCTCGATGGCGACCGGTCCCTGCCCGTCCGGCGCGCGCAGCTTTGCAATGCACTGCCTCATGATGCGCACGGACTGGCGCATTTCTTCCATACGGATGCAGTAACGGTCGTAACAATCGCCGTTCTTGCCGATCGGAATATCGAAATCCATTTCGGCGTAGCATTCGTAAGGTTGCGCCTTGCGCAAGTCCCAGGCGGCGCCCGAGCCGCGCACCATCACGCCGGAGAAACCCCATTCCCACGCCTGCTTCAGCGTCACCACGCCGATGTCGACGTTGCGCTGCTTGAAGATGCGGTTGCCGGTCAAGAGCCGCTCGAGATCGGCCACCACGCCAAGGAACGGCTCGCACCAGGCGTCAATATCGTCGATCAATTTCGGCGGCAGATCCTGGTGCACGCCGCCGATCCGGAAGAACGCCGCGTGCATGCGCGAGCCGGAGGCGCGTTCGTAAAACACCATCAGCTTTTCGCGCTCTTCAAAGCCCCACAGCGGCGGGGTCAGCGCACCAACGTCCATCGCCTGCGTCGTGACGTTGAGAAGATGCGACAGGATGCGGCCGATCTCGCAATACAGCACGCGGATCAACTGGCCGCGGCGCGGCACCGCAATGCCGAGCAGCTTTTCCGCCGCGAGGCAAAACGCGTGCTCCTGATTCATCGGCGCGACGTAATCGAGGCGGTCGAAATACGGGATCGCCTGCAGATAGGTCTTGTGCTCGATCAGTTTCTCGGTGCCACGATGCAGCAAGCCGATATGCGGATCGACCCGCGCAACCACTTCGCCGTCGAGTTCCAGCACCAGGCGCAGCACGCCGTGCGCCGCCGGATGCTGCGGCCCGAAATTGATGGTGAAATTGCGGAGGTTCTGTTCGTTCATGGTCAGACTTTCGGCCCCGCCTTCTCATCCCCCGGCAGAACGGGATAATCCGCGCCCTCCCACGGCGAGAGGAAATCGAATTTGCGGAATTCCTGATTGAGCCGGACGGGTTCATACACCACCCGCTTCTCCTGGTCGTCGTAACGCACCTCGACAAAGCCGGTGAGCGGGAAATCCTTGCGCAGCGGATGTCCATCGAAGCCGTAATCGGTCAACAGCCGCCGCATATCCGGATGACCGGTGAAGATCACGCCATAGAGGTCGTAGGTTTCGCGCTCGAACCAGTCGGATCCGGGAAACACGTCGATGATCGAGGGGACCTGCGTGGTTTCGCTGGCCTCGGCACGAAGCCGGATTCGCGCGTTCAGCGTCGGCGACAGCAAATGGTAGACCACGTCAAACCGCTTCTCGCGACCGGGATAATCCACCGCGGTCACATCGGTCAGGTTGACGAAGCGGCAACCGGGATCGTCGCGCAGGAAGCGCACGACATCGACGATCTTTTCGGTCTGAACGGTTACCGTAAGCTGGTTGAATACGACCGAATGACCGCTCGCGGCGCCGGCAAGCGCGCTAACAATCGTCTGCCCCAGAGCGTCGAGCCTGCCGTCGTCCATTACTTAAAACCTTTAGCGTTCGATGGTCCCGGTGCGCCGGATCTTCTTCTGCAGCAGCAGAACGCCGTAGAGCAGCGCCTCTGCGGTCGGCGGGCAGCCCGGCACGTAGATATCGATCGGCACGATGCGATCGCAGCCGCGTACGACCGAGTACGAATAATGATAGTAGCCGCCGCCATTGGCGCACGACCCCATCGAGATGACGTAACGCGGCTCCGGCATCTGGTCGTAGACCTTGCGCAGCGCCGGCGCCATCTTGTTGGTCAGCGTGCCCGCCACGATCATCACGTCGGACTGCCGCGGCGAGGCGCGCGGCGCAAAGCCGAATCGCTCGACGTCATAGCGCGGCATCGACACCTGCATCATCTCGACGGCGCAGCACGCGAGACCAAACGTCATCCACATCAGCGATCCCGTGCGCGCCCAGGTGATCAGGTCGTCGGCTGCGGCAACGAAGAAGCCCTTGTCGGAGAGTTCGTGATTGACCTCGAGGAAATAAGGATCGTTGGCGCCGACCGGTTTGCCGGTCGAGGGATCGAGAATGCCGGTCGCGGCCTGCGCGACCGCGGGTCTTGACGTGGTGGCAGCGGGGCTCAATCCCATTCGAGCGCGCCTTTCTTCCATTCATAGGCAAAGCCGACGGTGAGGACAGCCAGGAAAACGATCATCGACCAGAAGCCGGTCGCGCCCAGCTTTCCGAAAGCCACCGCCCACGGGAACAGGAATGCCACTTCGAGGTCGAAAATGATGAAAAGGATCGCAACCAGATAGAAGCGGACATCGAACTTCATGCGGGCGTCGTCAAAAGCGTTGAATCCGCATTCATAGGCGGAAAGCTTTTCCGGATCGGGCTGCTGAAAGGCAAGCAGGAACGGAGCAATCAGCAAGACTAGACCGATCAGGCCTGCGACCCCGATAAAGACCACAAGTGGAAGATAATTCTGCAGGATGCCGGTCATCGGCGGTGCCTTCTCCTGCGGTTTTCTGACGGTCCGCAGATTCGTTGATTGGAATTATTCTGAGGCTTAGCGCAGCGCACCAATGGGCGCAAGACAAGCTATTTTGACGGCGCCCAACGGTCCCGGACCAAACGGGAAAACTCCGAAAGCGGTGCCGGCCCGCTATCCGCACCCCCGGGTACGCGCGCGTGCGGCGGCTGTTTCAGCGAAGCGGGTTGGCTCAGCTCAGGTCTTTTTCGGCAGCCAGCATTTGAGCAGCGATCGCGGTCAGGCGTTCGATATGCCCCAGCAATATCACCAAATCTTCTTGGCCGAGTTGTTCCAGCAAGCGCTGATTGCGTTCCAGCGCGCCTGCCACAATCGCGTCATGAGCGACCAGCCCGGTTCGGGTCAGGCTGACCAGAACTTCACGGTTATCCCGCGGGTTGACCGCCCTCGAGACCAGCTTGCGTGAAACCAATTCGGCCAGCGCACGGCTGATCTGCCCTTTGTCCATGCCGACCGCCTCGGCCAGCCTGACCACACTCATCGGCGGGCGGCGTCCCAGCGAGGCGACCAGCCCGAATTCCACCGAAGAGAGCCCGGCCAACCGCTTGTAACGCAGAATGGCTCCCCGCTTCAGGAGATTGGCAAGCACCATCAGCCGCGACGACATCATGGCCGTGATCGGCGCGAGTTCACTGTCTGCGCCGGGCTCCCCGGCAGGCAAGCGCGGCTTTTTCAATCTCTCATTCATCGCCAACCTCTGCCAACAAAGCCTGGCCGTGCCAAGGTTTTGGAGATCGTTGACATTGTCATCTATCTAAAGTTCACTTGCCAGCGATATCAATGACCGCGGCAGCAAGCCGTGGCGGGAGGAATCGGCTGTGAACACCACCCAGCGGGATCGCGATCTCGGCACCGCCTATGCCATGAAACCATCCACCAGCCGGACCGAGCTCACGTCTGTCGGCCGCGGCACCCCGATGGGGGAACTGCTGCGGCGCTATTGGCATCCAATCGGCCTTGCGACCGACGCTACCGATATTCCCCGAAAGGTCCGCGCACTTGGCGAAGACCTCATCCTGTTCCGTGACAGGCATGGCCGGGCAGGCCTGCTCCATGCGCGCTGCTGCCATCGCGGCACCACGCTCTATTATGGCAAGGTCGAGGAGGATGGCATCCGTTGCTGCTATCACGGCTGGAAATTCGACACCGAGGGCCATTGCCTGGAACAGCCCTGCGAACCCGAAGGAGGGCTGTTCAAGGACAAGGTTCGCCAGCCCTGGTACCCGGTCCGGGAACGCTACGGCTTGATCTTCGCCTATATGGGACCATCCGAGAAAAAGCCGGTGCTGCCGCGCTATGAAGCCCTGGAAAAAATGGACGAGGGCGAATTTGTCGAGGCCGATGACAGTTCGATCGGCGGTGGCGGCCCGGCCGTCATTCCATGCAACTGGTTGCAGCACTTCGAGAACGTGGTCGACCCCTACCACGTGCCGGTCCTGCACGGATCGTTCAGCGGCCCCCAGTTCACTAACATGATGGCCTCGATGCCGGAGGTGGAGTTCGAGATGTCGCCGCGCGGCATCACCGTACGCTCGATCCGTAAGCAGGATGACGGCAAGGTGTTCTATCGGGTGACCGAAGCCGCGCTGCCTACCCTGCGCGTGGTGCCCAATCCGCGGGTCGCGCAATTCGCTCGCGTCGAATCGATCGGCTGGACCTTGCCGATCGACGACACCTCGTTCCGAATTTACGTCGCTGGTCGCGTCAAGAAATCCGGCGACATCGGCCGGATGCGTTCGAAATTCAACGGCAAGTTCTGGTGGGACATGACCGAGCAGGAGCACCAGCAATTCCCCGGGGACTATGAAGCGCAGGTCGGCCAAGGGCGGTTGACGCTGCATTCCGAGGAGCATTTCGGCCAGAGCGACCGCGGCATCCTGATGATCCGGCGGATGCTGAGCGACCAGCTCGACGCCATGGCCGCGGGGAACGATCCCATCGGCGTCTTGTTCGACCAGAACGCCCCGCCGGTCGAATTCGAGGCGGGGAATTACATTCGCGAGGCGTAAGGGACGAACGCGTCCCGAACGACAAAAAAGAGAATTCAGGGGGAAGCCATGGTCGATGTCGCACCGCCAGCGACCGAACAAACGCACGCCGTCTCTGTGCCATCCACGCGCCGTTACTACGTGCTCGGGTTGCTCACCGTCATCTACGCCCTCAATTTTCTCGATCGCACGATTTTCAATGTGCTGATCGAGCCGATCAAAAAAGAATTCACGCTGAGCGACACCACCATGGGCCTGCTCGCGGGCTTTGGCTTCGTGCTGTTCTATTCGCTGCTCGGCATTCCCATCGCCCGCATGGCCGACCGGCTCAACCGGCGCAACATCGTCGCACTTGCCTTTGCGTTCTGGAGTGCCATGACATTCCTGTGCGGCATGGCGTCAAGCGTGACAACGCTGGCGTTGGCGCGGATCGGGGTCGGCATCGGCGAATCCGCCGGCACGCCGGCGTCGCAATCGCTGGTCGCCGATCTCTATGACAAGAACGAACGTCCGCGAGCGCTCGGCATCTACGCTATTGGAACCTATCTTGGCGTGTTCCTCGGCTATTTCCTCGGTGGCTACGTCAACCAGCACTATGGCTGGCGAACGGCGTTCTTCTCCGCCGGCCTGCCCGGCATGGCCCTCGCCGCGGTGTTGTGGCTGACGGTTTCCGAACCCAGGCGCGGCACGAGGGCCGAAACGTTCGCACCAGAGCCGATCGGGCCAACGCTCGGCTTTCTGGCCTCGCAGCAAAGCTTCGTCATCGTGCTGATCGGTTTTTGCCTCACGACCTACACCAATTACGCCACCGCAGCCTGGATCCCCCCATTCCTCGCCCGCGTGCATCACTTGAGCAGCGCGGAGATCGGAACCTATGCCGGCACCTTCAAGGGCCTGTTCGGAATGGCAGGCACGCTGGTCGGCGGCCTGGTGGTCGCTCAAATCAGCCGCCGCGACGACCGCTGGAAGCTATGGGCGCCGGCGATCATGTCCGGTCTGGCGGGCCCGGTGTTCGCGGTGTGCATGCTGACATCCGATTTCAAGACCATGGTCGCCGCGCTGGCGGCGACCTCGTTTCTGGTCGGCTTTCATCTCGGGCCGATCTTCGCCATTGCGCAGACCGTCGCGCGCCCGAGCATGCGCGCGCTCGCCTCTGCGATCATCCTGTTGACCGCGACCTGCTTCGGCCAGGGCATCGGCCCGCTCGCGGTCGGCATGATCAACGATGCGCTGAAGAATAGTTACGGCGCCGACGCCGTGCGCTATTCGCTGCTGTCAGCCGCAGTCACCACCACGCTCGGCGCGTTGCTGTTCGTATGGGCGGCGTGCTTCATTCGCGAAGATATCAAGCGAGCGACGTAAACCTCACGTCAGCGGACCGGTGTAGCGCTCCAGTTGCGCCCAGGCTTCGCTGCCGTAGGTCTTCTGCCACTGCCCATAGAAGCCCGCTTTCACCAGCGCCGCCCTGAACTGGACCGGATCGGGCTTGTTGAACGTCATGCCCTTGGCCGTGAGCTCAACCTGTAACGAGCGGTCCAGCTCCAGCAGATCAGCGCGCTCCTTGACAGCGGCGGCATCGAAACTGCTGTTGACGATTTCGAGCAACTCGGGCGGCAGATTGGAAAGCGCGCGGCGGTTGGCGATGATCCAGTATCCGCTCCAGCAGTGGTTCGACAGCGCGCAATATTTCTGCACCTCGTACAATTTTCCTGTCGAAACCTGTGCGAGTGGATTTTCCTGACCTTCGACGATGTGGGTCTGCAAGGCCGAATACAGCTCGCTGTAGCTGATGCTCGACGGCAGCGCGCCGAGCCCGGAGAACAGCGACGTCAGCAGCGCCGTGACGGGCACGCGGATCTTGAACCCCTTGAGGTCTTCCACGCTGTTCAATTGGCGGCTCGACGACGACGTGATCTGGCGGAAGCCGTTGTCCCAGACTTTCTTCATCGGCACGATGCCGGTCTTGCCGATGGCATCGCGGACAAAATCGCCGAGCCCGCCATCCATCGCGGTCCAGACCTTGTCGTAAGAAGGAAACGCGAATCCGATGCTCGGCAGGCCCGACAGCGGCACCAGCGTCGAGAGCGTCAGGCTGGGCGCCGCCAGCAAATCGATACCGCCGACGCGAAGCTGCGACAGCATTTCGGGGTCGCCGCCCAACTGGCTGTTCGGGAAAACCGTAACGTTCAGCCGGCCGCCCGACTGCGATCCGATCGTACGCGCCGCTTCGATCAGGCGAACCGTCAGGGGATGGGCGTCCGGTGTATTGACGCCAAGCTTGAATTCGAATTCGGCAGCGGCGCTTGCTGGCTTGCCAAGCATGCCGGTTGCCCAGGCGGTCGATGCCGCGCCGAGCAAACCCCTGCGGGTTATTTTCATTATTGTTTCTCTCCCAAGCGCGTTATCGCGCCTGGTTCGCAATTACCGCCGAACCACCCTTTTCGGCAAGGCGGCTGACGGCGGAGGCGTCTGCGCTGAACGGGTAACAGCCCTGCCCGGCTCCCAGGGCCCTCTTGAGAATTGCAACGAAACCATTTTGGGGAGCCGGCGAAACCACGCTGAAACAAAGCGGGCGTAAGTCTCGACCATAAAATTGGCGCCTCAGACGCCAGGAGGCTCAGATGAACCACTCAATTCACTCAGCGGACCGGGCGACGCATCTCAAGATCGTGGTGGTGGCGCTTGTGGCCGGTATCGCCGTGGCGGGGTTTAGCATCTTCGCCCGAACCGGTTCCGACTACACCCAGACCGCGCATGTCGTTAAGGCCGGAAAGCCGGTAGCCGTAACCAACTCGGACGCGATGATGGTCCGGTAGCCCGGATCGAGTATCCGGATCAAAATCTGGATCAAGCTGCAAAAACGGCCGCCCTCGGGCGGCCTTTTGCTTCCAGCGCCCGTCCGTTCGTTGCGGCCTTGCAACCATCGGCACCAAGCCTTTCTCGCAACTAAAGTCCCTGGTATCCGACAGTGCGCCTCATGAGGCAGACCGAAACCCGAGACTACGCGAGCGTGCTCGATCGGGTGCGGAGCGAACTCCTGACACTGATTTCCGCCCGATGGCCTTCCAGCACCTCGGCCTCGTTCCCGGCGAGCAATGGCGACGCGGCAAATCGCGCGCCTGCAGCGTCCCAGGTTTGAATCAGGCTACGCGTACATGATGGACAACAACGCCAAGGCGTAGCTAACAGTGGCCAGAATATTAGCTCACTTCTTGCGAAAGAAGCCATGCGTGAAAGCCCCGGAATACAAGTAGCATATTTGCTCTGGCTTCTCCGCCAGAAACTCGTCGCAAGCCTCTTTCACCCCAGGCAAATGATTCCACCCATTCGGGTTTATGGATGTATCACAGTAGTCATCAATGAGACAGATCGCACCAGGCGTCAGCCGAGGATAAACATATTCGAGGCTTACCATAATTGACTCATAGAGATCGCCATCCAGATGCGCGAAACACACCTTTTCCGGCAATCCCTCTGAAAGGGTTTGGTCGAACCATCCCTTATGTATGGTGGGCAACTCAAGACCATGAATACGGAAGTTATTGCGAAGAACGTCCTCCGACGTCGCCAGGTCGCCCTTTCTATAAGATTCCCCATCCTCGGTCCTGGTCGCAGGAAGCCCCTCAAAACTGTCGTATACGTGCAACTTTTTCTCGGAATTAAAACTGCGAATGATTTTCGCAATAAGAACGGCAGATTGACCTTCGTTGCATCCGACTTCCACCAGGTCTCCATCGATGTCGTAGGCTATCGTTTGAGAGACCAGATGATACATGTTCATTCGCTGCTCTACATTCGTGGAAACTCCAGAACGTGTGGACGCGAACGAGAGACCGCTAAGATGATGAATTAGTTCGTCGACAAAATGCGCGGTATTGGCTCTGAAGCCAAAGGGCTTTGCAACGAGATTCAAAGCCCGATCCAGGTGCGAGGACCGGCGTATCTGCCAATCGAAATCTTTCGTGATAAAAAAATTGTCCACTGATGATGCTCCACGAATACAAAATGCATATGCCGCGCGGCACGCCGGAGTATCGCCGTTAGCTATTCGCAGCTTATAGCTCGGCAGCATCCTCGGTCAATTCATGCCTCTGCCGGGAATTTCCACAACTTAAATTGCCAGCCTCACGTTAGATCGGCGCGCCGGCTCACATCGCGCGCCTCGGACGGGCCGCGCTGGAACTAAGATCGCGCGCTGAACGCCGATCATGCCAGAAAGCCTCAATGCGTCATCTGCGCACACGATCAGCTAATCGCACCTTACAAATGACTACACCCGGACGAGATCGATAAGCGGCCGGCGAGCTAAGAAAACGACGCTCTCTCCAGCGTCGGCATAGTGCTTGGATGCCGCGGCTTGAATCCTGCTCAGCAACGCATGTCGGCCGGACTTTGCCGAGTCACACCGGTCGTCGCTTCAGGTCTTGGCGCGCCATATGCATGAGGCAGGAAGCGGGACCGCAAAGTGCCTCTGACAACATTGCGTCTTTTCGCAAAACTATCGGGGGGGTGGTAGTGCGAATTCGCACAAAACATGCTTCGTGTTCACAAAATAGGCAATCGAAAGCCATCGGAGCAGGACGGTATTCTGCACTGGACGGTGCGCGTGGCGTTGCTGCGTTAACAGTCTTACTTTTGCATTCTGCGGCCCGATTACAGGCGTCGGATGGTTCATGGGCTGAAATATTGCTCAAAGCCGTTTTTACCCTCGGACACGCAAGCGTAATTTTCTTTTTTGTTCTTAGCGGCTTCGTGCTGTCGATCCGGTTTTTCGGCAGAGCGCGCGTACCTTATGGGTGGTTTCAACTTGGCCGCTTTGTGCGGCTGTACCCCTGCTTCCTGGTTGCGATCATCGTGGCTGCTGCTGTGATGTTGTGCACGAAGGACTTTCCCGGCCGGGAAGACGCCAGAGCTTTTTCCGTGGTCTGGCTTAGTCCGCTCACCCTGTCGAGCTTTGTGCGTCAACTGCTGTTGTTGGGGGTGACGCCCGCGGACATCGACCTTGATGGTCCGGTCTGGAGTTTGGTTTACGAGCTGCGCGCGGGATTCTTCATTCCGTTGCTTTGCTGGGGGCTCACGCGCTACCCGATCCGCTATTCAGTCGCTGCGCTTGTGGGTCTGATTGCCGCGTCCTCGGTCGGGCTGGCGTGGCGCGGCGTGCCCAATCCGCCATTTACCGGGCTCACGGTGATCGGCTCCGTGCTGGCGACGCTACATTATTTGTGCGTTTTCTATATCGGCTGCCTCCTGTCGTGCCTCTATCATAAGCAGGTGGACACGCCGTCGCGTTGGCTTGGGCTACTGACCGCGCCGCATATCATGGCCATAGGAGCGTTGGCGCTTCTGGCAGCTGGCACTGCGCTGCACAGCGACATCACCTTGGGCCTGTTCGCGGGTTGCGTCATTTTGACCATCTTACGGTCCGACGTGGCGCACCGGATACTAACGCTGCCTCCGGTCGCACATTTGGGGCGCATATCTTACTCACTGTACCTCATTCACTTTCCGTTGGTCCTTGGCATTCTCCGGGTGACCGGGGGGCAGATTTCCGATGGTTATTTTTTCCTCTTGTCGGTGCTGATTTCTGGCGGGGCGGCAACCGCCGTTTATTGGCTTTTCGAGATCCCTTCCATACGCTGGTCACATGCGGTCAGCCGCGGTTCGTCCGCGGCGGGCATGCGAGAACATTCGAAGCAGATATCCTCGCCGACACGCCATTCTTTGGAAGCCGTGGGCGCAGACCCGTCAGCTCTGACGGTTCTGCCACGGCAAAGGCGCCCGTAAACCGCCGGGGCCATACACCAAGAACTCTCTGGGCATTGATTTTGGTAAGCTTCGAATACCGGTGTTCGGTCTCGATGAGACCCCCCGCTTGCCAACATGCGTCGATCCGGAGCGGTAGAGGATCACGCGAACAAGATGGCCAACAGCATCGCCGTCAACAAGCGACTTCGAAAACCTACAATCCAGTGAACGTCGCCAGCGCGCGCCGGTTCGACGAAGCCAAGGCGATCGGCGCCAGGAAACTAGAACAAAAACCGGACGAAAGTCAGGGAGCCGGCGGAGCCGGCCTTGCTGACACTTTTTGAGGAATTCTGAAAATCAGGCGAGCTGTAAATATCTGCTTTTACTAGATATTTTGGCGCGAGAGACGGGGCTCGAACCCGCGACCTCCGGCGTGACAGGCCGGCGCTCTAACCAACTGAGCTACTCCCGCGTGATTGCGACACCCGCGAGTGCAGGGACTTAAAGGGGCCGCCAATCCAAGTCAAGGACGTTGCGAATCCCCTTGCGGCACGGGCTTTTTTGCCATGCCGATGCAAATAATGGCCTATTTATCGGCAAAACAGCGTAGGCACCTGGTCTTCGAATCATTTAAGGCCTGATACGCCTTAGTTTCCTGAGCCATCAACAACGAGGAGGGCCAAATATGGCGAAGAAAGCAGCGACCCCGGCTACGATCACGCTGAAGCATCTGGCGGCCGCCCTGTCGGAAGAACATGAATTGTCGAAGAAGGGCGCTGAAGCCATTCTGAACGATCTGGTCAGCCGAATTACCAAGCACCTGAAAAAGGGCGAGCGTATCCGCATCGTCGGCCTCGGCATCCTGCAGGTGCGCAAGCGCGCCGCCCGCATGGGCCGTAACCCCGCCACGGGCGAGGCAATCCATATCAAGGCCAGCAAGAAGGTCGCTTTCCGCGCGGCCAAGGAACTCAAGGAAGCCGTTTAGATCACGATCCGATTGGAATGGGCTCATGATCTCATCACTTTGTTTGAGCATGATCTCCGGGCAAACGCTTCGCGTTTGTCCCGAGGGAAAACCGGTTCCCACTTTTCCGGATCATGCTCGAGGGGCGTTTTCCAATCCTTTTAGCGCCATTCCGGCACGGCATACGCGGCCCCGGAGTGGCGCTTTTTTGTTATACTGTCCCGCAGTCCTGTTTCCGTTCTTGCCGCGGTTTCGATAGTGCCCTCACCTCTCAACTTCACGCATACCGTTACCGAGCGCTTCCTGCGCTATGTGGTCATCGATACCCAGTCTGACGCGGCGTCCGCGACCTGTCCCTCCACCGAAAAGCAAAAAGACCTGGGGACCCTGCTCGCGAGCGAGTTGCAGGCGATGGGAATTCGCGACGCCCATCTCGACGCGTATGGCTATGTCTACGCGACGATCCCGGCGAACACGGACAAAAAAGTTCCCGTTATCTGTTTCTGCTCGCACATGGACACTTCGCCCGATTGCTCGGGCAAGGATGTCAAACCGCAGATCATCAGGAATTATCGCGGCGGCGATATCGTCCTGCCGGGCGACCGTTCGCAGATCATCCGCGCCGCGGAGCATCCGGCGCTCGCCGATCAGATCGGCAATGACATCGTCACCACGGATGGCACCACGCTGTTGGGGGCGGACAACAAGGCCGGCGTGGCCGAAATCATGGATGCCGCGCATTTCCTGATTAATAATCCGCAGATCAAACACGGCACCATCAAGATCCTGTTTACGCCGGATGAGGAGATCGGCCGCGGAGTCGACAAGGCCGATCTGAAAAAGCTGGGCGCCGACTTTGCCTACACCATGGACGGCGAAACCGCGGGAAATATCGAGGACGAGACGTTTTCGGCCGACGGCGCAACCGTCACCATCGAGGGCGTCAGCACCCATCCCGGTTACGCCAAGGGCAAGATGGAGCACGCGATCAAGATCGCGGCCGCTATCGTCGACCGCCTGCCAAAGGACACCTGTTCGCCCGAAACCACCGAGGGCAAGCAAGGCTTTCTGCATCCAATCGCAATCTCGGGCGCGCTGGAAAAAGCCACGCTAAGTTTCATCGTGCGCGATTTCACCGACGAAGGCTTGAAGGAAAAAGAAGTCTTGCTGGAAGACATCATCAAAGAGGTGATGAAGGACTTTCCGCGATCGACCTACCGGCTGGAAATCAGGCAGCAGTACCGCAACATGAAGCAGGTGATCGACGCTCACCCCGCGATCATGGAAAATGCGATAGAAGCCATCCGCCGCGCCGGCCTCAAACCAGTGAAGACCTCGATCCGCGGCGGGACCGACGGCTCGCGGCTGTCATTCATGGGATTGCCCTGCCCCAACATCTTTGCTGGTGAACACGCTTTCCATTCCCGCCTGGAATGGGTGAGCGTGCAGGACATGGAAAAAGCCGTGCAGACCATCGTCCATCTTGTGATGATTTGGGAAGAGCGAGCTTGAGATCGCGCGTGACCTCGGTGTTTTCCAGCGTCCGAATATTTCTCTAACTAAAAATCCAGACGACCAATTGCCACAACAGCCAGCCAATGAAGTAGAGCCATCCTGCCATCGCGACCAGGACGACGATAAAATAAAAAATAAATGGTGTGGCGTCCTTTAGCTTCGACAATATCGAGCGGAGCGTTGATCCAGACGGACCATTATTCTTTTGTTCTGACGCGGTCATCTCACGAACTCGATGTGTACGCCACGCCTGGTATTGTAAGTGCAAGAACCACTATTCTCTCATTAAATCGAAGCAACGACCGCCCGACTTGCGCCTCGATCAGGGTTACCCAACGCGGAGGCGCTCAACGCGTTTACCATCGGTTTTTCCTGGTCTGTCGGCGTTGATACGATATCCGCGACCGCACCGCGTAACCAACACTGAACCCGGCCGCAAAAATTCCCGCGATAAAGGCAGCAACGAACATTCGGCGCTCACGATCTAACGATCTGAAGAAGCAACGCGGTCAAACAGAACATCATTTTCTGATGGCCTCGCCGCACTGGATCCGGATTAAAAATATCCGAAGCTGACGCTAGCCGTTTTGCGTGACGGGACAATGCGATTTAGTTCTTAACCTAACTGGTGAACCTTAATGGCCGTTGCAGCGAGCATTTGGACGGCGGCAGCTCGCTGTTTTCAAAAGCATGAAATAAGTCGCTCTGGATCGTAATCGGGACCATGTCACCTAACTGCAATCACATTCCCATGCGCGAAAACGTCGCAGTCGACGGTTCCCGAACAAGCATTGATCAGACCGATTGCTAGGAAGCCGACGCCGTTACGATCCAGATCGCCGCGGGCAGCGGCACCGAATTTCCCTTTACGAAAGGAATCAGCGCTTCGCGGATTGAGTTCCTGGAAGCCTCGCACAAAGCCGCTGGTTGCCCCTCCAGCGCACGGCTTGCGGGACCGATTTCGAGCGCGGATTCGACCGCAGCATCAAGGCCTCGCCCGATGGCAACATCGAGAGCCAAATCACATGGTTCCATCGCTATCCCCGCAAAGCCTGCCTCGCCCAGGATACGGTGAACGCGCTGTTCGGAAGCAAATGAGAACGGGCCAGGGTCTTCCGGCCCGAGCTGCGGCAACTTCGGGACGTGCTTATAGACCGCCTGAAGCGGCACCATCAGCCACGGGTTCTCGCGCGGCTCGCGCCAGCAAGCGAATGTCAGCCGCCCCGATGGCCGCAATGCCTGGCGCATATTGGCGAAGGAAACCGCAGGCTCGGCAAAAAACATCACGCCGAACCGCGAGACCAGAAGGTCAGAGCTTGCGGGCTCGAACGGGTATATCGTGGCATCGGCAAGCGCGAAATCGACGGGAGTATCTGCCGGCGTAACCTGGCGCGCCCGGGCCAGCATCGGCGCCGAGACGTCGACGCCAAGCACATGACCTGTAGGACCGACCTTTTGCGCCAGCGCGATTGCGATGGCGCCGCAGCCGCAACCAACGTCAACAATCCGTTCGCCCGCCTTGACCTTGGCGCGGCCGATCAGGATGTCAGCGACCGGCGCAAGCATGATGTCCTGCATGTGCTGGCGATCGGTCCAGCGCTGGCCACCAGCTCCGTTCCAGTACGCGATCTGGTCGGCATTTTGATCGTGGCCCGTCGGTGCTTCCATGTGCGCAATCCCACTTCAGCGTCTAAAAATCTCGAGGAGATGTTCGGCGTTATCTCAATCTGTCGGCCGGCTTTGCTTTGCCAAAGATAACCCCGCAGATCAGCCCGATCATCGCGCCGAGCGGACCACAGACGAACGCGGCCGTCATGCTGGCTTCGACACTACCGTCGAAGTGATTGCCGGAAAACAATCCGATGGCCCGATAACCCGCGAATGCAAACAGCGGATAGCCGGCGAGTAATCCAAGCAGCGCGGCCAGTAGACGGCGCATGCGGTGCTCCATACCGGCTTAAGCCGCGCTATTTCGTGTCTTTGTCGGCGCCGCCATCCATGTTGCCGCCATTCGCCACGCATTTGCTAAAATAGCTTCTTTGATCTTGCGC
This sequence comes from Bradyrhizobium canariense, assembly GCF_900105125.1. Lineage (NCBI taxonomy): Bacteria > Pseudomonadati > Pseudomonadota > Alphaproteobacteria > Hyphomicrobiales > Nitrobacteraceae > Bradyrhizobium > Bradyrhizobium canariense. The sequence continues at coordinate 1,022,000 of NZ_LT629750.1, read as the reverse complement.
CGTGCCTTTCGCGCTGCCGGCCGCGGGATTGCCCGGCTCGCGTGGAGGAAACGCCTTCGCGACGAGCAGATCGCACTTCTTGGCTACTTCCACCGTGACAGCCGATGCGCCGGTGGACACCAACGACGACGCGACAGATAAAAACGCACAGGTCACTATTGCGGGTTTCGACGTGACGAACATGGCCGGACCTCCTGGATGTTGTCGCCCCTAACAATCTTCAGCGTCTTCGCGCGCTTCCAGTGTGCGGCCATCAGCAATGATAGCGGTGCCTGTAGCTGTTGCCGGTCCGTCGCGTGACACGGCTGCAGATACTGGTAGGCGGCGAGAGATTCGAACTCCCGACCCTCTCGGTGTAAACGAGATGCTCTAACCAGCTGAGCTAGCCGCCCTCACCCGCTATTTAGCCTTTGGGTGCCCGTTGGTGCAAGGTCGGATACCGTCTACTCGGTCGGCTGACCGGGCAATCCCTGGAGATGGTTGATCCACGGCGCCGCCGAACGACACCAGATTTGCCGTGCGGGCTTGAGCCGGTCGCGCTGGTGGATGCTGCCCCAGCGAATCCCCCAATCGTCCGGCCCACCCTCGCCGCTGGTAAACAGCGGGGAGCCGCATTCCCCACAGAAGTGCTGAAAACGCGTACGGCCGTTATCGCCGGTCTTGGCGTAGACCTTGGGCGCCCTTCCCGTCATCCGGATTTGCTCGCTCGAGCAGATCACCGTCACCCTGTAAGGCGAACCGGTGAGCGTCTGGCAATCCGTGCAATGACATATCAAAACCCGTTCCGGGTCGATGTCCGCCTGATAGGTCACCAGGCCGCAATGGCATTGCCCGTCGATATTCATGGCGGTTCAACTCCAAAAAGAAACGGCGCCCGAAGGCGCCGTTGTTTTATCATTTTCTCGTTTGACTTAGTGCGCCGTCAGGCCGCCCGCCGCCTCGTCGCCGGCTTCCGGCTTGACCGGCACCTTGGTGTCTTCTTCCCAGACGATCGGCACCGGTGGCCGCACCAGGGCCTTGGAGACTACGTCGTCCAGACGGGCTACCGGAATGATCTCCATCCCGCCCTTGATCGCATCGGAAATCTCCGTGAGATCCTTGGCGTTATCCTCCGGGATCAGCACCATCTTGATGCCGCCGCGCGCCGCGGCCAACAGCTTCTCCTTCAAGCCGCCGATCGGCAACACCCGCCCGCGTAGCGTGATCTCGCCGGTCATGGCGACATCGTGCCGGACCGGAATGCCGGTCATGACCGAGATGATCGCGGTTGCCATCGCGACACCCGCCGACGGTCCGTCCTTCGGGGTTGCCCCCTCCGGCACGTGGACGTGGATGTCCCGCCTGTCGAACAGCGGCGGCTCGATGCCATAGATGATCGCTCGCGAGCGGACATAGGATGCTGCCGCCGAGATCGACTCCTTCATGACGTCGCGCAGGTTGCCCGTGACCGTCATCTTGCCCTTGCCGGGCATCATGACGCCTTCGATGGTGAGCAACTCACCGCCGACATCGGTCCATGCGAGGCCGGTGACAATGCCGACCTGATCGTCGCTCTCGATCTCGCCGTAGCGATATTTCGGCACGCCGAGAAATTCCTCGAGGGACTTCTCGGTGACCTTCACCGACTTCTTCTTGGAGATCATCAGCTCCTTCACCGCCTTGCGGGCGAGTGTCGAAAGCTCACGCTCCAGGTTACGCACGCCCGCTTCGCGGGTGTAGCGGCGGATCATCAGCAACAACGCATCGTCGTCGATCGACCACTCCTTGGAATCCAGGCCGTGCTTGGAGATCGCGTTCGGGATCAGATGCTTGCGCGCGATCTCGACTTTCTCGTTCTCGGTGTAGCCGGCGATCCGGATGATCTCCATGCGGTCCATCAGCGGTCCGGGAATATTCAGCGTATTCGCGGTCGTAATGAACATCACGTTGGAGAGGTCGTAGTCGACCTCGAGATAATGGTCGTTGAAGGTCGAGTTCTGCTCGGGATCGAGGACCTCAAGCAGCGCCGATGACGGGTCGCCACGGAAATCGGCGCCCATCTTGTCGATCTCGTCCAGCAGGAACAGCGGATTCGAGGTCTTCGCCTTCCGCATCGACTGGATGATCTTGCCGGGCATCGAGCCGATATAGGTGCGGCGGTGACCGCGGATCTCGGCTTCATCGCGCACGCCGCCGAGCGACACGCGAACGAATTCGCGTCCCGTCGCCTTCGCGATCGACTTGCCGAGCGAGGTCTTGCCGACGCCGGGAGGCCCGACCAGGCACAGGATCGGTCCGGTCAGCTTGTTGGCGCGCGACTGCACTGCCAGATACTCGACGATGCGGTCCTTGACCTTCTCCAGCCCGTAATGATCGTCGTCGAGCGTGGCTTGAGCCGCCTCAAGGTCCTTCTTGACCTTGGACTTCTTGTTCCACGGGATCGACAGCAGCCAGTCGAGATAGTTGCGCACGACCGTTGCTTCCGCGGACATCGGCGACATCTGGCGCAGCTTCTTCAGCTCGTGCTGCGCTTTCTCTCGCGCTTCCTTGGAGAGCTTGGTCTTGGCGATCTTCTCTTCGAGATCGGCGAGTTCATCCCGGCCCTCGTCATCGCCGAGTTCCTTCTGGATCGCCTTCATCTGCTCGTTGAGGTAATACTCGCGCTGGGTCTTCTCCATCTGGCGCTTGACGCGCGAGCGGATGCGCTTCTCGACCTGCAGCACCGAGATTTCGCTCTCCATCAGCCCCAGCACCTTCTCCAGGCGCGCGGTAACGGACAGCGTCTCCAGGATGGCCTGGCGATCGGCGATCTTGACAGCCAGATGCGACGCGACCTGATCGCTGAGCTTGGCGAAATCGGTAATCGCCTGCACCACGCCGACGACTTCGGCCGAGATCTTCTTGTTGAGCTTCACATAGCTCTCGAAATCGGACACGACCGAGCGCGCCAGGGCTTCGGCTTCAACGGAAGCGGCGTCGGTGTCGGCGAGCGCAACAGCGGTCGCTTCATAATAGTCGGCTCGGTCGGAATATTTCTCCACACGGGCACGCTCCAGCCCCTCCACCAGCACCTTGACGGTGCCGTCGGGCAATTTGAGCAGCTGCAGCACGCTGGCAAGCGTGCCGGTCTCGTAGATCGAATCCGGAGTTGGATCATCATCCGACGCGTTCTTCTGCGTCGCCAGCATGATCAGAGCGTCATTCTTCATGACCTCTTCGAGGGCGCGGATCGATTTCTCGCGGCCGACGAACAAGGGCACGATGATGTTCGGAAAAACCACGATGTCGCGCAGCGGCAACACCGGATAAGATCGGCTTTCGCCGTGAACGATAGATGGCCGGGGTTTAGGGGTCGTCATGGCCTATTCCTTTTGTTGTGCCCCCTTGCACGCCGTCCGCCATTTTGCGCAACCGCCACAAGGTGCCGGGATGGGGATCGTTTGGCTCCCTCGGAGCCTGCTTCCCCGGATCGTTGAACGACGAATCTCAAGCATGATTATCGTCGCCGATAGCATTAGGTGGCTATCGACCATAGGGGTGTCAAGTGTCGGAAATGCCCGCCAAATGGGGACTAAACGCGAGGTAGCACCTGCGCGAAAGCGGCCGCGGAAGTAAGTCCCGCGGCCGTCTATTGAATTCGCAAACCGAGCGCCGCAGACCCGATCAGGCGCTGGCGCTGCTTTCCACAGCGCGGTCGGAACGATCGGCGTAAATGTACAGCGGGCGAGCCGTTCCCTCGACCACCTCGCGCGAAATGACCACCTCTTCGACGCCTTCCAGGCCCGGAAGATCGAACATGGTTTCGAGCAGGATGCTCTCCAGAATCGAACGCAGGCCCCGCGCGCCGGTCTTGCGCTCGATCGCCCTGCGGGCAACCGCGCCAAGCGCCTCGTCGGCGAATGTCAGCTCGATGTTCTCCATCTCGAACAGCCGCTGATACTGCTTTACCAGCGCGTTCTTCGGATCGGTCAGGATCTTCTTCAGCGAAGCTTCGTCGAGATCCTCCAGCGTGGCGACCACCGGCAAGCGGCCGACGAACTCCGGAATCAGGCCATACTTCAACAGATCCTCGGGCTCGACGTGGCGGAAGATTTCGCCGGTGCGGCGATCTTCCGGTGCCAGCACCTGGGCGGCAAAGCCGATCGAGGTCGAACGGCCCCGCGCCGAGATGATCTTCTCAAGCCCCGAGAACGCGCCACCGCAGATGAAGAGGATATTGGTGGTATCCACCTGCAGGAATTCCTGCTGCGGATGCTTACGGCCGCCCTGCGGAGGAACCGAGGCAACGGTGCCTTCCATGATTTTCAGAAGCGCCTGCTGCACGCCCTCGCCCGACACGTCACGGGTGATCGACGGGTTGTCGGACTTGCGGCTGATCTTGTCGATTTCGTCGATATAGACGATGCCGCGCTGCGCGCGCTCGACATTATAGTCGGCCGACTGCAACAGCTTCAGGATGATGTTCTCGACGTCCTCGCCGACATAGCCGGCTTCGGTCAGCGTCGTCGCATCCGCCATCGTGAACGGCACGTCGAGAATCCGCGCCAGCGTCTGCGCCAGCAACGTCTTGCCCGAACCGGTCGGACCGATCAGCAGGATGTTCGACTTCGCAAGCTCAACGTCGTTGTGCTTGGTCTGATGATTGAGGCGCTTGTAGTGATTGTGGACGGCGACCGAGAGTACCTTCTTGGCATGGCTCTGGCCGATGACATAGTCGTCGAGGACCTTGCAGATTTCCTTCGGGGTCGGGATGCCATCACGCGACTTCACCAACGAGGATTTGTTTTCCTCGCGGATGATATCCATGCAGAGCTCAACGCACTCGTCGCAGATGAACACGGTAGGACCCGCGATCAGCTTGCGCACTTCGTGCTGGCTCTTGCCACAGAACGAGCAATATAGCGTGTTCTTGGAGTCGCTCGTGCCGACCTTACTCATTCTTATCTCCGTCCGCCGTTCGATCCCGTTCGCTCAACTGTCCTATTCCGGCACCCGCCGGTACAGGACTCTAGATAGAGCAAAATCCGTACCAAAAAAGACCCTGCGCTCCCAATGCTAGGAATCGCAGCCTGCTCGAATCCCCCACGGCCATAACCCGACCGGCCTAGCCAACCATGCTGACATCCGACTATCAAGAATTCCCTAATCGGCCGCGCATCGAATACCCGTGACAATACCGTGATTTGCAGCGGCTGCGCGAGCGTCAGATACGGAAATCAGCCAAGCGTTGCGCGATTACCACGCCGCCAGACCAGCACGAAACCGGAACTTTGCGCCCCTGGGCGGGCGCCAAAGTACCGTCGCCGGCCGCATTTGCCGGCGGCGGCACCGTCCATTGCCACCAACGAGATGCCTGCCCGGGGTGTTAAGAGGTGGCTTTCGGCGCCGGCTCTTCCGCGCGCTTGTCGATCACCTTGTCGACGATCCCGAAGTCGCGGGCCATCTCGGCGGTGAGGAACTTATCGCGTTCCAGCGCATCCTCGATCGCCTTGTAGGTCTGGCCGGTGTGCTTCACGTAGATCTCGTTGAGCCGCTTCTTCAGGTTCAGGATCTCCTGCGCATGCAGCATGATGTCGGTGGCCTGGCCCTGAAAACCGCCGGAGGGCTGATGCACCATGATCCGCGCGTTCGGCAACGAGAACCGCATATCCTTCTCACCCGCGGCCAGCAGCAAGGACCCCATCGATGCCGCCTGACCGGTGCACAGCGTCGATACCGGCGGACGGATAAACTGCATCGTGTCGTAGATCGCAAGCCCCGAGGTCACCACTCCGCCAGGTGAGTTGATGTACATCGAGATTTCCTTCTTCGGATTCTCGGCTTCAAGAAACAGCAATTGCGCGACGACCAGCGTCGACATGCCGTCCTCGACCGGTCCGGTCAGGAAGATGATGCGCTCTTTCAAGAGACGCGAAAAAATGTCGTAGGCGCGCTCGCCGCGGTTGGTCTGCTCGACCACCATCGGCACGAGGTTCATGTAGGTTTCCACCGGATCGCGCATTAATCACCCAAAAGTTGGCGGCAGCGGACATCCATCGGCAATTAGGAACTCGCTGGAATTGCCGGGCGTGGACGAACGCCCCGTGATGCAGGACTTAAAAGATAGGCTCACAGATATGGACCAATTCCCCGGCCACAAGACCGGGCAACGGCAAGGGAAGCGAGACGAGTTCAAGCTGATTCGTGCCAAGCCGCCTAGCGACGGACAGCGCCGCCGGGCCGCTTTCACGGTTCATCATTAATGCCGAATGGCGCGATTACGCGGCACTCTTCTCATCGTCGTCCTTGAACAATTCTTCGCGCGTGACCTTCTTTTCGGTCACGTTGGCCAGTTCGAGGATGAAGTCGACGACCTTATCCTCATAGATCGGCGCACGAAGCTGGGCCAGCGCATTGGCATTGCTGCGATAGTAGTCCCAGACCTCTTTCTCGCGTCCCGGCATCGAGCGCGCGCGCTCGATCACCGCGCGGCTCACCTCGTCGTCGGTAACCGTGATCTTGTTCTTTTCGCCGATCTCGGACAGCACGAGGCCGAGCCGCACCCGGCGATCGGCGATCTTGCGATACTCTTCCTCGGCGGCCTGTTCCGTGGTGTCCTCGTCGGCAAAGCTCTTGCCGCCGGATTCCATCTCGGCCTTGATCGAATTCCACATCAGCCTGAATTCCTCGTCGACCAGCGACGGCGGCGCCTCGAAGCGATGGGCCTCGTCGAGACGGTCCAGCAGCATGCGCTTGACCCGCTGGCGGGTGGCGCCGGCGAATTCTGCCGTCAGCCGCTCGCGCGCGGCCTCCTTCAGCTTGTCGAGCGACTCCAGGCCAAGCGTCTTGGCGAACTCGTCATCGATCTTGGTCTCCTGCGGCGCTTCGATCGCGGTTGCCGTCGTCTCAAACTCGGCCGCCTGACCGGCCAGCTTCTCGCTCGCGTAGTTCTTGGGGAAAGAGACCTTCAGCGTACGGGTCTCGCCGGCCGCGACGCCGATCAACTGCTCCTCGAAGCCGGGAATGAACTGCCCGGCGCCGATCACGACCGGAATGCCCTCGCCGGTGCCACCGTCGAACGGCGTGCCGTCGATGGTGCCCTTGAAGCTGATGGTGACCCGGTCGCCGGTCTCGGCCTTCGCGCCCTCACCCTTGGCGGCATAGCTGCGATTCTGATCGGCGATGCGCTTGATCGCTTCATCGACGTCGGCGTCGGTCACGTCCACGACCGGCTTCTCGACGGTGAAGCTCTTGAAATCCGCAAGCTGGATCGCAGGCACCACCTCGATCGAAACCGTGTAGGTCAGATCGGACTTTCCGTTGAGGATATCGTCGACGGCTTTTTCTTCCGTCGGCATCGTGACCTTGGGCTCGCTTGCGAGGCGGAAGCCGCGCTCGGTGAAGATCTGCGAGTTGGTGTCGCGGATCGTCTGCTCGACGGTCTCCGCCATCACCGAACGGCCGTACACCTTCTTGAGGTGGCTGACCGGCACCTTGCCCGGACGAAAGCCGTTGATACGGACCTTGTCCTTGAGGTCCACCAGACGAGCATCCGCCTTGGCATCGAGATCGGATGCGGGAACGCTGATCTGGAATTCGTGCTTCAATCCCTCAGCCAGGGTTTCTGTGACCTGCATGGTGTCAATCTTCTTCCGCTTGGTCCGGCCCAACGGCCAGGACAGTGTCAATCTGGTTGGCGCCGCGACCTTGCAGCCTGCGCCGGTGGTTCGGCTAACCCGTCCCCGAGGAGGACAAGGCTCTCCATGTTCGTCATGCAAACGCTGAAAGCGCTCAGTGCGGGCGGGGGCGCCGACAACCGCTCACCACATCGTTGAAATCACTCAGCTTTTTCGGCGTCGATGGCGCCCGTGTATCCCAGTTAGTATCTCAGTCTGTATCCCGGAATTCCGGTCGGCCGGGCGCGCCGAGTTTGTGACGCTAATCGCATGATCCCGGCATCGATTCAAGCCGACTTATATTGCGGAAAGCCCACAAGCGGCACGTATCTCGTCCCGCCCCGAGTGGGTTCCCCGCTTCAGGCAGTCACTAATCTGATCCAGACGCCTGCGGCTTTGCCGTTCAACGAGATCTCTTCTGTCATTTCCGCGCTGCCGGACGGCGCGGAATTCAGCCCGTTGTGGCCGAACCCCCACGCGATCTCGGACCAAGCGGACCAAGCCGAACGCCGGCACGCAAACGCTGATAAGGATATTGTGTGGGATCGACGATATGTCCTCCCGGCGCGAGCACCACCAGGACCTCTTCGGATATCGGTTCGAAGTCCGCCCGGAAATGAACCGCGCTCTTGAGCGCCAGGATTTTTTGCTCCGTAGGTTCGACGCCCACATGCCTGAATAACCCGGGATCGTACGCCTGCATGCGCTTGCTGCTGACGACGACGCTCACGCCGCCGATTGTCAGGAGCGCCATCTTTCCTAGCTCCATCTTGCGGCCCCGAATTGTCGAGCCGGTGGAAACAATCTGGCCATTGCCAAGCTGAGTGACAGAAAACTCGCCCTCATACGGCTTCACACCAGCCGGTCCATATTTTCCCCCCAGAGCGATATTGATTTTGTTTCCTTCGCCGGCACGATGAGCCGCTTCCGCAGCTTCAGGATCGCATAAAATTCCGACAACCGCCTCCGTAGCGCCCTGTCGAATGAGTTCCTCGAGCACGCCAGTCGTATCGGCAGTACCGCCGCATCCAGGATTATCCTGCGTGTCGGCCAAAATGACGGGGCGACTCGCGGTCTCTGCGATGCCAATGGCTTTTCTGACGCCTTCTTTCACGTTGTAGAGCGGCTGCAGGAATTCAGCCTCAACCGCGGTGATTTCCTTCGCCAGCGTGTCGGCACGAAGGTCAGCCAGTTCCTGCGAATACGCGTGAACGATAACCGAGGGACCACAATCGAACAGATCTGCCGGCGGGAAGCCGGCCAGATACGAGACGTTCAGAACATCGCCACCCTCAGCGCGTTCAGAGCTTTCCACGATTCGTTTGGAGGGCTGTACGAGAGTGCTCTGGAAATTGAGCGGTATCAAAAATGGAATTTTCCGGAGCGCACGTCCGCTTGGCTGCCCTCGTTCAAGGATGGTCGACAGCACCTTGGCTGCCCGACGGCCGGTTTGTTCACGATCCACGTGAGGATAGGTATAATATCCGACCAAACCATCTGTGCACGCGACCATCTGAGGCGTGACGTTGGCGTGGTAGTCGAGGCTGATAACGATCGGAACATGAGGTCCCAGTGCGGCCCGAAGTCGCCGTAGCAATTCGCCTTCGCCGTCCTCGAAATCTTCCGTGACCATCGCTCCGTGCAAATCGAGATATACCGCGTCGACAGGCATTTCCCGCGACAGGGAACCGACCAGCTCCGCGGCAATCCGCTCAAACGCATCCCGTGTGACGACGCCGCCTGCCCCGCCGCTCGTCCAAAGCAACGGAACAATGTCGTGCGCGTCCGCCATCGCCTCGAGAAATCCGGACAACCCAAAACTTGTATTGGTCAGCCACTCGAGGACCTCGGGTCCGCGAACGAGCGGCGGTCGATCTCGATGGCTCGCGAAATAAGCAAAGTCGGTTCGCGACGGAATGAAGGAATTCGTTTCATGATGGACGCCGCCGACTGCGATTCTCGCCATTTCGAACTCCTGCAGGTTTGGTCAAAAGTGTGCCGTCAGCGCCAAAAGCTCGCCATCGCCGCTGCCAGCCCGCGCCTCATTGCGTCCTATCGGGTAGAAGCAACATGTTTCATCTCGGCCGGCCGGCTTTACGTTTACACAGGCCCGTCGCGCATCGGGACATGCGACGGCAATGGCCCCGCATCAATACGTGCCAGAGCGGCTTCGCCTGCATTCCGGACGTAAGTCGCAAAATATCGAGCGGCTGACTCGGCGTCGCGTCGTTCGATGGCACTCATGATGGTCGCGAGCTCTTCCGCCGCCTGCTCTAGTCGCCCCGGTTGCGAAATGGAGACGCCGCGCAAAGCGCTCATGCGAGCGGTCAGCTTCCGATGAAGGTCACTGATCAATTCGTGCTCGGCAATTTTCAGCATGTATCCGCTGAATTCCGTCGCGGCCTTGGCAATGGCGGCGACGTCACCACTGCGGCGTATGATGTAAAGCTTGTCGTACAGCGCGCGAAGCTGTGCCATTTCTTGATCGCTCGCTTTTTGCGTGAAGATGCGCACCACGGCGCTCTCAAGCAAGGCGCGAACGTCATAGATTTCCGCAACCTGTTTACGCGTCAGGCGAGCCACGATCGGACCACGCCGCGGCTCGATCGTGATCAGGTGCTCGGCTTCGAGACCGCGAAGCACCTCACGTATTGAGGTTCTGCTCACGCCCATCTGCTCACAGAGCTCTCGCTCGATGAGGCGCGTGCCGGGCGCAAAGTGGCCGCTGATGATCGCGTCGCGCAGGCGCTCCAACGCCTGGTCGCGCAGAAGCGCAGGCGCATCGGTAATCCGAAGAACGCTTCCCGCCATTTCAAGTCTCCTGAAGGATCGCTCGCCCGGACGGCCTAACTGGCCGGACGAGTCGCGTCCAACATCGTTAACAAACATTCTTGACATCTTGTCATACAAGATGTCAAGAATACAAAAATAACGAAAAATTGGGATAATGATGAGCGAAATACCCGTTGTCGATGAAGTCTCAGCCGACCGTGTGCGCGGCCACGTCGAAACGATTGTTCGAGAGATTCCGCATCGGGCGGCTGGTAGCGCCAATGGCAAACGCATGGCGGAATACAGTCACGCCGCGATGTCCGGGATCGGACTGACCGACGTCGCCGTCAAAGAACTGCAGGCGATCGTTTCATTTCCGGAACACGCCGATTTTCGTGTCGAAGCGCCGGTCGAAACCAGCTTCAAAGCGAACACCTTAGGACACAGCATCAAAACAGGGCCTGAAGGAATTCGCGGCGAACTCGTCGATGTCGGCAGCGGTGCGCTGTCGAACTACGCCGGCAAGGATGCACGCGGCAAAATAATTCTCACCGAGCTTTCCTATTCCCCGGCGCGGCATGAAAAACAAAGGATTGCCGCGAACCAGGGCGCGATCGGTGCGGTGATGATGAATTGGGGACATCCTGAAAACCAGGCCGTCCCGTTCGGCTCGGTGAAGCCGATGTGGGGCAATCCCACTCCCGAGAATGCCAACACCGAGATGCCGACAATTCCGTGCATCGGTATAGCGCGGGCGGCCGGTCTCGAGTTGCGCAAGCTCGTGGAGCAAGGGCCCGTCACAGTCTGGATGCAAACCCACGTCGAAAATGGCTGGCGTCCGGTTCAGATCACCGTCGCGCGGCTGCCCGCACCTGCAAGCTCTCCCGAACATGATGACTTCGTCCTGGTCGGCGGACATCAGGACAGTTGGCCGGGGGAAGCCGCGACTGACAATGCCGCCGGCAACGCGTGTCAGATGGAATTAGCGCGCGTATTTTCCAAGCACCGCGACAAGATGAGGCGCGGGCTGACCTTCGGCTTCTGGACCGCGCATGAAACCGGTACGATGGCGGGTTCGACATGGTTTGCAGATCAGAACTGGGACAACCTTCGCAAGAACTGCGTCGCCTACCTTCAAATTGATCAGCCGGCGTGTATCGGCACGACGGAATGGGCGACGTCCTCAAATCCGGAGCTGAGGTCTTTCCACAGCGCCATCGAGGCCAGGCTTCTGAACAAGAAAATCCGGTGGGAACGACAGGCGAAGTCCGGTGATTCCAGCTTCTTCGGTCTCGGTATTCCCTCGTTCCAAGGAAGAGGAGCCTTCACGGACGCGGAGTTGAAGAGCACCGCACACGCCACGCTCGGCTGGTGGCACCACTCCATCGAGAACCGTCTCGACAAGCTCGACTGGAGTCTCATGCAGGAGCACCTGCGGGTCTACACAGCCTATCTGTGGGAGCTGACCACCGCTCCAGTATTGCCGTTCCGATTTGCTCCGGTATCGAAGCAAATCTCCGATCGGCTCGAAGAACTGCGCGTCGCCGGCAAAAGCGTCGGCCTGGAGACGGCGCAAGATGACGCCGCGCGTTTCGCGAATGCCGTGGCGAGGCTGGATAGCCGCGCCGCACAGGAAGCCGAACAGTTCGCCCGCGGTCGTGGCTCCGAGCAAGCGGCACTTCTCCTCAACCGCACCATCAAGCGTCTTTCACGCATCCTCGTTCCATTGCAATCAAGCTCGGTGGGTAGCTACGGCCACGATACGTATGGCTTTACGCCGCAAACCACGATGATCCCGTGTCTCTACGACCTCCAGCAACTCAATCAGTTGCCGGACGGTGAGCAGCGCTGGATGGTGGAAACCAAGATGGTTCGCGCCCGCAACCGGGTGGCGGACGCATTGCAGGATTCAACAGACTTGATTGACGAGATGTTCGCTCGACTAAAATAGAAAGACACGAATGGCAGGCCGCCGCCGTATCGTCTATCAGCTCGTCGCTCCGATGGAGAGGACGCTTGGTGTCGCGGAGATCGGGCGCAGGCGCGACTATCTGCAGCGCCACGCCGGTGCCTGCACCGAGACTGAGGTGCTAAGCGTTCCCTCCGGCTACGCATCGATCGAAAGCGAGCGGGACGCAGTCAAAGTGGCGCCCCATCTGCTCGCAGGTCTTCAAAAGGCGGATGCGGATGGCGCAAACGCCGGAATTATCGGCTGCTTTTCGGATCCGGCGATCGATGCCGTCCGCGAAACCGTGACAATGCCGATCGTGGGACCCGGTCAATCCTCTATCGCGTTGGCATTACAACTCGGTGACAGGTATTCGGTTTTGACGCCGCTTGAGAGCGGCCACAAACGCACGACACCTCGTTTGCGTGCTCAGGGCTTGGTCGATCGGCTTGCATCCGTGCGCGGCATCGGCGTTTCCGTCGTTGAGCTTGCAAATGAAAAAAGCGGCGCATGGCAACGCATCCTCGAAACATCCCGCCGATGCATCGAAGAAGATGGCGCGGACGTGTTGGTCATGGGCTGCATGAGCATGGCGTTCATGGACGTTGATCGAGAGCTCTCGAAGCGCCTCCATGTGCCGGTCGTCAACCCGGTTCTCGCGGCCTTGAAGACGGCGGAAACGTTGCTCGATCTCGGTCTAACGCATTCGCGCGCATCCTGGCCGTCGCCTCCGGAGAAGGCGTATTTCGACTGACGTCGCCGAAGCCGTTTCGAGACCTCAAATCCCCCAATACGAGGCGCAATTGTTCAAGCTAGTTAAATGCAAATCCCTGATCGACGGAACCGGCGCGCCTGCCGTCGATGGCGCATGCCTGTTGATCGAGGACGATCGCATCGTCGAGGTCGGAGTCCAGGCTGCCTTCAGGGAGTTGCCTCCCGGTACGGAAATCCTGGACCTCGGCAACAGCTATGTGATGCCGGGGCTGATCAACGCCCACACCCATCTCTCCCTGGTGCCGGGAAAGGGCAACCAGCCCGCGCAGAAGCGGCTGCCTCCCGGCATCAACGTCCTCAGAAGCGTTCCCAACCTTTTGAAGGACGTTTGTTCGGGCGTCACCACCACGAGAATTATGGGTGAAGAAAACTACATCGACATCGATTTCAAGAAAGCGATCGAAGGCGGAATCGTCAGCGGCCCAAGGATCATTACCGCTGGAATCGCGCTCTCGGCTTCGCACAGCCACGGCGTCGGACTGCGGCCGGCGGACGGCAAGCAGGAGATCAGGAAACTCGCGCGGCAAAATCTCGCTCAAGGCGCGGATTTCATCAAGCTTTTCGCCACCGGCGGAGCCAGCAGCCCCGGCAAGGCTTTGCATTCATGTCCGTATTCGCGCGAAGAAATCGCCGCTGCGGTCGAGGAAGCCGAACGGGCCGGCACTTACGTCGCTGCGCACGCGCATGGCGGCACCGGCCTCGATCTGTGTATCGAGGAAGGAGTGCGCACGATCGAGCACGGCGCATTCATTCATGAGAAACAGCTCAACGAAATCATCCGTAAAGATCTATGGATCGTCGGGACATTCTCGATCCTGTTCCATCCGGAGGGCATCGAGGGAACGGATTTTTCAATTCCCCTGATCAGATCGAAAGTTCTGAGGGCTCGCGAAGCCGCCGCGGAAAATTTTGCGAGGATTATCAAGTCGGGAGCCAATCTGGCGATCGGCACGGACTCGGTACATGGTGAGATGCCTTACGAAATGGAAAAGCTTGTTGAGTTTGGCGCTTCGACCATGCAGGCGATCCAGGCTGCGACAAAGAACGCGGCACGTGCCTGCAGAGCGGAAGATACGGCAGGAACATTGCAGGCGGGAAAATCGGCAGACTTTATCGCGCTCGCCAAAAATCCCCTCGACAATATCTCTCATCTGAGAAGCATCACGGATGTTTACATCCGTGGAAAGCGATTTCAGGGAATTTGATTGCCCAAAAGATGGATCAAGAGATGGATCATGGATCGGTGGCTTCGAACAGACCGGCAAAACGACGGGATCTCCCAGGCTCGGAACGAGATCTGTCGCGAGAAGCCGACCTCATGATGGATGATCTGGAAATCGTTTTGCGGTGCCGGTGCTGTGTCGCCGCGAACGCGTCATTCAGGGTTGAAACCTGGGATTCAGAATTCGCACCGGCGCGAGGCTAGCGTCGCTGCAAATCGTGCACCGGCAGAGACGACATTGAACCTTGGGGGATAGACGATGACCGCCGAACATGCCGAGGGCTACAACGTAGCAGATCTCACGATCGCGAACGAGAAACCCGCTGAAAGACGGCGGGCGATCGTTGCATCCGCAATCGGAAACTTCCTGGAATTGTTCGATTTCGCGATCTACGGATTTCTCGCCATACCGCTTGGGGCGCACTTCTTCCCTTCGACCGATCCTTTGATTTCGCTGCTGAGCAGCTTTGCCACGTTCGGCGTGGGTTTCATCATGCGTCCGGTGGGCGCCGTCGTTATCGGCATCTACGGCGACCGCAAAGGACGCAAGGCGGCGCTCTCGCTCACGATCGTCATGATGGCGTCAGCCACCGGCGTCGTGGGCTTCTTGCCTTCCTATGCAAGCATCGGCATTGCCGCGCCAATTCTGCTCGTTCTTTGCCGAATGGTGCAGGGCTTTGCGACCGGCGGCGAATGGGGCGGCGCAGCCGCGTTCCTGGTGGAGCATTCCCCAGACAAGCAGCGAGGACTGGTCAGCAGCCTTCAGCAGATCGGCAATCACCTGGGTGGCGTCGTCGGTTCAGGGCTGGTGGCGGCCCTGACATTTTCGTTCACTCATTCAGATTACATGTCCTGGGGCTGGCGAATCCCGTTCCTGATCGGATTTCTGGTCGGGCCGCTGGGATATTATCTACGTACCCGCGTCGCCGATACGCCGACCTTCCGCCAGGCGGTTGTCGAAAGACGCGTCGAACGCACGCCCCTGAGGACAGTCTTTTCGCTATTCGGACCGCGCATGCTGGCAGCGACACTGATCAGCATCATCGGGACCACGACAAACTTCACGTTTACAATTTACTTGATGAATTTCGCCATCCAGCAGCAGCATCTGCCCGCTGATCTGGCACTGCTGTCGCTGACCTTATCGCATACGTTGCTGATTTTCGGACTACCGGTCGTTGGCTGGCTGTCGGACAAGGTCGGACGAAAGCCCCTGATGCTGATCATGAGTTTCGGCTTCGTCGTCGCGAGCTACCCCATGTTCCGCGCCATCACGGACGCGCCCAGCATACTTACATTATTCATCGTGCAGTTTTCGTATTCATTGCTTCAGGTCTTCTACACGGGAACCATAGCCCCGGTATTGGCTGAGCTGTTCCCGACACGCGTGAGGTTCACCGGTCTCTCTGTAAGTTACGGTCTGGCCGTCACTCTCTTTGGAGGAACGGCGCCGTTTGTGGCCACTCTTCTCGTCAAGCAAACAGGCAATCCGGTTTCGCCGGCTTTTTATATAATGGCTTTGGCGCTGGTGAGTGGCGTCGCCATGCTGATGACTCGCGACCGCACGAACATCGAGCTCGATGATGAACGATGACAAGTGAGTTATGACGAAAGGGGTTGCCGGGGACACGCAACCATCTCAAATTGCTATTTGAAGCAGCGGCTTGAGCAGCCACTTCGATCCACAGATTATCCCTGATTCCAGCTCTCTGTGTCGCCTGCGTCATACCCGGCTGCAACAACGCCGGAGCACAATCCGCCTCAGACTAGCTTGATCGTTACTTCAAAGTTGTCCCGGCTGGCACGATCCATGCAGCAAGGAACGTCGGCAACAGCACCGCGACCGAGCTCGCGACATATGTCGTCGAAAAAGAAAAACCGCTCCTCACATTGGTGAAGTGACGGCCCGCGCCCAACACCTCGCGCGAGGCCAACCTCCGTCAGTCGTGCGCCGTGCCCTGGTTCACGGTGGAACAGGTCCGCGCCCAGTTCTTCTTCAATGTCGCGAACATGCGGCGAGATGATGGATTGATTGGTGTCCAGCCGCATCGCCGCGCGGCGAAAATTCGATTCTTCCGCTGCAACGACGAAGTGGCGGAGGCGGCGGAGGTCCATCCGTCACCTCAAGCCGCGGAAAGTCCGGGCGGTGAGCAGTGCGTCTGCCAGAATGATCGCTGATCTCGTTTTATCGGCAGAGTCTCCATATCGCGAAACTTCGGTTCTAAGGTGTCTTGTGTGTTGATTGGGGCAACGGTGGTCTGCCTCTAACTCGGCAGCCACAGTGAGAGGAGGCCGCCGAGCGCCAGCAGCGCGACATTGCAGCCAAGCGCCACGCTGAAAGCGTGCGCATAAGAGGTAAGCTCCTGGTTGCCGCCGACCGTGCTGAAGAAGACGCCACCGATGATCGCGACGCCGAGGGACGCACCGATCTGGAATGTCGAGATGACGATACCGGATGCGAGCCCTGCGTAGCGCTGGTCGATGCCTCCGACCACCGCCTTGATCACCGAGGGGACCACAATGCCATATCCGAGGCCGGCCACGAGAAGCGCGATTTCAATGTATCCCGACGTTACGCCAAGAACCGATAGGATCACCGCGCCGAAGCCGATGACCTGAATGATGAAACCCAGCGTCAGGGCACGCGGCCCAAGGCGCTGCATGATGCTGGCGGAGGCCAACGAGGACGCGAAATAGCCAAACGCGAACGGTAGTGTCCGCAGGCCGGCGTCAACCGGCGTCAGATGAAGACCACCCTGCAAATAGACCGAGAAGGTCAGGTAGAAAGACGAGAGCATGTAGAAGACGAGCGCCATAGCGATGCCGATCGCAAAGCCGGGCTCTCTGAACAGCGAGAAATCAACGAGCGGTGCGCCTCCTTGTGCAGTCAACCGGCGTTCAAATCGAACAAAGGCGATCAGCACGATAGGCGACACCACAAGCATGGCGACTATCCACACCGGCCATCCTGTCTCACGTCCTTCGACCAACGGATAGACCAGAAGGCCAAGCGTCACCGAGAGCAGCACGACACCGCTAATATCGAGCTTTTGGGCGTGATCGGCTCGTGAATCGCTGAGAAAGAGCAGGCTGCCAATGACGGCAACGAGGCCGATCGGCACGTTAATAAGAAAGATCGCCTGCCAGGTAAGCCCGAACGGATGCGACGACACCAGAACGCCGCCGAGGATCTGTCCGGCGATGTTTGCAAATCCGAACGTAGCACCATAGAGGGCGAATGCCCTGCTTTGCTCGGCAGCCGGAAACAGGACGCGGATCGAGGCCAGCACCTGCGGCGCCATCGCCGTCGCCGTCAGCCCCTGCAGGATGCGTCCGGCGATAAGGACGGCCGGCGACCACGCGAGACCGCATAACACCGAGGCGAGCGTGAAGCCTGCAACGCCGGTCACGAACATCCGCTTGCGGCCGAGCCAATCGCCAAGGCGACCGCCGGTAATGAGGAACACGGCATAGGTCGCTGCGTAGGCCGAAATGACGAACTGGACATCGCTCGACGTCGCGTCGAGATTCTGCCGTATGGCGGGCAGCGCCAGATTGACGACGTTGAAGTCGAGAACAGGCAGGAAAGCGCCGATCAGCAGGACCGGAAGCGCGAACCAGCGGCGCGGATCACCTGACGCCTCCACAACACCCTGTTTCGTCACGGCTCCAGCATTGATACTCATGGCCTGCTCCCGATCGAATGGCTTGCCTTCGCCACCGATACCGACAGGGCACCCCCGAGAATCAGAACTGCCACGATGCAGCCAAGCGCGAGCGCGAAGGCGTGCGCGTAGGCCGGCAGCGACTGCCCAGACCCAAGCGCGCTGTAGAAGACGCCGCCGATGATCGCGACGCCGAGCGCGGAGCCGATCTGCAAGGCGGAGATGACGACGCCCGACGCCAGACCGGCATGGCGATGGTCAATACCGCCCACGACGGCCTTGATCACGGAAGGCATGATGATGCCGAAGCCCATTCCCGCCGCGGCAAGACCTATATCGCGGCTGCCAGGCAAGGTCGTCTCAACCGCCAGCATGAGAAGGAAAAAGCCGAACGCTTGAAGGGCGAAGCCGAGGGTCAGTGCATAAGGCCCGAGACGTTGCATGAGATGGGAGGATGCCAGCGACGCGACGAAACTCCCAATCACGTAGGGCAACGTCGCGATGCCCGCGTCCATCGGCGTCAAGTGCAGCCCATTCTGAAGATAGACGGAGAAGGTCAGGAAGAAGGCGTTTTGCATGTAAAAGGCGAGCGCCATAGCGATACCCGTGGCGAACCGCCGCTCGCGGAATAGAGCGAGTTCGACCAGCGGTGAGCCGCCACGCTGATCCAACCACTTCTCGAACAGGATGAAGATGGTGAGCGCGACTGGCGAGGCTGCGAGCATGACGGCGATCCACCAGGGCCATCCGGCCTCGCGCCCCTCGACCAGCGGATAGACCAGAAGGCCCAGCGTCAGGGACAGCAGAACGACGCCACCGACATCGAGCCGTTGCGCATGCTCCGATCGCGAGTCGCGCAGGAACACCAAGCCACCCACCGCCGTCGCCAATCCGATGGGCACATTGACGAAGAAGATTGCCTGCCAGGTGAGGCCGAAAGGATGAGATGAGACCAGAACGCCGCCGAGGAGCTGACCACACAGATTGGCCAAGCCGAATGTCGCGCCGTAAAGCGCGAGGGCACGTCCTTGCGCCGCTCCGGAGAACAGAACGCGGATCGAGGCCAGCACCTGCGGCGCCATCACCGTCGCCATTATGCCCTGTAGGATACGCCCCGCGATCAGGGCGGACGGCGACCAGGCCGCGCCGCATAGCGCCGAGGCAAGGGTGAAGCCGACGACGCCAGTCAGAAACACACGCTTGCGGCCATAGAGGTCGCCGAGCCGTCCACCCGTGATAAGGAACACCGCATAGGTCGCCGCGTAGGCGGAGATCACGAGCTGCACGTCGCTGGACGTAGCGCCGAGGTTTTGCCGGATGGCCGGCAGTGCCAGATTGACAATGGTGAAGTCGAGCGGCGGCAGGAACGCGCCAGCGAGCAGGACCGGCAGAGCGAACCATCCCCGTGCATCGATTTCGACGGCGGCTACAGTTCGCCCCGTCGGTTCCTCCGCTTGCGTGCTCATCAATTCCCCCGGATCGACTGCGCGACAGCGCTGGCCCGATCCTCACGTTGCGTCTGAAGGCCAACGTAGTGGGGGCTTGATCATATTGGAATGAGATGTATATCTATTTCAGAGATAACGAATTGATATGGCAATCATGGCAACATTGGATGTTGATGCCGTGCAGGCGTTCGTCCTCGTGGCCGATTTTCAGAGCTTCACCCGCGCGGCGGAGGCGCTCGATACCTCCCAGGCCGCGATTAGCGTGAAGCTGAAACGGCTTGAGGATCGGCTGGGCGAAAAGCTAATCGAACGAACGCCGAGACTGGTACGGCTGTCGGCGCGCGGAGCAGCGTTTCTAGGCGTCGCTCGCGAGTTCGTCGCGGCCCACGAGCGCGCTGTCGCCGGCCTCACTTCGGCGCCACGCCGGTTCACGCTTGGCATCGCCGATCAGGTGGCTGGCCCCGAGCTGCCAGTGTTGCTGTCCCGCCTCCATAGTTACGATCCGGCCCTGTTGATCGAGGTCCAGATCGAGGCATCTCGTAATTTGCTTGATGCGTTCGATCGTGGGGTGCTCGATGCGGCGATCGTCCGTCGCGAGGACGACCGCCGAGATGGCGAGGTTCTGGCGCAGGAGCGCTTTGGCTGGTTTGCATCATCAGGATTCGAGCACCGGGAGGGCGAAGCCCTTCGGCTGGCTTCACTGGCTGCCTCATGCGGTGTCCGCAATATCGCCACCCGTGCACTCGACGCCGCTGGCGTGAGTTGGATTGAGGTCTTCGTGGGCGGCGGCACTGCGGCTGTCATTGCCGCCGTGTCGGCCGGCCTCGCTGTCGCCGCGCTGGCGTATCGCGTTGCGCCGGTTGGCATTGTCGAGGTTGGAGAACGGCTTGGACTTCCGCCGCTCCCTTCGTCCGAAATTGTACTCCACTCCACTTTGTCGGACGCACGCTCGCGCGGCGCCTTGCGGACGCTCGTAGCCGCTTTTCGCGAGCATCGGGCGCCTTCATCATGAGCGTGACCTGGAGCGGACCGTTGCTCTCAGCCGCAGTTGCCGGCGATGCGAAAGTCGATCATCGGCGCTTCCGGTGTGATGCCGCGCCGGCTGGCGACACCCCAATCGCCATCATAGTAGTGCGTCAGAATGTGATCGAACCTCACCGTGTCGGCAACGCCCAGCAAGTCATATATGCGCTTGGTCAGCCGGGTGAGGCCGCGATAGTCGACAAGCCGCTTTCGACTGGCGCGAAAGAGCGGATTGTAAACCCCGTCGAAGCGAACGAGAGGCGTGAAGATCAGCACATCGGCCAGTGTCGGCTGGTCCCCGAGAAGAAATGTTCGACCGTCGGCGACGAGCGTTTCGATCTCGTCGAGAAAGCTGAAAAGTTCGTTCATCGCTGCATCATATTCGATCTGGTCCTTGGCCTGTCCGACCGCGTAGACGCCTCGCGACAGACTCTTCGCGATTCGCCCGCCCAAAGCGTCAATCTCGGATCGGAGTGCCAAGGGATAAAGATCGACCGTTTGGTCGGCACCGACCGCGTCAAACGCTTCATTCAGCATCCGGGCGATCTCGATCGACTCGTTGTTGACGATCTGTCGCGAGCGTTCGTCCCATAGGACGGGAACGATGATCTTCCCTGTGTAGGCTGGATTGGCCGCCCGATACACTTCATGGAGGAACCGGAAACTGTTGACTGCACGGTCCGGCGTCGAGAGCGGCGTCTCGCCAAATGCCCACCCGTGGGGCGTGTCCCAGACCGGATGCAGGATGGACACCGGCACGATGTCGTTGAGCCCCTTCAGCGCCCGCACGACCAAGGTGCGATGCGCGAACGGACAGGCGTAAGAGACAAAGAGATGATATCGGCCCGGCTCTGCCGGAAACGCCGACGAACCACCGTTTGTGATCTTATGGCGGAAACTCCCGTCATGGATCATTTGTTTGGCTGCCAATTCCGGCGGAGGGGCGATATCGCCCCTCCAGACGCCATCGATCATGAGCTTCATGGATGAACTATTGTTCCGAGCACCGCGTTGGAGAACAGGTTCGAGATTCGAGCGCGGATTACACGCAACAATGTCACTCCCCATGTTTTCTCTTGAAAGATCTGCGATCCTTTATTTCTGAGATAACGGTTTTATATAGTCCAAAGGGCAGCGCGATTGCGGAACTCAGATTCCAGCAGGGTGCGGCCATCGCGTCGGTTACAACCCTCCAAACCGATACAAACGCAATCACCCCCCGGTTGTTAGACCGGGACGGTGATTGAGTTATGTTGGAAGTGGTTGCGGGGACACGCAACCACCGATACCGACGTCCGCTCGCGCCGGAAACTTGAGGTGTGGCGGGATATTCCAGCGGAGGCAACTACGGAAGACGACGCTGACCAACTATTGAAATACGAGATCACGCAGAGCGACCGATTATTCCAGACTCGTCCTGGGTGCGTACCTCGCCATCCACGATGCGGCCCGGGAACGACTCGTCGAAGTCTCGCCTGAAACTAATTGGCTCGCCTCCTTCAGGTTAGTTTCCTTGAAAGACCGGCTTGCGCTTCTCTCGCTGAGCCGCGCGACCTTCCGCATAATCACGACTAGCGTAGCATCGATCTGCTGCCCGCTGAGCCCGTTCGAGATCCGGCGATCGGTCTCGCCGCGAGAGCTCCTGGAATGCGACCCGGGCGGCCGCCAAACTGAGCGGTGCAGCGGACGTCAGGTCTGCCACCGCCGCGTCCATGATAGTCGCCATCGCCGCGACGCCATCGGCCAACCAATTTACCAGACCCAGACGAAGGGCGTCCTCACCCCCGTAGCGTCGTCCCAACAATACCATTTCCCGGGCCTGAGCCAGTCCGACCACATTAAGGATCGTCGCTATATCCTCAAGCCGATAAGGCAGACCGAGTCTTACCGCAGGCACTCCGAACTGTGCATCATGCGTGCAAACTCTTAGGTCACACATCAGAGCCAGCTCAAAGCCAGCTCCGAGACAATAGCCATGGATCGCAGCAATGCTCGGCTTGGTCAGCGCGCGAAACCGGATCGCGACGTCGCGCTGCAAGGCGTTGTAGGCAGCTGCGGCGAGAGGATCGGCGCGAATATTCTCGAATTCACTGATATCGTTGCCGGAACAGAAGGCGCGGTCACCCGCGCCCTGCAGTACCAGGACACGCGCAGTTGCGTCATCCTGCACTTGGTCCAGAATCTTCGGAAAACTGCGCCACATGGCCTCGTTGATGGCATTCAGCCTGGACGGATTTTCGAATGTGAGCCGAGCAACCCCCCTATCAATTCTCAGATGCAACATTTGCGTAGCTCCATGCCATGTCCCGATACGCCTCGCGCGATCTCCAACGCAGGCTGATTTCGCAATCGACTATCGCGGAACTGCAGAGATGGTACGATCACCACAGTTTGCTCAATCACAATCATTCATGCTTTTGGGACACGCTCGCTGCTCAGTTCGGCAAACGGCGGCGCCAAACGGCTCGCGATTTCCAGATGCCGTCGCAAGAGCGTAGCTGCCCAGACCTGATCGCCTGCCACGAGCCCATCCATGATCTCGCAATGTTCGCGCACCAATGTCTGGATACGGCTTTCGTCGTCGTAAACGTAGTATTCACTAAGCCGGCGAAGCTTATTCTGCTGTTCAATCGCTTGCGCAATGAATCGGTTTCCCGACATGACCGCCAGCATTTCGTGAAACTCGGCATTGGTATCGAATATTTCTCTGCCGTTCAGCTTGCCCTTCTTCGCGCGGACAAGCATCTGCTCATGCGCTTCGCGGCAGCGGGCCATCGCCGGCCGGTCCAGCAGAAAGGTCGGCTCCATCAGACCTGCGGGCTCGATGATGATGCGAAAACGATAGCTGGCAGCGTAGGCCGCCGCAGAATTGAGGCTCGGCATGAAGATCCAGCCGTGACCGGTGCTTCGCCTGACCAGACCATCGTGAGACATGTTCGTGAGGGTACGGACGAGTTGGGCGCGCGATACGTCGTACCGTCGCATGAAGCTCGCTTCGGTGAATTGCTCCGCAACTCCGTCGCGCATACGGTCCATGGCAATTCGGTCGTATAGCGACGCATCCGACGGCGGCGAAATGGTCAGGTCGATGGCGTCCAGGGTGCTGCTGTCGCGCGCGAGATAATGCCCCTTGTTTGCAGCCGAGATTACGATTCCCTTATCGGCGAGCAACTGAAGTGCCGCGCGGATCGGAGATCGTGAGACGCCGAACTCCTCGGCAAGCTGACTTTCCGTCAAACGAGAATCAGCGGGCAATTTTTCCCGTCGAACATAATCGATGATCTTCGCGACAATGTCGGTTTGCACCCGGCTCAATGTGGTATCGCGCATCTTGCTAAGCCTCTGACGCCTGAAATTCGCTCAAAACCGAGATTCTACGTCTCTCGTCTCCAGGCAGCGTTCCCGACGCTCCCCGGTCCCATGGTCCAGAAAATTCCATACAATCTGCGTCGCCGGTCAAGCGGCACGAACCTTAACCTGGTCCGATACTGCAATTTCATTTTTTGGAATCGCCAGAAGAACGAGGGCCGCGCTGGCGAGCACGATCACGACGGTTGATCCAAGGCCCACGTAAAGGCTCCCGGTTGTTTCGCGAAGCCATCCGATCAGCGAGGGGGAAACCGCGCTGCCGACAGCCCCGACCATGCTGACAAAGCCGATCGCGCCGGCGGCCCCTCTGCCGCGCAGGTACGAAGTTGGGATGGTCCAGTAGATCGTCAACAAGCCGATACCTCCAACGGCCCCGACAGCCATCAGCAGAATGGTCCCCGGAATGCTCGAGGAGGCGAGCGGCAGCAGCAGATAGGCTCCAGCTGTGATCAAGGCGCAGCCGACAAAATGCCAGCGCCGTTCCATGAGCGCATCCGAACTGCGCGCGATCAGGAGCATCCCTGCAGCAGCCACGATGGAAATTCCGCCGGTCACCCATCCGATCCTTTCAACACTGCCAAGTCCGACATTTTTCAGCACGCTGGGAATCCAGAAGGTCGCGGTATTGGAGGCCGTGTTGGCGGCAAAATTCAGCAGCGCCATCGCGTAAATGCGCGGATCCCGCATTGCTTCGGCAAAACTGCCCTTGTTTCCCCGGTCGCCGGCCAGTCCATCCGATTTCAGCTCGTCAGTGACAACCTGCTTTTCGTTATCACTTAGCCAGCCAGCGCTCTTTGGGCCATCGTCGAGATAGAAATACGAAATGACGCCCAGGAAGATGGCTGGAATGGCGAACACCAGAAACAGCCATTGCCACCCGCGAAGGCCATACAGGCCGTTCATGTGCTGCATGATCATGCCCGACAGGGGCGCACCGATGATGCCGGACAGGGGAACGCCGACGAAAAACAGACTGGTGATGCGGGCTCGATAGCGAACCGGAAACCAGAAGGTAAGATACAGCATGATGCCCGGGATGAAGCCGGCCTCCGCCGCGCCGAACAGAAGTCGCAAGATGTAGAGGTCGGACGCATTGCGGATGAACATCTGGGCGCCGCTGACAACTCCCCATAGAATCATGATGCGCAGTAACGTCTTGCGGACGCCTACGCGAGCAAGCATCAGGTTGCTGGGAATGTCAAAGAGACTGTAGGTGACGTAGAACAACCCCGCGGCGAATCCATAGTGCGCGTCAGTGAGATGGAGGTCGTCGAGAAACTGTAACTTCGCAAATCCGATGTTGACGCGATCAATATAGCAAACGAAATAGAGCAGCAGGATGAATGGCAGGAGCCGATAGGCTATTTTCCGGAAAACCAGGTCCGAAGCTTCTGGTGGTGGCGAGCTGGCCATCTGCATTTCCCCTATCTCTTTCCTGAGTGGTTCGTGTGCTATGCGATTGGAAATTTGCAATCAAAGGGTGCAAGAGTTTTTTTGCCGCTAGAAGCGGGCGGCTCCGAAGCCTCCCCCGCCCGGCGTCTCGAGTGTCAACCGTGCGCCGGGCTGGACGATCAAGACCTCGCGCGGGTCGATCGGTGCTCCGTCAAGAAGAACGCGCCCTGTTGCTCCAGGTCCGCCTCCCTGCAATCCAGGCGCAGGGGTCTTGAGCCGATCCGCCATGAACGACACCGTGACCGGACTGTCGGCAAGCAACAGCAATTCGAATAGCTGCCCGTCGCCGCCGCGGTGCAGCCCGCTGCCGCCGGTGCCTCGTCTCAGGGCGCGGTGCAGAACGCGCACCGGAGCCTGCGATTCGATGACCTCGATCGGCGTATTGGAGAGGTTGCTCGGAAAACTCAGGGTCGGGAGACCAGGACCGTTCGCACCGGCACCCTGCCCTCCGTTCAGGAAAAAGGTAGACGTAAAACGCTGACCGCTGTGCTGGCCTGAAAGATGAACACACCACAGCGGCGAGCCGGAAGCCGCCCTTACCTTGCCGGGTAGCACAGGCGAAAGGGCACCCATGATGGCCGGGGGAATGAGATGCCCGGTCATGGCCCGCGCGCTGACCGCTGCGGGAAAGCGTGGATTCAGGATCGATCCCAGCGGAGCCGAGGCACTGATGGGCCGGAATGAGCCATTATTGTTGGGTACCGTCGGCGCCAGCACGCATTTGAGCGAATAGGCCGTGTAGGCAAAGGTATAGATGGGAACGACGTTGATCGCCTTCGGCAGTTGCAGCGATGAACCGGCATAGTCAACGCTTATCGCCTCGTCGCCGACGTCAATGCGACAGCGAATGATCACCGGCTCGACGAAACCATCGACGCTGATTTCATTTTCATACGTCCCATTCGGCAGAGCGCGGATGGCCTCGCGCATCGCGCGTTCCGCGCGTGTCTGCATTTCGTTTCCGATCGCCGTGAGGTCGCAACCGGTATCGTCGAGCGTGTCGAGCAGCCGCCTCGACAGCATGCGATTCGCGGCAACCTGCGCCCACAGATCGCCCATGACCTGATCGGGCACGCGGACATTGTTGCGGATGACATCGACCAACGTCTCGTTGGTCACTCCGCCATCGACCAGCTTGGCGGGGGGAATACGCAGGCCTTCCTCGAACAGTTCGGCGGTGCTCGGTGAACGCAGGCGTCCGCCGATGTCGGGTGCATGGGCCACGGTGCCGGAAAAGCCCACCAACTCCTCGCCCCGGAAGATCGGAACCGCGACGTTGATATCGGGAAGATGTCCGGTGCCGAGCCAGGGGTCGTTTGTGATCATGACATCCCCGGGACGCAGTTTCTCCCGGGGGAAGACCTTCAAGAAATGACGCACCGTTTCCGGCAGAGTGCAGATAAAGGAAGGAATGCTCTGGCTCGACTGAGCGAGCAGCTGACATTCGCGATCGAGCAGCACCACAGCATAGTCGTTGGACTCTCGCACGATCGTCGAAAACGAGGTGCGCACCAGAGTGGCCGCGGCCTCGTCGACGAGGCTGACCAGGCGAGTCCACAGAATTTCCAGCGAAATCGGATCGATATCGTTCATGGCCGAACCTCCAACCGAACGAGGACACTGAGATTCTCCAGAATCTCCACCTGAGCTGCCATCGGCACGACGATGGTCGATTCCTCTTCTTCCAGGATCAGCGGTCCTTCCAGGCGGGAGCCCGCCGGCACGGCGTATCTCTCGTAGACCGGCACCTCTTCGAAGGTGTCGGTCTCGGTCCGGAAGATGACTCTGCGCGCCTTGGGGTGGGCCGCGCCCGGGCGGTCTTGACCGATCGGCCAGACGAAGTGCCGAACGTCTTGCCGGGTCGCGCCGACGACGCGCCAGGTGACGACTTCGGGCGTACCCGACGGCAGCAGCCCGCCGTAATTTTCCTGATATTTGCGCTGAAATGCGTCCGTGAGATCGGCGCGAAAAGCTGCGTCCGGGGCGCGGAACGGGAATGCGACTGTGAGGTTGGCGCCCTGGCCCGCGTAGCGCATCTCGACCAGCAGCTGCCAATCCACCTCGGCGTCACGGGGCGCGGCCGCGCCCAGCTCGGCCTCGGCATCCGCCTTCAGGCCAGAAAGCACATTCGCAAGATCGGTCCAATCGATAGCGTCTACTCGCGTAGACCGTGACCAGGACCGATCGACACGTACAGGCGCAGCCAGAAAGCCGAGACACGATCCCGTCCCGGCAGCGATCGGAAAGAGAACCCTTGGGACGCGAAGCTTGCGCGCAATTTCCACCGCATGGACTGGACCCGCTCCGCCGGTCGCCACCAGGGTGAACCGGCGCGGGTCTTGCGCCTTCTCCGCGATATGGACTCTTGCGGCGCCCGCCATCGCTTCGTTGACGACGTTGAATATGCCCTTGGCGACAGCTTGGGCCGAAAGCGCCAGACGCTCACCCAACGTGCCAAGCGCGCGCATTGCCGCATCGAGATCGAGCAACATGCGCCCACCCAGGAAATAATCTGGATTGAGATACCCCAGCGCCAGATCGGCGTCGGTCACAGTGGCGTTTTCACCGCCTTGGCCATAGCAGGCCGGACCCGGCTCGGCCCCCGCGCTTTGCGGTCCCACCGTGAGCAGTCCAAGTTCACTCGTCCGCGCAATGCTCCCACCGCCCGCGCCGATTTCGATGAGATCGATGCTGGCCACCAGAAGCGGAAGTCCACTGCCCTTCTTGAATCGCCGCACACGGGCGGCCTCGAAGACATGCACGACCGAGGGCACTCCGGAGAGGATCGTGCAAATCTTGGCGGTGGTGCCCCCCATATCAAATGCCAGCACATCGTCGAAACCCGCGGCGCGGCCGGCGTTGGTCGCGCTCAAGACGCCGCCGGCGGGGCCGGATTCGATCGTGGAGATCGGCACTTCTGCCGCCGCCGCCACGGAGGTGGACCCGCCGCTCGACACCATGATGCGCAGATTCGCGTCGATTCCCGCCTGCCGCAGCCGGCTCTCCAGCTCACCGAGATATTGTCTGACGATGGGCTGCACGTAGGCGTTAGCGATGGTGGTGGTGGTCCGCTCATATTCGCGAATCTCGCAGGCGACCCGCGAAGAGAGACTCACGCACATTCCCGGGAAGGCATCACGAAGCGCCGCTCCCACTTCGTTCTCATTCGCCGCATTGACGCAGGAATGAAGAAGCGAGACCGCAACGGACTGCACATTGGCCGCCCGCAGCTGCGCGATGAGTCCGGCAATGGCGTCGCCGTCCGGACGCTTCAGAACGGCGCCGTCCGCGGCGGTACGTTCGGCGATTTCGAAACGGCGCTCGGCGGGGACGAGCGGCTCGGGCATCTCGATGTCGAGATCATAGAGGTCGTAGCGAACCTCGCGCCGGATATCGATCACGTCTGCCGTACCCGCGGTGGCGACCAGCGCAGTCGGAACGCCTTTGCGCTCGATCAGCGAATTGGTCACGAGTGTGCTGCCGTGAATTACTTCGGTCACTTCGGCAGGAACTCTTCGCTCAGCCTGCGCGGCAACCGCGGCGAGCAGGTCGTTGACGACGTTCGAGAGCGCCTCGCCAGGATCGCTCTGGGTCGTCAGACGCTTGGCGAGATAGATTTGACCACCGGAAACTTTCTCGATCACCCCGTCGGTAAAGGTTCCGCCGATATCGACGGCAATGCGATATCCCATAAATCCCAGCCTCCCCGGCACATATTCTCTGGAACAATATCTACATAAAAAACAATACTGCGCAACCCTCACCATGCGCAGGATTCGACCAATGACCAACCATTTCAGCCATATTTTTAGCACATCCGCTTAAATTATCGGCATCTCACCAGCGAAAATCCATATCGCTCGCCTCCTTGCAAATTGTTTTTTATATCAATAAAAGACTTCACCTAAGCCGAGATGGCGCCGATCCGGGCGGATGACCCGGTCATTCGCATCGACGGCTCGGTTCGTCGGATGCGGCAAAAATTGTGAAGGAGATGGTGACTTGGACAATCTGTTGATGCTGCGGGGGGCCCGCAAACTGGTGACGACCTGCGCGAATGTGCAGCCGGGAGAGGAAGTCGTCATTGTGACCGATTTCGCCGGGCATCGCGTCGCCGAAGCAGTGGCGGCGGCCGCACTCGAGCGTACCGACGCGGTCAATATCATCGTGATGCCACCGCGATCGATCGATGGTGAAGAGCCAACCAAGACTGTCGCCGCGGCGATGTCGGCGGCAAACGTGCTGTTCACGCCAGTCAAGCAGTCGATCACTCATACTTATGCGACCCGCACCGCCATCGGAAATGGCGCGCGCGGCATCATGCTGTCGCAGTTCAATCCAAACATGCTTGTGACAGGTGGCATCAACGCCGATTTTGAGGCGATCCGCCCGCTCTGCTTTAAAGTCGGCGAACTTCTTGCCAATTGCGACAAGGTGCATCTCACCACACCCGCTGGCACAGATTTGCGTCTCAGTCTGAAAGGCCGGCCCTCGAACCCGCATTGCGGCCTGGTTCGCAAGCCGGGCGACTTCACGACCGTGCCCAACATCGAATGCAGTTCGTCTCCCATTGAGGGGACTTCGGAAGGCGTGATTATCGTCGATGCGAGCATCCCCTACTACGGGGTCGGCCTGGTCAAGGAGCCGATACGGTTCGATGTCGGCAATGGTCGTGTGACCCGCATCTCCGGCGGCTATCAGGCGGATTTTCTCGATCAACTGTTGGCCCGTCAGGGAGACCCGGCCGTCTACAACATCGCCCAGATCTCGTTCGGCCTCAATCCACATTGCCCCATGGAGGGGGTCATGTTGCATGACGAAGGCGTCTACGGGACTGCCCATATCGGCATCGGGACCAGCGTCCTCCTGGGCGGTGAAGTGAAGACCCTTACCCATTTCGATTCGCTGATGTGGAAGCCGACTCTCTCGCTCGACGGCAAGATCGTGCTCAAGGACGGCAAGTGGTTGTTGCCGGAAGCCGACGTCATCCACAGCGGACGAGCTTAATTCGAATCCGCCGCGATCAAGCTCGCGGCGGATGCCCGCCTTGGCGTTGCTCCCCTAATTCATCTCTGGAGAAAACCAGATGCAGGATCCCACTCGACCAAACGCGCCTCAAGACCGCCTGGCCCGTTTGCAAATTTCCGGCCGCCCCGGTTTGGCAGAGAAAACAGTACGACAGGCCGATCTCGATTTGTTGGCCAACGCACCGGCCGGATTTCTCGACACCACGCACTTCGACACCGTGAGGTTTCCACCGCCTCCGTGGGCCGATGAGGTCTTTGCTCGGGCCGCGCGCGATGGAGCTCTCGCCTACACAGGCTATCGTGGACATCCCGACATTCTTAAGACGGTGGCCGACACCGTCGGTACGTTTGTCGGCATCGCGCTAGACCCCGAGCGAAACGTCATCTTAACCCCGGGTACGCAGGGCGGCCTGTTCGCATCCCTGGGCGCGCTGGTGCAGGAAGGTGATCGCGTTGCGCTAATGGATCCGGACTATCTCTTCAGTGAACGGATCATTCGCTTCCTCGGTGCGGAAGCCGGCCATGTCCCGTTGCGTCTCGATGCTGACGATCCGCATCCTGATTTCGATGTGCTGGAAGCTGAATTCGCGCATCGCGGCGCCCGGTTGTTTGTGTTCTCCCATCCCAACAATCCCACCGGGGCGGTATTTTCTGAGGCGGTGATCGGCCGTATTGCGGAACTCGCAAACCGTTACGAGGTCACCGTCCTGGTGGATGAGCTCTATGCCAGGCTAATCCACGAAGGGTCGTTTACTCACTTGGCTGCGCAACCCGGCATGTTCGAGCGAACGGTGACACTGCTCGGCCCGAGCAAAACCGAATCTTTGAGCGGCTATCGACTCGGCGTGGTTGTTGCGCCTGCAGCCATCGCGATGCGCATTGAAAACGTTTTAACCATCACGGCTCTACGAGCGCCGGCTTATGCGCAGCATCTGCTCACTTGCTGGCTACGCGACGATCATGCCTGGCTGGCGGAACGCATAGCGGCTTTCAGCGCACTAAGAACACTCACCAACCATAAGCTGCGCCAACTTCCGTGGCTCAAACTAAAGCCGCAACGCGGCACCGCTTATGCGTGGGTCGACGCCAGCGCCCTTGGCCTCCCCGGACCGGTAGTGGCCGAGGCTCTTCTCACCGAGGCTTCGGTGCTGGTCAGTCCCGGCTACCAATTTGGACCCGCAAGCGGCGGCCATTTCCGGGTTTGCTACGCGCGCGACGAAGCCGAATGGAGTTCAGCGTTAGACCGCACGGTACGTACGCTCGACAAGCTTGCCAACAAGCGCGCTCTTTCCGGTTGGATCGCATGACCAATCGCCGGCTGATCGCACCTATCGAGGCTCCCGCGCCTGCGGACCCGCAGCCGCAGTCACGCGCGGCACGCGCTTCCGGCACTGTTGCAAGGGATTGGGTACTGCTCTGAGCAGCCGATCTGGCCTGTCGCGCGGCGCCATCCGGAGCCTCGCCAACTCATGTCAGGAAGGCGTATTCACCGATTGGCTCGCGCCGTAGCGGAGCCCGTCGACGAGGAGAGCGACCATGCGCTCCGCACGGCCGGGTCCGGCATTGTGGGCTGACATGCACAAGCTCGCCACCGCGCCCAGAAGGTCGTCGGCATCGACATCGGCGCGGACCTCGCCGGCGGCGGTGGCAGCCTCGAGAAGCGCGCGAAGGGCGGGCCGGAGTCGCTGATCGAAGTAACCTGGCAAATTGTCGAACGCCGGATCTCCCGAGTGCAGAGCCTTGGCGAGCCCGCGTTTGGCTGCAATGAAGGCCGCATAGCGCTGCATCCATCGCGCCAGCGCCTCGCCTGGCTTGTGCTCGGCAACCAAAATCGGTGCAGCGTCGGCGCAGGCATCGATTTCTCGACGGAGAACCGCCGCGATGAGATCAGAGCGCTGCGGAAAGTGGCGGTAAACAGTCCCGACGCCGACGCCGGCCTTCTCGGCGATCTCTCGGACAGGAGCATCCACTCCAGAGGTTGCGAACACCGCCATGGCCGTCTGGAGCAACGTATCGATATTGCGCTGGGCGTCGGCGCGCACCCGCCGGTCCGCGCTCTCACGAGGCTTCGTCCCCTCGTCCTGCTTTTTCGATTTGCCCTTCACCGCAGCCAGCCACAGCCCACTTGCAAAACGGAACATCGTTCCGTATAAACGGAATAACGTTCCACTTAATACTCATAACGCGGCGCGGCGGCTTTGGCCACAGCGACGCACAAAGGAAGACGACAGTGCAATATCGCTCGTTGGGCCGAACCGGCATCAAGGTCAGCCCCTACTGCCTGGGCGCGATGATGTTCGGCGGGATCGGCAATCCCGATCACGACGACGCCATCCGCATCATCCACAAGGCCCTGGATTTCGGCATCAACTTCATCGATACCGCCGACCGCTACAGCGCGGGGGAGTCCGAGGAGATCGTCGGCAAGGCCCTTAAGGGCCGGCGCGACAAGATCGTGCTCGCGACCAAAGTGTACGGGCCGATGGGCGACGATCCCAACCAGCAGGGCACGTCGCGGCGTTGGATCATGCAGGAGGTGGACAACTCGCTGCGTCGTCTGCAGACCGACTACATCGACCTTTACCAGATCCACCGCCCCTCGCCCGACACCGATATCGAGGAGACGCTGTCCGCCCTCACCGATCTGATGCGTGCCGGCAAGGTCCGCGCGATCGGCTCCTCGACCTTCCCGGTATCGGAGATCGTCGAAGCGCAGTGGGTTGCCGAGCGGCGCGGGCTCGCGCGTTTCCGGACCGAGCAACCGCCGTACTCGATCCTCGATCGCGGTATCGAATTCGACATGCTGCCCACCTGCGAGCGCTACGGCATGGGCGTCCTCGTCTGGAGCCCGCTGTCGAAGGGGATGCTCACGGGCCGCTACCGCAAGGGGCGGCCGCTGCCCGACAGCCTACGGGTGAAATACTTCCCCAGGCAGATGTCCGATGAGCGCAGTCTGGATGCGGTCGAGCAGCTCATTCCGCTGGCGGATGAGGCGGGGCTGTCGCTCACCCACATGGCGATGGCTTTCGTGATGGCTCACCCGGGCGTGACGTCGGCCATTCTTGGGCCGCGCACGATGCAGCATCTCGACGATCTGCTCGCCGGCGCCGAGGTTCGTCTCAGTGATGACGTGCTGGACCGGATCGATCAGATCGTCCCGCCCGGAACCGACGTTGGGTTGAATGAGGCCGCCTACACTCCGCCAGCGATCCTGAAGGCCGATCTACGCCGCCGGCCCACCCACGAACGTGCCGCCGCATAGATCCCGAAGAACAGGGCGCGGAAGCCACGCAACTCCGGAGATTGCCGGCGCAACTCGGGAGATTGCCAGATTGAACAGCACCTATTCGAAGGAGATGACGATGCAGCACAACCCGTCGCCCTGATCACCGGGGCCAACCAAGGAATCGGTCTTCAGATCGCCAAGGATCTCGTAGCGCACGGCTTCACCGTACTGGTCGGATCGCGCAACCTCGAGCGTGGCGAGGCCGCGGCCAAGGAAGTTGGGCCGGACGCCCACGCGCTCCAACTCGACGTGACGGATCAGGCTTCGATCACCGCCGCCGCGGAGCGCATTCGCAGCGCGTTCGGCCGCCTCGACGTGCTGATCCAGAACGCGGCGATCTCGAATACGAACAAGCGGCCCGACCAGTCCGTCGAGGACTACGCGGCCACGACCCGCCCGAGCAACGTGTCCCTCGATGAAATGCGCGCAGTATGGGACACCAACGTGTTCGGCGTCCTCGCCGTCTACCAGGCGATGCTGCCGCTCCTGCGCGAGACGCCGGGCGCCCGGATCGTCAACGTGTCGAGCGGCGTCGGGTCGCTGACGACGAACTCGGACCCGACCTACCCCTACCGCGCGATCTTCGGCCCCGTGTATCCGGCGTCCAAGACGGCGCTCAACGCCTTGACGGTCGCCATGGCGCTTGAGCTGGAGCCAGAGGGGATCAGGGTCAACGCCGTCTCCCCGGGCTTCACCAAAACGAACCTCAACGGATATGCGGGCACAGAGACTGTCGAGGAGGGCGCCCGCGAGGCGGTGCGCGTCGCGCTGCTCGGCGCGGATGGTCCGACGGGGACGTTCACGCGCTGGGAAAACGAAACGATCCCGTGGTGATGTCGGTCACCAGGCTCTGGACACACTGCGTGTTCAGGAAAACCGCAACCACTATCAGGATGTCAGCCGCACGCCGGCATCAATTTCATCGACACCGCCGATGACGACTCACGTCTGGATCCGGACGCCCGCGATCAGGATGTCGACCATACGTTTGGCGGCCTGCTTTCCATCCGGTCCCGCACTCATGTTCGCAACGCCGGCCAGTGCACGCAGCAGGTCGAGCGGGTCGAGATCCAGACGGATGTCGCCGCTCGCGACCGCATGATCGATCAGCTTTGCAATTGCCCGCTTCATTTGTTCCGTGGACGCCGAGTACAGCTCCGACGTGCCGCCGACGATCGAATTGAGCGCTTCGTACATCCCGTGCTTGGTGGCCATATAGTCCACGAACAACAGCAACCATTCGCGCAAGGCGCTCGTCGGGGAATGTGTTTCGGCTAACCGTGTGGCGGCCGCAACAAGCTGCTCCGTCTCATTGCAGTAGACCGCCTCGATCAGCGCGTCGCGGGTGGGAAAATGACGGTAGAGAGTCCCGGCCCCTACCCCCGCGGTCCGCGCGATCTCATCGAGGCTGGCCCCGGGCCCTTTTTCAGCGAAGGCGGCCTTCGCGGTTTCGAGCAAGCGGATGCGGTTGCGCTGCGCGTCGGCGCGCGGCTTGCGGGCGGTAGCGGCCTTCCTTTCATCGACCACGCTGAAAATACCCCTTGATAAACGGAGAGAGTCTCCGTATTTAAAACGGAGACACTCTCCTCTTACGTCAAAAGTGGTTGGCAGACAATGGGTTGCCGACCAGGGGAAAGCTGTGTCCAAAGATGAAGGAGTTTGTCATGACCAATAGCTTCGGCGCGACGTCCACCACCGACGATGTGCTGGCGGGAATCGATCTCCGCGGAAGGCGCGTGCTCGTTACCGGCGTATCCGCCGGACTGGGCGTGGAGACGGCGCGGGCGCTGGCGGCGCATGGCGCGCAGGTGGTCGGCGCCGTGCGCGACGTCGCCAAGGCGGAGCGGGCAACCGCGCAGGTTCGCGCGGAGGCGGCGAATGGCGGCGGCCTCAAGCTGATCCAGCTCGATCTCGCTTCGCTCAAGAGCGTGCGCGCCTGCGCCGACGCGCTGGTCGCCGACGGCCGCTCCTTCGATGTCGTGATCGCCAATGCCGGCGTGATGCGGACGCCGTTCGGCCATACCGCCGATGGTTTCGAGACGCAGTTCGGCACCAACCATCTCGGCCATTTCGTGCTGGTCAACCGTATCGCGTCGCTGATCGCCCCTGGCGGGCGGCTGGTCAACGTCGCCTCCTCCGGCCACCGCTATTCGGACGTCGACCTCGACGATCCCAATTTCGAGCGCACGCCCTATGACCCGATGATCGCCTATGGCCGCTCCAAGACCGCGAACATCTTGTTCGCGGTGGAGTTCGACCAGCGGCACAAGGCGCGCGGGGTGCGGGCGACGGCGGTGCATCCAGGCGGCATCAAGACCGAACTCGATCGTCACATGGCGCCTGGCGAACTTGAAAATCTCGTGGCGCAGATCAATGCCCAGCTCGCGGCGGCGGGCCAGCCGCCGTTCCAGTTCAAGACGACTCCACAGGGCGCAGCGACTTCGGTCTGGGCCGCCGTCGTGGCCCAGGCCGAAGATGTCGGCGGGCGTTATTGCGAGAACTGCCAAGTGTCGGAAATCACCGAAGGGCTGGTCAGCCCGGTGAGCCCCGGTGTGCGGCCCTACGCGCTCGATCCGGTACACGCCAAGGCACTCTGGGCCAGGAGCGAGGCGATGGTGGGCGAGCGCTTCTGACCGTTCGGCCGTTCGATTTTCATCTGGAGAAACCTATGACCCCAAGAAACTGGTTCATCACCGGCGTGAGCAGCGGCTTTGGCCGCATCATGGCCGAGCAACTGCTCGCGCGCGGCGATCGCGTGGCGGGCACCGTGCGCAACCTTTCCGTCATGGACGAGCTGAAGGCGAAATATCGCAGCCAGCTCTGGTGTGCGAAGCTCGACCTCTCCGAGACCGCGGCGATCCGCGGCGTCGTCGATCGCGCCTTTGCCGCGCTCGGCCATATCGAAATGGTCGTCAGCAATGCCGGCTATGGCCTGATGGGCGCCGCCGAGGAAATGACGGACGAGCAGGTCCGGCACCAGATCGACACCAATCTGGTCGGGTCGATCCAGCTCATTCGCGCCGCGCTTCCGCATCTGCGCGCCCAGGGCGGCGGGCGGATCCTGCAGCTCTCCAGCATGGGCGGCCAGGCCGCCTTTCCCGGCGGCTCGCTCTATCACGCGACCAAATGGGGCATCGAGGGCTTCCTCGACGCCGTCGCGCAGGAAGTGGAAGGCTTCGGGATCGGCTGCACCCTGATCGAGCCGGGCGGCGCGCGCACCGACTTCCGCCATCGCAGCGCACAGCTTGCGCCCACGCTCGACGCCTACGATGCCTCCCCCTCGCGAATGGTCAATCGGATCATCGCCGACGACAGCCACCCCTCGCCCGGCGATCCCGCGAAGATGGTAGCGATCATGATCGCGAGCATCGATGAGACACCGGCGCCGAGGCGGATCGCCCTCGGCAGCGATGCCTACCACGTCATGTACGCACAACTTTCGGCGCGGCTCGCCGCGCTCGAGCAACAGCGCGAGCTTGCCTGCTCGACCGATTTTCCGCCCGAGGAAGGTGACGAAAACGCACCCCCATGGTTCGCCCCCAATGGAGTGCGATCAAACGCAGAAAGCCAGTGACAGTCCGCCGGCATTCATAGTCTACAGACGCGTTTCCGACCGATGGTCCACTTAATGCCGCTGTGCCACAGGCGCCGCAGGAAACATGCTGTCCAAACTTCCTCCCCAGCGGCTGTGACCAATGCACTAGCTCGAAGCCGAGCCCGTCATCGATCATGGCGAAGCGACCAGAGGTGAGCGCGAGCCGCTGACGATAGAGTATTCGAGCCGCCCTCTCTCCGACGTTGGCCGGGCGAAGCAAAGCGCCTATGCTTTCGCACGCTGAAAGCTGAAATTAGAGGCACGGCCTCGCAACATCCGGACGTCCTGAATCAGCGCCACGTCAGGAAGATCGGCCGCACGCTGCGGCATGCCACACCGCTCTGAGGTGAAAATTGGTTCTGTATTCCTCGATGTCCCGTTTTTCCTCTACCCCGACCTGGAATTATTATCAGGTGGACCTAGCCGGCATCATCGAACTTGGCTTATGGCGCGGTCCTGGCTCTCCTGGTCTCAGGCCCCATTTTCATGACGAGGCCCAGATCATGGTGGTTGTCTCTGGGTCTCGTTCGTTCCATGTCAATGGCTCGACAGTGACGGTGTCAGCAGGGCAAGCGGCGTTTATTCCGGCGGGAATGCTGCACACCCCGATTGCGACTTCGGATGACGAGACGGTTTGCCTTAACGCCTATGTTCCGGCCGCTGACTCCGGCTCGTCGCTTCACGTCTTCGACATCCAGCGTCCTCGGTTGAGCGCAAGCGAGATCTCGCTCGAAAATATCCTGCGAACCGCCGCCGAAATCCCGCTCCACAGGCTTCCTGCGCCGACTGTGAAATCCGATAAAATCAAGCTCGGCACTACTTTGGCGCACAACTTCAGGCGGATCGGCGAAATTGCCGCCAGCTTTGACCGCAGCCGCGAAGGATTCAGCCGACTGGTGACGCGCGAACTCGGCATTGCTCCACATGCTTTCCGAATCCTTCTCCGGTTGAACCGCGCCCGACAATTGCTGAGAGACGGCCAGCCGATAGCCGCGGTGGCGGCTGATACGGGATTTTCGGATCAGAGCCACCTCACACGGCTGTTCCGGATGACTTTTGGAACTACGCCGGGTCTCTACCGGCATAGCTGAATCCGGTCACAGACGTTCCAGACATACCAATGCGCAAGCAGCTATCCCTCTCGTCATCCGAGAGGTGAGGCATGGATTTCAATACGGGTGTGTTGTTGTTATCGGCGGGAACTGTCGGCGGTCTCATCAACGCTCTGGCCGGAGGCGCGACGCTCATTACATTTCCGGCGATGTTGGCAGCGGGTTTACCGGCCATCATCGCCAACGCATCGAATGCCGTCGCAATTTCACCTGGTCATTTGATCGCTGCTCTTGCCGATCGCAGGAAGCTGCCGGCGCCGACGATGCGCACGGTCTCATTCGTGGTTGTGGCCGTTCTCGGCGGAGCGATCGGAGCAGTTGCCTTGCTGCTCCTTCCCGAACGTCTCTTTACCCTGCCGGTGCCGGCCCTGATCGCCTTCGCGACGCTGCTCTTTGCCTTTGCGCCGCGAATCCAGGCATGCTCCGTCCGCCATTACAGCATCGACAATATGTTGCCGACTGGCTTCAGTGCGACGCTCCTCGGAATGGCCTGCGTCTATGGAGGCTTCTTTGGCGCCGGCCTTGGCGTCATCCTGACGGCGATTTTGTCGATCACGGAGCCCAACGACATCCGATCCATAAAGGCCCTGAAAAATTTTCTTGCGACCTGTGTCGCATTCGCCGCCACCGTCATCTTCATCGTCCAGGGAGCCGTGCGCTGGCCGGAAACGACCGTCACGCTCGTCGGCGCGATGATCGGCGGATATGGCGGTGGTCATTTGATTCGCGTTCTTCCAGCGAACTACGTCAGGCAATTCGTGATCGTCGCGGGAGCGGCAATGACCGTGATCTATGCGGGGCGATATTGGCTGTAGCGCAAAGGCATCGCCACCTGGACGTATTATAGCCGGTCGAAGTCTCTCCGCCGGACCTTGGGTCTTGATGGCACAGTCTTCGCGTCATGACCTGCTCAGCCGCTCGTCTCGAAAGCGCCGTTCCGCCATTATAATTCCTTCGCACGATGCGTTTAACAGGGGCTCAAACGGAGGCCTCGATGGGTTCGATAATGATTCGCTGTCCTGCGACGAAGCGCGCGATCGCGACCGGTATTGAAATGGATTTAGCTAAATTCCAACGAACCGCGGTCTTCTTTTCCCGTTCGTATTGCCCTCACTGTCGTACGCATCATGAGTGGTTTGCGAGGGACGCCTGGATCGAGGAAACAACGCCGCAAGATGCCACTGAAGCCGCGTGAGGACGCGCTTTGCCGTGGTACATCGAACCAAGTCGTTGTTTGCACGTCTCTCAATACTTTGATCACAAATCTACCGATTTGAAATTTCGCCCGCGTCGCTCGTGAACATCATTCCCGGCATTCGCTTTCGTTCCTCACGATCGGCTGCCAAAAATTTGATGGAACTGTGCTGGCCTGGAAAACTCCGCCCGCAAATGGGACGACCGCTTCGAATTGAGCACCTGCTGCGGCCATGGGCGGGCGGAAATCCAGAGATAAAAAGCCGATACGCCCACGGCCACAGGGATCTCCTCTCCGGCACCCGGACAATCGGGCCTCACGCTGGACTCAAGCCCGACCGGATGGTACGGATTTCTAAAGATGAAGCGTTGCTTCATATATGAAACGTGACATGAGGTACGCTTAATGCCGACCATCCAGGAACCCGCTCGCGAAATACCCGTGCTGATGGATGCGGACATAGTGGTGGTTGGCGGGGGCACCACGGGTCCGATTGCTGCCGCCGCCGCCGCGCGCCGGAACAAGAAAGTGGTTCTCGTCGAGCGGTTCGGTTCCCTGGGCGGCAATCTCACCCTCGGCCTCAACACGAAGCCTTCGGGAGCGCTCGTGGGCGGGCTGCCCCTTGAGCTCTGGAAAATGGCGCGCGCGACGGGAGCGGCCGGCGCTGACTATTTCGCTGGGACCAAGACGGGGAAGGTCAAGATCGCATCTCCCTGCGATCCCGAAATCATGAAGATGCTGCTGACGCGCCTCTGTACGGATGCTGGCGTCCAGATTCTCTTCGAAACCGTGGTCTCGCGTCCCATCGTCGAGGGCGGTAAGGTGACAGGCGTGGTGGTGGAGAACAAGGCCGGCCGCAGCTTCATCGGCGCCAAGGTCGTGATCGATTGTTCGGCTGACGGCGACATCGCTGCCGGCGCGGGCGCTCCGTTCGTCATGGGCTCGGGCGATGACGACGACGAGATCAAGATGCAGCCCGTCGGCATGTATTTCACAATGTCCGACGTCGATGTCGTGGAACTCGCGCGCTGGGCGCGCCAAACGGACGATGTGCCCGCCCAGGCCATTCCAGACAATGACGACGACCTCGATTATGGACTGTGGCTTACGGGCTTCAACAAAACGATCCGCGCCTATCGGGAAGAGACAAATATCGACCTGCCCCGCGAGAACATAACCCTCAAGACAGCCAACGGGTTGATGTACGTGAACGCCACCCGGGTGCTGGGCGTCAACGTCTTCTCACCGATCGAGTTCAGCGCTGCGATCGTCGAGTGTTACCGCCAAATCGAGGAATATGCCCAGTTTCTTATTAAGAAGGTGCCCGGCTTCGCGAAGGCCAAGATCGCCCAGATCGCGCCGGTGCTGGGGGTTCGCGAAACGCGGCACATCCGCGGCGAATATACGCTGACTGCCAAGGATGTCAGCGGCGAGACCTCGTTCCCGGACAGCATAGCTGCCGACGTG
Source organism: Bradyrhizobium canariense (assembly GCF_900105125.1). NCBI lineage: Bacteria > Pseudomonadati > Pseudomonadota > Alphaproteobacteria > Hyphomicrobiales > Nitrobacteraceae > Bradyrhizobium > Bradyrhizobium canariense. The sequence goes on along the minus strand of NZ_LT629750.1, from coordinate 981,011 downwards.
TCCGCCTTCGACGTGCATGACGTCAAAGGGGCCGATGTCGATTTCCGGGGACTCAAGCCCTACGAATTACCTTATCGGTGTCTGGTACCGCTGGGAGTTGAACAACTGCTCGTCGCCGGACGATGCATTTCGGCCGATCACACCGCCCATGGCCGCAGCCGCAATGTTCCTGCCTGCATGGCGACCGGACAGGCGGCAGGAATCGCAGCTGCGATCGCCCTGGACGGCAACACAACGGTCCGGGGAGTTTCGATCGAACGGCTGCAGGCGGCCCTCCGCGAGATTGGAATGCCTCTCTATGCGGATGAGCTGGGTTGATTGCCGTCGAACGCGATCGGTCAACCGCGCCATCCAAGTCGCGCCGACACTTCGGCTGCGGTGCTGAGAACCTGATCGCGTACCGTTTCGATGTCCTTCAAAACGGTCTCCGAGTCCGAAATGTTGATGGCGGCCACGATGGCACCCCCGCTGTCCCGCACCGGTGCAGACAGGCTCACGATGCCGCTGACAAATCCGGAGCGGTGCCACGCATATCCGAGCTTTCGTTCACGCTCGATGCGAGACCAGAGCGCGTCGACCGTCGTCGGTGTCTGGGGCGAAAACGCCGCCAGGGAAACCCCGCGGTAAAGGTCTTTGATCCCGGCCTTCGTCATGTCGAACAGAAGGGCGCGGCCGGACGCGACGGCATGGCACGGATAGCGCGTACCGACCGGGATATCACCGCGCATGCGATGGTGGGACGACGCCGTGAAGACGTAAACGATTTCCGTTCCGTCGCGCACGCACATATGCGTGGAAAAGCCGGTGCGGTCGCGCAAAGCCGTGAGCGCGTCGCGCCCGCACGCGACGACCTCGGTCGTATGCAGATAATCGAACCCAAGAAGAAGCGTCTTGGGCCCAAGGCGGAATGCGGGGGAATCGGGGACACGCTGCAGGTAGCCATCCCGCTCGAGCGTGTAAGCGAGCCGAAAGGCGGTTGCCCGCGGCAGCCCCAAAGCCGCTGTCATCTCCGGAACTGTAACGACCCGTCGATCTCGGCGGAACATGTTCAGGATCGCAAGCCCGCGCCGCAGCCCAACGACGACATAGCGAGCCTGCTCTCCTTCATCCACGGTCACCTGTCACGCCTCCCGATCGATTGGCTTCAACGAAATACACGAGGACGGTCCGCGTCCGACGCCCGGTGCCACCTTCCCCTGCATCGAGGAGGGTATTGAGCATGGTGGCGCCTCTACCTTCCGCGAGCCTTCCTGCGGGCGTCAAAGCGCGTTTCATCCAAGGCGTCAACGGCACGGACATGCACATCCTGGAAGCCGGAACTCCCGGACCGCGCCGCCCTACCATACTTTTGCTGCACGGGTTTCCCGAGATCGCCTATTCATGGCGCAAAGTCATGCCCGCTCTCGCGGAGGCCGGCTATTACGTCGTGGCGCCCGATCAGCGCGGCTACGGCCGCACGGCCGCGAGACCGATCCAATACGAGGAAGACCTGTCTCCGTTTTGCATTCTCAATCTCGTGCGGGATGCTGTGGCCTTGCTCAACCTTTTGGGCATAACCTCCGTCGCCGCCGTCGTCGGCCACGATTTCGGCGCCTCAATTGCGGCCGCGTGCGCCCTGGTCCGCCCTGACCTTTTCCATTCGCTGGTCATCATGAGCGCGCCGTTCACCGGGCCGCTCGCCTGGCCTCTCCCGCAACCTCCGCAAAAGGACGCCATTCACGCGGCCCTCGCCTCTCTTGATCCACCGCGCAAGCATTACCACGCCTATTTCGCGACGCGCGAGGCCAATGCGGACATGTGGCATTGCAAGCAGGGCGTGAACGGCTTCCTGCGCGCCTATTTTCATTTCAAGAGCGGCGATTGGCCGGGCAACAATCCCTTCGAGCTGTCGTCATGGGCGGCCGAAGAACTCGCGCGCATGCCCAACTATTACATCATGCCGCTCGCGCTCGGGATGGCGGAAACAGTCGCGCCGGAATCTCCGCCGCCTGAAATCATCTCGTCGTCGCACTGGCTTACCGAACCGGAGCTCCGCGTCTACAGCGAGGACTACGAGCGCGCGGGCTTTCAAGGCGGCCTCCAGTGGTATCGCGGGCGCATGAACGGGAGCCTGGCCCAGGACCTGAGCCTGTTTTCCGGACGCACGATCGACTGCCCTGCGCTGTTCATGGCGGGCCAACGGGACTGGGGGGCGTATCAGATCCCCGGTGGCCTGCAACGCATGAGGCATACCGTTTTCACCCGTATGGCGCGGCCTTGCTTCGTAGAAGGCGCCGGCCACTGGGTGCAGCAGGAACGCGCGGACATCGTCTGCGAAAGTTTGCTCGATTTCTTCGAAACTGCCGAGACGCTGTCCCGGCACGGGAGTCAGTAGAGCAGACGTTTCACGATAATCTCAGGGAGGAGTCTATGCCGGAGCTTCAAACACAGGGAACATTTGTCCTGATATGCATGGTGTTGGCCTATATAGCGGTGACAACATGGCTGACCTTCCGGTATCGCGCCAAGTCGACCTCCGATTTCATGTTCGCCGCGCGCTCCGTACCCGCTCTGGTCATCGGCGTGCTCATGATGTCCGAATTCATCGCACCGAAATCGACTATCGGCGTCGCGCAAGTAGCCTTTGATTCGGGCATGGCCGCGTCGTGGGCTGTCTTGAGTGTTGCGCTCGGCTTCCCGCTGTTCGGATGGCTTCTGGCGAAGAAACTCTACAATACCGGCGAATACACCATTTCCGCGGCTATCGCCAAGGAGTATGGCCGCTCGACGCAGATGACAGTCTCCGTGATCATGATCTACGCCCTGTTGCTCGTGAATGTTGCATTCTATGTGAGTGGTGCTGCGGCCCTTTCATCCGCCTTCCATATATCGCTCACGGCCTCAGCGGTAATGATCGCCGCGGTCAGCTCATTTTATTGCGTCATAGGCGGCCAGAAAAGCGCAGCCTATGTATCCCTGCTCCACACGAGCCTGAAGTGCGTCGGCATCGCAGTCATTCTTTGCGTTGCACTCAACATGACGGGCGGCATCACGCCGATGATGGAGAAATTGCCGGACTACTACTTCACTTGGGACGGCAAGATCGGCATCACGACTATCATCGCCTGGACCATCGCGAGCATCGGGTCGATCTTCTCGACGCAGTACATCGTACAGGCCGTATCTTCGCTGAAAGGCCCCCAGGAGGTTACCCGCGCGTGCTACACTGCAGGGCTTCTTTGCCTGCCGGTGAGCTTTGCGCTCGGTCTGATCGGCGTCGCCGCGAAATTTCTGTTTCCCGATATAAACAGCCTCTACGCGCTGCCAATCTTCATGAACCATATGCCGCCCCTGTTGGCGGGCCTCGTGCTGACGTCGATCGTGGCGTCGATACTTGTCGGTGTGAGCAGCGTTGCGCTGGCCATTTCTGCGTTGATCGTGCGCGATTTCTACGTGCCGATGCTCCAACCAAGCCAGACGGCACAGCTCCGGATGTCCCGGCTTCTATCGGTGCCGATCGGCTTTCTCCCGCTCCTGTTCGTGTTCTTCGCCCCGCAGGTGCTGCATCTTTCCTTTTTTACCCGGGCGCTCCGGCTCTCGATTTCCGTCGTTGCCATCTTCGCCTTCTATCTTCCGCGATTTGGATCCAGCCGAGGGGCCACACTTGGATTGATCGCAGCAACCATCACGACGACGGCATGGTATGTGATGGGCGATCCCTTTGGCATCGATGACATCTACGTCGCACTCGCGACGCCGGCGGTCGTGATGCTGTTGGACTGGGTCATCATGGGCGCGCCCAAAGCCAAAATCGATGACGCGATGGAAATGGAGGCCCGGTAGCTGGGAATTGTGCAGGCGGTAAAATGCCAGCCGCCAAGCGTTCCTGCGTAGATGTAGTTCTCGTCCTCATCGTGCGTGGCCGGAACTCGTCGCCTTTATGCGACACCCGTGATCTCGGGTTGTGGTGCGGGCGGAGGGACTCGAACCCCCACAACTTTCGTCACTGGAACCTAAATCCAGCGCGTCTACCAGTTCCGCCACGCCCGCTGATAGCATCATGTCCGGCCGCGATGCCGCGGGCGGGCGGGCTTATAACATGGGCCGACCGGTTCGCAGCAAAAAAATCGCCCCTGGCAGGCCTCCGGCAACCGACGCTCGATAGCTGGACATCATAAGCAGAAAATGGTCCGCATCGAGGCCATGGCAGATCGAATCCTTCGGTTGAACCGACGCCGGCTTTTGGCCGGATTGGGCGCTGCCGCCTTTGGTCCCGCGTTGGAGCCGGTCCTGTTTCCTACCGTCCGGGCCCAGACACAGCCTGGGCTGGCACTGCATGCCAAATCCGATGTCAGCGCCTCACAACTGGGAAAGCCGGACGCGCTATCCTGGGCGCTCAACGGATCGGGACGCGACGATGCCGGCAAGCTAAGGCGCGGCGAGAACCTCGAATTCGTGCTTTCGAACGACTTGCCGGTGCCTACGGCCCTCAACTGGCGTGGGTTGGACGGCGTTCAGGCCACCGAGCCACTGACCGCGCGGACGCCTCTGGCGGCCGGGGCCCGGGAAAATCTCCAAATTCCGCTCCGCCAAGCCGGCACGTTCCTGTGCGACCTCCGGCTGCTCGGCGATGGTCAGGCGCGCCCGTCGCGGGCCCTGGCCGTGATCGTCGGGGAAAGCGAGGCCGTTTCGGTCGACCGGGACGAGGTGTGTCTGCTCGAAGACTGGCGGTTAGGTTCGGATGGGACCGCGATAGCGCCCGGGACCGATCCAAAAGGCGCAACGCCGTTTTATACGATCAATGGCCAGGCTTCGCTCGATATCTCGGTGCGCACCAATGAACGCCTGAGAATTCGTTTCATAAACGGATGTCAACGCACTGTTGTCGCAGTAAAAATCGACAATCTTGATGTCCGTGTGATGGCCCTGGACAGCCAGCCGGCCGAACCCTTCCTGGCACGCAATGGCGCGCTGGTATTGGCGCCGGGAGCGCGGGCCGACGTCTTCATCGACGCCACCGCCCCGCCCGGCCTGGTGTCGCCGATCCTGCTCCACGATGGGAAAGAGGCTCGCCCGATCGGCCGGCTCGTCATCTCGGACCAGCCGCCAATCCGCGCAGACAGGCTGCCGCCTGCGCCACCGCTGCCGGCAACCGGCCTGCCGGCACAGCCTGATCTCAAGAACGCCCTTCGCTTCGACGTGCCGCTCGGCGGTCCCCAACCCGGCTGGGTGACACCGGCAAGCTTCGCACCCTCCCTGACGCCCGCATTCCGAGCCAAGGCCGGGCGCACCGTGGTCTTGGCGCTCACCAATCGCACCGACATCGCTACCGTGTTCCATTTGCACGGGCATCATTTTCGGCTGCTGGACCGGCTCGACGACGGCTGGAAACCATTTTGGCTGGATACATTGGCGATCGAACCCGGCGCGACCCAGCGCGTGGCCTTCGCAGCCGAACACAGCGGGCACTGGTTGATCGAAGCGGTCGCGACCGACTGGACGGCGCCGCGCTTCGTGCGATGGTACAGCGTCGAGTGAGGAAGCAAACATGAGCAAAACCGTTCCCGCCATTCGCAGCATCAAGGCGCGGGCCATCGTCGCGCCGATTTCGCGGCCGGTGAAAAACGCCTTCGGGGTGATCGAGGCAGCGCCGCTGGTGCTGATCGATGTCACGACCGATCAAGGCGTTACCGGGCGATCCTACATTTTCGCCTACGCCAAACTCACGCTCAAACCGCTGGTGCAGCTGATCGAAGAGATTGGCCGCGCTCTGATCGGGAAAGCGATCGCACCGTTCGACCTGATGGCGGCGATGGACGCCAAATTCAGGCTGCTCGGCTGGCAGGGTCTGGTCGGCATGGCGGTGTCCGGCCTGGATATGGCGTTCTGGGACGCGCTGGGCCAACTCGCCGGCCGACCCTTGGCTGAGCTGCTCGGCGGATCGCCGCGACCGATCCAGGCCTATGACAGCTACGGCGCGGTCGATCCCGTCGTGGACGAGCGGGCGCTGCGCCGTTCGCTCGAGCAGGGGTTTCGCGGCATCAAGATCAAGGGCGGCGACGGTGACGCCGCCAATGACGAGCGGGTGGTCAAAGGGATACGCGCCCTGCTCGGCCCCGACATCGCGTTAATGCTGGACTTCAACCAATCGCTCGATCCCGATGAAGCCACGCGCCGCATCGACCGGCTTGCACCCTACAATCTGCTTTGGATCGAAGAGCCGGTGCCGCAGGAAAATCTTCAAGGCCACGCCAGGGTGCGCCTGAAATCACGCACGCCGATTCAGGCCGGCGAGAACTGGTGGTTCCCGCTCGGCTTTGCGGAGGCGATCGCCGCCGGCGCGAGCGATTTCATCATGCCGGACCTGATGAAGGTCGGTGGCGTCACCGGCTGGCTGCGTGTCGCCGGACAAGCAGAGGCCGCATCGATCCCGATGTCGAGCCACCTGTTCGCCGAAGCAAGCGCCCACATGCTGGCGGTGACCCCGACGGCGCATTGGCTCGAGGTGCTGGATTTTGCCGGCGCTATCCTGACCAACCCGATCAAGATCGTCGATGGCGCACTCACGGCGCGCGGTCCCGGGCTCGGGCTCGAATGGAACGAGGCGGCGGTCGCGAAATATATCGTCGAATAGCCGCCTCGGTTCAGATCGCGCGTTGATCGGGCTCAGCCGGTGATCATGTGTTCCACCGCCGCGTCCGAGCCTGCATGGCGATTTCATGGCTGCCGCTCGCCTGTAGCCGCTTCAGCACGTCGGGATTGATGTCGGTGCCGAGGCCAGGTCCGGTCGGCACATAAAGCTTGCCGTCCTTCACCTTGACCGGATTGGTCATCAATTCATCCCGCAGCGGATTGGGCGACGTCGGGTCCCACTCGACATAGCCCCGGATGTGCCCGGGCACGGCCGCGGCAAAATGCAGGTTCGCGACCTGTCCCAGTCCATTGAGCGTGTGCGGCGCGATGATGCAATCATGGGCGCTCGCGATATGCGCCATCTTCAGCGACTCGGAGAAGCCGCCCGACTTCACCACGTCCGGTGTCAAATAATCGACCCCGCCGCGCTCGAGCAGATTTCGGTAGTCGAACCGGCTGTAGACGTTTCCGCCCGAGGCAATCGGCGTGAGGCCCATCGAGCGCAGCTTGCCCACCTCGTCGTGGTGGTTCGGAATAGAGAAGTCGAACGGGTCCTCGAGCCAGTAGGTGTCGAGTTCCTGCAGCCGCTTCGACAGGTCCACCGCCTCGGGCCAGCTATATCGGGCATTCACATCGATCATCAGATCGATGTCGTCGCCGAGCGCCTTGCGTACGGCGCGCATCGCGGCGACGTCCTGCTTGACGCCAGCGCCGCCACGAATCTTGAGCGCCTTGTAGCCCTCCGACACGTAGCCCTGCGCTTCCTCAACCAGCTTGTCATGCGCCTTGAAGCCGAGACTCATGCAGCCGACATAGGCCGTCACGTATTCGACGCCGCCACCACCCAGCAGCGTCGCCACCGGCTGCTTCGACACTTTGCCGAGGATGTCCCATAGCGCGATGTCGATACCGGCCAAGCCCTGCACGCCGGCGGATCCGATATAGACCGTGCCGTAGAACAGCTTCTCCCATATTGCGCCGATGTCGAGCGGCGAGAGCCCGATCACGGCTGGAGCCACCTTGGTGTCGACCACCGCCTTCATCGCGAGCCCGGCATGCGCGTGGTAGGACGAGCCGATCCCGGTGATCCCCTCGTCCGTGTGAACGAACACCAGCAGTTCGTCGCGCTGCTTCGCTGAACCGATTCCGGTTTCCCAGGAATGGGCGAGAGGAGCAGAAACCAAATGAGTCTCTACCTTCGTAATCTTCATCGCATGATCTCCGTTGTCTTGATCGAGTTGCTGGATAAGTTTTGCGCGCGGCGTCAGTGTCCGATGGCCTCGCGCCGGGCCGCGTTGGCGAGCGTGTTGCGGGCGATCGGCTTGAGTGCGAAAAACGCCAGGGCAGCCGCGAGCACATCACATGCCGCCGCGATGTAGTAAGGCGCGACGAACGAGCCCGCGAATGCTGCCGCCACCGCCGCCGCTCCCCAGCCGGAAAAGAACGCCGCCGCTCCCTTCCCGGTGTAGACCATGCCGAAATTGGTGGAGGCGTAGCGGCTGCCGAACAGGTCCCCGGTGGTTGCCGACAACAGCGTGTTGAGTTGCCCATAGCCGAAGAAAACCAGCGGAAAGATCACCACGAAAAGTACCGGACTCCCGGCGATTTGCGTGACGGCGAAAATGCACGCGGCTTCCACCAGGAATACGATCATCATGGTGTTCTCGCGCCCGGCCTGGTCGGAGACGCTGCCCCATATGACCCGCGATATCGTGCTCGAAATCCCGTTCGCCGTGGCGGCGAAGGCGACGATCGAAATCCCGAAAATGGTCGAGTTCTCGACGTGCAGCGAGCGTGCGATCTCCGACAGATTGCCAAGTGTCATGAGGCCGCCAAGACTGATCAGAAAATGGATCACGTAGAGCAGGTAAAACTCCGGCATGCGGAGCGTCTGGCTCCAGGTGTAGTCGATCGACGTTTGCACCACGCGCGTGGTGGCCGGGTCCCAGCCGGCCGGACGCCAGGCCGCTTCCGGGGCGTGCAGATAGAGCGCTAACAGGAAGATGACGGCACCCTGCACCGCGCCCCAGAGCGCCATGGCGTTGCCCCACCCGATGGACTGAATGGTCAGCGAAATGGGGATGGGCGTGAGCGCCGAGCCGCCACCGAATCCGGCAGCCGTAATGCCGGCCGCGAGCCCTCGCTTGTCCGGAAACCAGCGAATGGCGTTGCCGACAACAGCAACGTAGATGATGCCGCAGCCGAGACCGGCAATCAGGCCGTACCAGATATAAAGCTGGAAAACGCTGGTGGCGGTCAGCCCGCCGCCGATCCAGCCTGCCCCGACCAAAACCGAGCCCGCCAGCATCAACTGCCTTATGCCGAAACGGTCGATCAGCGCCCCGGCCAGCGGGACGGGCCACGTCTCAAACAACACGAAGATGGAAAAAATCAGCGCGATGGCAGAATAGGGAACTCCCGAGAACTGCGCCTTCATGCCGGGCGTGAACAGCGTAAAGCAGTACTGGTAGTTGGAAAGAAGGATCATCACGACGACGCCCGCGGCCAGCATCCCCCAGCGCTGGCGGTCACCCGGTGTTTGTACGGCTGGCACGACGCCGGCCTGTTCCAAGGGGAGCGCAACTTGGTCCGTAGCTTCCTCGGCCATCCCGTCCCTCACGGCTTTCTTGTTGAGACAACGTTGTCTCAGATAAAATAACCTGTCAAGCGTGGGCTTTCGCCGCAGAACCAGTTGAAGCAGAATGAACTCGTGAGCACGCCAGAACCCGAAAACGATATGCCTCAGCCGCCCGCAAACCGCCGCGGGGCGCCGACCCTGGTCGACGTCGCGCGGGCGGCCGGAGTGTCCGTAAGCACGGCAGGCCGCGTGATGCGGGACAATGGCTGGCCGGTCGATCCCACGATGCGGCAACGGGTTCGCGAAACGGCTTTGCAACTCGGCTACGTCACGAACATCCTGGCCCGGACGCTACGCGCCGGCGGCCCGGCTATGGTCGGCTTGGTGGCCGGCAACATGCTCGACCCTTATTACGGGGAGATCGCCGAGGCCGTGACACGTCACGCCGAGGCGGCACATCCGATGATGGCAATGGTGTGCAACATGCAGCGCGACCCGCTGCTTGAGCTGAAATATTGCCGCCAACTCTGGGAGCACCGCGTGGCCGGACTCATTTTGGCCGGCGGTGGCTTTGACCAGGTCACCCACCGCGACGAGCTCGCGACCATCCTGGACCAGATGGCGAGCAGCGGCGTAGTGGTGACGCTGCTCAGCCCGCGCGAACTCGATGCGCCGCAATTCTGCGTCGACAATCGGCTGGTCGGAGAGATGGCGGCGGCGGAATTGATCAAGCACGGCCATCGCCGGGTCGGCATCGCGATCGGACGCGTGCAGAACCTGGTACGCCGGCAAAGGCTGGAGGCCATGATGGCAGCGTTCGATGCTGCCGGGGTGCGCCATATCGTGCTCGAGCCTATCCTGGCGGGTGCGCCCGAAGCTGCCGTGTCTGACGCCCTGGCGAAGAACCGGGATATCACCGGTCTGGTCGCCAGCACCCACATGATCTCGATGGGTATTATCAACGAGGTGCAGCGAGTGGGACTTTCCGTGCCGGACGACATCTCCGTGGTAGCCATCGGAAACGCCAAGCTCCTGGAGTGGAGCACCCCGCGCCTGACCCACATCGATTTAAATCTGGAGGCGTGCGGTCACGCGGCGCTCGACTTCATTGCTGCCCGGGTTTCCGGGCTCGCGCAGCCACCGGAGCAAATGATCTTGCCAAGGCTGGTCCTCGGCGACTCCGTCATCGACGTCAGGGCGCTACACGGCCGCAAGGCGACGACATAAGCCCTGGAATAATTGGCTTCGCTATGCACGTATCCAGAGATAGCGTGCGTCCGGCTCCTTCTCCTGCTCAAGCCGCCTCAGCATCATATCGGGCGGTCTCAGTACTCGACGCCGAACTCGTCATACAGGCGGCGGAATACCGCCGGCAGCGTTTCCGGCAGGTCTTCGGCGATCAGGCCGGGACCGGCCTCCTGTGCCGCTTCGCCATGCATCCAGACGCCGATGCAGGCCGCCTCAAACGCCGGCGCACCCTGCGCCAGCAGCCCGGCGATCATGCCGGACAGCACATCACCGGCGCCGGCGGTGGCAAGCCAGGGCGGCGCGTTGGCGGCGATGGTCGCGCGCCCGTCCGGCGACGCCACCACGGTATCCGCTCCCTTGAGCAGGACGACAGCGCCCGAGCGTTCGGCGGCTGCCCGTACCCGTTCGAGTTTCGAGCGAAATGGATGTTTGTTGCTGATGTCGCTGAACAGCCGCGGGAATTCGCCTTCATGCGGCGTGAGAACAACCTTTGGATCGGGCGACGCCTTGATCGCCTCGAACAGCCGATCCGGCGCATCGGCGAAACTTGTCAGCGCGTCCGCGTCGAGCACGAGGTCCCGCTGCGCGGCAAGCGCCGTCAGGACAAAATCGCGCGTGCGCTCACTGACGCCGGCACCTGGTCCGATCACGCACGCATTGAAACGCTTGTCGTTCAGCAGCTCGGCAAACTCGACCACGGTGTCCGTCGGGCGAACCATCACAGCGGTCAGCGCAGCCGCATTGACAGCAAGCGCGTCGCGGGGCGTGGCCAGCGTGACGAGCCCGGCGCCGGTTCGGAGCGCGCCACGCGCCGACATCCGAGCAGCGCCGGTTGCGGTGATATCGCCGGAAACGACAACGGCATGGCCGCGGGCGTATTTGTGGCCATCGACTTGCGGCACCGGAAAGTGACTGCGCCAGAACGGCGGAACATTTTCAAACGTCTGCGGCGCAATTTCGCTGAGTACCTGCGCGTCGATCCCGATATCGGCGACACGGATGCGACCGCAATAAATCCGTCCCGGCAGCAACAAATGTGCGGGTTTGCTTCGGAAGAAGGTGACGGTTTCGGTGGCACGGACCGCGATGCCCATCACGGCGCCTGTCGTACCGTTGATGCCGCTCGGCAGATCGATCGACAGCACCGGCGCGCCGTTGGCGTTGATCGCCTCGATCATATCGTAGGGTTCGCCCTTCACCGGGCGATTGAGCCCGGCGCCGAACAATGCATCGACAATCAACGCCGGTTTGCCGATCGCCTGGGGATTGAACGGCAGCACCGGATGCTTCCATCCGCGCGCCGCGGACGCGGCATCGCCCTGCAGGCTGTCGCGCTCGCACAGCAGGATGACCGAAACCTCGCGGCCGCGCGCCGCGAGCTCCGCCGCCGCTACAAACCCGTCGCCGCCATTATTGCCGCGGCCGGCGACCACCAGGATTGGCCCCTCCTCCACGAGCTCGATCGCGGCTTGCGCAACGGCCTGGCCTGCGCTCAGCATCAGCGCGAAGCCGGGCGTACCTGCGGCAATGGCAAGCCGGTCGGCGCGCTCCATTTCAGCCGTAGTAAGAACTTCCATGCCAAATTCCCGATACAAGCGCCTCATCCTGAGGCATTTCTGAGCTTGCGCGTTGTCCAACCTTGGGCGACTGCATACCGGTTGAGCTGATTGCCTATTTGATAGGCCGCCGATATTGTGGCCGCTCTGCCCGAACTCCAAAGAATGCCCATTAAAAGTCTGATAACACGTCTAAATCAGGCGTCTTAACAACTTGGCATAGACCCTGCTTTTGAGGAAGCCAACTCTGGCAAGGAAGCCAACCCTGGAAGCCCGCTCCAAATCGTCCGGTTCGCCGGCGATCAATGCCTGCGGGTTGCGTACCAGGACAACCCCATCAAACAACCCCGCACGTCAGGCGCGACGTCGACAGACCTGCACTCTGAATTATCGAAATGCCCGGGAGGCCGTTCAGTGAAAAAAATAGAAGCCATCATCAAGCCATTCAAGCTCGACGAGGTTAAGGAAGCGCTCCAGGAAGTCGGACTGCAGGGCATTACCGTCACCGAAGCCAAGGGTTTCGGACGGCAAAAGGGTCATGCCGAGCTCTATCGTGGCGCCGAATACATCGTGGACTTCCTGCCCAAGGTTAAGATCGAGATCGTGATCTCCGACGATTTGGTCGAAAAGGCCATCGACGCGATCAGGCGCGCGGCCCAGACCGGCCGCATCGGCGATGGCAAAATCTTCGTCTCCAACATCGAGGAAGCAATCCGGATCAGGACCGGAGAATCCGGGCTGGACGCTATCTGAGCCGGGTGCTATCCCGCCTTTCGCGACTAAAAAACAACAACAAGGCTGCTCCGGCGGCCTGATTTCGTTCGCGATATCTCACCATCGCTTGGGAAACCGACCCGCAGACATAAGGGGTATTCATGAAGACCGCCAAAGACGTCCTGAAATCGATCAAGGACAACGACGTGAAGTACGTCGACCTGCGCTTCACCGATCCGCGCGGCAAGTGGCAGCACGTGACCTTCGACGTCGGCATGATCGACGAAGACGCGTTCGCCGAGGGCTTGATGTTCGACGGCTCGTCGATCGCGGGCTGGAAGGCGATCAACGAATCCGACATGTGCCTGATGCCAGATCCCGTCACCGCGACGATCGATCCGTTCTTCGCAGAGACGACCATGGTCGTCACCTGCGACGTGCTGGAACCGACCACCGGCGAGCCGTACAATCGCGATCCACGCGGCATGGCCAAGAAGGCCGAAGCCATGGTCAAGTCGATGGGTGTCGGCGACACCGTTTTCTTTGGACCGGAAGCGGAATTCTTCGTTTTCGACGACGTTCGCTTCTCCGCCGAGCCCTACAACACCGGCTTCAAGCTCGACTCCTCGGAATTGCCGACCAACTCGGCCACCGAATATGAAGGCGGCAACCTCGGCCACCGTATCCGCACCAAGGGCGGCTACTTCCCGGTCCCGCCGCAAGACTCCGTACAGGACATGCGTTCCGAAATGCTCGGCGCCATGGCCAAGATGGGCGTCAAGGTCGAGAAGCACCACCATGAGGTCGCCTCGGCCCAGCACGAACTCGGCATGAAGTTCGACACGCTGACGCTGATGGCCGACCAGATGCAGATCTACAAATACTGCATTCATCAGGTCGCGCATATCTACGGCAAGACGGCCACCTTCATGCCGAAGCCGGTCTATGGCGACAACGGCTCGGGCATGCACTGCCACCAGTCGATCTGGAAGGACGGCAAGCCGGTATTCGCCGGCAACAAATACGCCGACCTCTCGGAAACCTGCCTCTCCTATATCGCCGGCATCATCAAGCACGCCAAGGCGATCAACGCTTTCACCAACCCCTCGACCAACTCCTACAAGCGTCTGGTTCCGGGTTATGAAGCCCCCGTGCTGCTCGCCTACTCCGCGCGCAACCGCTCGGCCTCCTGCCGCATCCCCTACACCTCCAACCCGAAGGCCAAGCGCGTCGAGGTTCGTTTCCCCGATCCGATGGCCAACCCCTATCTCGGCTTTGCGGCGATGCTGATGGCCGGCCTCGACGGCATCAAGAACAAGCTCGATCCGGGCCCCGCGATGGACAAGGACCTCTACGACCTGCCGAAGGAAGAGCTGAAGGCGATCCCGACGGTATGTGGCTCGCTCCGCGAAGCGCTTGAGAATCTCGACAAGGACCGTGCGTTCCTCAAGCACGGCGGCGTGTTCGACGACGACTTCATCGACAGCTATATCGAGCTGAAGATGACCGAAGTCGCGCGCTTCGAAATGACGCCGCACCCGGTCGAATTCGACATGTATTACTCGCTGTGATTTTATTCGCGGGTAACTCCCGCGAATATCACGCTTAAAAATGCAAAAGGCGCTCTGAACGGAGCGCCTTTTATTTTGCAGCCAGTCTCCTTCCGGAGACACCCGGCGGGCCGACGTTCTCGACGCCGCGTTCATTCACAACATCAACATTTTAACCGCATCGGGCAGCCCCAATGATTTGGTTGGGCGGCTAGCCACCGCCTTCTCATGATGCAGTGCATGATTGCGGGTACCCGGATGAAGACTACAATGACGTGAGGGCCGCGCGATTGAACGACGCGGCCTAACTCTCCGGGAGGTCGCAGATGGCAAAATGGATTCGTTTTGAGCAGGCTGGGAAGACGGGCTTCGGTACGCTGGAAGGCGATACCATCGCGGTCCATACCGGCGACCTGTTCGCCGGCGCAAAGCCGAGTGGCGAAACGCTGAAACTCTCCGGCGTTCAGATTTTGACGCCGTGCGAGCCGTCGAAGATGATCTGTCTGTGGAATAATTTCCACCAGCTCGCGGCCAAGAACGATTTCAAGCAGCCCAAGGAGCCACTGTGGTTTCTGAAAGCACCGAACGCCTATTGGCCAGCGAACCGGCCGATCGCGCGTCCGGCTACCTATGCCGGGAAAATCATCTACGAGGGCGAACTCGGTGTCGTCATCGGCAAGAAATGCTTCAACATCTCGGAGGCCGAAGCCGGCGATTATATCTTCGGCTATACCTGCGTGAACGACGTCACCGCGGTTGATCTGTTACGCAAGGACAAGTCGTTCGAGCAATGGGCGCGTTCGAAGAGCTTCGATACATTCGGCGTTTTCGGTCCTGTCATTGCGACCGGCCTCGATCCGATGAAGCTGTCGATCAAGACCATCCTCAACGGCAAGGAGCGGCAGAACTATCCGGTCGCCGACATGTTTTTCCCGCCGCACAAGCTGGTCGCGGCCATCTCCAAGGACGTCACGCTGATGCCGGGCGACGTCATCGCCTGCGGCACCTCGCTCGGCGCCGGCACGATGGGAGATGCCCATAACGTCGTCGACATCGTGATCGACGGCGTCGGCAGCCTTAGCAATGTCTTCGACCAGGTGTTGCCAAGTCCGTATCTGTTGGGGGCGCCGCCCAAACCGAAAAAGATCTGCGTGGTCGGCGCCGGCGCCATCGGCGGATTGCTGGCGGCCAAATTCGCGCTCGCGGGCGAGAATGTCACCGTGATCGATCAGGGCGCGCATCTCGCCGCGATCCAGAAGAGCGGACTAAAACTCGAATGGCACGACGGCAAGGTCCAGACCGCCAGGATGAAAGCCGTCAGCAAGCCGTCCGAGGCCGGAAAGCAGGATATCGTCGTGCTGGCGGTGAAGGCGCATTTCCTCGACCAGGTCGTGCGGGACATCGATTCGATGCTCGGTCCGGATACCGTGGTGTTGACAGTGCAGAACGGCCTGCCGTGGTGGTACTTCCAGAAGCTCGGCGGCCAATACGACAATCACCGGCTGGAAAGTCTCGATCCTTCGGGCGTGCTCACCAAGAATATCGATCCGAACCGCATCATCGGCTGCGTGGTTTATCCGGCGGCGGCGGCAACAGCCCCGGGCGTGATCCACCATGTCGAGGGCGATCGCTTCCCGATCGGCGAGCTCGACGGCAAGGAAACCGCGCGGGTCAAGGAATTGCACGACGTCTTCATCAAGGCTGGACTAAAATCGTTGGTGCTGCCCGACATCCGCTCGGAGATCTGGCTGAAAGCATGGGGCAATCTTTCGTTCAACCCGATCTCGGCATTGACCCATGCCACGCTGGTCGACATTTGCCAGTTCGCCGAGACCCGCGAACTCGCAGCGACCATGATGAAGGAAGCGCAGGACATCGCACAGAAACTCGGCGTTACCTTCCGCGTCACCATCGAAAAACGTATCGCCGGCGCCGAAGCCGTCGGCGCACACAAGACATCGATGTTGCAGGACGTGGAAGCCGGCCGTTCGCTCGAAACCGAGGCGTTGATTGGTTCGATCCTGGAAATGGCCAAACTGACCAACACGGCCGCGCCCGCGATCGAATCCGTCTATGCGCTGGTGAAGCTGCTCAATAAGGTGATGCTGCTGGAAGGCGGCGGCTTGAAGGTGGAGAAAGTAAATAAGGCAGCTTGAGCGGTCTAGATTTAGCGGCGCTGGCTCATCAGCAGCGCTTCGCCGAACGCCTGGAACAGCGCGCGGTTGATGGGATTGCGCTGGGGATCATACTCCGCATGCCATTGCACTCCGAGCGCGAAGCCAGGCGCGTCGGCGATCCGGATCGCCTCGATGGTGCCGTCTTCCGCAATGCCTTCGACAACGACGCGCTTGCCCGGTTCAAGAATGCCCTGCCCGTGGAGCGAATTGACGCGAATGGTCTCGCAACCCAGGATTTTTGCAAACGCTCCGCCGGGGGTGAGACTGACATCATGCCGGTCGGCAAAGACGACCGTGGGATCGGGATGAATTTCGCCATTCTCCAGCCGCGGCATCCGATGGTTCATCCGCCCGGGCAATTCACGAATTTCCGGATGCAGCGAGCCGCCAAAGGCGACGTTCATTTCCTGCAGGCCACGGCAAATACCGAACAACGGCACGCCACGGGCGACGCAAGCTTTCGATAGCGCCAGCGCTACCTCGTCGCGATGGACGTCGTAAGGTTCGTGTGCGACGCATGGCTCGGTTTGGAAGCGTGTCGGGTGAACATTGGCGCGGGCGCCGGTCAGCACGATGCCATCGACGACGTCCAGCAACGCGGCGATGTCGGTGATCTCAGGTGAACCCGCAAACATCAGCGGCAGCGCACCGGCGACCTCCGCCACGGCGCGGAGGTTTCGTTCACCGACCATCTGTGTCGCGAAGCGATTTTCGACGTGATGTGCGTTGGCGATCACGCCGACTACGGGCCGTTTCATTCCCTTGTGCTGGCTCCCCGGTCGCGAATATGCGGGCTGATAATGCCCCCCTGACCGCGCCGGATCAACAGACGGTTCCGCGCGGCCGCGATGCTATTTTCGGATAAGGACACGCCGATCGCCCCCCTCACCTTCGGATGGGCGACCCCTGGCATCATCACCGCGGAATTAACCGGCCTGTTCTACGACCGACATCGCTCGGACACCTCGAGGCCAGTTCACGGCTATCAACCTCACCCGATCAAGCAGCACGGCAAAAAGGACGCCGGCTGCACCGGCCATAAACGGTGTCACGCAATATGCGTAACGATTAAGGCCGTAGATGAGGAACGCCGGAAACGCGGCATTGATGAGCGCGAGCAGAACCATCAAGGTGCCGATAGCAACCAGATTCCGGGGTAACGGTGGCAGCCATCCTGACCGACCTACGACTTCACCGACAAGCAGCGTTGCCAGCAAAATCAGCATGGACGCCGACAACCATCGAATGGGTCCCGGCAGGTCGTCGTATTCACTCGAAATCGTCAGCCTACAGCAAAGCGGCGCCCGGTCAGGGCGAGGCAAATAGCCGTACGTCATCAATGCATCCAGCCTTGCCTGCAGTTTAGTGGCCGTAGGCAATAACCAGGACAGCTTCTTAGGCGGCGAATAATAGTTAAATATCAGGCTTCCAGGCTTAAATCCGGTCGGGCTTTTGAAAAATGGAAATGCATCACGTTTGACAAAAAACTCGTAGCCTTGGGGATCCGACGCCTTGCGGGCGATGACATTTCCATCAAACAACAGGAAGTACATTTCGCGGGCGAAATACTTGCTGAGATGACGCCAAAGCGTCGAAGGCGTTGTCAACGTTTCGATAAAGATATCGCGCACGACCTTTTCAATATCGGCGTCGCTGTCGGTCGGCCTGCGCATCAGATTTAGCGCCCCGAACGGCCATTGATACTCGCCGGTATCAACTCCCCATCCTAACGGTCCGTCAGTAGCGCGTTTTTCGTTTACAAACTGCCGGGCCTGCGCTTTCCGGTCGAGATGAACCCCGTGATCGAAATCGCCCGAATAACCGACGATGAATGCCATGACCGCAACGCTTTCACTGCCGGCTGGATGTTTTCCAACGATCCTGTTGACTGCATTCGGAGCAAGATACACGGCCGCGGCAATACCGCCGGCCAGCGCTACGACGCCGAGCCGGCGGATCCATCGGATATCCACCGACATCGCAAGCCACAGCAGAATGACGACCGCCGCCCCGACCGTCGCCGATCGACAAAGCATCGCGGCCCCAAGGCTCAATCCGATTGCTATCGCAGAGAGGAACGGTGGCCACTTCCTGAAGGCTACGCCCGACGCAATGAAGACAGGCAAGCTCATCAGGAAGACCGAAATTGTCTCCGCGCCTACCGTGTTGTCGTAGTGAATAGTCCGCCCGTAAAGCGCTGCGAGGAAAAAAGCCAGTAATGAACAGATGCGCGGAGCCCCCGCAAAGCGCACCGCCGCCGCAATCAGGATCGCCGATAGAATAGAGAGCAAATGCTGGGCTACGACAAATACCAAGATGTTTGGTGAAAACAATTTGGACAGCAAAACCAGAAACAACGCGACACCGTACGGTCGGCGGCCTGGATCGTCCACATAATGGCCTGTCAGAATCGATTGAGCCTCATCGAGATAGGCAGCGCTATCCTCATGAACAAAATGATCGGGCCAGTGCACCAGGAAAGCGAGGTGGACCAGCATCGCAAGGCCAATCGCGCCGACCCAAATGAGACTCCAGGCGATCGGATTTGCCATCCGAACGAACGCTGGCAACCGGCTATCCAGTTTGTCGAACAGGTTTCTCATTTTCAAATTCTCGTTCATGTCTCGTTATAAATCTTCCGCATCGCGCTCGTCGGCATACCCGCGGGGCGAGGGCCACCCGCACTGAGGAAGCCACCTCTCTTCACGTTGGCTTAACGCCTGAAACGGTCCAGCTGTAGCCATGCCGGTGATAAAGCTGGACGTCCGCAAAGCCACCCTCGGACAACAATGCCTCGGCTTCGGCACGCGTATAGTATTTCGCGTAGGCAGGATTGAGCTGATCGTAAATGGTCAAACGGCGAACCTCGCGCGTGAATTTCGCAAGCACCCCGCGCATGTAGGATCGCATCGGAAGAGGAAATATCCGACAGAGTCCGATGTACGTCGTCAGCGCTATTTCGAGAATATATGACAGAGCAACCAGCATCTTGTGCGGCAACAACACGGTTACTTTGCGCAACGGCAACGCCAACGACAGATATGTTTCGTTGCCTTCGTACCCGTACAGCCAGACGATGCAGCGTCCCCCTGCCCGCAGCGCCTTGAAAGCGGCTCGCACGACGGGTGCGGGATCAGGAATATGATGCAGAACGCCCATCGAAACGACGCAGTCGAGATCGAGATCCGAAGGCAATTGGTCGCCAGCCAGCGCGAGATATTCGATCTTGTCAGCCCGCGCGATCGTGTTTTCCTTCAGGACGCGCATTGCCGCCGACGGTTCAACCGCAATCACACGGCTGGCACCGACATCAAGCAGCATGTTGACAATGCGCCCGGTGCCGCTTCCAATGTCGGCTACGGTCTTGCCTTTGATGTCGTCGAGCGAAAGCAGCGGGCCAAACAAATCAGCTAGCAGCTCAGCGGAACCGTAATAGTCGGGATTTTCGCGGAAAGCCGTCCACTGCTCGCCAAAATCAGCGATCGTTTGATCCTTCAGGTTCGGCGTCGACGCTGGCTCCGGCATCACTGGCGCTCGCTCAGACGTTGTTCGGAGCTGCGAGCCCCGCTTTCCAAATCCCGAGCGTGAGAATCGGCCAGAGCGCAAAAGCATTGTCGTGCCTGCTCTCGAAATGATCCTTCCATAACGCCCGGATTGGATCCGGCTTCAAATAGGGAGCAAAGACATCGGCGTCTTTATTGAGCACACGATCGCATATCGCCTGCAGGCCACCTCGTCGCATCAGTTGAGCGATCGGAACGTTGAAGCCGCGTTTGCGGGACCATGCGGCCGATCTTGGCATTCCGAGACGCTCCGCCAGTTTGCGCAGCACATATTTCGGCGGCCCCTTCGGCGAGGGATTGAGAAGCGAGATATCCATCGCGCCGGCGAGGTCCATGACCCGCCGATCGAGGATCGGAACTCGCACTTCGAGACTATGCGCCATGCTCATCGCATCGACCTTGGCCAGCACGCTTTGCAGATGAAATCTCTGGTCGGCATTGAGCGCTCGATCAAGCAGTTTTTCGTGTGGCTCGGAATAGTATTCGGCATATTCGGAGAATGGATCGGCCAACGCCAAATCCGACATCTCGGGCCCATAAATCTTTTCTGCGAGGAACGTTGGAACGAGCCGTCGCCACTGGAGGTGAGGACGATTCCCCGGTTCGCTGAGGCCAAGGGCAAAGCGTGCAAGCTGGGCGGCCGCCGGTAGACGCTTCTCGTTACTTCCGACCGCATCATAAGCGAACCGGCCGATCATTCCCGCGACTCCTCGCGGAACGAAATGACGCGCAACTTCCGCGATCCGGGTCGCGGCATAGGTGTCGTACCCGCCGAAAAACTCGTCGCCGCCGTCGCCGGAGAGGACAACGGTGCAATGCTTTCGAACCGCACTTGCCAAATGGTAAAATCCCAGCGCGCCCGTATCCGCGCACTGTCCGTCAAAATAATACACCACCGATCGGAGCGCGGCTTCGACATCGCCACCTGTTTCGCCGTCGATGACGCTGAGCGACAATCCCGCGGAAGCGGCAATCTGCCGAGCAATATCCGTTTCATCGTGGCTTTTCTCAGTGAAACCTGCCGTGAACAATGGAGGTTTCAATCCGAGGCGCCCGAGCGTGAGCGTAATCAGCGAGCTGTCGATACCGCCGCTTTGCAGCACGGCGAGCGGAACATCGCTGACCATTTGGCTCTTGACGACGGTCTCAATCGTCGATTGCAACAGGTCAACGGCTCGCTCGAGGCCGGAGATCGTCGGCGCACGCACCGGACGCCAAAACCGCCGTTCGGCCCGGTTTTTGTTCGTAAAGCTGACGACGCTGCCGGGCGGAAGCTGTTTGACCTGTTTGAAGATGGTTTGCCGTGTTCCGGGGTGTCCTGCAGCGAGGAACGTATGCAGGGCGGCAGCATCGAGCTGCGCATCGACTTTCCCGCTTGCGAATATCCCCTTCACCTCGCTCGCGAACAGGACAAGGTTGTCATCTTCGAAATAGTAGAGCGGCTTTATTCCAATGCCATCTCTCGCCAGGATAAGGCGTTGCGCCTGCCGATCCCAAAGGCCGATCGCAAAGAAACCTTCCAGCCGCTCGAACATCGCCTCGCCCCACGCCAGATAGGCATAGGGAAGAATTTCCGTATCGCAGGTGCTACGGAACCTGAACCCGAAATCCCGCTCCAGTTCCGCGCGCAATTCCTGGTCGTTGTAGAGCTCTCCGTTATACGTAACCACAATACGCTCCGATGCATCGAGCATCGGTTGGCGGCCGGATTCGGAGAGATCGCGAATGGCCAGCCTGCGGTGAGCCAGGCCGATCGGGCCGTCCAGCCAAAACCCCTCTCCGTCCGGACCACGATGAACCAGGGCAGCCGACATTGCCGTAATCGCTGCGCGGTCAACTGCGCGGTCGTCGCGAGAGAAAAGCCCTGCGATCCCGCACATCGCGGTTAAAAACGAGTGCGGTTCATGACCGCTGATTCATGATTTGCTTGAGAAGCACGGCGAGCAGTCCCATGGCGACGACAAGAATGCTTAGCAGGATCGCGCCAACACCAAGAACAAAACCGCTTACGACCTGAAAGATGACGCCACCGGCCAGCGAGAGTACGGCCAGTGAAAGGCATATCACCGCCAGCAGAACAAAAATCTTCAACGGATTGTAATAGGTGGCGGCCTCGAGGACGTATTGGAGGGTACGCAGCGAGTCACGAAACAAGCGCACCTTGGATCGTCCAATTCGCTCACTGTAGTCGATATTGATGTAATCGACGAATTTCGCATTCATCATATAGGCAAGCGTGAGTGACGTCGTGAAGCTGAACAGGTCACTGACATGACCGAAGTAACCGGCGGCAACCTCCCGTCGGAACACGCGCAGACCGGAGTTGATATCCGGAATCTCGCGGTTGGCCGTGAATTCGACGATCATTTTCAGCACCGCGCGCAAGGGCGACTTGAGCATCGACTCGCGATAGTTGGGACCGGTTCGGGCACCAACGACCATGTCAAAACCCTGATTGAAACGCTCAACCAGCTTGGGAATTGCCTCTATCGGGTAGGAACCGTCGGCATCGCTGATAACGATCACGTCGTACTTTGCCGCGAAGATGCCGTCCTTAAGCGAACGGCCGTACCCAATATTGTGCGGGTGCCTGAGAACCTTGGCCCCCGCCTGCTCGGCAAGCTGCCCGGTGCCGTCGCTTGAGCCATCATCGATCACAATGATTTCGTAGGGCGTCAGTTGAGCGCCGCTGAGCACCGCATTGACCCGGTTGACTGTTTCAACAATCGCATTGCGCTCATTCAGCGCAGGAATCACCACTGAAATCATAGACGGCGCGCGATGCAGGTAACGGATTGGCCGAAGAAGCCACGCGAGAGCGGATCAAGCGCGCGGGAGACCGGAACGATATATTTGTCAAACAGGGCAATCTGCCCGTTAACCGCGGCGTCGTTGAGTGAATTGTGCCGCTTCAATCGATTGGCAAACCATCCCAATCCTCCGACCGGATTAAAATAATTCAATCGAAGGATCTCGACCGGCTGATCGGACAGCAAATCGTGCAAGCGTTTGGTGGTGTACCGACGGCAGTGACCCGCCAGGCGATCGAGATCGTTGTAGAGCAACATCAGCGCGGGGACACTGATCAGGAGATGTCCGCCCGGTTTCAATACATCGACGAGGTTGGCGACGGCCGTGGCATCGTCCTCGATATGCTCGAGAACATTGATGCTGAATACGGCATCCACCCCTTCGGGAAACAGCGATCGCAGTTGCTCGCGGACCAGAATGTCGCAAACGGCAAAGTTCCGGCCAAGCATCGTTTGTTTGGCACGTTCGACACTGTCGCGATCGTGGTCCAGTCCCCAATAATCCCCGAACTCACTGAGCATCTCGCTGTAGTGCCCGTGCCCAAACCCGACCTCGACGATTTGCCCCTTGAGATACGGCCGGAACTGATCGATCACCCAGTTCATGTAGTTCTGCGCGTCCGCGATTGCGCTCGAATAGGTATCCGCGCCGGTTTTGAGGCCGTCCAATGATACAGATTGCCGTGGAGGGGAGGCTCGAACCATGAAAGCTGACCTTCGTTTTCGACGTTCGAACTAACAGGGTGGCCCACGTTTCTCAAGCCAATACCACAGTGGGCTCGCCCTGAGGTTGATACCGGACATCTCGGAAGCCGTTTTGATCGCGACGGGCGCGAGACATTGCAGCGATTTCCCTCGGGATCCACGACTGTTCGGCCAGTCCGATCCTTCGGCACAGCGATCTCATTTTTCGCTGAAAGTTCCCGAAGATACTGCAAGCTACTGATATATCAATAGAAATAGGAACAATTTCCGAAATAAGCGATAATGGCGCCGTTCCGAAGCCAACAGTCCGGACAACGGCTTTGGTTCTATCCAGACCGGCGCGGAAATGACCGATGCAGATCCGGTCGCCGTTCACTTGCGCAGCTAAGGCCCGAACCGTTTGAAATCCATGGCCAAGGCTCCTGCCCGGCTTGTGTCTGCCGCATTCCCTGTAGATCGCACGGCACGACGCCGACAGCGGCGGCAAACCGGCTTGATCACCGGGTCATTTGACGAAAGAGTGCAAAAGATAAATTGAAAAGGAAGCCGCGTGACAGTTTCGACCGACGATCGTGTTCAGGCTCGCAGCGATCTGGCATGGGCGATATCCGCCGGCGGTATCGGCGTCGTCGGGTTTGCTACGCTGTTGCTGTTTGCCTGGTATTTCGCGGCGACACTGTTTCTGATCTTCGCCGGAATGCTGCTTGGTGTCGCGCTCAACGCCATGACCAATATGCTCGGCCGCGCGATCAAATTGCCGCATGCGTTGCGACTGACGATCGTTTGCCTGGTGCTCGCGGGGCTGTTGTCGGGCGCGGTCTTTCTTGGCGGCTCAACCATTGCACAGCAGGCCAAGGTGCTGAGCGATACGATCAAGTCACAGCTCGTCAACGTCAAAGCCTTCCTGGATCGAAACGGGGTCGACACCAGCTATTTCGACCTCGGCAATGCCGCGACTGCGTCTTCGGGAACAGCTCCATCGGCAACGCCCGGCGCAGCGGCGACGCATAATCTCCCAAGCCCAAGCGCGATTGCCTCCAGCGGCGGCGCGATCGTCAGCCAGACTTTCAAGCTTCTGCTCGGCACGGTGAGCGCGGTTGGAAACTTCTTCATCGTATTGTTTCTCGGTCTGACCTTCTCCGCCCAGCCAAGCGTCTACCGCAGCGGATTATTGTTCCTGACGCCGGCACGGCATCGCGCACGCGCGACCGTCATCGTCGACCGCATCGGTGAAACGCTGGAGCGCTGGCTGATCGCCCAGATCATCACCATGGCCGCGGTTTTCCTCGTCACCTGGATTGGTCTCACGCTGATCGGCATCCAGAGTTCGTTTATTCTGGGCATCCAGGCCGGGCTGCTCGCTTTCATTCCGACGGTCGGCGCGCTGCTCGCAGGCCTGATCGTCGTGCTCGCCAGCCTCGCCTCCGGGTGGGTCGCCGCGCTCAGCGCGCTCGTGCTGTTCCTCGGCGTACACGCACTGGAAAGCTACGTGCTGACGCCGATCATCCAGCGTCAGGCGCTGGACATTCCGCCGGCGACGCTGTTTGCGTTCCAGATCCTGCTCGGCGTCGTATTCGGCATCTGGGGCTTGGCGCTTGCGCTACCGCTGATGGCGATCGCGAAGGTCATGATCGACTATTTCAAGGCCGAGGAAATCGCGCCGGATATTGCGCCGGCCTGAACGCTCAGCCCGAAGTCACCACCGTCTCGGTGTGTTCGACCTCCGGGGGTGCCGCGAAATACTGCCCAACCAGGCCGCGCCACGCGGTGAAGTCTTCGGAGCCCCTGAAATCGACGGTATGATTTTCCAGCGTTTCCCATTTGGCCATCAGCCGGTAGCGTGACGGCTTCTCGATCGATTTGTGCAGTTCGAACCCCTTGCCACCCTTGGCGCGCAGGAACAGCGGGCGGGCCTTGGCGACCGCGGCTTCAAAGTCTTTCTCGGTGCCGGGCTTGACGTCGATTTGTGCGATTTCGGTGATCATGGGTTGCGGCCTCTCGTTCGCGATACGAGGTCTCTACTCCAGCCGGCGGCAAAGAAAAAGGCGCCTCGCGGCGCCCTTGCCATGCCCAATGGAACGACCGTCAATTCAGAAGCAGCACGGAGCCTGCCACAACAAGCGAACAGCCGACGAACAGGATGATCGGCCAGCGGTGGCTTATGTGGTTGTAGCGGCCCTGCGCACGCCGTTCCGATATCAGCGCGCTCTCATACTCGTCCGAGTTCGAAAACAGGCAGGCAAACCCGCCGCGCGCCGATGTCGCGGCAGCTTCGAGCGACATCATAGCGGTATCGGCGTTCTGGCTGCGGGTCCTGTCCATAACCAAGAGAATATGGACGGAATGGTAAACAGCGGGTTACTTCCGCTGATCTCGCTACGCGAGGCTGGGGACACCCGGCTTTTGCGGCTTTTGACCGGGAAGGCCGGCGGTCTTTCGCCGCCACTGTTCCAGCGACAGCGGCAGTTCCTCGGCCACCTCGACTCGGTTTCGGCCACCGCGCTTGGCCTGATAGAGCGCGGTGTCGGCAGCCGCCAGCAGCACTTCGAGTTCAGTGCCTGCCGGACCGCCAGCCACACCGATGCTGACGGTGGTATCGACCGGCCCTTCATCGACCACGATTCCCGACTCGGCAAACGCCTCACGCACGCGCTCGGCCACGATTACCCCTTCCTCCAGCGAGCAAGGCAGCAACGCCGCGAATTCCTCCCCGCCGACCCGTCCCGAGAGGTCGCTGATCCTCAAATTGTTGACCACAACGGTGGAAAACAGTTTGAGGATCTCATCGCCCGCAGGATGGCCGAAACGATCGTTGATCGACTTGAAATGATCGATGTCGAAGATCATCACCGTGACCGGCCGGCCGGCCAGCGCTTCGCGCTCGATCACGCGCGACGTCGCTTCGGCGAAACCACGGCGATTGAACATGCCGGTCAGCGGATCCATCGAGGCTGCCGTCTTGTGCGCGGTCACCACGCGATCCGACACCAGCATGAAGATGACGAACACGGTGCCAACCGCGTAGAGCACGAGTTCAACGGAGAATACCGTAACCCAGATGCTGCTGGCGAATGCGGCGTCCTGCGGGCGCAGGAAATCGCCGAGCAGGATCGGCAGCATCAGCACCAAACCGTGCAGCACCGGCACCACGATCGCCGGCCACCGCTTTTGCAGCGTCCTGCGCCGCTCGGTCCACAACTCGCCGGCCGTCAGCGCCGCATAGACGGCGACAATGCCGGCGCCGATCGTCATGCGCATCATGGAGGCTTCGGGCGCGAACGTCATGACCGCGGCGATCCAGGCCATCGCGCCGAGAACAAGCCCGGGCAGATTGGGCTTGCGGCCATGAAACACCCGCGACGCATTCCAGACCATGCCGCAGGCCACGAAACCAACGGCGTGCAGTGCCAGCAGGAGCATCCCGCCAAGCGCGGCGCCGGCGAGTGTCCAGAGCGCGACCGACGCGGCGCCGAGCAGATAGGCGGTTCCCCACCATTTCAGCGCCGGGATGCTCTCCTGCCTGCCGAAAAACAGCAGCATGGCTCCAAGCATCGCCGCAACCATGGTGGCGACAAGATAAAGCGTCGAGGTATCAAGCAACATGGATGTGCCACCCGCCCGAGTTATGGCTGAGGCAGATCGAATGAACCGTATCAGCCCGGTCGGGAAACCTATGGCAGCCGTGTTGGCAATCCGTTTGCGCCGATACGCAAGTTTTCAGGAAAAACTGCGTCAACTCGTCGGTAAATGCTCAACAAAAAAGGCGCCCGAAAGCGCCTTTTTCGAAGTGTGCGGAAGCCGCGGGTTGCGGCAAATTTTAGCGAAGCAATTAGCGCTTCGAGAACTGGAACGACTTGCGCGCCTTGGCGCGGCCGTACTTCTTGCGCTCGACCACGCGCGAGTCACGCGTCAGGAAGCCGCCCTTTTTCAGAACGCCGCGCAGATCCGGCTCGAAATTGGTCAGCGCCTTCGACAGCCCGTGACGCACGGCGCCCGCCTGACCCGACAGACCGCCGCCGGTGACGGTGCAGATCACGTCGTACTGGCCGGCACGGGCGGCTGCGACCAGCGGCTGCTGGATCATCATCCGCAACACCGGGCGCGCGAAATAGACTTCGACTTCGCGGGAATTGACAGTGACCTTGCCGGCACCCGGCTTGATCCAGACGCGGGCGACCGCGTCCTTGCGCTTGCCGGTGGCATAGGCACGGCCGAACTTGTCGACCTTCTTGATATATTTCGGCGCTTCCGGCGTGGCCGGCTTGAGCTGCGACAACTGGTCGAGAGACTGCATGGTGTCGGACATCTTATGCGGCCCTCATGTTCTTGCGGTTCATCGAGGCTACGTCGATCGTTTCGGGTTGCTGGGCTTCGTGCGGGTGCTCGGCGCCAGGATAAACGCGCAGATTTCCGAGTTGCATGCGGCCCAGGGGCCCTCGCGGAATCATCCGCTCGATAGCCTTCTCGACCACGCGCTCAGGAAAACGGCCTTCGAAGATCGACTTGGCCGTACGTTCCTTGATGCCGCCGATGAAGCCGGTATGATTGTAATAGACCTTGTTCTCGCGCTTGCGACCGGTCAGCACCGCGTGAGCCGCGTTGATAATGATGACGTGGTCGCCGCAATCGACATGGGGCGTATAGGTCGGGAGGTGTTTGCCGCGGAGGCGCATCGCGACCAAGGTGGCAAGCCGGCCGACCACCAAACCCTTGGCGTCGATCAGGATCCACTTCTTCGTCACCTCGGCGGGCTTTGCCGAAAAGGTTTTCATGTGAGGAAATCCGTGAAAGGGAACATCGGGCGCGAGCCGCGCCGAACTGACGCGGTTTCTAGATAGGTCGCGCGTCCACGTCAACGCAAAACGACAGAACTTACATGTGTGAAAACAATAGCTTATAAATATGGTGTTATATTACCACAGAAAACTCTAAGCAATTGGAATGGAATAGGTCGACGTCACATGGGCGATCGGATCGGGCGACGTGCCTGACAGCAGGTTGACCTCCCCCACCGCGAGCCGTTTGCCAAGCTTCAAAAGCTTCGCTGCCGCCAGCACATCCTGCCCCGGCTGGCCCTTGCGGAGAAAATTGATGTTGAGATTTGTCGTCACCGCGAGCCCGATCGGGCCAATCGCCGACAGCAACACCACATACATGGCGAAGTCCGCCAGCGCCATCAGCGTCGGTCCCGAAACCGTGCCGCCCGGCCGCAGCATCCGGTCGCTATAGCGCTGGCGGAGCAGGCACGATGTCCCGTCGGCGCTTTCGATTGCGATGTCGCCGCCGCTGAAGGCCTGGGGAAATTCGTCGCGGAGAAACTTCTCCAGTTCCGTCACGCTCATTTTCGCAGATGCCATATATCGTCCCTGCCCTCGATTCATCCTGCCTGTTACATTAAGTTGTCATCAAAGCCCTAGTGGAAATTCCAATGCCCGCCCAGACCGCCCGCGCCGCCACGCCGCAATCACCGATCCTGCTTCGGGAGATGATCGGCAGCATTGCCGTGCTGACGCTCAACCGACCCGCAGCGCGCAACAGCCTGTCGGAAGGTCTGATCGCCGAACTGCATGCGGCGCTGACAGAAATCCATGACGACACGAGCGTGCGCGCGCTGGTGATCGCCGCCAACGGCCGGGCCTTCTCCGCAGGCCATGACATGAAGGAACTCACGGCCCGCCGCAGCGATGCCGATCGCGGACGGGCCTATTTCGCGCAGATCATGAACGCTTGTAGCGCCATGATGCAGGCCGTCGTGCATCTGCCCAAGCCCGTGGTCGCCGCCGTGCAAGGCATTGCCACGGCAGCCGGCTGCCAGTTGGTGGCAAGCTGCGATCTTGCGGTGGCTTCCGAAGCTGCGGGCTTTGCAACCCCGGGCGTCGATATCGGGCTGTTCTGTTCGACACCGATGGTGGCGCTGTCGCGCAACGTTCCGCGCAAGCAGGCGATGGAAATGCTGCTGACGGGGGAGCCCATTTCTGCAACGAGAGCGCGCGATATCGGCCTCATCAACAGCGTCGTGGCCGCCGGCACCGAGCGCGATGCGGCGATTGCGCTGGCGCAAAAGGTCGCGCTGAAATCCGCCTATACCGTCAAGCTCGGCAAGGCCGCGTTCTACCGTCAGGCCGAAATGAGCCTTGCGGACGCCTATCGCTATGCGGCAGAGGTAATGACCGAGAACATGATGGCCCGTGACGCCGAGGAAGGCATCGGCGCCTTCATCGAAAAACGCGAGCCGAAATGGCAGGACAAGTAAAAGCTCGATGAACCACGATGCTTACCCCGACGATTACATCCGGCAAATCCTCAACGGCGTGAAATCCATCGCGATGGTCGGTGCCTCGCCGGTCAATGTGCGTCCGAGTTATTTCGCCTTCAAATATCTGGCGCAGCGCGGTTATGACATGATCCCGGTCAATCCCGGTCATGTCGGCAACAGCCTGCTCGGTAAGCCGTTCGTCGCTTCGCTCGCCGACATCGACCGCCCCGTCGACATGATCGACATCTTCAGGAATTCGAGCCACATCATGCCGGTGGTCGACGAAGCGCTGAAACTGATGCCACTGCCGAAAGTGATCTGGATGCAGCTTGGCGCGCGCGATGACGACGCGGCGGCGAAAGCCGAAGCTGCCGGCCTCAAGGTCGTCATGAATCGTTGTCCCAAGATTGAATATGGACGGCTGTCATCGGAGATTTCGTGGATGGGCGTCAATTCGCGAACGCTTAGTTCGAAGCGCGCGCCGATGCCGACCCAGGGCATGCGGCTGTCATTGAATCGGATGAGCGTCGGCGGCGGCGAGACCACCGCGTCCGATCGCGCCGCGAAAAACAAGAACGAGCATTCGTAACGCAATTGCGAAACGATTGTTCTGGAAACGCGACAAAGCGAAGCAAGACTATTCCCAACAACCTGTGACGCGTCGAGCCGCCTTGACTGCGGCTGCCTCTGCCGCGATTGTCCGCCCTTGGCGAGGCGGCCCGTGCACCGCCTCGAGCCATCAGTTCACATCATGTTGCTCGTCTCATCCCAGAACCGAACCGGTTGCCTTCGAGGATGAGATTGTCGGAAAGGAAAAAGAATGACCGATCGTCTTCCGGGATTTTCGACCC
The DNA here is from genome assembly GCF_900105125.1 of Bradyrhizobium canariense. Lineage (NCBI taxonomy): Bacteria > Pseudomonadati > Pseudomonadota > Alphaproteobacteria > Hyphomicrobiales > Nitrobacteraceae > Bradyrhizobium > Bradyrhizobium canariense. The sequence goes on along the minus strand of NZ_LT629750.1, from coordinate 950,391 downwards.
TGGCCGTGCATGCGGGCGCGCAACCGGACCCCACCACCGGCGCGCGGGTGACACCGATCTATCAAACCACGTCATTCGTGTTCAACGACGCCGATCATGCAGCATCGCTGTTCGGGCTGCAGGCGTTCGGCAACATCTATACCCGGATCGGAAATCCGACCAATGCGGTCCTGGAAGAGCGCGTTGCCGCACTCGAAGGCGGCACGGCCGCACTTGCGGTGGCATCCGGACATGCCGCGCAGGTCGTCGCGCTCCAGCAGTTATTGAAACCCGGCGATGAATTCATCGCCGCGCGCAAGCTCTACGGCGGATCGATCAATCAGTTCACCCACGCATTCAAGAGTTTTGGCTGGAACGTGGTATGGGCCGATCCTGACGATATCGGCAGTTTCGAGCGCGCGGTCACGCCGCACACCAAGGCTATATTCATCGAGTCGATCGCCAATCCCGCCGGCAGCATCACCGATATCGAGGCGATCTCGGCGGTCGCCCGCAAAGCAGGCGTTCCCTTGATCGTCGATAACACGCTGGCGACGCCGTATTTGATCCGCCCGATCGACCACGGCGCCGACATCGTCGTGCATTCGCTGACAAAGTTTCTCGCCGGCCACGGCAATTCGATTGGCGGCATCATTGTCGACGCCGGCACCTTCGACTGGTCGAAGGACAATAAATATCCAATGCTGAGCGAGCCGCGCCCGGAATATCACGGCATCAAGATCCAGGAGACCTTCGGCAATTTTGCGTTTGCAATTGCCTGCCGCGTGCTGGGCCTGCGCGATCTCGGCCCGGCGCTGTCGCCGTTCAATGCTTTCCTGATTTTGACGGGCATCGAGACATTGCCGCTGCGCATGCAAAAGCACTGCGAAAACGCCAAGGCGGTCGCGGAATTCCTCTCAGGCCACTCCGCAGTGGCGTCGGTCAATTACGCCGGGCTGCCGTCGGACAAATACAATAACCTCGCGCGCAAATACGCGCCGAAGGGTGCGGGCGCAGTGTTCACCTTCAGCCTCAAGGGCGGCTACGACGCCGGCGTCAATTTGGTGTCGAACCTGAAACTGTTCTCGCATCTTGCCAATGTCGGCGACACCCGCTCGCTGGTCATCCACCCGGCATCAACGACGCACAGCCAACTCGACGATGCCGCCAAGATCAAATCCGGCGCGGCTCCTGACGTGGTGCGGCTCTCGATCGGGATCGAAGACAAGGAAGACCTGATCGCGGATCTGGAGCAGGCGCTAACCGCGTAAGACCGAGCTGGCGCACAGCCGTCATTGCGAAGCGACGAAGCAATCCATGCTGCCTCTGGGGCTGGATTACTTCGCCTTCGCTTGCAATGAAGGTCTTATTCGCTCGCCGGCGAGTACCTATAAAGCCCGGCCAGCTCGACATAAGGGATCTCTCGTTAACGATTCTCCCGGCATAAATGGCGTTTGAATCACCTCTGATGATTCGGAGCGGAACCATGCTGCGCTGGGCGACACTATTTTTGGCCGCGGTTTGCGCGATCGGGTCCGCTGCTGCCGCCGACTTGCCCAATAGATCCGGAGTGCCCGTTTATCGCAAGGCGCCGCCTCCCTACGGCCGGCCAGCCTATGTCGAGGAGGAATCGGACGTCCTTTTCACACCATCGGATGGCAGCATCCCCTACGTCCGGTTTCCGCCCCTGACGCCCCTGCTCCCGGGATCTGCGACGCTTCCGGGCTATTACGGATCGATCCATTCCTACGATTATCAAGGCCCGTATTATGGCGGCCCCTACACCAGCTACTGGAATCGCCTGCCCTACGCCTGCGGCGTTTACGGCTACTGCTAGCGGTCGCCCGGCCTACGCGTTCGTCGCTGGTCAGTGCGAGGGCGTGTAACGGTCTGGCGTTCCCATCGCGATCAACGGATATTTCTTCACGCTGGATTCGAATTCGCCTACCATCTTCAGCACCGGGCCAAAGATCCAGGTATCGGTGCTCACCTTGTCCGCATCCTCGCGCGGGTTGGTATAGAGGTTGAACAGCAGCGGGATCGCGAGCTTGACCGGCGGCGAGACCATTGTCTCCTGCTGGTAGAAGTGAACCTTGAAATTGCGCCATTTCACCGCCTGCAGGCGGTCGGCGCACCAGATCAGAATTCCTTCCCGCGCCGATTTGTCGGTCTTGCCCAGGAAGAAATCCGACTGGTCGACGCCGTCGATCGGCCGATCCTTCGGCACCTCCGCGCCGGGCCTCGATCTAGACCTGCTCGAAGTCCGGCAATGGCCAGGAGCGATCGAAGTAGGCCTCGGTCGGCTGGTAGAATCGGAAATATGCAAACCAGTTCTTGCCGGCGACGGTCGGGATCCAATTCTTCTCAAAGCCGGCTGGCGCCTTCGGTCCGCAATAGATGTCCACCGAACCATCCCCATTCTTCCGCAGGTCCATGCGCGAGGAGCGATCGGCAATGTTCTGCTGGTTCAGGATCAGCGCACGCGTACCAACGTCGTAGAGGGTGACTGACCAGAACAGCTTGATCGGTGCATTGGGCGGAACACGCAGGCGGTATGACCTGCCACCATCCAGCCATTCCCCGGCCCTGTCCTTGTACGCGCTGAGATAGGCGGAAGAAGGCCCGGGCCGCTTCGGCGCCATCGCCGCGCCTGCGCCCACGGCCTCGTAGAACCAGGACGCGCGCTCGTCGAGCAGATTCCAGAAGCCGTCGGGATCGTCGGCGTCGAGCAACAGCGCAAAGTCCCAATGCGCGTCGGATCGGTACGTGTCGCCCTTGAAGCGGCGGTCCGCCGAGTTGGCCTTTGCCATAGCCTCGCCGACCAGCGCGGCATCGGTCAGTATCTTGGTTTGTCGCGTGTCCGGCCTGAAAGGCTCGCCCTTTTCCAGGCCGAGCGGCCGCAACATCGCATGGAAGAAGATGTCGCGCGGCTCGATCGGTTCGGCCTGGATGACTTCATCGAGCCGCTGCCAGTATTCCATCCCGCGTGGCGGCAGGCCGCTCCATGCCTTGGTACCCGCATCGAAGATCTCCATCTTCGGCGGATTGTCACGTTGCGCGTACGGATACATCCGCAGGTTCGCCAGCGCCTCCTTTGCTTTCTCCGGATCGGTGTCAGTCAGTCGCGCACCGAGAAAGATGTTGAGGGTGGCCGAGTTGCGCACAGTGTAGCCAACGACATCGTCTGGAGCCTTCTGCCCTGGCGCCAACACAAGGTATGTGCCTGGCGATTCGGTACCCGGAATAGTCTGTTGCCAGGCGTCACTGATCCCGCCTTGCACGCCGCGCGGCGGAATCACCATGACCAGCGGCCCTGTTGAGAGGTCGGCGAACCCTAGATAGTACGGTGTCGTGGCATTGGCGGTCAGGATTCCGCGTCTGGCCTCGATCGACAGGATCGCGACGATCTGTCCGTTCTTTGCACCGAGGCCCTTCGTCACACCGCGCTGCCACGACGCAAACGAGACTGCCGGAAGAGACCAGAGATAGGCCTGACAGGCGCGCTGAAAATCGCGCTCGTCGTAAAGCTTGTCGATCGTCGCGTCGGTCGGATAGCCGTTGGCAAAGTCGTGCGTGAACTCGAGCCTGCCGATGCGCGTCTCGATGTTTTGCGTTTCGTCCGAGCTTTTCGTCGCCACACGTTCTCCCGGCTTTGCTTCCTGAGCATGGGTAGGGGCGGTCATGCCGGCGGCCGAAAGCGCAGCAGAACCGGCGCCTGCCAATACCGCGATTGTTTCCCGACGACTGGGTTTCATCGCACCCTCCTTAGATCACTGCGCAGCGATCCGTTCGATGTCGGGCAGCTGCCAGGTCTTGTCGAACACCGGTTTCTCTGGACCGTAGAAGCGAAACAACACCTCGAATTGCCCGTTCGCGCTGGTCGGCGCCCAGTTGTTCTCCTTGCCCGCCGGCGCCTTCGGTCCGAACCAGATATCAACCGAACCGTCCGCATTTGCCTGCAACCCCGAACTTTGCGATGAGCGCCCCGCGCGCGGCATCTCGCGAATGAGGGCATGCGTCGCGCGGTCATAAACTGTCGCCGACCAGTATTGCCTCACCGGCGCGTTCGCGGGCACGGTCAGACGATAGGTGTTCGCGCCAACGAAGCTCTGTCCGTCCTTGTCCTTGATCGTCATCAGATAGAACTGGCCGACCCCGGAATGCTTGGTGCTAAAGAACGCCATCGTGTAGGTGACGCCGCGGCCCTCAACGGGGTAGCTGTCCGGATCCGCAAACTGGGTCTGCAGACCGTTGATAACCTCCGGCGCTATCGGAAACACCCACCTGCGCCCTTCGTAATAGGGCGAGAACATGGTTTCGTATTGCAGATTCAGCCAGGCATGCGCCTCACCTGCCGCCGCATTCAAAAGGCCCTTCGTTGCTTCGTCAGGATTAAACGGCTTGTCCTTCTCGATGCCGATTCCCTTCAACGGATCGATCATCGCCTTGTCGCGGGTGAGCCAAGGCTCCCGCTGCACAAAGCGATCGAGCGATTGGAAAAAGCTGATGTCGTACGGGATCGTGGAATCGTAGATCGTGCCGATGGCATCGACGAACACGGTCTCCGGCGGATTGGCCGCCTGGCTCAGGGGATAGATCCTGATCCGCCTGCCGTAGGCGACAGCGGCCTTGACGTCGGCCTCGCCGCCGCTCTTCAGGATCGAACGCAGTAACGCATAGCCCTGATAATTGGCGCAGGGCAGAACGATATAGCCACCGGGCGCAGCTCCCTGATAGCCCGGCGGCGTAATCAGATATTTGCCGCCCGCGCCCTTGTCGACACCGGCCGGCCCCACATCCTCCAATGCCGTCTGCCAGGGATCCATGATGCTGCCGTTGATGACGCCATCGCCGGCCGGCGGAATCTCGATCACGACAGGCCCGTCCTTCGTGCTGAAGAAGGCCATCAGGTAGATGACATCAGGATTCGGCGTCAGCGTCTGGTTCCGCCAATCGAGCAAGCCCGACCAGTAGACGATCTGGTTGGGCTTGCCGCCGAGCTTGAGCATCGCCTGATACATGAGATCGGTGTTGACCGCCGGCATGCCCCAGATGACGGCTTCGACCGCGTGCCGCTCAATCATGCGGCGTGCGATGTCTTGAGCGGAGAGAGTTTGAGCCTGCGCGGATGCGGTCCTGACAATCGCCAGCAAAGTTCCGAGGTTGCCAAGAAGAGTCGTGGACTTGAACATTTCCGCCTCCTCCCGTCACATTGAATGGACTGATCAGCGTCTTGTCGCGCTTAGTCTCGTTCGTCGTACTCGCTTGTTCCACCCCCACATCGGCCCGCTTCAATGCGAACGAGGGAGCGGTCCTCTCATTGGTTCCGAAATGCAAAGTCCCGCTTTAGCCGTTCAAGCTCGCCCTGTTTCTGGGGCGTGAGCTGATCGGCGCCGAGATCGACGTCCAGCTTGTTGAGCGTGCCACTGAACTTGAACGGCATCTTGTCGTCATACTCGTCGATAACAGGCGATCCGGTGTCCTGGCCAACGTCGAAACTCTCGTCGAGAGAGAAGCGGAGCGACTGAGTCAGCTCAATGCGTCCCTCGCCAACCTTTCTGCCGTCGACCGTCAGCGTTCCCTTCCCGCCCTTGCCAATACCACCGCCGTCGTAGGCGAAGTCGAAGACGATGGCGTGTTTGCCCGGCGCAAGCGGTTCGGTTGTCTTGATCCGGAATTTGTATTTCTTCTGGTACGGATATTTGTCGCCGTCCTGATTGGAGAAGGCGTAAGCGAACATCGGCTTGCGATCGAGCACCAACAACCCCCAGCCACCGAACCGTCCGCCCTGGGTCATGAGAACACCGTCCGCGCCGGCTTGCGGAACGTCTACATCCGCGGTGATGCGGAACGACTTGTTTTTGATGTCCGGAGCGCTCGCTTCGGGAATGCGGATCATGCCCGGATAGTATGTAAAGTGCGTTCGCCCGCGGTTGAGGTTGGGACGGATTGCAGGGTTGGCTCGATCGGCAAAACTGGAATCGATCGGCAACACATTGTATTTGACCGCTTCTATCAGAAAGAGCTGCTCCAGCTCTTGCAGCTTCTTTGGATTCTCCGTTGCGAGATTCCTGGATTGGCTGAAATCCTGCGCCACATTGTAAAGCTCCCACGGAAAGTCGTCCGGGTCGGGTTCTACCCCCGTCACCTGCCATGGCAATCGCAACGGCGTGGTGCTTGCCATCCAGCCGTCCTTGTAGAGCCCGCGGTTTGCCGCGATCTCGAAATACTGAGTGTTGTGCCGCGTCGGAGCTTTGGCGTCGTCGAATGTGTAAACCATGCTGACGCCTTGCAGCGGCTTTTGGGTTGTACCGTTGAGGATCAGGGGCGCCTGCACGCCGACCGCCTCCAGGATCGTCGGCACGATGTCGATGACATGACTGAACTGGGACCGGATCTCGTGATGTGCCTTGATTTTGTTCGGCCAGCTCAAGCACATTCCGTTTCGCGTTCCGCCGAAGTGCGACGCGACCTGCTTGGTCCACTGGAACGGAGTGTCCATGGCAAGAGCCCAGCCGACAGGGTAGTGGTTGTACGTCCGATCGCTGCCGAGCTGATCCATCATCGAAACAAGGAACGGGAGTGACTCGGGCTCCGGCGCCCCCAGACCCACTTCATTTGTCGTTCCCTGCAATGTGCCTTCGGCACTCGCACCGTTGTCGCCCTCGATGTAGATAACCAGCGTGTTGTCGAGCTGGCCCGCTTGCACCAGTGAGTCGAAGAGACGGCCGATTTCGTAGTCAGACTGCGCCACGGCGGCGGCGTAGACTTCCATCATCCGCGCATAGACTTTCTTTTGATCGTCGCTGAGCGAATCCCAAGCAGGTATTTGAACAGGCCGCGGCGTCAACACGGTGTCGGCGGGCACGATGCCGAGCCGCTTCTGGTTCGCTAGCGTGGCCTCACGCTGTTTGTCCCAGCCTTGATCAAACTGGCCCTTGAACTTGGCGATCCAGTCCTTGCTTGCGTGATGCGGCGCGTGGCCATTGCCGGGTGCAAAATACATCAGGAACGGTTTGTCGGCGGCAACTGAGTGCTGCGTGCGAATCCAGTTGATCGCATGATCGGTCATGTCGTGGATGAGAATGTAATTTGGGTCACCGAAGGGCGGCAGAACCGGCGTGGTGTTTTCAAACAGCGCCGGGTGCCAATTGTCGGTATCGCCGCCGAGGAATCCGTAGAAATATTCGAAGCCTAGTCCCCCGGCCCATTGGTCGAATGGTCCGGCCGTGCTTTGTTGCCAGTCGGGAATGAGATGGTGTTTGCCAAACCACGACGTGGTGTAGCCGTTGTCCTCGAGAATGTTGCCGATCGTGCCGGCGCTCTTCGGGATGATCGAGTCGTAACCCGGATACCCGGTAGCAAATTCCGAGATGTTGCCGAAGCCAACGCTGTGATGATTGCGGCCCGTCAGAAGAGCCGATCTTGTCGGTGAACACAGCGCTGTCGTATGAAACTGATTGTAACACAGCCCTTGCTGATAGATTCGATCGAGGCTGGGAGTCGGAATGGGTCCGCCAAATGTGCTGGCCGCCCCAAACCCTGTGTCGTCGGTCATGATCAGCAGGACATTCGGAGCCCCGTTTGGGGCTGTCACTGCTCGCGGGAAGTCGGATTTCGATTCACTCGCCTTGCGCCCAATCACCCCCTCAAATGGCGGCTCGGGTACCGGCAGAATTGTCGCGCCTTTCGCCGGCGCTTGTGTGCCCTGAGCGTGCGCCTTTGTCGAAAGACCGATGCAGCAACTGACCAATGCCACGATCGCTACGGTTTCGAGCAAGCATTTCCTGTGACGCATGGATGTCTCCATAGGTCGCGGAGGTATCGATCGCCTCCGCATGCCGCATCATTGATCTATGCAACGAGCTAAAGCGCGAAATCGGTCAGCAATTCTTTCCTACTGATCCCTCACCCAACTAAGTTCTTCCGCACATCGTCATGCGTCAACCTGAAATTGATTGGACGTCTAGCGAGTCTCGAACAGAAACAGTGCGCAGTTTGTCGCATCCCCCTGCGGCACAACGGCCTGCAGGTCTTTGGTTGTTACAAATTCGCCACGGATTTTCGGCGACGTTCGTGGCCTACTATCTAAAGTGGCGCGCCAATTCAGCAAATCATCGTTTCGCGACGAATTTTGTCAGGCGCCGGTTGCAAATACCGTGTGGAGTTTTGCAATGGCACCATTTGAATCAAACATCGGCCGAATTGGGAGCGTGGTTACGGCTGCGGCTGTGCTGCTTTGTCCTAAAATCTCGCGCGCCGACGAGGGCGGCGTTTCATTCTGGATTCCAGGCAACTACGGCAGTCTCGCGGCCGCCCCGCTGACACCTGGATGGGCGCTCGGCGCCGCAACGTGATATCAGGTGATTTGGGGTGTCCAGACCGTCTCACAAAATTTTTTGCTCTCCCCTCTGGTAGAAACACCCTTATAAGCCCGCGTTATCTCACCCCCCAAGAGGGGCGGATCGCGATCGTCACGAACGCGGGGCGGGATGCGGTGGACGCGGCAGCGTCAGGCGCGCAAGCGTGGTCGCAGGGCGGCTCCGTCAGGAGTTCGTGAGTGGCCAGCGGCGCGCGGACGATCGGCGCTTGTCGCGGACGGCGAAGTCGTGTGGTCCTGACGCCCCGACGCTGGCGTCAAGTTCTTGAGAAGCAAGCTTCTTAGGGATGACGGTGGCAAGAAAGCCCGGTCACCGGGGAGAGCACGAAGTAGACCGTTAAAACCATCGCGCAGGGAAAGCCGGACGATTGCGGTGAGCCTGTGGTGACTAACTCGTGTGCTTTCTACACTTGCACGCGAGGCTGCGGGTGCATCGCGCGCCCGGCTTTCCCTGCGCCCTCTGTTGTCAGAGGGACTCGCTTCCTGCCGCAACTCGGGCGTCTCGCGCCACGAGATCGCGCAGTCATATCCTCCGCTGTTTGACATCAGCATGGACACAGCGGCGGATTGCCAGCCAGCAAGCCTTGTTCGGGAGAAACGAAGTGGGCTTAGGGCTTAGCCGCGCGGATAGCGTCCTTGTCGGCTCGGGTGAGCCGGCTGTTGCGCTGGAATACCGAATAGGTCGCCAGCGCAAACACGATTACCAGAAGCTGCGCGGACAGCGCCTCGACCGTCGGATTCAAGCCGATCGCATCGAGCCACGACAGGCTCTTTAGTTCGGTGAACGGCAGCATCGACTGTTCCTGGAATTCCTGAACGGCTTCGCCGATGAATTTGATCGCCATCGCGAACAGAAACGCCGAGGTGATGATGAATAGCGGCCGCAGCGGGATCTTCTGCGCGATCAGGTTGATGAAATAGAACAGCACGGCGAGAGCGATCGTGGCAACGCCGAGCCCCGCGAACAGGCTGCCGCTCCAGCCGCCTTCGGTGGTGGCGAGCGCATTGATGAACAGCACGGTTTCGGCGCCTTCGCGAAACACCGCGAGGAAGGCGAGCGCGCCGACCGCCCAGACGGTATCCTGCGCCAGCGCATTATTGGCCTTCTGCGCCAGATAATCCTGCCAGCCGCGCGGATCCTGCTTCACCATCAGCCAGCCGCTGACATAGAGCATCAGGCCTGCGGCGACGAGAATGATGATGCCCTCGAGGATGTCGCTGTGCTCGCCCGAATTGAGCACTGCAAACAGCCAGGCGGCAACCAGGCTGGCGCCAATAGCGGCGAGTGCGCCGCCGTAAAGCGCCTGGATGCGGTGGCTGGCGCCGGCTTTGGTCAGATAGCCGGCGAGCGCCGCGATCACCAGCATCGCCTCAAGGCCCTCGCGGAGCAGAATGACGGCAGCCTGAATGAATGCAGACGACATGACCGAACCCTGTGTTGGGCCCGTTTTATCGCTCAGACGCTCCAAGTAAAGCCGCGCGGTTCCACACAACTTCGTCAATGAATATGAGAAACACGGAAAGCCCGGAAAACAGGGCACTTGCCTGCAGGTTCAGAGAATTAGAATCGCTCAAATGAACTGGCTTGGCCGAGCGGCACCACCAATTTCCGCATTGCCTCTTTCGGCTGCCGTGCAGCCAGGCGTTCGGCCTGAAACGTCGCAAGCGTCAGCACCGCGATCGCAACGGCCTGATGTGTCAACGCGAGATCGATCGGCACCTGATTGAGCAGCGTGAGAATGCCGAGCGTCGCCTGCAACGTGATGACAGCCACCAGCCACACGGCGCCACGGATCACCGCGACATCGGCCCGCGAGCGAATGGCGTCGGCGGCGTGCAGGACCGCCAACGCAAACAAGGCATAGGCGGTCATGCGATGCTCGAACTGCACGGTGAGCGCGTTGTCGAACAGATTGCGCCACCATGGCTGTTCAAAGAACAACCGCGCGGATGAGGGAATGAACCCGCCGTCGATATCAGGCCAGGTGTTGTAGACTTTTCCCGCGCGCAGGCCTGCAACCAGCGCCCCCAGATAAAGCTGCACGAACGTCAAAATCAGCAAGATCACACTGGTGATCTTGAGCCGCGACGTCGACGCTGATGATGGCCGGTCAGCCAACCGGCGCAGCGTCCAGACGATGGCCGCGAAGATCAGCAGCGCCAGCACCAGATGGGTGGCGAGACGGTATTGCGAGACTTCCACGCGCTCTGAGAGACCGGAGGCGACCATCCACCAGCCGACCACCCCTTGCAGCGCGCCGAGGCCGAAGATCCCCCACAGCCGCCGCTTCAAATCGCCGTCGAGATACCCGCGCCACAGGAACCAGAGGAACGGCAGCAGATAAGCCACGCCGATCACACGCCCGAGCAGCCGGTGGCTCCATTCCCACCAGAAGATGGATTTGAACTCGGAAAGGCTCATTCCGGCGTTGAGCTCGCGGTATTGCGGAATGGCCTTGTAGCCTTCGAACGCCTGGCTCCATTGCTCCTGGCTGAGCGGCGGCAATGCGCCGCTGACCGGCTTCCATTCAGTAATCGAAAGTCCGGATTCGGTCAGACGCGTCGCGCCGCCGACCAGCACCATGATCGCGATCAGCGCGGCGACCGAGAACAGCCACCATCTGACAGCGCGATTTTGCGGGGCTTGCTGGGCGGGAATACCGGTCATCGGAGCCTGTGCTTGGGAGGCTATGCTTGAATGAATTTGCGCGCCCCTTATAGTCCGCCCCCTCCCGCGCGCAAGGCGCGCTCCGGCCACGAATTGCACATTTCCGTCATGACGATACGCACCCGCAAATTCATTGGAACCATCGCACTTCTCATGCTGGTGGTGGTGTGGTCGCTATTGGGAATGACGGTCGCGCAGACGCCGTGGCTGGCCAACTCCGGACTGTTGCAAGCGATTTTCTACGTCGTTGCGGGGGTTGGCTGGGTGCTGCCGGCAATGCCGATCATCAGCTGGATGGCGCGGCCGGACGCCTAGCTTTCGCTTCGCGCGGTGGCATTGGGTCGCGTCTCGCCTGAGATCTCATCTTTTCCGATTGGCGAAGGCGTGTGCGGATGCGCGAACATGCTGCCCGACAGCATCACGCGCATGGCACGCAGCGAACGCAGCCGCCCGTCCCACGCGATACGCGGAAGCGCGTGAAGGTTGGTCCGGCCCGCCGTCTGCACCACGCCCGGTATCGCCGACACCGCGCTGGCGAAGCCCGTTTCCGCGGCCATCGTAACGTGTTGCCGGCGAAAGGCCGCACTATCGCCGAACGGATAGGCAAAATGCCTGAGACCCCGGTGCAGCGCAGCCTGCGTCACCGCGATCCCCATTGTCATCTCGCGCAGCGCTGCCGCGTCCTTCAGGTTCGACAGAACCGGATAGTTCATCGTCGCACCACCAATGGTTACAAGCGGGTCGGCCGCCAGCTTCGCAAGGTCGCTCCAATCCATCGAGGCCTCGCGCGAGAGTGCCGCGAGATCGACCGAATAGCGTTTGCAGAGATCGTTGACCGCCAGCGTCAGGTCGGATGGCGGCAACGAGCGCATCCAGCTCTCGATAAAGTCGTAGAGCTGATATTTCGCAGCTGTGTTGGCGATGTTGAAATGCAGCTCCTTGCGATCCATCACCAGGCTGAGGCGATTCTCGCGCGCGATGATCGCTTCAAGCGCGAGCCACCACGCCTCGCCCACCCCGTCCGGAAACGCCGTCGGCACATAGACCGTGAACGGCACACCGTGCCGTGATAATACCGGATAGGCCGATGTGATCAGGTCCTTGTAGCCGCCGTCGAAGGTCAGGCTGACAAATCTGCGCGGCGAAGCCAGCGTGACCGCCCGCTCGCACACCTCATCGATCGACACGATATCGAATTTCCAGCGCTTCAAGGCGCGGATCGTTCGATCGAGAAAATCGGGTGTGATGTCGTGGGATTTCAAAGGCTGAAAGCTGGCGCTGCGGCGCGGACGCACGCGCATAAAGCGCAGAATGACGCCAGCGCCGCCGGTACGCCGCTGCATTGCCGTGGCGTAACCGCTGAAATAGGCGAGCTCCACTCTGGCGCGTGTCACAAAACCGATGTCAGACGGCAATTTTTCGCCCCGCGATGCGTCGAACCCGGCTTCGCCACTGCAGCATTGTCATTACCCTTTGTTGACATTTCTTTGCAAAGGTCGGCCAGAACCGAAAAATGTAAATATTTCCCTTTAGACAGGTTTTTCGATGACCATTGCGGCCGCGATCCAGAGCCAACCGGCGACAGCGACGGCGTGGTCGAAAACAAGCCGCATTGCCGGCATCGACGTTTTCAACGATCTGGGCCAGGTGGAGACGATCTGGCGCAGCCTCGAACGACAGCCGCATTGCTCGACGCCGTATCAGCGGTTCGATTTTCTTGGCCAGTGGCAGCGCCAGGTCGGCGAACGCGAAAACCTCCTGCCCTTTATCGTTGTCGCCCGTGACGCGGAACACCGGCCGCTATTGCTGCTGCCGCTGGTGCTCGGCCACGAACACGGGGTTCGCACCGCGAGTTTTATGGGCGGCAAGCACACGACTTACAACATGGCTCTATGGGACCAGGAGTTCGTCACCGGCGCGACCGCACTCGATCTCGACGCGCTGATATCGGGCGTGCGAGCCGGATCCGAGATCGACGTTTTGGCGCTCCAGCGGCAGCCGGTGCGCTGGCGGGATCTGCCGAACCCGATGGCGATGCTGCCGCACCAGGCCTCGGTCAACGATTGCCCTGTCATGACGATGGAGCCCGGCGCAGCGCCTGTGACGCGGATCAGCAATTCGTTCCGCCGCCGGCTCAAGGGCAAGGAACGCAAGCTGCAGAATTTGCCCGGCTATCGTTATGACATCGCCACCACCGATGCCGAGATCGAGCGGCTGCTCGACTGGTTCTTTCGCGTCAAGCCGTTGCGGATGGCGGAACAAAAATTGCCCAACGTGTTCGCCGAACCTGGCGTGGAGGATTTCATCCGCAACGCCTGCATGACGCCGGTTGCCGGCGGCGGCCGCGCGATCGATGTCCACGCGCTGGAATGCGACGAAGAGATCATCGCCATCTTCGCCGGCGTCGCCGGCGGCGACCGCTTTTCGATGATGTTCAATACCTACACGATGTCGGAGAATTCGCGTTACAGTCCAGGCTTGATCCTGCTGCGTTACATCATCGACCACTATGCCGAACACGGCTATCGCGCGTTCGATCTCGGGATCGGATCGGACGATTACAAACGCCAATTCTGCAAGAGCGACGAGCCGATATTCGATTGCTTTGTCCCGCTCAGCCTGCGCGGCAAACTGGCGACGGCTGCGATGTCGGGCCTCAACCGCGCCAAGCACATGGTGAAGCACAATCCGGCGCTGTTCCATATGGCGCAAAGATTGCGAAGCGCGTTTCGCTAAGCCGGTTTCCGCTATTCAGGATATGTCTCGGTTACTGTAGCACTCAGGCCGCGACCACGCGGGGGCCGGGATCGATAGCATCGGAGGGCAGCGCCGGTTTGCTCAGCATCTTCACGTCAGAAAAACCAACCGCCGTCAACTGATCACACATCAGGGTGCGCGCATCCGCGGGCATCGATGCTTCCGGAACCACTACCGCACGCGCCTGCGCCGTCAGCAACTCTGCAGGCAGGTCGGAAGCGGTGCCGGCATCCAGCAGCACGTGATCGTAAACCCGCAGCAAGGCATCGATCGCAAGCGAGAGACGCGGCGATTGCAGCAAGGTGCGATCCGAACCCGGACGTCCTGAGCTGACGAGATGAACGCGCGACAATCGATCTCTAGTGATCACTTGCGAAAATGAGGCTTCACCCAACATCAATTCCGCGAGCCCCGGCGCCGTCGGATCGACCGAGACCGCCGCCATGGTCAGCGACGCCGCCGACAGGTCCACCACCACCACTCTCGCGCTGCGTGCCATCAGCCGCGCCAGCGTCAGCGCCGTCAGCGTGATGCTGTCGCCCGACGCGGTGCCGAGGATCGTGACCTTGCGCGCCGCTTCGCCGGCGTCGCGCAACTCCTCGGCAAGCTGTTCGATTTCGGAGAACTCGGTCGGCTGGTTCGGATGGTCCGACCAGGCTTCGGCGCTCTCTTTGGCCGGCTCGGGGATCTCAACAGCCGGTTCGGGCACCGCAACAGCCGGCTCCGGGAAGGCAACATGGGTCTCGGCAACAGCCACTGGCTCAACAACCACGGACGGCGGCGGCGTAAATACGGCCTCCACACGGGGCGCCACCAGGCGCGGTGCCGTCATGCGCAACAGCTCGCCGGTTGCGATCGTGCCGGCGCTGAGCATCAACGTCGCCAGCGTCGCGATCAGCGCGATCGGCAGTTTCTTGGGATACGCCGGCGCGTTGGAAACGCTGGCGCGGGAAATAATCCGGCCATCCGCGGGCGCAGCGTCGATATTCTCACGGGTGTTGGCTTCGCGATATTTCGCGAGATAACTCTCGAGAAGATCGCGCTGCGCCTTGGCTTCCCGCTCAAGTGCCCGAAGCTGGACGTCCTGCCCGTTGGTCGAGGTCGCCTGCTTTTTCAATTGGTCGAGGTTCGCGCTCAGGCTGTCGACGCGACCACTGGCGATCCGCGCATCGTTCTCGAGTGAACGGGAGATCTTGCTGGCCTCGTCTCGAATCTGACCGTCGAGATCCGCCAACTGGGCTTTCAGTTCCTTGATGCGCGGATGGCCCGGCAGCAGGGTCGAAGACTGCTCCGCCAACTGCCCACGAAGCGTGACGCGCTGTTCGGACAGCCGGCGGATCAGTTCAGAATTGAGCACCTCTGAAGCCTCGATCGGCCTGCCGCTCTGAAGCATTTCGCGGATCAGCCGCGCCTTTGATTCCGCGTCGGACTTCAGCGCCCGCGCGTTGTTCAATTGCGTATTCAGTTCGCCCAACTGCTGGTTCGAGAGCGTCGTGTTGTTGGTGCCGACAAACAGGCTCGATTTGGAGCGAAAATCCTCAGTGCGGGATTCCGCATCGGAAACCTTTTTGCGCAGATTGTCGATTTCACCCGAAAGCCATTGGCTAGCGGCTTTGGCCTGCTCCTGCCGCGCGTTCTGCTGCAACACCAGATACCCATCGGCGATCGAATTGGCGACCCGCGCCGCCAGATCCGGATCCTGCGACTGGAATTCGATGACCACGACGCGCGATTTGTCGACCGCGTAGGCTGTGTAACGGTCGAAATAAGCGTCCAGCACGCGCTCTTCCGGCGTCAGGGAGAACGGATCGCGGCCAATGCCGAACAGCGCCAGCAGCGACTTCAAAGGCGAAATCCCGCGCAGGACCGGATCGAATTCCGGCAGCTCCGCGAGCTTGTTCTTCTTGATGATCTCGCGTGCGAGATCGCGGGACAGCAGCAGTTGCACCTGGCTTGTGACGGCCTCCGCATCAAACGCGTTACGCTCCTCGGTGCGCTCGCCATTGGGCCGCAGGAACACGTTCTCGCGTCCATCAATCAATATACGCGCTTCGGACTTGTATCGCGGGGTAATCAAATTGACGGCGGCGATCGAGAGAACCGCGGCCAGCATCGTCGGAACGATGATCCAGCGTTTTTTGCGCGCCAGCGCCTGACCAAGCACGCGCAAATCCAGATCGCCGGCAATGGGCGCGGCGACTGCCTTGGCTGCGGGCCTGTCGATCGCCGGTGCAGGCTTTAGGGCGGCCCTTTGGACCAACTCCCTGACCTTGCCTGCACGCCAGAACGCAAAACGCATCGCACACTCCCGCGGAACGCCACGACTCCACTCGAACGCGGGCGATTACACTCCATTAAGGTTGCCGCTGGGTTAACCCGGCCGATCTGCTCCTGATTAGGCTCCAGCGTGGTTGCGGCCTTGGCAGGCGCGGTCATGTTTTGTTAACCATGAAAGCCCTTAATCGGAATCAACATTTCCTTCAGGATTTTCTAAATGCGAGGCGCGCGCGCCGCTATCGTCTACCTGCTGTCCGCACTCGCGTTGGCGGGCTGCATGCGCGCGACGGCGCCGGTTGCGACGATACAGCCGCAGGGCGATCTCGACGCGATGCCCTATGGGCGAAGCTACGCGATGGCCCCTGCCCCCACCCCTGTGGCCTATGCGGCGGCGCCTGCACGATACGATGCGGGCTATCGGCTCGATGCCGGCGACAAGTTGCGGGTCGTGGTCTATGGCCAGGAAGGCCTCACCAACACCTATGCGATCGACTCCGGCGGCTCCATCACCATGCCGCTGATCGGCTCGGTTCCCGCGCGCGGACGGACGCCGGCGGGATTGGCTGCCGAAATCAGCGGCCGCCTGCGCAACGGCTATATCCGCGACCCTTCTGTGGCGGTGGAGATCGATTCCTACCGGCCATTCTTTATTCTGGGTGAAGTCGCAGCGCCTGGCCAATATCCTTATGTGCCGAACATGACGATCGAAAGCGCAGTTGCCATCGCGGGCGGCTTTTCTCCGCGCGCCAAACGTGATCAGGTTACCCTGACCCACACCGACGGCTCGGGCCCGATGCGCACAGTGGTTCCCCTCGGCACGCCGCTGAGCCCGGGCGATACCGTCCTCGTCAGCGAACGCTGGTTCTGATCATGCCCGGAATTCCAGATCAGCCGCTTCGTATCCTGCACGCCGTGCGCACGCCGGTCGGCGGAATCTTCCGCCATATCCTCGATCTTGCCAATGGCCAGGCCGACCGCGGCCACCATGTCGGCCTTATCGCCGACAATTTGACCGGCGGCGAACGCGCCAATACCGCGCTGGCCGAGATCGCACCGCGCCTCAAGCTTGGCGTCCATCGTTTTGCGATTCACCGCGAACCGCATCCCGCGGATTTGACGCTGTGGGTGCGTTTCATGCGGCTGATCCGGCAACTGGCGCCGGATGTCCTGCACGGCCACGGCGCCAAGGCCGGCGCCTTCATTCGCCTGAAGACGGCGTCCAAGGATACCGTCCTGGTCTACACGCCGCACGGCGGTTCCCTGCATTACCCGCTGAGTACGCTGAAAGGCGCGCTCTATGGCCGCCTTGAGCGCGCCCTGATGAACCAGACCGATCTGTTCCTGTTCGAAAGCGCGTTCGCACGCGATACCTATCAGCGCACGATCGGCACGCCGGCCGGCCTGGTGCGCTGCGTGTTCAATGGCGTGACGGCCGATGAGTTCGACCCGATCGTCAAGGCGGCCGACGCTACCGATATCGTCTATGTCGGAGAATTCAGGCACATCAAGGGAGCGGACCTCCTGATCGACGCGGTGGCGCGGCTTCGCAGCGACGGCAAACCGGTCACGTTGACGCTGGCCGGTGACGGCGAGGAAACCGAAGCACTCAAGGCTCAGATCCAGCGGCTCGGTCTCGGCGACGCGGTGCGCTTCATCGGCCACGTCAAGGCGCGGTATGGATTTTCGAAGGGCTCGTTGCTGGTCGTCCCGTCGCGCGGAGATTCCATGCCCTATGTCGTGATCGAGGCGGCTGCGGCAGGCGTTCCCATGGTGGCCGCCAATGTCGGCGGCATCCCTGAGATTTTTGGATCGCACCCCGACGCGCTGTTTGCACCGAATATCCCCGCCGCCATGGCTGATGCCATCGAGGCCGCGCTTGAAGACCCCTCCGCTGCGCGGGCGCGCGCAAAAGATCTTCGCGAACGGATTTTCCTGCATTTCTCGCAGAAGGCGATGGTCGAAGGCGTTCTGGCGGGTTACCGCGATGCATTTCTGGAGCTCCGGAAAAGTGGGAACCGGTTTTCCGAAAAGAGCAGGCTGGAACGAATCTCAAATCCGGACCCGCAATAGATCGTTAACTCTTCTTTACCAACGTAACTGTTTCTTCCGATTTGTCCTCTAAGCCGACAGGCGGGGCGTTACGCCCTCCCGCGCGCATTCCTAGATGCGCGTGCAAGAACCGGCTGAAGCGACAGTGGCAATGGAACCGATCAACGCCCGCTCGATGTTAAATGCCGCGACAGCGGCGGCTGCCGCAACGGCAGATCAACCCCGCGTCGAACGGCGACGCCGGCTTTCGCAAGCGGCGATTGCCGTCACCAACCAGAAGGTGCGCCGGGCCTATTCGCCGATCGTGATCGCGGGCGTGGTTCGTCTGACTGATTTTGGATTGCTGAGCATTATCGGTGTCGCGCTCTATCTCGGGTATGTGACGCCTCTCGCCGGCTTTCACTGGACCTATGTGGCGGCCATTTTTGGCATGAGCGCGACCGCCGTGGTCTGCTTTCAGGCTTCCGACATCTATCAAGTGCAGGTGTTTCGCGGTCAGCTCCGGCAGATGACACGAATGATTTCATCCTGGACGTTCGTGTTCCTGCTGTTCATTGGCGCATCGTTCTTTGCGAAGCTCGACGGCGAGGTATCTCGGCTCTGGCTCTCGGCCTATTTCTTTGTCGGTTTGGCGGCACTGATCGCCGATCGCCTTTTCCTGCGCGCACTGATCCGTAGCTGGGCACGCCAAGGCCGGCTCGACCGCCGCACCATCATCGTTGGCTCCGATGAAAATGGCGAAAAGCTGGTCGAGGCGCTCAGGGTTCAGGACGATTCCGACATCGATATCCTCGGCGTGTTCGATGACCGCAACGACAGCCGCGCGCTCGATACCTGCGCAGGCGCCCAGAAACTCGGCAAGGTCGACGACATCGTCGAATTCGCCCGCCGCACCCGCGTCGATCTCGTGTTGTTCGCACTGCCGATTTCGGCGGAGACGCGGATTCTCGACATGCTCAAGAAGCTGTGGGTGCTGCCGGTCGACATCCGGCTTTCCGCTCACACCAACAAGCTGCGCTTTCGTCCCCGCGCCTACTCCTATCTCGGCAAGGTACCGACCCTCGATGTGTTCGAAGCTCCGATCACCGACTGGGATCTGGTGATGAAATGGCTGTTCGATCACATCGTCGGCTCCATCGTGCTGCTGCTGGCCTCGCCGGTCATGGCGCTGGTCGCGCTCGCGGTCAAACTCGACAGTCCGGGTCCGGTGCTGTTCCGCCAGAAGCGGTTCGGCTTCAACAACGAGCGCATCGACGTTTACAAGTTTCGCTCGCTCTACCATGACCAGGCCGATCCGCTGGCCTCGAAAGTCGTGACCAAGAACGACAGCCGCGTTACCCGCGTCGGCCGCTTCATCCGCAAGACCAGCCTCGACGAGCTGCCGCAACTCTTCAACGTCGTGTTCAAGAGCAATCTCTCGCTGGTCGGTCCGCGCCCCCACGCCGTGCAAGGCAAGGTACAGAGCCAGCTGTTCGATGAGGCGGTCGACGGCTATTTCGCCCGCCACCGCGTCAAGCCGGGCATCACCGGCTGGGCGCAGATCAACGGCTGGCGCGGCGAGATCGACAATGAAGAGAAGATCCAGAAGCGCGTCGAGTTCGATCTCTACTACATCGAGAACTGGTCGGTGCTGTTCGATCTCTACATTCTTCTCAAGACGCCGCTGGCGCTGATGACCAAGAACGAGAACGCGTACTGACGTTATCAAGCACCTTCCGGGACGGTTCGGTCAGGCGTTGTGTACAAGTTGCGTAGTGTTGCGAGTATGTGATGACGTATGCGGCGACAGCCGATAGCTCACTTCCATCGGTGACGGCTGCGCCGGGCATCCTTGCCTTGCAGCGTGCGCTGGTGTGGCTGGTCGGAGCGTCCGGCGCGATCGTCTTCATCGAACCCAGCCCTTACGAACTGACGACGCTGGTCTCGATCGTCGTTTTCGCTGCGACGGGGTTGCGGCTGCGGCTGGTTTTCATGCCGCTGTTGTTGCTGCTGTTCCTGCTCAATGTCGGATACATGATCGGCGCCATTCCCTTCATGGAAGAGTCCACCGTCGCCAACTGGATCGCGACCTCCTGGTATATGGCGTTTACGGTAATGTTCTTCGCGATGGTCGTATCCGAAGATACCGCCGTTCGCCTCGACATGCTCCGCCGCGGTGTGGTCGCCGGCGCCATCGTCGCATCCATGGCAGCTATCGCCGGATATTTCAATCTCGTCCCCGGCGGACATGACCTGCTGACGCTGTATGATCGCGCGCGCGGCACCTTCAAGGATCCAAACGTGCTGGGTGCGTTCCTGATCCTGCCCGCTCTATTCGCGCTGCAAAGCGTCGTCTCCGACCGCTTCGGAAAATCGTTCCGCAACACGATCGCGCTCGGAATCATGGCGCTGGCAATCCTGCTGGCGTTTTCGCGTGCGGCATGGGGTGGGCTTATCTTGACCTCAGCCTTCATGCTGGCGCTGATGATCGTGACCAGCCCGTCGCAAACGCAACGTTCGCGCATCGTCGTGATAGCTGCTGTCGCTGTGCTGGTCGTGGCGGTTCTGCTTGCCGTGCTGCTGTCGTTCAGCTCCATCGACGAAATGTTCAGGCAGCGCGCAAGCTTCGACCAGAGCTATGACGAAGGCCGCTTCGGCCGGTTCGGGCGGCACATCCTTGGCGCGCAGATGGCGCTCGATCTGCCGTTCGGCATTGGGCCGCTGCAGTTCCACAATTATTTCCCCGAGGACACCCACAACTCTTACCTGAACGCTTTCATGTCGGGGGGGTGGATCTCCGGTATCTGCTATCCAGCGCTGGTGTTCAGCACGGTCATCACGGGCTTCCGGTACATCTTTGTCCGGGTGCCCTGGCAACGCACCTATCTTGCGATCTTCGCGGCGTTCCTCGGCACCGTCGGCGAAAGCTTCATCATCGATACCGACCACTGGCGGCACTTCTGGATGATGCTGGGGGCGATGTGGGGGATGTTCGTCGCCGCGCAACGGTACAAGACCCCGTCTGATCCGGCGGTCAGCGCAGGGCCCGCGCCGGCTTCTTAAGCGCCTTGTCCTTATTCTTTGCTTTTCAATCATCGCCTTGAGCTGTTCGGTTGCCGCCAGCATGGCCTTGTAGCCCTCGTCGGCGAAACGGAGCAGCAGCCGCAGTTCCGTATCCGAATAAGCGCTCTATAGCTTGAGCATCGCCTGCTGCACCGGCTCATAGCATTTGCCGACCTTGGCAATGTTCTCTGGAATGAGCGCGATAAACACTTTGCGACGGTCATTGTCATCGCGCTCGCGGCGCACGAAGCCGGCCACCAGTCCGCACGCAGGCCAGCGCGTCTCGGTGGCGCTAGAGGACGCAATGCGGCTCGGCCAGTTGATGCTGGACGGACAGGAACTTGGCCTGACCTTCCAGAATTTCGAGCACGAGAAAATCGTGGCACTGCCCGCCGCAACGGCAACAGCAAGCGCGAGTTCAGCGCCACCGGCGCCTGGATCCACAATCACATACTGAATTGCTGCTGCCGGTCACAGCCAAGGGCATGGATTTCATGTACGCCTACGATCCTCGCGCGGCGTAGCGGGGATTACTTCTCGACCCCAAACGTCAGCCCGGCGTGATCGACGAGGCGCTTGATCAGTTTGTGCTGCATAGCCGCGCCCGGCGTCCAGAAACCGGCTGGAACGTCCGGCGTGTCGCGCAACAGGCAGATCGCGCATTCCGAGATCATCTTCGAGGTCGAACCATAGCCGGGATCGCGATCGCCCTTCACTGACGCGCGGACCTGTCGGCCATCGGGTGCGATCGCGACATACAGGAGATCATAGAGGCCGTTCTCGCGCTCCTCCTTCGACGGGCCCTCGCCTGGCTTGCGCGCGTTAGGGCCGGTTTTTTCGTTGTTCGCGGCCACCACGCGCTTGGCGTTGGCTTCGCCCTTCTCGCCGGGGCCGGTGAGCGCCATCTCGTCGTAGATGAACTCCCTGCCATAAGGGAATCCCATCAGCATATTGGAACGATGGACATTGCGCGTGTTGATCAACGCCATCATGAACGGCGCTGCCCATGACTGCAGGTCTTCGTCATAAGCAGGCTTGTTGCCTCGCGGCTGTTTTGCACCGGTAAACCCAGGCGTCAGCGCAAAGGGATCGTTGAGAATGGCCACGAGGCTGAGATCCTTGGCGACCGCATCAAAGGTGGCCTTGGCGCTCGCCGCAGTGCCGCCGGAGAGCGTACCGCGCATGTCGCGCACGCGGCCCTTGACGCGTACAGCCGGCGCGCCGAACATGCGTTTGGCCTCTTCCTGCACGAAGAACGCGCCGAGTTCGAACGGCACCGAATCGAAGCCACAGGAGAAGACGATGCGGGCGCCGCTCGCTTTCGCCGCCGCCTCATGTGCATCGATCATCTGGCGCATCCAGACCGGCTCGCCGCAGAGATCGAGGTAATCAGTCCCTGATGCGGCGCAGGCCGCCACCAGATCGGAGCCATAGAGCTGATAAGGCCCGACGGTGCTCAGTACCGACTTGGTCTGCTCGACCATCGCTTTCAGCGATGCGGGATTGCCGGCGTCGGCGACGATCAAGGCAATGTCGGCCGGCGCACCGATCGCGTCGCGGACGGAAACAAGCTTGTCGAGGCTGCGTCCGGCCATCGCCCATTTCAGATTGCGATCGTCCCGATAATGCTCAGCCAGATATTCCGCGACGAGC
This sequence comes from Bradyrhizobium canariense, assembly GCF_900105125.1. Taxonomy (NCBI): domain Bacteria; kingdom Pseudomonadati; phylum Pseudomonadota; class Alphaproteobacteria; order Hyphomicrobiales; family Nitrobacteraceae; genus Bradyrhizobium; species Bradyrhizobium canariense. The sequence goes on along the minus strand of NZ_LT629750.1, from coordinate 927,586 downwards.
TGGCCGGTAAAGCCGGTGGCGCCATAGACAATGATGTCGAACTTCGACGAAGACATATTCAATTTCCTTGAGGTGAGGTGTTCGTTGCCGCAGACAACTACTTTTTGGCGTAGGACACGCCCATGCCTGCGCGCACGTCGCTTTGAATCCCGTAAGGCGCGATTGGATAGCGCAGACCGTTCCTGGCCAGCGCCTTCATGCCTGATATCGCCTTGGCCAGATGCGAAGGCGACAGCGCCATCAGCATCTCTTCATCCGGCACGCCCCCATAGCGCCGCTCCGCAAAGCACGGCAGCGACAGGCTGGGTTCGCCGGTCTTGAGCGCCCGCCCCCATGAATCGGCACACGCGGTCTCCCCGACCACGCCCCATTCGAACTTCTTGTAGCCGGTATATTGCAGACCGTTGATCAGGATGATCATCTGGCCGGGTGTCGCATAGACTAGACAAATGTCCGGCGGATCAAGCCTTCCGCTGGAGAGCGGGCTCACGGCCAGCGCCTGGTATTGACCGAAGGGCACCACGTCCAGCGCTTCCTGGCGTTTGCGCGCGTCCTCCGCCGTCCCATGCCAGACGCCGACATAGGACTGGCCGGCGAGCCATTTCTCGTCCTGCGGGCCAAGCCCGATCACGGCACGGCATTGCGCACCGACCAGGTCGTCCGCGGTGATTCCGACCGTCCAGCCCAGCCGCGAGGCCATGCTGACGATCTGGTCGGTGGTATGGATGGCGGTCGGGCGGCGGATCTTCGGGATCGCCAGCATGTCCTCGACGTGCGCGAACATCTTCATGCCGATCACGGTGGTCTTCAGACGAAGCAGGCTGTTCAGATCGGCCACCATGCTGGCCAAATCCAATTGTTCCGGCGGCGTTTGCTGCTGCATGGCGTAACTCCCAAATTGGCGCGGCCCGGCACGCACGCCCGTTATCCCAATCCTAACCCGATTGCCCGGGGGTTGCGACAACTACATCCACAGCGCTTTCAGGCAAAGTGTGGGGGCCGGTTCACGCGGGGAAAACGCGTCAAAACAAAGCCTAAAGCCTCGGCTCTAGGCTGGCCCTGGGAACACGTTGTCGATCTTGCCCGTGATCCAATAGGCCGCGAGTCCGATCCATTCGCGCAGCCCGGTGTCTGTTCGTCCGAGCCCCTCGTCTGCAATGCTCGAAAAGGTAACGAGATCGGCGCGCCCGCCGACCCGCCAGTCCACCGGATATGGTTCGACCGCAAAACCGGCTTTTCGAAACAGGCCAACCGACCGTGGCATGTGATACGCCGACGTCACCAGCAGCCATCGCTCGCCGCTTTTCGGCGCCGCCATTGCTTTGGAGAACTCGGCGTTTTCCTGGGTGTTGCGCGAGCGCCGCTCCATCATCAGCCGCGCTTTGGGAATACCGAGACTTTCAAACACCTCGGCAGCATAGTCGGCTTCCTTGGCGTCGTTCGATATCAAATTTCCGCTGCCGCCGGAGAAGATGATGCGGGCGTTCGGATACTGACGGGCAAGTGCGGCCGCAGCGATCATGCGATCGGCCGCGGTTCGGACCACGGCTGTATCATGCGCCGCCGAAAGATCGGCATCGACCGATCCCCCGAGGATGATAATGCCGTCTGGCGCACCGTGCGCGGCATCCCATGGCGGGAATCGAGTCTCCAGCGGATAGAGCAACCAATTTCCAAGCGGTGAAAACCCGGCAATCGCGAGCACAACGATTGAAGCCATCATGAGCTTGCGGCCCAGCGAAGCAAATCGCGTGGCGAGCAAAATCACGCCAACCAGAGCTGCTCCGAGCAGGAAATTGGTCGGCAACAGCATGATGCCCACGGTCTTGGAGAGTACGAAAAACAATGGAATTGTCCCCTGGATATCGACCTCGGCCGAGATTCGCGCTTGGTGTCATACGCGGGCTTGACCTGCGTATCCATCCCACTTCAGAAGGGCGTGGTTCAGAACACGCCGAATTGCCAAGTCAAACCCGGCAACGGCGAATAGAGTTGTAGCAAACCACTCGAGAAATCCTCATGACGCATCATCACCTGCATTCCAGTCCCGAGACCTGTCACTGGGGTTTCTTCGAGGCCAGGCTGAAACCGGTCCTGACTATCGCAAGCGGCGATGAGGTGACTGTCGATACCCTTAGCGGCGGTCCGGACGTGGTGCCGGACCCCGCCCGCTTTCATGTGCCGCCCGAACTTGCCGAGGTCCACGCGAAAAATGAGCGAATGGTGCCCGGTCACATCCTGACCGGCCCGATTGCGATTGAAGAAGCCGAACCCGGCGATGTGCTGGAGATCGACATCCTCGATATCGCGCTACGGCAGGACTGGGGCTGGAACGTGATCCGTCCGCTGACGGGCACCCTGCCCGACGACTTCCACGAGACCCGGCTCCTCAACATTCCGCTCGACCAGAAACGGATGGTCGGCCGTCTGCCGTGGGGGTTGGATCTGCCGCTGGCGCCGTTCTTCGGCGTGATGGGCGTGGCGCCGCCGCCGGCCTGGGGCCGCATCTCCTCGCTGATCCCGCGCGCCATGGGCGGCAATCTCGACAACAAGGAATTAAGGCCGGGCGCCAAACTCTATCTGCCAGTGTTCGTGCCGGGCGCCCTGTTTTCCTGCGGCGACGGCCACGGCGTCCAGGGCGACGGTGAAGTCTGCGTCACCGCGATCGAGACCGCATTGAGAGGACGTTTCAAGTTCACGCTGCGCAAGGATTTGCGGTTCGGCTGCCCCCGCGCCGAGACACCGACGCATTACATGACGATGGCGATGGATCCCGACCTCGACCAATGTGTGGTGCGGGCGCTCCGCGACATGATCGTGTTGCTTGGCGAAAAGCGCAATTTGTCGCGCGAGGACGCCTACACCCTGTGCAGCCTGGCCGCGGACCTGCGCGTGACCCAGACCGTGAACGGCTCCAAGGGCATTCACTGCATGATCGCGAAGTCCGTCGTCCATGGGTGACGCGCCAGCGTCGTTCCTGGCTGTGCCACCGCGCATCTGAGGATACGCTTTTTCGGAAATCGCCGTCGGCGATACGTGGCCAAGTCCTGTGGGACAGCCACGCGAGAGGCTGCGCCTCATCGGCCCCGCTTCGTCTCAACCTCCGCGAACGGTATCGCCGTCGCGGTTTTTACCAATGATTCCAATGGCCGGCATCGCGAACCGCGAATCGTTATTGACTCCCACAGACACCTAAATAGAGTCTAAATAGTTACTTTTAAGTACACCCTTTAGAGGCTAGCTTTTTGCATGGCCACAGAAAAAGCCGAAACCGACCGCGTTCCGATCACGTTGGCGCTCTCCACCATCGCCTATCTCGAAAAACTGGTGAAACAGGGCACCCACGGCACCAGCGTTCCCGGCGTAGCGAGGACACTGGTGGAGGAAGGTATTCGGCTCGCGATCAAGGATGGGCTGCTTTCAATCCGCGACAATGGCAAGACGCCATAAGAACGGATGCCGGGCAGTTCGGTCGACGCTGCGGTCACAGGATTTGGAACGATCACCCGCAGCCTGGGACCACCAACATGCACGCCAATGAGCCTACCTGGACCGACGAACGCATCGAACTTCTGAAAAGCCGCTTCGAGGCGGGCCTATCCTGCCGCGAAATCGCCGCCGATATCGGCGTCAGCCGCAACGCCGTCATTGGCAAGCTTTCCCGTCTCAACCTGAGGCGCGAAGGAAGCGGCGATGAACGACGCCCACCTCGAAAAAATGGCGAGAAGGGACGCCGTCCGAAAACGGCGCCGAGACTCCAATATCAGATGTTGCGCGCGTTATACGCCGAGCCGCAACGCGTCGCCGAAGAGCCGATCCAGGACGGGCATCGCTGCTCGTTGCTCGAGTTAAGCGCGGAGAAATGCCGCTGGCCGATCAACACGCCCGGCGCCGAGGATTTCTGTTTCTGCGGCAACACGCCGGTCGAAGGCCTGCCCTATTGCGCGGGTCACACCCGGCTTGCTTACAAACCGAACTCTCACCTGCGCGTCGCGCGAAGGTGAGGCCGGCCTTCGGTCCTCCGAACCAGATCGACGCCGTTCAATATCCCAAATGACGGCAGGTCAGCCCAGCCGCCAGCCGACCTCGGCCGCGAAACTCTGGAAAAATTCGGCGTCGTAGGCGCGTTCCGGCGCCTGCCGTACGCGTTCATCGAGCAGATGGGCATCATCGCCGACCAGAATGCGCCAGCGTCCGGCTTTGACGCCGTCCAGGATGACCTTGGCCGCAGCCGCGGCCGTCATCGGAGCCTCATCACGAAAAGTTCGCGCGCGATCGAGCGCGATATTCTGGATATCCTCGTCCGACATCGCCGATGTGTTGGTGCCCATGCCCTGCAGCCGCTGACGCGCCTGTAATATCTCGTTCGGATTGAGCCGGTCGGATTCGGTGCCGCTCTGCACTTTTCGGGAATTGGACACGATCGAGGTGCCGATATGACCGGGCATCACCACGGAGCATTTAATATGCGGTGCGTTCAGCCTGAGATCGTTAATCAGCGCCTCGGTGAATCCCTTCACCGCGAATTTGGCAGCGCTATAGGCGGTGTGCGACACCCCCATTCCGACGGATGCCCAGAAACCGTTGACGCTCGAGGTGTTGATGATGTGGCCTTCATCTGATTTCAGCAGCATCGGCAGGAAAGTGCGGACACCGAGGTAAACCCCGCCCCAGCAAATGTTGAACGTCCGCTCCCACTGTTCACGCGTATTGGTGAACAGGCTGCCGCCACCGCCGATGCCGGCGTTGTTGAACAGCAGATGGATCTTGTCGGTCGCCTGCTGCTCGGCGAGTTCGTCACGAAAGCGCTTGAGCTGATCTTCGATCGACACATCGGCGACATGCGTGGTGACGCGCAAGCCCTGCGGCAGTTTCTCGACCTCGCAAAGGCGCTTGGTCTCCGCCATCGCGTCAGCCGAGACATCGCACATCGCCACATTGCAGCCTTCGGCGACGAGTTGGCGCGCCAGTTCGCGGCCCATGCCCGTGCCGCCTCCGGTGATAACCGCAATCTTTCCGGCAAAATCCTTCATGGGGATCGCTGACCTTTCTGTCGCAATGTGCAGGAGATTCCGGCCGGCGCGAGAACCGGGCCACGGGGCTTCTCGATACTTCTCTATTGGCGTCACATCTGCCTGACCCACAATCTCCATAATTCTCAGAAACAGCGGCCTAGGACCAATCTACATTCAGGATTCACAGTTCGGATTAGCGATGATTCCTTGTGTTCCGGATCAATTGATTCGGAGCATAAGGCATGGTCAAGCGATATGAACTTACCGAGGCACAGTGGCGGCTGATCGCAGAGCTTTTGCCCGGCAAGGCCGGCGATCCTGGTCGAACCGGTGCCGACAACCGCCTATTCGTCAATGCTGTTCTGTGGGTCTTGCGCTCCGGCGCGCATTGGCACGACCTGCCACCTCGATATGGCAAGTGGAAAAGCGTGCACACGCGCTTCGCCCGTTGGGCAAAGAATGGCGTGTGGGAGCGCATGTTCGAGGCTCTCATCAAAGATCACAAGAACGAATATCTGATGCTCGATACCACCCTGGTTCGTGCCCACCAGCAGGCCGCGACCGGAAAAGGGGGGACCAAAACCAGGCTTTGGGGCGTTCCCGAGGAGGATTGACCACCAAAATCCACATGCTCGCCGATGCGCTTGGCCGGCCGCTGCGCTTTATCCTCACGCCTGGCCAGAGCGGTGACGTTACGCAGGCCGAGGCTCTCATCAAAGGCTCCGCTGGCCAATACGTCATTGCCGATCGCGCCTATGACAGTCGCGCCTTGCGCGAGGCTATCGAAGCGACCGGCGCCGCAGCGGTGATCCCGCCAAACCCTACGCGCAAGCATCCCCACAGCTACGATCCGGCACTCTATCGACTGCGAAATCGCATCGAACGCTGCTTCAACAAGCTCAAGCACTTCCGCCGCGTCGCAACCCGCTACGACCGCAGAGCGGTTCACTTCCTCGCCTTCATCCATCTCGCAAGTGCTATGGTCTGGACACGCTGAATGTCGATTCAGCCTAGCAAGCCCCAATCTGTTTGCGGCGGCGCAGCACGCGTGAGCGACTTGTTTTGTTACGACGAAAGATGAGGGAGCGCGAACGCCAACAATCGATTGAGATGACAGTCTGAGTCCGCACCGTCAGACAATCGCGGGGTTCGACTCTTATGTTGTTGCCGCAACATTGGTGTGTTCGTAATGGCCGGGAGCTGAAGATGGGCGCACGGAACCGGCTGGTGGGCTGTGCGTGCGACGATCGCCGCTTGACAAAGATCGCGGCCAACTGAAAGCTTGGGTACAACTGTCCGATTGAGAAACAGTAAGGAGGATGCCATGGCCCACGTCGTAGTGATGTACAAGACACCAAAAGATACTGCTGCCTTCGACAAGTATTATTTCGAGACGCACGTTCCGATCGCGAAGAAGATACCCGGCCTCAGGAAATATGAAGTCAGCCGGGGGCCGGTCGCCACGCCGGCCGGGCCTTCCGGTTTTCATCTGATCGCAACGCTTTATTTCGACAATCTCGCGGCGGTACAGGCCGGGTTCGGTAGCGCCGAGGGAAAAGCCGCGGCCGCAGACGTGCAGAAGTTCGCGACCGGTGGCGCCGATATGATCTTGTTCGATACGCGCGAAGTCTGAACCGACGCAATGCGCGCACCCCGCGCGCATCGCATTCAAGGGATACCGAGCCGAGTCCTGACGAAGGGCTCGGCTGATCAAAGTGATAAGGTGCTCTTCACGCGACGCGGCGTCACAACGGCTGCGCGCGCCGCCGGAGTATTCAGGACAGCCAGATTGATCGTGATTTAATTGGCGTTGCTGCCGGTTTTGGTCGGCTTCGCCGGAGCATTCTTGGCGGCAGGCTTTGCCACCGTCTTGGGCGCATCTGCGCTGCGCGCGTTACCCCAGGGATCGGTGGGGCCCTTGTCGGGAATGTTGCCGAGCGAACGCTTGTAGGCGCTATCGGCATCCTTGTCGTCCTGCAGCTGTTGCAGCGACTTGATCTTGTCCTGTTCACCGTATCTCTGCACGTGATCCTGGGCGTAAGCCGGCACGGTCAGTAACGCGATGATCGCTACAGCGCGAAAAACTCTCATGCGTATGCTCCCTGCGATGGACCTACATACCATCGGCCGCGCCGCGATGCCAACAGGAAGTCACTGCGCCGCGGTTTGATGATCAGCCTGCGCCGTTCGCGCGGGCTGATCTTTGAGGCAATGCCGGGCAGCATCGATCTCAGCGTCTGTGGCGCCATGGCCACGCGCCCATGTCTCGGCGGCTGAAACCGAATACCTGGCGACGTAGAATCTAACGACGGTGCAGGATACCCGATGCAAGATGCCAGAACGTTCTGCGGCAGAGGTGATTTCGGTCAAGGTTAGAAGCATGACCAACGCCGCGATCCCTCGCATCAACATCACGCATATCCCCATGGAACGAGCTTAAAAACGTCAAATGCCCCGATTTGGTTCCATTCTCCGCGCGGTTCTCGCTCGCAAGCAGTCGGACCACCCCCGGAGATTCGGCTTTACTTGCGTCGAATGATGCACATCCTTATGGCTAGCGTAAACCTTGCCCAAGGCAAGGTTGTGGATAGGTGAAACGAATTCGGAGGATCATTCGATGATATCGCGACGAAGCGTTCTACGCACCCTGACCGCCGCAACTTTGATTGGTGGTACCCTTCCAGCGTTCGGAAAATCGAGCCACTCCAGTGCAATCCGAATGCTGGATACGGACAATGATGGCACTGTCGATCTTGCAGAAGCCAAAAAAGCGGCCTCCGCATTGTTCGACAAACTGGACCGCGATCACGACGGCACACTCGACAAGCGCGAACTCGCGGGCAGGTTGAGTGCGAAAGAGTTCGCAGATGCCGATCCCGATCACGATGGCACGCTGACCAAGGATGAATATCTGGCCGTGGTCGAGCAGCGCTTTAATGCAGCAAATTCCGATAGCGACAGCACGTTGGATGCGAAGGAGCTATCGACAAAGGCCGGCCGGAGCCTTCTGCGATTGCTGAAGTAGCGCCATCGCTGAAATCGGGTGGCGCGCGACCCAGGCGATGCGCTGATCTGGAAGCTTGAGGCGGCGCTGAAAGCCGGTCGCACCGGCAGGACCGATACGCGCCGCCCGCGTGCATGATCGAGTTCACACGGCGGTGAGCTTGTGCCCATGCGTAGGGTCATCCGGACGAAGACCGGTCAGCAATAGTGCCTCTCCTCACCTCGCAAAAATTTGCTCCGGCAGCAGCTTCCTTTGGAATGGACTTCCGAGACGCGCAGTTTCAAAATGAGGTATGGCGGACACTGACCTGGCATCCCGTAAAACGTGCCCGACGTGCGGATCGCCGATGAGGCTTGCCCTCACCCCCGGCAGCAAAGGCTCGCGATCATACCGCTGCGAGGAATGTGACCGGTCTGATCCCTTTACCACCGGCGCCGCTTCCGGCTGGCTACAGGGCGAGCTACAGCCGCCGAAATAATCGAGGCTCCGTTCGGAGTACCGCCGACGAAGGTTCAATCGAACTTCACCCCTATCCGCCGTTCCCTGCGATAGATAACGCGGCAGCCGCAGTGCAGGCCGTCGCTCGGTATTACCAAGGTGAATTTCTCCGGAATACCGACCGGGCTTGTGACCTCAAGCGCCGCGCCGACGTGCGAGACGTTGCGGACGGTACAGTCGATTGCGCCGCCTCCGAACTCAATGGTTCCAGCCTTCAGCACGCGATGCCGAGGGGCAACCCGCTTCTCTTCCATGACCTGCCTGCCACGCCCTGCCTGCGCAATCATTTCGGTCGGGGCGTCATCCTGATTGGGGCAATCATGGACCGAAAGCGGATCACGCCGCATTCCTACTGCGGCAGCCGATTCTTGTCAGCCCCGGCCTTCAGCCCGGGATCGGCTATCGAGCCCACCTCCGCCCGATTGCCACGGCCGCAGCCCGAGCAGGCCCGCTGGCGGCCGGAACTGGACAGGGATCACCTCTGAATTAATGTCCAGCAATGCGGCATTGGTGCTGAGGAAACGCGGCCCCGCTGCACCAATGGGTGGTGGACGGGACCGCGCTGGGCGCCGCCTTTGCATCACCGCCAGAGACAGCCCGTAAGCCAACCCGTTCTATCGCGGGATGTTCCGCGCGATAGCGCCAGAAGCCCCCCGCATCATGCCAATGAGGGACGATCCGGGATCACCACCTCATTTTCCAAAATCTCGGCTTCGAAGTCGCTCTCTGGCATCCCATTCTAACGCCCGCGAGCTCGAAAGCGCCCTACCCCCTGGCACTCACGCGACTGCCTGATCTTTCTCGCCGGCACCGAGGGCAACGCGGAACAGAATTTCGACCACGCCAAGCGTCAGCGCGATGACGACAAGCACCCACATCAAAACCACGCCCCGTGGCACGGGGTTGGGCTCGCTGACAAGCGGCGGGGTAACCTGATCGATATCGACCCAGCGCTCGGCAAGGGGAGGAGTTGTCGGCTCGATCTCCACCCAGCGATCTACCCAGCGATCTGCCCATGACGTCTGTATAGGCGTCTGCACGAGAGGCGTCTGCATAGCCGTCTGCACGGGCTCGCCTTCAGCCATCATCTTCGACATCGAGTCTCGCCAATTGGACCGATCAACCTTTCGCGCAACTTTATGGACGATGATCTGACGTCGGCCGGCCACCGACGTTGCGTCCCAGCAATGGCCCGCGCCATGCCAGTAAATATGCACCGAACCAAAATGCTGTCGCGCTTCAGTCTTGCTCATGCAAGAGCTGGAAGCTTTCGATGGTGTGGTCACCATCAACATCGACACAACTATCACCGCGACTCGCATGGGGTCGCTCCGACTACAAAATACAAAGGTCGAATCAATTGCGGTAAAGTCTAAGAACTTAAACTTCGGAAATTATGGCAGGTTTTAAAGGACAATAAGTATGTCCTAATTTCGCCGGGGGCACAACGGAGGGCTTGCGCAAGGCCTTACGCTGCCGCCCGATCTTCCTTGTCCGCCGCACGCGCAACGGCCTTGGGTGCGTCGTGGGGCAGCGGTTCTGTCGCGCCTTCACCTCACCCAAGACGCTCGTATCCACACTTCGCGCTCCTTCATCGATCGTCAGGATCGCTCGCATGGCCTTGGGACGGATGGGCTCGACGATGGCGTCCACGCGCGGCAGTGCGGTCAATTACTGGGCCTTACGCCTAATGACCAACTTCACCGATGCCGATGTTCATCGCAGCGAATACCGTTGATTGCATAGGCTTTCGAGCCTCAATCATCTCGCTAGACGCCGCACCGATGTGCTTTCTTACGGCCTCTACTGCGCCTGCCCGATCCGAAACATGGGCGTAGTACGTTTGGGACGATTTGTCGCCCGCCAAGGTTACCCTATTCACATGCACACCCCAGCCGCTCCACATGAGAGGGGAACGACCGAACCGGTAAATGGTTCGAACTGTGACCTTGTAGACCAGCAGGAGCCGTTTATGACCGACGATGGCGAGATCGGGTGGCACAAAGGCCAGATCGCGAAAGACCGCGCCCTTCTTGAACAGCTAGAGGCAGGCAATACGGCCGGGGGTGAGGCCTTCTCCGAGACCCAATCAGAGATCGACCACCTCAAAGCCCAGATCGCTCAATCTGAGCTGATCGTCGCAGCTTACGAAAAGCAACATCCTGATACTCCATAGCCGGGGCGCGCCTTCCCGGAAAGCACAACGCCGCCCAAGCGGAAAGCGATACCGTGGAACGAAAAAAGCCCCGCAATTGCAGGGCTTTTATTGGTCGGAGCGAGAGGATTTGAACCTCCGACCCCTAGTCTCCCAGACTAGTGCGCTAACCGGGCTGCGCCACGCTCCGACTGTCTAACGACGTTGATTGATTAGGGAAATCCGCCGCACCGCGCAAGGTGCAGAAACGGCAATTGTGAACATAAGGGACACGAAAAGCATAGTTGAGACCCAAAAGTCCCGGAAAAGCCCCGGACGATGTTCGCGGGGCGTTCTCGGAACGGCGCACCCCTCCTCGCCGGTTTGATTTACGCCTGACCCCTTTTGTCACAGTTGTGGTCCCCTTTCGGGCCTACCGTGAGTTGGGCGCGCCGGCCCCGCTTCCATCCCCCGCTTATCGCAGTGGCCCTTTTGATTTTAGAAGTCGTCCCTCTAGGCTGGCCGGGTGGCGTTATCAGCATTTCAGTAGAGGCGCGCCCTGGTCCGAGGTTATCGGTGTCCTAAATTTACGAAAGAGGCACTTCGATGCGATGGTCTTTGAGTAGCCAAAGAGCGGAGCAAAAACGCAAGCCTAAACGTACGCGAAAGATCAAATTGAAAAAAGCTAATCAAGAAAGCGCGCCCACACACCCCGGGCGGTGGCCGTCTCGGCTCTTGGGCGACACGACCCCCGCATCAAAGCTGCGCGAGTGCAATCGCGTGCGTCAGAAACCACCAACAAACCTTTTGGCAAAAGCAATTTTACCGAGAAGCGTGAAGTTGAAACCGAGCCGTAAAATTTCAGCGTCTATGTCGCTAAGCGCTACGTCGACGCTAACGCCGCCGAAAATATTATTGAGCGGCTGGTTGGTCAAGACGTCGACGCTATTGAGAAGGTTCGCACTCCACGAGTTAACAGCGAAGCCGGCGTTTATCGATTGATCTGCATCGAAAATTGAATTTGGAGTGATGAAGATCGACCAGTGTTGCAGGGCGAACACGGGAGTAGAATTGATGTCCGTTTGCGGCGGTGTCGGAATTGAGTATTGCTCGATCGCGGCGTTTAGTGAAACGGACATATCCGGGGAAAATTGAGAGGAACGGGCTTCAACCCGCCGATATTTGAGTCACAGGCTGCATATTTAAAAAAACACGGCCTGTTTCTGGCGAGTGAAGAGCGGCGGTTGAAGAAAGCGGATTGGGAACCTGAATCGCTGTAACGCAAAGCCGCTGGGATTAGCGACAGCGGTTCACGGCAACTCTCAATTTATTCGCGCTAATGTGATTTGGCATCATGATTTACTAACTTACCTCGAAAAGACGGCGCGACGCTTGGGGAAGAGCGGTACGACCTTGAACAACACGCCGCAAAACAAACGAGAGTTTCGAAATGACCGTCGTTAGATTCCGACCAAGTGATGCGACGGCGCTGGCTGAGAAACGCGCGCTGAATGCTTCCACCAGTAACATTTGTGAGCTGCTAGACCTTTCGCGATACGAGTTGAGCGATCGTTCGCGAAACGATTTGGATTCACAAAAAGACGACCCCGATGATTTCGAGTATCAAATGCGCGCGAACATAGCGGCGTTGACCTTCCTAGTCGCGCTGGCCGGGCTCGCGGCTACCGATGTTCTTAGGCTCGCAGCCTACATTTCGTGATCGTGAAGAAGGCGAAGAACCCTCGCATCATGTTGTCAAGCTCGACTGCTCGGCGTGCAAGCGCGACGTAACTCGAACCGCGACAGCGCTTACGTAGTTGCGTATCCCTCCGGCGCCGCCTTGGCGCCGCCTTGCGCAGTTTGGCGGCCGATCTGAGGATTTGACCTTAGTCTGGCTTCAAGGTCATGCGGCGATGCAGGTGAACGTATTGGGCGCTGAGCGCCGGCGGCGAAACGCCCTTTTGATTTCTTGACGTCCCCCATAATCGAGTTTCGAGGGGCCGTTGGCCCCAAGAACACGAGTACACGAGAACATTCTCGAACGGGATCTGGAAGCAGGCTACCGTAGCTCTCGGCTGTCGCATTCCACTCTACAATCTAATTCACCATCGCGCGGTGAAGGCTTCTTAATCCAAACGACCTTCGCGGGTACGCCCATCACAGTCGCATTAGAAGGAACGTCCTCGATCACAACTGTATTCGCGCCGATTGTCACATTATCTCCGATGCTCACCCTGCCGAGGACCTTCGCGCCAGCGAGTATCCTGACATTGTTACCGATGCTCGGGATGTCGGTTTCGTTGGTATAGCCGATGGTAACCTGCTGGTTTATCCAACAATTCTCGCCAATTTTGGTCGCCGAAACAAATGTGCCGTCGCCATGCATTATGAAGAGCCCAGGTCCAATGCTCGTGTTACCGAGGTGTAACGACGACAGTGGACGGCAAAAGATTGAAAGTAACCTGCCCGGTAGCCCGGCTCGAAGATAAAAAACATTGCGATATTCTGGCAGCCAAGTCATCAAATGAGCAAACATCAATATCCGGTCTGTTAAATTTCGCGGCCGCTCAAAATGATAAACATGCGCCCATCTGTCCAAGTCGGCATATATTGTGTTTCGGTCCGAACTAAGGAGCATCAATGCGATCAACGGCATCAACCGAGCAGTACTTAAAGCTGTAAGAGCGCCCTTTAGAACTTTGACAAAGGTCCTTCCCGCGCTCCGATCGTGAATATCGGTTTGAGAAGTCATAGCGGAGCTCCGATTCAATCGCTACAAACGCGATACGAGCAAAGACTTCTTTCGAACAAATAGCGCATCATCTTCTAGAATTATGCTCGTGCGGAAGATAGAATGATTATCTGCACGCTCCTCGCAAAGGAAAACTAGGACGATTAAAAATTGAGATTAAGATTAACGAGGCCAGAGGGGGGGTAAACACCAATACACATCCTCGGCCTCCCAGAATTTTGCGTCATTCCACAACCGAGGCAGGTGAATTCTTCAGTCGTCCATATGCTGTTGTCCATGCGGCAATTATGCGCCTTCAGGAATACCAAGCGATTATAGGGTTCTCCACTTTTGTGAGCATAAATTGATCGCCGCAAATTCGGTTAACACCTGTTAGATAAGCTCTACTCTTTACACCGCTGGCGTCCCTAACGATGGTACGGAGGGCGACCATCGGACAAATTTATAGCCATCACATCAGCATGTCCTAGCTTGGCTTGGCTTGGCTTGGCTTGGCTTTACGAACCCGTTGCTCACGGCGACGGAAGGCAAACACTACCGGCTCGTCATGAACAACGGCAGTGGAGACGAGCATCCGGTGCACATGCATCGGCACTCGTTCGAGATCACGAAAGTCGGTGCCAAGCCGACATTCGGCGTCATCAAAGACACAATTGGCCTGCCCCGATATTCCGTCGCGGAGATCGACTTCGTGGCGGATGATCCCGGCGCGACGTTCTTTCACTGTCACCACCAGGATCACGTCGATGGGGGGCTTCGCAGGGCTCATCACCTATCGGCGAAGTTAGCTGACGTCGGCTTTCAGGAGGAAAATCTGATCAGGATTTGGCGCGCGCGCGACCCGGAATAATTCTCGGACTGCATCGGATGATGCTGCTAAACCCTTGGCAGCAAATGGGGAAACTTCTTAAGCCCCCTAGTCTCCCAGACTAGTGCGCTAACCGGGCTGCGCGACGCTCCGATGCCGTTCCCTTGGCTTCGAGTTCCCTTAGCTTCGATCAGGCCTTGGCGCAAGGAGCCCGATCGGCCATGAGGCGGCTCGGGCGTCAACTCCGCGCGCCTAGCCCTCCTTCAGCGCCTGATCCAGCAACCGCCGGCACGCGATCAGTTCCTGCAACGCGGCTTCCAGCCGCTCGAGGCCCGACGGATGCACCGAGTCAGCCACGCCGGCAATCGGGCCGTCGTCATCATCATCGTCCTCCAGGGCCTCAGCCCGTCCGGCCCGCCGAACTACCGTGCGCTCTTCGGAGCCCTCATAATCGTCGTCATCGGCATCGATGCCGTGAGAGGCGTCCTCATCCTCCCCCGCAATACTGCGTCCGACAGCGGCTTCGATCGCGCCGAACGAGGCTGGCGTTGATGCATCCGCCAGCGCCTGCACCGACTTGATGCCGTGCTCCTTGAGAATGCGCTGCACCCCGCGAATGGTGTAGCCCTCGCCATAGAGCAGACGGCGGATACCCCTGAGCAGGTCGACGTCGTCCGGGCGGTAATAACGCCGGCCGCCGCTTCGCTTCATCGGCTTGATTTGGGTGAACCGCGTTTCCCAAAAACGCAGGACGTGCTGCGGGATGTCGAGATCGTCCGCGACCTCGCTGATGGTTCGGAACGCATCCGGCGCCTTGTCCAAACGCCCGCTCCTTTTCGATCGCCCCGCCGAATCAGTCTTCAGTTGGCCAGTATTCGATCAGCCATACTACTTAATCAGCGTTGGCGTCACCATTGCCATTACTGTTGCCGTTGATCCGCTGTTTCAGGATCGCCGACGGCTTGAACACCATCACACGCCGCGGCGAAATTGGAACCTCGGTACCCGTCTTCGGATTACGACCGATACGCTGACCTTTTTTGCGCACCATGAACGAACCGAACGACGACAGCTTCACCGTCTCGCCCTTTTCCAGGCAGTCGGTGATCTCTTTCAAAACAAGTTCGACAAAGGCCGACGACTCCGTACGCGACAAGCCTACCTTCTGGTAGACGGCCTCGCACAGATCGACGCGTGTCACTGTTTTCCCGGTTCCGGTCATCGCCTGCCCCGCACTCTCGGCGAACAATTTATACCCCAAAATTATGAGCTTAGCACGCGATGGTCAACAGCGCTCATCGATGCATCCGCATGGATGAAGACTACAAAATGAGTGGACTTCTTAACGCAACGCTTACCAGCGCAACAGCGCCGAGCCCCAGGTGAAGCCGCCGCCCATGGCTTCCAGCAGCACCAGATCGCCCTTCTTGACGCGTCCATCGGCGACCGCAACCGAGATCGCCAGCGGAATCGATGCCGCCGATGTATTGCCGTGCAGGTCGACGGTCAGCACGACTTTCTGCGGCGCAATATGCAACTTGTGCGCTGAAGCATCAATGATTCGCTTGTTGGCCTGGTGAGGGATGAACCAGTCGACGTCCTCGGCGGTCGCGCCGGTGGCCTCGAACGCATCGACGATCACATCGGTGATCATGCCGACGGCGTGCTTGAACACCTCGCGGCCTTCCATCCTGAGGTGGCCCACCGTCTGCGTCGAGGACGGGCCGCCATCGACATATAACTTGGCTTTATGCCGGCCATCCGAGCGCAGATGCGTCGTCAACACGCCGCGATCGGTGGGCTTGCCGGGCTGCTGCTGCGCTTCAAGCACAATGGCGCCTGCGCCGTCGCCGAACAGCACGCAGGTGCCCCGATCGTTCCAGTCGAGAATGCGCGAGAATGTTTCGGCGCCGATCACCAGCGCCCGTTTGAACGCACCCGTACGCAGGAAATTGTCCGCCGTGGCGAGCGCAAACACGAATCCCGAGCACACCGCCTGCAGATCGAACGCCGCGCCATGATGGATGCCGAGCCCATTCTGCACCGCAACCGCGGTCGCCGGAAACGTATTATCCGGTGTCGAGGTGGCGAGAACGATCAGGTCAATCGACTGCGCGTCAATCCCGGCATGGGCCAATGCCGCCCGCGCGGCGTTGATCGCCAAGTGTGACGTGAACTCACCTTCAGCGGCAATATGACGCTCCCGAATGCCGGTGCGCTGTACGATCCACTCATCAGACGTATCAATCTGCGTCGCCAGTTCGGCGTTGGTCAGCACTTTCTGCGGCAGATAGGAACCGCAGCCGAGCACGACCGAGCGTATTGCCGTCACGAAACATCCTCCGGCGCGGTCTGCACGAGCGCGCTGCCGTTACGATTGAGCATCTGATTGATCTTGGTGAGGAGATCGTAGTGGGCCATTTCATAGCCAACATCGACCGCATAGGCAAAGCCTTCAGCGTCGGTTCCACCGTGGCTCTTGACGACGACCCCTCGTAATCCGAGCAGCACGCCGCCATTGGACTTCCTTGGGTCGAGCTTGTCACGTAGCGCCTTAAAGGCGTTTTTGGCAAACAGATAGCCGATCTTGGTGCGCCAGGTACGCGACAGCGCCTCCCTGAGAAATTCGTTGATCTGCCGTGCGGTTCCTTCAGCCGCCTTCAAGGCGATATTGCCGCTGAACCCCTCGGTGACGATGACGTCGGCGGCCCCTTTGCCGATGCCATCGCCTTCGACGAACCCGACATATTCGAGCTGGGGAAGGTTCATCGCGCGCAGCAGTTCCGCGGCCTCACGGATCTCCTCCCCGCCCTTCACCTCTTCAACTCCGATATTGAGCAGGCCGACCGTGGGCCGCTCGAGATTGAACAACACGCTCGCCATCGCTCCGCCCATCACCGCCAGCGCCATCAGATGGTGGGCATCGCCGCCAATCGTGGCGCCGAGGTCGAGCACGACGGAATCGCCGCGCATCGTCGGCCACACCGCCGCAATCGCCGGGCGGTCGATGCCTGGCAACATGTGCAGATTGAAGCGCGCCATCGCCATCAGCGCGCCGGTGTTGCCCGCGGACACCGCGACGTCGGCCTTGCCCTTCTTGACGGCGTCGATGGCAAGCCACATCGACGAGGTCCTGCGGCCGCGGCGCAGCGCCTGGCTGGGCTTTTCCTGCATGCTGATGGCCACATCGGTGTGGATAACGCGCGACGCCGCCTTCAAGGCCGGGTGCTTTGCAAGTTGCGCTTCGATCAATGCGCTGTCGCCAAACAACAGAAATTCCGTGTCGGGATGCCGGGACAACGAAACGGCGGCGCCGGGAATGATGACCGATGCGCCGACATCGCCACCCATGGCGTCAAGCGCGATTCGAACCTTTTGAGGCATGAACGTCCCGGAAACCTGATCTTGTGCGGACCCGAAGCGCTCGGCCGCTAGTTCTGAAATCGCCACTGACCGCGACGATCGGCAAAGCGCAACGCTGCGCCCCGGCCGGGCCGCGACAATAGCGCGTCCTTGTCCCGAAACAACCTCTTGACCGCTCTCTTTTGGGTATTCCGTCGCAGTGAGGCAGAATCGAAACAGGTCAACAAACTTAGAAGATTCAGTGCCTTATATCAAAAATATGAACCTATACCGTATCCGATTCGATGGGAATGCGAGCTCCGTGACCTTTCCGCCGCGCTTCAATGCTTGCCCGGCTTTTTTCCACCAGGCGGCTTTACATCGACCTGCAGTGCCTTGAGCGCGGCGAACGGATGGTCTTCGGGATCGGCGGCAACGACCACCGGCTCGAACACCGCATCCATTTTGCGCGGATAGGGATCGATCGCCAGGAACAATACGTCCGTCGCCAACCGGCCAAGATCAATCATACCGTTTTCGATGGGCTCCGGCGGATCGGGAATTTCGTCCTCGCTTTCCGCCGCATCATCGATGAGGTCGGCGAGTTGAGGAATTTGCTCGGGCGGCGCGAAGGTCAGATCGATCGGCTCGTCGATTTCGTTTTCGATCGGATCGAGCGTCACCACGCAGGTTTGTCCGATCCGCGCCCGGACATGCCCCGCGACGCGGAAACGGCCGCCGCGCTCGGGCGTCACATCAAACGAAGCGCTGGCCGACAGAATTTCGCGCAAACCCGCGGCTTCTGCCATGGCAACGCGCGCGGCCTGATCCGCTTCCAGGTCGCGATGCAATCCGGTGTCCGGTATCTGCGCGACCGCGATCGGGAGGCGCCAGGGATCCGCTCTGTCTGTCATGCCGGTGTTTCTGCTCATTGCTGCACGCCTGCGTGAATCGGCAAGGGAAACTTCCACGACGCGCTCTGCAACGCCGCACTATCAAGTCCTGTCAGGGTAGCGGTAGCCGCATTGGCATAGAGGGCGAGCTCGCGTGCTTTTTCGATACCCTCCCCGTTCAATATATTCTTGCACAACGCCTGCGCCAGCGCCTCCTCGCCTGCGGTCAGGGCACGGTCATAGGCCGCCGCGCGTCCGTAAAAGGCTTCGCCGAAGGCCTGCATTCGCTTGGGAACGGTGAGATCGCCGACCCCCATCTCGCGCAAATTGTCGTCCATATCGTTACAGAAACGGTCAAACAGCGCCTGTGAAAGCCCTGCTCCGCCTTCGATCGCCTTCAGCCGGCGCAACACCATCCACAGATGCAGCACCAGCAGATCAAAACGGCCGTTAACCGTATCCGGCACGCCCAAATCCCGGTAAAACAACGGTTCTCGCGATTGCGTCACGATCATGCCATAGATGGCCTCAATGGTGCCGCGCGGGGCGATCCGGGGTTTTCTCAAGTGATTGAACGGCCAAAGCATGGTGGGTTCCGAGCGCATACCCTTCGGGCCTGCGCATGTTGCAATCCAGTGTGCAGCCCGGTACGTCAACCCCTCACGTGATGCAAGAGGACGGGACCGGTTCCGCAAATGACTGAGACGAGTCCGACATGCCCACGCAGGCGCTCTGCGCATGGCTTGACCACGCGATGGCGCAGCATGGGCACGGCCGCGGCCATCGCGCTGATGTGCGCGACCCTCGGCGGCTGCCTGACCGGCGAGCAGTTTCAAAAGGGCTACATCCTGCCGCAGGGCGCGCTTGAGCAAATTCCTATTGGCGCAAGCCAGGATCAGGTCCTGATCGTGATGGGCACACCCTCCACGGTCGCGACCCTCGACGGCGAAGTGTTCTATTACATTTCCCAGCGCGCCGAGCGCCGGCTCGCGTTCATGAACGAGAAGATTACCGATCAGCGGGTGATTGCGATCTATTTCGACAAGAACCGGCAGGTCCGGCGGCTCGCCAATTACGGCATGCAGGATGGCAAGATTTTCGACTTCATCAGCCGCACCACGCCGACATCGGGACAAGAACTCAGCTACCTGGCGCCGCTGTTCAAGCTCATCAGCTTCAACTAGCACGGCTACCCCAGCTTTCTTCGCCTCTCCCATCTGAACGGAGCGGGAGAAAATGGCACTGCCCTCGCCCTTCGAAGGGCACCACGTTTCCCAGAAAAGAAAAACCCCGCGGCTCGCACCGCGGGGTTTTTTGTCTTTATCGTTTCGCGCGGCTCAGTGCGCCAGAATCGCCAGCAGCAGCAGTGCCACGATGTTGGTGATCTTGATCATCGGATTGACGGCGGGGCCCGCCGTATCCTTGTAGGGATCGCCGACGGTATCGCCGGTCACTGCCGCCTTGTGGGCGTCCGAGCCCTTGCCGCCGTAGTGGCCATCCTCGATGTACTTCTTGGCGTTGTCCCAGGCGCCGCCGCCCGAGGTCATCGAGATCGCGACGAACAGACCGGTTACGATCACGCCCAGCAGCATCGCGCCGACAGCCGAGAACGCAGCCGACTTGCCGGCCGCGCCGCCACCGGCGATCGCGTAGATCAGGAAGTAAACGACGATCGGCGACAGCACCGGCAGCAACGACGGAATGATCATTTCCTTGATCGCCGCCTTGGTGAGCAGATCGACGGCCTTGCCGTAGTCGGGCTTGTCGGTGCCCTGCATGATGCCCGGCTTCTCGCGGAACTGACGCCGCACTTCTTCGACGATCGCACCGGCCGCACGGCCGACCGCGGTCATGCCCATCGCGCCGAACAGATACGGCAACAGGCCCCCGAACAGCAGACCCACAACCACATAAGGATTGTTGAGCGAGAAGTCCGGATTGACGCCGGCGAAGTAGGGATGGTTCGCCGCGTCCGCAATAAAGAACTTGAGGTCCTGGTTGTAGGCCGCGAACAGCACCAGAGCGCCGAGACCGGCCGAACCGATCGCATAGCCCTTGGTGACCGCCTTGGTGGTGTTGCCGACCGCGTCGAGGGCATCGGTCGACTTGCGGACTTCCTTGGGCAGGCCGGCCATTTCGGCAATGCCGCCGGCATTGTCGGTGACGGGGCCGAAGGCGTCGAGGGCTACGATCATGCCGGCCAGCGCCAGCATCGTCGTGGTGGCAATCGCGATGCCGAACAGCCCGGCCAGGCTGTAGGTGATGAGAATGCCGGCAATGATGACGAGCGCCGGCAACGCGGTCGACTCCATCGAGATCGCGAGACCCTGGATCACGTTGGTACCGTGACCGGTGACCGAAGCGGCCGCGATCGACTTCACCGGGCGATAGTCGGTGCCGGTGTAGTATTCGGTGATCCAGATGATCAGGCCGGTCACGGCGAGACCGACGATGCCGCACTCGAACAGCGCCATGCCGGTGTAGTCGACGCCGGCGAGCTTATCGAAGCCGACCAGCCAGTGGATCACACCTGCCACGCCGATCAGCGACAGAATGCCGGTTGCGATCAGGCCCTTGTAGAGCGCGCCCATGATCGACTGACTGGCGCCGAGCTTGACGAAGAAAGTGCCGATGATCGAGGTGATGATGCAGATACCGCCGATCGCGAGCGGCAGCGTCATCATGTTGGCGAGCAGCGGCGATTTGGCGAAGAAGATCGCCGCGAGAACCATGGTGGCAACCGCGGTCACCGCATAGGTCTCGAACAGGTCGGCCGCCATGCCGGCGCAGTCGCCGACATTGTCGCCGACATTGTCGGCGATGGTGGCCGGGTTGCGCGGATCGTCCTCGGGAATGCCGGCCTCGACCTTGCCGACAAGGTCGCCGCCGACGTCTGCGCCCTTGGTGAAGATACCGCCGCCGAGACGTGCGAAGATCGAAATCAGCGACGCACCGAAGCCGAGCGCAACCATCGCGTCGACAACCGTGCGGCTGTTCGGCGCCAGATTCAGGACATGCGTGAGATAGGCGAAATAGATGGTGACGCCGAGCAATGCGAGACCTGCGACCAGCATGCCAGTGATCGCGCCCGCCTTGAAGGCAAGCTCAAGTCCGCCCGCGAGCGAGGTGGTTGCAGCCTGTGCGGTACGCACATTGGCGCGAACCGAGACGTTCATGCCGATGAACCCCGCGGCGCCCGACAGCACCGCGCCGATCAGGAAGCCGACCGCGACCAGCGTGCCGAGGAGGTAGGCGAGCAGCGCAAAGATCACGATGCCGACCATGCCGATCGTGGTGTATTGGCGCTTGAGATAGGCCTGCGCGCCTTCGCGCACCGCCGCCGCGATCTCCTGCATCCGCGCATTACCGGCGTCTGCCTTCAAAACCGATGTCGTCGCCCAGATGGCGTAAACGATGGAAAGCACTCCGCAGAGCACAATCGCCCATAATGCTGTCATAGAATTTGCCTCAGATTTCCTGATGTTTCCCCCGCGCCGTTACCGCAGGAAGCGGCAAGCGCATTAACAAGGAGATCCCCTGCTTAAAAAGGCCCCCCAAATCGGCGGGACCATGCCAAAATCATACCCCGGGCGCAACGCCACCAGCAGGCTTAACGGGCCTTTTTAAGCGTTCCAACACCAGTTTCTGCGGCACAGTTTGGGTTTTGCGGGCCTTGGATGCCAGGCGAAGGCGGCTTGCGACGAATCAGCTCTTTGGGAACAAACCACCCGTCGCGACTGAAGGCGTGGAAAATCTAGGACCGCAGACCGATCGGTCACGGCGCGGCGCGATCCGAGCGCGTCACCTCGTAGGTCATGCCGCCTGGGCCAAAAGTCTGACGCACGGCAAACCCGTCGGTCGGCTTCATTTTGCCGAGCGGCACGTCCTGTCCGGGCATGATCAGCGTAGCGATGTCGCCGACAAAGACGATGACATGGTGGCCCTTGGACAGATTGGCCTCCGCCCAGCGGTGCAGCTGATCGTAATAAGGCTGTTTGCGCCACGCCGAGGGGGCGCCGGGATCGACCTGCACATACATGAAACCGTTGAGCGGATAGATGCTGAGCACCATCTTGGAGCGCTCGGGCTTCCAGGCCGGCGTCAACGTCGCTTCCGTCCGCCAAAGACAATTGAAGTCGCGGCACTGAGCCGGACTCGTCTCATGAATCGCGCAACCAGTGCCGGGCGTACAGTGCTGACACCATTTGCCAGCCACTTTGCCGATCTCGGGCACATGATAGACCTTGCAGCAAAGCGTGCAGGTTCCGCATTCCCGTCCGGCAATGACTGGCGCGCCTGCTACTTCCATCATCGTTGGGGCGGCTGATCCGCTCATCTCTGTTGCCATTAAATCCCGTCACCGCACTTGGTATCCGCATCCTAGCGGACCGCGCTCCATCAAGCTAGGTTGCGGCGGCAGCTCAGAAATGACTGTACGATAAACGCGATAGCGGGATTTCGCGCCCTTCCCCGCCAAAAAACCGCGGAACAGACGAACCCGCCACGATGCCGCCAATGACCGTTACGGGAACACCGCTCGCCTTCGCAGCCTGCTCAAATACATCAAACCGGTCTTCCGGAATGACGCAGAGGATTTCATAATCGTCACCACCGGAGACGATGGATGCGATATCAACTGCGCCACGCGTGATCAGCGCGCGCGCAGTAGCCGACAGCGGAATGCTTTGCGCATCGATGGCGGCTGAAACGCCCGACGCGGCGCACAGCTTGGCGAGGTCGCCGGCGAGACCATCGGACACATCCATCGCCGCACTGGCATAATCCCTGATGACATTGGCCAGTGCGTTGCGCGGCTGCGGCACGCGATAACGTCCGATCAACATATCGCGGCCGGCGCGGTCGCTGGCGAGCGCACCCGCAACCACTCCGCCCTTCAAGACATCGAGACCCAGCGCCGCGTCGCCGATCGTACCCGTCACCACGACAAGGTCGCCTGGCTTTGCGCCGCTGCGGTGGACCATCTTGCCCGGGGGCACACGTCCGAATGCGGTAATCGAGATCATCAGCGGGCCGGGCGTGGAAACCGTATCGCCGCCGAGCAGCGGGCAACCGAACTGCGTAGCGTCCTCACCGAGCGCTGATGCGAACGGTCCAAGCCACGCTTCATCGACGGTACGCAGCGCCAGCGTCAGCACAAAACCGGCGGGCGTTGCGCCCTTTGCCGCGAGATCCGACAGATTTACCCGCAGCGCCTTGCGCGCCAGCGTATCGGGCGGGTCGTCGGGCAGGAAATGCACGCCTTCGACAATGGCATCCGTGGTCACGACGATGTCCTCGCCTGACGCCTTCAAGGCCGCAGCATCATCGTTGAGATCGAACGCACCGGGATCGGTTGCGAGCGGCCTGAAATAGCGCGCGATCAGCGAGTCTTCGCCGGACGCTGTCCGCTCGCTAGCCACGGACGAACTCGTCGGCGCGAAACTGGCGCGCGATCTGGTCGAGCACCGCGTTCACCATGCCGGTCTCGTCCTTTTCGACAAAGGCGTGTGCGACGTCGACATATTCGGACACCACGACACGCGCCGGCACATCCTTGCGATGCTCCAGCTCATAGGAGCCGGCCCGCATCACCGCGCGCAGGATGGCGTCGATCCGCTTCAATGGCCAGCCTTTGGAGAGCGCCTCGTCGATCAGCGGATCGAGTCTCGCCTGATCACGCACCACACCGGAGACGACGTCACGGAAGAACGCAGCCTCGGCCGGCAGATATTTGTCGCCTTCGACCTCGTTGCCGAGCCAGTGGCTTTCGAACTCGGCGAAGATGTCGTTGAGGCCGGCCCCCCCGATATCCATTTGATACAGCGCCTGCACCGCTGCGAGCCGTGCGGCGCCGCGCCGGTTGGCCTTCTTGTCCGGACCTTTTGCCGGCTTTTTTTCCTGGCTATTCTTGTTCTCTGCCATGGTCAGGCCTTCGCCAGCCGGCGTTTGATCCGCAGCATCGCCAGCGCCGCCCGCGCGGCGTCGCCGCCCTTGTTGAGCTCGCTGGCGCGAGCGCGCGCCCAGGCTTGCGCATCCGTGTTGACGGTGATGATGCCGTTGCCGAGCGGAATTTTCCTGACCACGGCGAGGTCCATCAGCGCGCGCGAGGATTCCATCGAGACAATCTCGAAATGGATGGTGTCGCCCCTGACAACGCAGCCCAATGCGATCACGGCATCGTAAGGCTTGCCGCGGCTCTCGGCGGCATCCAGCGCGATCGCAACCGCCGCCGGAATTTCCAGCGCGCCGGGAACGGTGATCACCTCATGGGACAGGCCGGCGGCCTTCAGTTCGGCGACCGCGCCTTCCATCAGCGCATCCTGGATGTCGTCGTAAAAGCGCGCCTCGACGATCAGCGCGCGCGCGCCTGCAATATCGGTCTGGTCCTTGAGAGGTGCGCGCCGTGCGTCTGCCATTACATCGCCAATCGGTACTATTTGTCAGTTGTGCTGCGTTTTAGGCGCAGCAGCCCCCAAAGCCAAGGGCCGCGCCTACTTCATTTCCGACAGCCGCGCGGCGTAGCGCGCCATCAGGTCGACCTCGAGATTGACCTCGCTGCCCGTACGACAGCCGCCCAGCGTCGTGACACTGAGCGTGTGCGGAATGATCAGCACCGAAAATACCACGTCTTCGACCGTATTTACGGTCAGCGACACGCCATCCAGCGTCACCGAGCCCTTGGCCGCGATGAAACGCGCCAACTCGCGCGTGGTTCGCAGCTCGAACCGCGCCATATCGGGCAGATCGTCACGCTTGACGATGGCCGCGATGCCGTCGGCGTGACCGGCCACGATATGGCCGCCGAGTTCGTCGCCGATCTTCAGTGCCCGCTCGAGATTGAGCCTGGTTCCGACCTGCCAATGTTTCGCCGTGGTCATGCCAAGCGTTTCAGCCGCGGCATCGACGTCGAACCAGGTTTTGCCCTGCGCTACCCCTGACGCGACCACGGTCAGGCAGACGCCGTTGCAGGCAATCGAGGCGCCATCCGCAATGGTCGCACGATCGTAGCGGCAGGCGATCCGCAATCGGTGCAACTGGCCCTGCGCCGTTGGCGTTAAAGCGACGATCTCGCCGATGTCAGTGACAATGCCGGTAAACATTAGAGTTGGATCCGTTCAAACGTTGGCCTCAATGCTGCGAGGGCTGAGATATGCTCCCTCTCCCATGGGGAGAGGGTTAGGGTGAGGGGGTACGGTCTATCGTTAGGCTGTAACCCCTCACCCGGATCGCACCGGCGATGTTTCGCATCGCCCGTCCGATCCGACCTCTCCTTGTGGGAGAGGTGAGGCTGAAATCCAGCGCTTCGATTTCAAACCTCTGGATCATCCTTCGACGCGCTCGTAAATCGTGAGAGTATCGCTCTGCAGCGTTTCGCTAGCACGAACACGGAAAGCGGGCGACTGCGTGATTGCCGTGAGCGGCAATGCGTCCAGCGCAGCGATACCGTCGGCGCCGATCGCGTTGGGACCACGCAGCAGCCAGACCTCGTCGACGAGGCCGGCGGCGACAAAGGACGACGCTACCCTTGCGCCGCCCTCCACCATCAACCGGGTGATGCCTTTCTCCGCCAGCGCGTGCAGCACGGCCAGAAGATCAAGCCCGGGCGGCGGCGCGGTCGTGGTGGCGACGCGGATCACCTGCGCGCCGGCTGCCCCGAGCTTCATGGCCGCGGGCGCCTCGGAAAGGTCCGATGTCATCACCCATAGCGGTGTCTCGCGCGCGGAATGAACCAGCTTGCTGGCGCCCGGCAGGCGCAACGCGCGATCCAGCACCACCCGGACCGGCGAGCGCGCTTCCATGCCTGGCAGCCGGCAGGTCAGGAGCGGATCGTCCGCCCGCACGGTGCCGATCCCGACCAGGATGGCGTCGCAACGCGCGCGCAAAAGATGCACCCGCGCCTTCGCCGCTTCGCCAGATATCGCGACCGGCTTGCGGCCGGCAGCGCCGATCTTGTCGTCGGAGGACACCGCAAGCTTGAGGATCACGTGGGGGCGCTTGTCGCGCACGCGCCTGAAATGTCCGGCATGATCGCGCGCCGCCTCGACCGCGCCAAGCCCGACATCGACCGTGATGCCGGCGGCGCGAAGCCGGGCGTGGCCCTGCCCTGCCACTTCCGGATTTGGATCCTCGATCGCCGACACCACGCGCGCAATGCCGGCGGCGATGATGGCATCGGCACAGGGCGGCGATTTGCCGAAATGCGAACACGGCTCCAGCGTCACATAGAGCGTGGCGCCGCGCGCGGCCTCGCCGGCACGCCGGAGCGCCTCCGGCTCGGCGTGGGGACGGCCGCCCGGCTGGGTCCAGCCACGGCCGACGATGATGCCGTCCTTGACCACGACCGCGCCGACGGCCGGATTGGGCCAGGTACGTCCCTGCCCGCGCCGCCCCAACGTCAGCGCCAGTTGCATGAAGCGCAGGTCGGCAGCTTTCGACAGTCTGGATTTTTGCGCGAACTGGTCTTCCAGAATCCGGAAGATCATTTGCGCAACAGGGCCGGCCGCACGTCTTCCTCGCCGGAGAGTTCGCCGAGCACGGCTTCAAAATCTTTCGCCTCGCGAAAATTGCGATAGACCGAGGCGAAGCGGACATAGGCGACATCGTCGAGCTGACGCAGATGCTCCATCACGATTTCACCGATTGCCTCAGATGAAATCTCAGCCTCGCCGCCGCTTTCGAGCTCGCGCACAATCGCCGATACCATTTTCTCGACCCGCTCGGAATCAACCGGCCGCTTGCGCAGACTGATTTGCAGCGAGCGCACCAGTTTGTCGCGATCGAACGGCACGCGGCGGCCGTTGCGCTTGATCACGGTGAGTTCGCGCAGCTGCACGCGCTCGAAGGTGGTGAAGCGGAAATTACAGGCGATGCAAACCCGCCGGCGCCGGATCACAGCGGAATCCTCGGTGGGACGCGAGTCCTTCACCTGCGTATCGAGGCTGTTGCAGCTCGGACAGCGCATCCGGCGTTACCCTTACTGATAAATCGGGAAGCGATCGGTGAGCGCCTTGACCCGTTCCTTGATCGCGGCCTCGACCAGCGGCGCCTGCCCGTCCTGCGACTGTGCAATGGCGTTAAGCACTTCGGCGATGAGCCCGGCCACCTGCTTGAATTCGGCAACGCCGAAGCCGCGCGTGGTCGTGGCCGGCGTTCCCAGGCGAAGTCCCGAGGTAACGAACGGCTTTTCCGGATCGAAGGGTATGCCGTTCTTGTTGCAGGTGATTGCCGCGCGCACCAATGCCTTTTCCGAAACGTTGCCCTTCAGCCCCTTCGGCCTGAGATCCACCAGCATCAGATGGTTGTCGGTGCCGCCCGACACGATGTCGAAGCCCTGGCCGCGCAGCGCTTCCGCCAGCGCCTTGGCATTCTCGACCACGTTCTTCGCATAGATCTTGAATTCCGGACGCAGCGCTTCCGCAAACGCCACCGCCTTGGCCGCGATCACATGCATCAGGGGACCGCCCTGCAATCCCGGGAAGATCGCCGAATTCAGCTTCTTGGCCAGCGCCTCGTCGTTGCAGAGAATAAGCCCGCCACGCGGGCCGCGCAGCGACTTGTGCGTCGTGGTGGTGGTGACATGGGCGTGCGGCACCGGCGAGGCATGGGCGCCGCCGGCCACGAGACCCGCGAAATGCGCCATGTCGACCAGGAGATACGCGCCAACGCTATCAGCGATCTCGCGAAAGCGCTTGAAATCCCAGGCACGCGAATAGGCCGATCCGCCGGCGATGATCAGCTTCGGCTTGACCTGCTCGGCCTGCTTGGCCACCGCGTCCATATCGATGATCTGATCCTCGCGCCGCACCGTATAGTGCGAGGCCTTGAACCATTTGCCGGACATGTTGACCGGCGAACCATGGGTGAGATGGCCGCCGGCGGCGAGATCGAGGCCCATGAAGGTATCGCCCGGCTGCAGCAGCGCCAGAAATACCGCCTGGTTCATCTGGCTGCCGGAGTTCGGCTGCACGTTCGCAAACTGCGCGCCGAATAGTTTCTTCGCGCGATCGATTGCCAGTGTCTCCACCACGTCGACCCATTCGCAGCCGCCGTAATAGCGATTGCCCGGATAGCCTTCGGCGTATTTGTTGGTCAGCACCGAGCCCTGCGCTTCCAGCACCGCACGGCTGACGATGTTTTCCGAAGCGATCAGCTCGATCTCATGCCGCTGCCGGCCGAGCTCGCCGCGGATCGCGGCCGCGATCTCGGGATCGGCCTCGCTGAGCGGAGCCGTGAAGAACGAGTCGGGCGCTGAGGCGGTCTTGGCGCTGGCTGAAGAGCTGGTCGGAGGGGTCATTGGACGGAATATCTCCACCGCCGCAGCCTGTTAGGGGCATTGCGGTCGGTTACGTGTGGCGGTCGGAAGCTGGTCCGCGTGAAATACCATATCGGCCTGAAATGGCCAAGCGGTTGCGGTACCGGCCCGATATTTATGCAAGATATGGTGGATGAACGGGAGTGCCACCCCGCGCGCCTCCCGGAGCGCGACCGCGCCTCTTCGCCGTGCGTCGTAGAGCGGGAGGCCGCCACGGGTGTCGGTCTCCCGGGTCTGCCGCGGATCATTTGGCTTTGCTCATGCTGGCCTGCGCCGGGGACAGATACCCGCGCCCCCACCATCCCGCGGCGCGATGCGCCCGGGTCATGCATGAACCATTCACCCGCAAAAACCAGGGTGCAGGGAACGCCGGGTGCCCGCCGCACCCGCAGCCTCGCGTGCAATGGAAGATGGCACACGAGTGTAGTCACCACAGGTCCACCGAGATCACCCGGCATTCCCTGCGCGATGGTTTTAACGGCTTATTTCGTGCTCTCCCCGGCGACGAATTCGTCTTGTCACCGTCATCGGCGGATTAAGGCTCGGCCGCGCCCGGTCGGGCCGGCTTTGCCTCCGCCAACTTGACACCAGCAACGGGTGCCAGGACCACACGGCTTTACCGTCCGCAGCTATCGCCGTTCGTCCGCGCCCGCTTGATTGCTCACGGGCCTCGTCGGCCCGCCCTGCCATCACGTCGTGCGCCCGGCGTCGCCGCGTCCACCACATCCCGCCCCGCGTCCGTGACGATCGCGATACGCCCCTTTTGGGGGACGGGACGGCGCGGGTTGTAAATTTGATTTGGGTCGGGCGGGAACAGGAATATTTTTGAGCAGAGGGCTGGACAGGCAAATCACCTGATTGAGCCCGCTCCTCCTCACTTCGCAAAGCGGTACGCCCCGCCCTTTTCGATGGAGCGCTGGAAGGCCGGGCGCGCATGCATCCGCGACACCCAGGCGCTCAGGTTCGGATAGGGCCCAAGCTTCTCGAACACCTTCGCCATGTCGCCAACAAAACTCATCTGGATATCGGCGCCGGTCAGCGAGTTGCCGACAAAGAACTCGCGTCCCTCTAGGTGGTGTGGACACTTATCGCATCCATAAGATGATGGCTGCGAGAGTGATGACGGCAAGGTAATTTCGAGCGGTCTTTTCGAAGCGGGTGGCGACGCGGCGGAATTGCTTGAGCTTGGAGAAGCAGCATTCGACAAGATGGCGCTGGGCATAGAGATGTTTGTCGAGCGGATATTTGAGCGCGCGTGACGGGTTGTTGGGGATGACGGCGAGCGCTCCCTTGGCGGCGATGGCTTCGCGCAAATGATCGGCGTCATAGGCTGTATCGGCCATAACGATCTCGGCGGGCAATCCCTCGATCAATGCGGCGGCTTGCGGTGCATCGCCCTTCTGACCTGCGGTAAGCGTGAAGCGCACCGGACATCCCAGGCCGCGAACGGCCAGATGTATCTTGGTGCTCAGGCCGCCGCGCGAGCGGCCAAGCGCCTGATCTTCAGACCCCCTTTTTTCGCCCCGGCAGCGTGCTGATGCGCCCGGACGACGGTGGAATCGACGATCAGATATTCGAAATCCGGGTCGTCGGACATCGCCTCGAAGATCCGCCACCAAACACCCTTGATGCTCCATCGACTGAAGCGCCGGAACACGCTGTTCCAATCCCCGAACGCTTCCGGAAGATCACGCCAGGGAGAGCCCGTCCGCACGATCCACAGCACACCTTCCACGAACATCCGGTTGTCGCGCCCGGTGGAGCCTTTCTGGTCAGGCCGACCTATAATCAGAGGCGCCATCCGCTCCCAAGCCGCATCGCTCAAAACCAACCGATCCATCACACCCAAGGCCGCCTCCCAAAAAGAAGCCTTGAATCTGATTTGCTCCTAAAAGGGAATCCTTAGAGTCCACACCACCTAGCGCACCATCGACATAACCGAGGTGGTTGGCGATTTCGCTGTCGATGCGCGGATGCAACGGCGCTCCCGCCTCCTTCAGCCTGGAGACATAGAGGTTGAGCATCAGCGGCAGCATCGCCGAGCCCTCGGCATAATGCAGCCACTCATTGTAGGCCTCATACTCGGCCCCTCCGGGCACCGGCATCATCGCAGGTCTATCGTTTTCTTTGCCGTAGCGGCGGATGATGTAATCCACGATCGCGCCCGATTCCGCGATCCTGATCTCGCCGTCGGTGATGACAGGCGACTTGCCAAGCGGATGCACCTGCTCAAGCTCCGGCGGCGCCAGCCGCGTCTTCGCGTCGCGCTGGTAGCGCTTCATCTCATAGGGCGTGCCGAGCTCTTCCAGCAGCCATAGAATCCGCTGCGAGCGGGAATCGTTGAGATGATGCAGGGTGAGCATGGGATTTCCTCTGAGCTCTTTTTCGGACCTGAGGCTTATCAGAGACTTTCGATAAAAAGCAGCCGTCTCAACTTCGATGTCATCACCGGGCTGTCCCAGTGATCCCTGTCTTGAGTTATCCCGACGATCTACAAAAAAGTAGATGGCGGGCTCAAAGCCCGGCCATGACAAGTTTTGGAGAGACAACCTACCCCTACAGTCCTGTATAACCGGCCTTCACCGGATCGGTGCTGCCGTCGAGTTCGCGCAAATAGGTCAGGCCGCACACGGCCAGACGCTGCGGGTCCTTTTCGCCGGCTTCGAACAGTTTGCCTACATACTCGGTAACCTTGGCGCGCGCCTCCTCGCTGGCAGCGGTAGAGCGATTCACCAGCAGGGCATAGGTTTGCATGATGCGGTCGATAGCGGCTTCCATGATTTCCTCTTGGCTGGGAGTCAAACGAGTTGCGCGGCTTCAAATTTCGCAATCGCCTTGTTGGCGAGCCTGATCTTGTTGGATTCGCCGCGATGAAACATTTCGACGATGAGTTCGAGCAGCCGGTCGTTGGGAGCGATGGCGTCGGGAATCAGTCCGCTCTTGCGGAGATAGTTCGCGGCGATAGCATAGGCGTCGCCGATGACCTCGACATTTACTAATTGCAACCCGCGCTCGACCAGCATGGCTTCCGTCCTCTGCTACGTAAAAGTAAAGCGCGAGACCGGAGCAAGTTCCCTTTCGGGAAATCTATTTTTTTGCAGTGCCAAACAACAACCGCTGACCGATCCTCAAAGTTGGTCCTAAATCAGGTGACCTTTCGGCAGGGCGTATCGTCTCCACAATAGCTGCGGACAGGTTGCCAGACGCTCTTAGCTCACCTTGTAGGTACGATCTTCGAAAGTTAGATTGACGCTCTTTTCTGCTTCCGTGGGGGACATCCATTATGAAATCGCTATTTTACGTATCGGTTGCCGTTTTAACCATTTGCGCTGGCGGGGCTGCGGCCGAACCACGCAACGACACTCCGCACGCACTGGCCTGCATGAAGAAGTACGGCTTCACCTATGCACAATGGCGAGCCTATTCCGTCCCCGCTGAAAAGGCCGAGCCTTATCGGCTGTGCCGAGACGCCGGAACGGGCGAAGGCCGGACCTTCAACTCCTGCCTTTCCAAAGCCGGCGTCACACCGCAGCAATGGCACAATCGTCAAGCGAGTCTGGCCCAGGGCGCCAACGTCAGGGATTGCATAGCAGTGCACGGTGAAAGCATCAGTGTACGCCGGCGTGACGGGTCTACTCTCTGACCGCCGGTAATACACGCTTGAGAGGTTCGGCTCGCAAGATGTCGTTATCTTTGGCCGTCAGCTCAGGGACACCCGCTCCACTGCGGGAAAAGATCTTTTGCAACACCAAAAC
The DNA here is from genome assembly GCF_900105125.1 of Bradyrhizobium canariense. Lineage (NCBI taxonomy): Bacteria > Pseudomonadati > Pseudomonadota > Alphaproteobacteria > Hyphomicrobiales > Nitrobacteraceae > Bradyrhizobium > Bradyrhizobium canariense. Next base: position 895,073 of record NZ_LT629750.1, on the reverse strand, counting down.
AAAACGCACCGGGGCCGGAAAACCGGACCCGATGCGCTTTTTTGGGAAGTGTCACTTAAGGTAAAGGCCGCCGGTCTTTTAAGATGCCGGCTTGGCCGATTTTTTTGGCCGTTTTCTTCAGCCGAAAATCTCAGAGCCGATACAGGATCTGGTCGGTCCAGAACCGCTCGAGCCGGTGCAGCGACTTGTTCAGGGTCGCGAATTCCTCGTTCGAGATGCCGCCGACCTGCTCCACGGTCTTGACGTGCTTCTGATAGAGCGCATCGACGATGCGGCGGATTTCCTGGCCCTGCGCGGTGAGGCGAATGCGGACCGAGCGGCGATCAACACGCGAACGCTGATGATCGAGGAAGCCCAGTTCGACCAGCTTCTTCAGATTGTAGGAGACATTGGAGCCAAGGTAGTAACCGCGCGTGCGCAGTTCGCCCGCGGTCAATTCCTTGTCGCCGATATTATAGAGCAGGAGTGCCTGCACCGAATTGATGTCGGCACGGCCGCGACGATCGAACTCATCCTTGATGACGTCGAGCAGGCGGCGATGCAACCGCTCCACCAGAGTCAATGCTTCAAGATAGAGCGGCTGAACCGGAGCTTGACCGGCAGCGCGTTCAGCGGTTTCCACCGCCGTTGCAACGGCTTTCATCATGACATTCCCCTGTTGTCGTTTTTATCGACTTATTCGACGAAACTTTTGTCTCGCCTGATAGCTTCAACTTAAGGGGGTCGGTTGAAGATCCGCTTAAATAAGACAATAAAGAGATCATGAATTTAAGACAGTGAATCACGGATTAAGCCCATGGATAAAGGGCTTCTGGCAACTTTTCATTGACGGTGGGAGGGCGTTGTTCACGCTTCGTCTGCGGGACTTGTTACATATGGAAACAACATCATTCAAATTCGAAAGGTCCGCGTAACAGGTATGACCACCGTGTTAGGGTGACTGAAAAGTTACCGGAAAAATCTGCGAAAAATTTTAGGGTCCCTGACTCGGATTTGCGATAATCCGGTGAGCGGCGGATACGCCAATTTCCGCACAGGCCGATCATCGTTTTTTTGACGCGTTTTCTTTGCGCGAACCGGTATCCATCCCGCTATCCAAGCGGGCAGGTTTCGCTCGATAACGCTTTATGGCGGTCGTTCGCGTGCCGCCATCCAGGCGAGTGCAAGGTAAGCCGCCAGCATCAAGGCTTCGAAACCCACGATCAACAGACTGCCGCCATAGATTCCGGGGAACATCAGTTCAATCACCGCCATCGACACCACGGTGGTGAGCCAGACCACCGCGCCCCACGGCGTAGCGAGCCACAATCCGACGGCGGCGACGAGTTCGATTACCGCGAAGTACACCGTCGCGGTTTGCCATGCCATGGGCTGGTTTTCGAATGCCTCGTCTTCGCCGCCGACAAAGCCCGTGACCTGCGCCCAATGATAGAGGCCCTTGGCCACCGAGATCACGGCCATGATGCGCAGGAAAAACACCAGCCGCCGGGTCCAGACATTGTCGTCGGATTGGATTCGGTCGGATGAGATCGCCGCGACCGACATGGCGTCCCGCGACTGGTCGCGCGATGGGGTTTCAGACATGTGAAACGGGGCTCATATTTTTTGAAAGCTCGCTGTGACGTCTTGGCCCGGCAGGCCGGCAAAATCAATTGGCTTGATCAGGCCGGTTGCGGTGACGGCGCGCGCGCAAGGTGCTAGAACTGGAAAAAGTCGAAACTGGCCTGCCGCTTGAGGAGTATCCACACATGGCGATCAAATTTGGGCGCCCGATCGAAATGCGCGACACCCCGCGCCCAAAACCTGCGCTGGCCGCCTCCCCTCTCGATTTGACCATCCGTCCCCGCCGTAACCGCAAGGCCGAATGGGCGCGGCGTCTGGTGCGTGAGAATGTGCTGACGACAGACGATCTGATCTGGCCGTTGTTCGTGGTCGATGGCCACAACCAGCGCACGGCGATCACCTCGATGCCCGGCGTCGACCGGCTCAGCGTCGACCAGGCGGTACGCGACGCCGAGCGCGCGGCGAAGCTGAACATCCCCTGCCTCGCGCTGTTTCCCTACACCGAGGCTTCGCTGCGCGACGAGCACGGTTCGGAAGCGGTCAATCCTGACAATCTCGTCTGCAAATCGGTCCGCGCGATCAAGAAGGAATTCCCCGATCTCGGCGTGCTCTGCGATGTGGCGCTGGATCCCTTTACCAGCCACGGCCATGACGGACTGATCGAGGACGGCCGAATCCTCAACGACGAGACCGTCGCGGTCTTGGTGCGCCAGGCGCTGGTGCAGGCCGAAGCCGGCTGCGACATCATCGCGCCGTCAGACATGATGGACGGCCGCGTCGGCGCCATCCGCGAGGCGCTGGACGCCGCCGGTTTCCTGGACGTCCAGATCATGGCCTATGCGGCGAAATATGCCTCCGCCTTCTATGGCCCGTTCCGCGACGCCATCGGCTCGGCGAAAACGCTGACCGGCGACAAGCGCACCTACCAGATGGACAGCGCCAATTCGGACGAGGCCTTGCGCGAAGTCGAGCTCGATATCGCCGAGGGGGCCGACATGGTGATGGTGAAGCCGGGCATGCCCTATCTCGACATCGTGCGGCGGGTCAAAGACGCCTTTGCGATGCCGACTTTCGTCTATCAGGTGTCGGGCGAATACGCGATGATCGCGGCCGCCGCGGGCAATGGCTGGATCGATGGCGAGCGGGCGATGATGGAAAGCCTAGTTGCCTTCAAGCGCGCCGGCGCTGACGGTATCCTGACCTACTTCGCGCCGCAGGCGGCGGAGAAACTAAGAAACCAGGGCTAAAGGGCCACAACCCGCCATTGCGGGCGGCGGCGAAGCCATCCAGAGCCGCGAGCGGGGCTGGATTAATTCGGCGCCTCGCTTGTGGCCATGACGCCGCATGCGCGTGGCTTGGCCGCGGAATCGCCGAATTATTTCGCTTTCTTAATTTAGCTGAGTCTTGCAAGCGCTCCGGCGGTTCCCATGTCCTTGCGGCGAGGGATGCTACCGCAATGCACGCTTGGAGAGCATTCCTGGAATGCACGCTCACTCTTGGAGGGCTGGTCATGTCTTACAGTGGTTCGGGTAATACCGGCGGCGGTGCCTGGCGCAATGAGGGCGAAGCTCAGCCGCATGCCTTCGATCCCTGGTCGCAGCCCGAATTGTTTCGCGGCGTGCTGACCCGCCGGATATTTGCGTTCCTGGTTGACCTCGTCGTGCTTTCGGTGCCCGTGATTTTGGCCTGCGTGTTCATTGCCGTGTTCGGCCTGGTCACGCTGGGGCTGGGCTGGGCGCTGTTCTGGCTGGTGTCGCCGGCCTCGGTGATCTGGGCGCTGGTCTATTACGGCTCCTCGCTCGGGGGGCCGCATTCCGCGACCCTCGGCATGCGGCTGATGGATCTGGAGATGCGCACCTGGTACGGCTCGCCCAGCTACTTCGTGCTGGGCGCCGCGCATGCCCTGCTGTTCTGGGTGTCGGTATCTTTCCTCACGCCGTTCGTTCTGCTGATCGGGCTGTTCAACGGCCGCCGGCGCCTGCTGCACGACATCGTCCTGGGAACCGTGATCGTTAACAGCTCGGTCCGTGTCCCGGTACCGCAGCCGGCGCGGACGTTCTGACCGCGAATGCGCACAAAGGCAAACCGATTGACCATTGGCCGCCGCGGCGCGATGCTGCGTTTTGCCGTTTCGGAGCCCGACGACATCCAGTGACCCAGCATTCGCGTGACACCCCGCAGTTCTATCTGACTGCGCCCTCGCCCTGCCCCTATCTGCCGGGCCGGCACGAGCGGAAGGTGTTTACGCATCTGGTCGGCGACAAGGCAGGCGACCTCAACGACCTTTTGACCCATGGCGGGTTCCGGCGCAGCCAGTCGATTGCCTATCGGCCCGCCTGCGATCAGTGCCGCGCCTGCGTCTCGGTGCGCGTCGTCGCCAACGAATTCCGGCCCTCGCGTAATTTCAGGAAAATCCTCGCCCGCAACACCGACATTGTCGGCGAACAACGCAGCGCGGTGCCGACGTCGGAGCAATATTCGGTCTTTCGCGCCTATCTGGACCAGCGCCACCGCCACGGCGGCATGGCCGACATGACGGTGCTGGACTACGCCATGATGGTCGAGGACAGCCACGTCGAAACCCGGATCATCGAATATCGCCGCCGCAACATCGATAGCGGCATCACCGGCCGCGGCTCCGATCTGCTCGCGGTCGCGCTGACCGACGTGCTGAGCGACGGACTGTCGATGGTGTATTCGTTCTTCGAGCCGTCCGAGCAAAGCCGTTCACTTGGCACCTTCATGATCCTCGACCACATCAACCGCGCGCGACGCCAGGGACTGCCTTACGTTTATCTCGGCTACTGGATCGAAGGCTCGAAGAAGATGGACTACAAGGGCCGCTTCCTGCCGCAGCAGCGGCTTGCGCCCAGCGGCTGGCTGCGCGTCGATGCCTCGGGCGAAGTGCCGTCGGAACCGCAGGATTGAGCCGGCGAACCGCTATTCGCAGCTCCTCAGCCGATCATAAAATCAAACACCAGCTTGATGTTCAGCGCGATGATGATCGCCGCCGTCAGCGTGGCCAGCAGCGTCAGCCAGCGCGGCGCGACGAAAGGTCCCATCTTGGCCCGGCTGGCGGTGAACATCACCAGCGGCACCACGGCGAACGGCAATTGCAGGCTGAGCACCACCTGGCTGAAAATCAGGAGCTGACCGGTCGCTTTCTCGCCGGCCCAGATCGTGACGACCACCGCCGGCACGATCGCAATCATCCGCGTCACCATCCGCCGCAGCCATGGCGCGATGCGCAGATTGAGAAATCCCTCCATCACGATCTGGCCCGACAAGGTCGCGGTGATCGTTGAATTCAGCCCGCAGCACAACAGCGCGACCGCAAACAGCGTCGGCGCCAGCGTCGAGCCAAGCAGCGGCGCCAGGAACGCATGCGCCTGGTCGAGTTCGGCGACGTCGATCTTGCCGGCGCGATGATAGGTCGCCGCCGCCAGGATCAGGATCGACGCATTGATGACGAGCGCCAGACACAGCGCGATCGAGGAATCGATCGTCGCGAGCTTGATCGCTTCGCGCTTTTCGCTGACGCTGTCGCCATAGCTGCGCGTCTGCACCAGGCCCGAATGCAGATAGAGATTGTGCGGCATGACGGTGGCGCCGAGAATGCCGAGCGCGAGATACAGCATTTGCGGATTGGCCAAGATCTCGCTGGTCGGCGCGAAGCCTCGCAGCACCGCCCCCCAGTCGGGATCGGCCATCGCGATCTGGACGGCGAAACAGGCTGCGATCACGCCCAGCATCGCCACCACGAAGGCCTCGATCCAGCGAAAGCCGAACGCCTGCAGCGCGAGGATCAGAAACACGTCGGCGGCGGTGATGATCACGCCGATCTCGAGCGGAATATGAAACAAGAGATTGAGGCCGATCGCGGTGCCGATCACCTCGGCGAGGTCGGTCGCGGTGATCGCAATTTCCGCCGACAGCCACAGCGGCAGCGACACCCAACGCGGAAAGGAATCGCGGCAGGCCTGTGCGAGATCGCGCCCCGCGCCGACGCCGAGCCGCGTGCAAAGCGACTGCAGCACGATCGCCATCACGTTGGACAACAATGCGACCGTCAGCAGCGCGTAGCCGAATCTGGAACCGCCCGCGAGCGAGGTCGCCCAATTGCCGGGGTCCATGTAGCCGACCGCGACCAGATATCCCGGGCCGAGGAAGGCCAGCAGCTTGCGCCAGAAAGACCCTTGTTTCGCCGTCTGCACCGAGGCGAACATGCCGGCCAGCGAGGGTTCGCCTCGCGCCGCGCGCCAGCCGGAGCCGTCCAGCTGAGAGGCTGCCACGGCCGTTGGAGAGGAATCAGGATTTAAATCCGGAGTTCTAGCGTCCATCCTCCCAAGATGGAGGATATCCCTCTTTATTGCAACTCATTTGCAACTGCATCTGAGATGGTTGGAACTCCGGTCCGCTACACCGGCGGCCACGGGTTCCCGCCTGCCTTCAAGCCACGAGAGTCCGGGTCCTTAGTGCCCGCTCAGCCCTAATTTCCACTCTTCGCCCAGCCGTCGGGATTCGGTGGTATCCAAACGCCTTTTCATCATGACGAGCTTGGGGGCCGGGATCGACGCCGATTAGCCGCGGCATCCACGTCGCCTTTCGCACGCCGCCGAGCCGCTGGGGAATGGCCATCCCGGGATAGGTTTGAGTCCTCAGGACATTCGATCCACGTAATTTTGCGCGCGCGTGTTTGTCACTGGCGCACTTTTCGATCAGCTCGCGCTCAAACCCTGGCTGGCCCGCCGGCAAATCCCGAGCGTGAGCCGCCCATAGGAATCGCTGTGCGAGCCAGCGAGTCCTTGATGGATATAAGAATCCAGTTCCCACGTTCGTCGCCGGAGCTTTATCGGAAAGCGGGTGGTTTGACGGTGATCGGAGCGCGACATTGTCGGCAGCAAAGACAATGCAAGGGAATCCGATCATGGCCGCGATCGACAACACGCTGCCGCCGACCTTCAACCGGCTCGCCTGGTCCAACCTCGCCGCGCAATCGGCCGAGCAAATTGCACTGGCCGCAGCCCCCATTGTCGCGGTGCTGCTGCTCGGCGTCGGCGAAGGCCAGACCGGTCTGCTGCAGACCGCGCTGACGCTACCGTTTATCCTGTTCGCGATCCCGGCAGGCATGCTGGCCGACCGCATCTCGCGGCGCTGGCTGATGACGTCAGCGGAAGCGCTGCGGGCGGCCGCCCTCGCCGCTATTCTGGCGCTGATCTGGCTCAACCTGCTGACACTGCCTTTGCTCGCGCTATCGGGCTTTATCGCGGTGTGCGGCACGGTGGCCTACAGCGTCGCGGCGCCGGCGCTGGTGCCGTCTCTGGTGTCGCCGAAATTGCTGCCCGCGGCCAATGCGCGGATCGAACTGGCGCGCACCGTTGCTTTCGCGAGCGGACCCGCGCTGGGCGGCGTGCTGGTCGGTTGGGTGGGGGCTGCGCCCGCATTCGGATTTGCCGCCGCACTCTCTGTCGTGGCGGTGGTGCTGCTATCGGGGATTTATGAGCCCGCGCGTGCGCCGGCGCCGCGACGCCATCCGCTGCAGGAGATCAAGGAAGGCGCTGCCTTCGTGCTGCACCATGCGCTGCTGCGGCCGGTATTCATCACGCAGTTCATTTTCAACACGGCATCATTCCTGCTGCTCGCGGTGTTCGTACCCTACGCGGTGCGTCGTCTGGGATTGTCGGCAACCGGCGTCGGCGCCACGCTTGCGATGTACGGCGTGGGCATGGTGGTGGGCGCGCTGTCGGCGACTCGGGTGATGCGGCGCCTGCCATTTGGCACCGTGATCGCGCTTGGGCCGGTGATCGGTTTCATCGCCGCCGTAGTGCTGGCGCTGACGACCTTCGTGCCGAGCCCCGTGCTCGCGGGCTTCGGCTTCTTCCTGCTCGGTGCCGGTCCGATCCTGTGGGTGATCAGCACCACGACGTTGCGTCAATCGGTGACGCCGCCGAGCCTGCTCGGCCGCGTCTCCGCCATCAATATCATGAGCTATGGCGCACGCCCGGTCGGCTCCGCGCTCGGCGCCATCGTCGGCGGATTTTACGGCGCCGAAGCCTGTCTTTATCTGGCGGTCGCGATCTTCGGCGCGCAGGCGCTGGTGATCCTGATGTCGCCGGCGGTCTCGCTGGCGCAGCAGCCGGAGATGGTAGGTGAGCCGGCGAAAGCGCTGCGGGCTTGCTGATGGCTTTCATCATCGTGAGGAGCGAAGCAATCCAGCTTTCTTCGGACTCTGGATATTCGCTTCAAGGATGGTTCTTAGAGAACAGCTCAGGTCTCCAGGTAACGCTCATAGCGCCCGGCCGCCGCCTCATCCGCGGCGATGACAGGATCGAGCGTGTAGAGATCCTGGGCACGGCCGATACCGCGAAGCGCAAACCGCCCGGTGGATACCAGGTTGCCGCGCCCGGCTGAATCGAGACCGGCGCGGAAGTCGGCGGACGCCAGAAACTCGCGATCGACAGAACCGCACATCGAAGCGATGCGGCTGACTTCATTGACCGCCGGTCCCACCACCGTGAAATCGAGCCGGTCGTCGCTGCCGATATTGCCGTAAAAGACTTCGCCGACATGCAGGCCGACATAGGCCGATGTGGTCGGACGGCCCTCGGCCGAGCGACGGGCGTTGAGCGTGCTCATGTTGTGCCGGAAACGATGCTCGGCCCGCAGCGCGCCGCGCCTGGCAGCCGCCATGTCCTCGCCGGTGAACATCGCAAGCACGCCGTCGCCGATCAGCTTGAGCACGTCGCCGCCGGCGTCATGAATGGCGTCGATCGCGGCCTGTGCGTAATCGTTGAGGAACGGGATGATCTCGTCGGGCGTCATGTTTTCGCTGATCGCGGTCGAGCCGCGCAGATCGGAGAACCACAGCACCGCATTGATGCGCTCGGTCACGCCGCGCGATATCCGCCCGCGCAGAACCTGCTCGGAGGCGTCGCGCCCGAGATAGACCCGGCCCAGCGTTCGCGCGATGTCGACCTGGGCGGCGGATTTGATCGCCAGTCCCAGCAGCGGCACCAGGTCGCGCAGCGCCGACAAGCCTTGCTCGCTGAATCCGTCGGGCCGCCGGGTCAGCCAGTAGGAATAGACGCAATCCATCTGGCCGATGGTGCCGGTTTCGCCGAACCGATGCACGAAGGCCACAAAATGCCTGTGCCCCTTCCCGGCCAGATCGTCGATCATCGAGAAATCGAGCGAAGCGCAGTCCGCGAGGTCGATTTGCATCTCGTCGTGGCCGTGCTCGAGCATGTGAAAGAAGGTCGAGCGCCGCCAGTTCTGCGCCGCATCGCCCGCGCTGGTCGATCCGTATTCGAAGATATCGCTCTCGTTGGTCTCGGTGTCGTTCCAGCGAAATCCACGGCCCTCGAAAATCGGATGCAGCGTGTCGATGAAGACAAGACCGCGCGACAGATCGAGCCCCTCCGCCCGACAGCGTTCGCAGAAGCCACGGAGCATATCGTTTTCGGGCAGACCCGTGAGACCCTGGCTGACCAGCCAGTTCATCAGGTTCAGTCGAGGCGTGAACTCCATACGGCATTATGCCGCGCAATCGCCTGAAGCGAAAGGTTTCGGGCTGACGGCAGCCGCGGCTTGACGACCATTGTGTGACAGATGCAAATGTTGACAGCAAAGCAGAACGGACGCAAATGCAGGCACAGGCCGCAGCAACCAAGTTCGCGGGTAAATGAGCGGTCGCCAGTTCCCCATCATTCTCGGACTTGGTACGACACAGACGCTGGCCTGGGCTTCGAGCTATTATTTGCCCGCGATCCTGGCCGATCCGATCGCGCGCGACCTCGGCGTTTCCAGCAACTGGATCTTTGCGGCGTTCTCGGCGTCGCTGGTGCTTTCAGCCGTGCTTGGTCCGCGCATCGGCCGGCAGATCGATCTCGTCGGCGGCCGGCAGGTGCTGTCGCTTTCCAATCTGACACTGGGCGCGGGACTGGCACTGCTTGGCGTCACCTGGTCGATCCCGGTGCTGCTGCTGGCCTGGCTTCTGCTCGGCATCGGCATGGGCCTTGGGCTCTACGATGCCGCCTTTGCCGCGCTGGGCCGCATCTATGGCAATGCCTCCCGCGGCGCGATCACCGGCATCACCCTGATCGCCGGCTTTGCCAGCACCGTGGGATGGCCCCTGACCGCCTGGGGACTGGACAGCATCGGCTGGCGCGACACCTGTTTCGCATGGGCGGCGGCGCACATCCTGATCGGCCTGCCGATCAACCTGCTTATCCTGCCCACCGTGAAGGGCACGAAAGTAACGGCGGAAAAGCCGATCAAGCCTCACATCCCCATTGATCGAACCATGATCCTGCTGGCTTTCGCGTTTGCCTCGGCCTGGAGCGTCACCGGAGCGATGGCGGCCCATTTACCCCGCATCCTCGAGGCCGCGGGAGCCACAAGCCGGCAGGCGGTGACCGCCGGCGCGCTGATCGGCCCGGCGCAGGTCATTGCCCGGATCGTCGAGGCGAGCTTTTTAAGCCGCTATCATCCACTGGTGTCGACCCGACTGGCGTGCCTGACGCACCCGATCGGCGCCGCGATCCTCGCGCTGGCCGGCGGCGGGGCGGCCAGCCTGTTCGCGATCTTTCACGGCGCCGGCAACGGCATCCTGACGATTGCGCGCGGCACGCTGCCGCTGGCGATCTTCGGCCCGGAAAATTATGGCTATCGCTTAGGCATTATCGGCGCCCCGGCGCGGATGGCGCAGGCGGCGGCGCCACTGGCGTTCGGATTGCTGATCGACACCATGGGCGAGCGCATCCTGATCGTCTCCTCCGCGCTTAGTCTCGCGGCTCTGCTGGCGCTGTGCCTGCTGCGGCAGGAGTCGGCCGCGTCGTGATCGGCGCACGGATTCGCCGGGCCGATTTACCCCTTCCAATTCCCGCCCGTTTCGAGCAAAACCACGGCATGGAAAACGAAACCGGTCCGACCACCTCTCTCAAGGGCTTAGTGCAGTGGGCGATCACCCCGCCGCAAGCCTATGTGGTTTATGTCATCGGTCTTTTGCTGGTGTTCAGCGTGTCGTACCTCGCGGGTACGATGAATCCGAAGAAGTCTCCCGGCGCCGAGCCGCCAGCGGTATCCGCGCCGCGGAATTGAAAACTTTCTTCAATTGGGATTGCAGATATGCCCCGCGAAGCAACGCCGTCGATCCGGCGCATCAATCCACCGGAACTTGGAACGCCGCCCGGCTATTCCCAAATCGTCGATGTCAGCGCCGGCCGCATGATCTTCATCGCAGGCCAGACCGCGCTCGATCGCGACGGCCATCTGGTCGGCAAGAATGACTTCACCGCGCAGGCGGCGCAGGTGTTCAGCAACCTCACTGTGGCCCTGGAGGCGAGCGGATGCACGCCGGCCAATCTGGTGAAGCTGACGGTGTTTCTCACCGACATGAACAATCTCGCGGGCTATCGCGAGGCGAGAAACCGCTTCCTTGCATCGGTGGCGCCGCCGGCAGCGCCTGCGGTGACGCTGGTCGAGGTATCGAAACTATACGGCCCGGATTTCATGATCGAGATCGAGGCCATCGCCGCGGCCTGATGTTTACGAAGCGGCTAGCTTTCGCGGCGTAACACCTGTGGTGGCGATCCATATCCCGGCAAATACCGCGACAAGCCCGACGACAAGATTGACCGTGATCGGCTCACCGACCAGTTGGTTGGCGAGCAAGGCCGCCGCGATTGGATTGGCCGTCATGGTGCTGGCGACGCGTGTCGGCGTCGCGCGCTCCAGCGCCAGGACCCAGAGGATGAAAGCGAAAGCACCGCCGGCGACACCGAGGTAAACGCCGGCCGTCCATTGCGCGGCATCAAAACCGCGCAAAACCGCGATGCTGCCGGTCAGCGATCCCATCACGATAAGCGCCGCCGCGCCCGTTCCCATGCCCAGCGCCAGGAAGCCGAGCGCGCTCGATCGCTGGATGAATGGACGCGACAAGACGTTGTAAAAGGCCATGCACAAGACCGCCGCGGTCATGATCAGCTCGCCTCGCCATGCACCCGGTGGTGCCGCTGATAGGCCGGATGCGAGCGCGGCGACGACACCGAGCACGGCCACGCAGACACCGGTTGATTTCCGCACCGTCAACGGCTCGATACCAAGCAACGCACCGACAACCATTGTATGCAGCGGCAACGTCGCCAATGCCAGACTGGCCCGCGCCGCGGTCGTGAAACCGATCGCGATGTTGTAGAGGATAAAGAACAGACCGAAGAAGCATAGCCCGAGGGTGGCGACCGCAAGCCAATCACTGCGCTGCGGCCACCTCACGCGAAGGAATAGCGCGGTCGGCAGCACACAAGCGAACCCTATTCCCCAGCGCAGAATGGCCAGTGTAATCGGATCGGCATTGCCGACCAGATAGCGGGTAACGGCCGCAGCCGTGCCACCGAGGCAGCTCGAGACCAACGCAATCGAAACACCGATCCCCTCACCCACGCTGATCTCCTGTGTCTCGCCGCACCGGCCTGTGGCATCCTGCCGAACGGCGACGTTTCGGCAACTACCTGGCAGGTATTCATGTCGCGGCAACCAAGCTTTGCAGCCAGCTTGCGCTGGTGGCGCCGGCACCGGGGCCTCTCGCAGCTCGATCTTGCAGGGCGCACCGAAATCTCGCAGCGTCATTTGAGCTTCCTGGAATTGGGCCGCGCATTACCCAGCCGCGAGATGGTGATGCGGCTTGCGGTGGCACTCGACGTGCCGCTGCGTCAGCACAACGCCTTGCTGATATCAGCCGGCTTTGCGCCGGTCTGGCGACAGACCAACCTTGCCGCCCCCGAGCTCGACCAGATCCGCAGCGCGCTCGACTACATGCTTGCCCAGCAGGAGCCCTTTCCCGGTGTTGCCGTCGATCGACACTGGAATTTGCTTCGAAGTAATTCGGGCGCGGTGCGCCTGGTCGAATTCCTGGTCGGGCCGCTGGCGCCGGATACACCGATCAATCTGGCCGATGCTTTGGTCGCACCTGACATATTGCGGCCGCATCTCGTGAACTGGCCAGACGTGGTTCGCTATTTCATCCGGAGCGTAGAAGCAGACGCAGCAATCGACGGCACTCCCGAGACCGCGGCTTTGCTCGAAAGGCTGCTCGGCTATCAAGGTGTGCGAGAGACCCTCAACGCCCCACCATCCGAGCTGGCGATCGCGCCGGTCCTCCCCATGCATTTCCGAAAAGGCAAGACCGACCTGCGACTGTTCACGACCATCGCGACACTGGGGATTCCCCAGGACATCACGCTGCAAGAGCTGCGGATCGAATGCTTCTTTCCGATGGATAACGAGACCGCGGGCATCCTGCGCGGCTGGTCCGAAGGCACGCCCGGCGCGCGGTCAGTCGCTAGATGAGAGTCATCCGTGCAAAGCAGAACATGCGATTGCGGCAGAGACAGCGATGCAAATTGCAGCAATGTTCAGTCGTAGAATTCAGGAGACATCTTCAGGCTGTCGCGCTGTGCCCTGTCGTGATTGATCCAGAGCTGCGCATTGTCCTTGGCCAGCGTGTCCGAGATCTTTTGCATCGATGCCAGCGTCTCATCCTTGCTGAAATTGATGCTGGGAACACGGCGGTTATCCCAGTTGCTCTTGAAATGAGCAGCGTCACCGGAAAGAACGATCGCGCCCGTCTTCGGCAATTTCACCAGCAACGACTGGTGGCCGGGCGTGTGTCCCGGCGTCGAGAGGATGATCAGGCTGCCGTCGCCAAAGACGTCGCGGTCCCCCTCCAGCTTCGTGACCGGATGTGACGGCTTGAAGCGAGGTTCGTTGTTGGCGCCGGGCCATTCGTACTCGGCCTTCTGCACATAAAGCATCGCGTCCGGAAACATTTCCACATTGCCGATGTGATCGGGATGGGTATGCGAGACAGCCATGGTCTTGATGTCGGAAGGTTTGACACCGAGCTGATCGAGCTGGGCCGCCAATGTCTTCGGACGCTTCCAGGAGACGCCCTTCGGATCGGGCGACGGCAGACCATTTGGCATGGCCGCGACCGCATCAGGGATGCCGGTGTCCCACAGGAACCAGCCTTGCGCATGCTTGATGAGATAGCAATTGTCGACGAAGTCCATCGATTGGCCTTCGTTGACGCCGGGAGACCACCGCGAAATATCGCCGGCGACGCCCTCGCCGCAATTGAGAATGTAAAGCTTTTCGACGCCCGGCTTGCCCGTTTGCGCGTGAGCCAGATTCGCTGACAAAACAACTGACAGCAACGCAGCCAATCCCATGAACCGGTTCATGCGCTTCTCCCTCATCAGCGGACCAGAGCCGACGGCACCAATGTTACTTTATCGAGGCTGTTCTATGATCACGCATGGCCCGCCAAATCAGCGCTGGTGCTCAAGCCGTTCATGCGGGCAACGCTCGACCTCAACCGTCACGTGGCAAAGACTCTTGAGGCCACCGAGGCGGCGCTTGTAGGTCGCGGGCGGCAATGGATTGTCGGAGACAAGCGATATCACCGCGGCGCGATGACCGGGACCGACCTGCCACAGATGCAGGTCGGTGACGCGATCGCCCTTGGTCTCCAGCCGGTCGCGGATCACGGATTCGAGGTCCTCGTCGGCGCTGACGTCGAGCAGCACGGCGCCGGACGCGCGGATCAGGCCGAACGCCCAACTGGCGATCACAACGCTGCCGATGATTCCGACCGCCGGATCGGCCCAGGTCCATCGCGAGTACATCGCGATCACCAGCGCCGTGATTGCGAGAACAGACGTTGCCGCGTCGGCCAGGACGTGGATATAGGCCGCGCGAAGGTTGTTGTCGTGATGATCGTGGCCGCCGTGGGAATGGGAATGGCCGTGGCCATGATGATCATGGTCATGCGTCTCGCGCAGCAGCCAGGCGCTGACAAGGTTGACGGCCAGGCCCAGCACCGCGACCGGGATCGCTTCGCCATAGGCAATCGGAATCGGGTAAACCAGCCGGTAGGCGCTTTCATAGGCGATCTGGGCCGCGATCAGCCCGAGGATGATCGCACTGGAAAACGCGGCCAGATCGCCGAACTTGCCGGTGCCGAAGCTGAAGCGCGAACTGCGCGCATGCTGGCGGGCGAACAGATAGGCAAACCCCGCGATCCCGAGCGCGGCGGCGTGAGTGGCCATGTGCCAGCCGTCGGCCAGCAGCGCCATCGACCCGAAAAACGATCCGGCGGTAATTTCGCCGGCCATCATGACGACGGTCAGCGCGACCACGAACCAGGTGCGGCGCTCATTGTGTTCGTGCTCCGAACCAAGGAACACGTGATCATGGGTCCATTGGTCGAGTGAATGTGAGTGCATGGCGCATCCTCAAAGGTATCGCGCGCGTCCCTGCTGAATATAGCTCGCCAAGACGAAAATTCCACGAAATCGGGACGGCGCAACGCTTCCCTTCAAAGCGAAACGGCAATCAGCTCCTCGACCAATGGGCCTCCGCCAACGGGGAATGCGATAAATTGCTTGCCGCCGGCCATGTACGTGATCGGCGCGCCGGACGCGTTGGCGGGTAGCGCGATCTCGGCCAGCATTTCACCGCTGGTCTTGTCGTAGACCCACAGATGCGGATCGAGATTGTGCAAATCCCTGATCGGCAAATTGAGGCCGGGCACGAAGCGCGGCGGACTAAAATATCCCATCTGCACGACGATCATGACGGTCTTGGTCACCAGCGCCCAGCTGCGGAACGGCAGTCCCAGCGGCTCGCGGATGCCGAGCTTCTGGATCGAGAGCATCGCCGTGCTGCGGCCGACAGGAATGCGCCAGCGGTGATCGCCTGTATTCATGTCGATCGCGACAATGCTGCCGAACGGCGGCTTGAGCAGCGGCAATCCCCGCGGCCCCGGAACATAGCTGGGCAACCCGATGAAATCGTAGGACGACTGCCAGGGCTCCGGCTTGCGAATGGTGACGAGGGTCGGCAGGTGTTGCGTGCCGACATAGAGCAGGCCGGTTTCCGGATCGATCGCGGCGCCGGCCCAGCTTGCACCACCGGCGTTGCCGGGCACCTGGATCATGCCGCGCTGCGACGGCGGCGTGAACAACCCGCCACGGTCATAGGCGGCGGCGATATCGATCGCCTCCTTGTGAATCTCCGGCGTCAGATCGATCAGATCCTCGTCGCGCGCTCCCTGCAGATCGAACGGGGCTGGCTTGGTCGGAACCGGCTGTGTCTTCGAGGCGCGCTCGCCGGGCACGCTGGAGCCCGGCACCGGCTGTTCCTCGATCGGCCACACCGGCTGGCCGGTGATGCGGTCGAACACATAGACAAAAGCCTGCTTTGTAACCTGCGCGACTGCCTTGATGCGTTTTCCGCCGACGGTGATGTCGATCAGGTTAGGCGCGGCCGGCGGGTCGTAGTCCCACAGGCCGTGATGGACGAGCTGGTAATGCCAGACCTTCTTGCCGGTCGCCACATCCAGACAAACGAGACTCTCGCCATAGAGGCCATCACCGGGGCGATCGCCGCCGTAATAGTCGTTGGTCGGCGTGGAGACCGGCAGATAGACATATCCAAGCTCCTCATCGGCGCTGATCGGCGCCCAGACATTGGCATTGCCGGCCTGTTTCCAGGACTCGTTCTCCCAGGTTTCAGCGCCGGGCTCTTCGCCCTGCCCCACGGTATGGAAGGTCCAGAGCAGACGGCCGGTGACGGCATCGAAGCCCCTGACATCGCCGGGCGGCGACGGCCGGTGCGCCCACCAGTCCATCACCGACGATCCGACCACAATGACGCCGCGGACGATCACCGGCGGCGAAGTCATCGTGTAGTAGTCGCGATCGACCGGCCGGCGCAGGCCTTCGGTAAGATCGATCCGGCCATCGGTCCCGAATGTCGGCACCGGCTTTCCGGTCCTGGCATCGAGCGCGATCATCTGCGCGAACGCGGTGAGGATCACGATGCGCTCGTCGTCACCGTTGCGCCAATAGGCGACACCGCGATGCAGCCATCCAAGGTTGGCGGGAAGACCAAGACCGTTCTCGTAGATCTTGGGATCGAACACCCACTTGGTTTCGCCTGACGCGGCGTCGATGGCGGCGACCTCAGAGAGCGATGTGCTGGTGTAAAGCGTGCCGCCGACCATCAGCGGCGTCGACTCATTGGCGAAGCTGGGACCGATCTGTGGATTGGCGTCCTTGATCGCCTGATCGGGAGACTTCCAGCGCCAGGCGATATGGAGATCCCTGGCGTTGCCGCGATCAATCTGCGCCAGCGGCGAATAACGCGCGGCGGCATAGGTTCCGGCGTAAGCGCGCCATTCACCCTGCGACAGCGCCTTGATGGACTCTTCCTGAGCGCCGGGAATGGCCTGCGCATGAAGGGGTGCAGGTAACCCGAGCAACGCGAATGCGATGCCGGTCATTGTTGCGACGGCGAGCGATGCTCTCCCCGGTCCCGGCAATCCCTTTGCACGCAAGGCTGCCTCCTTGATTTTGAGGCCGAGCATCCCCGAGAAGCGGCCCGCCGTCAAAGGAGATTATGGGGTCGATAACCCGGTCTTATCCGCGTTTGCGGGCGAAGATACCGCGCGCTCCCGGCTACACCACCTCCGCCGGAGCGAGCTTGCAGACATCACTGCCCGCCTCGATCTGTATCGTGGCGTGCTGAATCCTGAACCGGTGCGAGAGCTGCTCGCACACCTGATGAAGAAATGGATCGTCATAACCGCCGGGGCACACCAGATGCGCCGTGAGTGCGGTTTCGTTGGTGCTCATGGCCCAGATGTGCAGATCGTGCACCTCGATCACGCCATCGAGTTGGCCGAGATAATCTTTCACTTCGGCTAGTTCGATGCCCTTCGGCACGCCGTCAAGCGCGAGATTGACGCTGTCCCGGGCAAGGCCCCATCCGCTTGCGAGCACGACGGCGGCGATGCACAGGCTGATCGCCGGATCGACCCACAGCCAGCCCGTGAACATGATCACGAGGGCTGCGACCACCACGCCAAGTGAAATACCCGCATCCGCCACCATGTGCAGATAAGCGCCGCGGACATTCAGATCGCCATGACGGCCGCGCATGAACAACAGCGCGGTCGCGCCGTTCACGACGATACCCAGCGTCGCGACCAGAACCACCGTCCAGCTCGCTACCTCAGCGGGCTCCTTAATTCGGTTGATGGCCTCGACGGCGATGCCGCCGACCGCGATCAGCAGAAGGCCGGCATTGATGAGAGCCGCGAGGATCGAAGCCCGGCGATAGCCATAAGTGTGCTGCTGCGTCGGCTTCCTGCGCGCCAGCCATACCGCCCCCCATGCGAGCAGAAGTGCGATCACATCGGAAAAATTGTGGACGGCATCGGAGATCAGCGCCAGCGAGTTCGCGGCGTAGCCAAAAATCAGTTCCGCGGCAACGATCAGGGAGTTGAGCGCAACACCGCAGGCGAACGCAAACCCAAAACTGTCCGGCGCGTGGCTGTGCCCGGCGTGGCTGTGTCCGGAATGATCGTGCGCGTGAGAATGGTCGTGATGATCGTGGTGATGGGCCATGGCGCGCTTGCGATAATCGTTGCAGGGGTGGTCTCGTTTCGACCGCTGCGATTATAGCGCACAGGGAAAGCTGAATACTATTACGGCAACCCAACTGGCGTCGTCCCGGTGAGTGCCGGGACGACGCCGTAAAACTTATTCCACGAAGACCTACTCCATACCGCGCCCGAATTTGTTCGACTTCGGAAAACCCTTCGGCGGCAGGCGGCCGGCATCAGCGCGAGTACCGCGCCACTCGGCGAGCTCTTTTATTGTGGCGCTGAATTCACGGCCGGCGGAATCCTTCCAGGTCAGGCCTTCCTTGGCGTCGAACGTTGCGATGTCGGACAAACCGCCGTCCTTGTATTTCTGCAAGCGCACGCCGCGGCCGCGTGCCATTTCCGGCACTTGGTCGAGCGGAAACAGCAGCATCTTGCGGTTGTCGCCGATGACAGCGACGGTATCGCCCGTCACCGTCGTCAATGTGCGGGCCTCGTTCGGCATCTCGACGTTCAGCACCTGCTTGCCCTTGCGGGTGTTGCCGACGCAATCGTCCTCGTTGACCACAAAGCCCTGCCCTTCATGGCTCGCGACCAGGAACTTGCGCCCGCCCTTGTTGACGAACAAGGACACGATCGCCGCGTCCTGCTCCATGTCGATGAACATGCGAATCGGCTCGCCATGGCCGCGGCCACCGGGCAGCTTGGCCACGTCAAGCGAATAGAAACGGCCGTTGGTCGCGAACAGCAGAAGCTTGGACGTGGTCTCGGCGAAGAATGCCTGATCAAGCTTGTCGTCGGTCTTGAAGGTCAGTCCCGCGAGATCGGCGACATGGCCCTTCAGCGTGCGGACCCAGCCTTTTTCGGAGACGACGACGGTGACCGGCTCGCGCTCGACGAAAGCTTCCTCGATCGCGGCGAGATCGTGCTCGGGCGCGTCGGCAAATAGCGTGCGGCGTTTGCCGAGCGGGGTCTTCGGGCCGAAGATGTCACGGACCGTCCGCACCTGCTCGCCGACCTTGGACCATTGCTCGGTCTCGGAGCCGAGAAGCGCCTTGATGCCCTTCAACTCGCCGCGAAGGTTCTTGTCCTCGGTGCGGATTTCCATTTCCTCGAGCTTGCGCAGAGAGCGCAGGCGCATATTGAGGATGGCATCGGCCTGGACTTCCGTGAGCTTGAACGCCTTCATCAAGGCCGGCTTCGGCTCATCCTCGGTGCGGATGATCTTGATCACCTTGTCGATGTTCAGATAGGCGATCAGATAACCGCCGAGTACCTCGAGCCGATGCTCGATCTGCTCCTTGCGGTAATTGGAGCGGCGCAGCAGCACATCGCGCAGATGGTCGAGCCATTCGCGCAGGCACTCGGCAAGCCCAAGCACCTTGGGAATCCTACCCTTCACCAGCACGTTGAGGTTCAGCGGAATCCGGCTTTCCAGCTCGGTCAGCCGGAACAGCGATTCCATCATCAATTCGGGATCGACCGCACGCGATTTCGGCTCGATGACGAGGCGGATATCTTCCGCCGATTCATCCCTGACATCGCCGACCAGCGGCAGCTTCTTCTCGTTCAGCAGTTCGGCGATCTTCTCGACCAGCCGCGACTTCTGCACCAGCCAGGGAATCTCGGTAATGACAACGATCCAGGTGCCGCGAGCGCCCTCTTCCTGGCTCCATTTGGCGCGGACGCGGAACGAGCCGCGTCCGGTCATGTAGGCTTCGGTGATGCTTTCCTTGGAATCGATGACGATGCCGCCGGTCGGGAAATCCGGACCCTTGACCCAGCGCAGAAGCGTCTTCGACTTCGCATCAGGCTTGTCGATCAGATGCAGTGCTGCGTCGCAGAGTTCGGCGACGTTGTGCGGCGGGATCGAGGTCGCCATGCCGACCGCGATGCCCTGCGCACCATTGGCAAGCAGGTTCGGAAATCCACCGGGAAGGACGACGGGTTCTTTCGATTGGCCATCGTAATTGGGACGGAATTCGACGCCGTCTTCATCGATGCCGTCGAGCAGAAGCCGCGCGACCTCGGTCATGCGCGCTTCGGTGTAGCGGTAGGCGGCTGGATTATCGCCGTCGATATTGCCGAAATTGCCCTGGCCGTCGACCAGCGGATAGCGCGAGGAGAAATCCTGCGCGAGGCGAACCATGGCGTCGTAGATCGCCTGGTCGCCATGCGGATGGAACGAGCCCATCACGTCGCCGACGATCTTGGCGGATTTCTTGAACGGTGTGCCGGGGTCGAGCCGCAGCAGCCGCATGCCGTAAAGGATGCGGCGATGCACCGGCTTTAGCCCGTCGCGGGCGTCGGGCAGCGCGCGGTGCATGATGGTCGAGAGCGCGTAAGCGAGGTAACGCTCCTCGAGCGCATCGCGCAGCATGACCTCGTGAACTTCGGCCGGTTCCGGCGGAATCAGACGTTTGCCCATAACGTGAAGACTTTCAGTGGTTTCTCGGTAGCTTTGGAGGGTTTTTGTGAGAAGCCTCCCAATTGGCTGGGAGACCTGACAGGCGGCGACTCACGCCCCCTCAAACAGCCCGCTTATACCTAAAAAGGCGCTCCCGCGAAGCGGTGTCAACACCAGGGGCCTCCTGCACAGCAAACGGCCCCGCCTTGCGGACGATGCAGGCGAGGCCGTAAACGGCAGCGGCTTTATCAGGTAACGCCGCCGCCAGCATGTTGATTAAAGCGCTGCCGTGATGGCGCTCAGAACGCAGCGTAGGCCTGCCTGAATGCGATCGCGCCGGCCAATGAGCGTGGACGTGTCCGGACCGCATGCCCGTCATTGCCGCTCTGGACAATCCACTGGCCATTTTCCTGGCCAACGATCTTGCCTACATGGTGACGCCAGACAACGATGGCGCCGACGGTTGGACCACCGGCGTTTGATCCATAGTGGGCCCACGACCTGGCGAGATTGTAGGACGGGCCCGGATCGCTGCCGACCTGCGAGCGCATGTACCAACCGCACCAGGCGCTCGGACGGCCGGCATAGCCGTAGTGCCGGCCAGCGTGGTGAGAATGATGATAGCGGCGATGGTGAGAATGTGAATGGGCCTCTGCGCTCGAACCAAAGACGCAAAGCACCAACGCGGCAGCCATGAGAGTACGCATTACTGGAAGTTCCTGAAGGGAGAGAGATCGCCTACTGCGATCAGGACAGCCGCTGCGTGGGAGGAGCAATAACTGCTCAGCAGCGGCACGGCTTAAACGCGCGGATCAAATCCGGCCTTGGTGTTTAAAAAACTGGGCGTGGCCAAAATGCGGCAATATCGGCCTTGGAACGCAGATCAGCCATCCGTTGGCGGCATGTCTAAGGCTATGTATTTAAAGGTTAATTTCGTGAATGGCCATCACGAAACCGTTAGTCTCGCCCGATGCCTCGCCACCGCGTTGATAAAGCCGTCGCGAGCGTCGGAATGACCGTGCCCGCGCGGTTCCAGCACGTGGCGCAGCAAGAACAATCCGGTCAGCCGAAAGCCGTCCTGCAAGTCCTGATCCGACCAGCCGCTGCCATCGTCCTGGCGCAGGAATGGCGGCAACCGCAGCAGCCGGTCGCGCCAGGGATCGCCGGCCCGGCGCGACACCGCGCCGCCGGATTTCGGCGAGACATAGATCAGATCGGAGGTCTCACCGGTCGCGGCGCAGTTTTCCAGATCGAGTCCGAAACCGAGTTCGGCGAGCATCGCGAGCTCGAATTTCACCAGATGAACCGCCGCTTCGCCCGCATCTTCGAAATCATCGAGGATGTGGTCGAGCCTGTCGTAGATGTCCTGATGTGGATCGCGCTCCGGCAGCAGCCGCGCCAATGCGGCCAGATGCGTCACGCCGTACACCGCAAAGGACGACGACAGAACGGTGGCCGCGCGCAATCTCGTTCCTTCGATCGCGTAAGTGCCGAGGTGCTCGTCGAGCCGCGCCCGCCACACCGCGCTCACGCTATTGCCCGGCTGTAGCAGCGGCCTCATTCGCGAACCGGCCCCGCCGCGCACCAGGCCGAGATGGCGGCCATGGTCGCGCGTCAGAAGTTCGACGATGGCGCTGGATTCGCCATGCCGCCGCACTCCCAGCACGATGCCTTCGTCGGTCCACTCCATCGGTGAGATCGTATCATGTAGGGTGGGCTAAGCGAAGCGAGCCCACCTCGCCCACAAGCCAACGCTGCCATTTCCCGGTGATGGGCACGGCGCGAAGATCGCGCCTTTGCCCACCGCCGTCGCGGCATTCACCCGTTAAACCAACCCTTCGCGTCGCCGGTGTAGGAGTAATACAGCCCGGCCGCCGTCAACGCGCAGGAAACGATCTCGATCGCACTGTCCAACGCCAGGCCGCTATCGCCAATGATCCCGACCAGCGAGTAAAGCGACAGCACCAGCGAGCCGATCAGCACCCAGCGCGGCCAGTTCTTCCGCCGCTGCGCGGCAAGCCAGACCAGATAGACCAGCGCCAGAATCATGCAGGCAGCGATCACGGTGGCAGTCGCGATCGTCGATTCCGTCACATCCGGGCTTGGCGTCCGGTCCTGGAACGCGACCGACAGCGAGTCGAGCGTCAGCGACAGATACAGCAGCACTTCAAACCACAACACATTTCGGGGCACGTTCATGCGACGCCGGTCATTCCTTCGGGAACTCTAGTCCCATTTCGCGATAGCGGTCGGGATCCTCGCTCCAGTTCTCGCGCACCTTCACGAACAAGAACAGGTGCACGGGCTGACCTACGATCTCGGCAAGCTCTTTTCGCGAGTCCGCGCCGATCGATTTGATGGTAGCGCCGCCCTTGCCGAGCACGATCTTGCGCTGGCTTTCGCGTTCGACAAAAATCGTCTGCTCGATGCGGACGGATTTGTCCTTGCGCTCGGTCCAGCTGTCGGTTTCGACCGTGGACTGATACGGCAATTCCTGGTGCAACTGGCGGAAGATTTTTTCCCGCGTGATTTCAGCCGCCAGATGCCGCATCGGCGCATCCGACATCTGGTCTTCCGGATAATGAAACGGCCCGGGCGGCACCAGATCCGCGAGCGTGCGGCGCAGATCATCGACACCATCGCCCGTCAGCGCCGAGATCATGAAAGTCCCCTCGAAAGGCAGGCGTTCATTGGCGGCCTTGGCCAGCGCCAGCAACTTCTCGCGCGGGACCAGATCGATCTTGTTCAGCACCAGAATTTTCTTGTGCGCAACGGTCGCGGCCTTGGTCAGGATCGCGTCGGCCTCCTCGTCGATCCCCGCTTTGGCGTCGAGCAGCACGCAAACGAGATCGGCGTCATGGGCCCCGCTCCATGCCGTCGATACCATGGCGCGATCGAGCCGGCGCTTCGGTGAAAAAATCCCGGGCGTGTCGACGAGAATGATCTGTGCATTGTTTTCGATCACGATGCCCCGGATCAGCGCGCGCGTGGTCTGCACCTTGCGCGAGACGATCGTGACCTTGGAGCCGACCAGCGCGTTGACCAGGGTGGATTTGCCGACATTGGGGGCGCCGATCAGCGCGACAAAGCCGCAGCGCGTTGCAGCCGGTGCTGCATCCTCGGGAGATTCAGCCATCACTACCGCCAACGCCTTCGCGCGCGATCATCACCGAGGCCGCGACCTTTTCGGCGGCGCGCTTGCTGCCGCCGACGCCTTCGGCCGGGTCAAGTCCCGGCAAATCCACGGCCACACGGAACTGCGGATCGTGGTGCGGTCCGGTGCGTTCGATCTCGCGATAGACCGGTGTCGGCAGACCCTTGCCCTGGGCCCACTCCTGCAGCACCGTCTTGGGGTCGCGCAGCGGCCGCCGCGGCTTGCGCATCCGCTCGGTCCAGTTGCGTTCGACGAATTGGGCGGCGGCAGCGTGGCCGCCGTCGAGATAGACGGCTCCGATCACGGCTTCGCAGATGTCGCCGAGCACGGATTTACGCAGGCGCGCGCCCGCGCCCGCGCCGACCGCGCCAAGCTTGATTTCGTCAAGCAAGCCCAGCGACTTCGCCACGTCGGCGCAGCTTTCCTTGCGCACGAGGTCGGCGAGCCGCTTCGACAACTCACCCTCATCGGCACTCGGGAAGGCGCGATACAGCATGTCCGAGACAACAAGGCCGAGGACGTGGTCGCCGAGAAATTCGAGGCGCTGGTAGCTGTCGCCGCGCTTGCGCGCGGACTTCAGCGCGGAGACATGGGTCAGCGCGGTGGCGAGCAGCGTGGGATCGGCAAATTTGTGCCCGATGCGCGCCTCGATCGCCGCAGCCGCGGCCTTGGCGTTCACCTTGGTGCGCTTCTTCTTCGCCGCCGCAGGCTCACTTCCGGCGTCCGGCTGAGAGCTTGCTTCGCCAGATGACGATGGGGGCCGGATGTCCTGCGCGTCGTCGTTCATCGCACGATGGAGAATATGCGATTCCAGCGCACCGCAACCGGCCAGCGCCAGAACATCCAGGCGTGTTCGCCCTCGGCAATGGAGAAGAAGATCATCTGGGCGCGGCCGATCAGGTTCTCGAACGGCACGTAACCCACCGCGGACAGCACCCGGCTGTCGGTCGAATTGTCCCGGTTGTCGCCCATCATGAAGAAGTGGCCGGCCGGCACGGTGTAAACATTGGTATTGTCGTAAAAACCGTTGTCGACGCAATCCAGCGTCTCATAGCTGACGCCGTTCGGCAGCGTTTCCTTCCAGCGCTTCACCCGCGCCGTGGCGTCCGATCCGCAGGGGTCCTCGCCGATGAAATCGCTCAGACGTTCGCGCACGACCGGCGTATCATTGATGTAGAGCAGGCCTTCCTTCATCTGAATGCGATCGCCGGGCAACCCGATCACGCGCTTGATGTAGTCGGTGGAATCATCCTTCGGCAGCCGGAACACCACGACATCGCCGCGCGACGGCTCCGAGCCGAAGATACGCCCCGAGAACAGCGGCGGCGACAGCGGGATCGAATAGTGGCTGTAGCCGTAGGAATATTTCGAGACGAACAGATAGTCGCCGACCAAAAGCGTCGCCTTCATCGATCCCGACGGGATGTTGAAAGGCTGGAACAGGAAGGTGCGGATCACCAGGGCGATCAAGAGCGCATGAACGACGACGCGGATGGTTTCACCCAGGCCGCTTTCAGATTTTGTTCCGGATGTCACGCTCATCGCTTTCCCACTTCCCGTCACGACTGCCGCACGGTGGCAGAACATCTTCTTTACGCGAATCGGCCCCCGCTCCGCGTCAAGAAAATCGTCTTTTCTGATGTGAAAGCGAATCCTGGCGCAAACCCGAACTCGCCCTAGTCTCCCCGCGGCGTTTTAGACCGTTGTTCGCAACCACGCAATCAACGGGCCCTTCAAAACTTGCTAATCTCTTGATAAATCGTCGATTTTTTGTTTCGTCGCCGGATGCCGAATCCCGCCCATTGATAGATCAGGGTTTGCCGGGCGTCACCGCCGAAATTATGACGAAAGCCTGCGCCAGCGGCCAATCGTCGGTAATGCTGAGGTCGATCCGCGCCTCACAGCCGGGCGGCGTCAGCGCCTCGAGCCTGGCCAGCGCCCCGCCGGTCAATTGCATGGTCGGACGGCCGCTCGGCAGGTTCACCACCCCCATGTCCCGCCACCAGACGCCGCGCCGGATTCCGGTGCCAAGCGCCTTGGAACAGGCCTCCTTGGCGGCAAAACGCTTGGCATAGGTTGCCACCACCATTTTCTGGTTTTTGGCCCGGCGTTCGGCCTTGGCGCGCTCGGCGTCGGTGAAGATACGGTCGAGGAAGCGATCGCCGTGACGGTCGATCACGGCACTGACGCGGCGGATATCGATCAGGTCAGAACCGATGCCGATGATCATGCCGTGTCCAAACCCGCGACCTTCTTGCGCCCGCGATCCATGGCGGCCCGCATCGCGCGAACGGTCTCGGCGAGACCGACGAACAACGCCTCCCCGATCATGTAGTAGCCGATATTCAGTTCGACGATCTCGGGCCGGGCCGCGATCTTCTCGGCAGTGGTGTAATCGAGCCCGTGCCCGGCATGGACTTCCAGGCCGGCGGAGCGGGCCAGCGCGGCGCCTTTGACGATGCGCTGCCATTCCGCTTCCGCCTTTGCCGAGTGTCCGTCCGCGACGGCGTCGCACCAGGCGCCGGTATGAATCTCGATCACCGGCGCGCGCAATTGGGCCGCCATTTCGATCTGCCGCGGGTCGGGCGCGATGAACAGCGACACCCGCACGCCCGCATCGTTCAATTGCGCGATGAAGGGCTTGAGCGCGTTGTGCTGTCCGACCACGTCGAGGCCCCCCTCGGTGGTGAGCTCTTCCCGGCGCTCCGGCACAAGGCACACGGCATGAGGCTTGGTCGCAAGCGCGATCCCCAGCATGTCCGGGGTCGCCGCCATCTCGAAATTCAACGGCTTCGAGATTTCCGCCTTCAGCCTCGCCATGTCGTCGTCGCGGATATGGCGGCGGTCCTCGCGCAGATGCGCGGTAATGCCGTCGGCGCCCGCCTCGATCGCGGCGAGCGCGGCGCGCACGGGATCGGGATTACGGCCTCCCCTGGCGTTGCGCAGGGTGGCGATGTGATCGACATTGACTCCAAGGCGCAGCGGAGGAACAGGCATACGGGACTCACCGAAGAGAAGAATGCAGGAGATGATTAGCCGAACTTCCCGGGGCGTCCAGCTTTATCCATTGACGCGTTCGACCCGCGCGACGACGGCTTTGGCGCGCAACTGGGCGATAATGGCACTGAGATGCTTCAGGTCATAGACCTCAAGGTCGATGGTGAGTTCGGTGAAATCCGGCGAGCGCCTGCTCATGCTGATGTTGTCGATATTGCCGTCATGCTCGGCGATCACGGTGGCGACCTGGGCGAGGCTTCCGGGCTCGTTGACGTTGTCCACCCTGATCCGCGCCGGAAAGCGCTGAGGCGTCGAGTCGTCGACATCCCAGCGCACGTCGAGCCAGCGCTCCGGCTCCTCCTCGAAATCCTTCAGCGCGGGCGACTGGATCGGATAGATCGTGATGCCCTCGCCTGGCGAAACGATCCCGACGATGCGGTCGCCCGGCACGGCGCCTCCGTTCGGTGCAAACTTGACCGGCAAATCGGAATTGATGCCCCGGATCGGGATGGCGGATGTGCTGCGCGCCGCGTCGGGCGGCGATTTCACCGAGAGGTTCTTTTTCGCGCCAAACCGCCCGATACGCTCTTCCTTGTAATCGGGATACATCGCGCGCGCGACGTCGGACGCCTTGATCTCGCCGCGGCCTACCGAGGCCATTACATCTTCGATCGAGGCCCGTGCCAGCCGCGGCAGCGCGCCTTTCAGCTTGTCGTCGGCGTATTCGATCTTCGCACGCGCGAACAGCCGCTCGACGATGCGGCGGCCGAGGCCGGCATATTGATCGCGCACCGCGGTCCGGGTCGCACGCCGGATCGCCGCCCGCGCCTTGCCGGTGACTGCGAGCGCTTCCCACGCCGACGGCGGCGCGGCCTGCGCTTTCGAGGTCAGGACCTCCACTTCGTCGCCGTTTTGCAGTTCTGAAGACAGCGGCGCGAACTTGCCGTTGATCTTGCAACCCACCGCGCTGTTGCCGACATCGGTATGCACGGCGTAGGCGAAATCGATCACATTGGCCTTGCGCGGCAGCGCGATCAGCTTTCCCTTCGGGGTGAAGCAGAACACCTGGTCGTGGAACAGCTCGAGCTTGGTGTGTTCGAGAAACTCTTCCGGGTTAGCGCTTTCCGACAAAATCCCGATGGTTCGACGCAACCAGGCGAAGGCGTTGGATTCCCGCTTGAGCCGCTCGGTCGGTGAACCCACGCCGTCCTTGTAGAAGGCATGCGCGGCAATGCCGAGTTCGGCGATCTGGTCCATCTCCTCGGTGCGGATCTGCAGTTCGACGCGCTGGTTGCCGGGACCGATCACGGTGGTGTGGATCGAACGATAGTCGTTCTGCTTCGGCGTCGAGATGTAGTCCTTGAACCGGCCAGGTACCACCGGCCAGGTCGTGTGCACCACCCCGAGCGCGCGATAGCAGGCCTCGACCGTGTCCAGCACGATGCGAAATCCGAAAATGTCGGACAATTGCTCGAAGCCGACCGATTTGCGCTCCATCTTGGTCCAGATCGAAAATGGCTGCTTGCGCCGGCCATAGACATGCGCGGCCATGCCGTTCTTCTGAAGATTCCGGGAGAGCTGGCTTTCGATTTCGCTGATCAGATTGCGGTTGCGGTCCGCCAGCGAATCCAGCCGCTGCATCACCACCGCGTGCGCTTCGGGATCGAGCATGCGAAAGGAAAGGTCTTCGAGCTCTTCCCGCATCTCCTGCATGCCCATCCGGCCGGCGAGCGGCCCATAGATGTCGAGGGTCTCCTCGGCGATCCGGCGGCGCGAGGCGGGCGGCACGAACTCCAGCGTGCGCATATTGTGCAGACGGTCGGCAAGCTTGATCAGGAGAACGCGGACATCGTCAGCGATCGCAAGCAGCAGCTTGCGCAAGTTCTCGGCCTGCTTGGCTTCCCGCGAAACCAGTTCAAGCCGTTTCAGCTTGGTGAGCCCCTCGACCAGCGCGCCGATTTCATGCCCGAAGATGTGGTCGATTTCGGCGCGGGTGGCCTCGGTGTCCTCGATCGTGTCATGCAGCAGCGCCGCGACGATGGTGGCGTCGTCGAGCTTGAGGTCGGTAAGGATCGCCGCGACTTCAAGCGGATGCGAGAAATAGGGATCCCCGGAGGCGCGGGTCTGCGCGCCATGTGCCTTCATGGCGTAGACATAGGCGCGGTTCAGCAGATCTTCGTTGGTGTCGGGATTATAGGAGCGGACGCGTTCGACCAGATCGTACTGGCGCATCATCTTGGTGCGCGGCGACTTGGTTGTCTTCGCCTTAGCTGCCGCGGGCAACGCCGGTACCACGGCGACCGAATCGGACGCGGCCTGCATCTGCCGTTGGTTGCGACGCCAATTCGCCATCGAATCACTGCCTTTACGCGGGCTTCGGATGCGACCCGCTTCACATACAATCTAACGCATCCTCAAGCGCAGCAGCGCCTTGGTTGAGGCG
The DNA here is from genome assembly GCF_900105125.1 of Bradyrhizobium canariense. Lineage (NCBI taxonomy): Bacteria > Pseudomonadati > Pseudomonadota > Alphaproteobacteria > Hyphomicrobiales > Nitrobacteraceae > Bradyrhizobium > Bradyrhizobium canariense. The sequence continues at coordinate 866,062 of NZ_LT629750.1, read as the reverse complement.
AGAAACGCTCGATTTTGGGCACGTAGCGCAGTTTATCGCGAAACTGGCCACCCACCGATCAAATCGAAGGCAACCTGCGCGAACTGGTGCGCGTCCATGATAGAGGCATGATAATCACAAAAAATGCCAACAAAAGCAAAGGCCCAGGCAAATGCCCGGGCCTTTGGTAAATCGGATATGTTCGGGGAGCGCGCCGCGCACGATATGGCGGCTTATTCGTCCTCTTCGGGCTGCTCTTCCGGAGGCGCAAGGCCTTCGAGACCTTTCAGGAGCTCTTCCTCGGTCATGCGTTCGACGGCGACCTCGGTGTCGTCGGCATCGACGCTGGCGCCTGCCGATCCGATCAAAGGCACGGTATCGGGCTCGGGCTCATCGACCTCGACGAATTTCTGCAGCGAATGAACCAGTTCTTCGCGGAGATCCTCGGGCGAAATCGTCGAATCCGCGATTTCGCGCAGCGACACAACCGGATTTTTGTCGTTATCGCGATCAACTGTAAGTTGTGATCCGGACGAAATCATACGGGCGCGGTGTGCTGCCAGCAGAACCAGGTCGAACCGATTGTCGACCTTATCAATACAATCTTCCACGGTGACGCGCGCCATCGACTGTCGCTCCGTTAAATGGGACCGGAAATGCGGATTATGTCCGGTAGTTATAGGGATCGGTGGGTTTTCGCAAGACCAATTTGTGATTTGGCCTCCGCAATCGGCTCTGCTAACCCACCGTGGGGCCAGAAGGCCGGAACATCCAGACAAACCCGGAAACGCAGGGTATTGTCTAGGACAAGAAATCGCTTCATTACAAGTCGACAGTATGGGTTTTCTCGCCCTCGCCGCACCACATTTGCAGTGGTGATTACCGGGTTGGATTCTCCGAGCTCTAGACAATCTTTCGTGAGATGCGCGGCCCCCTGCCGTCGCGCCAAAAACGTTAACAACGCGAGAAACTTGATGTCACCTGCTTCCAATAAAATCGCGCTTTTTATCGATGGCGCTAACCTCTACGCAACGGCCAAGACGCTCGGCTTCGACATCGATTACAAGCGCCTGCTGAAGGAATTCCAGAGCCGCGGGACCTTGGTACGCGCGTTCTATTACACCGCGATTATCGAAGATCAGGAATATTCGTCGATCCGTCCGTTGATCGATTGGCTCGATTACAACGGCTATACCGTCGTCACCAAAGCGACCAAGGAATTCATCGACGCCAGCGGCCGCCGCAAGGTCAAGGGCAACATGGATATCGAACTGGCGGTCGATGCGATGGAACTCGCCGAGCACGTCGATCAGATCGTCCTGTTTTCCGGCGATGGCGATTTCCGGTCGCTGGTCGAAGCGGTGCAGCGGCGCGGCGTCCGGGTCACCGTGGTCTCGACGATTTCAAGCCAGCCGCCGATGATCGCCGACGAATTGCGGCGCCAGGCCGACGTCTTCACCGATCTGGTGGAACTGCAATCCAAGCTCGGCCGCGATCCATCCGAGCGCCCGGCCCCGCGCGAGCCGCGTCATCACGCGCCGCAATTCCTGCAGCGCGCGACCACCATGGCGCCGAGGGGCGATGACGACGATTTCGACGACTGATGCTGCGCGCGGCAAGCCGCCGCCCGCCAATTCCCTCCTCCGCACCGCACCCGATCGCAATTGCCCGCTTTGCCCGAGGCTCGCTGAGTTTCGTGCGCAGGCACGCGCGCGCGAACCCGGCTGGTTCAACTCGCCCGTGCCGTCATTCGGCGATCCCGATGCGAGGCTTCTGATCGTAGGCCTCGCCCCCGGCATGCAGGGCGCCAACCGTACCGGACGGCCCTTCACCGGCGATTACGCCGGCGACCTGCTTTATGCGACCTTGCTCGAATACGGTTTTGCCAAAGGGAATTATCAGGCGCGGCCGGACGACGGACTGACGCTGGTCGATTGCCGGATCAGCAACGCCGTGCGCTGCGTACCGCCGCAGAACAAGCCGCTACCCGCCGAAATCAATACCTGCCGCTCATTCCTGTCAGCGACGATCGAGACCATGCCGAAGCTGCGCGCGATCATCGCGCTCGGGCGGATCGCGCATGACACCACGCTGAAGATTTTGAATCTTCGCGGCGCCGCTGCGCCATTTGCGCATGGCGCGATCCATCAGGCCGGCACCATCAAGCTGTACGATAGCTATCATTGCTCGCGCTACAACACCAATACGCGGGTGCTGACGCCGGACATGTTCCGCAGCGTGTTTGCGAAGGTCAAAGCGGATTTAGACGAACGCCGAAACCCGTAAGCGAGATCTTCTCTTGCATGCTTGCCCGGTTCGACATGAAGCGGCTCCACGCTACCCTCGATGCCGAGCGTCGTGCTCGCGGGTTGAGCTGGAGCGAACTTGCGAACGAGATCAATAAACCGTTCGAGAGTACGCCTTCCATTCCAATCAGCGTTGCAACGATCAGAGACATGTCGAGCAAAAGCTCGGTTACCGGCGCGGTTGTGCTGCAGGTTCTCAGGTGGTTGCGACGGACGCCGGAGAGCTTTCTCGCGGGACACGAGGATGCTCCACCGAAAGCAGAGGAGGCGCTGCCCGATCCCGGACCGCCGCTTATCCTGCGCTTCGACACGCGGGCATTGTACGCGGCGCTCGAAACCGAACGGAGCGATCGAGGCTTAACCTGGAAGCAGATCGCCTGTGAATTGCCCGGTTTCACCGCGAGCATGCTGACTAATCTTTCGACCGGTCCCTTGATCGGCTTTCCCAGGGTGATGATGCTGACGCAATGGTTGCGTCGTCCGGCCGCAAGCTTCGTGCGGGGTCGGGCGCGGTGAACCGCAACGACTCAACAACGCGCCCCTTTGCCGGATTGGAGTCCCGGTCCTAAACCGGATTGTCCTGCAACCACGCCAGCACGTCGCCGGCGTTTCGATCGGGCGGAAATACCGGGTAAAACACATGCGTGATGCGCGCGTCGTCGACGATCAGCGCTAACCGCTTGATCAAGGTCAGCCCCGCGACCTGCATGGTCGGCAGATTGAGCGCGCGGGTTAACGCCAGCTTTTCATCCGACAATACCGGGAACGGCAGATGCAGCCGCGACGCCATCTCGGTCTGGTATTCGTTGCTCTGCGTCGACAGGCCGAACACATGCTTGACGCCGGCGGCCTTCAATTCCGCAAACAGATCGCGAAACGCACAGGTCTGGGGCGTGCAGCCCCGCGCGCCCGGAATCATGTCCCAGTCATCGACCAGACCGATCTTGCCGGGCTCGCCGGTCCTGGGATAGCCGAACACCACAATGCGCCCCGGCAACGCCGACAGCGTCACCGACGTATCGTCGGTCGCGACCAGGCTCACCGGGGGGATCGTCATGCCGACGAGATGCTTCGCCGCGCCGTCGTCAACAGGTGCTGGAATTTTGCTCCAGTCGACTTCGAGCAGGTTCTTCTGATTCATCGTACCATTCTCCATCGGTCGTCTTTGCCTGCGTGCGGCGCATTGCGCCGACCCGTTGGCTCGCAATGACGGACAGGAACGTGCGACACTTGCCTATCCCCGCGCCCGCATCAGGCGGCCCTTCTCCCTGCTCCAGTCGCGCTTTTTCTCGGTTTCGCGCTTGTCGTGCAGCTTCTTGCCCTTGGCGACCGCCAGTAGCAGCTTGGCGCGGCCGCGCTCATTGAAATAGAGCTTGAGCGGGATGAGCGTCATGCCCTCGCGATCGACCGCGCCCATCAGCTTGTTGATCTGCTTTTTGTGCAGCAACAGCTTGCGCGGCCGTTTCGGCTCGTGGTTGAAGCGGTTGGCCTGAAGGTATTCGGGAATGTTGGCGTTGATCAGCCAGATCTCGCCGTCCTTGGTGTCAGCATAGGATTCCGCGATGGTGGTCTTGCCGTTGCGGATCGACTTGACCTCGGTGCCGGTCAGCGCGATGCCGGCCTCCAGCGTGTCCTCGATCGCATAGTTGAACCGGGCTTTGCGATTTTCGGCGACAACCTTGATTGCACGCTCGTTCTTCTCGGCCACATCAAGCCTTCTTCAGCAAATCGCGGATCTCGGTGAGCAGTTCTTCCTCGCGGCTCGGCTTCGGCGGCGCGGCAGGCGCGGCCTCATTCTTTCGCTTGAGCTGGTTCATGAGCCTGATCACGATGAACAGCACGAAGGCGACGATGAGGAAATTCAGCGTCAGCGTGAGGAAGTTGCCCCAGGCCAGCACGGCGCCCTGCTTCTTGGCGTCGGCCAGGTTGGTGGCTATAACAGCTTTCGAGAGGCCCGTGTAATAATTGGAAAAGTCGAGACCGCCCGTGATCGATCCGATGATCGGCATGATGATGTCGCCGACCAGCGAAGCCACGATCGCGCCGAAGGCAGCGCCGATGATGACGCCGACCGCGAGGTCGACCACGTTGCCCTTCATCGCGAATTCTTGGAATTCCTTGAGCATCTACAGTCCCCCTCCTCAGTATCCCGAACAGCCAGAGCCATAGCGGCAACCGAAGGCCTAGTTGATCAGGCCCGCATGCACCATCGCGCTACGCACCGCCACCCGCGTCGGCTCCGACACCGGCACCATCGGCAGGCGCAGCTTCTCGTCCATCTTGCCGAGCAGCGAGAGTGCGTATTTCACGGGCGCCGGATTGGACTCGATGAAGAGATTGGTATGCAGCGGCATCAGCTTGTCGTGCAGCTTGAGCGCCGTGGCGTGGTCGCCTTTCTGCCAGGCCAAATGAAACTCGGAGCACAGCCTGGGAGCGACGTTGGAGGTCACGGAGATGCAGCCGTGACCGCCATGCGCCATGTAACCGAGCACGGTCGCATCCTCGCCCGACAGCTGGTTGAAATCCTCGCCCATCGCCGCGCGCTGCTGCGACACCCGCACCATGCTCGCGGTCGCATCCTTCACGCCGGCAATGTTCTTCAATTCGAACAGCCGCTTCATGGTGTCGACCGACATGTCGATCACGGAGCGCGGCGGAATATTGTAGATGATGACCGGAATTCCGATCGCATCGTTGATCGCCTTGAAGTGCTGGTACAGGCCTTCCTGGGTCGGCTTATTGTAGTACGGCGTCACCACCAGAGCGGCATCGGCGCCGGCCTTCTCGGCATGCTGCGCCAGCTCGATGGCTTCCTTGGTCGAATTGGAACCGGCGCCGGCGATCACGGGCACGCGGCCCTTGGCCTCGTCGATGCACCATTCCACCACCCGATTATGCTCGTCGTGGCTCAAGGTGGGGCTTTCGCCGGTCGTGCCGACCGGTACCAGGCCGTGGGTTCCCTCGGCGATCTGCCAGCTGACAAGGGCGCGAAATGCCGCTTCATCCAGCGAGCCGTTTTTGAAAGGCGTGACCAGGGCAGTGAATGAGCCTCGAAAATTCGTCTTGCTTGCCATGGACTTCCTCCGAACGCGCGCGGCATGCCATCAAAACTGATTAGGGATCATTCATATCGGGTCTGACGTGGCTGCGAAAGGGCCGCGCAGGCCCAATCCCGGCCGCGATTTTGCCGCGGTGATGGTCCAGACAGCGGAAATTACGGCGGTTTTGGCATTTTTTCCAAATATCAATCAATTAAACTTAGAGCATCATCAATTGATGATTCGCCGCGAAGGAACGCCGTGAGCCAGTTCACCCGCGCAGCCGCTTTGCGATCGACGGCCTTATCCATGGTCTTGTCGAAGGCGTTGGCGACCAGCCTGGTGCTGACCCTTGCGTTATCGGCACTCGCGACGGCGGCCACGGCGAAAGTTCCACTGCCGAAGCCACGGCCGATCGCTCGCAACGCCATGCCCAAGACTACGGCCAATGGTACGGCCAAGAATGCCGCCAAGACGACGGCAGCCCCGGGTGCACCCGCGCCGGTAGCTCCGACTGCCCTGGCGCCGGCGACCCGCCAGCACGCGGCTTTGCCGCCACCGCCCGCGCGCAAGCCCTCGATCCCGGCGGCCGTGGCCGCGACGTCGTCGACCTCGCAGGCCGACGCCGACGCGCTGGAAAATGTCATCGATCTCGTGCGCAAGCATCAGCCCGCCGATGCCACACAGGTCGAAGCCGCGATATCCGATCCGCTTGCGAAGAAGCTCGCAGAGTGGATCATCCTGCGCAGCGACGACAACGGCGCCTCCGTCGAACGCTATCGCGCATTCATCGAGGCCAATCCGAGCTGGCCTTCGCAGAGCTTCCTGCGCCGGCGCCTGGAGGCTGTGCTGTGGGACGATCATCGCGACGATGCGACCGTGATGTCGTGGTTCGCGAACGAGTCGCCGTTATCAGCCAAAGGCAAATTCGCGCTGGCGCGAGCCATGATCGGACGCGGCGACCGGACCAACGCGGAGCGTCTGGTGCGAGACGCCTGGCGAAACGATGCGATGTCCGAGGAGACCGAAAACAACGCGCTCGACCTGTTCGGCGCGCTGCTGACACCGGGCGACCAAAAGGCGCGGATGGATCTCTTCCTCTATGGCGGCGAGCACGAAATCGCATTGCGGGCGGCGAAGCGGCTTGGCGGCGCTGAGGTTGCGCTGGCGAAGGCGCGTATCGCGTCCTATCGCAAAGCTCCCAATACCGAGGCTTTACTCGAACAGGTTCCGCGCGAACTGCGCGGCGATGCGGGCTACATCTTCAGCAAGATCCAGTTGCTCCGCCGTGAAGAGAAATTCGCAGAGGCCGCGCAGCTCATGCTGAGCGCGCCCAAAGACCCGGGTCGCCTGTACAATGTCGATGAATGGTGGATCGAGCGGCGGCTGATGTCGCGCAAGCTGCTCGATGTCGGTGAGTACCGCACCGCCTATCTGATCGCGCGCGATGCGGCACTTCCCGCGCGCGACATCTACAAGACCGAGCAGGAATTTACCGCAGGCTGGATCGCGCTGCGTTTTCTAAGGGACCCCGCGACAGCAGCGCAACATTTCGCCCGCATCGGCGTCGGCAGTTCCAACCCGACCGCGCTGGCGCGCGCCGGCTACTGGCAGGGCCGGGCCGCGGAAGCCGCCGGCCGCTCGCAGGAGGCCCGCGCCGCCTACATAGCCGCGGCGGAACATTCGACCAGCTATTACGGTCAACTGGCGCGCGCCAAACTCGGCCTGCCGCAGATCGCGCTGAACGGCGCGCCGGCTGCGCGTGGGCGTGGAATCGAGCGGCTGGAGGTCGTGCGCGCGGTGCAATTGCTGTACGCGCTGGACGAGCGCGAGATCGCGATCCCGATCCTAGCCGACATGGGCGACAATGGCGATCCCGACGCGCTGGTGGGCCTTGGCGAACTAGCCTCGCGCAACGGCGACGCCCGCGGCATGCTGCTGCTCGGCAAGGCTGCGCTCAATCGCGGGCTGCCGTTCGATTTCTATGCCTATCCGGTGAACGGGATCCCACCGTTCAAGTCGATCGGACCCGACGTCGAGCAGAGCGTCATCTTCGCGATCGCCCGGCAGGAAAGCGCCTTCAATCCGGCGGTGGTCTCGCCGGCCCAAGCGTACGGCCTGATGCAGGTGACACCGGACGCGGGCCGCTATGTCTGCAAGAAATACGGTGTGGGCTTCGATCTCCAGCGGATGAAGACCGATCCCGTCTATAACGCGGCGCTGGGAGCTGCCGAACTCGGCGGCCTGCTGGAGGATTACCGCGGCTCCTACATCATGACATTCGCGGCCTATAATGCCGGCCGCGGCAGCGTCAAAAAATGGATCGAACGCTACGGCGATCCACGCGACCCCAAGGTCGACGCGGTCGACTGGGTCGAACAAATCCCGTTCTCCGAAACCCGCAATTACGTGCAACGGATCATGGAGAATTTGCAGGTCTATCGCGCACGGTTTGGCGGCGGAACGCGGCTTCAGATCGAGGCCGACCTGCACCGCGGCTCCATGGAATAACCGCGTGACCCTTCGCCTTCCCTGCGCATGCAAACCGTGACGTTCCCAAACCGGTTCGGGAGCATGACCTAAGCCATTGAACCGCCAATAGCGCATGGCCCGAACGGCTTCCCCAAGCGCAGGAAGCAACGCAAAGAAAAACCCCCGGCAGTTTCCTGCCGGGGGTTCTTTTAGAGCGTTGTCAAACAATCCGGATCAGAAGTTGCGCTGAACGCGGAAGTTGAGGGACACCGTGTCCTGGCTCTTGAACGTGTAAGCGCCAGTCTGCAACGGAGCTCCCGGAGAGAACGCTGCTGTGGTGGTTCCCGAGAAGCTGGTGTTCAAGTGAGCCCAGATCGTTTCTGCCGAGAACGTCAAGTTCTTGACGGGAGTCCACCGGGTGATGAAACCAAGTTCCGACATCGAGAAGTTCGGATCGCAATGTACGCCGCCGCCAGCAGTCGGGTTGCTCGCGAAGAAGGCCGCGCAATACTCAGCCTTTGCGGTTCCGTCATACTGCACCCAGCCCATGCCGCCGAACAAGCTGCTCGACCAGTATGGATCCCAGTTGTGGTTGAACGCACCGCGAACACCATACGCCGTCGTCAGATGGATCGATCCGTCGCCGCCGGCCGAGGTCGGAAGATAAACACCGTCCGTGGTCGCACCGAAGGCCATGGTACCGGAAGAACCGAGCTGACCCGGAACGCCACCGAACATCGCGAAGCTCGGGGAGCTTGCGCTGGTGGAGATCACGTTCTTCGTGTCACCCTTCGCCCAAGTCGCATCGAACTTGATGTCGTCGCCCGGACCGGTCGGGATGTTCTTGATCTGCAACGCTGCCATCACCGAGCCACCGTATTTGGTGTCGGGGTGACCGCTGAGCATCGACGCAGTCGTCGACGCAACCGCATCCGCAGGCGTCAAGCCAGAGCCGGCGAGTGTGTTGTACGAAGCGTCAACTTCATGCAACGCACCCGACAACTGGAAGAGACCCCAGGCCTGGTCGACCTTGATGTTGGCGACGACGTCCGGCATGTTCACACCGCCATAGGCGTTGCTCCCAGTGCCGGTGGCACCGATGCCGCCCGGCAGCAAGCCAGCGCTGGCACCGGTCGAGAGGTTGTAAACCGAGGTACGGTTGAATGCGCTCGGATCATCGAGACCGATGCTGGCCGACACGCCGTTACCGAACTGAGCGGTGTACTGGATGTTGTTCACGCCGGTGACGGTGTCATTGCCACCGATCAAGAACGACGAGTTGTTGCCCGGATAACCATTCCAGGGCGTCGAATAGGCCGAGGAAGACTTACCGAAGGTGAACCCGGCGAACTGGATGAAGACGTATTCAACCGCGACATAGCCGCCGCCCGGTGTTCCCAGGATCGACGAAGTGTTGTTGCCGAGGTTCGAGGACAGGGCCGTCGGGTTGGAGGTGCTGCCGCCAAGGGTATCGAACTGGAAGTCGCCCTGGGCGAAGGTGCGGACCACGCCGTATTCAGACGCAGTGCGGGTATCAACCGTCAAAGCAAAACGCGAACGCTCCGAGAAGGCGTTGCGATAGCGATCGCCGTTACCCAGATCGCTGCTCCACGCCGGCTGGTCGTAAACGCCGGCATTGAAATCGCTGTCAATGCGCAGATAACCACCGATCTTGATGCAGGTGTCAGTGCCCGGAATGTAGTAGAATCCTGCACCGTACAGGGAACACACCCTCACGTATTCGACCGCTTTGGCCTTTACGGGAAGGTCAGCTGCCTGCGCCCCGCCCACAGCGACAAAGCCAGCCGCCGTTGCGAGGACGAGCCTCTTAACCATCTTCATGTTAACCTCCAAGTTGCTCTACAGGGAGGGTTCCGGATCCGCTGGGTGAAAACACCCTGGGGTTGGTTCCCTTGTCCCTTGAAACCCGCCTAGTCGCTTCGCGCCTTCGGACACACCCGCGTGCGCGAGTGACTGAAGCGAACCACCTAAAACGGGACGACCTCGGGATGCCCCCCTCCGTCGCACCATCACAATTACCGAAGGCTCCTTCGTTCGCAACAAAGGAACCGCTTCAGAGCGGCTGCGATATTCGGTTTTTGGACGGGTGTTGCACAAATAGCACGTAGTTGCGCTTGTGCATTCGCCGCAAGTATTTGTTTTTTATGACAGTTTTGAAACAGGCCGACCTTGCCCTTGGATCGTCGCCAGAGAGGCCGCCTCGGCGGCTTGCGCCCACCTCACATCGAGTGGGACCGAATCGAACGACCGAAACGGTTTCCGCGCACTCAAATATCCCCGGGGAAATGCCGGGATTCGTCGAATGTTGGACGTCGGCGGAGCCCGGAGCTACCAGCTCGTCTTTATATAGCGAGCGTGGCGGGCCATGAATTGGCACAGTGATCCCCTGTTTTGCTCGGCAGCCCGAAGCAATCTCATCGGGCGGCACCGGCAGCCCCGGGGCGCCAGCCAAAAACAATCGAACCAACTGGCGCGGCCAGAAAATCCCGAAAGCCGGCGTGAACGATCCTTGGCGGCGTCAGGACGTCCGTGCGACGAAATCCGAGCGCAGGCGGTACCGAACATGGTTTTCCCGGGGATTCGCCTGAGCGCCACAAGTTCGGCCCTCGAGCCTCTATATAAGTCTTTAAATCGGCCGGGAATCTGGCAGCCTTAAATCTGCCGCTTGCGGCTCGCCGCCGTGTCGGGCATATCGGCCTTGCTGGAGATGTGGCCGAGTGGCTGAAGGCGGCGGTTTGCTAAACCGTTATAGGGTTGTAAAGCCCTATCGAGGGTTCGAATCCCTCCGTCTCCGCCAGTTTTCGTGTGTCCGGCCCGGAGACATGGGTAACGGAACGTACCTGAGACATGGGTGACAACCTCGTGCCGAACGGGTTGTCGAGGGGCTGCAAGGTTTTCTGCTCCAGGTCGAAATATCCGAGATCACAGTGCCGGAAGCTAGCGAGCCAAATGCCGTCGTCGACCTCCTTGATGCCGAGCTTTTGGCCGGCGAGCACAGTTGAGATGTTGATCCGCTCGCGATGCAGGCAGAGGCGCGCCGCGCTGTCTGCTCTGGCGATTAAGGGCTAGTCGCAAGGACCATCCTTGGGGAAAACGAAAGCTAACGCGCGATCGATGAACGACGCGGCGGAATGTCTTTTTGTTTAAGAGCCGAACCCTATCGGTGTCCGGGTCATACCTTCGCCCGCGGTAACGTCTTCTGGCAGGCCTTCGGTGTTAAGCCACCGATCCCGCGAGCCGACCGCGATCAGGACTATTGCGGCACTGCTGAACAGTACGAACATCACGCAATCCATAATTCTCTCCCGTCATCAAGCGACAAGATTTATAGACGCACTGCTGAACTGCATTCAGGCGCGAAGGCAAGAGACACAGCGACTCAGTCGCGAAGTTGAGCAGCAGCGAGTTTCAGTTGGCTCGCGCGATTTACTGACAGCGCACCCTGTAATCGTAGGCATAACGTGGTTAATAATTTCCTGCCCTCGTAATTTTATAGTAATTCGGAATGCCTTCAGAGCTTGCGATGCAGCCGATCCTGGAAAGCCCGCTCCTGTGAAGTCGCTGCTGTATCGACGCCAGGGCGAGTCCACCTATCCCGACGCGCCGAGACTTGTCCTCAAGCCACCGCTGCGCGATCGGTGATCCGACCGCTCATATGCCCGCCTCGATCCCGATTTCCGAAATCACCCCGCACAAAATCTATTGCGGGACATCAATATGGTCAGGAAGAAGACCGCTTTGATGGCGCGCATACATCGTCGTGTAAGCGCTTTCGATATGACGCGTATAGAGCTCTGTATTGAATAGCGGCCTGGTCAAACGATTTTGCGCAAGCTTGGCTTTAATCGCGGCCAATGCATCCGGCCTAGTCGCGAGTTCGATCGCGATGCTTTCAAATTGCTCCTGCGTCTCAGCGATCAGTTCCGGCAAATCGAGCGCGGTCAGCAGACCCGCAGCCACCCTGCCCGCGAACGTCTCGCCTAGTTGCGTCAACACGGGCAAACCTGCCCATAGAGCATCGCTCGCCGTGGTGTGAGCGTTGTACGGCAACGTATCCAGAAACAGATCCGCCAAACGATGGCGCGCCATATGGTCGGGCGCCGATGGCAGGCGACCGGCAAACACTAGCCGATCGGGATCGACGCCCGCAGCAGTAGCTTCCGCTCGCAGGTTTTTGACGGCCGAAGCATTGTTTTCAGACAGCCACAAAACGCTGCGATCGACCGCCTTCAAGAGTTTCATCCGTGATCGAAACAGACGCGGATTCAGCTTGTAGGAATTATTGAAGCAGCAAAAAACGAAGCCGCTCGCCGGCAGTCCGAAATCGGCGCGCGCAAGGGATCGGTCCGAGATCCGGCGGCACGTATCATCGTGCGGCATATAGCTATGGGGAAGACGAACGATCTTCTCCATATAAGCGTCTTGATGCGATGGCGGGATCAGGGTTGGGTCGGCGATGATGTAATCCATGTATTCGGCGCCCATGGTTCCGGGATAACCCAGATAATTCACCTGAATGGGCGACGGCCGCCGCGCGACGATGTTCGTCCGCGAGAGCTTTGTAAGACCGGTCAAATCAACCACGATATCGATTTCCAGCGACTTGATGAGGCGAGCGACCTCGTCGTCGCTGTGCGTCTCGACGTCGATAAATCGCTCGAAGCAAGCCTCCAGCCGTTTGCGCAGCTCCGAATTGTCACTCCGCTCCCAGGATATCGCGGTGATCTCGAACCTTGATTTGTCATGGTGCTCGAACAATCCGGCGGTGAGCTGGGCAACCGGATGTTCGCGAAAGTCGGAAGACAGATAGGCGATGCGAATCCGATCGTGAACGTAGCGCTCGCCCTGCCAAAGCCGTTCACGGGATGGCGGATACATCACCTTGATCCAGGACTTCGCGCAGTCAAGCTGGTCTTGAGCTGTAGACGGGACCGCAAGAAATTCGAACGGCCCGGCGTTCATGCTGCCGCTCTTGACCGATGAAATCAGGCGCGCGCAATCGGCATCCCATCCTGCCCAGTTGCAGACGCAATTCTTGACGTTGATGCGGGCGCTTTCCGCGCCTGTTAGGCCCGGCCGCAGGGATAGCGTCTTGTCATAGGCAATCAGCGCCTCGTCATATTGCTTGAACTCGCGCAGCATGTTGGCACGCCCGTTCCAGGCCTCCGCGAGCCCCGGCTTGAGCGCGATAGCCTGATCATAGGCGGACACCGCCTCCCGATAGCGGCGCAGCTCATAGAACACGTTGCCGAGGCCGACCCAGGCTTCCGCAAGCCCCGGGTCGTTGTCGTAAGCCGCAAACGCCTCATCGAACCGCTTGAGCCGCAGCAAGGCGTTGCCCCGGCCAAGCCACGCTTCGACGGATCCCGCTTTGGCTGCGAGCGCCGCGTCGAAGGCCGCGAGCGCTTCCTCGTGCCGCAGCAATTCCAGAAATACATTGCCCCGGCCAAGCCAGGCCGCGGCGGCTCCTGCGTCAAGTGCGAGGGCCTTGTCGAAGCAGGCCAGCGCGGCCTCATATTGTTTGAGCTCGCGTGCCACGTTGCCACGGCCGACCCAACCCTCAGCCGATCCGGGCCTGAGCGCGAGCGCCTTATCGTAGGCCAACGAAGCCTCGGAATAGCGGCGCAGCTCGTAGAAGACATTGCCGCGACCGAGCCAGGCCTCATCCAGATTGGTCCTGAGTGCCTGAGCCCTGTCATATGCAACAAGAGCGTCGTCAAAGCGCTCGAGCTCGAACAGGACGTTGCCAAGGCCCAGCCAGGCGTCCGCCAGGTTCGGATTGAGCCTCAGCGCCTTGTCAAAGGAAGCAAGCGCCTCGTCATGGCGCTTGAGCTGGCCGTACAGCACAGCCCTGTTCAAATGAGCTTCCGCATATTGCGGATCAAGCGCGAGCGCCCTGTCGATGCCAGCCAGCGCCGCATCGTGTTGCTTCAATGCCAGCAGAACGGAACTGCGCTCGGTAATCGCCGCGACATGATTGGGCTCCCGCGAAAGAAGCCTGTCGAAGGTCGAAAGCGAGTCCTGCAATCGATTTTGTTTGAGCAGCGCGCCGGCGGCGACGTAGAGCAGATAGGCGTTCGCGCCCTCTATCTCCAAACCCTTCAGGCACACCCCGCCCGCGGTTTCGAAATCGCCGAGCTGGCACAGCACCGTGGCGTAGTTCTGCATGAACTGGACGTTTGTCGTCTGAACGGACAGCGAACGAGCCATCAGCCGCGCGGCTTCACCCAGATTGCCGTCCGCCGCCTCGATAATCCCAAGCGAATGAAGCGCGTTGGATTCTCTCGGATTGCGCTTGATGATTTTGCGATAAAGCTTCGCGGCTTCGGCGAATTTTCCGCTTCTGTGCAGCGAGAAAGCCAGTTGCAGGCTCTGGGCTTCGTCACGGTTCGACATGAAAGTCGCGTAACAGAATGTAGCCGCGGATACCAGCCGCGGCTGCTGCCTGCCCGCTGTCAGGATCCCCGGCAGGCGGGAATTCCCCAGCCTGATGATAAAATGCGGACGGCTTCGCTTTCCGCCTGTCCGCCAATCGAACCATGGGGAGCATCGACCGGCCCGAAGGCCGAACGCCTGCTCCCGGGTGCGGATCAGTGCGCCGTCATCCAGGCCCGGGCTTCGCGCTGGGCGGTAGCGATCTCGACCTCTGACATCAACTCGGCGACCTCGCGGCGCAGCGGAATCGCATCACTGCGGCCTTTCAGGGCTGCGAGGTTAAACCACTTATGCGCTGCGACCAGATTGACCACGCCGGAACGCCCGCTGGCCCAATACAGGCCGCGCTCGAACAGCACGTCCGGGATCGCGCTCGCCGCCACCGGTGTAGCCATGTCCAGATCGATGTGCCCCTGAAACATCCGTCATCTCCTTTTGATTTTTGCGCCGCCCCGTTGCCGAGCGCGGCCCCTGTCCACTGTTTGAAACGTCCCGATATTCCCCACGCCGTTTGCCGGCTTGTTGGGATGACCATGCCCATCAAATTTGAAGGGCAGTTTAAGTATCGGGATGAATCGAATGTGAACGCGATTTCGGCCGGCACGCCGGGAAATCGCAAAAACGCCCATTTGGCGCCGGTTACTGCCTGATGGAGAAATTCGGTTTACCCTGCCGTTTCGCGAAACGATAACCATTCGCGGCAGTCGCAGTCCCCGGCTTGTGCCGGCGCGGCGGCAGGTGTTCGCAGGTCAAGCCGGGAGCGACGGCACGACAACTGCGACAGACGTGCTGTCCTTCCCGCGCGGGACGCGGACGGCCAACCGAATTTTGGGGATGTTGGAAATCAGAGCGCCCGGTTGGGCGCCGATGGGAACGAGGGCGTCGGCGAACACGTCAGGACCAGATTTCACCTTGGGCTTTGAGCCCGATGAAATTGCGGACCACAGATCCGCACCGAACGAAGAAAACTTGTTTCTTCTGCCGGACCGGGCTTCTCGGAGCGAACTCCTCGAAAGAACGATCCAGCCGTTTGACCTGATGTCTCGCCGACACCCTCTTTCGTCGACAGAGCCTCTGGATGAGATCCGTTTCGAGAAACAGACTGTCCTGGGGTTCTGGTGACGTCGCCGGCATCAAGCCGCCGGCAATTTCTTAAGCGAGATTTACTTCTTCTTCTTCGCGACCTTGCGGGTCTTCTTCGCAGTCTTCTTCACTGCGCTCTTCGCTTTCTTCGCCTTCTTCGCTTTCTTGGCCATGTTGCCCTCCTGATGTAGTGAGATGGCTTAATCGCTGCGTGCACTCGGGAATCGAAATGCACTACATCCCGAATACACCAACACATTGGAAAAAACAGCGTCCGCCTTAAGGAAGTGTTGACGCCCGAATGGCAGAGCGCGCGACGCGGGCGGATCGGCAACACACCAATACTCACGCGCAACGATGCGAGTAGTGGGCGAAAACGCGACACTTGCATTTGTCAATATCGAAGGAAATGCCTGTGCCGCAGGCGTTTCCTTAATTCGCGTATCCGACGATCATCGCATCGTCGCGGCCATCGCGACTCACCGATACCGGCTCAAAGCACGTTGCGCGGACTCTGAGTCGCCATTTTTGGCAATGAAAAAATTTTCGCGTTTCCGGCCATCGCGTCTCATCGGTGCTGGCCCAAACCGGTTTTTTGCTCGAATCGTGACCGCCGATTCGTGGGCACGATTTCCCGGCGCGGCGGTGAACCACCGCTCGTTCGGCGGCGAACAATGCTCGCTTACGCGTCTTGATCGACGACGCGCCGACAATGCCGGGCACGACATCGCACGTCACTCAGATGCCAAGTTTGGCCTTGAGCAGATCGTTCACGGCTTGCGGATTGGCCTTGCCGCCGGATGACTTCATCACCTGACCCACGAACCAGCCGATCAGCTGCGGCTTGGCTCGGGCCTGCGCGACCTTGTCCGGATTCGCGGCGACGATATCGTCGACCACCTTCTCGATCGCGCCGAGATCGGTGACCTGCTTCATGCCGCGCGCTTCGACCAGCGCACGGGGATCGCCGCCCTCCTGCCAGACGATCTCGAACAGATCCTTGGCGATCTTGCCGGAGATGGTGCCCTCACCGATCAGATCAACGATGGCGGCAAGCTGTGCCGCCGACACTGGCGAGGCCGATATGTCGCGGCCTTCCTTGTTGAGACGCCCGAACAGCTCGTTGATCACCCAGTTGGCAGCGAGTTTGCCGTCACGCTTCCTGTCGGCGAGCGCCGACAGCACGGTCTCATAGAACTCGGCGCTCTCGCGCTCCGCCACCAGCACGCTGGCGTCGTAGGGCGAAAGTCCGAACTCGGCGATGAAGCGAGCCCGCTTCTGGTCCGGCAATTCCGGCAGCCCGGCCTTCAGATTGGCCACATAGGCGCCGCTGAATTCCAACGGCAGCAGATCGGGATCCGGGAAATAACGATAGTCGTGCGCCTCTTCCTTGGAGCGCATCGAACGGGTCTCGACCTTGCCGGGATCGAACAGCCGCGTTTCCTGGTCGATGACACCGCCGTCCTCGATGATTTCGATCTGACGCCGCGCCTCATACTCGATCGCCTGGCCGATAAAGCTGATCGAGTTCATGTTCTTGATCTCGCAGCGGGTGCCGAGCGGCCCGCCCGGCTTGCGCACGGAGACGTTGACGTCGGCGCGCAAGGATCCCTTCTCCATGTCGCCATCGCAGGTGCCGAGATAGCGCAGGATCGAGCGCAGCTTTGTCACATACGCTTTCGCCTGCTCGGACGAGCGGATGTCCGGTTTCGAGACGATCTCCATCAGGGCAACGCCGGAGCGGTTGAGGTCCACGAACGACAAGGTCGGGCTCTGGTCGTGCAGCGACTTGCCGGCATCCTGCTCCAGATGCAGCCGCTCGATCCCGACCGCTACGGTCTCTCCCCCGGCCAACTCAACGATCACCTCGCCCTCGCCCACGATCGGCGACTTGTACTGGCTGATTTGATAGCCCTGCGGCAGGTCCGGGTAGAAATAGTTCTTGCGATCGAACACCGAACGCAGATTGATCTGCGCGTTCAGCCCAAGACCGGTGCGAACCGCCTGCCTGACGCACTCTTCATTGATCACGGGCAGCATGCCCGGCATCGCCGCATCGACCAGCGAGACATGCGAGTTCGGCTCGCCACCGAATTCCGTCGATGCGCCGGAGAACAGCTTTGAATTCGATGTGACCTGGGCGTGAACTTCCATGCCGATGACGATTTCCCAGTCACCGGTAGCGCCCTTGATCAGATTGGATGGTTTGACGGCAACATTCATGGACAACTCGATCGGATAATGTCGTGCGACACGAAATCACAGCCAAAGAAGTTGAAATAATTCAATATTTCTTTGCTGGGCGATGACTTTTCCGGCAGGCTCGCAGCATGGCGCTGCCGTATGATGCAAATTAAGCCGACGTCGGGGCCGATGCAACCTGCCCTTCGGCGAGACTTCCGCTTCGACGGGTGAATATTTCCGCAATCCGTGCAAATACACGGCGACACCGCATACCTTCCTCACTCGCATTTTCGAGAGGCACGATGGGCGAGATTTCCCTGCGCATGGTCGATGGAACGCATATCGTCGTGCCGTCCTCGCTCGAGGCGTTCACGACCTACGTCATCCTCGAGCAGGAAAAGTGGTTCGAGAAGGAGACCGCGTTTCTCTCGCGCTGGCTGAAGCCCGGCATGACCGCGATCGATATCGGCGCGAACCTTGGGGTTTACAGCCTGCCCATGGCGCGGCTGGTCGGGCCCAAGGGGCAGGTCTTTTCCTACGAACCGGCAACAGCAACCTGCCGTCTGCTCGAAATCAGCAAGGCGGAGAACGGCGCCGACAATTTACATGTGATCCCGGCCGCGTTGTCGGACGGCGAGCGCGAGGGTCATCTGGTGCTGGGCGCCTCGAGCGAACTGCATACGCTGGAGGGCGATGGGCCCGGCGAGAGCGTTCGGATCACTTCGCTGGATGCGGAAGAAAAAGCGAGGAATTGGGGCGCGATCGACTTCATCAAGATCGACGCGGAGGGCGAAGAAGAACGGATTCTGGCCGGCGCCGGATCGTTCTTTTCAAAACGCTCGCCATTGGTGATGTTCGAAGTAAGGGCCAAGTCAAAACAGAACGACAACCTTCCCGCCGCATTTAACGCCCTGGGTTTTGCCACCTACCGGCTTTTGCCAGGCGCTCCTGTTTTGGTGCCGGCCGGCGCGGAGGAATTGCTCGATCATTATGAGCTCAATCTGTTCGCCGCCAAACCCGACCGCGCGGCAGCGCTTGCCGAGCAGGGATTGCTCATCGAGGCCATTCCGGAATGGGCGCCGGACGATGAAATCCGGGCCAAGGCGCTGGAGTTTTTCAAGGCACAGCCGTTCGCGCCGATATTCGCGGCGTTGCCCGGCGGTGGGGCCGCGTTAGAACCGGCCTATCGCGACGCGCTCGCGGGCTATGCGATGTGGCGATCCCGGGACCTTTCGTTGTCAGAGCGTTACGCCGCTCTGCGGTTCGCCGGTGACACCCTGACCGCGCTCTGCGACAAGCAGGCGTCGCTGCCGAGGCTGTCGACGCTTGCCCGCATCACCTGGGAGATGGGGCGCCGTACCATCAGCGTCAAAGTACTGGGCATCATGGCCGACGTTCTCAAACGCGGCACCGGCCGGATCATGGAGCCCTTCTGGCCCGCGAACCCGCGATTTGACCACGTCCCACCGGGCGCAAATGCCGTTGAATGGTTCGTGGTCGCGGCCCTCGAACAGTTCGAACAGACCGCTTTCCAGTCATCGAGATTTGGAAGCTCCGGCGTCGATCTCGACTGGCTCAGCAAACAGCCCCTTGCCTCCACGGAGATCGAGCGGCGGCGGATTTTACAGCGAGCGCTGGCCGGTCAAAAAAACGACGTGCCGCCGCGGCTGCTGGCGCCCGCCCCGGACCATTTGAACGCCGAAGCCTGGCGCGGCGGTCTGGTCCCAAACACAATCGTGGGCCGGTGACATCGGCGCACGTCGTTCGGAATATGGGCTATGTGTTTGCCGATGGATCCTTGGGGATCAGCGCCGCGACGATCCGCTCCCATTCGGTCTCGAGCGAATCCGTCGCGACCGCCTTGCCCGCTCGCCGGTACCAATAGCCGGCATTGCCAAGATCACCCTCGAGCCGATGTAGATAGGCATGGACCCAGGCTGCGTCAGCCGTCTCTTCGTCCTGGACGAGCTTGTGCGCCTGATCCCATTGGCCCTTCGCGGCCCACCACAGGGCGGCGAGCGGCGCGGCGATACCTGGCGCCGGTGCAGTACCCGATAAACCGGCTTTAAAATCCGCCATGCTCATCATCGGGCTCAGTTCGGCTTCGCTCCGGACGCCGCATCGAAGGTCAGGGTGAACCATGTTCCCTGCCCGCGGATGCTTTCGGCGCGGAACACGACATTCCCGGCATTTTCCTTCAGCGTCTGCAGGACCAGCGCGCCGAGTTTCCGCGGTGACGGCCATTCCTGATTTTCGCCGAGCCCAACCCCATCGTCGGATACGATAACCGTCACACGGCCGTCGCTCTGCTTGCAGATCAGCCGCAACTGGCCGCTGCTGCGGCCGACAAACGCATATTTCAGCGCGTTGGTCAGCATCTCGTTGATCAGGAGTCCCGTGGGCATCGCGACGTTGATCGAGAGCGGACAATAGCCGGACTCGATGTCGAGCTTGATGCTCTCGGCGGCGCTGACCTGCATCACGGAGGTTGCGATGTCGGACAGATACTGGCCGAGATCGATTTCGGGCGGGGCGTTTTCAGCCGACAAAGTCCGGTACAGCACCGTCAACGCATCGATCCGGCTCGCCAGCCGCCCCAAAGCCACCGTCTCGCCTTCCGCCGCCGATCGTGCTTCCAGACGGATCAGCGCCGTGATGAGCTGCAAATTGTTTTTCACCCGGTGCTGAAGTTCGCGCATCAGCACGTCGCGATCGCGGATCTGGCTCTCGAATTGTTCGATCTGCGCGCGTTCCCGGCCGCCGACATCGACCAGCGCCGCGATCCGAAAACTCTCGACGCCATCGTCGCTTTCGATCACCGAGGCATAGGCCTGCACGATGACCAGCCGGTCGACTGGACCGGATGGACGGAACACGCCGATGAAATCCTCGCCGTCCTGGATCGCCTCACCCAACGTCCTGGTCGGGCTGTCCTCGTCGAGAAAACCATCCAGACAGGTCCAGCGCTGGCCCTCCACGTCAGGGGCTGCCATCGACATCAAATTCTCGAACGCCTTGTTGATGTAAACGACGTGCTGCTCCTCGCGGAACCCGCGCGATACCGCGAGCGCGACCGGAACATGATCGAGCAAATGCTTGTATCGGTCGTTCTCGATCGCCGAAGCGAGCTTCGACGAGCCGAGAAGCTGATCGACCTGTTGGGAAGATGGAACGCCGTCATCCGCGCTCATGCGCTAACCCTGCTCATCGGCGAACCATGGCGAAGCCCGGCAAAAAACGCAAACCCAAAAGCTAGTCGCGCGACATGGAACTCACGCCCACCATTTTGGTGGTGTGAATCGTCCCGCCGCCTGCTCGATTACTTCGCCGAGCGAGAACAGCGTCTCCTCGTCGAACGGACGGCCGATCAACTGCAGGCCGAGTGGCAGCCCTTGCGCGTCCTTGCCGGCGGGAACCGCGATCCCCGGCAATCCCGCCATGTTCACCGTCACCGTGAAGATGTCGTTAAGGTACATCTCGACGGGATCGGCGCCCTTTTCGCCGATGCCGAACGCCGCCGACGGCGTCGCCGGCGTCAGGATCGCGTGCACGCCCTTGGCGAAACAGTCCTCAAAGTCTTTTTTGATCAACGTGCGCACTTTCTGCGCACGCAGGTAATAGGCGTCGTAATAGCCGGCCGAGAGCACATAGGTACCGATCATGACGCGGCGGCGGACTTCGGCGCCGAAGCCTCTAGCGCGGGTATTCTCGTACATCTCGCCGATCGAGCGGCCGGGCACGCGCAGGCCGTAACGCACGCCGTCGTAGCGCGCGAGGTTCGACGAGGCTTCCGCAGGCGCGACAATGTAGTAGGCCGGCAAGGCATATTTGGTGTGCGGCAGCGATACCTCGACCAACTCCGCGCCCGCGGCTTTGAGCCAGTTGGCGCCGTCGCTCCAGAGCTTCTCGATTTCCCCGGGCATGCCGTCGAGACGGTATTCTTTGGGAATCCCGATTTTCATGCCCTTGACGGATTTGCCGATCGCCGCCTCGTAATCCGGAACCTCGCGATTGACCGAGGTGGTATCCTTGGGATCGTGACCCGCCATCGAGCGCATCAGGATCGCCGCGTCCCGCGTACTGCGCGCAATCGGCCCGGCCTGATCGAGCGAGGATGCGAACGCAACGATGCCCCAGCGCGAGCAGCGCCCATAGGTTGGCTTGATGCCGACGGTTGCGGTGAAAGCGGCCGGCTGACGGATCGAGCCGCCGGTGTCGGTCGCGGTCGCTCCCATGCAAAGCAACGCAGCGACGGCTGATGCCGAACCGCCGGAGGAGCCTCCCGGCACCAGTTGTTTGTCGGAGCCGTCGCGGCGCCACGGATTGACCACGGCGCCGAAGCACGAGGTCTCGTTCGACGAGCCCATCGCGAACTCGTCATTGTTGAGCTTGCCGAGCATGACGGCGCCGTCGCGCCAGAGCTGCGAAGTCACGGTTGATTCGTAAGGTGGCACGAAATTGCCGAGGATTTTCGAGCAGGCCGTGGTGCGCACGTCCTTGGTCGCAAACAGATCCTTGATCCCGAGCGGAATGCCCGCGAGCGGACCACCCTCGCCCCTGGCGATCCTGGCATCGGCGTCGCGGGCCATGGCGCGGGCCTGATCCGGCGTTTCCAGCACGAAGGCATTGAGGACACGCGCGTCCTCGATCGCCTTGAGATGGGCGTCCGTCAGTTCAAGCGAGGTAAAGGATTTGTTCGCAAGGCCGGTCCTGGCCTCGGCGATGGTCAGCGAGGTCAAATCGGTCATTTATCAACCGGGCTGCAAAAGAACGGAGACAGCGTCTTGTCGTTGGCCGGATCATCCAGCTTGCTGCGCGCCTTGTCGGCGGCTTCGAGCTGGTCGAGCACCGCGTCCATCGCCTTGTCGGGATCCGCAGCCTTGCCCTGCCGCTCCATGGCGTCGAGATAGTTCATATAGGCCTGATAGGCCTTTTCATCGTCGCAGAGCAGACACATCGGATTTCCTGTCTACAAAACTGATTTTTTGACGCGGTTTCTTGCGCGAACCGGCATCCACTTCACTCGAAACGCCACGCCTACTCGACGACTTTCGGCACCAGGAAGAAATGATCCTGGGTCTCCGGCGCATTGGCAACCACTTCGTCGGCGATCTCGCCGTCATCGACCACGTCGTGGCGCTTCTTCATTTCCATCGGCGTGACCGATGTCATTGGCTCGACGCCGTCGACATTGACTTCGCTGAGCTGCTCGACAAAGGCCAGCATCGCGTTCAGTTCACCCTGCAAATGGGGAACCTCCTGCTCAGCGACCGCGATCCGCGCAAGATGCGCGATGCGGCGAACGGTGGCGGCATCAACCGACATTATATACGGCCTCTCACGGCAAATTCAGCCTGCCGTATAGCAGACGGGCCTTTTGCGTCGCAACCGTGGCTTCCCAATGTTTGAGGGACCGCAGACGATCCTTCGGCTTCTCGGCACGAACAGAGGGCTCCCGGTGGGAGAGGGTTGGGGTCAGGTGGTTCAGGGTCCACCCTTTGGCCGAGTCCCCTCACCCGGCGCTACGCGCCGACCTCTCCCCATGGGAGAGGTGACAAAGATTCAACCGGCCATTTGGCTCAGCCGCGCCAGCGCGCCGCCGGCCAGGGCCCGCGTCAGCTCGGCCGCCGGCATTTCGCGACCGAGCCGGATCGCCTGGCCGGCCCAAAGATTGGTGAAATCAACCTTGCCGAGCGTTTCCGAGGCCGCCTTCAGGGGACCCAATGAGGTCGCGGCATGGGGAAATGCGGGCGCATCCGGGCAAATCGGGCCGACTTCCCGCATCGCACGATTGGCGACGCCGCGGGCCGGACGCCCGGTCATGACATTGGTGATGACGGTGGAATCATCACGCGCCTGGGCCAGTGCCGATCGCGCCAGCGCCGTCACCCTGGATTCCGGACAGCGCAGATAGGCGCTGCCGATCTGCACGCCGGCCGCGCCCAGCGCGAACGCCGCGGCGATACCGCGCCCATCGGCGATGCCGCCCGTCGCGATCACAGGCACTCTGACCGCATCGACCACCTGCGGCACCAGCGCGAAGGTGCCGGGCTGTTCAGCGATATTCTCGGTCAGGAACATGCCGCGATGGCCGCCCGCCTCCGCGCCTTGCGCGATGATGGCGTCCACGCCGTTTTCCTCAAGCCAGATCGCTTCCCGCACGATGGTCGCGCAGGCGATCACGATGCAGCCCGCCGCCCTGACGCGCTTGAGCAGCGCCGGATCCGGCAGGCCGAAATGGAAGCTGACGATTTCGGGTTTCAGCTCCTCGACCACTTCGCACATCGCGGCATCGAACGGCGCGCGGTTGGCGGCATTGACCGGCGCGGTGTGGTCGAGGCCCAATTCCTGGTAGTAGGACTTAAGCCGCTTCTTCCATCCGGCCTCGCGCATGGGATCGGCGTCGACCAGCTTGTGGCAGAAGAAATTCATGTTGATCGGCGCAGCGACGCGCTGGCGGATGATGTTGACCTGCTCGCGCGCCTTTTCGGCCGTGATCATCGCGCACAGCAACGAGCCCAGCGCGCCGCCCTGCGCCGCCGCGATCACGAGCTCGGCGTCCATGATCCCGGCCATAGGCGCCAGAACGATCGGAAATTCGGTCTTGAAAAGCTCGATAAGTCGGCGGTCCGGCCACATGGTCTGCTCATTCAGCTGATTTTGAGGGTATCGGCGCGGGCGTCGTTGCCAGGGGCGCGTTCAAGGTTAGCACGAGGCAGCCGCGCTATGCCATGCTCTGTGGCCTGATGCTCCAGCGCCGCAGCGCGACCACGGTCCAGATCGCCTCGACCAGCCCAAACGGCCAGGCGCCCTGCAGAAACCCGTAAATCGAGCCCAGCGCGCAGGCGCACGCGAATCCAAGGACGAACCAGCGGCTGCGATCCTCCAGCGCGTAGCACACGAGCATCGCGGTAACCGCGAACAATCCGAACAAGGTCAGCCGGTCCATTGATATTCATCCTTCGCTTTGCACGTCCTGCTCGCCGCGTGGTATGCGGAGCCATGCCTGCTCTCATCTTACCGCTGACCGACGCCGTTGCGCACTGGCCGGAACGCGGCGCACTCGTTGGCCTCGATCTCGGCACCAAGACCATCGGCGTTGCGGTGTCCAACCCCGACCGCAGGCTTGCGACCGGCGTCGAGACCATCCAGCGCAAAGCGTTCAAGGCCGATGCGGCGTGCCTGCTTGCGATTGCCGGCGAGCGCAACGCGGTGGGCTTCGTGCTCGGCCTGCCGATCAACATGGACGGCAGCGAAGGCCCGCGGGCGCAATCGACCCGCACTTTCGCCCGAAATTTCTCCAAACTCACTGATCTCGCCATCGCGCTGTGGGACGAACGGCTCTCCACCGTCGCGGTCGAGCGTGAATTGATCGGCATGGACATGAGCCGCGCCCGGCGCGCGGAAGTGATCG
The DNA here is from genome assembly GCF_900105125.1 of Bradyrhizobium canariense. NCBI lineage: Bacteria > Pseudomonadati > Pseudomonadota > Alphaproteobacteria > Hyphomicrobiales > Nitrobacteraceae > Bradyrhizobium > Bradyrhizobium canariense. Next base: position 841,130 of record NZ_LT629750.1, on the reverse strand, counting down.
ACGAGCATGCCGCGATCTTCATCCTGCAAGGCGCGCTCGACCGGCTGGCGAAGCTGCGCGGAGATCGCTGAGGATGGCGGTCGTTGTTGCGGCACTAATGCCGGTAGATGCACCCCTGCTCACCCAGATCATCACACTGCAAACCATTCTGGCCGCCGCGACCATGCCGATCGCGATTGCGCTGGTGGCGTGACTTTCCCCTTCACCTCTCCCATCGGGAGAGGTCGGCGCGTAGCGCCGGGTGAGGGGTTCAGTTCTATCGACAAACCGTCCCCCCTCACCCCAACCCTCTCCCCATGGGAGAGGGAGTTCTCCATCGCAGAACTAAGACTGTCCCGTAAGCAACAAGGTCTGCACCAGTGCGGCCAGATTGTTGAGACCATGCAGCAAAATGGTCAGCCAGATCGACTGGCTGCGATAGCGGAGATAGCCGAGCACGAGTCCGATCGAAAATACTTCGCCCAAAAAGAACCAGTCGTACTGCAGATGCAGCATGGTCCAGACCGCCGACGACAGCAGGATGGCGCCCAGCGGCCCGAGCGCCGATTCCGACCAGCCGCGATAGAGGAAACCGCGTGCGAAAAACTCTTCCGTGATCGGCGCGGCAACACAGAACGCCAGCACCAGCAGCCATAACGCGCCATCGGCAACGGCCGATTGCACCACATCCCCCATGAATCCCGGCTGCACCTCGCGCCCGGTCAGGCGCGACACCAGATCCCACCCCATCACCACGACGACCATGGCGACGATGCCGATCAGTAGATTGGTCCACGAGGTCCAGCGCAGCGCGAGATAGTCGGCAAATGACGTGCGCGACAGATGGATCGGCAGCCACAGCGCGGCGAGAACGGCGGGCAGACCGGTAATCACGGAAAGTGAAATCGTCAGGCCGCCACCGAGCACGTGGATAGCTGCGGCAATATCGATCGGCCCATGCTGCCGCAGGACAAACCAGGCGACGACCGCGAGCTGGCCGACAAACATCGCGGCAAAGATAAAAAAGCCCCACAGCGCGGTACCCCAGAACTTCCAGACTCGCGGCGGGCGTTCGGCGGGGGTTATGGTGATCGGAGGGCTTGCGGGACTGAGGGAATCCATCAACTGACTTTCAATTGTGTAATCGGTGTCTGCTCTCGTCGTGGCTGGACTTGTCCCGGCCATCCACGCCTTGTTTCGTCACAAGAGAAGACGTGGATGCCCGGCACGAGGCCGGGCATGACGGTGAGTGAGATGCTCACGGTAACGCCCGCAACAGCAGGCTCTTGATATCGTCATTGGCGAGATCGACGGCGCCGTACATGCCGGCGTGAGTCCCGGCAAGCCGTGTTGCCGCGAATAATTCCGCGTTGCGCGGCGATACCTTGTTGAGCGCGGCGGCGGCTGCCAGCAGCGCCAGTTTCTCGACCGCGAGCCGTGCCACACGCTCGCTGTCCGGCCTGCGGAATGCCTTGCCGATGAACGCCGCCGCGTCCGGAGCGCCGGACAATCCCCTGGTTTCCGCGACAAGCCGCTGCAAGACGGCCGCCGCCGCGTCGGCCTCGCGTGACAACGCTCGCAGCACGTCCAGGCACATCACATTGCCCGAACCCTCCCAGATCGCATTGACGGGGGATTCGCGGTAATGGCGCGCCAGAATGCCTTCCTCTACGTAACCGTTGCCGCCCAGGCACTCCATCGCTTCATAGAGAAAGCCCGGCGCGCTCTTGCACGTCCAATATTTGATCGCCGGCGTCAGCAGCCGCATATACGCCGCCTCGCTGGCGTCATCAGGCGCGCGGTCGAATGACTGGCAGAGCCGCATCACCAGCGCGATCGATGCCTCAACATGCAGCGCCATGTCCGAGAGCACCGCCTGCATCAGCGGCTGATCGGCGAGGTGCTTCTGGAACACGCTGCGATGACGGGCGTGATGCAGCGCGTGCGCGAGCCCGGAACGCATCAGGCCGGCGGATGCGATCGCGCAATCCTGCCGCGTCAGCTGCACCATCTGGATGATGGTGCGGATGCCCTTGCCCTCGTCGCCGACGCGCAAGGCATAGGCGTTTTCGAATTCCACCTCTGATGACGCGTTGGAACGGTTGCCGAGCTTGTCCTTCAGCCGCTGGAAATGAATCGCATTGACCGATCCATCCGGCTTGAAGCGCGGCATGAAGAAGCAGGTCAGGCCGGCGTCGGCCTGTGCCAACACCAGGAACGCGTCGCACATCGGCGCCGACATGAACCATTTATGGCCGATGACGCGATAGGCATCGCCGTCGCGTTCCGCGCGGGTCATGTTCGAGCGCACGTCGGTGCCGCCCTGCTTCTCGGTCATGCCCATGCCGAGCGTCATGCCACGCTTGGTCCACCACGGCGCGAAGCTCGGATCATAGGAGCGCGTCGCGATCACGGGCATCGCTGTTGCCAGAAGCTCAGGCTGCACCGCCAACGCCGCCACCGATGCGCGCGTCATCGTGATTGGGCAGAGATGACCGGTCTCGACTTGCGCCGCCATGTAGAATTTCGCGGCGCGCACGACTTCGGCCGCCCCGCCGGCCGGCTTGCCCTGCGCGCTCCAGGTCGAATTGTGCACGCCGGCATGGGCGCTGTGCGCCATCAATTCGTGATAGGCCGGATGGAACTCGACGACGTCGCGCCTGACGCCGCGCGCATCGAACGCCCGCAGTTTCGGCGTGTTCTCATTCGCAACACGGCCCCGCTCGGCCATCGCAGCCGAACCCCAGTGCCGCCCGAATTCGGATAATTCTTTTTCCGCAGAACGCCCACCATTGGTCCCGACCGCGTCAACCAGCGGCCGGTCCAGCGCAAACAGGTCTACATCCTCGAACGGTGGCGACTGGTTGAACACTTCATGGGTCGCGAATGAAGGCTGGGTCATGGGCCGTCCCTCACGGTCGAAATTCGGCAGAATCAATGGCGGCGTGCCGCGATCGGGAAATCATAGGCCGCCCTGCCAGCGCCCGGCAGGGAAAAGTGCCACCACTCCTTCGAATAGTTCACAAACCCTTGCCGGCCCATCGCGGCCACCAGCAGGTTTCGCCAGCGCCGTTGCGCCGGCGTGATCGACACGGCTGCCGTATGCGCCTTCAGATCGGAACAGTCATAGCCGGTGCCCATGTCGATACTGGCTTCCGGTCCCCTCAGTTCCGCGGGCGCGGTGCAATCGGCGTAGGCCTTGCCCGGATCCTTGGTCGGATCGAACCGGCCTGAATTGTCAGCCCTCAAATCAACCAGCGTGAGGTCGACGGCAGCCCCGGTGGAGTGCTGGGAATGCGTGGCGATGTAGCCGAGCCGGAACAGATCCTTCTTGCTGAACGCGGGATTATAGCGCCGCTCGGCCGCGGTCTCCGTGCCATTGCGAGACCACGCCACCATGTCGGCAACCGCGCGCGCCGGGCGGTAGCAATCCAGCATCTTCAGCGACAGTTTCTGCCGGGCGAGTTCCTGCTGGATGTTTTTCAGTGCCAGTCCGACCGCGCGTTTCACCACGCATTCGGCCGCGCCGTAGCCATCAAGCGGCCGGCCAACGAAATTGTTCGATCCGGCGTAGCGGATGTCCTGGATAACAGAGGGATCGATATCACGCAGGTACACGAAATCGCCGGGCAAGGGCTGTGCAGCAGCTGAGCCCGCGCACGCGATGACCGCGAAGGTGATTGTAGCCGTTTTCACGAAAAGCTGTTCCATACCGTCATGGCCGGACTTGTTCCGGCCATCCACGTCTTTTTTACGGTTAACGACAAGGAAGACGTGGATGCCCGCGACAAGCGCGGGCATGACGAGATAGGACATCCCCGGGGGATAACTCGCCGACGCTTTTTTCGTGCTTGCCCCACCCCCCATCCCCGCCTATAGCTCTCGCTTTAATGACCCCTGCATCGAAATCGACCTTCGTCCTCGGTCACCGGCATCTGCTGGGAATCGAGGGCCTTTCCGCTGCCGATATTTCCGGCCTGCTCGACCTTTCCGAGGAATATGTCGAGCTCAACCGCCAGGTCGACAAAAAGCGCACCTCGCTGCGCGGTCGCACCCAGGTCAACCTGTTCTTCGAGGCCTCGACCCGCACCCAATCCTCGTTCGAAATCGCCGGCAAGCGCCTCGGCGCCGACGTCATGAACATGTCGGTCTCCTCGTCGTCGATGCGCAAGGGCGAGACGCTGATGGACACGGCGGTGACGCTGAACGCCATGCACCCGGACATCCTGGTGGTGCGGCACCACGCCTCCGGCGCGGTGGAACTGTTGGCGCGCAAGGTCGACGGGTCCGTCGTCAATGCCGGCGACGGCGCCCATGAACATCCGACCCAGGCGCTACTGGATGCGCTCACCATCCGTCGCAACAAGGGCCGGATCGAGGGCTTGGTGATCGCGATCTGCGGCGACGTGATGCATTCACGCGTCGCGCGCTCCAACATCATCCTGCTCAACACCATGGGCGCCCGCGTGCGTGTGGTCGCACCCTCCACCCTGTTGCCGAGCGGCATCGAGCGGATGGGTGTCGAGGTTGCCCGCGACATGCGCGAAGGGCTGAATGGCGCTGACATTGTGATGATGCTGCGGCTGCAGCGCGAGCGCATGAACGGCTCGTTCGTGCCGTCGAGCCAGGAATATTTCCATTATTTCGGCCTCGACCAGAAAAAGCTCGCCTACGCCAAACCGGATGCGCTTGTGATGCATCCGGGGCCGATGAACCGCGGCGTGGAAATCGACTCATTCGTGGCGGACGGCGCGCAATCGCTGATCCGCGAACAGGTGGAAATGGGAGTGGCGGTGCGGATGGCGGTGCTCGAGGCACTCGCCCGCAACCTGCCCAACGCGTAAAGATCATGCTGACCGATCGCCGTCCAATCCTGCTCGCCAACGCCCGCGTCATCGATCCCTCCAGGGATTTCGATGGCATCGGCGACGTCCTGATTGCCGATGGCGTCATCCGTGATGCCAGGCGCGGCATCGGCGCCGCCGGCGTGCCCGAAGGCACCGACATCGTCAATTGCGCCGGCAAGATCGTCGCCCCCGGGCTGGTCGACATGCGCGCCTTTGTCGGCGAGCCCGGCGCCAGCCACCGCGAAACCTTCGCCTCCGCGAGCCAGGCGGCGGCAACCGGCGGCATCACCACCATCATCTGTCAGCCGGATACCTCGCCTGTCATCGACAATTCGGCGACGGTGGATTTCGTGCTGCGCCGCGCGCGCGACACCGCTATCGTCAACATCCATCCGATGGCGGCGCTGACCAAGGGCATGCGCGGCGATGAGATGACCGAGATCGGCCTGTTGAAAGCCGCGGGCGCTGTCGCCTTCACCGACGGCGCACACAGCGTCACCAATGCGCAGGTGATGCGCCGCGCCCTGACCTATGCCCGTGATTTCGACGCGCTGATCGTGCACTACACCGAAGACCCCGATCTGGTCGGCGAAGGCGTGATGAACGAAGGCGAGTTCGCCTCAAGGCTCGGCCTGACCGGCATCCCCGTTGCCGCCGAGGCCGTGATGCTGGAGCGCGACATGCGCCTGGTCGCACTGAGCGGCGGCCGCTATCACGCGGCGTCTCTCTCCTCGACCGACTCCCTGGAAATCCTCAAGCGCGCACGTGACGCGGGGCTTGCGGTCAGTGCTTCCGCCTCGATCAATCACGTGACGCTGAACGAGAACGACATCGGCCCCTACCGGACGTTCCTGAAACTCTCGCCGCCGCTGCGCACCGAGGACGATCGCCGGGCGCTGGTCGCAGCCGTCGCTTCGGGTCTTATCGACGTCATCATGTCCGATCACAATCCGCAGGATGTCGAAGTCAAGCGGCTGCCCTTCGCGGAGGCCGCAAGCGGCGCGATCGGCCTTGAAACCATGCTGCCGGCCGCCTTAAGGCTGATCCATAATGGCGAAATGGATTTCAAGACCTTGATCCGCGCGATGTCGACGCGACCCGCTGAACTGCTGGGCCTGCCGGGCGGATCATTGCGCGCGGGCTCGCCCGCCGACGTGATCGTGATCGACGCCGATACGCCCTGGGTGCTCGATCCCGCTGATCTCAAATCGCAGTGCAAGAACACGCCATTCGACGAAGCGCGGTTCTCGGGCCGCGTGGTGCGCACCATCATTGGCGGCCGGACCGTCTACGAGCATGTCTGAAGCGCGGCAACTAACTTGCGACGGGAGCGACCGTGATATCGGCTGAGGCGTTTCTCATCGTGGCGTTTCTGATCGGCTATCTCTTTGGCTCGATTCCGTTCGGGCTGGTGCTGACCAAACTCGCGGGCACGCAGGACCTGCGCTCGGTCGGCTCCGGCAATATCGGCGCCACCAACGTGCTGCGCACTGGCCACAAGGGCCTCGCCGCGGCGACGCTGATCAGCGATATGCTGAAAGGTACGATCGCGGTGATCATTGCCGGCTCGTTCGGCGGACCCAACGCCGCGATGCTGGCGGCATTGGGCGCCTTCCTCGGCCACCTCTTTCCGGTATGGCTGAAGTTCAGGGGCGGCAAAGGCGTCGCGGTTTATATCGGCGTGCTGATCGGCCTGTTCTGGCCGGCCGCGGTGGTATTCTGCGTGCTGTGGCTCACCACCGCCGTGATCACGCGCTACTCATCGCTGTCGGCTTTGGTCGCGAGCTTTGTCACGCCGATCTTCCTGTGGTGGTTCGGCCACCTCGCGCTGGCCTCGCTGTTCGCGGTGCTGACGCTACTGCTGTTCTACATGCACCGCGAGAACATCAAGCGGTTGCTGGCGGGCACCGAAAGCAGGATCGGGAAGAAGTAAGCTTGGCGTCACTTTCTCTCGTCATTCCGGGGCGACGCGTTAGCGTCGAACCCGGAATCTCGAGATTCCGGGTCTGGTCCTTCGGACCATCCCGGAATGACGGTATCTTTCATCGCCGCGCCAGCGCCTCTTCAACAAAGCGCGCCGCCGAAAGCGCCCTGGCGTCGTCGCCAAATCCGGCGATGATCTGCACGCCGACCGGCAATCCGCCATCGGTGACATCAGCCGGAATGTTGACGCAGGGCACGCCCATCAGCGTCCAGAGCCGGTTGAAACGGGCATCGCCGGTCGAGGCCAGTCCTTTTGGCGCGGCGCCCGGCGCGGAAAACGTCAGCAGCACGTCAACATCGTCAAATGACTTCGCCAGGGCTCTTCGAGCCCGGTTGGCGATCGCGCGCGCCTCGTCATAGGTGGCGGGCTTGATGCCGACATTTTCGTCGAGCTTTTCGCGCATCAGCGGCGGTATTTCGTCGTGATGCGTGCGGTATTCCCAGGCCAGCGCCTGATGCGCCTCGAACTCCTGCACGACGGGATGAATCCGCCACGCCTCCGCAACGATCTCCGGCATCGCGAGCGTGCGAACGGAGGCGCCGGCGCGTTCCACCGCAGCCACCGCGATCCGCAGCGCCTGCCCGCTTGATCCCTCCGGCGCGCCCGCGAATTCCTGCATCACCAGGCCAATGCGTGGTGTCGTCTTCGCGGCATCGCCAAGCAGCTCGGGCCGGTTGGTCATCGCCGAAAGCCCGTGCGCGAGATCTTCGACGCCGGCGGCGAACAGCCCGACCGTATCCAGCATCCACGAATAGCACTTCACGCCCACCGTCGGCAGCAGCCGGTAGGATGGTTTGATGGCGGCCACGCCGCAGAACGAGGCCGGCCGGATCACCGAACCGCCGGTCTGCGTTCCCAGCGCCAGCGGAATCATTCCGGCCGCGACCGCTGCCGCGGAGCCCGAGGACGATCCGCCCGGCGTGTGTCCGTGATTTCGCGGATTGAGCGTCGCGGTCGGATCGCGCGAGGCGAACGCCGTCGTCGTGGTCTTGCCGATGATGGTCGCGCCCGCCCGTCTCAGCATCTCGACCACGGACGCATCCGCACGCGGCTGCCAGCCCCGGTAGATCGACGATCCCATCTCGGTCGGAAAGTCCGCGGTATCGATGATGTCCTTGATGCCCACGGCGATGCCGCGCAGCGGGCCGGCACCCGCCGCCCGCGCGCGGGGGTCATGACAGACGAACGCGCCGATGGTTTCGTCCTGCGCGCCGATCGCCTCCAGCGACTGCGCGATCGCGGCATCGGCGGAGAGGTCGCCCCGGTCGATCCGGCGCTGGAGTTCGGCGAGCGATATCATTGGCATTGGCATCATTCCGTGCGGATTGGGGGAAGGATTAGCTTACTCAGGTTCTGCTATATATTGTTTCTACCGTCATTCCGGGGCGATGCGTAGCATCGAACCCGGAATCTCGGGATTCCGGGTCCACGCGAAGACGCGTGTCCCGGAATGACGTGTGGGGAAAATAACGTGGACGCCATCAACAACACTACGCACCTGACCGCCGACGAGCGGATGAACCGCCTGCGGCTAATCCGCAGCGGCAACATCGGCCCTAACGGTGTTATGGCGCAAACGCCACCGCCTAATTGGCGTCATTGCCTTCGCTGCACGTTTCCATAGTCTCGTTACCGGCAGCAAAGTTTTTGGCTGTGAAAGCCATGCGGAAGCGCAAATATCGCCTGTGTCCGTAAACGTCGCTGTATCGAACAATTCCCCAAGCGAAGAAAGCGGCTTTGTCGTTTCTAACTGCCTCAAAAGAATATCGACTCAGGGGCTCGCTCATTCTCAAATGAGAGATCAGGGAGCCGTCACGCCCGATAGTGCTCTTGGAGCCACCCGGAGTGACCGTGGGGTCCGTTTCGCCAGGCTCGTCTACGAAATCTCGAACTTGAACACTCATTCGGAGGACGACATCGATCGCAGGGGTTTGACCGACATTTTTGAATTGGAGGATCACGTTAGGCAGCTTGCCAACTTCGAAATCCTCGACAGTGGTGCCCCTCAAATCAAAGTAGGCCCTCAATTGTCTTTCCGCCGTCCTATCCGCGCTTCTTACGAGACCGACGGTCGCCCCCCACAACATCAGCGTTACAATGGAAAGCAGCCACTCGCCGGGCTTTATGCCCAAGATCGAGATTTCCGAAGCGTCCTCGCCGCTATGTTGACTCTCGTATTTGCCACTTGGATTTACCTGCGTGGCTGGACGGTCTTCGGCCGGATTGGCACTGCTTATGCCATTTTCGGATTGATGCTGCGCATCGACCTTTGGAGCTTGGCGATAGGGATAATACGTGGGCCATAGAGCGATGATAGCTATCGCTTGGGCTCCTATGATTGCCCAAAGCAGTTCGCGCGGTACAGACCACTGCAACCGTTGCCCCCTATATCTCCTCTAACACTACTCCCTCCAATTCCACCGCCGCAATGCAGACGAGAAAGAACTTTGCGGAAAACGTCCCGCGTTTCAGCTTATTCGTTATCGAGGCCCCGGTTTCGGAGAAGCTGTGCTTTTTTGAGACGTTCGCCAGTTCAACATATGTCAGTTCGGATTCTTTGAGTTTTGTGCCTTTCGATCGGCCCATCCGTTCAAAGATCTTCTGGCCTTTAATACTCGCAGGCAAGAAAGACGTGGATGCCCGGCACCAGGCCGGGCATGACGGGAAACATTCTCGCAAGCCATCCCCCGTTGCCCACGCCCTTCGGTTGCGCCATGTTGTCGGCGCAAGGAGATAACGTGGACGCCATCAACAACACGACGCGGCTGACTGACGACGAGCGGATGAACCGCCTGCGGCTGATCCGCAGCGACAATATCGGGCCTCGAACCTTCAGCTCCCTCCTGAACCATTTCGGCAGCGCCCGCGCCGCATTAGAGCGGCTGCCTGATCTGGCGCGGCGTGGCGGCGCATCGCGTCCGGGACGGATCTGCAGCGAGGACGATGCGCGTGCCGAGCTCTCGGGCAGCCAAAAAATCGGCGTCCGCCTGCTCGCGCCCGGCGAAGCCGGTTATCCGCCACGGCTTGCGATGCTCGACGATGCGCCTCCCCTGCTCGGCGTGCGCGGCACGCTGGACGTGCTGATACGGCCGATGATTGCGATCGTCGGCTCGCGCAATGCGTCCGGCGCCGGCCTCAAATTCGCAAGCCAATTGGCGCGCGATCTCAGCGAGGCCGGTTTTGTCATCGCCTCGGGGCTGGCGCGCGGTATCGATCAGGCGGCGCACCGCGCCAGCATCACCGGCGGCACCGCGGCGGTGCTGGCCGGCGGTCACGACAGGATCTATCCGCCGGAGCATGAGGATTTGCTGGCCGAACTGCTCCACTCCGGGGCTGCGATTTCCGAGATGCCGCTCGGACACGTGCCGCGCGCCCGGGATTTTCCACGGCGCAACCGGCTGATCTCGGGCGTCGCGCTCGGCGTCGTCGTGGTCGAAGCCGCGCATCGCTCCGGTTCGCTGATTACCGCACGGATCGCCGCTGAACAGGGCCGCGAGGTGTTCGCCGTCCCCGGCTCGCCGCTCGATCCGCGCGCCGCCGGGACCAATGATCTGATCAAGCAGGGCGCGACGCTGATCACGCAAGCCTCCGATGTGATCGATGCCGTCGAGCCGATCATGGAGCGGCCGATCGAACTGCGTGAACCCGATGATGACGAGCGGTTCGATTTCGAACCCGAGGCCAGCGATCGCGCGTGCATCGTCAACCTGCTCGGCCCGAGTCCAATCAGCCTCGACGATCTGATCCGGATGTCAGGGGCCTCGCCGACCACCGTGCGCGTGGTGCTGCTCGAACTCGAATTGGCCGGGCGACTGGAGCGTCACGGCGGCGGGCTGGTGTCGCTGATCTAATTAACCGGGCTCATTGCGCCCATCGAAGCGCGCGCGTGCGCCTTCGATTTCCGGCTGATGTTCGTGGGCCCATTTGCCGAGCGCTTCCACCGGTTTCGATAGCCCGTGTCCGAGATCGGTCAGTTCGTAATCCACCCGTGGCGGAATGGTCGGAAAAACGGTGCGCGTGACCAGGCCATCGCGCTCCAGGCCACGCAGCGTCAAGGTCAGCATCCGCTGCGAGATACCGCCGACCATGCGCTTGATCTCGTTGAAGCGCCGCGGCCCGTTGCCGAGCAGCATGATGACGAAGACGCTCCATTTGTCGCCGACGCGCGCCAATACCGAGGCGACCGCGCGGCAGTCACCGTCGAGGTGCGCGTTGGGCGGCAGGACAGGCACTTTTGTGTGCTCGGGTTTCAACGGTGTGCTCAGGTTCCAAAAATGTGCGTTCTTGCGGGTCTTATAGACGGTCACTCATATAGCGCCAGTTACAAATCTATACCAAGGGTGACCCCAATGAAACTTCTGCATATCGACTCCAGCGTCCTCGGCCCGCACTCCGTCAGCCGCCGGGTTTCCGCGGCCATCGTGGACCGGCTGCGTCAGGCGACCCCCGGCATCCAAATCACCTATCGCGACCTCACCTCGACCCCGCTGGCGCACCTGTCCGGCCTGCATCTGGCCGCCGCGCAAGGCGCCACGCCGGAAGCCGCGTTGCTGGCGGACATCGCCGCCGGTCAGGCCGTGCTGGGCGAGTTTCTGGCCGCCGACATCGTCGTGCTGGGCGCGCCGATGTATAATTTTACCATCCCGAGCCAGCTCAAGGCCTGGATCGACCGCATCGTCGTCGCCGGCAAGACCTTCAAATACGGCGCGCAAGGCGCGGAAGGATTGGCTGGCAACAAGCGCGTCATCATTGCCATCTCGCGCGGCGGCTTCTACGGCGCCGGCACGCCGGCCGCTATTGGCGAACATCTGGAGACTTATCTGCGCTGGGTGTTCGGGTTTATTGGTGTCACCAATCCTGAGTTCATTTTCGCCGACGGCATTCAGGTCGGACCGGAACACCGCGAGAAGGCGCTGGCTGGCGCGCTGCAGGCCGCGACCAATCTCCACGCGGCCTAACGGAAAAAACACCGCCTGCTGCCGTCAGACGACGGCGGCAGGCTGGAACGTTGATTTGGAATCAGTCGAGGCTGGTTAGTACCAAGCCGGCTGCACTCCCATCAGCACGGCAATCAGCGAGATCAAAAGGCCTGTGCCGGAAAATAACGCGATCAAGACCAGCGGGTGGCCTTCGGCTCTCTCCGACGAAACCGATGATGCCGGGACCGATGCGGAGATACGGGTAGCTTTCGGCATATCAATCTCTCCAATGCGTCAGCGGTGAAAACTCCCATCTATAAAAAGGTCTACGCAGCCACGACGAAGGTTCAATGAAGGTGGCGATTCCCCGAAAAACGCCTGTCGAACGGCAAAGCCGGTCAGCGCGCATTTGAAGAAAATTGCGCTGGCCGGCTTTGATTCTCAAAATTCCCGTCAGCCGCGATAGATCGGCGCGCCGGCTGGAGATCCGGTCGAGCCGCCGTCGACAAAAATCTCCGCGCTCTGGACGTTCGATGCATCGTCGGAGGCGAGGAACAGCACCGTCTTGGCGATTTCGTCGGCCTCACCGAGCCGCCCCAGCGGGATGCTGCGGGAAATGCGCTTGTCGAGCGCGGCAAAGGCTTCGGGTGTCGGCGCAGCGCCGTTCCAGATCGGGGTCCGCGCTGCACCTGGAGAGACCACATTGACCCTGATGCTTCGCGGTGAAAGCTCCGAGGCCATGACCCGCGCCATTGCCCGAACGCCGGCCTTGCTGGCCGCGTAGGCGGCATAGCCGGGATTGCCGAGCACCGAGATCACCGAGCCGTTCAGGATGATCGAGGCGCCGTCATTGAGATAGGGCGCAGCCGATTGCACCGTGAAGAACACGGAGGTGATATTGGTCCGGATGACGGACTCAAATGCGGCAAGCGTGGTCGATCCGATCGGCGTATTGCCGGGGATCCCGGCATTGGCGAAAACGATGTCGAGCTTGCCGAATTTTTCGACCCCGCGCTTGATGGCGGCGTCCGTGGCCGCAACGTCGGTGGCGTCGGCCACGACCGCGAACGCGTTCGGCCCGAGCTCCTTTGCGGCGGCTTCCAGCGTCGCCTGATTTCGGCCGGTTATCGTGACCTTCGCGCCCTCCTTCACGAACAGCCGCGCGGTCGCCAGCCCGATGCCGCTGTTTCCCCCGGTAATCAACGCCGTCTTGTTGGCCAATCTCATGATACCCTCCAAGTGGTTGCATTATTAAACTTGATTGCCATCTAGAGTGCCTGGTTTCATAATGCAACTACACAACGCCGTGATCGGAGAATTCGTTGTGGGATCGAAAGGACGCCACGATGAGACGGACAAGCTTTGAAAAGGCGGAATGCCCGATCGCGCGATCGCTGGATGCGATCGGCGACTGGTGGTCGCTGCTGATCATTCGCGACGCTTTTCTCGGCGCGCGCCGCTTCGGCGAATTTCAGAAGAGCCTGGGGCTGGCAAAGAACATCCTCACCGTGCGGCTGCGCGCCCTGGTCGAAGACGGCATCCTCAAGACGGCGCCCGCCTCCGACGGCAGCGCCTATCAGGAATATGTGCTGACGCCGAAGGGGCGCGGGATTTTCCCGATCATGGTGGCGCTTCGGCAATGGAGCGAGGAATTCGACGATCGGCCAAAGGAAATCGCAACCATCCTGGTCGACCGCGAGAAAGGCCGGCCGGTGCGGAAGCTTGAGCTGCGTTCGCAAGACGGCCGACTGCTCGATAGCGCCGATACGATGCTAAAGCCCAGTCCTGATCACAAGCGCCGCCGGCGCGCCTGACGTTCAGTCGCACCCGCGTCACGACAGATTGCGCTTGCCGCGTAGCCGCAAGTATTCCTCCGCTTCCAGCTCCGCCATCCGAAGCAAATGGCTGAGCATCTCCAGTCCATGGCGGTGCGCCAGCTGGACCAGATCGGCGGTGCTTTCTGCGATGAAGGCTGCGGCCTCCTCCGGGCCGCCCTCGCCACGCGGCTCGTCATCTCGCGAACGTCGGCCTTTGCCCGAAGACGGGCGCTTCCGGCCGCTCTTTGCCTTGGTCAAAGCACATCCGAATCCGTGTGTTCACGAAAGGTACGCTTTTTAAGAGCGCAACTCTAGGACGTATTTCACAACTTTCTAGATACTAAGTCGGAGCCCAAAGGCATGCTTTCAACATCTGTCGATTTGACAGGGGCCCCCGCTGCACCCATGTTCGGAACGAAACGGCCGGCGCGAGTCTCGCGGAACCGGCCTTTATTCTCTCCCTAAGTCATTGGAATGACATGAATATCGTCATTGTCGAGTCGCCGGCGAAAGCCAAGACGATCAACAAATATCTGGGCGCGTCCTACGAGGTTCTGGCCTCGTTTGGCCATGTCCGCGATCTCCCGGCGAAGAACGGATCGGTCGATCCGGAGGCCAATTTCCAGATGATCTGGGAGATCGACGCCAAGGCGGCAGGCCGGCTCAACGACATCGCGAAGGCGCTGAAGGGCGCGGACAAGCTGATCCTCGCGACCGACCCCGATCGCGAAGGCGAAGCGATCTCCTGGCACGTGCTCGAAGTGATGAAAGAGAAGCGCGCGCTAAAGGACCAGAAGATCGAGCGCGTGGTGTTCAACGCCATCACCAAGCAGTCGGTGACGGAAGCGATGAAGCATCCGCGCGAGATCGACGGCGCGCTGGTCGATGCCTATATGGCGCGCCGCGCGCTGGATTACCTGGTAGGCTTCACGCTGTCGCCGGTGCTGTGGCGCAAACTGCCGGGCGCGCGCTCGGCGGGCCGCGTGCAGTCGGTCGCGCTGCGGCTGGTCTGCGATCGCGAACTCGAAATCGAGAAATTCGTCGCCCGCGAATACTGGTCGCTGGTCGCGACCTTGACCACGCCGCGCGGCGATGCGTTTGAAGCGCGCCTGGTCGGCGCCGATGGCAAGAAGATTCAGCGACTCGACATCGGCACCGGTGCGGAAGCCGAAGATTTCAAGAAGGCGATCGAGGCCGCCAACTTCACGGTCTCCACCGTTGAAGCCAAACCGGCACGCCGCAACCCCCAGGCGCCATTCACCACCTCGACGCTGCAGCAGGAAGCCAGCCGCAAGCTGGGCTTTGCGCCCGCCCACACCATGCGGATCGCGCAGCGGCTCTATGAAGGCGTCGAGATCGGCGGCGAGACCACAGGTCTCATTACCTATATGCGAACCGACGGCGTGCAAATCGACGGTTCCGCAATCACCCAAGCGCGCAAGGTGATCGGCGAGGACTACGGCAACGCCTATGTGCCGGAGGCGCCGCGCCAGTACCAGGCTAAGGCCAAGAACGCGCAGGAAGCACACGAAGCCATCCGTCCGACCGATCTGTCGCGACGGCCTTCGGAACTGCGCGGCCGCCTCGATCCCGACCAGGCCAAGCTCTATGAACTGATCTGGATCCGCACTATCGCGAGCCAGATGGAATCGGCGGAACTCGAACGCACCACCGTTGACATCGCGGCCAAGGCAGGCTCGCGCGTGCTGGAACTGCGCGCCACCGGCCAGGTGATCAAATTCGACGGCTTCCTCGCGCTCTATCAGGAAGGCCGTGACGACGATAGCGACGACGAGGACAGCCGCCGCCTGCCCGCGATGAGCGAGGGCGAAGCGCTGAAGCGGCGGGATCTCGCCGTCACCCAGCATTTCACCGAACCGCCGCCGCGTTTCTCCGAAGCGTCGCTGGTCAAGCGCATGGAAGAACTCGGCATCGGCCGGCCCTCCACTTACGCCTCGATCCTGCAGGTGCTGAAGGACCGCGGTTATGTCAGGCTGGAGAAGAAACGCCTGCATGGCGAGGACAAGGGCCGCGTCGTGGTCGCGTTCCTGGAGAATTTCTTCGCACGCTATGTCGAATATGATTTCACCGCCGACCTGGAAGAACAGCTCGACCGTATCTCCAATAACGAGATCTCCTGGCAGCAGGTGCTGAAGGATTTCTGGGGCGACTTCATCGGCGCCGTCAACGACATCAAGGATCTGCGCGTGGCGCAGGTGCTGGACGTGCTCGACGACATGCTGGGGCCGCACATCTATCCGCCGCGCACGGATGGCGGCGATGTCAGGCAATGCCCGACCTGCGGCACCGGCAAGCTCAACCTCAAGGCCGGAAAATTCGGCGCCTTTGTCGGCTGTTCCAATTATCCGGAGTGCCGCTACACCCGCCCGCTCGCGGCCGACAGCGAAGCCAGCGCCGATCGCATTCTGGGCAAGGATCCGCAGACCGATCTCGACGTCGTGGTGAAGGCCGGACGGTTCGGACCCTATATCCAGCTCGGCGAGCAGAAAGATTATGCCGAGGGCGAAAAGCCGAGGCGCGCCGGCATTCCGAAGAACATGTCGCCCGGCGACATTGAATTGGAGCTGGCGCTCAAACTGTTGTCGCTGCCGCGCGAGATCGGCAAGCATCCCGAGACCGGCGAGCCGATCACGGCCGGCATCGGCCGCTTCGGCCCGTTCGTGCGCCACGAGAAAACCTATGCCAGCCTCGAGGCCGGCGATGAGGTGTTCGATATCGGGCTCAACCGCGCCGTCACCCTGATCGCCGAGAAAATCGCCAAGGGACCGAGCGGACGCCGCTTCGGCGCCGATCCCGGCAAGCCGTTGGGCGATCACCCGACGCTTGGCGGCGTTGCGGTCAAGAACGGCCGTTATGGCGCCTATGTCACCTCAGGCGGCGTCAACGCCACGATCCCGAGCGACAAGACGCCAGAGACCATCACATTGCCCGAAGCCATCGCGCTGATCGACGAGCGCGTGGCAAAGGGTGGCGGCAAGCCCAAGCGCGGCGCCAAGACAACGGCCAAGACAGCCAAGACGGGTTCCAAGAAAGTCGCGGCAGCAAAGCCGGCCAAAGCAGACGACGATGGCAAGGCTACAAAGCCTGCCAAAAAGGCGGCGGCAAAGAAGTCTGCGGCCAAGCCGAAATCCGATGCCGCGAGCAAAGCGCGCGCACCGGTAACGGCGACGGCCAAAACTTCGGCCGCCAAGGCGCCAAAGCCCGTTGCAAAGAAGAGCGCGGGCAAGGCAAGTGGATAATAAGGCAAGTGGATAAGGCAAACGGATAGAGTGGCCCAGCATCGCGACAAGGTCTTTCCAAGCCGGGACGCCATCGTCGCCTTTATCCGCGCGCATCCGGGCAAAGTCGGGACCCGCGAAATCGCACGCGAATTCGGCCTGAAGAACGCCGACCGTGTCGAGCTGAAAAATATCCTGCGTGAGCTCGCCGACGAAGGCGCGATCGCCAAGCGCAAGCGGAAGATCCACGAGCCGGCGGCGCTGCCGCCGACCGTGATGGCCGACATCACCGGACGTGACAGCGACGGTGAATTGCTCGCCACGCCCACCGAATGGGATGAGGAAGAAAACGGCACCGCGCCGAAAATCCGCATCCATGTCCCGCGCCGTCCGCTGCCGGGCACGACGGCTGGCGTCGGCGACCGCGCACTGCTGCGCGTCGAGAAGATCGACGAGAGCGAGGGCACGCCTTATCGCGGGCGCATCATCAAGGTCATCGATCACGCCCGGACACGGCTGCTTGGAATCTTTCGCAGCCTGCCCGATGGCGGCGGACGGCTCGTCCCGGTCGACAAGAAGCAGGCCGGCCGCGAACTCAACATCGCAAAAGCCGATAGTAACGGCGCCGAGGATGGCGATCTCGTCAGCGTCGACCTGATCCGCACCCGCGGTTTCGGCCTCGCCTCCGGAAAAGTGAAGGAGCGGTTGGGGTCGCTGGCATCCGAGAAGGCGGTCAGCCTGATCGCGATTCATGCCCACGAAATTCCGCAAGCCTTCTCGCCGAGCGCGCTGCGTGAAGCCGAGGCGGCAAAGCCGGCAGCACTCGCTGGCCGCGAGGATTGGCGCGACCTACCGCTGGTCACCATCGATCCACCCGACGCCAAGGACCATGACGACGCGGTTCATGCGGAGTCAGACTCCGATCCGAACAATAAAGGCGGCTACATCGTCAATGTCGCGATCGCCGATGTCGCTTTCTATGTGCGGCCGGGGGCGGCGCTCGACCGCGATGCGCTGACGCGCGGCAATTCGGTGTATTTCCCCGACCGCGTGGTGCCGATGCTGCCGGAGCGCATTTCAAACGATCTATGCTCGCTGGTGCCGGGCGAGCCGCGCGGCGCGCTCGCGGTGCGGATGGTGATCGGCAATGACGGCCGCAAGCGTTCGCACGGCTTTCATCGCATCCTGATGCGCTCGGCCGCGAAACTGAATTACGCGCAGGCGCAGGCGGCGATCGACGGACGGCCCGACGACATCACGGGACCCCTGCTCGATCCTATCCTGAAGCCGCTTTACGCGGCCTATGATCTCGTCAAGCGCGCGCGCGACGAACGCGATCCGCTCGATCTCGATATTCCCGAACGCAAGATCCTGCTGAAGCCCGATGGCACCGTCGATCGCGTGATCGTGCCTGAACGACTGGATGCGCACCGGCTGATCGAAGAATTCATGATCCTGGCCAATGTCGCCGCCGCCGAAATGCTTGAAAAGAAGGCGTTGCCACTTATCTATCGAGTGCACGATGAACCAACGCTTGAGAAGGTTCACAACTTGCAGGAATTCCTGAAAACGCTCGACATCCCCTTCGCGAAGAGCGGCGCGTTGCGTCCCTCGCTGTTCAATCGCGTGCTGGAGCAGGTCAGCGGTCACGATTCCGAACCGCTGGTGAATGAAGTGGTGTTGCGCTCGCAAGCCCAAGCCGAATACTCCTCCGAGAATTACGGCCATTTCGGCCTGAACCTCAGGCGTTACGCCCATTTCACTTCGCCTATCAGGCGATACGCAGACCTGATCGTGCACCGCGCCCTGATCAGGGCCCTCGGCCTTGGCGAAGGCGCGCTTCCCGAAACCGAAACGGTCGAAAGCCTGAGCGAGATCGCGGCGCAGATTTCCGTCACCGAACGCCGCGCCATGAAGGCCGAGCGCGAAACCGCCGATCGCCTGATCGCGCACTTCCTCGCCGATCGCATCGGCGCCACCTTCCAGGGCCGCATTTCCGGCGTGACCCGCGCCGGGTTGTTCGTCAAGCTCAGCGATACCGGCGCCGACGGCCTGATCCCGATCCGCACGCTGGGCACAGAATATTTCAATTACGACGAGACGCGTCATGCGCTGGTCGGCTCACGCAGCGGTGCCATGCACCGGCTGGGTGACGTTGTCGACGTTCGTCTGGTAGAAGCTGCACCCGTAGCAGGCGCGTTGCGTTTCGAATTGCTGTCGGAAGGCCGTGTCGAGCCGCGCGGAAGAAGGCGTGATCGCGCGCGCGGCGATGGCCCAAGGGCCCAAATGAACACTAAGGCCAAAAAGCATCCGGGCCGAAGCCCGCGCAAGAAAGTTCGCAAGCCGAAGGGCAAACCCGCTAAATCAAAGAGAGGCAAGTCATGGACACCGTGAGCATGGCACCCAAGGTCTGGACGAGACAAGCCGGACTGACTGAAAAGCGCGACGTGTGGACCGCGATGAAGCGCGGCTTTCGCGGCCGCTGCCCACGCTGCGGCGAGGGCAAGCTGTTTCGCGCTTTCCTGAAAGTCGACGGCAATTGCTCGGTGTGCGGCCTCGACTTCACGCCGCACCGCGCCGACGACCTCCCGGCCTATCTGGTGATCGTGATCGTCGGACACATCGTGGTGCCTGCCGCATTGTTCATCGAAACCAACTATTCACCGCCGGTGGCGTTGCAGCTTGCGATCTATCTGCCGTTCACGTTCGTCGCCTCATTGCTGTTGCTGCAACCGGTGAAGGGCACCGTGGTCGGGATGCAATGGGCGCTGCGCATGCACGGATTCGACGAGAATGCTCCTGACGACATGCCTCCCGTTTAGTTCGCTCAAATCAAAAACAACATCGATGGGGTGGAGATGACGGAAGTTGCGCAGGTCGCAAAACAAGAAAAGAAGGAAGAAAAGGAAGCCGATCACCATCCCTATTTTCGTCCCAAGGACGCCGCGACGCTGATCCTGGTCGATCGCAGCGCGGCCGTCCCGAAAGTCCTGGTCGGCAAACGCCACGACAACGTGGTGTTCATGCCCGGCAAGTTCGTATTCCCCGGCGGCCGGGTCGACAAATCCGACAACCGTGTCCCCGTTGCCGCGCCAATCTCGAAAGCCCTTGAAGCCAATTTGCTGAAGGGAAGCCCGAAGATCACGCCGTCGCGCGCGCGCTCTCTCGCCATCGCTGCGATCCGCGAAGCCTGCGAGGAAACCGGCCTTTGTCTGGGCCGCAAGAGCGAAGGCGCGACGCCAAAGCTCGACGGCGCCTGGAAGCCTTTCGCCGAGGCAAGCCTCCTGCCCGATCCGTCCGGACTGTTCCTGATTGCGCGTGCGATCACCCCTCCCGGCCGCGTGCGGCGCTTCGATACGAGATTTTTCACCGCGGATGCCTCCGCCATCGCGCACCGCGTCGAAGGCGTAATCCACCCCGATGCTGAACTGGTCGAACTGGTGTGGGTCGAGATCGGCTCCCAACCGCTCGCCGACCTGCATCCCATGACCAGGAATGTCCTGAACGAACTCGAAAAGCGCCTTGCCACCGGACCATTGAACCACGACGCGGCGGTACCGTTTTTCCATTTCTACGGCGGCAAGATGCAGAAGGACGTTTTGGGCGCCGCCTGAACGGGATGCCAGGATAACGCCGCTGGTGTGACCCCTACGACCGATGGCGGCGACGTTTTGGCAGTGAGCCGCATCAGACGTGTGGATACGGCTCAACTTTCAACATCCATTCGTATCGCGTTCTTACGATTGTAATAGAGCACGGGCAGTTTCCCCGCTGCCGCCACGGCACAGTGAACGTTGCCGCAGGCGAGGCATTGGGGAGTTTTACGATGAATGCTCTAAGACAGCGCTTTTTTTCTGGGCTGCCAGTTTTTCAATCAGGTTTGGCGGTCACCCTTGTTTTGTCGGGTGTCGTGGGCGCAACGGGTGCCTTTGCCGACGACGACGATGTAAATTTTAGACCGGGAAATTTGCTGGTCAGCCGCTCCGTGTATGACAACAATCGCGCCAATGTCGTCGTGGGGGCGCCGTTACCGCCGAACTGCGTCGCTCCCAATTGCGTGGCCGCGACCAACGACGGCTCCTATCCGAATGTGTGGAATAATGTGCTCGCCGATGCCAGTTTCGGCATCACCGCGAAGATCGTGCTGGATCAGCTCAAGCCGACCGGCCAGCTGGTGAACTCGCTCGAAGTGCCCAACAGCTCGGACCGCGGTACCCCGCCGAGCAAGGATCAGATGGTCACCAGCTTCTCGTCCAAATCGGAGATCTCGCTCAATCTGTCGACCGATGGCCGGGTCGTAACGTTTATGGGATACCTTGCGCCCGTCGATGTGATCGATGTCTCGAATTCCAATACACCGGCGGTGGTCGATCCAACCAATCCTGTCCCCGGAAGTTTTTCTCGCGTGGTCGCGGAGGTCGACGAGCACGGACGGTTTCAATTCACAAAAACCAATGCCTACAGCGGCAACAACGGACGCGCCGCCATCCTGAACGACAAGGGCGGCGCGAACCTCATCTACACCGTCGGCAATGCCGGCAACGGTGCAAATCCGCAGCCGAACGGAATCATTATTGGCGCGGGAGCGCAGATCTTGACCGCGGAACACAAGCCACTCGTCGCGCAGGATCCCGGCCTGCCGACGCCGGTCGGCAGCTTCAGCATCACGCAACTGGGACTGAAGGCGGACAAGGTCGGCAAAGACACCAACTTCCGGGGTCTCACGACTTTCAACAACGTTGTCTATACAACCAAGGGCAGCGGCAGCAACGGCATCAACACCGTCTATTTCATCGATACGACGGGGTTCGATTCGAACGGCAAGCCGCGGGCCTGCCCGAACGGCGTCGGTGTGCCGGCGGCAACCGCCACCCTGCCCTCCGCGCCGATTTTCTACGACGCCACGCAGTTGCAGACGAACGGCGTCGTCCCCTACAACATGTGCGTCCTGAATGGTTTTCCGACGACGCTGGCAAAGACGTCAACGGCGTTCCCATTCGGCGTCTGGTTCGCCGATGCCAAGACGCTCTATGTCTCCGACGAAGGCAACGGCACCACCACTTTTGATCCGGTGTCGGGCAAGTACACGGCCGCTGCTTCGCAGACCACGGCGGGATTGCAGAAGTGGGTGTTCGACTCCAGCCTCGGTGCATGGAAGCTGGCCTATGTGCTGCAGGCTGGCTTGAACCTTGGCGTGCCCTATACCGTGAAGAATTATCCCGCCGGCCAAAATCCCAAGACCAGCTTGCCGTGGTCGCCCGCGGCCGATGGCCTTCGGAACATCATGGGGCGCGTCAACCACGACGGCACCGCGACGATCTGGGCGATCACCTCGACCGTTAGCGGAAATGGCGACCAAGGTGCTGATCCGAACCAGCTGGTCATGATCACCGACAACCTGGCCGCAACCAGCCTTCGCGCAGGCGAAAGCTTCACGGCGATCCAAACGGCCCGCTCCGGCGAAGTCCTCCGCGGCGTTTCGTTTACGCCGGGAACCGATCGCGATCAGCTGGCCGATGATCATGCTCACGATCACGATCATGATCACGACGACGATAACAACCACGATCACGAGCGACACGCCGACGCCGACTAACAATCAACGGGCTGGTGCAACGACCGATCAGCCGGCGCCACGCAGCGCCGGCTGATCGCGTCAACCATTGCCGCGTGACCCGTGCCGATACCGAACCGATGTGGGTCGAGATCGGGCTCCAACCGCTCACGCGTAACTCGATTCAGATCGCCGTCGCTCCGCCGTCGACGAACAATTCAATGCCGGCCACGAAACTCGAATCGTCCGAGGCAAGAAATAGCGCGGCCTTGGCGATTTCATCCGATGTGCCGATGCGACCCAGCGGTACGGTCGATTTCATGTAATTCTTCACGTCGTCGTTGGCGAACACGTCAAATCCCGGCGTCTGGATCGGCCCGGGGCTCAGAACATTGACGCGGATATTGCGGGCCTTGAGGTCGGAGGTCCACGTCCGCGCAAACGAACGGATCGCGGCTTTGGTGGCGCCGTAAACCGTGTCGGCTTCGAAGCCCTTCGAGCCCGCCACCGACCCGGTGAGAATAATCGAACCACCGTCGGCCATCAGCGGCGCCGCCTGCTGCACCGTGAACAGCACACCCTTGACGTTGATATCGAACATCTTGTTGTAGGCGTCCTCGGTGATCGCGCCAAATGGCGTGAATTCGTAGATCCCGGCATTGGCGAACAGAACGTCTATTTTTCCCTTTGCGGCCTTGACCGTATCGAACAGGCGGGCGAGGTCGGCTGTGCTTGAAGCGTCCGCTCTCACTGCCGTGGCGTTGGGGCCGATCTCTTTCACCGCGGCGTCCAGCTCTGCCTGGCGGCGGCCCGTGATGAACACGTAAGCCCCCTCCTCGGCGAACCGCTTGGCGGTCGCAAGACCAATGCCCGCGCTGCCACCGGTGATTACTGCGACTTTTCCTTCGAGCTTCCTGGCCATGACACTCTCCCTGATGTGAAGCGGCGGCGCCGCCTGTCCCGGAAAATGTGATCCATCCAAAAAAAGGGAATATGGCTCTACTGGATATTATTTATCCGGATATCGGACAGGTAATGGATTGGTGATCGCTCGGGAATTATCCTCTTCCGGCGACGTGCAAATTGCAAAATTCTTCCCATCCGCCTGGATGGCGTTGCCTCTCCGGCTCCCCATCTATCCGGGAACCACAACTGAGACGGATTGGGGCGATGGCGAAACGTCAACTCAGGCTCGGCGCTTTCATGCGGCCAGTCAGCATTCACACCGGCGCATGGCGCTATCCCGGCGCGTGGCCGGACGCCAATTTCAACTTCCCGCACATCAAGCGGCTGATCCAGAAACTCGAAGCCGGAAAATTCGACGCCTTCTTCATGGCCGATCATCTGGCCGTGCTGAACATGCCGATCAATGCGCTCAAGCGCAGCCACACCGTCACCTCGTTCGAGCCGTTCACGCTGCTGTCGGCGCTGGCCGGCGCCACCGAGCGGATCGGGCTGATCGCGACGGGGTCTACCACCTTCGACGAGCCCTATCATGTCGCCCGGCGCTTCGCCTCGCTCGACCATATCAGCGGCGGCCGAGCCGGCTGGAATATCGTCACGACCTCCAATCCTGACGCAGCGCTGAATTTCGGACTCGATGACCACATGGAGCACGCCGAGCGCTACAAGCGGGCGCGCGAATTCTATGACGTGGTCACCGGGCTGTGGGATTCCTTTGCCGACGATGCCTTCGTGCGCGACGTCGAATCCGGCCTTTATTTCGATCCGGCGAAGATGCACGTGCTCAACCACAAGGGCAAATACCTCTCGGTGCGCGGCCCGCTCAACATCGCCCGGCCGGTGCAGGGCTGGCCCGTGATCGTCCAGGCCGGCGCGTCCGATGATGGCAGGCAGCTGGCGGCGGAGACGGCGGAAGCCGTGTTCACCGGCGGCGGCAGCCTCGCCGATGGGCAAAGGCTTTATGCCGACATCAAGGGCCGCATGGACAAGCTAGGCCGCGACCGCAACCATCTGAAGATCCTGCCGGGCGCCTTCGTCGTGGTCGGCGACAGCGTCGAGGAAGCCCAGGAAAAGCGCGTCTTGCTCGACAGCAAGGTGCATTACGACAGCGCCATCGCCTCGCTGTCGGTGATCCTCGGCACCGACGCGTCGGGCTTCGACCCCGACGGGCAATTGCCGCCGATTCCCGAAACCAATGCCAGCAAAAGCGGCCGGCAGCGCCTGGTCGATCTCGCCGCACGCGACAAGCTCACCGTCCGCCAATTGGCGCAGCGCGTCGGCGGTTATGGCGGGCTTTCCTTTGTCGGCACGCCCTCGACGATCGCCGATCAGATGGAGGAATGGCTGACGACGGAAGGCTGTGACGGCTTCAACATCATGTTCCCGTTCCTGCCCGCCGGCCTCGACGATTTCGTCGACAAGGTGGTGCCGGAACTGCAGAAGCGCGAAATCTTCCGGAGGGAATATGAGGGCAAGACGCTGCGGGAGAATCTGGGCCTGCCGAGGCCGAAAAACCGCTTCTTTGAAGCCTTATGAGGGAGAATCGCGCGGGTTTTTGGCTCCAAAACCTTGACTTTGGGCGGATCGAGGCTAGGTTGCGCGGCAAACGCGGGCCGGTTTGGCCGGCAGCCGAATACCCCAGACATCAGAGGTTCTGAACATGGCCAAAGCGGTCACCATCAAGGTCAAGCTCGTTTCCTCGGCGGATACCGGCTTCTATTACGTCGCCAAGAAGAATTCGCGCACCATGACCGATAAGCTGGTCAAGAAGAAGTATGACCCGGTCGCGCGCAAGCATGTCGAATTCCGCGAAGGCAAGATCAAGTAAGATCGCGGAGCGCTGCTGACTTCAACGGGGCCTTGCGGCCCCGTTTTCATTTTGCGGCCAAATGTCGTGGCCCGCGGCTCTCGTGCGTCGGATAATGTTAGAACCACACTAGGCAGGCCTGGGCGTAAGGTTCACATGGTCGCAACCTTGGACGAGGGAAACGTTGGTGGCTACTCCGTTGCCTACGGGCGCGATGACACCTACTTTCCCGTCTACATTACCGCCGCCCTGGCCGCGGTATTTCTCACGACCGCGTGGATCACGGGCGCCATCTATTGGCTGGCGCTTGCCGCGGCGGCGGCCGGCTTCGCCTACTACAACATTCCCTTGCTGGACACCGGACGGCCTACCATCGGCGCCAATCAATACGGCATCTTCATCCAGGCCTTCGGTCTGATCCGGTGGCGCGCCATCGAACGCATCGATCTCGCTGAAATCGCCGAGCGCGCAATGACCGTCCATGAGCTGCAGATCATGCTCAGCACGCCTCTCGGCAGCGCGCTGGTGGCCGACTGGCGCAAGCAACCGATCTATCGCCTGCCGATGCGCCTGCCCTGGCGCATGGACCACAAGGGCGTCGTGCGGGTCAATCTAGAGCCGTTCGACCGGCCGCCCGATGAAATCCATCGAACATTCCTCCGGATGTGGCGCTATTATCGGAGCTAGCCCGGATCACGCGCCGGCCTCACGTTCTGACGACAAGGCGGGCGTATGCATCGGCCCTCAATCCATAGGTCCAGGCGACGGCCTCACGGGCCGTTCGCATGTTGGTGGGAACCTGAAGAAAGAACTGCTTGTGCGTGCCGTCAGGCTCGGGCGTTGCGTTGATCACCTCGACGGCAGCCCAGGCGTCCGATGCCAGCCATCTCTTGCGCCAAAGGACACCCGTTTCATCCTCGGCCACGCGAACCGCGCCGCCGAGCGTCACGTAACGCCGCGGCGTCATGATCTCGATCATGCAGCAGCGAACCTGAACATTGGATTCCCCGTCGATCGAGGCCAGCGTGATCTGCTCCGGCTGCTCGATCACCCAGCGGGGAACCTCGACGCCTTTCCAGGCCCACACCGACCAGCCATCGGGGAATCGAAGCGCCGGCCCGCTCGCGCTGTGCAGCCGATCGCCTGCATCGCCACGCAAAAGATTGGGCCGCTCGGCGAGCCAGCAGGTATGCTCATGCGGCTGCAGCCAGCCCAGGCTTGTCGCCAGTTGCCACAAACCCATGAGAGGCGCGGTCTCGGCTTGCAGACCGAGCACGTCGCGGATGTAATCGTAGGCGGCGAGCCATGACAGCTCATGCTGGCCAATAGCGCTGTCGCGAAAACCTTGCCGGCCGAGCAGCGCGGGCAAGCTCCAAGCCAACGGATAGCCTCTGCGCATGCGCATCAGCAGGGACAGGTTTTCGTCGGGCGTGCGCAGCATGACTGCGTCGGCAACGGATGCGACCAACGCATCGGCGGGATTCACCGCGCGCTCCACTTCCGCCCGCACGCGCTTGTGCAGACGCCTTCCGACCCATGCGGCAACCTGTCGGCGAGGCCGATGGATAATGGCAGATTTGACGTTCGGACCATCGTCGCGGGAAGCCCGGCCTGCGCGCTGAAAGAGCGCAAGCGGGCTTTCACACCACACAAAGCGGGCCGGAGGCTTGAGCCCGGCGGCGTGGTAGGCAAGCCGCGCGCCCTCTTCGGCCGCGCTGCGATCCGCTGATACGGTCGACCGCCGAATGCCAGCCCACCGCGCCCGATAGTCTCTCAGCACGGCCGTTTGCGCTGGCGTAAGCGCCTCAGTCGGCAAGGACACGCGCATCCCGTGGTCCAAGCTCGCGCTGTCGGCGAACGCGATAGGTTCCTCGCGGCAAGGTAAGCGGCGCATGCTCATCATGCGTCACCCTTGCATAGGCAGAGCTGACCTGGACATGCCCAATGTAGAGGCCTGCAGGTATGTCGCGTGCGAGTCTGTCATCGCGAAACATGGTTACGCGCTCGCAGATCGCATGGCGGTGGCCGGTTTCCTCGCCCTCCGCCAGCACGACTGGCGCGCCTTCAGCATTTTCCTCGACCGTTCCCGATGGCGCGACATCGGGGACGCGCTCGATCAACAGATCACCTTGCGCGAAGATCTCGGTCATCATGACACCTCCTTGCGCTCAAGCACCCGTCAAGGCCCGGGTGCTTGTATTGCTTCCGCCCTATTTTTTTCCCCGAGTTCGGCGGCGGAAATGCCGCCGCTCCGGGACACCTTCTTGATAAGTTTTACTGCACCACTTCGCCATGCAACGCGAGATCGAGGCCCTCGCGCTCGGTGTCCTCCGACACCCGCAGGCCAACGAATATCTTGACCACGAAGAGGATGATCAGGCTGACGACGGCGTCATAGATGAAGACGGTGGCAACTCCGATGCATTGGTTGAAGAACTGACCGATGTTGCCCTCGAGAGCACCCGCGGTCCCGCCATATTGCTCGACCGCAAACACCCCGGTCAGCAACGCCCCGACGATGCCGCCAACGGCATGCACGCCGAAGCAATCCAGCGCGTCGTCATAGCTGAACATGTGCTTCAAGCCGGTGCATCCCCAATAGCAGAACACGCCTGCGGCAATTCCGATTGCAAAGGCACCCACGGGGCCGACGAAACCGGAAGCCGGCGTGATGGCAACAAGACCGGCCACCGCACCGGAACAGATGCCGATGACGGTCGGCTTGCCCTTCAGCGCCCATTCCACCAGCATCCAGGTGAAACCGGCGACGGCCGTGGCGATCTGGGTCACCAACATCGCCATGCCAGCCTGCATCCCTGCGGTGACGGCCGAGCCGGCATTGAAACCGAACCAGCCGACCCACAGCAGAGCGGCGCCGATGAAGGTCAGCACCATGTTGTGCGCCGGCCCGGTCTCTTTGCGCTTGCCGAGCATGATGGCGCACATCAGCCCGGCCACGCCGGCGTTGATATGCACGACGGTCCCGCCGGCGAAGTCGAGCACCTTAACCCAGGCGGCATCGTTGCCGGACGAGAAGATCCCGTCAGGACCCCACACCCAGTGCGCGATTGGCGCATAGACGAAAATCGCCCACAGACCGATGAACCAGAGCATGGCCGAGAATTTCATGCGCTCGGCGAACGCACCGGCAATGAGCGCCGGCGTAATGATGGCGAAGGTCATCTGAAAGCAGATGTACACGCTCTCCGGGATTGTCGCGGCAAGCGGATTGGGATTGCCGATGCCGCCCTTGCCGATGTCGCTCAGGATGTCCTTGAGAAACATGCGGTCGAGGCCACCGAGAAAGGGAGTGCCGGCGCGAAACGCCAGGCTGTAGGTGAGGATCGCGAAAAGAATCGTCACGAGGCAGGTCACGGCAAAGCTGGTCATTACCGTGTCACCGACATTCTTCTTGCGCACCATGCCGCCATAGAACAGCCCGAGGCCGGGGACCGTCATCATCAACACCAGCGCAACCGATGTGAGCATCCACGCGGTGTCGCCGGAGTTCGGAGTGCAGTTTTCCAGAATCTTGCCTCCGCAGGCCGGAGGGGCCGCCGCGTCTTCCGCGAGCGCGATGTCACTGAGTAAAAAACAGAGAAGCGCAATGCCCAGGAGAGCGGCCACCGATGTCACGAGCCTTTGGCGCGCATATGTCGTTAATTCCATCATCTTCCTCCTCGTCCCAAGAGATGTCGGTGAACGCCTGTGGAGCTTGCGAACAGAAACGGCGCGCTCGACGGCGAAGCGAAATTCCTGATGTCGCCTGCCCGTCCCGTTCTCGCGATGTTTGGAAGTGCTGCCATGATCGCTGCCCGGCGGCTCAAGGTGGCGGCGCGATCGGTCCTGATCTTTGGCGCAAAGCTCAAGATGCTCGGCACGGCGGTAAAGTCGCCGAGTTTCACCGGCTGGCGATTGGCGGCGACTCGCCTCATGGCTGTCGGCCTTTTCCCTGGGTCGCCAAGGTCGGAAAACGTCAACGACGGTTTCCACCTCCAATTCTTGGCCAACGATTAATCAAGATTCGTGCCATCCATGGCACTCGGATAACCCACTGAATCTTCTCGGATCCCGGTTTGCGGGTTCAGGAAAAGGCTTGTCGCTGCCGTTTCTGAAGGCAGATGACTGCTCAAAAAAAGGGCAAATCTCGCTGCCGCTTAACTTGATGGCACCCGGCAGCAGGGGCTCGCGAATGAGTTGCGGCGCTCCTACGCCGCTCGCAACAAGGGCGGGTGCGACGGCCGGATCAGCGCGAAAGCGACCTGGATAATCCCCGCCGCCAGTCCGACGGCAACGCCGATCCGCCAAGCCATGTCGTAAGAGCCGAGCGCGTCGTAGATCAGGCCGCCACCATAGGCGCCAAGGAAGCTACCGAGCTGATGGCTCATGAAGGCGAGCCCCTGGATCATCGCCTGCCAGCGCAGCCCGAACATCTCGGCCACGGCACCCGCCACCAGCGGCCCAACGCCGAGCCAGAGAAATCCCATCATCGCGCCGAACAACAGCGTCGTCGCCGGCGATGGCGGCAGCATGAAGTACCAGGCGAGCACCAGCGAGCGCGCGATATAGATCGCGCCAAGCAGCGCCAGCTTGTTCCAGCGCTGGCCGGCCCAGC
This sequence comes from Bradyrhizobium canariense, assembly GCF_900105125.1. Lineage (NCBI taxonomy): Bacteria > Pseudomonadati > Pseudomonadota > Alphaproteobacteria > Hyphomicrobiales > Nitrobacteraceae > Bradyrhizobium > Bradyrhizobium canariense. The sequence continues at coordinate 811,406 of NZ_LT629750.1, read as the reverse complement.
CGAAAAACAGGCTGCCGAGCACGTTGAAGCCGCCGATCACGCCCAGCGTCTGCGCGCTCAGCATCGGATCCATGCCGCAGATCGCGAGATAGGACGGCAGATGCGTGGTGATGAAGACGAGCTGCATGCCGCAGACGAAATAGGCTGATGTCATCACCACGAAGGACGCATTGCCAAACGCGGTCTTCGCCGCGGCACCGGCCGACGCGGCGCCGATGTCATCGGAAGCAGGCTTCGGCAATGGAATCCTGTCGACGCCGCCGGCGAACCAGGCCGCCGGAAGCAGTCCGAGCGACAGAATCACAAAACCGGCCAGCCCGGTGCGCCAGCCATAGCCTTCGCTCAGCACCTGCCCGATCGGCGCCGCCAGCAACGAGCCCAGCGATCCCGCCGCCGATACGATACCGAGCACTGTGCTGCGCACCGTCGCGGGCACCGCGCGCGCCGCCACCGACATGGCGATGGCCGCCGCGGTGCATGCCAGCGACGTCCCGATCAGAACGCCCGCCCCGATCAAGATGCTGATAAAGCCATGCGCGCTTGCCATCAGGGCAAGGCCTGCGATGTAGAGCATCGCACCCAGCACCATGATCGTGCGAAAGCCGTAACGCACGGTCATCGCGCCCGCGAGCGGCTGCAGGAACCCCCAGGCAAGGTTTTGCACAGCGACCGCCAGCGTGAAGTCGGAAACGGAGATCCCGACGTCATGGGTCAGCGGCTGCAGGAAGATGCCAAGGCTCTGGCGCAGGCCCATGCTCAATGTGAGCATCAACGACGCGCCGATCAGAATGGGAAGCGCGGGACGCAAGGTTCGCAGCAGGAGCATTGTTCTTGTTTCCCCTTTTGGCCGCCGCTTCAAAAAACCGGGACTTGGCGTCGCATCGGCTTGATTACACCGATCTGTGTAATTAAAAGGTGAGGCAGCTCCGCTGTCAAGAGCTAGATAACACAGGTCTGTGTAATGATGTCCACGCCCGAAAAACCGGCCATGAAAGACCGGATTCTCGAAACCGCCGACCGGCTGTTTTATTTGCAGGGCATTCGCGCCGTCGGTGTCGATACCATTGCCGCCGAAATCGGCATCAGCAAGCGCACGCTCTATAATCACTTTCCGTCAAAGGACGAGTTGGTATCGGCGTATCTGATGCGCCGCTTCGTGCAGCCTCGGGCCTCCGACAAGTCGCCGATCGAACAGATTCTCGGCACCTTCGATTCGCTGGAACGGCGCTTCGCCAGCAAGGATTTTCGCGGTTGCCCCTTTGTCAACGCGGTGGCCGAACTCGGCACCAAAGATCGGGCGGTGAAAAAGATCGCGATCGCGTTCAAGGAAAGCCGCCGCGTCTGGTTTCGTGATCTGCTGCTGCTGCTCGGCGCCACGGACGCGGAAGGCCTTGCGACACAACTCACATTGCTCGTCGACGGCTCCATCGCGCAGGACCTGGTGCGCGACGATCCGTCGATGGCGCGCGCGGCGAAAGAAGCCGCGCGGGTGCTATTGGCGAATGCAGGGATCGGAAGCGGCGGTTCGAATATCGCGCAAACACCGCGCGTCAGCCAGACCGGCTGAATTCGAATCCAGGCAGCGACGCCACACGTCTGACTGTACGCGGGATATTCGCTCCACCAAAGCGCGATCAAACCATGGCCTGGGCACAACGCAGCCATGCGCGTGGCAGCGTACGATTGTGAGTTTTCAGACATCGATCGACCAGAGGCCGCAACCGAAACTTTGGATTTGGCGCATTACGGTTTTGTGGGCCGAATCATTTGCCTTACTCCAATCGAACAGTGGAAAACCGATGAACGACGAACAATCCATCCGATCTCGCCTCGACTTCATCGGTATCGATAACGCCACACGAGAAGCGCTGCACGAACTGCAGCCATTGATAGCCAGTGCCTTGCCAGGAATTCTCGACCGGTTTTACGCGTCGATCCTGAAGTATCCACGGATCGCCGGATTGTTTCCCAACGAGGCGACGGTTCGCCACGCCAAGCAAGCCCAGATCAACCACTGGACCTCGATTGCGACCGGCAGGTTTGACGAGGCCTATGTCCAATCGGTGACGCGGATTGGCCGGGCGCACAATCGGCTGGGTCTCGAACCGCGCTGGTACATCGCCGGTTATTCCATGATCCTGACCGAAATGCTGCGGGCGATCGAAATGGAAACTGGACAAGGCTGGTTCGCAGGCAATGCTTCGCGGGAGAAGAAAGCCGCGCTGCAAGGCGCGATCACCCGTGCGGCGATGCTCGACATGGATCTCGCGATCTCGGTTTATCTCGAAGCCGCCAAGCAGGAACAGCAAACGGCGGTACGGCGGATCGCCGACGATTTCGAGTCCGCCGTCGGCCAAATCATCAACACGGTTTCTGCCGCTTCGACCGAACTGGAGGCATCCGCGGGCACCCTGACGAAAACCGCGGAGATGACCGAGTCGCTCTCGGCGGCCGTTGCCACCGCCTCCGATCAGGTCTCCACCAATGTTCAGTCTGTCGCATCCGCGACCGAACAAATGGCTTCGTCGGTCAACGAAATCGGCCGTCAGGTCGGCAAATCAACCGCGATCGCCGAAGAAGCGGTGCGTCAGGCGGAACAAACCGATGCCGACATCAGCGAGTTGTCCCGCACGGCCGACCGCATTGGCGATGTCTTGAAGCTCATCACGTCTATTGCCGAGCAGACCAACCTTCTGGCGTTGAACGCCACCATCGAGGCCGCGCGCGCAGGCGAAGCCGGGCGCGGCTTCGCCGTGGTTGCCTCAGAGGTCAAGGCGCTCGCCTCGCAGACTGCCAGGGCCACCGACGATATCGGCCAGCAGATCGCGGGCATCCAAACGGCAACGCAGGCTTCAGTTGCGGCGATCAAGCGGATCGGCGGCACGATCCGGCAGATCTCCGATATCGCCGTCAGCGTCGCCGCAGCGGTCGAACAACAGGGCGTCGCCACCCGGGAAATCTCACGCAACGTCCAGGAGGTCGCGGGTGGAACCGGCAAGGTCGCCGCTAATATCAGCGAGGTCAACCATGGGGCTCGCGAGACCGGCTCTGCCTCGTCGCAGGTCCTCGCGTCGGCACAATCGCTCTCTCAGGAAAGCAACCGCCTCAAGCTCGAAGTCGACAGATTTCTCAATACCGTTCGCGCGGCCTGACCGGCGAGGACGATTGTCGCAGCGCGTGCTTCGCGAGCGGTCAGGCGTTCGCTCGCGCGACCGCTCCGACAGGCTGCCAGTTCAGGCCGCGGCCGCGACCACCCGGTTGCGGCCGTCGTTTTTGGCGCGGTAGAGCGCGATATCCGCGCGCTTGAGCACATCGGCGACGGCCTCGCCTTTGACTTCGAGTGTCGACAGCCCGATCGAGATCGTGACGTCGATGCGCTTGGTGCCCTTGTTGACCGCGAAAGGCTCGCCCGCGATCGAACGCCGCAGCCGTTCCGCCACCATGCCCGCGACGTGCAGGTCGGTCTCCGGCATCACGATCACGAACTCCTCGCCGCCGTAGCGGCAGGCGAGATCGATGCCACGGATCGATTTGCGGATCCGGACAGCGAATTCGCGCAACACGTCGTCGCCGGCATCGTGGCCGTAATTGTCGTTGATCGATTTGAAATAATCGATGTCGAGCATCATCAGCGCCAGCGGTTTGCCGCGGCTTGAGGCCTGTTCGGCCAGCGTTCCCAGATGGCTCTCCATGTAGCGGCGATTATGCAGGCCGGTCAGCGCATCGGTGATCGCCATCTCGATCGAGTTCTGTACGTTGTCGCGCAGATGATCGGTATAGCGCCGTTTGCGGATCTGGGTGCGCGCGCGCGCCAGCAACTCGTTTTTGTCGACGGGCCGCAGCAGATAATCGTTGACGCCGATCTCGAGGCCACGGAGCAGCCGCGTATTGTTGTCGGCATCCGCGATCGCGAGGATCGGCACCTGGCGGGTCCGTTCCAGCGAGCGCGCCTGGCTGCACAGCCGCAAGCCGTCGAAATTCTCCAGGCCAAGCGAGACGATCAGCAGATCGTAATTGCCTTCGGCGGCATGAAACAGCGCTTCCGCAGGATTGGTTTCGACGTCGACGGTATGCTCCGTGCTCAGCACCGGCGCCAGCCGCTCATAGGACGACGCTCGGTCGTCGACCAGCAGGATACGGCCGCCCTTCCCGGTGTCGGCCACAGCGCTACGCTCCGGGGCCTGGACGCCGATCTCGAGCGAGGTGATGGCGCGCATGCGCAGCTCATCGGTCATCATCTTCAGCCGGGTCAGCGAACGCACCCGCGCGATCAGCACGATGTCGGACACCGGCTTGGTCAGGAAATCGTCGGCGCCGGCCTCGAGGCCGCGGACGCGATCGGCCGGACTGTCGAGCGCCGTGATCATGACAACCGGAATGAAATGCGTGGCCGGATTCGACTTCAGCCGGCGGCAGACCTCGAAGCCGTCGATGTCGGGCATCATGACGTCGAGCAGGATCATGTCGCAGTCGGCGCGCGCGCAGAGCTCAAGCGCCTCGGTGCCGTTGCTCGCGGTCAGGACGTCGAAATATTCGGCCGACAGGCGGGCTTCCAGCAGCTTGACGTTGGCGGGCACGTCGTCGACAACCAGGATACGCGCAGACATCGCAATTCCCCTAACCTACAAAGCGTCGAACGGTCTCAATAAATTTGCCTACGGAAATCGGTTTGGACAAATAAGCCTCACAGCCGCCTTCGCGGATACGCTCTTCATCGCCCTTCATCGCGAACGCCGTGACCGCGACCACCGGAATCGCGCGCAGCTCCGGATCGTCCTTGATCCATTTTGTCACTTCGAGGCCGGACACCTGTGGCAACTGAATATCCATGAGAACGAGATCCGGACGCAGCTTGCGGACCAGATCAAGCGCCTCGAAACCGTTGCTGGTCCCGGACGTCTGATAGCCATGCGCTTCCAGGAGATCGCGAAAGAGCTTCATATTGAGCTCGTTGTCCTCCACGATCAGGACGGTTTTGGCCATCCGTCCCTCCAATCCCGTTGTTCGGCCCGCATGCGGCGCATCAACCATCGCACCAAGCGTGTTAAAAAGTGAATTCAAACTAGCGCCAGATTCGCTCTAACCCGTTAAGCTGCGGCGGTATCTTTCGGTGCGGCGGTTTGCACTTGCTTGAACATTTTTCGCAGACTCGGGCATGATGGTTTTAAAAATAGAGACCAGAAGTTACAGAAAGGCAAACAGGACAATTGAAGAAACCTGTTCACAACCCTCGCGAAGTAGCTGAAATCGTTGCCGTTCAGGCGCTTTCCTTCATCGCCGGAGAGCCCGAGCGCTTGGGCTTGTTCCTGGCTGAAAGCGGGATTGGGCCCGAAACGTTGCGTACGGCCGCCAAGGATCCACAATTTCTCGCGCATGTGCTCGATTTCATCATGCGCGATGACGCCACCGTGAAGGCGTTCGCCGCCGCCTCGCAGCTTCATCCCACCAACATTGCCGCCGCCCATCAGGCGCTGAACGATCCGCACTGGGAGCGCGATGTGCCGTGAGCGACGGCGCACCCGTGCGGCGAATTTGAAGTTCCTATCAGACTCGCGGTAACCTCTTCATAGGAACTTCAAATTCGAACCCGCACTGGAAAACGACAATTTGCTGGTGCTCCTTTGATTCCGAAGTTCGCATAAGGGGTCGCGGCATATGCATGCGAACTTCGGAATCGGAGTACCAGGGCCCACCTGCTTCTGCCGGGATTGCCTCGTCGATCTCGATGGAGCGACCCGGCGGTGCAGCGAATGCGGCTCGCCTCGCCTGGTTCGTCATCGCGCGCTGGCCTCGCTGATGCTGGCGCATATCGACTGCGACGCATTCTACGCAACCGTGGAAAAGCGCGATAATCCTGAATTGGCCGACAAGCCCGTCATCATCGGCGGCGGCAAGCGCGGCGTGGTCTCGGCGGCTTGTTACATTTCGCGGACCTACGGCGTGCGCTCCGCCATGCCGATGTTCAAGGCGCTCGCGCTCTGCCCGTCCGCCGCTGTGATCCGGCCCGATATGGCAAAGTATGTCAGGGTCGGCCGCGAGGTGCGTCATGCGATGCAGGCACTGACCCCGCTGGTCGAGCCGCTCTCGATCGACGAGGCGTTTCTGGATCTTTCCGGCACCCAGCGCGTCCACGGCATGATCCCGGCAAAAGTGCTGGCGCGCTTTGCCCGCGAGGTCGAGGCCGGTATCGGGATTACGGTTTCCGTCGGCCTGTCCTGCAACAAGTTTCTGGCCAAGATCGCCTCCGACCTCGACAAGCCCAGAGGTTTTGCGGCGCTCGACCAGGAGGAAGCGAAGGCGATGCTGGCCGACAAGCCGGTCGGATTCATTTTCGGCGTCGGACCGGCGACCCAGGAGCGGCTGTCGCAGCGCGGCTTCAACACCATCGCCGATCTGCAGCGCGCCGACGAAGTCGAATTGATGAAACAATTCGCAACCGACGGTCGCAGGCTGTGGCGGCTGGCGCGCGGCATCGACGACCGCCGCGTGGTGCCCGACCGCGGCGCCAAGACGATTTCCAGCGAGACCACGTTCGAAACCGACATCCGCGATTTTGCGACGCTTGAGAAAACCCTGTGGCGGCTGTCGGAAAAAGTCTCCTCGCGGCTCAAGAACAGCAATCTCGCAGGCTGCACCATCACGCTGAAACTGAAGACCGCCGATTTCCGGCAGCGCACCCGCTCGCAATCGATCCACGGCCCGACCCAGCTCGCCGCCAAAATCTTCGCGATCTCCAGGGAAATGCTGGCAAAGGAAATCGACGGCACCGCATTCCGGCTGATGGGCACAGGCGTCAGCGCGCTGCGGGAGGGATCGCAGGCCGACGACACCGACATGCTCGACCGCCGCTCCGCCCATGCCGAGCGCGCGATGGACGATCTGCGCAAGAAGTTTGGCAATGCCGCCGTGATCCGGGGGATTGCCTATGACGGGCCGCAGAAGCCGGAATAACCACAATCGTCATTGCCGGGCTTGACCCGGCAATCCATCTGTTTCGCGAAAATCATGGAAGATTGATGGATGCGCGGGTCAAGCTCGCGCATGACGGTCCGAGCACGCGGCCCGCGCCTCACTTACACGGCTTGGAGTCCTTGACGTCGAATTTTCCCATCGCGCCGGAAATCACGAAATCATTGTAGTCGAGCACCAGCGCCCGCGAGACGCCGTTCTCATACAGTTCGAACGACATCGAATAGACCGGCGTCTGCTCGCCGTCCGCCGGCTTGGCTTCGCGGTCGAAATAGCTGACCGTGACCGGCCACCGCGTCAGCGACTTCATCGTGTCATTCGCTGTCGACGGATCGGGGTCGGCAGGGGCGCGGTCGCCGGGAATTGGCTGTCCGATCACGGACATCGTATTGTAGACTTTCTCGCCATTGTCGGAGCCGTCATAGACCGTAAGCTCGAGCACGGATTTTCCGGCGCGCGCGGCCTCGATGATGCGCTCGATCTGCTGGGTCGGAAACACCGTATTGCCGTCGAGCGTAAAGGTCTTCTCCTCGGGCAATTTCAATTTGACCGTGACGTGATCGCCGGTTCGCTCGGCGACGCCATCAACCGGACTGGAATCGGTTTCGTTCATCCGCGCATCGATCTTGAAGCGATAGGTCTTGCCCGCACCGTCCTCCCAGGAGGTCGAGCGCAGGTCGCTCAACGTCACCTTGTCCTCGCCGCTTTCCATCTCCGAGACTTGCCTGAACTCCGAGGTGTAGCCCTCGCAGGCGCTGCCGGAGAAATTATAGAGAATGCGGCCGCGCGCGCTGTTGATCGAACCGGAGCCGCGGGATTTCACCAGGCTGAGGTCGTAGAGCGCCTGATGCGCAAGAAAAGGCGTGCCTGCGGCGGCATTGGCCGCGCCGGTCGCAAAACCCGATCCAAGCCCGATAGCAACAAGGGTCAGCGCCAGGGATCTGGCGCGACGAGGCGAAGTAAGCGAGCGGGTCATGTCGTGTTCTCGGTCAGGATTTCGTCACATTAGGGACTGCGCCATTGCGCCGCAACTAGGGCAAGAGGGACAAATATCTGTCAGGGCGCAATGTTTTCCAGCCGGCCCCGCGCGCGGTGCCGCAGAAAACGGCAGCAAGCATCAAACCCGCAAGCGCTTTTCGGTTCTGGTTAAACCAGTCCCTGAGCTCCCGTCTTTGTTTTGACGCGTTTTCTCCATGCGAACAGGTCCCACTTCGCTCGAAACGCGGGCCGGCTTGCATGTGATGGCGCAATGCGCGAAACAAAGCGCACTCCCGATCGCATGGATCGGGTGCAGATCACATCAAACGAGGACGGAACATGGCGGGTACGATCGAGCAGAAATTGGCGGCACAGGGCATTGTCTTGCATCAGCCCGCAAGCCCGGTGGCCAATTATGTCGGCTTTGTGCGCACCGGAAATCTGCTGATCGTGTCCGGCCAGGTCTGCGTCGACGCGGAAGGCAAGCTGATCGCCAAGGGCAAGCTCGGCGCCGGCGTCACCGTCGAGCAAGGCAATGCGGCGGCGCGCGGCTGCGCGATCAACCTGCTGGCACAGATCAAGGCAGCGCTTGGCGACCTCGACAAGGTGGTTCGCGTGGTCCGGTTGGGCGGTTTCGTCAATTCCGCGCCGGATTTTCTCGACGGGCCGAAGGTATTGAACGGCGCTTCCGACCTGATGGTCGCGGTGTTCGGCGACAAGGGCCGCCATGCCCGCACCACCGTCGGCGTGTCCTCGCTTCCCGGGGACGCGGCGGTAGAGGTCGAAGGTATCTTCGAGGTTTCCTGAAGGAAGCGATCCGGTGCGCGCACCTGACTGGCTGACGGCGCGCCCGGTCGCCCATCGCGGCCTGCATGATGCCGCGCGCGGCATCATCGAAAATATGCCGGGCGCGGTTCAGGCCGCCATATCAGGTAATTTTTCGATCGAGGTCGATATCCAGCGCACCGCCGATGGCGAAGCCATGGTGCATCATGACGATGCCCTCGGCCGCCTCACCGAAGGCTCAGGCGCGCTGCGCGACAAGACCGCGGCCGAACTCAAGGCGGCCACGTTCAAGAACACGTCCGAGCGAATGATGTCGCTCGGCGATCTCTGCGCGCTGATCGCAGGTCGCGTCCCCCTCGTGATCGAAGTGAAGAGCCATTTCGACGGCGACCGCAAACTGGTGAAGCGGATGGCCGAGGTGCTTGCCTCCTATTCCGGGCCGGTGACCGGAATGTCGTTCGACCCGGATCAGGTGCTGGCGCTCCGCGAACTGATGCCGAAGCTGCCGCGTGGCATCGTGGCCGAACGCCACTATACCGAGGGCGATTGGCCGGAGGCTTCGCCCGCCCAGCGCCGAGAGATGACGCATCTGCGGCACGCCTTTCGCACGCAGCCGCATTTCGTAGCTTACTGGGTCAACGAATTGCCGGCGCCCGCGCCCTGGATTACGCGCAACATTGTCGGACTGCCGCTGCTGGCCTGGACCGTGCGCACGCCCGAGCAGCGCCAACGCGCCGCCCGCTACGCCGATCAGATGATTTTCGAGGGTTTTACGCCGGGAACCTGATACGGATTGCGCACTTGAACTCTCGCGCGTGATGCACGATCTTTGCGGTGTTGGTCACCACGAGCGATGGCCGATCGTGACGAAAGACCGGTCCTAAATCGTCGATGGCGTCATCCGAAATATCCCTTGAAGCAGTGCCTTCCGTCAGCGACATCCCGGCTGAGGACTGGAACGCGTGCGCCAATCCGAGGCCCAATCCGGACAGCCTCGAAGGCCTGGATACGTTGGCCTCGCCCAACGCCGCGGGCAACTCCTGCGCCGATCCAAGAGTGGGCTATAACCCCTTTGTTTCGCATGCATTTTTCTCGGCAATCGAGGCCTCAGGTTCCGCCACCGCGCGGACCGGCTGGGGACCGCGGCATCTGCTCGCGAAAATCGACGGCAAAATTGCCGGCATCGTCCCCTGCTATCTGAAATCGCACTCGCAGGGCGAATACGTGTTCGATCGCGGCTGGGCTGATGCCTATGAGCGCGCCGGCGGCCGCTATTATCCCAAATTACAGGCGTCGGTTCCCTTCACACCGGCTACCGGCCCGCGGCTGTTGATCCGCGACGGCGTCGACATGGACCTCGTCGGCACCGCGCTCGCCAGCGGACTGGTGGCGCTGTGCGGCGCCACCAAAGCCTCATCGGTTCATGTGACCTTTGCGCGCGAGGCCGAACAAAAATTCCTGGCCGAGCACGAATTCCTGCAACGCACCGATCAGCAGTTTCACTGGCACAATGAAGGCTACGGCAGTTTCGAGGATTTCCTCGCCACCCTCAATTCACGCCACCGCAAGGCGATCAAGCGCGAACGGCGCGAGGCGCTCGCCGCCGGAGTCACGATTCACTGGCTGACCGGCAGCGACATCACCGAAGAGGCATGGGATGCCTTCTTCGAATTCTACATGGAGACCGGATCGCGAAAATGGGGCCGGCCCTATCTCACCCGCTCGTTCTTCTCGCTGATCGGCGAGAGCATGGCCAAGGATGTGCTGCTGGTGATGGCGAAGCGCGATGGCCGCTGGATCGCCGGTGCCATCAACTTCATCGGGTCGCATACGCTGTTCGGCCGCAACTGGGGAGCGGTCGAACATCATCCGTTCCTGCATTTCGAAGTCTGCTATTATCAGGCGATCGATTTTGCGATCCGGCATCGCCTGAAGACCGTCGAAGCCGGTGCGCAGGGCGAGCACAAGATCGCGCGCGGATATTTGCCGCAAACGACCTATTCCGCGCATTATATTGCCGACCCCGGCCTGCGCCACGCCATCGCGGATTATCTCAAGCGCGAACGCGCTTATGTGATGGAAGCGGGGCGCGAGCTCACAGAAGCCGGGCCATTCCGCAAGCCCGCCGATGATGCTTGACCGCGCATAGGCCGGCTGCGAGAAATTCGAGATATCATTCAGGAGCCGACATGCCCGCCTATGACAGCAACAACGTCTTCGCAAAGATCCTGCGCGGCGAGTTCCCCTGTTACAAGGTGTATGAGGATGACCACGTGTTGGCCTTTCTCGACATCATGCCGCGCGCGCCCGGCCATACGCTGGTGATTCCGAAGGCCCCTGCCCGCAATATCCTCGATATTTCCGCCGATGATTTCGCCCATGTTGCGCGCGGCACCCACAAGATCGCTCGCGCCGCCATGACAGCGTTCAAGGCCGACGGCATCACCATCCAGCAATTCAGCGAGCCAGCCTCCGGACAGGTGGTGTATCACCTGCACATGCATGTGATGCCGCGCTACGACGGTGTCGCGCTATTGCCGCCGGCGAGCCGCAAGGAAGATGGCAAGGTGCTGGAAGACAACGCCGCCAAGCTGATCGCGGCGCTAAAATAACTCCCTCCCCCTGCAAGGGGGAGGATTGGGGTGGGGTCCGCCGCAAGCTCCGTAAGGGAAGATGACCTCCTCACCCGGATCACCAAAGGTGATCCGACCTCTCCCTTTCCAGGGACAGGTAAAGGAAGATCACTCCGTCTCGAAATCCCCGGCCTGCGGCGGCGCCAGCGGCGTGAACTCGCAACGGTCGGGCTTGAGATCGAGTAGCGGCGTCTCGTCGAGGCAATCGAGGCCACGCACCAGAACCACGTTGCCCTCGATCCCGACCAGCTTGACGATCGAGGTGCCGATCGGATTAGGCCGCACCGGCGAGCGCAACGAAAACGTACCGCGGGTCGACTTGTTGTTCTTCGGGCTTTGCAGCACGAGGTCGCGGCGCGACTGATGCAGCCAGTAGATCACTTCCAGATTCGAATAGAAATCGACGCCCTTGATCGCCGGCACCCAGGGCTCGAAAATCTCCAGCCGGCAGACCGGGCCGTCATGGCGCCCCTGCCGGGGCGTCATCAGCCGCGAGGTCCAGGGGGTGCGGATGCGACCGATAAAGACGAGACCGGCATCCCGCGCCGCCGGCATATCGACGGCGATTTCACCTTCGCGGACTTCACTCTCTCGAACCATGCTTCAATCCAATCCATGCGGCCCATGAGTCTAGCCGAATATCACACCGCCGCAATGCGGCACGGTTGTATCTAGCGCTTAAACCCGGCGAGCTTGCTGGCGAGATAAAGCCGGTTCATCAGGCTCAGTTCGTCCGCACTTCCCGGACTCGTGGGCGCCGATTTGTCGACCGTCATGGCGACCATCGTCTTCATATTGTTGAGCAGGACAACCGCCATGTCCCGCGCCGTCTTCCGCGGCAATCCGGGCGCCCTGAGCAACAGCGTGTTGGCAACACGCTTCAGGGCCTGCTCGCGAAACTCAAGACGCTTGGCCGACCAATGCGACCGCGCCTCCAACAGCGCGGTCAAGGCGCCGCTTTCGTGATGGATTCTCACAAGGAAGTTCACGAAGAGATCGGCCAGTTCATCCACCGTGAGCGCGGACAGGCGGGCGTCGATCTCATCGCAGGCGGTGTCGATCAGATCCGCGTAACGCTGCATCAGCGCATCGGCCAGAACTTCCTTGCTCGGAAAGAACCGGTAGAGCGAACCGACCTTCGCCCCCGCCCGCTCCGCGATCTCCGCCATCGTAGCGGCATCGAATCCGCGCTCGCGAATGACGTCCGCCGCGGCAATCATCAAATTGGCGACGCGCTTCCGCCCGACGCTGCGCTGGGGCGAAAGTGCAGGACGGTCGCGATTGGGCCTTGAAGCCGCCGTGGCTGGCCGCCGCTTTGCAGGACGTGAGGACATGCCGGGAGCCTAGCAGCAGTCACCGATGACGGCCAATTCTTATTTGAGGTTGCACTCAAGCAGCTTCCATGTTTGAGTATATCCTCAAATTCATCACGGCGGCCTGAACGGCCGGCAAAGCCCGCGACCGGACAATCGTCGCGGCTGTCCTCACCTCACCCAGGAATCATCGCAATGCCCGAATTCTCCCCCGCGACCACGGCCCTCGTCCTGATCGATCTTCAGCAGGGTATCGTCCCGATGCCGGCGCTTGCGCCGCGATCCGGCGCTGACGCCGCGGCGGCGGGCATCAAGCTCGCGCAGCGTTTCCGCGCCGCCGGCGCGCCCGTCGTGCTGGTCAACGTCGCGTTCGCAGCGGATTACGGCGATGCATTAAAACCGCCGGTCGACAGGCCGATGGCGCATCCGGAAGGCGGTTTTCCCGCCAACTTCAGCGACCTCGTCGAGGGCCTTTATCGTCCCGGCGACATCCTCGTGACCAAGCATCAATGGGGCGCATTTTACGGCACCGATCTCGACGTGCAGCTCCGCCGTCGCGGCATCCGGACCATCGTGCTCGGCGGGATCGCAACCAATATCGGCGTCGAATCGACGGCGCGCCAGGCACACGAACACGCCTACGAGGTAGTGATCGCGGAAGACACGACAACCAGCTTCTCCAGCGAGATGCATGCGTTCGCGATCAATGCCATCTTTCCGATGTTGAGCCGCGTGGTGAAGTCCGACGACATCGAGCTGAAGCGCTGAGTGGCAATGCCAGCGCCGCGCGCACTGCCGTTTGCGAATCTTTCGCTTTCCGTTCAGTGGGTCGTCCTCGTCGCCATTTCGGTGGTGACGACGGCCATCCTTGAATGGGTGCGACTGCCGGCCGCCCTGATGCTGGGTCCCATGATGGCGGGCATCCTGACGGCGACCGGCGGCGGCACGGTGCGCATTCCACGACTGCCGATGAATTTTGCGCAGGCAATGATCGGCTGCCTGATTGCCCGTTCGTTTACCTCGGAGATTCTCGTCAGGTTCGGTGAAAGCTGGCCGCTGTTTCTGGTTGTCGTCGTCACCATCATCATCGCCAGTGCCGCCTCGGATGGCTGATCAGCACGCTTCGCATCATGCAGGGCACGACCGCGGTTTGGGGATTATTGCCGGGCGCCGCGCCGGTGATGATCCTGATGGCGGAAGCCTATGGCGCCGATGCGCCGCTGGTCGCCTTCATCCAATATCTGCGCGTGGTGTTCGTGGCCATCACGGCATCGCTGATTGCCCGCTTCTGGGTCCACGTTCCCGCAGATGCGGCACATGTCATGATCTGGTTTCCAGCGGTTGCATGGCCGTCATTGCTGGGAACGCTGCTGATCATCGCCGTCAGCTTCCTCGCTTTACTCGTACCGGGAATCCCCGCGGGCGTCCTGATCGCGGCGATGGCGATCGGCGGCGTGTTGCACATCGGCGGCTACAGCGCCATCGAACTGCCGCCCTGGCTGCTCGCGACAGGCTACGCATTGGTCGGCTGGAATACCGGCCTGCGCTTCAGCCCGAAGCTGTTGAGCGCGGTCATGCGGGCGCTCCCCCAGAGCGTGTTTTCGATCGCAGTCATGATCGCGTTCTGTGGCGGGCTGGCGGCGCTGCTGGTGCGTATCGTCGGCGTGGACCCGTTGACCGCTTACCTTGCGACCAGTCCCGGCGGCGTCGATTCCGTCGCCATCATCGCAGCCTCGACCAAGGTCGACACGTCCTTCGTGATGGCGATGCAGACCGTTCGCTTCGTGCTGATCCTAGTGGCGGGACCCACGCTCTCGCTGTTCGTCGCCCGGCTTGTCGGCAGAGAACATGGCCCGGCGCCGGAGCTGTCGCCGACCTCCGTTCTACAAATCGAACGTCGCGCAGCCGAGGATGATCTCGGCGACCTCGACTGAACGTCATCAGCCCGCGACGTTCGGGTTTCGCAGCACAAAACAGCCGCCGCCGGCGTGGCGGATACGGTTGCAGAGATCGTTCGCGGCAGGGCGCGTGTCGGCGCCGATCCGCACCTGATAGAATGTGCGGGTGCCGCGGCTGCGCAGCATCGAGCTGAGCAGGCTCGGATCCTGGTCGCCGATCACGGCGCTGAGCCGCTTCATCGCACGGGCATACATCGCCAGCGCCTGGTCGCGGTTAAAGCCGGCCGCAAGCTGCACGCCCCATAGCTTGGCCGCACTCAGCTTCACATGCTGTTCGAGCTGGGTGACAAAGGGATTGGGCGCGCGTCGCAACAGCGCCATCAGCTCGCGACAGCCCAGATTCTGCGTTGATGGCCCAAGGTCATCGGGTGTCTTGCCATTCTTGCTGGCCGCGGCCCAGTCGTCGACGGTTGAGCCGGTAATGGCGACGACGTAGTGGCGGGTCTCCTGCGGCATGCCGCCTGATCCGGCGAGCCAATCCTGCACACGTCGCGGTCCGGCATTATAGGCGGCGGCGGCCAGCCCGAGATTGCCGAACTGGTTGCGGAGTTCGTTCAGGAATTCCGCGGATTTCGGCAGCGCCTGCACGGGATCGAAGGGATCGAGCAAACGGCGTTCGCTCGCGGTCCCCGGCATGAATTGCGCGATCCCCTGCGCGCGTTGGCCATTGCGCGTGACCGGTCCCACCGCGTCGGACTGAAAGCGGCTCTCCTGCCAGATCACGCGCGCGAAAAACTCGACCGGCAGATTTTGCGACTTCGCCGCCGATTCGATCATCAGGCACATGGCCTCGCGGGTGCCGACATCGCCGGCGGTTTCGTCAGGCTTTTGCGGCGTGCCATCGGTGGCCAATTCCTCGACGCTGGGCCGCGCCACATTGGTCATCGCGGGCGAGGTGTCTTGCGCGCATGCGCCCGCCACTTGCATGAAAAGCATCGCAACCGCGGCGTAAAGCTCCGCTCGCAGCCCCATGACCGTTCGCAACGCCATGTCTCGACGACCTGCTTGACACACCAAGAGGACTATCTAGCTAATTCGACAATGATGGCGCGCATGTGGGAACACTAAAACATGACCGTACCGCTCGACGACCAGCTCGGCTTCGCGCCCGACAATGACGTGCCGGTTCCCTATATGGCGCGGACCCGGGAATATTATCAGGCCATCGGTTACACCACGCCCTATCGCTGGGCGCATTATGTCGATGCGCCGTTTCAACCGCTGCGCAAGCCGCTCCATCAATCCCGCGTCGCCATCGTCACGACCGCAGCCCCGTTCGATCCCGCCAAAGGCGATCAAGGGCCGGGCGCGAAATACAATGGCGGCGCCAAATTCTACTCGGTCTACGACGGCGACACCTCGAAGACACATGATTTGCGGATCTCGCACGTCGCCTATGACCGTGTGCACACGACGGCCGACGACAGCGGCACCTGGTTTCCACTGCCACAACTGCAACGGCTCGCGCGTGAGGGGCGGATCGGCACGGTTGCACCACGCTTCTTCGGCGCGCCGACCAACCGCAGCCAGCGCGTCACCATCGAAACCGACGCACCCGAAATCCTCGCCCGCTGCCGCGCCGATCAGGTCGATGCCGTCGTGTTGGTGCCGAACTGCCCGGTATGCCACCAGACCGTCAGCCTGGTGGCGCGGCATCTGGAAGCCAACGGCGTTCCCACCGTCGTGATGGGATGCGCCAAGGATATCGTCGAGCACGCCGCGGTGCCGCGGTTTCTGTTCAGCGATTTCCCGCTCGGCAACTCCGCGGGCAAGCCGCATGATCCGGCCTCGCAGGCCTTCACACTGGAGCTCGCGCTGCGGCTCTTGGAAACCGCACCGGGACCGCAAACCACGCTGCAATCGCCGCTGCGCTGGAGCGCGGATGCTTCCTGGAAACGCGACTATAACAACGTCGCCATGCTGAGCGCCGACGAGCTGGCGCGGCGGCGGCGCGAGTTCGACGCGCAAAAGGAAATCGCTCGCGGATTGCGCGAAAGCGCCGCGTAAGGCGCTGCCGCTCGGCTGACACACACCCGAAAACCCGTCATCCACGACCGCGATCGGTTTACGTTAACACAGCATTTTGCCGGCCCTGCCCCTTTCTTGGGCAGCGAAGCGTCGTATGGTCGCCCCGTTTTATTGGGAGATTATCCGATGCAGGACCGACGCCAGAATACGCGCGACAAGGTCATCTATGGCGGCGTTGCCGAGATCGGCGAAGCCGGCACGACCAAGGATTGCGTCGTCCGCAATATCTCGGAAAAAGGCGCCAGCATCGAGTTCAGCGACGGCGTCGGGCTTCCCAAGGAGCAGATGTCGCTGACCATCGCGCGCAAGGGCCGTTCTTTCCTCGCCAAGGTGATCTGGTGGCGCGATAATTTCGTCGGCCTGGCGTTCAACGCGGAAACACCTTCCGAGCCCGTCTCCGACCTGGAGGAACGGCTGCGCAAGAGCGAGGCGAAAAAGCGCCAGTTGCAGCGCCGGATCAATGAACTTCTCGGCGAAGGCTGAAGGCAGCCGAGGTCCCGGCGCCTGCCGGAACCCGCGCACCACTTCGAAGTTGCAAAATACCGGCTAATCTAGCATGCGGTAGCCAGCCGATGCCGGAATCGAAGGCAACTTCACTACATGTCGACCACTATAATCGAGCACGCCGACGGCCTGCCGCAGCCGCAGCGCAATTGGGCCATTGTCACGATTGCGCTCGGCCTTGTCATGGCCGTGATCGATGGCTCGATCGCCAACGTCGCCCTGCCCACGATCGCCAAAGATCTTAACGCGAGCCCGGCGTTCTCGATCTGGATCGTCAACGGCTACCAGCTGGCGATCACGATTTCGCTGTTGCCGCTGGCCTCACTCGGCGAAATCATCGGCTATCGCCGGGTCTATGTGGCGGGGCTGTTGCTGTTCACGCTGGCCTCGCTGTTTTGCGCACTGGCGCACACCCTGCTTCTGCTGACCGTGGCGCGCATTGTGCAAGGATTTGGCGCCGCCGGGATCCTGAGCGTCAACGCGGCGCTGGTCCGCTTCACCTACCCGCGCGCGTCGCTCGGCCGCGGTATCGGCGTCAATGCCCTGGTCGTCGCCATCTCGGCTGCCGTAGGCCCTACCGTGGCCTCGGTCATTCTGGCGGTCGGAACATGGCCGTATCTGTTCGCCATCAACGTCCCGCTCGGTATCGTTACCCTGGCGCTGGGATTGCGCTATCTGCCGCACACACTGCCCGCCGTCCACGCCTTTGACTGGCAAAGCGCAGGCTTAAGCGCCATTGCCTTTGGGCTTGGCATCGCCGCGATCGATAGCACCGGCCATGGCGAGGCGCTGTATCTCAGTCTGATCGAGTTTGTGATCGCCGCCGCCGCAGGCGTTCTGCTGGTGTATCGGCAGACGCATCTGCCCGCGCCGCTATTGCCGGTCGACCTCTTGCGGATTCCGATTTTTGCGCTGTCGATCGGCACCTCGATCGCTTCCTTCTGCGGTCAGATGCTGGCCTTTGTCTCGATGCCTTTTTATCTCGAGACCCATTTCGGATATTCGGCGGTGCAGATCGGCCTTCTGATCACGCCCTGGCCGATCGCTGTCGCGTTCGCGGCCCCCCTCGCCGGCCGGCTGGTCGAACGCTATCCGGCCGGCCTGTTGGGCGGCGTCGGATTGCTGTTGTTCGCGGCGGGGCTCGGCGCATTGGCGCTGATGCCGGCCGACGCCTCTGCTTTCGACGTGGTATGGCGCATGGCGCTGGCCGGCGCCGGCTTCGGCTTGTTCCAGACCCCCAACAACCGCACCATGATCGCCGCAGCTCCGCGCGAGCGCTCCGGCGGCGCGAGCGGAATGCTCGGGACCGCGCGGCTGCTGGGACAGACGATCGGCGCGGCGCTGGTGGCGTTGTTTCTGGCGCGCTATCCGGCGGAAGGCACCCGGATCTCGCTGCTGGTCGGTGTCGGCTTCGCTATGCTTGGGGCTGTGCTCAGTGCGCTGCGGTTATCGCCGACGGGCAGCCGAGGCGCCGAGCGCGTGCGGGTCCATGAGAGCCAGCGCCTCAAGGGCGAATGAGCACCTGGTAGCGCGCCAGGCACGCGACTTCCTGCATGGTTACCCAATCGATAATCGGACGCCGCACGCGGTGTTTGCCTTGCTTTCAGCAAAGCTCTTGGAAAGCATTTTGTGTTGTCCTGAGCTCGGGGTGCGCGATGCGCGCCCAGTTATCCAGAGAGCTCATGACCTTTCTCGAAAAATCCATGTCGGCGCGACAGCTTTCGGGAGTGCGCGTGAACTGGATGTATTTCGGGCTCGTCATCCTTGGGATCAGCGCAGCTTTTCTCATCTGGGCCAGGAAAGCGGATGTCGTCGACGATCACCGGCGCGCCCGTCAACTTGTTCTGTATTACACCCTGAGCAGAACAGAGGATCCCGTGATTGTCCTCGGCGACAGCATCGTCGAGGCTTCGACGTTGCCGAGATCGATATGCGGCCATGCAATCGTCAATGCAGGCCTTAACGGCGCGTCAACCGCAAGCGACCTCGGGAACTGGCTGTCCCAGGCGCTGGACGCCAAACGAGCTGCCTTGATCATCGTATCGCTGGGAACGAACGACGCGCTGGTATCGGCCACCAGCAGCAAGCAGGGTTTTGGCGATCGTTATCGCGCCTTGCTGGCCCAGCTATCAAAACTGACGCCGCAACTCGCCGTATTGGAGATCCCGCCGGTCGAGGCGAAGGGTCGGATGACGGTTGCCATGCAGAACGAGGCCAGCGCGACGATCACCGAATATAATTCCGTCTTGCCCGACGTAACCAGCCAAAGCGGTGCAGCATTCGTCGCGCTGCCGGCGATGCAGAAGCCATCCACGATCGACGGCGTTCACCTGAGTTCTGGTGGCTACCAGGCCTGGGACCGGGCGGTCACGGAGACGGCCGCGAGGATTTGCAGCTAGAGCGAGCCCCTGCGGTCCGATTCGATCAGGCAGGCCCTGGGGGAATTGGTTCAACTGAAGAAGCTAGACTTTGTCGCCAGACTTGCGATGACCGGAAAGCCAGTGTCACCAAAAACGAATAAACTGCTGGGATTGGAGGTGCTGCGTTTCGTGGCGGCATTTGCCGTTCTGATCTGGCACTACCAGCATTTTTCCTACGTTGCGGACACGCCGGTTGATCTCTTCAGGGATCAACTGCCGCTCTATGGTTGGCTTCGACCATTTTACCAAACCGGCGAATACGGCGTCTGGGTATTCTGGTGCATCAGCGGCTTTATCTTCTTCTGGAAATACCGTGACGCCATTTCCGATCGGTCGATGCCCGGACGGACCTTCTTCGTATTCCGCCTGTCACGACTGTACCCGCTGCATTTCGTGACGCTGATCATCGTGGCGGTATTGCAAGCCGCCTACTTCCGCCTGCACGGATATTTCTTCGTTTATCAGGACAACGACGTCAGACATTTCCTGCTGCAGATTTTCATGGCGAGCAGCTGGGGCTTCGAGCACGGCGGCAGCTTCAATGAACCAATATGGTCGATCTCGGTCGAGGTCCTGGTCTATGTCTTGTTTTTTCTGACGTTGCGCTTTGTGACGAAATCGGCGCTCTTCAACGTGTTTGTGATCGTCGTCTGCCTGAATCTGCACGGACAGCTATTTTCCTGTCTCGCATTCTTCTATGCTGGCGGCCTTGCAGCCATCGCCCGCAGGGCCATCGCGCCGGCGACGTCGCGGCTCGCGGTCGAAGGCCTGGCCTGGGCCACGGTGGCGGTTGTTCCAGTTTCGATATGGATGTTCAGCCTGCAAGCCTCGATCGTCGATTGGGTGTTTCTGCTGAGCTACACGCCGGTGCTTCTGTTCTGCCTGTCCCGCGAGATCATCCTGTCGTCATCGACGACCAGGCTGATGGAGGCCGCCGGCAACATGACCTATTCCTGTTACCTTCTGCATTTTCCAATTCAGCTTCTCATCGCGTCAGGGTTTGCGGCATCTCGCGTTCCCATGCCATTCTACGACACATGGTTTTTCGCGATATTCGTCACGTCAACGCTGCTGGCGTCATATCTTACCTACCGCTGTTTCGAAGCACCGGCCCAGGCGTTTATTCGCCACTCTCTGTTGCTGGATCGGGGAACGGCCCCGCGGGTCAGTGTCCCCCAGCCTTGAGTGGCTGCGTAGCGAAAGCGCCGTGATCATTGGCCACGCATCGCCCCTAATGAGGGACCGCTCCCCGGTCGACCAAGCGCCCATCAAAAAGCCGGCGGTCTTGCGACGCGCCGGCTTTCAATTCGCAGTATCGGCCGCTCAGGCCTTCACCAGCGGCCCTCGCGAGGCCGGCCCCTTGGAGCCGCCACCGCCATTGGGGCCACTGGGCTTCGGCTTACGCGGCACCGTGCGCTTGCGCGCGCCGGGCAGCTTCTCCGGCTTCGGCGTGACCGGTCCCTCGACAAACTCGAAGCCGATCTTTTCCTGATCCACGGTGGCCTCGTCCTTGACCAGCACGACGCGAACGTGGCCGCCACCCTTGAGCTTGCCGAACAGCACTTCGTCCGCCAGCGGCTTCTTGATGTGCTCCTGGATCACGCGCGCCATCGGCCGTGCGCCCATCTGCTCGTCATAACCGTGCTGGATCAGCCACGCCTTGGCCGGTTCCGACAGCTCGATCGTGACGTCACGATCGGCGAGTTGCGCCTCGAGCTGCAGCACGAACTTCTCCACCACCATGCCGATCACGTCGGCATTGAGATGCGCGAACGAGACGATGGCGTCGAGGCGGTTGCGGAATTCGGGCGCGAACTGGCGGTTGATCGCTTCGTGATCGTCGCCTTCCCGCTTGTTCCGCGTGAAGCCGAACGCCTGGCGCGCCAGATCCGCGGCACCCGCATTGGTGGTCATGATCAGGATCACGTTGCGGAAGTTGACCTGCTTGCCGTTGTGGTCGGTGAGCCGGCCGTGATCCATGATCTGCAGCAGCACGTTGTAAAGATCCGGATGCGCCTTCTCGATTTCGTCGAGCAGCACCACGCAGTGCGGATGCTGGTCGACGCCGTCGGTCAGCAGGCCGCCCTGGTCGAAGCCGACATAGCCCGGAGGCGCGCCGATCAGGCGCGACACGGTATGCCGTTCCATATATTCCGACATGTCGAAGCGGATCAGTTCGACGCCAAGCGACGCCGCCAGCTGTTTTGCCACTTCGGTCTTGCCGACGCCGGTCGGACCCGAGAACAGGTAGGAGCCGATCGGCTTTTCCGGCTCGCGCAAGCCGGCGCGCGCCAGCTTGATCGATGCCGAGAGCGACTCGATCGCCTTGTCCTGGCCGAACACCACCCGCTTGAGCGTCTGCTCAAGATGCTTGAGCACCTCGGCATCGTCCTTCGACACGCTCTTGGGCGGAATCCGCGCCATGGTCGCGATCGTGGTCTCGATTTCCTTGATGCCGATGGTCTTCTTGCGCTTGTTTTCAGCAACCAGCATCTGCGCCGCGCCGGATTCATCGATCACGTCGATCGCCTTGTCCGGCAGCTTGCGGTCATGGATGTAGCGCGACGACAATTGCACCGCGGCCTCGATGGCCTCGTTGGTATATTTCAGCCGGTGGTAATCCTCGAAATAGGGCTTCAGGCCCTTGAGGATCGCAATGGCGTCTTCCACCGTGGGTTCATTGACGTCGATCTTCTGGAACCGGCGCACCAGCGCACGGTCCTTCTCGAAGTGCTGACGATATTCCTTGTAGGTCGTCGAACCCATGCAGCGGATCGTGCCTGACGCCAGCGCCGGCTTTAACAGGTTCGATGCATCCATGGCGCCGCCGGAAGTCGCACCGGCGCCGATCACGGTATGAATTTCGTCGATGAACAGGATGGCGTTTGGATGGGCCTCAAGCTCCTTGAGAACCTGCTTCAACCGCTCCTCGAAGTCGCCGCGGTAGCGGGTGCCCGCCAGCAGCGTGCCCATGTCGAGCGAGAACACCGTGGCGGCCGCCAGAACTTCCGGCACTTCGCTGTCGACGATGCGCTTGGCCAGCCCTTCCGCGATCGCGGTCTTGCCGACACCGGCTTCGCCGACGAACAGCGGATTGTTCTTCTGCCGGCGGCACAGCACCTGGATCGCACGGTTGATTTCGGAATTGCGCCCGATCACCGGATCGATCTTGCCGTCGCGCGCCTTCTTGTTAAGGTTGACGCAGTAGGTCTCGAGCGCCTCACCCTTCTTCTTGGAATCCTCGTTGCCCTTGGTCTCGGCCTCTTCGTCGACACCGCGCACGGGCCGCGCTTCCGACACACCGGGACGCTTGGCGATGCCATGGCTGATATAGTTCACCGCGTCGTAGCGGGTCATGTCCTGCTCCTGCAGGAAATAAGCCGCATGGCTCTCGCGCTCGGCGAAGATCGCGATCAGCACGTTGGCGCCGGTCACTTCCTCGCGGCCGGATGACTGGACGTGAATCACCGCGCGCTGGATCACGCGCTGGAAACCGGCGGTCGGCTTGGCGTCATCGGCGCCATCCGTCACCAGATTTTCGAACTCGGTTTCGAGATAATTGACGAGGCTGGTGCGCAGCTTGTCGAGATCGACGCTGCAGGCACGCATCACAGCGGCCGCATCGGAGTCATCGATCAGCGACAGCAAAAGATGTTCAAGCGTCGCATATTGATGATGCCGCTCGTTCGCAATCGCCAGCGCGCGATGCAGGGATTGTTCAAGGCTTTGAGAAAAAGTTGGCATTCGCGTCCTCTGTGGCCCCCGATCATCATGATCGTCATTACCCGGTCAGGCAACAACAACCTTTGACATATAGTTACACATGATCTTGGCGAAAGGTCGGTTCCGCAACAGTGTTTTTTCCGGCTTCCACATGACGCCAGCCCCGCAGAATGCAGGGAATCCCGACCCGTCCGATTCGATCAGGTTAGCGGATGCAAGACCCGTTCCCGTTTTTAGAATCCGACCAGAAGCTGGATCACTTCTTTTCCATCACGCATTGCAGGGGGTGCTGATGCTTGCGGGCAAAATCCATCACCTGCGTGACCTTGGTCTCGGCGATCTCGTAGGTAAACACGCCGCACTCGCCTATTCCGTGATGATGGACGTGGAGCATGATCTTGGTCGCGGCTTCGACATCCTTCTGGAAGAACTTCTCCAGGACGTGAACGACAAATTCCATCGGCGTGTAGTCGTCATTCAATATCAGCACCCGATACAGGTTCGGCCGCTTGGTCTTCGGCTTGACCTTGGTGATGACGGATGTTGCCGGACCGCCCGTCCCGCCGGCGCGATTCTCGTCATTGCTCATTCGAAGAGCAGATGCGACGGCTGGCAGCGGCACGGACGGGTCATATCTGAGAGTTAATTGTAGCATGGCACTGGCGTTTGAAATCCCCACGGAGAATCGGACAGCAGCCGAACCCCGACATCAACCAGGTGATGCGCAGAGTTCCCAGACACGCTTCCAGATCGCCGCTCCATCCCGATCCATGCGCTGGGCCGGTAATACGAATATGGGTCGGCCTTCGGCCCGCCGCAAGCGCGCAGAAACCGGCGGCGTGCACTTGCGGTGGGCTTCAAACCGGTGCCGGCGATCCAGCCAAGGTTAATCAATTTCGACGGATTTGACAAAGGAATGCCGTCAGCCATTTAGGGGCTATTGACGATAGAAACCGGTTTCGAAGGCTGATTCGGAGCTTCGGTGGCTATCGAGCGGGGTTTCTCGGAACCGATTTACCACCTGTTTAGTCGCGAGAGCCGAAATGGCGGCAGAAACCAACCTTCGGTGACAGCCATGCTCGGTTCATCCATTCTCCGTCACGTCCGCGAAGCGGCCCGCCGCTTTGTCGGAGCCAATGAGGGCAATATCGCGGTGATCTTTACCATCGCGGCCATCCCGATCATCAGCTTCGTCGGCGCCGCGATCGACTACAGCCGCGCCAACAGCGCACGCACGTCCATGCAGGCCGCGCTCGATTCAACCGCATTGATGCTGTCGAAGGATCTATCCAGCAACGTTATTACGACCGACCAGATCGGCGCGAAGGCGCAAACCTACTTCGCGGCCCTTTATACCAATCCCGACGCCAAATCGGTCAGCGTCGTCGCGACCTATACAGCCAATAACGGCAATTTGGGCAACACGGTCACGATCAGCGGCTCCGGATCTGTCAACACCGACTTCATGAAGATCGCAGGATATCCCACAATCCCCTTCAGCACGTCCACGACATCGGCGTGGGGTAACGTGAAGATGCGGGTCGCGCTGGCGCTCGACAACACGGGATCGATGAAAGACAACGGCAAAATAACCGCGCTGAGAAATGCGGTCGCCGGAACTGGCGGTCTCATCGACCAGCTCAGCGGGCTCGCCAAAACCGATGGCGATGTCTACATCTCCGTCGTTCCGTTCGCCAAGGTCGTCAACGTCGGCGCCAGCAATGCCGGTGCGACCTGGATCGACCAGACCGACTGGCTCAACCCGCCGACGGCACAACCGAACAACAACGTCGGCGGCACAAGATATGAAGCGATGCTTCCCGCATACTGGCATGCACTCGGGCCCGGCACGAAGTGTCCATTCACGACCAGCAATAGCGGCTTCACCTGCACCAGCGGCCCGACCAGCACTTCAAATGCCTCGACGATTCCATCGAGCGGCACTTATTCAGGCTACATTTGCCCAAGCGTCGACGCCAACTCCCATACGCTTTACAACGGCTGTTGGGATAGCGAGCCAACCAACCAGACGGAAACGTTCTGCTCGGGAAGTTCATCCTGCAGTTGTCCGACGACTTCCTCCGGCGCTGCCGTCAATGGTTGTACCTGCAGCGGCAGCGGCAGCAGCAAGTCGTGCACCGGCTATACTTATGTCCACAACTGGACACAGCCTGGTCCTAATGACTCGACAGATAATTCGAATCAGCCCCGGGTTAATGCCTATGTCGGCTTCCTAAATCACCGTTGGACGGCCAGTAACTGGGGGACTCCGGTTAGCAAAAAAGATGCAAATAACGTTTCTATTCCCTGGCAGACGCTGGACGCGAGCCTCGATTCGAACGTCACCCAGAATGCAGTTCAGAACAACTACATCGGAGCCTCGACCAATCCGATCAGCACCTGGACCGGCTGCGTCACTGACCGCACCCAGAGCTTTGATACCAGAGGTGATGCGCCGACGCAGAACATCACTGCGACGCTGTTCCCGGCCAACCAGTATTACGAGAACAGTACGGCCTATTGTAATCCCAATAGCTCGACTTCGCTCGAGCCGATCATGCCTCTGACCTACACCTGGAGCTCGCTCAAGGCCGCCGTCAACGCGATGCAGCCGACGGGCGGCACCAATCAGGCCATCGGGCTCGCCTGGGCATGGCAGACGCTTCTGACGACCGGTCCCGTGCCCGCGCCGGCCGAGGATTCCAACACCACCTACAACAGGGTGATCATCATCCTGTCCGACGGTCTCAACACCGAGGATCGCTGGCCCGCTTACGGCAATGGCAGCTCGCAAACGGGCACTGACATCGACAATCGGCAAGCGTTGCTGTGCCAAAACCTCAAGAGCCAGATCGATCCCACGACCAACGGTCCGATGTATACGATCTATGCCATCCAGGTGGACACGAGCACGCCAGCCGACCCCACCTCAACCGTGCTGCAAAATTGCGCGAGCAGCCCGGACAAGTTCTTCATGCTGACCAGTTCCGGCCAGATCGCCACGACCTTCACCACGATCGGCACTGCGCTCAGCGAGTTGCGTGTCGCGCGATAACCGCGGCACCATCCGACAAGAAAAAAGCCCGGCCGCAACGGCCGGGCTTTTTGTTGCCGAAGCAACGTGAGTGATCAGGCGGCAGCGGACGGGGTAAACTTCGCAGCCATGCCTTCCAGCGGCTTGAAGGTCTGCTTGGCAAGGTCGGTATAAAGCCCGGCAATCTTCTGCGACTCGGCCACGAAGGTCTCGTAAGCGGACTTTGCGTATTCGGTCTGCACTTCGAGCGCCTTGTCCAGCGACTTCACGCCGGTCAGCTTCTCGACATACGATTTGGTGTCTTCAAACGACTTCTTGGTGTAGTCGCCATAGGCGCTCGCGATCGCCTGAACGCCGGTTTGCAGCGAAGTCCCGTACCGCTGAATTTCCTCGATTTTGACCATCATGGAGTCCTTTCCCAGACTGATGTTTGACAGATCGGCGGGAGGTCCCGGCTCCCTGACACGTCATTATATAGTGCACCGCACAATAAAGTCAAGAATATTTGTGCGATGCACAAATCGTTAAGTTTGTCGTCAAACACCGCGAATCCAGGCAAGGGTTGCTTAACCTTTTGGAAACCCGGGCGACCTAACCTGATTCCGTCGTTATTCGCGCTCCCGACGGACTCGTCAAAAAAATTGTTTACGTGCAGTCGGTTAGCTAGAACAGCGGTCCGATTGGCCTTTCCAGTGGAAATGCCTGCCCAGCGGGCACTTCGGACAGGAAACGTCGCCAACCGTTGGGCATAATTTGGCCCCACGAACCGGTGAACAAGACAGAAATTGGGACGGGGAAGTTCATGCTTCGTACAACCTTGGCTTCCTCGCGCGTGCTGCGGGTTTTCGCGCTCGGGCTGGTCACCGCTACCGCCGCGGTCATTTTCACCAGCAGTACCGCCGATGCACGCCACTATCGACATCATCACGCCGCGCGCCACCACGAGGAACACGAGAGCTACAGCCCGGCATTCTCCTCCATCATCGTAGACGCCAATTCCGGCGCGACGCTCACTTCAAACAGCGCCGACAGCATCCGCCATCCGGCTTCGCTCACCAAGATCATGACGCTCTATCTGCTGTTCGAGCGCCTCGAATCCGGCAAGATGACACTCGACACCGAGATGCCGGTCTCAGAGCGTGCCTCCGACCAGGCCCCCACCAAACTCGGCCTGCGTCCCGGCCAAACCCTCCGCGTCGAAGACGCCATCAAGGGCATCGTGACACGCTCGGCGAATGACGCCGCCGTCGTGGTCGCGGAAGCCATCGGCGGCGACGAAGAAGAATTCTGCAAGATGATGACGCGCAAGGCGCGCGCACTCGGCATGACCAGGACGACTTACGTCAATGCCAACGGCCTGCCCGACGACGACCAGGTGACCACCGCGCGCGATCAGGCCACGCTTGGCCGCGCCATCCAGGATCGCTTTCCGCGCTATTATCGCTACTTCTCGACGCTCGCGTTCAACTATCACGGTCAGACGATCCGCAACCACAATCACCTGCTCGGCAGCATGGAGGGTATCGACGGCATCAAGACCGGGTACACTCGCGCATCCGGCTTCAACCTCGTGACCAATTTGCGCCGTGGCAACCGTCACCTCGTCGGCGTGGTGATGGGCGGCCGGAGCGGCGGTTCGCGCGACGCCATCATGCGCAGCCTGCTTGCCGAGAATCTGGATAAAGCCGCGACCACGCGGACCGTTGCCGCGATCACCGAGCGCAGTCCCGCAGACGCCAACGCCGACGTTGCGGAAGACGAGGCGCAGTCCCGGCCGACGCAGACGGTTCAGGTCCAGGGGGCGGTTCAGGTCGCGTCCACATCATCAGAGCCGGCCGCGCCGCCGCCGGTTCGTTCGAGCGCGCCGGTGCAAAAGCCATCCGTGCTCGCCGCGGCAGCCGCAGCAGTGCCGCCGGCACAGGCCAAGCCTGAACCCGCGCCGCTCACGAGCGGGGTGATTCAGAGCCAATCGATTGCCGCGATCCCCGGTTCGTCCGAGCCGATGAAGCCGGTCAAGGTGAAAACCGTTCAGATCAAGGCCGGACAGATGAAGGTGGCCTCGGCCGCACCGTCGCAGTCTGCTACATCCATCACCAGCGCCATACCGCCGGCCCGCACGGAAGTGCCGGAGACCTCCGGCGCCATCGTCGCCAAGGCGGAAGGCAACAAGGAAGACAACCAGGTTGACGCCGCCAGGACCGAAATGCCGCCGCAGCCGGCAAACTTCGGCACCGGACACGGTGTGCTTGGCGTGTTGCCCGCCTCCAGTTTGCCAGCCGCGCCACCCTCGCAGGCGATGGCCTATGCCGATCCAAAGCCGCAGCCGCAAGCCGTTCAGCAGAACGGCGCCATCAAGCCCGTCGCAGCCCACACCGGATGGATCATCCAGGTCGGCGCCCTCGACAGCGAAGACGAGGCACGCGAGCGCATCGAGGCCGCCCGCAATCAGGCCCACGGTCTGCTCAGCAAGGCCGATCCCTTCACCGAACCGGTGGTCTCCAAGGGCGACAAGAAGCTGTTCCGCGCTCGTTTCGCCGGCCTCGATCGCGACCAGGCCGAAGCGGTTTGCCGGACGCTGAAACGCTCCGACATCTCCTGCATTACCTTTAGGAACTGATCCCGGCCCGCCACGGGTCGGAACGGCATCGCGATCGAAAACGTTCCTGGCCGTCTGCCTCAAGCAGACGGCTTTTTAGTCGTCTGTGAAGAATGCGGATCGGCCTAAGAAATAAGCGGAATTGGTGTTGAGATCGTATTGGATTTTGCAAGAAAGCGGGGCATTGAGCCTCGCTTTCTTGCGTTTTGGGATTTTGCTTTTGAGCGATTCGTGATTCCCTGACGGCGGATCATCGACATTGGGGAGGGCGATGAGCAAACCGCGGGACGATCGCCAGAAAGACCTGTTGCTTCCGGCGTTAGATCGAATCATCGACATGAGCCATCCGCTGGTGCAGTTGGCAGCGCTGATCGACTGGAAGGTCCTGGATGAGCGCTTCAGTTCGGTGTGCCAAGCAGGGTCGGGGCAGCCTGGCCTTCCGACGCGGCTTGTCGCCGGCCTGTTCATTTTGAAGCACATGCACAACCTGTCAGATGAGGTGTTGTGCGCCCGCTGGATCGAGAACCCCTATTACCAATACTTCTGCGGTGAATTGAGCTTCTGTCACCGTCTGCCGTTTGATCGATCGTCGATGACGCGCTGGCGCCAACGGCTCGGAGAGGAACAGCTCGTCGCACTGATCCAGGAAAGTCTGTCGGTGGCACACAAGACTGGCGCCATCGGCCCCAAGGACCTGGAGCGGGTGGTCGTCGATACCACGGTGCAGCCCAAGGCGGTTGCGCATCCAACCGACGCGCGGCTGATGCATCGGGCAATCATCAAGCTTGTCGGGCTCGCCAAGCGCAACCGTTTGCCGCTGCGCCAGAGCTATCTGCGCCTGGCCAAGCGTGCCGCCATCATGGTCGGCCG
Organism: Bradyrhizobium canariense; assembly: GCF_900105125.1. Taxonomy (NCBI): domain Bacteria; kingdom Pseudomonadati; phylum Pseudomonadota; class Alphaproteobacteria; order Hyphomicrobiales; family Nitrobacteraceae; genus Bradyrhizobium; species Bradyrhizobium canariense. The sequence continues at coordinate 781,594 of NZ_LT629750.1, read as the reverse complement.
CTATACCCACGCGCACCAGTTCAAACGCGCCCGGCGCCAGCTCAAGTTCCTGCGGACGCGGCTTGGCCGGATCATCCGCGACATCCGCCGCAAGATTGATGGCGATACAGTGCTGGAAGCTCGCTTCGGCCCGCTGCTCGGTTTAGCGCAGCAGGTACGCAGCCAGGATCAGCATCAGCGCGGTCCAAAGGTCTATGCGTTACATGCCCCGGAGGTCGAGTGCATCGGCAAGGGTAAGGCCCGCGCGCCCTACGAGTTCGGCTGCAAGGTCAGTATCGCCACCCCCGTGACGTCTCCGAAGGGCGGACAGTTCGTGCTCCACGCCAAGGCCCTGCATGGCAATCCTTTCGACGGGCACACGCTTGGCCCCGTGATCACCGACATGGAGAAGCTCACCGGCGTGCAAGCTCGCCGTATCCACGTCGACAAAGGGTATCGCGGCCACAATCACCCGCATCGGTTCAGGGTCTGGATCTCGGGGCAGGTCCGCCGCGTTACGGCTTCCATCCGTCGCGAGATGAAGCGTCGCGCGGCTGTCGAGCCCGTCATCGGCCACGTCAAGGCCGAGCACCGCATGGACCGGAATTACCTCAAGGGACGCCTCGGCGACCGCATCAACGCTGTCCTCGCCGCTGCAGGCTACAACTTCGGCCTGCTCCTGCGATGGCTCGCAGAACTCTTGCGCCTCATTATCCACGCCTTCATCGAGACCGCCCCGGCTCAAAACAGCGCTTGAGCCTCGTTCTTCACGGACGACTTTTTACTGTCTGCCCTCGATCCCTGACGCAAACCCCTTTCCGCAAACCTCTCGTCAAGGTTTGGCGGCTACAACTAAAGGACAGAAGAGATCGACCACGCCGGACAACGGCGGGCGATGACGGGGCGTCAACAGAGCAGAAGCAACTCGCGGTTTGGAGCGTTCAGTAGCGTTGCCGGAGTTAGTTGTGATGCGTGCGAAGCAAAGTATCCTTGGCCTCGTTTACACGGGCGGCCAGATACGTCGACCCCCCCTGATCGGGATGCAGTTTCTTCATGAGTCCGCGGTGCGCCCGGCCGATTTCGTCGCGCCCCGCCCCCGGCTGCAGGCCAAGGATCTGATAGGCCTCCTCGTCCGTCATTTTGCCGCTCGACGCCGCTCGGCTTTGCCCCCCTGCCGTATTTCCCTGCGCGTTCTGACGCCAGGCGGGAAACCGGCGGTCCAGATAGCTTTCAAGTAACGACACGCTCTCGGCGTCGAAGTTCGGGACCATCGCCATCAATTGCGACAGGTCGAATTCACCGAGGGAATGGCCGGCATGTGGCCCGGCCACGATCTGACCGTCCAATTCGCCGCTATCGTGATCGAGGCTCATGTCGAGGAATTGCGAGCGGACCCGCGACGCCTGTCCGGCCGACCGTTTCGCGCCTGAACCGAATATGCCGCCGAGTTGGCTGAAGCCTGATGCGCCGAAGGGCGACCAGCCGAGCAGTCCCGCGCCGAAAATCCCGATCGGGATCGCTACTGCAAGTTCGCCCTTGAGGCCAGTAAACGCCGCGACCGCAAGGGCCACCACGCCGCCGACAATCTTGACCGCACGCGCCAGCACGACCGGATTGGCCGCGCGAAACATCTGCAGCAGCGTGTATAGAACGAAAACGGCGAGAGCGCCGGCGATCAGCGTTGGCATGAACTCAATATAGCGCGCTGCGCTGTAAAAAGCATGCGGCCGCGGGTCTTTCCTCCGGCGACAGACCGGGACAAGATCAAAGACAAGACCGAAGACGGGATCAGAGCCCGATCACTTCATCTGGCCGAGCAGTTTGGCCGCCCCGCTTCCTGTTTTCGACAGCCGCAAGAGGGCCTCGCGGCCGCCAGCGGCATAGGCTGCCGCCGCGCGCAGCAATTCGCGCAATTGCGCCGCGGCGCCCGGATCGAACCGGCACCATGCGCCGCCGGTCAGGCGCGCGATCTCCTTGAACGCCTGTTCGGCGACACCGTCATTGCCTTCCTGGAACATAAACACGGGAACCTTGAGCATACCCAGCTCGCCCGCCTTGACGCAGAGCTGATCGACCGCCTCCTCCATGGCGTCGCCGACAAAGACCACCGCGCGCACCGCGGAGGCGACGGCTTCGCGCCGCGCTTCCGACAACACCTTGCCGATCTGCGTATTGCCGCCCCGGCAGTCGATCTTGCTCATCAGTTTGGCCAGCTGGGCGCTGTCGGAGATCCAGCCGGTGGCGCGGCATTCATTCAGGCCGCGATAATAGACGAGACGGATATCGAGACTGCCGAGGGCGGCCGCCTCGCGAAACATGTCGGCCTGCAGCGCACAAGCCATGTCCCATGTCGGCTGCCGGCTCATGGTCGCGTCCAGTGCAAATACCAGCCGGCCCCTCGCGCCCGCAGCATGGGGCGACATCGCACGGGCTTTGGCAACAAAGGCTGCAATGTCATCCGAAGCGGATGTCAGCGAATCGCCGCCGCCCGGCGAAGGCTTTTTCGCCGACGGCATTTCGTTCGCGGATTTCGGTTTGACGGGTTCGCCGGACATAAGCGCTCGCTGATTGCCGCAAGCTTATGTGGAGCGAGACCAGGCAACGGTCAATGCGCTGAAGGGGCGCCCCGCGCGCCGCCAACAGTCAGATTTGGATCAACCCGTAACGCCGATCGTCAGTTCTTGACCGGCGCGTAAAGCGCAACCGGGCCCGGCTCGGTGATCTTCGGCATATCGGTATTGACCGGTCTCAGCGGGCTGTCGTCTTCGAGGAACTTGTCGAGCATGCCCTCAATGCTCGCCTTGGCGTCATCAGGCCCGCGATCGCTCATCCAGGTGTGCTGATAGCTGGTCTGTACGACCGTGATGCCCGATTTCTCGCAGATCGCTTCGTCGGGTACGACGCCGGGATCGGGCTTGAACACCGGATCCTTTGAGCGGAATGAAAGTATCTTGAACTTGCCGTCGGTCATGAACGGCACGCGAAGGTTGTCGAGCGTGACGACCTTCTTGATTTCATCGGGATACATCTTGGCGAAATACATCGAGATGTCGCCGCCATTGGAATGCCCGACCATGGTCAGATGATCGTAATCCGCATTCGGCTCGAGCTTCTTCATCTGGTCGACGGCAAACCTGATATTGGCTACGCCGCGCTGATATTGCGGCAAGCGTCCGACATAGATTTCACCGACATTCGTCACCATCGGCGCATCGGTCGGCAGATCATGCTGAATGCTGACGACAAGGTAGCCGCGGGCGGCGAAGACGTTTGCCAGAAACGAGTATTCGGTGAACTTGACGGTGTTGCCATGATTGAGGATCGCGACCGGCAACATGATCATGTCGGCATCGGCCAGCATTTCCTTGTCGCGCCGAACAGCAACGTCCACCGCAACCGGGCGGTTGTCGCGCGCCGGATCAATGAAAGTGATGGTCTCGTGCCGGATGGCCCATTTGCTCGCGGTGAAATACGCGGCGGTCATCAACACGCAAAGAGAGAGCAGAACGGCTATTCCACGTTTCATGTTCGTCCTCGACGCATTGGCCTCTACGGGCCATCCCAATTTTTCGGAACTCTGCGGTCCCTTTTGTTCAATATACGTCACGGCTACGTGACAGGAAGGCTAAATGTTGTGAATTGGCCGCCCGAACGTTGTGCGACGCACCCTATTATTGTGCAAATGCACAATCAGGCGTGCAAACACATCCCCTTCCCTGCAAGTCACTATGAGACGCCCCGAATGAAGGTCGGGTTCAGGTTTTACGTAAAAGTCCGGTGAAAACCGCCTTTGGCGGTTCGATTCCACCTGGGAATGCCGAGCCAGGCTAAACTTACGGTAATATCATACTATAGAATCAAGCGCCGATGATGTCGTGCACTTCGAGCGGCTTGTCGAGTTGGCTGAACCATTCGGCCCGATTGGCCGCCCGGCGCCGGCCCCGCTCATCCAGAGGCAATTTCAACTCACGCAGCAGGCTGGTGACTTCCTCGCGCGCGGTGACATGACCCATGCTCGGACGGGTGCCCAAAGTTGCCTCGTCGAGGTCGTCGAGCGCGGTCAGCCCGCGGGGAAAGAATTCGCGATAAACCACGCGTTCGGCGAAACCGTCGATTGCCCGGAAGCCAAGCCGGAACGACAGATCCTTGAGACTGTCGGCGACCAGTTGCTTGTTGCGCGAACCCAGCATCGACAATCGGTTGCGGACCACGATCCAGTCGCAGCTCGCGCCGTCGAGCTGACGGCGCTTGCGCCTTGTGTCCCGCACCATCTCCGCATAGTGGCTCTCGCCGGTCACCGAATAGGTGGCGGGGTCGACGGTGCCCAACACGTCGAAGTCGAGGAAACTGTCATTGATCGGCGTCACCAGGGTGTCGGCCATCGAATGTGCCAGCCGCATCAGGTAGCTGTCGGAACCCGGCGTATCGATCACGAGAAAATCGAAAGTCCGTTCCACCGCGCTGACGGCTTCCGTGAATTGCTGCAACTCGGAAGATTCGTTGTCGGCGATCTGCATGGTCTCGCCGAGCTTGATGCAGCAATGCACGGGAACTTCGAGATCGAGGCCGGTGCGGCGCGCCCAGGCGCGGCGGTTATTGATGTAACGGGTGAAGCTTTGCTGGCGGCAGTCCAGGTCGATGGTGGCAACGCGCTGGCCGGCCTTCATCAGCGCGACAGCGATATGCAAGGCGGTGGTCGATTTGCCCGAACCGCCCTTCTCATTGCCCAGCACAACGACATGGGCTGAGCCTGATTGCCCCTGGGTAGTCTGCACCAGCATTTCACGTCCCCTGCACGCATCTTCAAATCACGCGCGACTGCGGTCAAGTGAAATGCGCGACGACGGCATTCAATCATTGATTGTCCGTCTTAATCATGAATCGCGCGCGCGAAATTCGCGGTTGCAGCTTCGATGCGCAACGAACAGGCGCGCACCTTGATCCAGGAATCGGATGACCGAGATCGAATCGCCGACAGTCCGCTTGGCGAGAGAGCACTGGCCTTGATAGGGTTGGCATCCCGCCGCCGGCAAAGGCCGGCCGTCTCAACCTTGGTCGTCTCAACCTTACAGATCGAGTCCCTATGTCGCGAAGTCCCATGATCGCCCGCACGATCCCCGCATTGCATCGCGCTCTCGATGGCCTTCGCTTGCGAAAGGCCACGGTCGCGTTGGTCCCAACCATGGGAGCGCTCCATGACGGCCATGTGTCTCTGGTTCGACTGGCCAAGCGCCGCGCCAAGAAGGTTGTGGTCTCGATCTTCGTGAACCCCACCCAGTTCGCGCCGACGGAGGATTTCGGCTCCTACCCGCGCACCTGGAAGTCCGACGTCGCCAGGCTCGCAGCCGAGGATGTCGACCTGATCTGGAATCCGGACGTCAAGGTGATGTACCCGGACGGCTTTGCCACGCGCATCGTGCCGGAAGGTCCGGCTACCGCCGGCCTCGAGGATCGTTTTCGGCCGCATTTCTTCGGCGGCGTCGCCACCGTGGTTGGCAAGCTGTTCACGCAGGTCCGGCCGGACTTCGCGATGTTCGGCGAAAAGGACTATCAGCAGTTGCGGGTCATCACGCAGATGGCCCGGGATCTCGACCTTGGCGTCAAAGTGACGGGATCGCGAACCGTCCGCGAGCGCGATGGCCTCGCGATGTCTTCGCGGAACGTCTACCTGTCCCCGGAAGAGCGGCAGATGGCGCCGGTGCTGTACCGGGCCATGAAGGAAAGCGTCCGGCGCTTGCGGGCGGGCGACGATACCGAGGCCGCGATAGCCGGTGGCGCCGAAATGATCGTCGCCGCGGGCTTCACGCTCGACTATTTCGAGGTGCGCCACGCCGAAACCCTGGCCCCGATCGGCTCGGTCAACGACGGCCCGATGCGGATACTGGTGGCGGCGAGGCTCGGCAAAACCCGGCTGATCGACAACGTCGCGGTTTAGGGGGCGCGCATACTTGCGCAGCGCTATTTCCGGATGGAATATCGCCGCGGGGAATTTGCTCGGGGGCTACCGGCATGGGCGCGTTGTCCGTACGCACGATCATTTCCGGCGGGCTGATGATGTTGGTTGCCGCCGGTTTTGCACAGGCGCAGATGCCGCAGCGGCCGCCGGTCGGCGGCATCGGTTCACCGCCCGACGCCATGATCTTTTACGTCGCACGCGGTGCGGCCGATTCGTGCGGAAAGGGCTGCTCGGAATGGATCGCCGCCGAGGGAACCGTTCAATGGGATACCTACAAGCGGCTGCTCGCGATCCTCGACCGGCAGGCCGGGCGCAAGCTTCCCGTCATCATCCATAGCTGGGGCGAGTCCAATCTCAATGTCGCGGTCAGCCTTGGCTGGATCCTGCGCGACCGCGGCATGGACACGACGGTGGGAACGACCGAAGTCGAAGCCTGTAGCGGGAAAACCGAAGCGGAATGCTTTGCGCTCAAGCGTCCGGGCGGGCCGCTCGACGCGAAGATGAACTTGCCGGACGCGCGCTGCGAACTCGCCTGCGTGCTGATGCTGGCCAGAGGCATCCACCGCAGCCTGCCGCCCGGCACCAAGATGATCCTGACCGGCATGTTCATCCGCAACCGTTTAGCGCCCAACGTGTCCGACGAACGGCGAAGGCCTGACTGCACAATTTGGCGAACAGTTCCGCATGTATCTGCGGGACATGGGCGTTGCGCCGGAGCTGCTCGATATCGTCGACAGGAATTCAGAATCCCGGCGTCCAATCGAAATGCCGCCCTCCGAATGGGTTCGGTTGCGGATCGTCACCGCCTCGGCGCTGTAACGCGAACGGCCCCGTATGCGTTACAGCAGCCCCAGATCGCGCAATTCGCGCCGCAATGGCTCGGGCATCGCCGCGACGCCGGCGCCCACGGAACCGAGATCCGGTGGCACATCGCCATCGGCGAAATAGCGCCAGCCCTGGAAGGCCCGCATCGGCCGCGGCATCACGGCGATCACCTTGGGCTGCATGACCAGACGGCATCGTCCGATGCCATCGCGATCGCGGAAGGGCTCGATCGCAATGATCTTTTCACGCGCCGCGATTTCACCGCGGATCACCCAGTATAGCGAGCCGCCCGCAAGCACCTCTTCGTCGCGCTTCGGCGTCATGCGAGTGATGTGGATATGGTGACGCGGCAGGCCTTTCTGCTTTGCGGTGCGCATCCGCTCGGCGACCCAGCTTTTCAGCTGCTTTACGGAATCACATCCGACGGCAAGCTTGATGAGATGAAGCGGCATTACTTTTGAAATTCTTTCTGAAGTTCCTGGCTTTCCAAACTAGCGATCGGCAACCGCGTTTGGAAGAATCAATCGTTTGAGGCCGCAGGGGCAGCCGCAGGCGCAGCCGCGGGCTCTGCAGGCGTCGCGGGCGTGATCTGAACGGGTGCGGCTGTACGCGGCTTTGCTGCGGGCTTTTTAGCCGTGGCCGGGATCGAAGCCGTCGCCTGAGGCTGGCGCGGTGGCGATGGTGCGTTTGCGGTCGCTGCCGGCGCGCGCGGCGGCGGGGATGGCGTCGCTGGCGCGGCCTTCGTGCCCGGCTCCGGCGACATGATGCTGACAGGCGGGATTGAGGCCGCGCTCGGAAAATCGGCATTGGTGGGCCTGCCGGTGGGCACCGACGGCGGAAGTGCTGCGAGCGCTCCTACGGCTCCGCCTGCGGCCACAGGACCTGCGGCCACAGCAGGCGCGTTCCACAAGAGCGCGTAGCGCGCGATCAGACCGTCATAGACCCGCTCGTCCATGTTCGCCACGATCTGATTGTGATCCGGCAGCGAACGGAACGCGGCGCATTCCGATGGCGTGCAATGGTCGCGGGTCAGCAGCACATAGGCCACCAACCCATAGCGGTCGCGCTCAATCGCGCGGCGGATCGCCTGCAGCTCCGGCGTCATCTTCTTGTCGGCGGTGGCGACGTCACCGAATGACGTCAGCTGGGTGAGCCGGGACGCTGCATAGGATACCGCCGCGGCCGCGGACTCAGCCGAGCCAAACAATACCTTTTCGCACGCCGTCAAAACGGTTTCTCCGGCGAGGTCGTCGACGCAGGACAGCGCGGGCAGCGTGGCGTTCACCGCCGGAGGCGATTGAAGGATCTCGGCGGACGTAGCCTCAGGGCCGAATCCGCGAATGGTCGCGGCAACCGCGACGCCGACCGCCAACAGCGTGATGACAGTCAGCGCACCGTTGGCGACCGACTTCTCGGCGCGGAACAGCGTGATAAGGACAATGATTCCAAAGAAAGCCGCCGCGGCCAGTGTGAGCCACATTGGAAAAGCCGGCGAGCGCCAGGTTTGGTCGAACGATGTTGCCGAGGCCCAGTTCATGCGCGATGTCCCTCAACGCAGCATAAAACGTATTCACCGAAAGTGAATGCCGTTCTCACTGAAGCTTGTGCAGAATGGTTCGGCGAACAGGGCCTTTTAACGGCGGGTGAAACAGGAACCGTTCCACCTGCTCAGGCGCGAGATCGTTTTAGGAGATGGCGAGCTGGCTTTCCTTGGCCACCCGTTCGAAAGCCTCGGTCGAGCTCTTGATCCGATACTGACAGTCGTCGCCGTCGGTCGGAAGCAGGCGAACCACTTCATAGGTGCCGGTGGCGGCTGGACGGGCAACATTGCTGGCAGTGAAATAGACGGTCTCTCCAACGGTGAATTTGTGCTTCAACGCCCTTCTCCTACGTGCAGAACGCCGGTCGCGCTCACGGTCCCGCAGCAGCGGCCGGCTGAAAACCCCAAAAAAGACCTACCACGGCGCAGGTCTTTTTGGCCAGCATCATCCGGACATGGCAAATACGCGGATTTTGCAGGTTTTTCAGTGCGATAGGTCTTTTTCCGCGAGTTCCCCCGGAATTCGCGTTCGGCGGCCTGGAGCGACGCCCCGGAGGTCAGGCTGAAGGCGGAAGCTGGCCGTTCGGGCTGGCGCCGTCCACGGCCTTGGGCAGTTGCTGCGCCAGGATCTGGGACAGTTGGTCCACCGGGATATTGAACCGCGCGGCCAATTGCCGGACCGTGTCGCTGCCCAGCACCTGTTGCAGCTGCTCGGCGGTGATCGGCAGGTTCTGGCCGTTACCGATCCAGGATTTGACCTGATCGCCAAGGCCGGCCTGCTGCAGCTTGGCGACGATGGCGGAAAGCCCACCCTGGCTGCCATTGCCGAGGACTTCGCTCAGGACAACCGGGAGCACGGCGCCCTCAAGCTGGCCAAGCGCGCCCTTGAACGCGGGCGAATTTTCCAGTGAATCAAGAATTCCCATCGTCATAGCCCTTTCGCGTCAGGTCGGTTTTCGAATTCAGACCGCTTTACCGGCGGTCCGTCAAGACATCATGACAGCCGGCGCATGCCGCAACGGATGGATTACACCGTTTCGAACTTCTCGATCACGATGGTTTCGGCGAGGCCCGCGCGAGTCCACTCCTGGAAGGCCGGCAACGCCATCATCGCATCCATATAGACCCGTGCTTCCGGCGCCAGCTCGATCGCATAGGTGCGAAAGCGATGCACCACCGGCGCGTACATGGCGTCGGCTCCGCTAAAGGCTCCGAACAGGAACGGCCCGAATTTTCGGTAACGTTCGCGGCACTCGATCCAGATTTGCTCAATACGCGCAATGTTGTCGCGCGCATCGGCCGACAGCGTGATGGCTCCGACTGGCCGGTGCAGGTTCATTCCGCATTCGTTGCGCAGCGCCGCAAACCCCGAATGCATTTCCGCCGAAATCGAACGGGCATGGGCGCGGCTGGCACGGTCCTCGGGCCACAGCCGCGCTTCCGGAAAGCGTTCCGCTGCATATTCGATGATGGCCAGCGAATCCCAGACCGTGATGTCGCCATCCACCAGCGCCGGTACTTTGCCTGAACGCGTGAAAGCCAGAATCCGCTTCTTGTCGGCTTCGCCGGTATAAAGCGGGATAAACACCTCATCGAAGGCAATGTTGCTGGCGCGCAGCGCCAGCCAGGGCCGCATCGACCAGGATGAATAATTCTTGTTGCCGATGACAAGCTTCAGCGCCATGCGAAGAAATCCTCCTTTGAGCCGCCGTCATATGCCATGCCGCTCGGCGCGCGTACAACCCGCCATTCGCAAAGCTCTCGCCGAGAGGCCTCGCCTCAAGACGCGCCGGTGAAATCCTGCGGCGTGAAGCTGAGATCGAGCACCCTCCATTCGTTGTATTTATCCGCCGGCAACATCGCATAGGGCTCGCACGCCTGCAGGGCATTGATCGCACTTTGCATCAGGGCCGGTCCTTTTGCGGATGCGCTGGCCTCGATCAGCATCGGCTTTGCCGCGAGCCTTCCGTCCGTCGTCATGAACACTCGCAGCTTGATCGCGATCTTGTCGGAGGGAGAGACCGATTCAGGCAGCCTCGAGCACGTCTTGAGATGGCTGCGAAACTCCGCGATGGGCCCGGATGCAATTTCGGCCTTCCGCGTTGCCACGGCGTCGAAGCCGTCGCCGGGTCTGTCCTGGGGCAGACCGAGCAGCACGTGGTATTTGATGGAAAGATCGGGTTGCGCCGGAATGTAGGCAGGCGATTGCGACGCCGATGGCGGCTGCTGTTGTACGGCTGCCTGCTGTTGATCAGGACTTGGTATAGGACTTGGCGTCGGACTTCGATCTGCACTTGGCGCTGGGTTTGGCGCAGGATTTGGCACGGAACTCGCTGGCGTCAGCGCGGCCTGTTTTTGCGGCTGCGGCTTGGTTGCAGCGTCTTGCGGAGCATCCGGCGGCGGCGAACTCGGAGCCGCCTTCGAGGAAAGGTCAAAGGAATCGGAAGGTTGCTGTTTTGGCACGGGAGGCGGGTCCGGCTTCTTCTCTGTCACCTCATCGGGCGTCACGATATCGACCGCGATGGATTCAGCCGTGACCGAACCGAACGGATGGACCTCGGTAAAGAAAATCACCAGCATCAGAAACGACAGATGCGCGATCGCCGATGCCGTGATGCCCGAGCTTATGATCTGTCGCGGTTCCACCGTATTTGATCACATTGATCGTCTCAGCCCGCAAGCAGCATATCTCAATCCCATTTCGGCGCGAAACCGAAATCGGTGAGCCGGCCCTTGGCGCTTCCCATGGCGGATATCTGGCGCATCTGCTCGTCCGACAGTTCGAAGTCGAAGATGTCGATGTTTTCCGACAACCGCTCGACCCGCGACGTCCGCGGTATCGCAGAAACATTTTGTTGCACGAGCCAGCGCAGGGAGACCTGCGCGCCGGTCTTGCCGTGGGCCTGTCCGATCCGGGCCAACGTCCGGTCGTTCTTGATCCGGCCTTTGGCGACCGGACTGTAGGCCACCACCGCCATGCCGTTTTGCGCGCAGGCCTCCAGCACCTTGGTCTGATCGAGATAAGGATGGAATTCGACCTGATCGCATACCAGCGGCTCCGAACAGGCGGCCACCGCCTCTTCGATCAGCGCCACGGTGAAATTCGAGACCCCGATGTGTCGCGCCAAACCGAATTTCTTGACGTGTGCCAGTGCGCCCAGCGTTTCCTGCAGCGGCACCCGCGGATTGGGCCAATGCAGCAGCAACAGATCGACCTCGGACAAATGCAGCTTGCTCAGGCTTTCCTTGGCAGACCGCTCGAGATCGTTAGGCGCGAAATGGGTGGTCCAGACCTTGGTGGTCACGAACACATCGTCGCGCTTGATCCCGGACGCGCGCAGGCCGTCGCCGACCTCGCGTTCGTTCTCATAGACCTGCGCGGTGTCGATATGGCGATAACCGAGCCTCAGGGCCTGCTCAACCAGACGCGCGCAGGCTCGCCCGCGCAATTCCCAGGTCCCCAGCCCGATCGCTGGGATTTTCGCGCCGTTGGCCTCGACGAACAGCATGAGCAGAGACTCGAATGGTCGAGCCCATTATGTCCCTCAGGGACCGCGCTGCCAACTCAGGCCGGGGATGGTTCCGTCGCCAAAGCGGCGAACACGGTGTCGGGTGCATGGGCGATCACGGCAAGCAGCGCCCGCGCCGGTCCGCGTGGCATGCGTTTGCCCTGCTCCCAGTTCCTGATGGTTTCGACGGGAACGCCAAGCCGGGCGGCGAATTCCAGTTGCGTCAGCTGAGCCCGCCGGCGAAGGTCGCGAACCCCGTGCGATGGCGCTGCCTCTTCCGGGACTGCGGAAGTCATCACCGGCATAGCGGAAGGCGCCAGCGGGGCCAGCGGGAACTCCTGCCCGTCCCGCAATTCGACGATCCGCCCGTCTGCTTTCAGCCGCAACCGCTGCATGCTCTACCCCGCGCTTGCGGAAGTATCGCCGATAGCTGTTAAGGTCCGATTAACGATACGCCGTCCGGTCGATCGGCTTAATTCAGCCCGAACCACAGCGTTGCGATACCGAGAAACGAGAAAAAGCCGACGACATCGGTAATCGTCGTAACGAAGGTGCCCGACGCCACCGCCGGATCGGCCCGCACCCGCTCCAGTACCATCGGGATCAGAATGCCGCCGAGCGCGCCGGCAACGAGGTTGCAGATGATCGCAAGCCCGATCACGACGCCCAGTCCGGGAATCCTGAACCAGGCGATCGCGGCAAGACCGGTGATAATGGCAAATGCGACCCCGTTGACGAGGCCGACCAGGGCCTCACGCATCACCACCCGGTATGCGTTGTTCGAGCCGAGTTCGCGGGTCGCCAACGCCCGCACCGCGACCGTCATGGTCTGGGTCGCGGCATTGCCGCCCTGGCTCGCGACGATCGGCGCCAGCACCGCGAGCGCCACCATCTTTTCGAGCTGCCCCTCGAACAGGCCCAGCACCGAAGAGGCCAGAAAGGCGGTGGCGAGATTGACCAGCAGCCAGTTGAAGCGGCCCTTGGCAATGGTCAGGACGCTGTCGGACAATTCTTCGTCGCTGGTCACACCACCCAGCGCCTTGAGGTCCTCGTCAGCCTCTTCCTCGATCACATCGACCACGTCGTCGATGGTGACGACGCCGACCAACCGGTTGGTGGTGTCGACAACGGGGGCTGCGACCAGATTGTATTTGCCGAACATCCGCGCGACTTCTTCCTGGTCGTCCAGGGCGGACACGCGCCGGCGATCTTCGTCGATCAGATCGGCCAGCGGCACGGGCCTGCGCGAGCGCAGCAGGGCATCCAGGGATATCGCGCCCTGCCAATGCTTCGCCTTATCGACCGCATAGATTTCGTAAAACCGCTCCGGCAGGTCCGGCGTGTCGCGCATGTAGTCGATCGCCTGCCCGACATTCCAGTCCGGCGGCACCGTGATGAACTCGGTCTGCATCCGGCGGCCGGCGGAATTTTCCGGATAAAGCAGGCTGCGCTCGAGCGTGTCGCGCTCCTCCGGCGGCAGCTTGTCCAGGATCTCTTCCTGATCCTTCTCGTCGAGCGCCTCGAGCAATTCGACGGCGTCGTCGGACTCCAGTTCGCGGACGCCCTCCGCGACCGTCTCCGGTCCGAGTTCCTCGAGGATTTCCTCGCGGACCGTGTCATCGACCTCGTTGAGCGCCGAGAAATCGAAATCCGTGCCGGTCAGTTCCACAAGGCTGACGCGGTCGTCAGGTTCGAGCGCCGCGATCAGATCGCCGAGATCGGCCTCATGAAGTTCGGCCACGATGGCGCGCAGCATCGGGGTGTCGACTTCGTGAATGGCGTGTGCGATTTTCTCGACGAATTCCGGGCGAATTTCGCCATTTTCGTCGCGCATCGGGAGACGGTCGAGCACCGGCGCATCGGCCGGTCGGGCAATGTCCACGTCCTCGGCCATGCCGCGCCTCACCGGTTTGACAGAATTGCTGAACTCGTCTGAGTTATGGCTTCACGCATTACCCAATGGGCAACACCAAGCGCAATGAAAAATATCCAGCGGCTTAAATCGACCCCGAAGCTCATGAGCGCATTGGGGGCCGGCCTTGTGGTCTCGATGGCATGGACCGTCGCGGCCCAGGCGGCGGACTGTCCCCGCAAGGACGCGCTCGGCACCTCGCGCATTCTTGCCGTCGATGCCGCCACAACGCCACGGGTCGGCCTCAAAAGCTTTCCAGATACCCTGCCGCTTGAAGATCATGAGGTCGTGCTGACCTTCGATGACGGCCCCTGGCCTGCCACCACGCCGAAAGTGCTGGCGGCGCTGGCCCATGAATGCGTGCACGCGACGTTCTTCCTGATCGGCAAGCCCGCCTCGGAGCACCCCGACCTGGTGCGACGGATCGCAGCCGAAGGCCATACCGTCGGAACTCATACCTGGACGCATTTCAGCCTCGCGCAAATCAAGCCCGGTGAGGCCGTTGAACAAATCGATCACGGCATATCGGCGGTGAAGGCGGCGCTGAACAGCGACGGCGTCACCAGGCCGCTCGCGCCGTTCTTTCGCTTTCCCGGCTTCGAGAGCACGCCTGCGACGCTTGATCTGCTGCAATCGCGCGGCATCGTCGTGTTCGGGGCCGACCTTTGGGCCAGCGACTGGAACCCGATGACCCCCGCCGAGGAATTGAAGCTGCTCACCGACCGGCTCAACGCCGCCGGCAAGGGAATCATCCTGCTGCACGATCCCAAAGGGCACACCGCCGCCATGCTGCCGGCTTTCTTGCGTTATCTCAAAGAAAACCACTACAGCGTGGTCCACGTGGTACCGGCCACGCCGCGGACTGGCGTCGCCCGCGCCCCTTGAACCCAAAACCACGTCGGGAAGTCCAATCATTAAGGCGCCGTTCACGGCGCGGCGCGTAATGACGATTACGCAAACGGGAATGACGGTGTTTCATGATTGGTAAGGCGTCAGTGGGGGCTCGGACACGGCAACGGGCCGTTTTAGGCTCCGCGCTGTCTTTGGGGCTGTTGACCTGCATCGCCGCGCAGACGGCCTCCGCCGCCGACTGCCCTGGCAATCCCGACGCGATCGGCACCTCGCGCACGCTGGTGGTCGATCCCCGGGAGCACCCCCGGATCGGCACCATGCAATATGCCGAAACCCTGCCGCTCAGGGACCACGAGGTGGTGTTGTCATTCGACGATGGCCCGCTGCCGCGCAACAGTAATCAGATTCTGGCCATTCTCGCCTCGCAATGCGTGAAAGCGAATTTCTTCCTGATCGGCCAGATGGCCCGGACCTATCCGGAAGGCGTCCGCAAGCTCCGCGACGCCGGCCATACCATCGGCACCCACAGCCAAGATCATCCGCTCACCATGAACAAGATGCCGATCGAGCACGCCAAACAGGAGATCGACGACGGCATCGCATCGGTCAAGGCGGCGCTCGGGCCTGATGCGGACAAGACACTTGGGCCTTTCTTCCGGATTCCCGGCCTGGAGCGGGCTACGGCTGTCGAGGACTATCTCGCCTCACAGGGCATCCAGACCTGGAGCGCCGATTTCCCGGCTGACGACTGGCGGCACATTTCGTCGTCGCGGGTCTATGATCTCGCCATCCAGCGGATCGAGGCCAAGGGAAAAGGCATTCTGCTGCTTCACGACATCCAGGCGCGAACGGTCGCGGCGTTACCGAAAATCCTGGCAACCCTGAAGGCGCGTGGCTACCACATCGTCCATGTGGTGCCGGCAACACCGGACCGGCCGGCGACGCCGACCGAGCCGCAGGAATGGCGGTTGCATCCGACACTGGAGACCGTAGCGATCTCGCATTGGCCAAAAGTACCCAATTTCGTCTTCGCCAGCGCCGATGCGTTCGCTGTCCCTGCCCTGTCGGATTTCGCCGGCACGGGTGGAGAGCTGGTGCCGCAGGCGGAGCCATTCGATCGCGTGAGCCACCGCGGGCGCGGCATTCCGCTGCCGCAGGAAGCACCATGGCGCGGGGAAACGCTGTTTGCCATGAATAGCGCTGCGACTGCCCTGCCCGTTCCGGCGCAGACCGTGTTCGAGATCCCGGAAATGCCGCGCCCGACCGCCGAGGCCGTCGCTCTGCTCGCGCCTCCCGCGAAACCAACGATAGCGTCCGCGCGCGAATCGCAAGCCCAGGCCATCTCCGTCAGTGCGACCGATTCCCGCCGCGCGGTCCGCGGCACGCCGGTCTCCGGTCAAAACAAACGATCAATGGCGGCGTCTCACCAGACCCGCCGGGCAACAGCCGTCGCCGCGCATGGCCGCCGGACCCCACTCAAGCATCTGGTCCAGGTCAAAAAAAGAAACGTCTGACGGGCTCAATCCGTTACGATCTTGGAAATGCACAGCAGCACGACCAGCGCGAGAAACAACAGGTCGATATAGGCCTTCATTTCACCGTCACGGCGAAGAGACGAGACGTCACTGATAACCTGCTTGCGGGAGGCGCTGGCGGCCGGGCCGTCTCCGGTCATGCCCGCCAATCGACGCGCCTCGATCTCGAGACGCTCGATGCGCTGGAAGAAATAAAACGAACGAAACGCCGACATCGCGCGCATCCCGGCGTAGACCAGCACGAGGATCGCGAGGATCGCGCGCTGCTGATATTTTTCCATGAAGTTCAGGCTGTAATAAACCAGCGCCAGAAAGATGAAATTGGAGAGGAACCGATAGGCGTAGCCCAGGAATTTCATGCGCGTGCTCCGATCGGTTCAGCCAGTTAGTCTCGATCCAACTCGATCCAAAGAACTCCGGTCGCGAGATCGTATATCGCCGGGCCCGAAATCCGCGTCCGTCGATGTACGCCGACGTTGTTACAAGGCAACGAATGGCCGGTTCGGCATCCAACGCCGATTCCGGCTTGAGGAGCTAGAGCCTGATTCGGCTTTATCCTGCTCGGGCATGATCGTTCCCGAAAGCCGGTTTCGGCTTTTTGGGATCATGCCCGGGGTAACGGCGCCACGGATAGCGATCGCTCGCGTCCCCTTTTGGTCCGGCTAGGCCTCATTGCACGATTTTGTGGTGCGCTCGGAGGGACTCGAACCCCCACGATTTTACTCACTGCCACCTCAAGGCAGCGCGTCTACCAATTCCGCCACGAGCGCTTTTGTGGGATCGGCGCGGGAGATGTCCCGCGACCGGATCAACGGCGCGGGATGTAACAAATCAGGAATGGGGGGACAAGGCCTGCCGGTGGATGGTTTCAGCCCGCCGCCAAGCCCTCGATTCCCGGATCCCTCGTTTCCCTGAGTTCTCCGGGGCCGCCTACCGAACGCCCGGCAACCTCGGCAGCATTTGCTTGACTTCGACGGCAATCCGGTTGCGATCGACAAGCACCGTGCCGCTGGCGATCGGAAGGTTATTGGCGAGGATCTTGACCTCGTCCGCCTCCGTCGCATCCAGTTCAATGATGGCGCCACGGCTCAGGCGCATTACCTGATGAATGGGCATTGACGTGGTCCCGAGGACCACCATGAGATCGACCGTTACTTTATCGAGCGTTGCCACTGGAACCCGGACTAACAGATGCAAAATTGCGTAGTTCCAGATCACCACGTTATGGTTAGCTAATGGTTAATGATCGCCAAAGCCTCGATTTAACGACATTTGCGCGGCCTCTGGCCGGGGCCGCGGTCGAATGGCGGATATCTGAGGCGCCGGTACCCTATCCCGAGGCCGTCGCGGCCATGGAATCACGCGTTGCCGCGATCGCGGCCGGCGAGGCTCCCGAGCTGGTTTGGCTGCTGGAACACCCCCCGCTCTACACTTCGGGCACCAGCGGCAACGCCGGTGACCTGCTTGAGGCTCGTTTCCCGCTATTCGCGACCGGGCGCGGTGGCCAGCTCACCTATCACGGCCCCGGCCAGCGGGTGGCCTATGTGATGCTCGACCTGAAACGGCGGCAGCCCGACGTGCGGGCCTTTGTAGCCGGTCTTGAAGCCTGGATCATCCGCACGCTGGCGGCCTTCAATGTGCGGGGCGAGCGGCGCGAGGATCGCGTCGGCGTCTGGGTGAAGCGGCCGGACAAGGGCCCCGGCTTCGAGGACAAGATCGCGGCCATCGGGGTACGGCTGCGGCGCTGGGTCTCGTTCCACGGCATTTCCATCAATGTCGAGCCGGATTTGACGCATTTCGACGCGATCGTGCCCTGCGGCGTCGTGGACCCGCGTTATGGCGTCACCAGCCTTGCCGATCTGGGTCATCCTGTCTCTATGATGGACCTCGATATCGCGCTCCGGCAGGCCTTCACCGAGGTGTTTGGCCCGGCGGAGGCCCGCCTGCTGGAGACCAGGAGCCAAGCTACGGTTTGACGCGTCTTTTCAGGCTGACTGGTTTCCACCCCAGCGGGTACGATTTCGAATGCACAGCAATACGCACGCTCACCGCATTTTCCTCCCGGCGCGGACCTGCGAGAAGGTTCCACCGCGGAGGAACAAATTTACCTGCCATGCGTTTGGCCCGGTCAAGGCGGGGGTTTGATGGCTCAAAAAGACCGGCAACACAGGGATTTATTCGAGAGCGAGCGCAGTTTCCGGCTTCTCGTCGAAGGTGTTGCCGATTACGCGATCTACCTGCTCGATCCGACCGGCATCGTCACCAACTGGAATGTCGGCGGCCAGCGGATCAAGGGTTATTCCCCCGAAGAAATCATCGGCGAGCACTTTTCCCGCTTCTACACCGAGACCGATCGCGCCAACGGCAAACCTGCCCGCGCACTCAAGATCGCGGAAGAGCACGGCCGCTACGAGGAGGAAGGCTGGCGCGTCCGCAAGGACGGCACCTTCTTCTGGGCAAGCGTCATCATTGACGCGATCCGCGAGGGCGGAGAGCTGGTTGGCTTTGCCAAAATCACCCGCGACATCACCGAGCGACGCGAAAGCCAACTCCGCCTCGAGCAAATGCAAAAGCAGCTTGCGGAATCGCAAAAGCTCGACGCGCTGGGTCAGCTCACCGGTGGCGTGGCTCATGATTTCAACAACCTGCTGATGATTATCAGCGGCAGCGTTCACACCCTGAAGAAAGGCGTGGGCGACGACGCCAGACTGCAGCGCGCGATATCCGCCATCGAGGCGGCATCAAAGCGCGGCGCCGCCCTTACCAGTCAGCTGCTGACATTCGCGCGCCGGCAAAGCGTCAACCCGCAGTCGATTGATCTTGCCGCGAGGATCCAAGCCGTACGCGAGGTTTTGGGCACCGGCGTTGGCAGCTCGGTCGCACTGGCGTTCGACATCGATCGCGACGTCTGGCCGGTCACCGTCGACATTTCCGAGTTCGAAACCGCCTTGATCAACCTCGTCATCAACGCCCGCGACGCCATGCCGATGGGCGGAACGATCACGATCGCTGCCCACAACAGCGCGGTTGCCGCCTTGCCGAATGCCAGCGACTGCGTTGCCATCAGCGTCGAGGACTCCGGCGTCGGGATCGCGCCGGATGTGCTGAGCAAGATATTCGACCCGTTCTTCACAACCAAACCTGTCGGCAAGGGCACCGGCCTCGGCCTTTCACAAGTTCACGGTTTCGCCTACCAGGCGGGTGGAACGATCAAGGTCGATAGCGAACTCGGCAAGGGCACCAAGATCACGATCCTGCTGCCGCGGGACAACGCCGCTCCAAAGATCCAGCATCATGATGCCACCGAGGCCGACGGCAGCGGGACCGTGCTGCTGGTGGAGGACAATCCGGATGTCGCCTCGGTCAGCGCCAGCCTGCTTGAACAACTCGGTTATACTGTTCGCAGGGTGCCCGACGCCGAGACGGCGTTGCGCGAAATCGAGCATGACGGGATTGATCTGGTGTTTTCCGACATCGTCATGCCTGGAAAGATGGATGGTCTCGGCCTGGCCCATCGCCTCAGGGAAATCCGCCCTCATCTGCCGATCCTGCTGGCGACCGGCTACAGCGAGGCGGCGCTGAATGTGCGCGGCGACTTTCCCATTCTGCGCAAACCCTACGAGATCCACCAATTGAGCCAGGCGATCGCGAAGCTGCCGCGGTAATTTCGGCGCGTTCTTGTCGCGCTTTGACGCGGTTTGTTTAGATCGTCGGCAATACCGAAAACCGGTCGCCCGCCAGCCGCAGATTCAGTGCGTCAGCGTCCGCAGGCTCCTCGGCGACTGTATCGACGTGCGCGAAAGATGGCCCGTGACGGCAGCGCGCAATCATCTCGGACACGACATCCGCGGGCCCGGCAAACAACGCCTCCACGCTGCCGTCGCGGCGATTGCGAACCCATCCTTCAAGCCGGGATACCCGCGCCTGATGTTCGACCCAGGCGCGGTAGCCGACGCCCTGCACCCTTCCCCGGATCGTCACCTGACGGATCGCGGTGTTCATCTATTTCCTATTTCCTGAGTCCGAGAAGCTCGGCGCCGCGCTTCTTCATGTCCGCACCACGCATGACACGCTCTGTCAGCTCGGAGGATGCGAGGCCTTTCAAATGCTTTGGAGATTGGCCGTCGCGCAGCGCCTTGAGGGTCTCGTAGACCGCCTGCGTCGCCGCGGCGAACGGCGCGTGCCCCTGCAAGGCGATGCGCACGCGCTGTCCGGCAAGATAATCAAGCGCGTTGATCTCCTCCGGCGCGCCGCCGAGCACGATCGGCAAGGTTGTCGCGGCGGCGATGGCCTCCAGCTCCGCGCGGTTTTTGATGCCGGTGAAGAATAGCGCATCGACGCCTACGGCTTCATAGGCCTTTGCGCGCTTGATCGCGTCCTCGAGCGAGGTGATCGAGGCGGCTCCCGTACGCCCTATGATGACCAGCGAAGGATCGCCGCGCCCGTCCAGCGCTCCCTTCATCTTGCCGACGCCTTCCTCGAGCGAAATCAGTTGCGCCTTCGCCTCGCCAAAGGCCTGCGGCAGCAGTGTGTCCTCGATGGTGAGACCGGCAGCGCCAGCCGCTTCCAGCTCCTGCACAGTGCGACGAACGTTCAGCGCGTTGCCGTAGCCATGATCGGCATCGACCAGCACCGGCAACGATGCCGCGCGCGACATCCGCCGCATCTGCTCGGCGAGTTCGGTCAACGTGATCAGGGTAATGTCGGGATCGCCCAGCACCGCCAGCGATGCCACCGAGCCGCCGAACATGCCAACCGGAAACCCGAGATCCTCGGCAATGCGGATCGAGGTCGCGTCGTAGACCGACCCCGGATGAACGCAGGACGATCCCGACAGGATCGAACGCAGGGCGTCGCGGCGCTTTCGAAAGGCCATCGCAAAATCCTCTTTTATCTGGCGCCTGTTCTGCCGCAGATGGATCTACGCAAGCCGCGCAGACCTGAGTGCGGAACACGCGGCTTTAGGCAAATTCGAGAATGAGCGCGTCCACCGCCAGCGTCGCACCGGGAGTCGCGTGAATCTTCTTCACGATACCGTCGCGCTCGGCGCGCAGCACGTTCTGCATCTTCATGGCTTCGATCACGGCCAGCGTTTCGCCGGCCTTGACCTCCTGCCCCTCGGTCACCGCGATCGACACCACGAGACCAGGCATCGGGCACAGCAATTTCTTGCCGGTATCGGCCGCCGTCACCACCGGCATCAGCCGGGCCGATGCCGCCTCGGCCTCGGTGAAAACGTAGACCGGGACTTCAAAACCCTGATGCGCGAGACGAATGCCGTTGGCAATCGGTCGCACCTGCATGGCTACCGCGTGTCCGTCGATGGTGCCCTGCCAAACCGGTTCACCCGGCGTCCACGGCGAGACCAGCTGATGCGGATGTCCCGGCGTGCCGTTGGCGCCGATAAAACGCACCGTGATCCCGTCGGCTTCGCGCCCGACATCAAGCGCGATCTCGTTGCGCTCCAGCCAAACCGCGCGGCGACGTTCCCGCTGCACCAACCGGCCACCCAGCTGGCCGGAAATCTGCCGCTTGCGTTCACCGAGCACATGATCGATCGCGGCTCCGACCGCCGCGAGCCGCCGTGCGACTTCGCCTTCGGGCGCGCGTGCGGTAAATCCTCCTGGAAATTCCTCCGCGATGAAGCCGGTCGACAGATTGCCTTCGCGCCAGCGCGGATGGTGCATCAGCGCCGACAGGAACGGGATGTTGTGACGGATACCGTCGACATAAAACGCATCGAGCGCGTGGGACTGCGCCTCGATGGCGGCGGCGCGTGACGGCGCATGGGTCACGAGCTTGGCGATCATCGGATCGTAATAGATCGAAATCTCGCCGCCCTCCTGAACACCGGTATCGTTGCGAACGGTGATGCCGTCGACGCTGGCTTCCGCCGGCGGACGATATTTCACCAGCCGTCCGATCGAAGGCAGGAAGTTACGGAAGGGATCCTCGGCATAGACCCGCGATTCCACCGCCCATCCGGTCAGCGTCACGTCCTTCTGCGCGATCGAAAGCTTCTCGCCGGCCGCAACGCGGATCATCTGCTCGACCAGATCGATGCCGGTGACCAGTTCGGTGACGGGATGCTCGACCTGCAGCCGCGTGTTCATTTCGAGGAAATAGAAGCTCTTGTCCTGCCCCGCGACGAATTCGACCGTGCCGGCGGAATCGTAATTGACGGCCTTCGCCAGCGCGACCGCCTGCTCGCCCATCTTGCGGCGGGTGGTCTCATCGAGCAGCGGTGATGGCGCCTCCTCGATCACTTTCTGATTGCGGCGCTGGATCGAGCATTCGCGCTCGCCGAGATAGATCACATTGCCATGCTTGTCGCCGAGCACCTGGATTTCGATGTGGCGAGGATTGACAATGAACTTCTCGACGAAGACGCGATCGTCGCCGAAGGATGATTTGGCCTCGGCCTTGGCGAGGCTAAAACCTTCGGCGACTTCGGATTTCGAATGCGCGATCCGCATGCCCTTGCCGCCGCCGCCGGCGGAAGCCTTGATCATCACGGGATAACCGATCTCGTCGGCGATCTTCACCGCATGTTTTTCGTCCTCGATGACGCCGAGATGGCCCGGAACCGTCGATACCTTGGCTTTCGCGGCGGCCTTCTTGGATTCGATCTTGTCGCCCATCGCGGCGATCGCGCCTGGATTGGGCCCGATGAAGACGATGCCGGCCGCGGCCAGCGCGCGCGGAAAGGCTTCGCGCTCGGACAAAAATCCATAGCCGGGATGCACGGCTTGCGCGCCGGTCTTGCGGCAGGCGTCGACGATCTTGTCGATCAGGAGATAGCTTTCGGCCGCGGCCGGCGGCCCGATCAGGACGGCCTCGTCGGCCATTTCGACGTGGAGCGCGTCGCGGTCGGCCTCGGAATAGACGGCGACCGTCTCAATCCCCATCCGGCGGGCGGTCTTGATGATCCGGCAGGCGATCTCGCCGCGATTCGCGATCAGAATTCGTTTGAACATGCTGTTTTTGCTTGCGACCTTGGGGCAGGATCCTCCCTTCCAATCTGGCACGGGCGGACGGACGTAACAATTCCGTCCTACAGCAAAACGGGCCCGAGGCAACGGTATATGTCGGCCCGGAGCATCCCAAATCCGCCGGGGGCGCGTTCCGGAACAGAACGGCTGGCGGTCCCGGGAAGCCAGGCATCGCCGCCCAGCCACATCCAATTGGACGGCGACTAATCCGTTTTGGCGCATACGCCCGCGTGAATAAACGCAGCCAAGACTGCCGATCAGAGAGACCGCTTGACAGCCGGGCGCGCGGACTCAAGAGTCCTGTCAACGACAGAAAATTGTGAGGGGGAAACGATGATTGCGACCGGAACCCGACCTTTCGTCGGTTCGAACCGTTCAACCTCACGAGGCGTCAACAGACGAGTCGTATTGGGCTCGATGCTTGCCACGCCGTTCGTCGCCCGCGAGGCTTTTGCCGGCGACACACTGAACGCCTATTCGATCTGGCCCGAAAACTACGCGCGACCGATGATGGAAGCCTTCGAGAAATCGTCGGGCATCCATGTCAAGTTCATTCGTTTTTCCTCTGGCGAGGCACTCGCCCGCGTCACGGCCGAGAAGAACAACCCGCAGATCGACGTGCTGTTCGGCGGCCCCGTTGAAACATTTACGGCCGGTCAAAGTCAGGGAATATTCGATCCTTACCCACCTCCCGGCGCGGCTGACTTGCCGGCGCGATTCAAGGACAAGGGCGGCGCATGGACCGCAATTGCCGACGATCCACTGGTCTTCATGACTAACACTCAATTTCTGAAGCAGAATAATCTGCAAGCGCCGGCGTCATGGGATGATCTGCTCAATCCCGCCTACAAGAACATGCTGCAGATGGCCGATGCGCGGACGTCCGGAACGGCGGTAACGCGCATCTTCTCGGTGCTTCAGGTGCACAACCGCAACGAGGATGAAGCTTTTGCCTATATGAAAAAGCTCAGGCAGAACGTGCAACTGTATACCAAGAGCGGCGGCGGCGGCACTTTGCCGGTCGGCCTCGGCCAGGCAGGTGGCGGCATCTTCTTTATCGTCGACGCGCTGTTCACGCGCCAGCAGGGCTACGACGTACAGATCTCTTTTCCCAAGGAGGGCATTGGGTCTGCGGCAGAATGCATCGCCTTGATCAAGGGTGCCAAGAATCCGGAAGCGGGTAAAAAACTGATCGACTGGGCGACGAGTCCGGCGATGCAATCGCTTCTCGCACCCAACAAGATCAATTTCATTCCGGCAAATCCGAAAGTCGAAACCGACCCCGGCCTCGCCTCGGTACTGAAGGGCGCAAACATCATCGAGATCGACGACGCCTGGGCCGGAGCCAATCGGCAACGCATCGTCCAGCGCTGGGTCGCTGAAGTATTGAACGCCTCGTAGTCAATGGCGTTGGGGCGTGCATGGACGCGGTGGCGCAGCACAAGAGATCCGCTGCGTTCTTTCGTAACGGCCACTCTCTGGCTGCTGCTAGCGCTTTTCGTACTGTATCCGCTTGTCGAACTGATTCGACGCGCCCTGAGCGACGACAGCGGCTTCACACTCGCCCCGCTGATCTCGGCCATCAACAACAAGAACAATCTTCGCGCTTTCGTAAACAGTCTGTTGCTCGCAACGCTGGTCGGAATATGCGGTACCGTCTTCGGTTTTCTTTTCGCCTTCACGGTGGAGCGCACGCAGGCGCCGAGGCTCTGGATAAGGTTGCTCGACGTCGCAACGTTGCTGCCGTTGATCTCACCGCCCTTCACCACCTCGATCGCATTTGTGTTCTCCTTCGGTCCCCGCGGCTTCATCACCCATGACCTGCTGCGGCTGAACAACGCTACGGTCTACGGTCTCTCCAGCACACTGGCGGCGGAGACTTTGACCTATTTCCCACTTGCCTATATGGCGCTGCGGCCCATGCTGGCCGGAATCGGCGGCGACCTCGAGGAGATGGCCTTCAGCCTCGGCAGCTCGCGCTGGCGGGTATTCCGCACCGTGACGCTGTCATTGACGGTGCCCGGACTGGCCAACGCATTCCTGCTGCTGTTCGCAGCTTCCCTGGCTGATTTCGCGACGCCGCTCATTCTGGCCGGCAACGAATTTCCGGTGCTTCCGACCGAGGCCTATCTGCAGATCACCGGGATGTTTGATCTCAAAAGCGGCGCGGTGCTGTCGCTTTTGCTGCTGGTACCGGCCGGAATCGTATATCTGCTGCAGCGGAACGTGATCGCCCGCCGGCGTTACGTGACCATGACGGGAAAAGGCCGTGCGGGAGCATCGCGAAATAGCGTCGCGCCCTGGACGGGCAGGATGCTCATGGCGTTCTGCCTCGTGGTCGTGGTCTTTATTCTCTATCTCTATGCGTTACTGCTGATCGCTTCCCTGGTGCTGTCTTTCGGCGCCAACTATACGCCTACCCTCGCCCACTACCGGGTCATCTTCACCGAGGGCATCCCGGCCATCGAGGATACGCTGATCATCGCGCTGGTCGGCATGCCGATCGGCGGGCTTTATGGCGTTATCGTCGGTTATCTCGTCGGCCGCACCCAGTTCATTGGACGGCAGGCGATGGAAATCGTCACGATGCTGAACTATGCGCTGCCCGGCACCATCGTCGGGATCGCCTATCTGATCGCCTTCAACGAGCCTCCCTTTCTGCTGACGGGGACCGCCGCGATCATCATCGCCTGCTACGTGTTTCGCTATAGTCCGACCGGGATCCGCACCACGGTCGCCCTGCTCCAGCAGATTGATCGCAGCATCGAGGAGGCCTCGCTTAGTCTTGGCGCGAGCAGCTTCATGACTTTTCGCCGCGTCATGTTGCCTTTGATCATGCCGGCATTTTTCGCAGGCTTGAGCGTGGTCTTTATTCGATCGATGACGGCGATCAGCGCCACGATTTTCCTGGTTTCCATCAACTGGACCCTGATCACCGTGCGCATCCTCGAGAATATGACGGAACTATCGCTCGGGCCGGCGGCGGCGTTTTCAGTATTTGTGATCCTGGTGGTTATCGTTGTAACCAGCGGGCTTGGCTGGGTTTTGCGGCGCGTGACAGCCCCAGGCCTGCGGCTTCCTGCGGTCGAGGGCTGAACATGAGCGAACGCAGCGAGCCCGCCGGCATTCACCTCGAAGGCGTATCGGCCACGATGCACGACCGCAATCGCGGCGAGATCATGGCAGTCCGCAATGTCGATCTCGATGTGCAGCCTGGCGAATTACTGACATTGCTCGGCCCGTCCGGCTGCGGCAAGACGACGACATTGCGCATGATCGCCGGCTTTCAGGAGCCAAGCGCTGGCAGGATTCTCATCGCGGGGCGTGACGTAACCCGTGTGCCGGCGAACCAGCGCGATATCGGCTTCGTGTTCCAGAACTATGCGCTGTTTCCACATTTGACGATTTTCGGCAACGTGGCCTACGGCCTGCAGGTCCGCGATAAATCTTCCGGCGAAATACAACGGGCCGTCGCGGAGGCGCTGGATCTCGTCGGACTGGCAGGATTCGGGGAGCGGCTGCCAAATGAATTGTCCGGCGGGCAGCAGCAGCGAGTCGCGCTGGCCCGCGCCATTGTCATACGGCCCCGGGTCTTGCTGTTCGACGAACCTCTTTCCAATCTGGATGCGAAGCTTCGCGTATCGATGCGGTCGGAGATCAGGCGTCTGCAGCAAACACTGCAGATCACGACGGTATATGTTACCCACGACCAGGAAGAGGCCATGGCGATTTCAGATCGTATCGCCGTTATGGAGGCAGGCCGCATCGCCCAACTGGACACCGCCGAAGTGCTGTACCGCCATCCGACTTCCGCTTTCGTTGCGGGATTTATTGGTCGGGCTAACCTGCTTCGCGCGACCGTCGAGAGCGTGACCGACGGCCGGGCAATGCTTGAAATCGACGGCCAGAAGCTGGTCGCGCGCACCGAACGCACGCTCGCCCCTGGCGATCCCGTGAGTGTCGTGGTGCGACCGGAATCGATCGCCATCGTCAGGTCTGGCGCGAGTACCGGCCTGACGGGAATCGTGCAGACGCGGACCTATCTCGGCGATAAGATCGAGTATGAGGTCGCCTTTGGCGGACAAACGCTAAGCGTCGTGCGCTTTAACCCAGCCGATAACGAAGAATTTATGCCCGGGAGCACCATTTCCATCAGCGTTCCCGAAGCAAACGTCCGTCTGGTAGACGGGGCGTAGACTTCGATTTGAGCCAGAGGTGACAATGTCCAATTCGGAGATGCTTATACGACTGCTCACTTCGGCGGCGCTCGGCAGCCTTATCGGATTTGAGCGCGAGCGCCTGCTGTGGGCTGCGGGAATTCGCACCCACATGCTGGTGTGTGTCGGGTCATGCTTGATCATGATCGTGTCGCAGTATGGTTTTGCGAACATACTGACCCAGCAGAATGTCGTCCTTGACCCGTCGCGAATCGCCGCACAGGTTGTTTCGGGAATCGGCTTTCTGGGCGCCGGCGCGATTCTCGCTCGCGGCGAGATCGTAAAAGGTCTCACGACCGCGGCCAGCATTTGGACGGTGGCAGCAATAGGTCTGGCTGTCGGGGGCGGCTTGTATCTGGCGGCGGGCGCTTCGACCGTCATTATTTTGATAATATTGGCCGGCATCAAGCCGCTTGAAGAAGCCTACAGATCCAGAAACCAAAGCTGCCAGTTGAAAATCGAGGTCGACAACGGAAGCCTCACCCCCGAATTGTTGAGAGAAACGCTTGGCATCAGAATCGGCCAGATCAAACGGTTTCTCGTCGAAACTCGCAACCCGCAGGGAACAGATGACCTCATCATTCTGCTCAGCAAGGTATCTTCCCAGGATATCGCAACGTTCCCCCAGAAGCTGAAAGAACTCGACGGCGTTCGGGAAGTCACGGTCATGAAGAAAGCGATCGACTGACCTGCGGCCGGACCTGTCGCTGCAGCGCCCAACCAACAAGACCTTCAGAAACTTGAAATGAAAACTATCGGATTAGCCTCTGTCTTTGTAACGATCGCTGTCGCGCCCGTGCTCGCGGCCGATGCCAGGTTCGTAGCGAGTTTGGGACGACTGGATCCGCAAACCCGGCTCGAGCAGATATGCGACTATGAAGCCATGGATCGCATCGGCCACAGCGGCACAGGATATCATCCCGACCGTGCAAAGTCCGACGTGATGACAGCCCCCCAGCATTTGGGAGATTTGCTGGTCGGAACAGGCGCTGCCTTTCGCAGTGACGGACACTGGTATCAGTTTTCATTCAAGTGCCGGACGGCGCGCGACCACCTGAAAGTTCTCTCCTTCGAGTATAAGGTCGGCGCGATTATTCCTGAGACGAAGTGGAATTCGTACGGATTGTGGCGCTAAGGCATATCAGCGCGAATTGACTTGACGCAACCTGGTGGATCGAACCGTAATCCATCGCCGGCTGTAACAATTCTGTCATGCAGCAAAACTACACAGCGGCAACGGATTGACCTGAACTGGCTGCTGAGGGGGAGAATTCGATGCGCCGTGCCGTCGTGCTGTTATCCGCGAGTCTGGTCATTCTGACCGCCAACGCCGCATCGGCGCAAAACAACGCCCCCCACAATCTCATTCTATTCGTCCCGGACGGCCTGCGTGGGCGGATCGTTACCCCGCAAACCGCCCCCGCGATGGCCGAACTCCGCGACAAGGGCGTCAATTTCAAGAATTCGCACTCGCTGTTTCCGACCTTCACCACCGCCAATGCGTCGGCGATGGCCACCGGCCACTACCTCGGCGACACCGGCGACTTCAGCAACACGATCTATACCGGCTACCCGGTCGGGCCTGCGGATGGCACGGTCACGCCGTTCCTCGAGGCCGATCCGGTGTTGCGCGACGCCGACGAGCATTTCGGCGGCGACTACCTCAATGAAGAGACCATCCTGAAGATGGCCCGCGCCAAAGGCTACAGCACCGCCGCACTCGGCAAGCTCGGCCCTACCCTGATTTTCGATCATACCGACAAGATCGGCACCGATGGCCTGCATTCGATCGTCGTCGACGACTCCACCGGCAGCAAGAACGGCGTCCCGCTTTCCGACGAAATGAAAGCCGCCCTGACCAAGGCCGACCTTCCGCTCGCCACGCCGTCGCGCGGTGACAACGGCAAGATCGGCGATGCCAAGACGCCGGGCACGACGGTCGCCAACATCGCGCAGCAGGCCTACTTCGCCGATGTCGCCACCAAGGTCGTGCTGCCGATGTTCAAGGCGCGCAACAAGCCGTTCGTGCTGGTGTTCTGGTCGCGCGATCCCGACGGCAGCCAGCATAACAATGGCGACAGCCTCAACACCGTGACCCCCGGCATCAATGGCCCGACCTCGCTCGCGGGCATCAAGAACGCCGACGACAATCTGGCGCAACTGCGCAAGGCCCTCGACGACCTCGGCCTCGCCGCAACCACCAACATCATCGTCTCCTCCGACCATGGCTTCTCGACCATCGCGAAGGAGAGCAAGACCAGCCCCTCGGCGAAAATCACCTACGACGATACGCCGAAGGATTTCCTGCCGATGGGCTTTCTCGCCATCGATCTTGCCAAGTCGCTCAACCTGCCGCTGTTCGATCCGAACGACAAGAACGCGCGCGTGGCCGACAATGCCCACCCCAAGGCCGGCAACGGCCTGCTCGGCAACGACCCCGCAAAACCTGATCTCGTAATCGCCACCAATGGCGGATCGGACCTGATCTATCTGCCCAACCGGGACAAGAAGCTGGCGGATCGCACGATCAAGGCGCTGCTCGAACAGGATTACGTCAGCGGGCTGTTCGTTGACGACAAGCTCGGACGCTTTCCCGGCACCCTGGAAATGTCGCAGCTTGGCCTGAAGGGCAAAGCGGTCACGCCGAACCCGTCGATCGTGGTCAACTTCCGCTCCTACACGACCGGCTGCGACGAGCCGACCAACTGTTCGGTCGAGATCGCCGATACCGTGCTGCGGCAGGGTCAGGGCATGCATGGCAGCTTCGGCCGTGGCGACACCCTGAATTTCACGGCCGCGATCGGGCCGGACTTCAAGGCCGGCTATCTCGATCCGCTGCCGGTCAGCAATGCCGACGTCGGCATGACCATCGCGCAGCTGATGAACTTGCGCCCCGTGGGTGCAGGCGGCCTCACCGGCCGCATCATGTCGGAAGCCCTGCCCAACGGCATCGTCCCGAAGACCGCCGACGGGTCGATCGTCTCCAAGCCCGCCTCGAACGGGCTCAGGACCGTGGTGAAGTACCAGCGCGTGCTGTCGCAGCGCTATTTCGACGTCGCGGGATTCCCGGGCCGGACGGTCGGGCTTGACGACGAAGCCGGCAAACAAAAAACGGCGGGGAAATAACCCGCCGTCCTCACCTACACTGCGATCGGCGGATTTTACATGCCGATGTCGAACACGTTCGGCAACTGCACCAGCGGCAGCGTCGCGACGCCGACAATGGTGGCGACCAGCGCCATCAGGGTGCGGTTGCTGCGGCGCTTGCCGCGCATCTGGCTTGCGATCCACTCCAGCACTTCGGTATCGACACCAACGGCCTGAGTGGGCGCCCAGCTATCGATCGCCGTATCGGGCGACAGTGCTACCGTGCGCGGCGGGACCGGCAGGCCGGACGCGGAGGCCGCATGGTGCACGACCGCTTTCGCCAACAGGTCGTCGAAAAGGCCATCGTCGCTGCGCTCGGTGGCGGCATCGTTGATCTCAAACAGGGTCTCGGCTTCGGCGCGGCTGACCGGCTGATGCTCGACGGCGGTTGCGGTCAGGATGCGCGCGCACCAGGCGGCGTCATCGGCATCGAGTTCGCGGGAAAAATGAACGCGGCCCTTGGTGGTGGGGCCTTCGCCGGTGATCACCCCATCACGTACGATCGCGAGAGCCTGTGCGGCGGTATTCCGGCAGGAAATCTTCGAGGGTTCCAGCGCGCCGATCGGTTCGGCGAGGTTAGCAAGCGGGGCGGACATTGGTAGTTACTCTTCTCAGTTTTTTGTTCTGGACCAGCATTTCCATGCGGGCGTAAACGAGTAGTTAATGATTCGAAACTTGGATCGCGAGTTTTTTACATGGTTGCCGATTAGTCGCGACCAACTTCGCCATGGTTCAGAGCTATAGCAATCGGGCTGCGGGTGATGGGCGGTATAAGAGGCGATATCACGGCAGTGAAGAGGCTTTTGAGACCGCTGTGATCTTTTCGCCGCAGGGCCAGGACCGAAAGAAGATGCTAGGAGTTCCCTGCCCCAGAGAATGATCTTGCCTTTTGCGGCCGACGGTTCACTTGAGGCGTACGGGCTCATATACTTCAAAGACAATTTTCCCTGTAACTTGAATAACATGAGGTCAAAACATGGCACTCCAGATTGGCGCTGTCGCCCCGGATTTCGAAGCCGAAACCACCGAAGGGAAAATCAAATTCCATGACTGGATCGGCAATAGCTGGGCGCTGTTGTTCTCACATCCCAAAGATTTTACTCCGGTTTGCACCACCGAGCTCGGCGCGCTGGCCAAACTGAAGCCGGAATTCGACAAGCGCGGCGTCAAGCTGATGGGCTTGAGCGTCGATCCCGTCGACAAGCATTCGAAATGGTCCGAAGACATCAAGGAGACGCAGGGCGCTGCGCCGAACTATCCGATGATCGGCGATACCGACCTGAAGGTTTCCAAGCTCTATGACATGCTGCCGGCCGCGACCTCAGGCGATGCCAACAACCGCACCGCCGCCGACAACCAGACCGTCCGCAACGTCTTCATCATCGGGCCGGACAAGAAGATCAAGCTGGTGCTGGTCTATCCCATGACCACCGGGCGCAATTTCCAGGAAATCCTGCGCGTGATCGATTCACTGCAGATGACCGCGAAGCATCGCGTCGCAACGCCGGCCGACTGGAAGCAAGGCGAGGACGTCATCATCGCGGGCTCCGTCAGCGACGACGAGGCCAAGACGATCTACCCGCAGGGCTGGAAAGCGCCAAAGCCCTATATCCGGATCGTGCCGCAGCCGAAGTGACGGCTGATCAGACTCTCGGCACAAGCCAGTTGGCAATCAGAAGGCCGGCGGTCGATGAGACCGCCGTCACCACCAGGACACATCGAGCAGGACCACCGGCCGGGTCCAGTGCTTGAGCAGCGACAGCGACGTCAATTCGAACGTCGCATAGCAAAAGAGCCCAAACAGCGCGCCATAGAGCAACGCCGATTGCCGCGTCGCGTCCGACGGGCTGCTGACGAAGATCAGGATGCCGGCTACGTACAGCAGATAAAACAGGATCGCGGGCGCGGTCCTGATCTCGCCCAGCATGTCGCCAACTTCAGCGGTGAAAAAGCCCTTGGCGACGAGCCCGAGGAACAGGAAGTCGAGCGGGACGATGACGATCAACGTCGCCAGATAGAGAACGGCATACCGCTTCACGAGAGCCTCCAGCTCTTTTGGCGCACGGCCAATACCAAGTACGCATCCGGCCCAACCAAGTTGCAATGTCTTGCCCGCGCGCGGACCTAACCTGCGCCTTGCGAGTTGACCGCCTGATGGCCAGCCAATCCGCTTCTCCCTGCATCGTCTGGTTTCGCGACGATCTCCGCCTCTCCGATCATCCCGCCTTACATGCCGCCGCCGAGACCAGTGCGGCGACCGGCGCGCCGCAGATCTGTCTCTACGTGTTCGACCAGGTGAGCAGCGCCCTGCAGAAAGGCCTCAATGCGATCGGGGCATCGCTGGTGCTGCGCAAAGGGGCTGCCGCGCAGATCATCTTCGGGCTGGCGCGCGCGACCACGGCTGGTGCGGTATTCTGGAATGAGATCACGCAAGCACCTCATCAGGCTCTCGCCGAAGAGGTCGCAACCGGCCTTGGGGAAATCGGCGTCGCCTCGAAAAGCTTTCCCGGCGATCTTCTGAGGTCCCCCGACCGATGGTTTTGGGATACGCCGGTTGATGCCGATGCCGGCAGCAATCCCGCGAACTGGCAGTGGGTCGCCGGTTCCGGCACCGATGCCGCGCCGTATTTCCGCGTCTTCAATCCCGTTCTGCAGGGCAAGAAGTTCGATCCCGACGGCGCCTATATCAGGCGCTGGGTGCCGGAGCTCGCCGGTTTGCCACCCACGCGGATCCATCACCCCTGGAGCGCTGCGCCGCTCGAACTCGCGAGCGCCGGCGTGGAACTCGGCAAGACATACCCGCACCCGATCATCGATCACAAGGCCGGCCGCGAGCGAGCGCTCGCCGCCTACGCCAGAGTTCGCAACACGTGATGCGAAGGCGTCTGTTTGACGTATTTAAGAATCTCGCTATCGTCTTAGCTTCGTTAAACCCTGGGGGATGATATGGACGACGATAAACCGGTTCTCGAACAGATGACCGACGCGGTGAGCAGTGCTGCGACTGCGACCACCGAAGCTGCCAAGACTGTGGTGAAGAAGGTCAGGAAAGCCGCCAAGAAGGTCGTGAAAAAAGTAGCGCCGAAGAAGGCCAAGAAAGCCAAGAAAACGGCGAAGAAGGCCGCGAAGAAATCGGCCAAGAAGAGCAAAAAGGCCGCCAAGAAAGTCAACAAGAGAGCCGCGAAAAAGACCGCCAAGAAGACCAAGAAAAAGAAGGCGAAGAAGTCGAAGCGCTAAATTTTTGGGATCGCTGAGTAAGAGCCTCGGAGTGAAAACCCCGAGGCTTTTGTTTTAGCGCGTCAGGCCCGCGCCAGCCGATTGACCAGAAAAACCGCGGCGGCGCATGCAACCATGCCGGCAATCGAGACCGGGTCGAGCCGCTCACCGAACAGCACATAGGCCATCAGGGCCGTCACCGCCGGCACCAGATAGAACAGGCTTGCGACCGACGTCGCCGCCGAGCGCCGGATCAGCCAGTACAACAGCCCGATCGATCCGATCGACAGCACCACCGCGAGCCAGATCACCGACAGCACGAACTCCGTGGTCCAGTGCACCACATTGCTTTCGAACAACCAGGCGCCGGTGGCAAAGAAGATCGCGACCGCGATGTACTGGATGAGATTGCCGGCGCGCCAATCGATGCCGCCGCAATATTGCCGCTGGTACAAGGTGCCCAAGGTGATGCTGACCAGCGACACGCCGGAAGCAAGCCAGCCCCATCCCGCCTCCCCGCCCATCGGACGGCCGTGCAGGATCAGCACCACGCCCGCGAGCCCGATCAACAGCCCCATCCACTGCAGCGGCGTGACGCGCTCGCCGAGCCAGCGATTCGCCAGGGTCGAGGTCAGGATCGGTTGCAGCCCTGGAATCAGCGCCGAGAGCCCGGCGGGAATCGAATGGGCGATCGCGACCGCGGTGCCGCCCAGATAGAATCCATGCACCAGGATGCCCGCGACGACGCTGTGGCCGACGCCGAACCAATTCGGCCATCGCGGCCGCGCGATCGCGGCAATGATCGCCAACAGGCCCACCACCAGAATCATGCGGATGGTGAGATAGGTCAGAGGCTCGGCATCGCGCAAAACGTATTTGGTGCCGATAAAGCCCGTGCTCCAAAGCACGACAAAAATCGCCGGCGCCGCGCGCGCGGCGAGATTCTCGAAATTCTTGTTCATTTGCAGCTTTGATTGCCCGAACAGACGCCTTCCGGCAACCATGAACGCTGCCGGACCAACAGCCTGGTCTCACATGACGAAAATCGCAGGAGCGCCCTGACTTGCGACCGAGTGGCGTCTAGAAGTCTTCCGGACAGGGATCGACGATCTTCCAGAGATCGACGCCGTTCTTGATCTTCTTCATTTCGGTGGTCAGCCCGCCATTGCGACGGATCCAGTCCTTCACCGTGTCAGGATAGTAGGACATCAGATCCGCCGTCCCCCCGGCGCTGGTGACCTTGATGCCGAACGTGAACGCCTTGTCGTAATAAGCCTCGTGGAAGCCGACGCTGGCCCGCGGCGTCACGCAGATCTTGTTCAGGGGTACGATGCCGAACACCAGCGTGCAGGCCGAGTTGCAGATGCCGTCGATGATCACGCGCTCATGGTTGTCGCGAATCCGCTGGTACTTGGCCTTGTACTCCTCGACATAGCCGCCGTGATCGCGCGTGATATGCAGGTCGGCGAGAGCCGGCGTTGCGGCCAGACACGAGAGCAACAGCAGGGCGAGCGATGTGATGCGCATGGATCGGTCGGGAACCCCGATAGAGCCTATGAAACGGTCGGCCGGCAATTGCGACCAGAAGGCACGACTCTGGCCATACTGTGTTGGGAATTCGTTAAGCATCTGAATCTAGGCAAAAATCGGTCTTTTGGGACGGATTTCCGCACTTTCCCGGAAGGGTCGGATTGACCGCTGCTGGCCCTGCCCGGCCAAGTCTGGTAATCGAGCCGCACGCGCTCGTAGCTCAGCTGGATAGAGCATCGGATTTCGATTCCGAGGGTCGGGAGTTCGAATCTCTCCGAGCGCGCCAAACAAAATCAACCACTTACAGCCGAGTCTGAACCTAATCTCTTCCCAGAAAATAAGCGCTGGGAAGCAATTGGTAAGCGCTATCGATGGATTCGCCCGATCGTGTTCGCCCCGCCCCGCGCGGCGCTGGGATCGCGAGCGCCTTAGCGCTGGTCGTAGGTCGGGAAACGCGGCGTCGCGCGATTGTGAGTCAGGCAAGCGGAAAACAGATACCGGAAGCACGTAAGCCCGGTGTAAGCCCGCGGCTCTAGTATCGCGTTCTCGCCAGCTACAGCGGAAAGCCACAGTCAGTCCGATGCAATTTCTGAAGGCGCTTCCCTGTCTGATTCTCACCGCTTGCTCGTCATTTGCGGACGCTGACCTTCCCCAAAAGGAAGATCCTGCGCCCGTCACTGCGTCATCCGTGCCGGATCTGCGGAAAGCTGCGGAGCAAGAAAACCTTGTCCCTCCACTGGAGGTCGCGGGGCCTATTGCAGCTAACCCAATTGAACCCGGTCCATGGCTCATTTGCTTGAGAAGCCGCTCACCCACAAACGCTGGGCGCCCGGCGTACGCCGTATTTTTCACGGACGGGAAATTCAACTCGGTACGTGCGGCTGCTGTCATCGACAATTGCGAGTCACAGGTCTTTTCGCCGATCGAGCTGGACATACCTAAATCTGCGGCAGCTTCGGCTTCACCGCCATCACCACCGCCGCCATCGAAGAAACGGCACCACGACCGCGGCGACAGCTGAAGGCCCGCAGCGCTCGCCGGCTAATAGGACCATCTGAAAATCACGATAAGGTAATTGGCGGAATTGAAGGTGCATTCCCATTTTCTCCTCACACGATGTAGGAGACGATGATGAAATTCGCATTGATCGGCGCTGCCGCTATCGCCGCCGCAGCTTTCGCAACGCCTGCGCTGGCGCAGGCCGTTATCTCAAACCCCGGCCGTTGCGCCCAGTTCTATCCGAACGCCAATTGCGAGAACTATGGACCGGGCAATCCGTATACCGATGGCGGCTATTTTCGCGATGACAGGTGGCAGAACGAGAACGCCATGATGCCGCATCATTCATGGCATCACGCCTATCGGCATCATCACCGCCAAACGAACTGACGTTGTGAACTGATTTTTCGAATTGCAAAGTCGTAAGGATTCGGCGCTTCGGTGAGAAAACCTGTTGGCCAGGCTTTCTCGACCGGGGCCGGCAGATTTAAGCACCGGTCAACCCGGAAGCCGCTGCGGTCTTGCTAGCGGCTTTTTTCATTCGCGCGTACAGCCTGCCGCTGCGATGAACGCTCTCGCCCCGCCTCGACCCAATGTGTGAGTCCGGTCACCTGATCCCCGATGTCGCACTCGCGGCTCTTCGGTCGTTCGATGCAATTCGGACACAGCCAGTTGCCGCCGCGAACGGAAAGAGCTCACTGTAATGTTGCTGTCATAATCGTGAGACAAGACGTCGCCAACCGGAAGCAGAACGCGTTCTGTCGACCGGATTGCGTGGAATGGCTTTATTGAATGAATCGGTACGGATATTCGATTTTCTGCGACGATATTCGCAACGAGGCGGGCGGCAAGCTCAGCTTCATCGGTTGCTACAACGGCGTCATTTTCATTTCGGGCCAGTTTCCGCTGGTGCTTCCGAAACTGTGTGTCCACATTCATATTCTCTCGCCCGCGTCGCAGCCGTTCAATTCGATCGCGGTGCGATGCTATCTCCCCGGCGAGGAAAAACCCTTTTTCGAAGAGCCGATTGAAACGCCCGAGCGTCACGATCAGACCGAGCTCGTGGCCAACTTGAAGACCGATACAGGCGCGCCGCTGTTTATCGTTGCAGCCACCAGCCTGATCTTCGCGCCGCTCGAGCTTCGCAGCTCCGGGCTGATGCGCGTCCGCGCCGCCATAGATGCCGATCAGGAATTGCGGCTCGGCTCGCTGCGGATCGAACACGCCGCCTGATTCAATAGCTCAGTAGTTGTCTGCAGAACGCGCACCTATCTGCGCGGGCGGTCGCGCGCGCGTAAACGTTAACAAGAGGTGAATCAAAACTGTCATCTGCTCGTTAGGTTAAGAATGTTTTAACGCGCGCCGAGGGCGGCGATACCCGCCGGCCCCGCTTTGGAAAACGAAGGAAGATTTCCTCATGAAAATGATGACCGCTTTGGCGCTCGTCCTCGCGAGCGCGCCGGCCGCCTACGCAGCCGGTCCGCTCGACAACGAGTCGTTCATCGACCAGGTCGGCGCGTACAACAGCGCGACCGTCTCGCAGAAGAACGGCAACAATGCTCAGGGCACCTTCCAGGCTGGCAAGGGCAACTCCGTCATCACCTCGCAGGTCACGAAGCCCAGCACGGCGGCCGGTTTGAGCGGCCAGAACAACTCGGGTAACATTCAGGTCGGCGTCGGCAATACCGCCACCACCACCCAGACCAGCACGGAGCCCAACTCGCAATTTCTGGGCACGCCCTTTGCCAACAACTCGTTCAGCGCCCAGTACGGCGTTCGGAACGACAGCACCGTCAGCCAGACCGGCGGTCAGAATAGCCAGGGCACGGTTCAGGCTGGCAAGGACAACGAGTCCGTGATCGGTCAGTCGGACAAGAGCGTTAGCGCGACGGGCGCTGCGAACACCTCGTTCACCGGCCAGTTTGGCGTCAACAACCTCGCCGCCACTTCGCAGAAGAGCGCAGATGGCACCAGCGATTTCGGCCAGTTCGAAAACGGGCACAGCAACGCGTCCGCTTCGCTGCAGATCGGCAACGGCAACGAAGTCTCCACCGATCAGAAGTCGGTGGGCGGAACAGGACTGGGCGCCTACAACGCGTCGGCCACGGTTCAGGTTGGCAACGGCAATATCGCCGAAGTTAAGCAGGGCGGAAGCGTCGGCGACGACGTCGCCACTCTTGCCCCGCAGACCAACGGTTCGTTCGTCGGCCAATTCGGCGCGAGCAACGGCGCCGGAATCACCCAGGCGAACGGCGGAAACACTCAAGCTACGTTCCAGTCCGGCTATGGGAACACCGCAACCGTCGACCAGAAGACCCAGGTTTTCGGTACCGGTAACGGCACCAACAACGCCGTGACCGCCCAGTTCGGCGTCGAGAACCAGGCAACCATCAAGCAGGCCATGGCTGTTCCGCTCGCGGCGGGCAACAACAACTCGTTCAGCACCCAGGTCGGCGGTTTCAACGTGGTCAACTCCGCGCAGACCACCGGCCAGCAGGCGAGCGCCGGCAACAACACGCAGGTTGCACTGCAGGTTGGCTACGGCAACTCGGCTACGGTTGCCCAGGCGACCGGCGCGAATGTTTCGAACACCTCGTTCACCGCGCAGTACGGCGTGCACAACACCGCGGTTGTTTCGCAGAAGTAATAATTTCAGGCGGCGGGCATTGCCCGCCGCCTGCTTTTCTTCCTACGCGTAAAAATGATCGAGCAACGCCCACTGCTCTCTAATCGCTCGAAGTCTTCGGCGCGATGATCCTGATCGGCTTGTGACCGATCGTCGATGTCATCGGCGCGATATTCTGTCCTGCCGCGTCTTCCGGGCGACGCAATTCAAACGTGATTTCGCGATCCAGCGCCCACGCAAGGTCGGCAAGCGAGCGCAAGGTTATTTCCACCTCGCCTGATAATTGCCGGTTGATGTTCGAGCGGCGGCTTTCAAGCCGGCGAGCCAGCTCCTGCTGGGTCAAGCCCGCGCCCTTCTCCTCCATGACAGCTCTGAGGAGTTCTCGGCGAACTCTTCCGATGAACCTGCCGGCCGTTCGGGATCGCGCGTCGATGTCAAACCGAAAGAACGTCATCAGGCGCAACTCCCCTTACACACAGCGTCTCGTCGATACCCAATTCGCGTCGCAGCCGCCGGATCGCGAGGCGATAACCCCGGTACAGATCATGGTCTTTGATTGTGTCAGCCCAATTGCCGAACACGGCAACAAAGCAATCCTTGGCCATGAACCAACCGAAGATACGAACATCCGGCGTCTTCAATTCCCAGACTGCATTTTCCTCAGCCCTGACGACGCGAAACTGTCTTGTAAAGATCAGATGCTCGCCACTCAAGAACGAATGAAAAAGATCGTCAACTTGCTCTGCAGCCGAAGTACGTCCGAGCAGTTGCGGCGGCTGCTCGCCGTTAAGGATCTCCTTCAGCCATCCAACAAATTGCGGCGTGCCGTAAAGCAGTCGCAGTGGTTGATCGCGAGCCGCGAGCTCGACGTCGATTTTTACAATCGCTCCATTGTTCACGAGGTCTGCGATGGTCGGCATGTGCTGAACAAGCAACGTTTCAGAGAAAAATACGGCATCTGGTGAAGCAAGTACTTACGCGATTTCGTTGTGATCCGCACTGTTACACAAGTGTCACGAAGGCTCTCTAGATATTTTGATCAAATGCGAACTGGCGCACGCCCGCTGTCAAAAAAGGGCAACCATGCGCCTCTACTCATTACTTCATCAAACGATTGCCGAGTGCGGTAATCATCCGAACTGAACGACGGACGCAAAGAGATCCATGACGGTATTGCCGCCCACCGGAATAGAATGTGTGATTCGGGCTCAGCCGGAAAAGGATTTCCTGCGGCTTCAGGCCGTCGTGCGATCCGATAAACCGGTTGCGGGACAGTACCGTTTTCTGATCGCCAAGCAGAGCTCGACCGGAAGCAGCAACAATATGCAGAGCGGCACATTCGCTTTGCAGGACCAGCCAGAACAGATTCTTACGACGCTCATTCTGGATCGCTCGGCCATAGGGCATTATCACGCCGAGCTTTCACTCCAATCAGACCGCGGGAGATTTACATGCACTTCGCCATGAAAGGCATCACGTCGCTACGAGCAGGATTGGCCGGCGCGCTGATGCTGGTCGCATGCCCGGCGGCGTTTGCGCAGTCGGCTTATATCACGCAGGCCAATCCCCGCTCCGGATTTGAATCGACAGCGGCTTCCCAGCCGACGCAGACGGTGCCGGTCTTTCAATACACACCGAGCCAGACGGCATTCGTTCCGACGCCGGAGATGGCGACGCCACATAACGGAAACATCGCTCAGACGCTTCAGATCGGAAGCTACAATCACGTCTTCCAGTCGCAATCCG
Source organism: Bradyrhizobium canariense (assembly GCF_900105125.1). NCBI lineage: Bacteria > Pseudomonadati > Pseudomonadota > Alphaproteobacteria > Hyphomicrobiales > Nitrobacteraceae > Bradyrhizobium > Bradyrhizobium canariense. The sequence continues at coordinate 741,013 of NZ_LT629750.1, read as the reverse complement.
GCGGAAACAATTCTTCCAATGTCGGAATCATTGGTGGCAACTCCAATAATGTCGGCGTGTGGCAGGGCGGCAAGGATCTGTCGAACCTTGCTCTGATCAACACGCAGGGTCTTTCAATCGGCGTCATCCAACCTCCCGGCTCCGCACCACTCAACATGCTGATCGCGCGGCTGCCTAACGGCGGCTTGTTGATCAAACGATAAAGTCCAGGGACAATTCAAATCGAGGGGCTTGTTATGCGTAAAAAGTATTTGGCAATTGCGGCGATCACCATAATCGCAATGAGTGCATCGGCACCCGCCTTCGCATCTGAAATGGTTTATCACCCGGTCAATCCGACATTCGGGGGCAATCCGCTCAACGGCAGCTTCCTGCTCTCTACGGCGCAGGCCCAGGGCGAGGGTGTCAAATCCGGCCAGCAAGGTCCGGATCTGTCCGGTCTCAGCAATGCATTGAGCAATATCGGTTCAGGCGCGGTTGTCATTGGCGGAACGGGCAACAACGGCACCAACAGCGGCAGCGGCGGCACTACCCCCTGAGACGAGAAGTCTGGCCGGATTCGAAGCTCACTGGATTTCAAAACAATGAACAGGTACTTCCGGGGCATCGCCGCGATTGCGATGCTCTCTTTCAGCTTGGGCGGATGCATCACCGGATCGGCTGACGATCCGCTGGCGCATGCAGCCACGCTCGTTCCCGACACCAAGACGGGTATCGTTCTCGAACACCTGCCCCCGCCGCGGCGGCAGCTGGACGTCACCGTCTACAACTTTCCGGATTTGACCGGGCAGAACAAACCGAATGACAATTTCGCGGAGTTTTCGCGGGCCCTTACGCAGGGCGGCAGCGCGGTCCTGATCGATGTGTTGACCAAAGCAGGTGGCGGTGCCTGGTTCAACGTCGTCGAACGCAACGACCTGCAACCGCTACTGCAAGAGCGCCAGATCATCCAGAATACCCGCACCGCTGCGGAGGGCGACAAGGCGCCGAGCCTGCCGCCGCTTCGCTTTGCCGGCATATTGCTGGAGGGCGGTATCATTGGTTACGACAGCGACGAGGCCACCGGCGGGATCGGCGCGAACTATCTGGGAGTTGGTCCGAATATCCAATATCGCCAGGACATCATCACCGTGGCGCTGCGGGCCGTCAGCGTGCAAAGCGGGCGCGTCGTGGCCTCGGTAACGACCACCAAGACGATCTATTCACTCCAGGTTCAAGGCTCCGCTTTCCTGTTCGCTGCCGTCGATCAACTTCTGCAGGCAGAACTCGGTTTCACCAAAAACTCCCCGGTCACGCTGGGCGTTCGCGAGGGCGTGCAGCTTGCCGTCTATTCTCTCATTTTCGAAGGCGTGAAGAATAATCTGTGGCAGTTCAAGGATAAGGCCGCCGGAGACGCGTTCATGATCGAGCTTGAAAAGCAGCGCAAGGCCACATTCATTCAAGCTAACTCGCAGGATGCCCCGAAAAAAAGCTAAGCGCTGACGGAGACTATCGTGTTGCCGGCCGTGCCTGCTGGGTCGCTGTATAACAGGCTTGCGATGAGGATGCATTCTGCGCGTTGCAAGTTACCGGAGCCGTCGGTCCCGTATTTTGGATCGGAGCACTTGTGGCTTCGGGCGTCGGCTTCTGGACTTTTGTGCCCGGTGCGACAAGGCCGCGGGACTGCTGAATGTACACTTCCGATAGAGCAAGAGTCGCGGATTGCGCAGTCGCGTTACCCGAAAGACCGGCCGGCAACATCGCAACGGCGATCCACATCCATGATCGTGTTCTCATCGCTCGGCTCTCTGCTTGAAAGATACATCGTTGGGAAGCGTGTCTTTACACAAGAAGACCGCCATGACGATAGCGCAATTTGGCCGGGCCGCAAACGCGATCCGCGAAGTCATCGTTTTGCGATGCGCGCCGCCTCCGCGCTCCGCGGCAGACTCTGTGTCTTGCTCGCAGCGGTCGCGCTTCCAGGCTCTGCGTTCTCGGCGCCGTTGACGATGGATGCAGCGCGCGTCGCCGACGGAGACGTTTCGATCGCCCAGGTGCCTGCGGGCATGACGTTGCATTTCGCCAGACGCCGGCCAATCGCCGCTTCAACGCATCCGCATACCCAGGCGGATGCGGCGCTGAAGAAAATGGCTGAGGATGCCGCGACGGCGCATACCTTGCCCGTCAATTATTTCCTGCGATTGATCCGGCAGGAGAGCGGATTCAACCCCGACTCCATAAGCCGTGCAGGCGCGCAAGGCATTGCCCAGTTCACGCCCGCAACGGCGTTCGCGAGAGGTCTGAAAGATCCGTTCGACCCCGCCGAGGCGCTACCAAAGTCCGCTGAACTTCTAAACGAGCTCAAGGATCATTTTGGGAATTGGGGTTTGGCCGCCGCCGCCTACAACGCCGGTCCTGAGCGTATCCGCCGGTGGCTCGCCGGCGAAAGCCAATTGCCGCAAGAGACGATCAATTACGTCCGCGTCATCACCGGGCATGACGCGGCTGATTGGGCGAAGTCAAACGACCTGGCGATCAGTCAGAACGCCGACGCGTTTGAGCTTTCGTCACGCGTACACGTCAGTCACCTCTCCTGGGAAACCCAGCTTCTGGCAACGCTTCGCGCCACATCGGTGGATGGATCCGCTATATCCGTAGCAACGGCTTCGACCAGCAAGACGGGAGAAGCATCGTTATGCTCACATTGCATCCTGCAATCGTCCTATTAGAGCCGGTTCGGTCCAGTGGAGTCGGCACCGAGTTCCCGGTTCTTGTGCTGGCGCGTTTTCTTCCCGCGAAGCCGATACCAACTTCGCCGGAAAACGCTATCTGTGTGACTTGGTTCACATCGCTCGCGCGCCACTGAAGCTACACCTGCCAAACCGACTCCGCTTCGGAGTCCTGGATTTGGAGGCCGCAAATGGCTGCTATCGCAAGGGTTCTCGCGTGGGCTTTACCCAAAGCGTCATTCGAGAGCGAAATTCTGAAGCAGCTCGCGCTGTTTTGCGGCGCCGGACTGTTGGTGTCGCTGCTCATGATGACCTACGGCCTGGATCTCAGCGCCGGCCTGTTCTAGCGGCCACGGCCCGTTTGATAGGGCCTTAAGCCGGTCGCGGGAGAAAATGATCATGCATCGAGCAACTCAATATGGCGCTGCATTTCGAGCGCGCCCTTTGAGCGGCGCTCATTCCATCGTCGCCTCTATTTCGCCGCGAGTTGCGATATCATGGGCTGATGATGCAGAAAAATATAACTATGACGCGGCTACCGGGATTAACACTTATCGCAGCTGGTCTGTCGTTGGCATTTCTGGTCGCCTTGACGCCTTCGGCCGACGCGCGCGGCGGTCATGGATCTGGCCGCGCTCTCGGCGGCGGCGGACTGCATGGCGCACAATTCGCAGGCGGCCACCGTCACGGCAATGATGATTACATCAAAGCCGCCTCGGAAGAGCGCGACAGATTGCTGAACACCCAAATCAAAAGCATCTGCCGCGGCTGCTGAGGATTTTAGCGGGAAGCTGAGATTGGGGCGCTGGGATTTCGCCGATTCATTCAAACCCGGCCAGTCGCCTACCAGAATCGATTACCGAAAAATCCAAACTGCGGCTGTTGCGCCACCATCATTGTCGGTGGGGCAACGTGCCTCTTCGCAATTTTACGCCTTCGTGGCTGCTTCGGTTCCGGCTTTTTCAGCTCGGGCGGCGTGAGTTGCGCAAATGCTTCCCGCGCGGTCGCCTGTACAGGAACTTCGGCGACTTTCGCCGGAGCCGCAATGTTGGTCTGGTTATTCGCTGTCTGCACGGGAACAATGGTCGGGGCGCTGGTGTCGAAAACCACCCGCTCCGGCCATTTGCGATCGCTGTGAATCCGTATCACGGGTAACTCAGCCGCTGTATTTACAGTCTGCGCATCCGGTAGTTGTGGCAATGCCGCGCTGACAACGAGCAGCAGCGCGAGCAACGCTCCGCCGACAAACAGGAAATATCGCGCCACGGGCATATCAAAAACGCTCCACCCGCGCGATCACGCGGCTTCACTCACAACTTGGGTTCAAGTAATTGGTTCCCGCCGGGTGCGCCAGGTTCAATACGACCCGATCGCTTCTTCGTGAACGAGGGCGCCCGCTGGTATCCCAGCTCGTTCTACTCAGATGTGGCTGGCGCTGACCAGCGAGCATCTGGCCTGATTGGCGTTAACGTTGACGAAGCCGATATGCAGGCGCGCGAAGGTTTTGCGGCTTTTCATCTTGACCGTGTCGTGGATCATGCGTGCGCGGTCGGTCAAATGGCTTCCGTCCCTGCGGCTGAACGCACAGGAAATCTCGATATCCTTGACCGCATAATCATTGCGGTTGCGGAGTGTGAACGTGACCAAGGCGTTGGAACCGAGCCCTCCCCGCCGCCAGCGCTGCGATGAAATCTTGAGACCGTCGATCGGCGCCGGCTGCTCGGGCACAATCTCCTCCGGATCGAGCGGAAGTCCATCCGGCGCGGTAGCCGTCGCCGGTGAGGTTGCCGGCTCAAGCAGGGCAGCCGCCACCAGATGCACGGGCTCGCTCACCACCGGATCGCCACGATGGCCGGACAGGAGCACCCATCCCCCGCATCCGGCAGCCAAGACGACTGCCAGCCCAATCAGTCCCGTTCTGAAGTGGTTGACCGGCGCCTTGTCCGGCCGGCCAAAGAAATGGCCGCCTGACGCGAGCCTGGTCCATTCGAGGCGATACAGCCCGGTGTTCATGGTCACCCCATCGCGTTGCGACGCGCGGCTCCAAAAACGACTGCCGATTGCGGGACTCACCCGCCAGTACTAATCGGCAAAATAGGAAATAGTTGCACCAAAAGGCAACAATATGGGCGCCGGCTTGGCCAGAACACAGGGGGATGGCCAGTCGGGAATCCAACCGCTAAAACTGACCGCGCCAACGAGCGCAGGCCAAAGCCAACGCAAGAGCGCCGTATCAAGCGACGCGGAAACCACCAAGGAGAGACCGACGATGCCGATAGTCACCTGGGATCATGTCCATTTGCGCAGTCCCGATCCGGAGGCGACGGCCGCCTGGCTCGAAAATATCCTGGGCGGCGTGATCATTCGCGGCCCCGGGCGAATTGACGTGAAGCTTGGCGGCGCCAACGTGTTCATTGCGCCGGTCACCGCGGGCGACGGCGTCAACACGCCGCCGATAACACCCTATCAGGGGCTCGATCATTTCGGGCTGACGGTAAAGGACATCGACGCGGTAGCAGCCGAGATCAAGGCCAAGGGCGTGGAGTTCACCAAGGAGCCCACCACGATCCGGCCAGGCGTCCGCATCTGCTTCATCCGCGGGCCGCAGGGCATCTCGATCGAACTGCTCGAGCGCGACAAGAAATATGCCTGACCAAGCGCGACGCCGGGCTTGACGGCTTGCCGGGGCCGGGGGGGCCCCTCGGCCTCTCTGTGCCCGCGAACCAGCGACCTCCGCACTGTCATCTAACTGTCATATAACAGGGGTCGAATGACGTTCGCTGGCCGCAAGGCTCGCGGGCAACCTGCCGCGTTGACGCTGCATACGACTTTGGCATAACAGACAAGTACCAATTCCGTTGGACGACGGAACTTGGCATCGGGACACAATGAAGAACGGTCTGTATTCAATCCATGTCACCCTGCAGGATGGCCGGGAAGGCAAAGGCAGCGGTGTGGTCCTGTTCCGGGATGGCAAGATCCTGGGCGGCGACGCCTATCTGTTTTATACGGGCAGCTACGTGGTGAAGGGCGACGCCTTCAAGGGCGAGGTGCTGGTCCAGCGTCATACCAGCAGTCCCGATGCAAATCCGCTGTTCGGCGGTCCGAGTGCGGTCGGCGTTGGCGTCTCCGGTACCTTCACCGACGAGGCTGCTGTCATGGACGGAACGGCGCTTGTCGGCAAAGCCAGTCAGATTTTCACGGCGACGCTGCGCAAACTGACCGAGACCGATTAAGCCATCGAACGCACTATTCGGCAGCCTGCTCCAGCGGTGCAGTCCGGGGAAGGACGATCTGGATTCGCGTGCCCCTCCCCAGTTCGGAATCAAGGTCGAGCCGGCCGCCCAGCCGCGTCGTCACGATGCTGTAGACGATATGCAGTCCAAGCCCGGTGCCGCCCTGATCGCGGCGCGTGGTGAAGAACGGATCGAACGCCCGACGCCGGACGTCGAGACTCATGCCGCAGCCATCGTCGGAAAAAATGATCTCGACATTGTCCTTGCCGGATTCCCGCACCTGAATGTCAACTGCCCCGGGCCTGCCATCGGGGAAAGCATGCGCCACCGCGTTGAGGAATAGATTGGTGAGCACCTGTCCGTAGGGACCGGGATAACTGTTCATGGTGAGGTTGGGCTGGCAGTCGACGGTTAGCGTCAGATGGTGCTTTCGCAATCCGGGCCGCAGGCTCATCACCACCTGCTCGGTCAGATCGCCAAGATCGAACATGCGCTGATCGGAGTAATTGCGATCGGCGGCCACCTGCTTGAAGGACTGGATCAGTTCTGCCGCGCGATTAAGGTTGGCGACCAGTTGCGACGCCGCATCGCGGCTGGTTTCGAGAAAATCGTTCAAGCGGGATCGCCTGAGATCGCCGCGCTCCACCTCGGCGGCGAACGTCGCGGTCTTGCGCTCCAGCGCCGAGGCAACCGTCAGGCTGATGCCAACGGGATTATTGACCTCATGGGCGACGCCCGCCACCAGGCGTCCGAGTGCTGCGAGCTTCTCGGCCTCGATCAGCGAGTTCTGGGTTTCCCGCAGATTGCGCAACGCCGCTTCGGCCGCATCCTTGGCCTTGCGCATTTCCAGTTCGCCGCGCTTGCGTTCGCCGATGTCGAGCGCGACAGTGACGATCGTTTCGATACCGCCATCGGCATCGAGCAGCGGCAGCTTGTTTACCAGCCATTGCCGCAAGCTGCCGGAGGAATCCATATATTCCTCCTCATAGAACCCGAGCCCCTTGCCCGTCGCCAGCACCCGCTTGTCATTTTCGTCGGTCTTCTGCGCACCGTAGCGCGACATCAGGTCAGAGGTGGTGCGGCCGATCGCGTCCGCCGGTTCGACGCCGAAAATGCCCGCCATGTATCGGTTCATCAGGACATAACGGAGTTGCTTGTCCTTGACGTTGATCACCGCCGGCACGGTGTCGATCACCTGCTGCAGCAGCCGCCGGCCCTCTGCGACCGCATCCTCGGCGCGTTTCTGGTCGGTGATGTCGCGGACGGTTCCCTCGTAGCGGATAACCTCGCCGGCCTCATCGCGAACGACGGTCGCGCTGTCAGACAGCCAAAGTACACCTCCATCGCGCCGCTTCACCTGGTATTCGAATTCGCGCACCATGCCGTCGCGCCGCATCATCGACTGATAGATCGCGCGCACCGACGGGTGAACATAGATCGTATGCGCGATATCGCTGACGCTATGGATCAGTTCCTCCGGCGTCTCATATCCCATCATCCGCGCCAGCGCCGGGTTGGCGTTGAGAAGCGCGCCGGCCGGCGTCGTCACGTAGATCCCGTCAACCGAACCTTCGAACAGCTTGCGATAGCTTGCTTCGGCCAGGCGCTGCTCGGCCAAAGCGTGAATAGCCGCCTCACGCGCGGTGTCGGCATCGACCAGCGAGCGGCGGAACACCTCGGCGGCGCGGGCAATGTCGCCGATTTCGTTGTTCACATCCGTTGCCGGAATCGAAGTGTGTTTCTCACCGCCAGCAAGCGCGCGGATCGATCGGGCGATGGCCTTGAGCGGGCGGACGGTCCGGCGCACCACGATGACCGCGGCAGCAAATCCCGCCAGCACACCGGCCATGCCGAGGATAATGCTCTGCCATTTATCGTCTCTCAGCGTCCTGGCAAAATCATTGGCCAAAACGCGACCTCGGCGAGCGCTGATGTCTCGCAGCAAATCGGTGACGCGGCCGATCTGGCGGCCTTCGGTGCCGAGCACTTCCTTGTCGAGCTTGGCGATCTCGCCTTCCGTCCCGGCGATCGAGATAATCGCTTCGGCGTAGGCGTCGGTCGCGGAGCGAAGCTCCGGATTATCGATCGATATCGCCTGCATGCGCTGGGCCGACTGCTGGGCGCCCATTGGATCCTGCGCCAGCAAGGCCGCCGCGACCTGATTCTGGGCCCGGAACAGGTTTCTGGCGGTGATCCGATCGGGCACCAGGGCGATCGTCGATTCAAACTGCTCCCGCAGCGGCGGCAGTGCCGTGACCAATTCCGCGCGGCGCGCGATCAGCGCCGTGACGTGTTCGATTCCTTCGCGGTAGTTCGCGAGCCGCTGGGTGACGCCGTCGATCATGTCCCGCTGCTCAGGCGCAAGCTCCAGCCGCGTTTTCTTCAAGAGGTCGTTCAACGCCGATACGGCGGTTGAAACCCGATCGGACCGGGCGGCCGGATCGGTGACGAAGTCGCGCGCCGCCAGCCGCAGTTCGTTCATCCGCCGGTCGATCTCCTCGGCCAGGTCGCCGACAGCCTGCAACCGCTGAAGCTCGGCAAAGGTCGTACCGATATGGCGGATGGCGATGACGCTGGCCATGCTGGTCGCGGCGATCACCGCCAGCACCAGGAAAAAACTGCCAAAGGTCAATTGACCGATCGAAAGCGGAAACGACCGTATCCGTTGGACGATGGCGGCAAAGGGCATGAGGTTCGGGACCGTCTCCAGGCAGCCCGCTTTATACGCCGGAATCCGCCCTCAGGGGAACCTGCCCGCCGGCCCGGATATGCCCTCGCGAGGCTCAATCCGGCGGGATTCCGGCCTCCTTAACCACTTTGGCCCACAGCGCGACGTCGGCCTTGATGATGCCAGCGAACTCGGCGCGCGGGGCTACCTTCGGCTCGCATCCCGCGATATCAAGCTTGTGCTGCACGTCCGCCGAGGCAAGCGCCGTGTCGAGCGCCTTGCTGATCCGGTCGACGATCGGCCCGGGGGTGCCGGCGGGCACCACGATGCCGAACCACGGCGTCACTTGAGCCTCGGCATAGCCCTGTTCCGCCATGGTCGGCACGTCAGGGAAGTATTTCGAGCGGCCATCATTGATCGCGCCGATGATCCGGATGGTGCCGGTCTGCACCTGCGCCAGCGCCTGGTTGGCGGACAGGAAGGTCGATGTGATCAGGCCGCTGGAGATATCCGCCACCATCTGCGGGTAGCCGCGATAGCCGATGCCGGTGACGTCGATGCCGGCCAGCCGCTTGAACAGTTCGAAGCCGAGATGCCCGGTCGATCCCTTGCCGGGATGGCTGTAGTTCAGCTTGCCGGGCTTTGCCTTGGCGAGCGCCACATACTCGGCCACGTTCTTCACCGGCAGCGTGGTGGGAACGACGAAGAAATTCGGCGCACGGCATATCTGCCCGATCGGGATGAAATCGCGCACCGGATCCCAGTGCAGACTGACATTCAGCGACGGACTGGCGGTGAAGAAGGTCGTCACCAGCAGCCATGTGTAGCCGTCAGGCGCGGCGTGCGCGACCTCCTCCGCGGCGATCGAACCATTGCCGCCGGATTTGGATTCGGTGAGGATCGTCCCCTTCCACTGCACGGCCATGTTCTGCGCGACGATGCGCCCGAACACGTCGGCAACGCTGCCGACCGAATACGGATTGATCAGGCGGATCGGATGATCGGGAAAGCTATCTTGCGCGACGGCCAAGCTGGGCAAGACAAAAAACGTCAGCCACGCGCCTATCACCACGCCAACGCGCCCAATCTTCATGATGCGCTCCCTGCCCTGATTATTTTTCTGGCAGGATGCCGCCAATCCCGGTGGTCAGCAAGGGCGGAATGTCAGGCCGCAATCTAGACTGCTTCGTCACCCGGGGGTTCGCCGCGATGACGCGGCGCGCGCTCGTTGCGATCGAAAGCTAACCGGCCGCGCCGACTTCAAACAGCTCGCCGTCGTAACCTGCTTCGGCCGGGATGCGGAGCTGCCGACCGCCATTGAGCCTGGTCATGACCGGCATCACCGTGACGATCGGCTTGCCTTTCATGTCGTCGAGGGCCGCGCGCACGTTGGGCTGCTTGCCAAGACGGATCAGGTTGCGCGTGGTCGGGAATGGCAGCTTGAACCGCCCACTCTCACCGCCCGCCAAGGCCTCGCGCGGCGACACCCAGATCGAGTCGGTGGATTCCCTGCCGTCGTGGGCGCCGGCCTGCGCCGGTGGCGCAGATGCCAGGAAGAACCAGGTATCGAACCGCTTCGGCATGCCCTCCGGCGTGATCCAGTGCGCATAAGGCACCAATTCATCGAGCGCCAGCGACATTTCATTGTCGGCGAGAACTTTCGGAAATGTCGTCTTGCCCTCGCACAAAGCACTGCGATGGGCGGCCTCGATTTCGGCGGCGCGCTTGGCGTCCACAAGGGTGCTCGCGCCGCGCGGCCGGGCCAGCAGGATACCGCTCTCCTCGAAGGTCTCGCGGATCGCGGCGATGCGGAAGCTCAGCGCCGCGGCGTCGAGCCCCTCACCGCCCGTGTAGAGTTCGGGCCTCGCGATGATTTCCTTGTCGCTGGCGTCGACACTGCCGCCGGGAAATACCAGCGCGCCGGAATTAAAATCGATCTCATAATGGCGCACCATCATGAAAACTTCGATCTCGCCGCGGCCCTTGCCGTCGGCATCGCGGCGCTTGCCGTCGACGTCGCCGGCACTGTCGCGCAACAGCAGAATCGTGGACGCCGGACGCGGCGCGACAGCTTCGGCAGGCATGAGCTTTCATCCTCTCCGTCATCCTGAAGAGCGGCCTCTTGGCCGCGTCTCGAAGGATGAGAAACGTATCGGCCCATGGTTCGAGACGGCGCAAGCGCGCCTCCTCACCATGACGTAATTTTATCAACCCGCCGCGCTGGACTGCGGCTGCAGGTTCGCGCGTTTGTCGAAGCGTGCGACCCGCGACAGCAGATAATCCACTTCCGCCCTTGCAGCCGGCGTGATGTTCGAGCCCGGCTTGCGTTGCGCGCTCGAGGCGATCACGCCGCGCTTTTGCAGCACGTATTTCCGCACCGCCAATCCCGCGCCGGGCTGCTGCTCGTAGCGGATCAGCGGCAGATGCGCGTCGAACAGATCGTGCGCGGCGTCGCGCTTGCCGGCTTTCGACAATTTCACCACGTCGATCAGCAATTCCGGAAAGGCGTAGCCAGTCATCGCGCCGTCGGCGCCGCGTTCCATCTCGAAATCGAGGAACAGGCCGCCATTGCCGGTCAAGATCGACAGCGGCCGCAGCGAACCGTCCTTCTGGAACGCGCGAAGCGTGGAGATCTTCTCCAGTCCCGGCCAATCCTCGTGCTTGAGCATCACGCAGGACGGGCTGTCCATCACGATCTTCCGGATCACCGCCGGTGTGAACACGACCGACAGCGTCAGCGGATAATCCTGCAGCACCCAGGGAATGTCGTCGCCGATCGCTTCCACCGCCTGCTTGAAATAGCCGATGATCTGATCGTCGGTGCGCAAATGCGGCGGCGGCGCGATCATCACGCCGGCGGCGCCGGCATCCATGGAAGCCCGCGCCAGCGAGCGCATCGTGGCAAATCCGGGCGCGGAGACGCCGACGATGATCTGCATGTTCTTGGCGCGCTTGACAAAGCGTTTTGCCACCTCTTCGGCTTCCGAGCCGTCGAGTTTAGGCGCCTCGCCGAGGATACCCAGCACAGTGACGCCATCGCAGCCGACTTCGGCATAGAAGTCGGTCAGCCGGTCAATCGATTTCTCGTCGATCCGGCCGTCATCGTGGAACGGTGTCGGTGCAATGGCGAAGGTGCCTGCGGCTTTGGCGGTGAGTTTCATGAGAGATGCCTTTGAATGGATGACGTCATTCCGGGATGGTCCGTAGGACCAGACCCGGAATCTCGAGATTCCGGGTTCGCGTTCCGCGCCCCGGAATGACAACTCTATATCAGCCCGCGCCGAGACGCGCCAATCGCCTTGCCGGCATACGGCGTGTCACAAGGCGCTCTTTAAAACCGCCGCGCACCCATCTTGATCTGGTCTTCAGAAAAGAAGATGTCCTTGGCGTGTTCAGCAATATCCTGCGCCTTCCATCCGGTGTGCGGCGGCTTCCAGCCTTCCATTTCCATCATCCGCATCTCGCGGACGCCGCGCGGGCCGGAAACGCCGAGCACCTTGCCGGTCTGGTCGCCTGACAAATCGCTGACCATGTATAGCACCGCCGGCGCGATCCCGTCCGGCCCCAGGGCCGCGCCCGGATTTTCGATATAGCGCGGCAGGTCGGCGGTCATGCGGGTCAGCGCGCCCGGGGCCAGCGTCCAGATACGGATGTTGTATTTCCGGCCCTCGATCGCCAGCACGTTCGACAGTCCCCAGATACCGCCCTTGGCCGCTCCGTAATTGGACTGGCCGAAATTGCCGATCAGGCCCGAGGTCGACGACGTGTTGACGATGACGCCGCCGCCATTCTCGCGCATCCACCGGAACACCGGTTGCGTGCAGCAGAACGTACCTTTCAGATGCACCTTGATCACCTTGTCCCAGGCCGCTTCGCTCGCCTTGGCGAAGGTCTGGTCGAGCAGGATGCCGGCATTGTTGACGAGGATGTCGGCGCGGCCGAAATTCTTGATGGCGTCGTCGAATACCGACTGTCCGCCGGCCAGGGTCGAGATATCAGCGCCGTTGGCGACCGCGCGGCCGCCTTCGGCCTTGATCGCGTCGACCACTTTCTGCGCCATCGACTTGTCGTTGCCGGAGCCGTCGCGCGGCCCGCCGAGGTCGTTGACCACGACGGCTGCGCCCTCACGTGCGAACAATTTGGCATAGGCTTCGCCAAGCCCGCCCCCCGCGCCCGTGATCAGCGCGACCTTGCCGTCGAGTAATCCCATGATGTTTTTCTCCCTATTATTGCTGTCATTCCGGGGCGCGCAGCGAACCCGGAATCTCGAGATTCCGGGTCTGGTCCTTCGGACCATCCCGGAATGACGGAAATCTCACCCCAGCACCGTCCTGCCGCTCTTGATGACGGTGACGTTGCGCGCCTTCACCTTGGCCTCGAATGAAATCACATGGCCGTCCTTCCACAGCTCCATCGTCACGGTCTCGCCGGGATAGACCGGCGAAGAGAACCGCGCGGCGTGCTGCCTGAACGCGGACGGGTCATAGTCGGCATAGGTCTGCAACACGCCGCGGCAGGTGATGCCGTAGGTGCACATGCCGTGCAGGATCGGCTTGGGAAAGCCGGCGCGCTTGGCAAATTCGGGATCGGAGTGCAGCGGATTGCGATCGCCGCAGAGCCGGTAAACCAGCGCCTGATCCGGCCGCGTCGAGATATCAATGGTCTGGTCCGGCGCGCGGGTCGGCACCTTGTGCGGCTCGGGCTGGCCTTCCGATGGCCCGCCAAACCCGCCATCGCCGCGCGCAAAGCGCGATGCGACCAATGTCGCCAACTTCTCGCCCTTGTCATCCTTCAGCACCGTCTGGTGCCGGATCACGGCGCCCTTATCCTTGCCCTTGTCGAAAACATCGAGAACGCTGGAATCGGCGGTGATGTGGGCCGCGGTGGAAAGCGGCTTGTGAAAGGTGATGTCACGCTCGCCATCGACCACCATCACACGGTTGAGATTCATTTCGCCGGGCCCCGCACCCCAGGCCGCAACGGAAGCAAAGGTCGGCACGACCTTCAGCGCCCGCGGCGTGGCTACGGCCTCGTTGACGAAGGCGAGTTCTTTCTCGTCCATCGGATCCGCACCAAGCCCGATGCCATAGGCGTAGAGCATCACCTCGCGATCGGTGTAGGCGTATTTCTGGCCGAGGTTTTTCAGGGCCATCAGCTCGTCGTACTTGATCGGCATTTGCAGTTTTCTCCCGAATATCTTTTTCTTTAGCGGTGCCCGTTGCTGCGCCCTCTCCCCTTGTGGGAGAGGGCTGCATCGACGCCAAACACAAACCCAATTAGGGTGAGGGGTCGGCGCGACGGATGGATACTTCCCAGCGGATAGAAACCCCTCACCCGCCCTCGCTTCGCTCAGGCACCCTCTCCCACAAGGGGAGAGGGACACTCACACCGGCGTAAAGAACGGCAGTGGCGCGCCTTCGGTCGGCTTGAACACCACCTTGACCTTCTGGCCGATCTTCAGCTTGTCGATATCGCAGTCGACCAGATTGGTCTGCAGCGACGGACCTTCCTTCAAGGTGACGTAGGCGATCGCATAAGGCCCGGCCGGCGATTTGCGCATCAGGCTGAAGGTGTAGATCGTGGCCTCGCCCGAACTTTCTTCCCACACCGTCTTGTCGGAAAAACAGAATGGGCAGATCGAACGCGGAAAATAATGCGGCTCCCCGCACGCCGTGCAGCGCTTGATCATGAATTTGCCCTGGGCTGCGGCATCCCAGAATGGTTTGGTTTCGGGATTGCCCTGCGGCGCCGGATATTTCTTTGCTTCAGCCATCACGCACGCTCCAGAATGCAGGTTGAGGCGGCATGGCGCACGCCGAGCAGGCCACCGGTGCCGTGGGCGATCGCGAGATCGCAATTGGGCACCTGGACTTTCGGATGCGCTTCGCCGCGCAGCTGGCGCACCGCTTCGATGATCTTGGTCATGCCGCCGCGGTTGACAGGATGGTTGCTGCACAGGCCGCCGCCATCGGTGTTGAACGGCAGCTTGCCGACGCCGGAGATTAAGTTGCCGTCGGCGACGAACTTGCCGCCCTCGCCTTTTTTGCAGAAGCCGATATCTTCGAGCTGCATCAGCACCGTGATGGTGAAGCTGTCGTAGATCGAGGCGTATTTGATGTCCTTCGGGGTCACGCCCGCTTCCTCGAAGGCGCGCGGTCCGGACCACACGCCCGCCGAATAGGTCAGGTCGAGATCCTTGCCGCCGCGCGGTCCTTTCATCGCCTCGCCGTGCCCGATCAGGCGCACGCGCGGCTTCTTCAGGCTTTTCGCGATTTCCGGCGTGGTGACGATCAGCGCGCCACCGCCATCGGTGACGACGCAGCAATCCATCCGGTGCAGCGGATCGGAGATCATCGGCGAGTTGAGAACGTCCTCGACGGTGACGACCTCCTTCAGCATCGCGTGCGGGTTGTATTGCGCGTGATGGGAAGCCGCGACCTTGATCCAGGCGAGCTGCTCGCTGGTGGTGCCGTAGTCGTGCATGTGGCGCATGGCACACATGCCGTAGGCATTGTGGGTGGTCGCGCCATAGGCAGCCTCAAAATCGGCCTCGGCGCCCGCCGCACGCGGCGGCATCGCGCCAGTGCGCGGCTTGCCCGCCAGCGTGATCAGCGCGATCGAGCACTTGCCCGCCGCAATCGCTTCGGCGGCATGTCCGAGGTGGATCAAATAGGAACAGCCGCCGGTCTCGGTGGAATCGACGTGGCGTACTTTCAGGCCGAGGTAATCGACCATCGGCCAGAGGCCGCCGGGCGCGTCGCCGGCGCAGAAATAGCCATCGACATCGGCCTTGGTCAGCCCGGCATCTTCCAATGCGCCCTTGGCGACCTCGGCATGGAGCTGCGCGGTGGATTTATCGGGTGCGTGCCGGGTCGGATGCTCGTAGATCCCGGCAATGTAGGCTTTGCCCTTGATGGTCAAATCGTTCTCCGCTGGCGTTTCTCATTCCCAGCGGTTTTCTCGCCTGTCGGGCCAGCCTTGGCAAGCGCCGAAATATTCCGTCAGGCGAGACGGAATACGAAGCCGCACTCAAGCGGGAGACACAGCGCACCGCAGCGCTTTCGCTTACACCGTCATTCCGGGATGGTGCGTCAGCACCAGACCTCAGATGCGCAATCGCGCATCGGGGAATCTCGCGCCGTAATGTCGGGATTCCGGGTTCGATGCTCCGCATCGCCCCGGAATGACGTGCATCCACATTCCCGCGGCACGATTTGCCCGGGTTGTGCAAGCTCGATGTCCCTCAAAAAAACAGAGGGCGCAGGGAAAGCCGGGTGCCCGCTGCACCCGTAGCCTCGCGTGCAAAGTGTAGAAAGCACACGAGTTAGTCACCACAGGTTCACCGGAGCAGTCCGGCCTTCCCTGCGCAATGGTTTTAACGGCTTGCTTCGTGCTCTCCCCGGTGACCGGGCTTTCTTGTCACCGTCATCGGTGTGATGCGAAGCGACATCACTTGCGTGATGCGCAGGCATCATCGACCGACTTGACACCAGCGTCGGGGCGTCAGGACCACACGACTTCACCGTCCGCACCAGCGCCGTTCGTCTCTCGCGCGCCGCCGCATCCACCGCATCCCGCACCCAACGTCCGTGACGATCGCGATACGCCCCTCTTGTGAGGACGGGACTCACTCGCCCTATCGCTGTTTCTAGGCATCGGCCAAGCAAAAAATTTTTCAGGCTGGGCTGGACACCGAAATCAAAAAACAGCCCGTCGGGCAAATCAGCAATGCCTCGACGAAATGATGGACGCGATACAACGAAGGGCTACGGCAAATTGGCTGCGGTTTCGATCGTGCGTCAGGGCCGCGATTGACCATCGTGAATGTGAATGGACCGGCGTCATCAGCCCGATACAGTCCAATGGTTGCTTATCCAAATCCCTCGTCATAACCGGAATGCAGTCTCATGCTCGCTAGATTAAAGGTCCTGCTGCTCGCCACATGCAGTTTTGCTGCCTCCGTGGGCGTTGCGCACGCTGCCGACCAGGCACCGGTCCACATCACGGTCATCTCGGATTTGGACGACGATCTTTACGATGCACGATCCGGTCGCGGCGGAGTGGACGCAACCCGCATGGCTGTCGCGGATTTCGGCGGCACGGTTCTGGGCCGGCCGGTGATTGTCGATGCCTTGAACGACCATAACAAGCCTGCGGAGGCGCCGGGGCTTGCAACGCAGGCCTATGATGCGGGTGCGGACCTGCTCATGGACGTGCAGAACTCGCCGATTGCGCTGGCCATCGCCAAGGTGGCGAACGAACGGCACAAATTGGCGATCAGCACCGGGGCGGCCGCTCCCGCCCTCACCCGGGGCGCCTGCAGCCGCTACGTCTACCATTACTCGTTTGACTTGCCGGCGATTGAAACCACGACCGCCGATTACCTTGCGCAGACTGCGCAGGGCAAGCGTTGGGCATTCGTTTCAGAAGATACCGGCTTTGGCCGCGCCGGCATCGCGACCATGACAGCGCTCATCACGGTGCACGGCGGGCAGGTCGTGAAGTCCTTTGTTGTGCCATCGACTATGAGCGATTACTCGACCATTCTTGATGAATTACGCGGCCTAAAACCCGAGGTGGTGGCGGTCATCGACGCCGGTGCGAAGGACGATGCCGGCGTGACAGCCGTGACCAAGGCCGGGCTTCCGGCCGTGACGACGACGGCGCTGCTCTATCTGTCCGACGTTGATCGGGTGCAAGGCGGCTATGCCGGCGTGGTAGCAGCCACGCCTTGGTACTGGAATCTCGACGCCGCAGCCCGCGCATGGTCTGACCGGTTCGCTGCGGCGCATGACGGCCGCCGGCCGACCGAAGCTCAAGCTGCTGATTACTCGGCCACGACGCAATGGCTGAATGCCGTCCGCACCGCCGGGACCACGGATGCCGATGCGGTCGTCCACGCCCTGGACGGGCACAAGTTCAACGATTTTTTCGCCCATGATGGCGAGTTCCGCGCGAGCGACCATGCGGTCGTGCATGATCTGTACGTCGTAAAGGTCAGAACACAGGCCGAGCTGCCGGAGCCGCATGCCTGGTACGAGGTGCTGGCGACCGTACCCGCGGCGACCGCATTCCCCGTCGGGACAGAATGCAAGATGGCCCAGTGACCGATCCGGACACACGGACGGAACGACCGAAAAATCATTCCTTTTTCGTCATGGCCGGGCTTGTCCCGGCCATCCACGTCTTTCTCTCGGCTGCGCATTAAGGCGTGGGATGCCCGGGACAAGCCCGGGCATGACGAGCTTTGATGAAAAGCCCTATTTCACTGGCCGCATTTTGAGCGCCGTAGGGTGGTTAGCCGAAGGCGTTGCCCACCAATTTCAGAATGATACACAAAGAAGGCGGGTTACGCCGCGCTAACCCACCCTACGCGACCACGCGAGCGCCTACTCCGCCGCGATCTGCCTCGGCGCGGGCGGCGGGCTGACCAGATCGGCAACGAGCTGTGCGTGCCGGGTTTGCGCTTCCCTGGCCGCTTTCTCTTTCACCGGCCCATAGCCCCTGATGCGATCGGGCAGCGACAGCAGTTCGACCGCGGTATCGAGCGTGACCGGCGAAAGCGCGCCGAGCGTGGTTGCGACGTCTTTCTCGTAGGCCGCGATCAGATCGCGTTCGAGCTTGCGGTCGGCGCCGCGACCGAAGATATCAAACGCCGTGCCGCGAAAGCCACGCAGACCAGCGAGAACCTTGAACACCGGCATCATCCACGCACCGAATGCGCGCTTCTTCGGCCGGCCCAATGCGTCGGTGCCGCCGCCGAGCATTGGCGGTGCGAGATTAAAACTGATCTTGAAGTCGCCGTCGAACTGATCACGGATCTGCTTTTCAAACCTGCCATCGGTGTAGAGCCGCGCCACCTCGTATTCGTCCTTGTAGGCGAGCAGCTTGGCGTAGTTGATCGCGACCGCGCGCGGCAACTCGTCGCCAAAACCGCGATCGGTAGCCGCGTTACGCACCTTCGTCACCAGATCGCGGTAACGCCCGGCGAGCTTTGCGTTCTGATAATCGGTCAGCAGCGCGCTGCGATGCGCGACGATCTCGTCAAGCGACATCGCCTCCAGCGTCTTCGGCGCGACCGTCTCGTCCTGCCCCTTCATCATCGCCGCCAATCGCGCGGGATCGACAGCGGCCAAACGCCCGAGCTGGAAGGCCTGCGTGTTCATCTTGACCGCGACGCCATTGACCTCGATCGCCTGCTCGATCGCCTTGGCCGAGAGCGGCAACAGCCCCTTCTGATAGGCGTAGCCCATCATCATCATGTTGGTGGCGATGGAATCGCCGAGCAGGAGTTCGGCCGGTTTGGTGAAATCGAAGAACGAGGAATCCTTGCGGAGCGCTGTTTCCAGCACGTGATTGACTTTGCGGGCCTGGAAATTGAAGTCGCGGTTCAGGATGAAATCCGCGATCGGAATGAGATGGGTGTTGATGACGCCGGTGGTGCGGCCGGATTCGCAGAGCGTCATGGTCTCCTTGGCGGCCGCCACCACTTCATCCGCCGCCAGCACGAGATCGGCGGTGCCGGTGACGATGCGCGAACAGGTGACGTCGGCGGTATGCTCCGACAGCCGGACGTGGCTCAGTACCGCGCCGCCCTTTTGTGCGAGGCCCGACATGTCCAGAATCATGCTGGCCTTGCCCTCGATGTGGGCGGCCATGCCGAGCAGTGCGCCGATGGTGAGCACGCCGGTGCCGCCGACGCCGCCGACCGCGACGTTATAGGGCCGATCCAGCGAGGGCCGTGATGCCGGCTCCGGCAGATCGCCGATAGCACCCAGGTCCGCGGGTGCGCGGCGACGAAGCTTGCCGCCGTCGACCGTGACAAAGGACGGACAAAAGCCCTTGAGGCAGGAATAATCCTTGTTGCAGCTCGACTGATTGATGGTGCGCTTGCGCCCCAGCTCGGTTTCCAGCGGCTCGACCGAAATACAGTTCGACTGCACCGAACAATCGCCGCAACCTTCGCACACCGCGGGGTTGATGAGCACACGGCGTTGCGGATCCTCCATCGTGCCGCGTTTGCGGCGGCGGCGCTTTTCGGCCGCGCAGGTCTGCACGAACACGATCGCAGACGCACCCTTCACCTTGCGCAACGTCTTCATCACGGCATCGAGCTCATCGCGATGCGCGGTCTTGGTGCCGGGCGCGATATCGGAGGCCGGATAGGCGTCGGGATTCTCCGACACCAGATAGATGTCGCGGATGCCTTCGGAGTGGAGCTGGAAGGTGATCTGCTGCGGCGACAATTCGCCGTCGACATGCTGGCCGCCGGTCATCGCGGTCGCGTCGTTATAGAGGATCTTGTAGGTGATGTTGGCTTTGGAGGCGACGGCCTGACGGATCGCGAGGCTGCCGGAATGGAAGTAGGTGCCGTCGCCGAGATTGGCGAACACGTGCTCTTCCTTGGTGAACGGCGCGACGCCGACCCAGGGCACGCCCTCGCCGCCCATATGGGTGAAGGTCTCGGTGTTGCGGTCCATCCACAACGCCATGAAGTGACAGCCGATGCCGGCAAAGGCGCGGCTGCCTTCCGGCACCTTGGTGGAGGTGTTGTGCGGGCAGCCCGAACAGAAATACGGCGTGCGTGTAATCGGCGCCACCGCCTGCATCTGGCTCGCCTGCCGGCCGTTGAACCAGTCGGCCTTGGCGCGCAGCATGGCGGCGATTTCGGGATTGAGATTGAGCCGCAGCAGCCGCTCGGTCAGCGAGCTTGCCAGCGACGCCACGCTCAGCTCTTCGGCGAAGGGCAGGAAGCGCTTGTCGTGGTCGTCCATCTTGCCGACGATGCGCGGGCGCACATCGTCGCGCCAGTTGAACAGCTCCTGCTTCACTTGATTTTCGACGATCTCGCGGCGCTCTTCGATGATGAATATCTCTTCGAGTCCGACAGCGAATTCGCGCACCCCTTGCGGCTCCAGCGGCCAGGGCATGCCGATCTTGTAGAGCCTAAGTCCGATCTTGGCGGCGACTTCCGGCGTGATGCCGAGTTCCCGCAGCGCCTGCCGGATGTCCTCATAGCTCTTGCCCGAGGCCATGATGCCGAACCGCGCATTGGGCGAATCCATCGTGATCCGGTTGACCTTGTTGGCGCGCGCGAACGCGATCGCGGCAAAGCCCTTGTAGTCCTGCAACCGCCGGTCCTGGTCGTAGCGGTCATCAGGCCAGCGCAGATTGAGTCCGCCCGGCGGCATCTCGAAATCGGTGGGAATGATGAAGGGCTTCATCTCGTCGGTGAGGTCGATCTCCGCCGTGGTCTCCACGGTCTCGGTGATCACCTTCATGCCAACCCAGCAGCCGGAATAGCGCGACATCGCTATTCCCAACAGGCCCATCTCGATCATTTCATGGATGCTGGAGGGATAGAGGTAGGGCATCAGCGCGGAGATGAAGGCGTGGTCGGACTGATGCGGCACGGTCGAGGATTTGGCGCCGTGATCGTCACCGGCGAGGCAAAGCACGCCGCCGTTTTTCGCCGAGCCCGCGGCATTGCCGTGGCGGAACACATCGCCACAGCGGTCGACGCCAGGGCCCTTGCCATACCAGATGCCAACCACACCATCGTGATTGGCGCCGGCCGAGAGATTAAGCTGCTGCGAGCCCCAGATCGCGGTCGCGGCCAGATCCTCGTTCACGCCGGGCTGAAACTTGATGTTGTATTGTTCGAGGTGTTTTCGCGCGGCGAACAGCTGCTGATCGTAACCGCCCAGCGGCGAACCGCGGTAGCCCGAGATGAAGCCTGCGGTGTTGAGGCCGGCGGCGCGATCGCGGCGGATCTGCGCCATCGGGAGCCGGACCAGCGCCTGGATACCGGTCAGGAAGACATGACCGGAGCCCTGGGTGTATTTCTGATCGAGACTGATCGGACCCTGATTGATTCCCATTCCACCCTCTTCTACCGGATGGCGAACAGCCGGCCGGCTCTTTTATCTAGGCATCTAAAGTCGTTAGAACCAGTCTATGTCGGTTCTTGAGCCAAGCGCACCACAAATATCGATAGCCGAGCCTCGCCTTTTGCAGATCGCAATTTCGTGCCGGGAATACCCGAGGGTTTTTTCGGTTTGTGTCGTTGAACAGCCCAATCGCGAAATGGCGTGGCGTAGTCGTTCTCCTGGGTTTCACGATATAATGGTGTGGGAGAGCAATTAGTGCCGAGACGATATTACGCAGCGCGGGCGATTCTCGCGGTCCTGTTTTTGTGCACCGCATTCGTCGGCGGCCAGACCAAGGCGCAGCCCTCGCCGGAGATCATCGCCCGCGGCAAGGCGCTGACGGAAGCGGCCGATTGCGCAAGCTGCCACACCGCCGATCCCTCAAAGCCGTTCGCGGGGGGAAAACGCATCGACACCCCATTCGGGGCAATTTATTCGCCAAACCTGACACCGGATCGAGATACCGGCCTCGGCGGCTGGAGCGATGACGACTTCTACCGCGCCCTGCACGAGGGCATCGCACCCAATGGTTTGCGCTATTATCCAGCGTTTCCCTATCCGAATTTCACGAGGATCACCCGCGACGACGTGCTGGCGATCCGCGCCTACCTTGCGACGCTCACACCGTTCCGCAATACGCGGCCGCCGCCGGAATTACGCTGGCCGTTGAACCACCGCGTGGTCATGCGCGCCTGGGACTGGCTGTTCTTCCGGCCTCGTACCTTTGTGCCAAAGCCGGACAAGAGCGCGGAATGGAATCGCGGCGCCTATCTGGTCAGGGGCGCGGCGCATTGCGGCGCATGCCACACGCCTAAGAACCTGTTCGGCGCCAACAAACGCGGCCGGGCCTATGGCGGCGCGCCGGTCGCGGGCTGGTTCGCGCCGCGGCTCGACGGCGCCGAGCGCGGTGGGCTCAAATCGTGGAGCGTCGACGACATCACCGAATATCTGCAAAGCGGCCGCAACGGCCGCAGCCACGCCGATGGATTGATGGCCGAAGTTGTCGTCAATTCGACCTCGAAGATGAGCGATGCCGACGTCCACGCCATGGCCGTCTATCTCAAGGATTTGCGGGCGCGCGCGCCTGAGCCTGTTGTCGCCCCGCCTCCTCCGACGCAAATGGCTGACGGGCAGAAAATCTACAGAGGCGCTTGCATCGCCTGCCATGAGATGGATGGAAGCGGCGCGCCGCGGATTTATCCGCCGCTGCCTGGCAACGCCAACCTGCAATCCGCCGATCCCTCCAGCACGCTGCGCATTATCCTGGACGGCGCGGAGACCGTGACGACGCCGCGCGCGCCCAACAGCGGATCGATGCCGGCCTACAGCGAAAAATTGTCCGATCAGGAGATCGCTGATGTCGCGACCTATATCAGGAATTCGTGGGGCAACGCCTCGCCCGCGGTGACGCCGGCCCAAGTCGCGAAGGCGCGCAAACAGCAATGAGATTTTGCGCCTCGCTTAACGCCCGTCCTCGTTGAAGACGAATTTCGGCATTTCCCATTTGTAGCGGATCGCCAACAGCCGAAACGACAGGCCGAGGACGAACGTTAGCGCCGTCCAGGTTTCGTCATTCAGTTTCAGGCCGAACGCGGTGGCGTAAAACAGACCGGTGACGGCGGAAACGCTGGCGTAGAGCTCGGAGCGAAACAACAGCGGCACGTCATTGCAGAGGATGTCACGCAGCACGCCACCGGCGCAGCCGGTGATCATCCCCGCGACAATCACGATCGGCAGCGCGTCATTCATCTGCCAGGCGACATCGCAGCCGGCCATGGTGAAGACCACGAGGCCGATGGCGTCGAGGACCAGAAACGCCAGATTGAGCCGGTGGACCACGCGCGCGGTCAGGATGGTCACGAAAGCCGCACCTGCCGTCAGCGCGAGGTATGACGGGTTCTGCACCCACAGCAGCGGATAGTGTCCAAGCAGGACATCGCGGATGGTGCTGCCGCCGAGCGCGGTGATGCAGCCCAGCAGGCATACGCCGACCCAATCCATGCTGCGCCGGCCCGCGGCAAGGGCCGCCGTCATCGCCTGCGCCGCGAGCGCCACCAGCGACAGCGCATACAGGACGATATCGCTCGGCGGCAGGCTTCGCATCGCAACCTCATGAGGTCATGGCCACGGAACTTACGGCGCGGGTTCCAACCTGAACAGGCCCTCGAATTATCCACAGCCGGATCGACCGGTTCATAAATGGGCGGATTCCCGGAACCTCGGAGGGGCGACAGCCATTGTCATAGGTCTAACGGAGGAACCATTCATGGCCAATCAACGCATGCCGAACGATCCCTATCGTTCTTCGAACGATCCATATCGCCCGAACCTTGCCGGCGACGACATTGGTAGCCCGGCCCCACTCGACAACGAATTGCAGCCCGATCCCGAACTCGCGGAAGGCCCGGCCGGCAGCGGCAGAATTGCGCTGTTTGCGATCGGGATCGCGGTGATTTTGGGCGCCGTGTTCTATGGCTTGAACAACACCAGTATCAATCAGGCCAGCACCGCGCCGCCGGCGCAAACCGCGCAGACCCAGACGGCTCCGCCGCCGGCGCCTGCGGGCATGCGCGACGTGACGCCCCATGCGAACAGCCAGCCGAATAGCCAGCCTGGCGTGACCACGGGTGCTGCGACCAACCGTCCGACGCCGCCGACGTCCGGCCCGACCGGCTCGGAACTCGATCGATCGGCTAATCCTTCGGCGGGCCAGAACAACGATAACCGCTAAGACCGTTGCGATATGGACTTGAGCGCAGCGGGCATCGATTGCCCGCTGCGTTTTTCTCTGCGGAGTTTCAGCCGAACATCTTGTTCAATTCGCCGCCGGGATAGCCATTGGCGAGCTCGGTGAACGTCCCCTTCTCCGCGATCTCGCGCGCCGACCGCATGAAACCGGCCCACGCCGTGCGCGCCAACGAGCCGCCGACGCTGATCCGGCGGACGCCGAGATCCTCGGCCTGCTTGACCGAAAGACCGGACGCGCCGATCAGGAGATTGACCGGCTTCGGCTGCACGGCCTTCACGATGGCCGTGATCTCTTCTTTGGTCTTGATGCCGGGCGCGTAGAGACAGCCGGCTCCGGCTTCCGAATAGGCTTTCAGCCGATCGATCACCAGGTTCAGATCGGCCTGTCCCCACAGGAACGCCTCGCAGCGCCCGGTGAGCAGCACGCCGCTTTTATCCGCGTCGATTGCCTTGCGCGCCGCCTTGATGCGCTCGATAGCCAGGCTTCGCTCGTAGAGCGGCCTGGCCTTGTCGCCGGTGGAGTCTTCGATCGACAACCCCGCGACGCCGGTTTTGACCGCGCGCGCGACATTGGCCGCGACGCCTTCCGGCTCATCGGCAAAGCCGCCTTCGAAGTCCGCGTTGACAGGCAGATCGACCGCGCCGTTCAGCTCTGCGAGATGATCGCAGACGTCATCGACCGTCACATGGTTATCGGCCTTGCCGATCGACCACGCAAAGCCCGCGCTGGTGGAGGCGATCGCCTTGAAGCCGAGATGCTGCAGCGCGCGTGCGCTGCCGATATCCCAGGGATTGGGCAGCACGAAGCATCCGGACTCGTGCATCTTGTGAAAAGCTTTTCGTTTATCTGCTGCTGTTACCGGCATCATCTTTTTCCTTCTTTTTCTACGCAACGAAACCGCGCGAGCATTGGCGTCAGGCGTGAATGGCGCGGCTATCCTTCGGCGCCTGCGCACGATCGTTCATGCCGTAGTCGCGGATCACACCGGCAATGCGCAGACGGTAATTCTCGAAAATCTTCGCCCGCCCTTTAGCCTGGCTCCTGCGATGCTCTGCCACGTTGCGCCACGCCTCGACAGCGGCCTCATCGCGGAAGATCGACAACGACAGGATCTTGCCCTTCTCGGTCAAGCTTTCAAACCGCTCGACAGAGATGAAGCCGTCGATAATCTCAAGGATCGGCTTCAGTTGGCCAGCAAGGTCGAGATAGTCCTGTTTATATTCCGGCTTCGGCCAGACTTCGAAGATGACGGCGATCATTTCTTCCTCCCTTGCGGATCGAGGTAGCCCCCGCCGCGATGGCCTATAATGCCACCTTACGCAGAAAGGTTCGCTCTTCCGCCAGAATAAATTGGTGTTCCTCGGCGAAATTGAAATTGGCAACGCCGTCGCTGTCGGTGCGCAGCCGCGCCCGATAGCTCTCATAGGCTGCGAGATTCTCGAACGAGATCAGCGCGAACGCAATGTTGTTGGTGCCCTCATGCGGCATCCAGTAGCCCTGGAGATCGCCGCCCGCCTTTGGAATGATGGTGAGCCAGCGTTTGGCATATTCTTCAAACATCGTGCGTTTGAATGGATCGATCTGGTAGCGGATGAAAACGGTGATGGCCACGGGAACCTCCGGCGTTGCTGACAGTGGAGAGAATAGACGCTTGATCGACGCTAACGCTTCGGCTATCATCGAACTATGAAAGCAGGTCCCGATATCGCCATGGTCGCCTCGCTGGTCGGCGATCCCGCGCGCTCCAATATGCTGACGGCGCTGATGACCGGCCGCGCGCTGACCGCAAGCGAACTGGCGCACCAGGCTGGCGTCACGCCGCAGACCGCGAGTTCGCACCTTTCGAAGCTCGAGGCCGGCGGGCTGATCGAGCAGGAGAAGCAGGGCCGCCACCGCTATTATCGCCTCACCGGCCCCGATGTGGCCGCTGTGCTGGAGGGGCTGGAGGGCCTTGCCGCGCGCGCCGGCCATTTGCGGGTACGCACCGGGCCGAAGGATCCGGCGCTGCGCCGTGCGCGGGTCTGCTACGATCATCTCGCCGGCGATCTCGGCGTGCAGATGCTCGACAGCATGAAGAAGCAACGGCTGCTGCGCCAGCGCAAACAGGATATCGAATTGACCACTGAGGGCGAACGCTTCCTGAGCGAGAGCCTGCAGATATCGACCGAGGCCCTCGCCCACCCGCGCCGCCCGCTGTGCAAGAGCTGCCTCGACTGGAGCGAGCGGCGTCATCATCTCGCCGGCACGCTCGGCGCTGCGATCCTGAACAGGTTCACGGAATTGAAATGGGCCGCGCGCGATGCCACGCCCGGCAGCCGTGTCGTCAATTTTACCCGTAATGGCGAGAAGCGGTTTGCCGCCCTGTTCGGCGAGAACGAATAGCGCGTCTCGATCCCCTGAAAAAATTCAGCGAGCCGACGCCCGCTTCTCGAAAATTATGTGAGAGCAGGAGCGGAAACAGGGACCGATACTGCGGCCCCTGCCCCAGCTAGAGCATGATTCAACTGAGTTGAATCATGCTCTAGGTGTTATCTTTTTGTTTGAGCATGATCTTTTCGGAAAACTGGTTTCCACTTTTCCGGATCATGCTCTAGCGTCAGTTCCTGAAGCACTTCTTGCCGTACGGCCCGGTGTGCCAGCCGGGAGGGCAGGTAAACAGCGGGCGGCACATGCCGGCCGGGCCGCGATGCATGCCGGGGCCGCAGCCCTGCGCGACGCGCGTGATTTCGTTCGAAACGGGCTTGTCAACCGGAGCAATCGGCATGGCCTGGGCGGAGACGCTCATCGAGCCGAGGCCGATGGCAAACGCGGAAGCAGCAAGCAGTCTCATGGATGTTTCCTTTCCTCTGGTTTCGCCGCGACGCGGCACAATCATTTACGCAAACAACATGGCAGGCCGGTAACGCCAAACGATCGGCCTTACCAGCGGCGGCGGTGCCAGTGATGACGATGCCAGCCCCAATGACGACGATGCCAATGCCTGTGCCAGTGATGGCCCCAGCGGACCTGCTCCGGCTTCAGATGATCGACGTCAGCTTGCGTCACTACCGCAGATTCTGTGTTTTCGCCACGCGCAGGCACGAGGCCCTGCACCGGTGAAATCGGCGATAACGGCACAGCGTTCGCACCCGCAGCAAGCGCTGTCGCGCCCGCTGCCACTCCGGCTACGCCAAAGGCGAGTTTTAGAAATTCTCGGCGCTCCATCTGTTCTCCCTTCGCACAAAGTTGAATCAACGAAGGGGAGTTTCGCTGCGCCGACATGAATGTTCGCTGAACCGCGGCGCAGGTTTGTGACGCGCAGGCGACAACGCTGGAACGACACTGATGTCTGGGAGCACCTATTTCTGTTTCTGCCGGTCGAGAAACTCCTGCCCCTGCTTCAGCATCTGCTTCGTCATCTCGTTAGCCTTGGCGTCATCATCATCGTCACTGTCAACATCATCCTTGGTGGTGTCGGCCTTGGTCGCGGCCGGCGGCGCCGATGGATCGGGACAGTTCAGGTCGGCATCCTTCACGCGGGTGTAGGAATGACCTTCGGCCGCGACGTGGGTGCACATCACGAAATCCTTTGCGCCTGCGGGCACCGGCTTGACGCAAACCACCGTGGCAAAACCATCAGGGATCGCCATGTTGCGGTTCACCTCGCAGGCCATCACCTGCGCATAGGGATTGTTCGCGGTCACCGTAACCGTCTTCTTGTCCGCGCTGAGCGTGCAGGTCGCAACGTCAGCCGCGAACGCCGGACCGGCGGCGAACAAGATCGCCACCGCACCAAACCATCTGTTCATGAAATCCCCTTCTCGCCACCATCGGCTCTCTTGGTCGCGGCGGGACGAGAATTGGTTCATGCGGACCGAGAACAGGCAAACTCCCGTTCGTCATTCCGGGATGCGCCTCTCGGCGCAGGCCCGGAATCCATACTCCCTGTTGCGGTTATGGATTCTCTGATGCGCAATTGCCGCATCAAAGCGCGCTCGTTTCAATGCCGATGCGGCAAGGTGAAGTTGGAGGCAATCGGCCGGCCGATTCTGACCGCCTCCTGCTATTGCGCGAGTTGCCAAGAAGCCGGAAGTCGCTTCGAACAACTGCCTTCCGCGCCACCCGTGCTCAATCCCGACGGTGGAACAGACTACGTCCTATATCGAAAGGATCGAGTGCAATGTGTGACAGGGCAGGAGTATCTTGAAGAGCACCGGCTCAAGCCTGATTCCCCGACCCGCCGGGTCATTGCCACATGTTGCAATTCGGGCATGTTCCTCGACTTTACCAAGGGACATTGGCTGACGATGTACCGGAACCGCTTTCCGGCAGGCGCGCCGCCCCTTGAAATGCGGGTCATGACACAAGACCGACGAGACGGCGTCGAGCTTGCTGATGACTTGCCGAACTATGATGGTCACTCTGGCAAGTTCATGTTGAGGCTTATCGCCGCTTGGATCGCGATGGGTCTCCGCAGGCCAGAAATCACCTTGGGAAAGACCGCTTGCCGTGGGCGAAATTTCGCGCCGATGCAATGATGCGTGTCCGAATCTGGCGCTTCTGTTCACGCGCTAATGAATGTTCAGGCCGCAAATTCTTCCGCGAGCACAAAGCTCTCGCGCGTGCGCGTGACATCCGGCCAGTCGCGATTGAAATCAGCGACCAGCCGCTTCATGTCCGCGCCATTTATCGCGCGATCCAGCGAGGCTTCGCCAGCGAACTGATACGTCGCCTCATGCTGACTGGGATCGGTGAGGCTCCAGCACCGCCACGCCTTGGTCACGCCAAACGATTTTGTCGCGTCCGGCAAATGCTCGCGGCTGTACCAGGTGTCAAAGGCCTTGCGTTTGGCGGGATCGGAGACGGTGGCGCGGACGACGAAATAGGCTGTGGGCATTTTTTCTTCCCTCTATGTTCATCGCTCTTCGTAGGGTGGGTTAGGCGAAGCCGTAACCCACCAACGGAAGCACCGTACATAAACACTTCGGTGGGTTACGCTACGCTAACCCACCCTACGCTAACGACCCTATGCGGCGTTGCGTCCGAGCGCCGCTTGGGTGCCGAGCAGCCCCGCCTCGATCAGCGCGTCCCGGATCCGCGCAACTTCCGCGTCTGATATCTTGACCAAAGGCGGCCGCACCACTGCGCGCGGCAGCTTGCCGAGCAGCACCAGCGCTTCCTTCATGCGGTTGTGCATGTCGACAAAGGGATCGGCGTAGAATACGCGGGCAAGAGGATAAATCCGGTCGTTCAGCCGGCGGGCTTCCGCGAGATCGTTGGCCTTTACGGCGCGATAGAGTTTTGCCTGGAGGTCGGCAATCACGCTGCCGCTGCCGGAAAGCAAGCCATTGCAGCCGAGCACCAGCGAACTCAACAGCCACGCGCTGTTGGTTGTGAGCACGTTGATCGGACGCCTGCGCCCCTGCAACGCGCGTATCTGGCTCTCATGCTGCGGCACGAGCGGCGTCCAGTCCTTGATGGCTCGAATGGTTGGCACTTCGTCGAACAACCGCTCCAGCGTCACCGCCGGATAGCCTTGGCCCGTGGCCAGGGGATATTGAAACACGATCAACGGCAGATCGGTCGCGTCCGCGATGGTCTTGAAATGGGCCAGCGCCATCTCCGCCGACTGGCCGAGCGCGAAGGGACCCGGCGGGAAAACCAGCAGCGCCGAAGCCCCGCCGGCCTGAGCCTGGCGCGCGATCCGCGCCGCCTCCAGACTGCCGTCCGCCCAGACCCCGTGAATAACAGGCAATCTGTCGCCGACTTCTTCGCCCGCGATCTCCATGACGCGACGCTGCTCTTCCGGGGTGCACGAGGCAACCTCGGTCGAATGGGCGTTGACTGTGATCGCCGACAGTCCTTGCACATCAGCGACATCGCGCAAGTGAGCCCGGAAACTCGCCTCGTCGATCGACAGATCGCCGTGGAAGGGTAGCAGTACCGCCGGGATCACACCTTGAGGCACGAAATCAGGATGGCGGGGCATCGGATCGGCTCCCTGGTCGTTATTTTTGTTCGCAAGCTCCGTATGGCGGATCAGCGTAGCGTAATCCGCCAAAATCTCAACAACACTCGGCGGGTTATGGCTTCCGCCTTCGCTCTTCGAGTTACGGCGGACAAGTCGCCTGGCCCGCCCCGCGCTGACCAGCCAGCGAGTAGCGCGCATGAGCGAAGCAACGTGTGAGACTCGTCAGATCAGCTTAACCGGCGCATCGCGAACTACGCGAAGGCCGATCCTGCTGATCAGGTCCGAACGGCGCGCCTCGGCGGCGTTGATGGCAGCGTCAGTCTGCCGCAACGTACTGACATTCGATCCGAGCGACACGATTCCGCCGAGCATCAAGGCAATCGATCCGAGCGCGGCGGACTGGCCGGCCCCGAACAGGCCAAGCATCGCGACGAGCAGCAAGGCGACGCCACTGACGATCGCAGCCTTGGACGCCAGAATGAACTTCCGGCATCGTTCGGCGGCCTCAGCAAATGCCTCGATCCGCTCCTCGATTTCTGAAATCTCGTCGGTCGGATCGTCTTCAGTCATAAGATACAAGCTCGTGGAGCGGATTGGGCGACTTCTCCGCCGTAACTCGAAGAGCGAAGGCGGAAGCCGTAACCTACCGCCGATCGCGCGGAACGAAAATGGCGGGTTACGGCTTCGTCTAACCTACCCTACGACGCTTGCCCTGTTCTTTCGCAGCTCCAGATATCGCCTCGCTCATCCGGCTACGCTTGCTCCGTTTTCCCAGATTGGTATTCTTTGTACAAACGATTGTATTGCTCGTAGTGCCACGTTAGCTGCCGCATAAGATCAACTAGTTTCCAAGTTTTTGTACAAACGTAAATGAGCAGCCCAACATCTACCACTATAAGATATTGGTTGAGATAATCGCAGTCGAACAACCGAGTGAGAGCGGCCATGCCAGCCGATGCAAGTAACAGAGCAATTTGGAGTAAGAGAGTAAATTGCGGCCAGAACAAAAATTGATCAAATAGCTTTTCGTCGCGAAGATAGCTGGAGAATGGATATTCAGCGACCATCCGCTGCACTTGACCAATCGTCGCGACAGACACCGAGCCGAAAAACCCCGCAACGACTGCGATGGCAGAGAGCACCGTCGCAATGCTGCCGTCCGTTATTTGGGGCCGTAGAGAACTCCTCACGAGGAACACGACGCCAATTGGCAAAGCGCAACAGATAAATAACCACCACGGAACATAGGCTAAAAATCCACGCCGCGAAGCGGATAATCCCAAGGCCTCGGCCAGCACAGACCAAAAATTCGGACATCTATCCATCCTCATCATCCACGCCAGAAGATTCAAATTGACGCGCGATTTTTCGAATCCGCGTGACGTAGGCCTGATTGAATGGATAAGCTAACTTTTCTGGCACATTAATTCGTACCCCAACGCTTTCGTCGCGCACCGAGTCCTCTTCATCCACCGCCAATTCCGTTGTTCTTCCCGGCTTTGGCACTTTCACTTCGGTCCCTTCATCAGTTCGACCAACAAATCCAACCTTTGCGTGCCCACTCTGTTGCAGTTGCTGCACCGATGTGAGGAACCCTCCTTCCAACGTCATCGGCTCAGAGGAAGGCGCTGTCGCCTTTCCGCTGATTTTCTTTATGTGGTCGAGCTTACGGCTTTCATCGAGCTTTAAGCCGAGATCTCCCGTGTGCGGATTTACCGGAAAAATGTCGAACGTCACCTCAATCAACCGAAACCGATTGATAGCTTTTCGAAGATCAAATGTTTCTTTTATTGGCTCGACGACAAAAAAAGCTCGATGTCGATGCACCAGAATTTGATGGAGTCTCGACATTGCACTATCGGCCCGCACCTGGTTACTGTCAGAACAAGCAATCATGCGTAGGCGCGGCAGACAGACGAACGCCGCATTCGGATAATCGTCGTCGTCAACCTCTATTTGATATGTTTCATCTTCGTTGGCGTCGTAACTTGTCACTTCTCTTTCAGTTGAATGACGACCAATTAGGCCAACGAAATCTGATCGGTATTCGCGCACGAACATCAGCACGCTATCGCGCTTCCCGCGATATTCCGCTAGCTCACCATACGCGTCAGTTCCTCTCGAACGCTGAAACAACTTGAAGTGATGATCGGGGTGAATCTCGCGCTCTTTTTCCCCGACGATCTTGGTCAGCGTGTACCTGTATAGCTTGTAGTGCATCGGTTGGCCCCCCAGCCAATGCACGCACTGTAGCTGTCTGCAGCTATTTTACAACGAATGATTGCGCAATATTTGGCTTAGTCATTAAGCGAAGCTACGACGGGGGCTTTCCATCACAACGGCAAATTGTCGTGCTTCTTCTCGGGCATTTCCACCTTCTTGTCTTTCAGCATCGCCAGTGCCCGCGCGACCCTTCGCCTGGTCGAATGCGGCATGATGACGTCGTCGATATAGCCGCGCTCGGCGGCGATGAAGGGCGACAGGAAGCGGTCTTCGTATTCCTTGGTGCGCGCGGCGATCGCCTCGGTGTCGCCGATGTCGCCGCGGAAGATGATCTCCACCGCACCCTTGGCTCCCATCACGGCGATCTGCGCCGTCGGCCATGCATAATTCATGTCGGCGCCGATTTCCTTTGACGCCATCACGTCGAACGCGCCGCCATAAGCCTTGCGCGTGATCACCGTGACCAGGGGCACCGTGCATTGCGAATAGGCGAACAGCAGCTTGGCGCCGTGCTTGATCAGCCCGCCATATTCCTGCGCGGTGCCCGGCAGGAAGCCCGGCACGTCGACGAAGGTCACGATCGGAATATTGAAGGCGTCGCAGAAGCGCACGAAGCGTGCCGCCTTGCGCGAGGCGTCGCTGTCGAGCACACCCGCCAGCACCATCGGCTGGTTGGCGACGAAGCCGACCGTGCGGCCGGCGATGCGGCCGAAACCGGTGACGATGTTCTTGGCAAACGTCTCGGAGATTTCAAAGAAGTCGCCCTCGTCCACGACTTTCAGGATCAGCTCCTTCATGTCGTAGGGCTTGTTCGGATTGTCGGGGATCAGCGTATCCAGCGACATCTCCACGCGCCCGATGTCGTCGAAACTCGGCCATTCCGGCACGCCGTCGGTATTGTTGGAAGGCAAAAAGTCGATCAGCCGGCGCATCTGCAACAGCGTCTCGACGTCGTTTTCGAACGCGCCGTCGGCGATCGAGGAACGCGTGGCGTGCACCGAGGCGCCGCCGAGTTCTTCCGCCGTGACCACCTCGTTGGTGACAGTCTTCACCACATCAGGACCGGTGACGAACATGTAGCTGGTGTTCTTCACCATGAAGATGAAGTCGGTCATCGCAGGCGAATAGACGTCACCGCCGGCGCACGGCCCCATGATGACGGAGATCTGCGGGATCACGCCCGACGCAATCACGTTGCGGCGGAACACATAGGAATAACCGGCCAGGGCAGCTACGCCTTCCTGGATGCGCGCGCCGCCCGCGTCGTAAAGCCCGATGATCGGCGCCCTCGCCTTCATCGCCATGTCCTGGATCTTGACGATTTTCTGGGCGTGGGTTTCCGACAGCGAGCCGCCGAATACGGTAAAATCCTTGGCGAAGACAAACGTCTTGCGGCCGTTCACGGTGCCCCAGCCGGTGACCACGCCGTCGCCGGGTACCCTGGATTTGTCCATGCCGAATTCCACCGAGCGATGCTCGACGAACATGTCGAACTCCTCGAACGAGCCCTTGTCGAGCAACAGCTCGATGCGCTCCCGCGCGGTCAGCTTGCCGCGGGCGTGCTGCGCTTCGATGCGCTTTTCGCCGCCACCGAGCTTGGCGCCGGCGCGCCGTTCCTCAAGGGTATCAAGGATATCTTTCATGTCTGCATTTCCCGCTGGGGTTTTTTGCCTTCTAACACGCCCTTTTCCGAACCGGAAACCGGCTTTTCGGACACGAACTTCATACGCCCGAGGACGACACTGGGCTACAATAGCAGCTCAATTCAGGGGGAAGCCGAGCCATGAGCGAAACAACCGCGACCGAGGCCACGGGCGCCGCCACCGGCGGATTGCGCACGATGCTGCGGCTGGAAGGGCTGACGCTGTTTATCGGGATGACGCTGCTTTACGCCGTCTGGGGCGGATCGTGGTGGATTTACGCGGTCCTGTTCCTGGTGCCCGATCTGAGCTTTGCGGCCTATCTCTCAGGGCCGAAATTCGGCGCCATGATCTATAACACCATGCACAGCTACATGGCGCCGATGACCCTGATGACCACGGGCTTTGCCCTGGCCTCGCCGCTCACGCTTTCGATCGCGCTGATCTGGCTCGCCCATATCGGCATCGACCGCGCGCTCGGCTACGGCATGAAATACAGCGCCGGTTTCAGCTTCACCCATCTCGGCCGCATCGGGAAAAATTTTAGCGTTTGAACAACCGTCTGAAAACGCTTTGAGGTCTCTCCACTGTCATGCCCGGTTTTATCCCGGGCATCCACGTCTTCTCTCCGCAAGCCGCAAAGACGTGGATGGCCGGGTCAAGCCCGGCCATGACGGACATTGAGCATTAGATCGCGCCGATGTCGCGCAGGCACGTCTGCGTCAGCGTCATGCGATCGGCGATATGACGCGGCTCCGGGCAGTCCATGTTCAGCGCGAACACGGTCGGCGTGGTGCCCTTCTCGACCCAACCCACCATCCAGCCGAGCGACGGCTTGCCGGTCTCCGCGCCCAACAGGCCGCTCTTGGCCCGGATGGTGGCGTCGCCCACTTTTGTGACCGGGAGGATGTCGCACACCAGATCCTGGCTTCGTTTCGAGACCGGCAGCACGCCGCGACGCAGCCGATCGAGGAAATCGATCTGCTGCACGGGATCGATCCGCAAATCGCCGGTCAGCCAGAACTGATCGATGCCGCCGCCGATGTTGTGGTTGCCGTAGTCGAACAGGTCGACATATTTCTGCATCCGCTCTTGCCCGATGCGCCGCGCAATCTCCTGATAGACCGGCACGGCGGAAGCGGCGATCGCCGAGCGCATGGTGTGATCACGATTCCACGCCTCGATGCTGCGCTTCACGCCATCCCACTTGAAGACGTCCTTGTCCGGATCCTGCACCACGCCGGTTTCCAGCGCGATCAGCGAATTCGGCACCTTGAAGGTGGAGGCCGGCAACCTTGCTTCACCCGACCGATCCTTGTCGCTGGCGATGATCAGGTAGTCGTCGACCTTGTAGCCGACAAAGGTCCCGGCCGTTCCCTCGTCGATAAACCGCTTGGCGAGATCCTCGCGGATTTCGCTGCGCTGCTGCGCCACGTCGGCAAAACTCCGCGACGGCAGAACACCCGCGGCGGCAATAAGACCGAGGGCATGACGACGATTGATCACGGCACATTCCAATGTGATGACGAGAATGCGGCAGAGATCAACGACATCGTGGTGAAACGATGACGTTCGAAAATGTTGGAGCCTGGTTCAGCTTCGCTGAATCAGGCTCGTCGCTTTATCTCTTGTTTGGGCATGATCTATTCCGAAAACCGGTTTCCACTTTGCGCTAACGCGGCCCTTTCGGGTCGGGATCATGCCCTACCTCACCCGCCCCGACATCCGCAGCACGAAGATCAGCACCTCCGCCACCGCCTTGTAGAGCTCCGCCGGAATCTCGTCGCCGAGTTCGACATGCGACAGCGCGCCGGCCAGCACTTCATTTTCCTCGATCGGAACGCCGTTGGTCTTGGCGACCTCGATGATCTTCTCGCCGATGCTCCCTCTGCCCTTGGCGACAACCCGCGGCGCGCCGGATTTATCGTAATGCAGCGCGACCGCAAGCTGGTTCTTTGCGTTTCCGCTCATAGCGCGCGGTCCAGAAAATGCCCGGCGCGCGCGGCGGTCGATTGCATCGGTGCACCGTCGCGGATCACGATATCGCCGGGCCGCAAGTCCGCGCGGCTCAGCGCCTGACTGAGCTGCGATACCCCGGCGCGCAATTGATCGGCCGTCGCCGGCCGTTCCGCCCACATCCGCACCGAGGTCCGGTCACCATTCAATGAGACCAGCGCATGGACCGGCCCTGTCGGTTCGACATCGAGCGAGAACCGCGCGCGCCAAACCCGCTTGGCCGCTTCAGTCTCGGTGCCGCCGCCATCGCGCGAAATCTCGAACTGCGCCATCGCCGTTCCCTGCGGCGTTGCAAACGGGATTTCGAAATTCCATCGCGGCGCCGCTGGATCGATCCGGCCCACCATCGAGCCGGCCTGGTCCGGCAGCGAGGCGACCTGCAACAGCGTTTGCCGCGCAATGGCCCCATCAGTATCCGTGAGTAGATGGCGCATCGCCGCGTCCGGCGAGGAATTCGTCACCAATGTCGCCGGCATCACCGGCTGCGCCGCAGGCAACGCGCCACTGAGCGGCGGTGGCGGCACATTGGTGCGGGCAAATTCGGCCTCGTCGATACCAGCGATGCGTGCGCCGGCCACCACCGGCAGCAGCGACAGCATCGCCCCATTATCCGACGCGAGCCCCGCCAGGTTTGCTGCGCCCAGCGGAGCGGCCTGAACGGCCTCCTGCAACAGGTTGAGGGCGGCGCTGCTTGCAGCCGTGCGGGCAGCCGCATCCGCCGATGTCGTCGCGGACGAAATGACAGCGCTTGCGGCGCTGAACTCGAAAACCGCTTGTGAAAGCTGCGGCGTATCGCCTTCCGAAGCATTGAGCACCAAGGCCTCGGCCGTGAGCAGCGGCGCCAGCGCGGGCGATGCGGTAGCGACCATGTCAGGCTCGGCCGTCATCGTGACCGGCAGCGACGAGACTTGAACCGTTGGCGATGTGCCCTGCGGCTGCACGACGGTTACTGTGGTCGTGCCCTGCGGAACCGTTGTGGCTGTCGCGGTCGGCACGCTTGGCGTCGGCGCCGTCGGCGCCGCGGCATTGAGCGATGTCGTCAGCACCTGGCGCAGCACGATCAGCGCCGCCTTGAGATCCGGCGTGCCGGACGATGAAACCGATCCGGCCGCCAGCGAAGCTTCCAGAAAGAGGCCGGAGCTCTGGAACGCCTGCTTGATGTCCTCGCCGGTCAAATTTGGGTCGAGGCTGGTCTGTTGCGCCAGCACCTGCGCCACGGCCTGCTGAAGCTGCGGCGACAGGCCGCTGATGCCGGCGGCAACGCCGAGATTGGAAAACAGCGGCGCCAGACTGGTCTGCTGGGTCGCCGCGGTCTGCGCCGCGGCAGAGACAGCAAGCGTCTCCAGCGGCGCGAGCTGATTTTGTGAAAGAACAATCGCCGACGTGATTTGCGCGGCGATATTGGCGACCGCGCTGGGCGCAAGCGTCACGGTGTCGGCGGCGAAATTCGCAGCGGCGGGATTGGCGGCCCCCTGGTTGGCCGCAGCGCCGCCCTGCTGGTTGACCACCGCGAGCTGGATGCTGCCGTCGGACGCTTGCGACACCGAAAGCTGCAGCGTCTGGCCGGCCTGCAGCGGCACCTGCGTGACCACATCGATCGACTGGCCGCCGATCGAAATCTGCGCCTGATCGTTGCCGAGGATTTGCAGCACCTGGGCCTTGACCACCGTCCCCGGCTGCAGCACGACATCCGCCGTCGCGCCCTGCACGGCGACGAGCGGCACACTCTGATTGATGACGATCGACATGGCTTCGCTTCACCGGGTCATGCCCGGCCAAAGCTACTCTTCTGTCGTAAACCTCTCGTTAACCGATGGCGGATTCAGAAGCTTTAAGAATGCTCACGGCAGCCTTGAAATCGACCAGCCGGGCCGCGCGGCGTGCCGCGACCTCCTCGTCCGCACCCCATTTTTCGTTGTTCCAGTCCTCATCGACATGCGCGGCGGCCCAGACCTGATCGGGATCGAGCACGCCATGCAGCAGCGCCAATGCCAGCAGCGCCGAGCCGGTCAGCGTCGTCACCACATGCAGCGCCGCAACCGACCAGGCATCTTTGGGAAATACGGCCCGCGCCGCCTTGATCGCCGCATCCGGCTGGGCGACATGCACGATCCCCTCCGCCAGAATGAAATGGGCGCCGAGCTGGTCCGCGGCCCAGAACAACACCGGATCCCAAGCCGCTGCCTCGCGCGCCACCAGCGCCTCGGGATGTCCGGCACGATAAAACAGCAGATCCGAGCCGAGATATTTCGCGACATCGTCAGTGACCGCATCGGCCCGATCGACCACGCCTTCGATTACGCTGTTGGCAAATCTCGTCAGCGGCATCGTCAGGGGATCGATGATCTCCTTCTGTGCGTTCCATTCCGCCGCGATGCCCTCGGCGAGCTCGCGCCTCGGCGCCACCAGCGGACGCCCCGACGGCGTACGAACGGTCTTGCCATCGAGGACGACGGCAAATCCTTCGGGCACCTCAGCGACGCCGGCCTGCGCGTAAAAACGCTTGCGCTGCGGCCCGCGCGTGGTGCGCCTGACCGCCTCCTCCGGATCGAGCGGAGAATGTCCTGCAACTTCGTCAAACAATTCACGCATTCGGGTTTCGTCTGTCCATCCGCGATCGATTTTGTGCAGAGTATGATAAGTTTGGACTCGAATAAAGCGAGCCGGCGATGGGGAAAATCTTCGTAAGCGTCGTGGGTCTGTTGGCCGGCTTGGGAGTCTCACCCGTTCAGGCCGGTTTCCGTTCGCCGGAATCGCTGGTGAGGAACGTCTACGCCTATTATGGCAATGGTTCGTCCGACCTCTCGCACGGGCTCGCGCGCGATGCCGCCACCACGCAGCAATTTTTCGATCCGAGCTTGCGCGGCGCATGGAGCCGGCTGAAGAATCCGCCTTACGATTTCTTCGTGCAAAGCCCGACCTGGAAACTCGGCGGCATCTCGATCGCCATCCTGCGCAAGCAATACGACAAGACCTATGTCGCTGCGGCCTTCGACAACAAGGGCCGCGCGGTCACGCTGAATTTCATTCTGGTCAATGGCCCCGACGGCTGGGTCATCACCGATGTCGAAAGCCCGCACGATTCACTGCGGATGTTCCTCGCGCAGTTCGATAATTAGCGGTTTGCCGTCATCTGTTGGCGCAGGCGCGCGAATAGGCCGCGCGCTTGCCGGGGCCATATCCTGCTGCGGCCGCTTCATCGAGGCATCGGTTGATCCGGTCGCTGAAGGAACTGCGCCGCGAGGCTTGCACATGCGGCTGCGACGGCACGTTCATCCTGGGCACAACAGGCACTTCGATTTTGGGCGATGGCGGCGGGGCCAGTGGCGGCGGGTTGAACTGCGACCAGCCCGGCGGGATCATCTGCTGAGCAAAGGCCGCGTCAGCGACCGATACGCACGCGATCGTGGCGATCAAAATCGATAATTGTTTCATGGAGGACATGTCGTGATCCTGCGAAATAACCGCAAGATCAATTATTCTTCAGGCGCATTCTCGATCGGGTCGAACCGGTCGGCCTCAAGCCCCAGCAGGTTCCAGGATTGCAGCATGTGCGGCGGCAGCGGCGCGGTGGCGTCGATTACGCCGCCGCGCGGATGCGGAATCACGATCCGGCGCGCCAGCAGATGCAACCGTTTCTGCAGGCCGCCCGGCAGCTCCCAGTTTTCCTTGTTGAAATATTTGGGATCGCCGACGATGGCGTGATCGATATGCGCCATGTGCGCGCGCAATTGATGGGTCCGTCCCGTGACCGGCTTCAGGGATACCCAGGCGAGCTTCTGCGCCGACGTCTCGACCACGGCATAATAGGTCACGGCATGACTCGCGCCCTCGTCGCCATGGGCCGCGATCCGCATGATGGTGTCGTCCTCGCTCTCTTCCTTGGCGAGGTAGGTCGAAATGCGGCCCTGCTTCGGCTTCGGCACGCCGGCGACCAGCGCCC
This sequence comes from Bradyrhizobium canariense, assembly GCF_900105125.1. Lineage (NCBI taxonomy): Bacteria > Pseudomonadati > Pseudomonadota > Alphaproteobacteria > Hyphomicrobiales > Nitrobacteraceae > Bradyrhizobium > Bradyrhizobium canariense. Next base: position 700,951 of record NZ_LT629750.1, on the reverse strand, counting down.
AGTAAATCTTGCGCGCCGAGCGATGGCGGAATGATCCGGTCAAGGCGGTCGCGGCAAAACGCGTCTTCGCGACCAGCAGGCAGCCCGCGGTTTCCTTGTCGAGCCGATGTACCAGCCGCGGCTTTTGCCCCTTGGCGTCGCGCATCACCTCCAGCATCTGATCGACGTGCCGCGTGGTGCCGGAGCCGCCTTGCACCGCAAGCCCGGCCGGCTTGTTCAGCACCATGACGTCGGCATCCTCAAACAGGATCATGTCCTTGAGGGCTTGAAGCGTCTTCGCTTCGGCTTCCGAGAGGTGTCCGGCGACCTTGGGCGTATCCAGCTTCAGCGGCGGAATGCGAATGCTCTGGCCTTCTTCGATCCGGTCCTTGCTGTCGGCGCGCTTGCCGTTGACGCGCAACTCGCCTTTGCGAACAACGCGCTGGATGTGGGAGAACGACAGGCCGGGAAAGCGCGCCTCCAGAAAGCGATCCACGCGCATGCCGTTCTCGTCCGCGGTCACGACAACGGTCTGAACCTTGGTCGGCAGCGGCGGCGGCTCGGCGGCGATCTTTTCGGGCTCGGGAATGAACGGAGCCGGCTTGGCCACACGGGGCGCAGAAAACCGCGCAGGCGGCTTGCCGCCGGGGCGATGCGCCTGCGGCCGTTCGGCCTGCGAGCCGCGATAGGGGTGCGCGCCCTTGGGGCGGTCGCCCGGCGCGCGGGACTTTGCCAGTGGTTTTTTGAAGCGTCGGCTCATGGCCGTTGCGTAGCGCAAAAGCAGCGAATCGTCACGGCGAATCACTGCGAATTCGGCCATCATCGACAAAACAGCCGGGAAATCAGCGGGAGCCTCGGAATGTCGTTGAAATCGGTTCTGGGTGTGGTCGCGGCATTGATCATCACGGTGACGGCGGCACAGGGCCAGGAAGGCCCGATGCCGGCTGATATCGCAGCCCGGCTGCAAGCGCTCGGCCGCGTCATCGATCCGCCCAGGACTGCAGCGCTCTAGGCACCGCTCCAGCAGAGGGAACCGTATCCGGGCGTCAGGATCGAGCGCGATGTTGAATACGGCGCTTCCATTCGCAATCTGCTCGACGTCTTCATGCCGGAGACAGCGGCTTCGAACCGTCCGGTGCTGATTTTCGTTCACGGCGGCGGATTCATCGCCGGCAACAAACACGCTCCCGGCAGCCCGTTTTACGACAATGTGATGCTATGGGCGGTCAAGAACGGCTTTATCGGCGTCAACGTCACCTATCGCCTCGCGCCGCAATCACCGTGGCCGGCGGGTGCGGAAGATCTGGCCAGCGCCGTTCAATGGACCTCGGACAGGATCGGCGAGCGCGGCGGTGACCCTGCCCGCCTCTATCTGATGGGACATTCCGCAGGCGCGGTTCATGTCGCTAACTACGTCTCGCACCCCGAGTTTTACAAAGTGAGGGATGGCGGACTAGCCGGCGCCATCATGATCTCCGGCATCTATGACCTCACGGAGACACCGGCCGGTGACGCCGAGATCGCCTATTTCGGCTCCGATCCCTTCTATAATCCGAGCCGTGAGGTCAAGCCCTCTTCTCCGGCGCGCTCGATGTCTGATATTGCTCCGTTTTGAGAGCGGGCCCCCCTGAATTCAGGCATTGTTAACTCGAATCAATGAAGCTGCTCCCGACAGTGCAGTGCGCATTTGCGGGAGTAAGGCTTTTGGCGACGATTTCCGCAACCGCGCCGTCGATCGGCAATGTCCTGGCGCAGCTGATTGCCAGCGGTTCCAGCGCACCCCCGGCGCCGACAGCCACCAGCAGCAGCTCCGCTTCCTCATCCGCGGCGACATCGAGCGCCGGCTCCGGCGCGGCAGTCTTCGTTACGCTATCCGATCAGGCCAAAGCGGCGGCCGCCGCCAAGGTGCAGTCCGATCAGGACGCCGCCGACCGTTTGCAAGCCTATGTCGATCAACAGCGCGCCAACAACGCCGGCACCAAAACGGGCGCGCCCGTCAGCTTGCAGGGTATCCTCGAAGAGAACACCGAAGCGACCGACACCCCGCCGGCTAGTGCACAACCGACAACCGGCTCGAAGGTCGAAGCGATCGTGGCGCAGATCAAGACGCTCGCCGACGCCAATGAACCGCCGCCGTTCCAGTCATTCGTACCGAGCAAGAGCCTGTCGAACAGCTTGACCGTCGATGGCTTCACCCTGACGGTCGATACCAATGCCAGCACGCAGTTTTATGGGACCGCGCTAAGTGGCAACGGCACTCTAGGTGGTGTGGACTCTAAGGATTCCCTTTTAGGAGCAAATCAGATTCAAGGCTTCTTTTTGGGAGGCGGCCTTGGGTGTGATGGATCGGTTGGTTTTGAGCGATGCGGCTTGGGAGCGGATGGCGCCTCTGATTATAGGTCGGCCTGACCAGAAAGGCTCCACCGGGCGCGACAACCGGATGTTCGTGGAAGGTGTGCTGTGGATCGTGCGGACGGGCTCTCCCTGGCGTGATCTTCCGGAAGCGTTCGGGGATTGGAACAGCGTGTTCCGGCGCTTCAGTCGATGGAGCATCAAGGGTGTTTGGTGGCGGATCTTCGAGGCGATGTCCGACGACCCGGATTTCGAATATCTGATCGTCGATTCCACCGTCGTCCGGGCGCATCAGCACGCTGCCGGGGCGAAAAAAGGGGGTCTGAAGATCAGGCGCTTGGCCGCTCGCGCGGCGGCCTGAGCACCAAGATACATCTGGCCGTTCGCGGCCTGGGATGTCCGGTGCGCTTCACGCTTACCGCAGGTCAGAAGGGCGATGCACCGCAAGCCGCCGCATTGATCGAGGGATTGCCCGCCGAGATCGTTATGGCCGATACAGCCTATGACGCCGATCATTTGCGCGAAGCCATCGCCGCCAAGGGAGCGCTCGCCGTCATCCCCAACAACCCGTCACGCGCGCTCAAATATCCGCTCGACAAACATCTCTATGCCCAGCGCCATCTTGTCGAATGCTGCTTCTCCAAGCTCAAGCAATTCCGCCGCGTCGCCACCCGCTTCGAAAAGACCGCTCGAAATTACCTTGCCGTCATCACTCTCGCAGCCATCATCTTATGGATGCGATAAGTGTCCACACCACCTAGTCCTCGACAAGCATTTCGGGTCGGAAGACGAAGCCGGCGGTGGCACCGGGGCGGCTCCCGGTGTTAGCGTCAGCACCGCAGAGGTCAACAACAATGAGGCCCTGGACGCCGTCACAGTCACCCGGAACATAGCCACGGCAAGCAGCGCCTCGATATCCTCGTCATCGGCCGGCTCGATCTCCACAAGCTCGGTGAACGCCCAATCGTCGTCGATCACATTCCTGGTCAATTATGCAACCGGCCAGATCAGCGCGGAGGGGTCCGCGGCTTCGGTATCCGCCCGATCAACCTCGGTCGGCCCACCCGGCTCGACCCTTTCGACGCTGGCATGAAGCACAATGTACGTCAGTCCCAATAATATCAACATGACGCCTATTGGGTAACCGGAAATGATGTCTGGGCGGCCCGCCCTTTCGGTCGGTCACGCTCTAGTCTCGGGCATAGATCCGCGACCGGAGCCACCGCTCGCCGGTGTCTCCGCCCATTCGGGCAACGATCGTTGCCGCATCATGCGGCTATCGTTCCGCGATCCACCACTGCCTGGCCCGCGCTTCTGTCCGGAGTCAGCCCTACGGCATGCTCCATGATGAGGTCCGGCGAGTTAGGTCGTCCAAGCTCACAGCGCGTGCTTGAGCACCGCACAGGGATCGAAACGGACTGACCCTCCCCACGTCCTCGGCAGAGCAGATCGTTACGCCGGGACGATCCCTATGTGGTTGGGTCACAGGCGGCTTTCCGAAGCGGAAGTCCGTTTCCTCGACCCACATTCGATGCATGATAATCGCGAGTTTGCGGGCAACTGCCACGCACGCTTTCCTGGACCCGATACGTTTGGCGAGCTTGACGCCCCAGGCCCGAAGTGTCGACCACTTTTGGAAATACGCATGTGCGAGTTCGCGGCCTCATAGAGCGCATGCCGCATCAGCTTGTCGCCGCACTTGCTGATATTGCCTGATCGATCAATCTCACCCGACTGATAGACGCGAGGGGTCAATCCCAGATGTGCCGCAACGGCCTTGGAATCCTTGAACCGGTTTGGATCGTCAATCGTTGCTTTGAACGATAGGCTCACGAGCGGACCAACGCCGGATACGGTCATCAACCGCTTGCAAACATCATCCTTGCGAGCCATTTGCGAAAGCTGCCGATCCATAAGGGCTTTGTGCTTACGCATCATGTTGCGCGCTTCGAGCAGCGGCTCGATGGCCATACGCAAGTCAGGCGCATCCGCGAGCAGAGTTTCGACCCTCGCCGCAAACCGACTTCGATGCACTGCACCAAGCTTTAACCCATGCACCTTCATCAACCCCCGGATAGTGTCTTCGATCGCCAGCATGTGATCGACGAACTTCTTGCGCGCGATCAGGGTCGTTCGGAGCAACTGTGACGCTTTGCTCTTCACATGAACCGATCGATAGTGTCCGAGGCGCATCATTTCAGCGATGCCGCGCGCATCGCTGCGGTCGGTCTTGTTGGGACGAGAGGACAAGAAGCGCTGTGCATGCCGGGTCTCAATGCAGACGATCTGAAACCCACTCTCAACCAATGCGCCGTAAAGCCATTCGGAAAGCGGACAAGCTTCGATTCCGACGAGAGCGATTTTTTCTCGCCAAGGCGAAAGCACCTTGACCAACGGGACCGGCTCGCTTTCGGCTTTGCCTTCCCATACCGACGAGCCATCCGCTTCGACGACGCAGATTGACGTCATTCTTAGTGAAATATCCAGTCCGACATACAGGGCCATCGCTTGTCTCCTTTGCTGGGCCGAATCAACCCCAGCACAAGATTAGCGAGTGGCCGGGATCGGATTACCCCAGCTCACGCTATGCCGAGCGGTCCTCGCTGCAGGGTTTGCTGGCAACAAAGATACCGCTGATGATCGCTTCCGCCGAACTCGACCCGCCCCGCTTCGTCGAGCAATTCGAACTGCTGAAGACCGCGACCTGCAAAGGCGCCAACGGATGTGCGCATGCGTTGATGCTGGCGCAGCACAGTCATATGTCGGAGATCTATTCGATCAATACCGAGGACACGCGGATGAGCGACCAGGTCCTGGATTTCATCAGGACGGGGAAATAGGCAGCGATTGTCCGTTCTATCTCACCATGCCCGCCAATATGGCCGCGACCTTCTTGTTGCCTTCGACGCTCAAATGACGGCCATCGGGGCCCGCGCCGCCGGGTTGCCTCAGTATGGAGATGACGGTCCCCGTGGCGTCGACGACCCGGATGCCACGCGCCTTCAACTGGCTCTTGATCGCTGCGATATTTGCCAGAGCCTGGACTGGGCTCATATTGTGCCGCACATCATTGAACTGATTGTCGGCCAGGATAACGATCCTGGTCCCTTGCGGGACAGCGCTCGAAACCCGCGCAAGTGTTGCATCCGTGGTCTCGCCCCAAACTCCGGCGTTGGCGACATGAACCTGTGAGCCCTTCGCCCGCAGCAATCCCTCCAGCACGGCCGGCCACATTTCGGACTCGGAGACGTTGCCGCGTACCATACTATGGCCGAGCGCCACGATTTGCGCAGATGCACAGTTGATCGATGCGAAAACGAAACTAATAAAGGCGAACGCGAAGACGCGTGCATTCCGGCAATTCATGTTGGCTCCATCCACATCCGATTCAAATTCGATCAAGGCTTAATCGACACTTGCAACCGGAAACTGGCAATATGGATTGAGCCGAATTCTCCGCTTTTTTACGTTTTCGACCGCAAAGCCTGTTAGCCGCGCTCGCGGCGCAGCTTGGCCCAATAATCCAGCCGCCTGCGGATCTCGCGTTCAAAGCCGCGGTCGGGCGGATCGTAAAAGGTCTGGCGGCCCAGCGCTTCCGGGAAATAGTCCTGACCGGAGAATGCATCGGGTGCATCGTGATCGTATTCGTAGCCGCCGCCATAGCCTTCCGACTTCATCAGCTTGGTCGGAGAATTCAGGATGTGCTTTGGCGGCAGCAGCGAACCGCCCTCCTTGGCCGCGCGCATCGCCGCGCCAAATGCCTTGTAGGCGGCATTCGATTTCGGCGCGGTCGCGAGATAGATCACGGCTTGCGCGATCGCGAGTTCGCCTTCGGGATGGCCGAGGAAGTCATAGGCGTCCTTGGCGGCGTTGCAGATCACCAGCGCCTGCGGATCGGCAAGGCCGATGTCCTCGACCGCCATGCGGACCACGCGTCGCGCCAGAAACAACGGGTCCTCGCCGGCATCCATCATCCGCGCGAGATAATACAGGGCGGCGTCGGGATCGGAGCCGCGCACCGATTTGTGCAGCGCCGAGATCAGGTTGTAATGTCCATCGGCGGATTTGTCGTAGATCGGCGCCCGGCGTTGCAGGATGTCCTGCAATTGCTCGGCATTGAAAATTTCGCCCTCGCGCGCGGCGCGCCAGACCTCTTCGGCAAGCGTCAGCGCGGCGCGGCCATCGCCATCGGCCATGCGCACCAGTACGGCGCGCGCTTCCGCGTCGAGCGGCAGCTTCCTGTCTTCGATTTTTTCGGCATGGGCGAACAGCTTTTCGATCGCCTCCGGAACTAGCGAATGAAACACCAGCACGCGCGCCCGCGACAGCAAAGCGGCGTTGAGCTCGAACGAGGGATTTTCGGTGGTCGCCCCCACCAGCACCACGGTGCCGTCTTCCATGACTGGCAGGAACGAGTCCTGCTGCGCCCGATTGAACCTGTGCACCTCATCGACGAACAGCAGCGTTCCCGTGCCGGTCTCACGCCGGGCGCGCGCGGCGTCGAACACCTTCTTCAGATCGGCGACGCCGGAGAACACCGCCGATATCTGCTCAAAATGCAGTTCGGTCGCGTCAGCCAACAGCCGCGCCACGGTTGTCTTGCCGGTGCCGGGCGGGCCCCAGAAGATCAGCGAGCCGAGCGTGCGCGTCTCCAGCATGCGCGTCAGCGCACCGTCCGTCCCCAGGATGTGATCCTGGCCGACCACATCCGACAGCGTGCGCGGGCGTAATCTGTCCGGAAGCGGATGCGGCGCGTCCCGCTCCATTCCCGCCGCAGCGAAAAGCGTTGCCGTTTCGCGTGGTCGCTTCGGGCTCATCCGCCGAGCGTGACGTTGATCTGCTGACCGCCGCGCACCAGCGTAATGCGCCAGACCCTGTTCGACTCCCGCGTCGCCTTCTCGAGATCGGCAGTCTTGGCGATCTTCTGGTTGTTGACGGCAACGATGATGTCGCCCTTCTGGAAACCGAGGTCGGCGGCCGTTCCGCCATCGGCAAGATCGGTCACCACGACGCCTTCGGTGTCCGCGTCCAGATGCAGCTCGTCGGCCACCGCGGGCGAGATGTTCGCCACCTTGGCGCCCTGGAACGGCGAGCGCGACGTCAGGACGATTTCGCTGCGGCCGGTGTCCGGCGCGGTTTCAAGCGGCACCGTCAGCTTTACCGTTTTCCCGGCGCGCTGCACGTCGACCTCCGACGTTCCGCCGATCGGGCGGGTCGCAAAACGGTAATCGAACGCATTGGGATCTTCGACCGGTTGCCCATCGATCGCGATGATGAGATCGGACAGCTTCAGCCCTGCCCTTGCCGCCGGACTGTTCGGAGCAACGCTGGCAACCAGCGCACCGTTGGGAAGCTTGATCCCCAAGGTCTCGGCAATCTCGGGCGTGACCGCCTGCAACCGCGCGCCCAGCCACGGCCGCTTGACGGCCTTGCCGCCGCTCTTGGCGGAGGCGACCACGACCCGCACCATGTTGGCGGGAATCGCAAAGCCAATGCCTTGCGAGCCGCCGGAGCGCGAGAAGATAGCGGTGTTGATGCCGGCGAGCTTGCCGGTCATATCGACCAGCGCGCCGCCGGAATTGCCGGGATTGATCGCCGCATCGGTCTGGATGAAGAATTGGTAATCGGTGATGCCGACTTGCGTTCGCGCCAGCGCGGAAATGATTCCGTGCGTCACCGTCTGCCCGACGCCAAAGGGATTTCCGATCGCCAGCACGACGTCGCCGACCATCAGCTCATCGGAGTTGGCGAAATCGAGCGTCGGGAATTTCTCGTGGGTGTCTTTCAGGCGCAGCACGGCGAGATCGCTGCGGGTATCCTTGAGCACGATCTCGGCCTCGAACTCCCGTTTGTCCGAGAGCGACACCTTGACCTGATCGGCGCCTTCGATGACGTGGACATTGGTGACGACCAGGCCGGACGGATCCACCATCACGCCCGATCCGAGCGAACGCTGCATCTGTTCGGGCTGATCGCCGGGAACGCCGAAGAACCGGCGGAAGATCGGATCGTCGAGCAGCGGGTTGCGATTCTGCACGACCTTGGCGGCATAGACGTTGACGACGGCGGGCTGAACGCGCTGCACGATCGGCGCGTAGGAAAGCCGGAGCTCCGCGGCGGAAGACGGCACGCGGCGGTCCTGCGCCAGCGCCGGTGCTACAACCAGCACCGAGATGAACAGCGCGGCCAAAATACGGATCGATGTCATGCGGAGAATCCTGAAATTTGTGGCTCAGATATAGGCTTGAGGGGCCTGTCAGAGAAGGGAAACGGGGACGCGAGTTCGTTACCTAGGCCGCGCGATGAGGCGCTTTGATGATTTCCGGAACAGCCGCGCAGGACAGTCTTTCCTGATGGCCTTCGCCCCACGCCTTGAGGATATCGATCACCGGACGCAGGCTTTCGCCGATCTCCGACAGGCGGTATTCGACCCGCGGCGGCACCTCGGCATAGACCTTGCGGATCACCAGATCGTCGTCCTCGAGCGCACGGAGCTGCTTGGTCAGCATACGCTGGGTAATGCCAGGCATTCGCCGGCGCAATTCGCCAAACCGCTGAGTGCCGCCTTGCAGATGGTAGAGGATGACGCCCTTCCACTTGCCGTCGATCAGATCCAGCGTCGCTTCGACCGCGCAGCCGGGCCGGTGCGCGAAATTCCGTCGTTTCATGGGTATTTTCCCAATAGTATCCAAACAGGGACTATATCCCCGGATTTACAGTACTTGCCAAAAAGACGCCAGCGCGACAGTTAGGTGCTCACGACATCAAATGGAGACAACGGACATGAAGGCTGTCGGCTATAAAAAGTCACTCCCGGTCGATGATCCCCAGGCATTGATCGATTTCGAGACCGCCAAACCGGAACCGCGCGGTCGCGACATCCGCGTGGCCGTGAAGGCGATTTCGGCCAATCCGGTCGACTACAAGGTGCGCAAGCGCGCCGCCCCGCCTGAAGGCGAGACAAAAATCCTCGGCTACGATGCAGCCGGCATCGTCGACGCCGTCGGTCCCGACGTCACACTGTTCAAGGCCGGCGACGAGGTTTTCTATGCCGGCTCGATCCAGCGCCAGGGCACCAATTCTGAATTTCATCTGGTCGACGAACGCATCGTCGGACGCAAGCCGAAAAGCCTTTCCTTCGCGCAGGCCGCCGCATTGCCGCTGACCTCGATCACCGCCTGGGAATTGCTGTTCGACCGGCTCGGCGCCGTGCCCGGCAAGAGCGTCGATCCGCGCACGCTGCTGATTACGGGCGGCGCCGGCGGCGTCGGCTCGATCCTGATCCAGCTCGCGCGCCGTCTCACCGGCCTTACCGTGGTCGCCACCGCGACCCGGCCGGAATCGCAAAAATGGTGCCTCGACCTCGGTGCCCACGCCGTGATCGATCACGGCAAGCCGATGAAGGAGCAGATCGACAAGCTCAAAGTGCCGCCGGTGGCGCTGGTCGCAAGCCTCACCTACACCGACCAGCACTACAAGGCGATCGCCGACTTCATGGCCCCGCAGGGCAAATATGGCCTGATCGACGATCCCCCGGAATTCAACGTCAGCGCCTTCAAGGGCAAGGCCATCTCGATCCACTGGGAATCGATGTTCACGCGCTCATCGTTCCAGACCCCGGACATGATCGGCCAGCACATGCTGTTGAACGACGTCGCCGATCTCATCGACAAGGGCGTGCTGCGCACCACGATCGATCAGACCTTCGGAACCATCAACGCCGCCAATCTCAAGCGTGCGCACGCGCTGCTGGAGTCCGGCAAGTCACGCGGCAAGATCGTACTGGAGGGGTGGTAACAGTATGGCGGATTAGCGTCAGCGTAATCCGCCACCATCGGAAGAACGCGGCGTCGCTCGCGCGATAAACCCCTGCGCGAGCGCATGGTAGATCCCCTCCTCGCACACCAGACGAGAGGTGCCGTAAGCAATCATGGCGGCGGCCATCAGCGGCACGACCATGGTGTGGTTGTCCGTCATCTCGGTGACGATGACAAAGGCCGTAATGGGCGCCTGAACGACGCCGGCAAAATACGACACCATTCCAAGCAGCATGATCGCCGAGATCGGCGCCCCCGGGAACAGCGAAGCGACATTGGTGCCGATTCCGGCGCCCACTGCGAGCGAAGGCGCGAAAATCCCACCGGGAATCCCGCTGATCGAGGCAAACGTCGTCGCCAGGAATTTCAGGATGGAGAAGTCCGCCGGCAGCGGCGTGCCGCTTTCAAGCGCCGACTTCACCTGCGAATAGCCCGTGCCGTAGATGGTATCGCCGGAGATAATGCCGCAGATCGCGACTCCGAGACCGCAGATCACTGCGAACCCCAGCGAATAACGCTTGATCGCGCGCCCGACCGGATTGGCAAATCCCCGCGCCATGACGATGACGATACGGCTGAAAACGCCGCCGGCCAGCCCGCCAACGACACCGCACACGGGAATCGCGAGCCAGTCGAGGCCGTTGCGTAACGCCATCGCGCTGCTGCCGAAATAAGCGTAGTTGCCCATCAGCGCGATCGAAGTCAGGCCGGCCGCAACCACCGCGCCGATGATAAGGCCGCTGGTCCGGGTCTCGAAGGCGCGGCTCATCTCCTCGATCCCGAACACGATCCCGGCAAGCGGCGTGTTGAAAGCCGCCGCGACGCCAGCGGCAGCGCCGGCCAGAATCAGGCCGGGCTGACGCCGGGGCGAGAAACGACCCAGTGCGAACATGATGGATGCACCGATCTGGACCGTCGGTCCCTCGCGCCCCACCGAAGCGCCGCAGAGCAAACCCAACAAGGTCAGAATGATCTTGCCGAATGCAACGCGGAGTGAGACGAGACTCTCGCGCGCCGCCTGGTCGGTGAGGTGACGGGCGGCGATGGCCTGTGGAATGCCGCTGCCCTGCGCATTCGGAAAGAAGCGATTGGTCAGGTGCACCGCTAGCGCAAAGCCGAGCGGCGTGACCACGAGCGAGATATAGCGGGATTTCGACAGCAAAAGCGCAAAGGCGATTTGCGCGAAATCCGCGAGTTGCGCCAGCGCCACGGCGGCCGCACCGACCGCAATGCCGCCAAGCAGGAAGATGCCGCGCCGCTGCCACCGGCGGGATGTGATCCTGATCCGTCGCTTGCTACGGAGTGAGAGGGCGAGCGTCATGGGACGCACATTTAGTCGATCAGCGGCAATGGAGGAAGTAAAACTCCACCCCGCGGAAGTGTGCTGCGAGATCGCAGCGATGGTGGCCCGTGCCATGGATCAGGCCACAACACTCGCACGCCCGGCGGCGATGGGCATCCTCGCCGCCGCATCGCGGGCCTCACCCTCAGAGATCGAATCAGCCCTTGCGCATCACGCGATGGTCTGGACGATGCCGCCCTCGGCGCGAAGCGCCGCGCCGTTGGTGGCTGAAGCCTCTTTTGAGCTGATATAGACCACCATGTTGGCGATCTCCTCGACACTGGCGAAGCGCTGCAATAGCGAGGTCGGCCGATGCTGCTTGACGAAATTCGCCGCCGCCTCCTCGACCGACTGGCCGTTCTGCTTGGCGAGATCCCTGACGAAGGTTTCCACGCCCTCCGACATCGTCGGTCCCGGCAGCACCGAATTGACGGTCACGGCGGTGCCGCGGGTCATCTCGGCAAGGCCGCGCGAAATAGCAAGCTGCGCGGTCTTCGTGGTGCCGTAGTGGATCATTTCCTTCGGGATATTCAGCGCGGACTCCGATGAGATGAAAACGATGCGGCCCCAGTTGCGTTTCAGCATGCCCGGCATGTAGGCGCGCGACAGCCGCACGCCCGACATCACATTGACCTCGAAGAAGCGGCTCCAATCCTCATCGGGAATGTCGAAGAAGCCCTTGGGCTCGAAGATACCGGCATTGTTGATGAGGATGTCGACGTCGGGCAGCGCCGCGACCAGGCTTTTGCAGCCCGCGCCCGTGGACACGTCGGCGGCGACGCCGCGAACCTTGCTGCCGGGTACGGCCTTGGCGAGTGCGGCAACCGCTGCGTCCACCTTGCCTTGCGTCCGGCCATTGACGACAACGCTCGCACCCGCCGACGCAAGGCCCTTGGCGATCGCATGACCGATGCCGGCCGTCGAGCCCGTCACCAATGCGGTTTTTCCCGAAAGATCGATTTTCATGGCCGTATCTCCAACGTTGATGCGCAGGATATCGGGTTTGGTTCGCAAGAGCGCAATCGGGCACCCGTCATAACGGCCATTTGAGTCATGACGACCTCGTGAGTCATCAAAGCCTTGCTCAATAAACTTGCCCAATAAAAAAGCGGCGCACGAGGCGCCGCTTTTGATTGGGTCATTCCGAAGTCCGGCTTATGCGGCTTCGTCGGCCTTTTCCTGCACCGGACCGGAATCCAGGCCCTTGGCATCGACATCGCGGTCGACGAATTCGATCACGGCCATCGGCGCGTTGTCGCCGTAGCGGAAGCCGGCCTTGATGATGCGGGTATAGCCGCCCTGGCGGTCCTTGTAGCGGGTGGCGAGCACGTCGAACAATTTCCTGGTCTGATCCAGATCGCGCATTTCGCTGATGGCCTGCCGGCGCATCGCCAGACCGCCCTTCTTGCCGAGCGTAACCAGCTTCTCCACGATTGGGCGCAATTCCTTGGCCTTCGGCAGCGTGGTGACGATCTGCTCGTGCTTGATCAGCGATGCGCACATATTGGCGAACATCGCACGCCGATGTTCGGCGGTGCGGTTGAGCTTCCGATGAACCTTGCCGTGACGCATGATCTAATCCTTGAATTCAGTTGGTCGCGACGGTTCGTCGGACACATTGCTCAGGTGGGCCGCCTGCGTTCGCCCTGGTCAGTCATTCCGGACGTCGCGAAGCGGCGATCCGGAATCTCGAGATTCTCAGGTGCGCAATTGCGCACCACAGTTCGATGCTGACGCATCGCCCCGGAATGACGAAATCAATAATGATCTTCGAAGCGCTTGGCGAGCTCGTCGATATTCTCCGGCGGCCAGCCCGGCACTTCCATGCCGAGATGCAGACCCATCTGGGCCAGCACTTCCTTGATCTCGTTCAGCGACTTGCGGCCGAAGTTCGGGGTGCGAAGCATCTCCGCTTCCGACTTCTGCACGAGGTCGCCGATATAGACGATGTTGTCGTTCTTCAGGCAGTTCGCCGAACGCACCGACAATTCAAGCTCGTCGACCTTCTTGAGGAACGCCGGGTTGAACGCGAGATCGGGAATGATCTCCTGTGCGACTTCCTTGCGCGGCTCTTCGAAGTTGACGAACACGTTGAGCTGATCCTGCAGGATGCGCGCGGCATAGGCCACCGCATCATCCGGGCTGATCGCGCCATTGGTCTCGATGGTCATGGTCAGCTTGTCGTAGTCGAGGATCTGGCCTTCGCGGGTGTTTTCCACCTTGTACGAAACCTTGCGCACCGGGGAGAACAGGCTGTCGACCGGGATCAGGCCGATCGGCGCGTCCTCGGGACGGTTGCGCTCGGCGGCGACATAGCCCTTGCCGGAGGCGACCGTGAATTCCATGCGAATCTCCGCGCCCTCGTCGAGGGTGCAGATCTGCAGGTCCGGGTTGAGCACCACGACATCGCCGACGGTCTGGATGTCGCCGGCCGTGACGGCGCCCGGGCCCTGCTTCTTCACGACCATGCGCTTGGGGCCTTCGCCCTGCATCTTGATCGCGATGTCCTTGATGTTCAGCACGATGTCGGTGACGTCCTCACGGACGCCCGCGATCGAGGAGAACTCGTGCAGCACGCCATCGATGTGCACCGACTGCACCGCCGCGCCTTGCAGCGACGACAGCAGGATACGGCGCAACGCGTTGCCGAGGGTTTGACCGAAGCCGCGCTCGAGGGGCTCGGCGACCAGCGTTGCGAAACGATTCGCGTCGCTGCCGGGAGTTACCTGGAGCTTGTTCGGCCGGATAAGTTCTTGCCAATTTTTCTGGATCGTCACTGTTTCACCCATACAGGCCTGTCATTTGCCAACTAAATGACTGGCGTTGGAGATCGCGGATCAGTCCGCGGCTAGCAAAATATCAAAACCGCTGCAGGCAGAACGGCTGCCCGCGGTCGAACATCACACACGCCGGCGCTTGCGCGGACGGCAACCATTGTGCGGAATCGTCGTCACGTCGCGGATCGATGTGACGGTGAAGCCCGCGGCCTGCAGCGCACGAAGCGCCGATTCGCGGCCCGAACCTGGACCAGCAACTTCAACCTCCAGCGTGCGCATGCCGTGTTCCTGCGCCTTCTTGGAGACGTCTTCCGCCGCCACCTGCGCGGCATAGGGAGTCGATTTGCGCGAGCCCTTGAAGCCCATCGTGCCAGCCGACGACCAGGCAATGGTGTTGCCCTGCGCGTCGGTGATGGTGATGGTCGTGTTGTTGAACGACGAATTCACGTGCGCGATGCCGGACGCGATGTTCTTGCGTTCGCGGCGGCGTACGCGGGTGGCTTCCTTGCCCATTCCAAAACCTTTCCTGTGATCTCAAACGCCGCCGTAATGCCAGCGGCTACACCTAAAAAGTGAGCGGCGAACAAAAACTATTCGCCACGCCCTCTTCGCTATCAGTCAATTACTTCTTCTTGCCGGCGATCGACTTGGCCGGGCCCTTGCGCGTGCGCGCATTGGTGTGGGTGCGCTGACCACGCACCGGCAATCCGCGGCGATGACGCAGGCCGCGATAGCAGCCGAGGTCCATCAGACGCTTGATGTTCATGCCGGTCTCGCGACGCAGATCGCCCTCGACCAGATAGTCGCGGTCGATCACTTCGCGGATCTGCAGCACTTCCTGGTCGGAGAGCTGCGACACCCGACGGTCATCGGGAATCTTGACCTTCTCCAGGATCTCAGCCGCATTCTTCTGGCCGATGCCATGGATGTACTGGAGCGCGATCAGAACGCGCTTGTTGGTCGGAATATTCACGCCGGCAATACGGGCCACGGACTTCTCTCCTGTCGCCGACCACTCGCGGACCGGCTGTTCTCTAAGTTATTTCGGGCAGGCGTCCGCAAACGCGAACACGACGCCCCGCCCCTCGGGTATCTTCGGGGCCGGCATCGTCTGGAAACTATCCGACTTGGATAGCGCTTATTAAAGGATTCAACTTGGTTTCGTCAACCGTCACTATGCTTTAGCTCGCTTTTTCGTGACCTTTTTGGCGGTTTTCTTCGCTGTTTTCTTGGGCTTCCCGAACGATCGGGCCTTGGAGACGCCGGCCGTCCGGCGAGCCGACTTCTTGGCGCCTTTGGCGGCTGATTTGCCGGCCTTTTGGGCCGCCTTGGCGGCCTTTTTCGGCGTTTTGACGGTCCGGTCCGGGGATCGTGCGCCTGCGGCCCTGGCCGTCTTGGCGCCTTTCGCGGCTTGCTTGGCAGGGGCCGCTTTCTTGATCACGGGTTCCACCGCCCCGATCGCAGCCAGGATGCGGTTAATTTCGCGGGTGACGTGTTCGATGGTCATCATGCCGTCGACCGTCAGCAGCTTGCGCCGTTCCGAATAGTAGTGAATCAGCGGCTCGGTGAGCGACCGGTAGCTCGCCAGCCGCTTTGACAGCACTTCCGGGGTGTCGTCGACGCGCACTTCCTCGCCTCGCGCCCGCATCTCGGCCACGCGTGTCTCCA
The DNA here is from genome assembly GCF_900105125.1 of Bradyrhizobium canariense. Lineage (NCBI taxonomy): Bacteria > Pseudomonadati > Pseudomonadota > Alphaproteobacteria > Hyphomicrobiales > Nitrobacteraceae > Bradyrhizobium > Bradyrhizobium canariense. The sequence goes on along the minus strand of NZ_LT629750.1, from coordinate 685,016 downwards.
CGCGATTGAGCAGCGCGCTCTCATTGACGCGCAGCTCGACCACGGCGTCCAGCCTGATGTGCTTGCGCTTCAGGAGGTCGTCGAGCGCCTCGGCCTGCGGCACGGTGCGCGGAAAGCCGTCGAGAATGAAGCCGTTCTTCATGTCCGGCTGGTCGAGGCGATCGGAAATGATGCTGATCACCATCTCGTCCGGCACCAGTGAGCCGCTGGCCATGATATCCTTGGCCTGGAGACCGATCGGGGTCTGTGCCGCCACCGCCGCGCGCAGCATTTCGCCGGTCGATAGCTGCACGATACCGTACTTCTGGACCAGCCGTTGCGCCTGCGTCCCCTTGCCCGCCCCCGGCGGTCCGAGAAGAATCAGTCTCATCTATGTTCGCCCCCCGGCTCGGTGGGCGAAACGACCGCACACCTTTTGTTTTAAGTATCAGTCCACGCCGAGCGCAGCCTCAGCGCCGACGTCCCCGCAATTTCGACTTCCTGATCAACCCTTCATACTGGTGGGCGAGCAGATAGCCCTGGACCTGCGCAACCGTATCCATGGTCACGCTGACGACGATCAGCAGCGAGGTACCGCCAAAGTAGAACGGCACCGAAGCGTAGGAAATCAGGATCTCGGGAATCAAGCAGACAATCGCGAGATAGATCGCGCCCAGCACCGTGATGCGCGAAAGCACGTAATCGATGTATTCCGCGGTCCGTTCGCCCGGCCGGATGCCTGGAATGAAGCCGCCATGCTTCTTGAGATTGTCGGCGGTCTCGGTCGGGTTGAACACGATCGCGGTATAGAAGAAGGCAAAGAACACGATCAGCGCCAGATAGAGAATCAGGAACAGCGGGCGGCCATGGCCGAGCTGCGTCGTGATCCACTGGAACCATTCCGGCCCCTTGCCGGCATTGAAGTTCGCAACCGTGGTCGGCAGCAACAGCAGCGAGGATGCGAAGATCGGCGGAATCACGCCCGAGGTGTTCAGCTTGAGCGGCAGATGCGAGGACTGGCCTTCGAACATCTTGTTGCCGACTTGCCGTTTTGGATACTGGATCAGCAGCCGGCGCTGCGCGCGCTCCATGAACACGATGAAGGCGATCACGGCGACCGCCATCACGATGACGACCAGGATGAGGCCGGTGGACAGCGCGCCCTGCCGGCCGAGTTCCAGCATGTTGGCGAGCGCCGAGGGCAGTTCGGCGACGATGCCGGAAAGAATGATCAGCGAAATGCCGTTGCCGATGCCGCGCGAGGTGATCTGCTCGCCCAGCCACATCAGGAACATGGTGCCGCCGGTCAGCGTGATCGCGGTCGACAGGCGGAAGAACATGCCGGGATCGCTGACGACATTGCCGGCGCCTTCGAGGCCGACCGCGATGCCGTAGGACTGGAACGCGGCCAGAAGCACGGTGAGATAACGGGTGTACTGGTTGAGCGTCTTGCGGCCGGACTCGCCTTCCTTCTTCAGGGCTTCGAGCTGCGGCGACACCGTGGTCAGAAGCTGAATGATGATCGAGGCCGAAATATACGGCATGATGTTCAGCGCAAAGATCGCCATGCGGTGGATGCCACCGCCGGCGAACATGTTGAACATGCCGAGAATGCCGCCGGCCTGGGTGCGGAACACCTGTTCCCAGATGTTGGGATCGATGCCCGGCAGCGGGATGTAGGTGCCGAGCCGATAAACAAGCAGCGCACCCAGCGTGAACCAGATGCGCTTCTTTAACTCATCGGCCTTGGCAAGCGCTCCGAAATTGAGGTTTGCCGCCAGTTGTTCCGCTGCTGAGACCATGTTTGGCTTTCTCCCGCCGCCCTTGCGCCGACGCCCCGCGGGACCATCGGCAGACGCCGGACATTATTTGGTGCTCGGCTTCGATAAGTCCATTGTTCTATCATGCAGATCGCCCGCGAGCGGCGGGCGATGACGCAGATGTTACGCCGCCTCGCCTTCGTCCTTTTTGGCCGGCGCCAGGATTTTTACCGTGCCGCCTGCCTTCTCGACCGCAGCGATCGCCGATTTCGACGCACCGTGAACCTCGATATTCAGCTTGGCCTTGATTTCACCCCGGCCGAGCAGCCGCACGCCATCCTTCGAACGGCGCAGGACGCGGGATTTCACCAGCGATTCGGCGTTGATGGTGTCCTTGGCGTCGAGCAGCTTGGCATCGATCGCCTGCTGGAGGCGGTCGAGATTGATCTCGGCGAAGTCCAACCGGAAGATGTTGTTGAAACCGCGCTTCGGCAGGCGCCGATGCAGCGGCATCTGGCCACCTTCGAAACCTTTGATGCGCACGCCCGAACGCGCGGTCTGGCCCTTGCCGCCGCGGCCCGCGGTCTTGCCCTTGCCTGAACCGATGCCACGGCCGACGCGCATACGCTTTTTGCGCGAGCCGGCATTGTCGGCGATATCGCTGAGCTTCATTGTTCGCTTCCTTTATCCTTGGAGCATGATCGCAACCGAAAACCGGTTCCCGCTTTTCGGGATCATGCTCCGAGCTTATTTCTCGTCGACCACGCGGACGAGATGTTGAACTTTGGCGATCATGCCGCGAATCGCAGGCGTGTCGTGCAACTCGGTCACGCGGCCGATCTTGTTGAGCTTGAGGCCGATCAGCGTCTCGCGCTGCGAGTGATGGCGGCGGATCGCGCTGCCGGTCTGCTCGACCTTGATCGTCTTTGCGGCCTTGTTTGTAGCCTTGGCCATCGTCGTAAACTCCGAAAAGCGCCGTCAGCGCGTGTTGTTTATTCAGCCACCGCTTCGGCGTCGCCACCGACACGGCGCGACTGCAGCGTGGACACCTTGATGTTGCGGCGCGCCGCAACCGAGCGCGGCGAATCCTGATGCTTCAGCGCGTCGAAGGTTGCGCGAACCATGTTGTAGGGGTTCGACGAGCCGATCGACTTCGCCACCACGTCCTGGATGCCCAGCGTTTCGAACACCGCGCGCATCGGGCCGCCGGCGATGATGCCGGTACCGGCCGGAGCCGCGCGCAGATAGACGCGGCCGGCGCCGTGGCGGCCTGCGATATCGTGATGCAGCGTACGGCCTTCGCGCAGCGCCACCCGCGTCAAATTGCGCTTGGCCGATTCCGTCGCCTTGCGGATCGCTTCGGGAACTTCGCGCGCCTTGCCGTGGCCGAAACCGACCCGGCCCTTCTGATCGCCGATCACGACCAGCGCCGCAAAGCCGAAGCGCTTGCCGCCCTTGACGACCTTCGCCACGCGATTGATGTGGACCAGCTTGTCGACGAACTCGCTGTCGCGCTCCTCGCGATCCCTGCTCCGTTCGCGTCCGCCGCGTTCGCGTTCACCTGCCATGGTGTTTTCCAATCTCTGAGAGGCTTGAGCCTCTAGTCCTTGTGTTCGTTCAAACCAACTTGTTAGAAGCTCAACCCGCTTTCGCGGGCCGCATCGGCGAGCGCCTTGACGCGCCCGTGGTAGAGATAGCCGCCGCGGTCGAACACCACTTCGGTGACGCCGTTCTTCACGGCGCGCTCCGCGACCAGCTTGCCGACGGCCTTTGCCGCATCGATGTTGGCGCCGGTGTTGCCGCTCTCGCGCATCGTCTTTTCCAGCGACGAGGCCGAGGCCAGCGTCTCGCCCTTCAGGTCGTCGATGACCTGTGCGTAGATGTGCTTCGACGAGCGGAAGACCGACAAACGCGGACGTCCGTTGGCAATGCGGCGCAACGACAGCCTTACGCGTTGCTTGCGCCGGGCATTCGTGACTTTCAGTGACATGACCGGCTCCGTTACTTCTTCTTGCCTTCCTTGCGGAAGATGAATTCGTTGGCGTATTTCACGCCCTTGCCCTTGTAGGGCTCCGGCGGACGATAGCTGCGGATCTCGGCGGCCACCTGGCCGACGCGCTGCGAATCATTGCCGGTGATGATGATCTCGGTCGGTTTCGGCACCGCGATCGCGATCCCTTCCGGGATCGCATAGACGACGTCGTGGCTGTAGCCGAGCGCGAGCTGCAGGTTCTTGCCCTGCATCGCGGCGCGATAACCGACACCCGTGATCTCGAGCTTCTTCTCAAAACCCTTGGTGACACCTTCAACCAGATTCGCAACCTGCGCGCGCGCGGTGCCGTACATGGCCTGCGCGCGATTGGTCTCGACCCGCGGCGCGACCGTGACCGCCCCGTTCTCGAACTTCACCTCGACATCGTCGTGGACGATGAACTGAAGCTGGCCTTTCGGCCCCTTCATTTTGACGGTCTGCCCTTCGACGCTCGCCGTCACACCCGACGGGATCGTCACAGGCCGTTTGCCAACACGTGACATACTTCTATCCCTTCTCAGAACACCGTGAAGAGAATTTCGCCGCCCACGTTCGCGTCGCGCGCTTCGTGGTCAGCCATGATTCCCTTCGGGGTCGACAACACCGAAATGCCGAGACCGTTGTTGACGCGCGGCAGGTTCTTCACCGAGGCATAAACCCGCCGCCCCGGCTTCGACACCCGCTCGATCTCGCGAATGACCGGCTCGCCGTCGAAATACTTCAGCTCGATCTCAAGCTCGCTGCGGCCGCTGGAATGTTCGACGCTGGCATAGCCGCGGATGTAACCCTCGGCCTTGAGCACTTCGAGCACGTTGGCGCGCATCTTCGAGCCCGGGGTCGAAACCTTGGGCTTGGCGCGCATCTGCGCGTTGCGGATACGGGTGATGAGATCGCTGATCGGATCGTGCGTTGACATCTGACGACCCCCTTACCAGCTCGACTTCACGAGCCCGGGAACCAGGCCCTTGGAGCCGAGTTCACGCAGCGCGATGCGGCTGAGCTTGTTCTTGCGGTAGACCGAACGCGGACGGCCGGTCATTTCGCAGCGATTGCGGATCCGCGTCGCCGAAGAATTGCGCGGCATCTCGGCAAGCTTCAGCGTCGCCGCGAAGCGCTCTTCCATCGGCTTCTGCCTGTCGGCGATGACGGCCTTCAAACGCGCGCGCTTGGCGGCGGCGTTCTTGGTCATCCGCTTCCGCCTGTTATTCTTCTCGATCGAACTCTTCTTTGCCATGCTTGGCTCCTGGGTTTCCGCGTTTGAGAGGCTGATCAGCTTCTCACTGCCGGAACGGGAAATTGAATGCGGTCAACAAGGCCCGGGCTTCGTCGTCGGAGCCTGCAGTGGTGCATACCGTGACGTCCATGCCCCATGTTTCCCCGGTCTTGTCGAAGTCGATTTCGGGGAAAATGATGTGCTCCTTGATGCCGAGCGAATAGTTGCCGCGGCCATCAAAACTCTTCGGATTAAGGCCGCGGAAGTCGCGCACGCGGGGCAGCGCGACGTTCACCAGCCGGTCGATGAATTCATACATCTTGGCCTTGCGCAGCGTGACCTTGCAGCCGATCGGCTGATTTTCACGCAGCTTGAAGGTTGCGATCGCGACGCGCGAATAGGTCACGATGGCCTTCTGACCGGCAATCATCGAAAGATCGCCAGCGGCCACTTCCGCCTTTTTGCGGTCGTTCACGGCCTCGCCGACGCCCATGTTGAGCACGACCTTGTCCAGGCGCGGCACCTGCATGACATTGGCGTAGCCGAATTGTTCCGTCAGCTTGCTGCGGATGCTGCTGTCATATTCCGCGCGCAGGCGCGGTACGTAAGCGGTCTCAGCCATCGATCTCTGCTCCCGAGCTCTTGGCAATGCGTACTTTCTTGCCATCGGCCTGAATCTTGAAACCCACGCGGGTCGGCTTGCCGTCCTTGCCGACATACGCGATGTTCGACAGGTCGATCGGCGACTCCTTGGAGATGATGCCGCCTTCCTGGTTCTGGGTCTGCTTCTGGTGGCGCTTCACGAGGTTGACGCCGCGAACCAGCGCCTTGCCCTCGGTCGGACGCACCTCGAACACCTCGCCGGTGCGGCCCTTGTCGCGGCCGTTCAGCACGATGACCTTGTCACCTTTCCGGATCTTGGCAGCCATCACAGCACCTCCGGCGCAAGCGAAATGATCTTCATGTGGTTCTTGGCGCGCAGCTCGCGCGGCACCGGCCCGAAGATACGGGTGCCGACCGGCTCCGACTGATTGTTGATCAGCACGGCGGCGTTGCGGTCGAAGCGGATGACCGAACCGTCGGCGCGGCGGATGTCCTTGCGGACTCGCACCACGACGGCCTTCATCACGTCGCCCTTCTTCACCTTGCCGCGCGGGATAGCGTCCTTGATCGACACAACGATAACATCGCCCACGGTGGCATAGCGGCGCTTGGAGCCCCCAAGCACCTTGATGCACATGACACGGCGTGCGCCTGAATTATCGGCCACGTCGAGGTTGGTCTGCATCTGAATCATTGATGCACCTCGTCCTCTTTCTGATGCGCAACGTTGCGCCTAAAATTTCCTGCAGCTTGCCCGGCGGTACCGAACAGACTTCAGGCCGTTTTCTTCTGCTCGCCCCGGACCACCGTCCAGCGCTTCAACTTCGAGATCGGCTTGCTCTCCTCGATCCATACCTGGTCGCCCGGCTTGAACTCGTTGTTCTCGTCGTGCGCGTGGTAGTTCTTGGAGCGGCGGATCGTTTTCTTGTAGATCGGATGGGTGAAGCGGCGATCGACGCGCACCACCACTGTCTTGGCTTGCTTGTCGCTGACGACCACGCCTTGAAGGGTACGTTTGGGCATATCAGACCTCTTACTTCTTCTTCGCGCGCTGTTGCGCGGCGATGGTCTTGATTCGGGCGATGTCGCGGCGGGCTTCACGCAGCCGCGAAGTGTTCTCCAGCTGCCCGGTGGCGCGCTGGAAACGCAGATTAAAGCGCTCTTTCTTCAGATTGAGGACGGCGTCATCCATCTGATCGGGGCTCATTCCGCGGATATCGGCGACTTTCATCTCGGCCATGATCACTTACTCCGCAATGCGCGCGACGAAGCGCGTCTTGATCGGCAGCTTGGCGGCGGCGAGCGACAGCGCTTCTTTCGCGGTCTGCACCGTCACGCCGTCGATTTCAAAAATCACGCGGCCGGGCTTGACCCGCGCCACCCACAATTCCGGCGTACCCTTGCCGGAACCCATGCGGACTTCGGCGGGCTTCTTCGACACCGGCACGTCCGGGAACACGCGGATCCAGACGCGGCCGGCGCGCTTCATGTGACGGGTCAGCGCGCGGCGCGCGGCTTCGATCTGGCGGGCGGTGACGCGCTCGGGCGCCATCGCCTTCAGGCCGAACTGACCGAACGACAACGTCGCGCCCGAAGTCGCAACGCCGTGGATACGGCCCTTATGCGCCTTCCGGAACTTCGTTTTCTTTGGTTGCATCATGGCTTACGCCCTCAAACCTTCTCTATTTCGCTCAAGCAGCGTCGCGACGGGGCCGCGAGGTTTCGCCCTCGGCCATTTTCTTGTCCTGGGCCATCGGATCGTGCTCGAGGATTTCACCCTTGAAGATCCAGACCTTGACGCCGCAGGTACCGAATGTCGTGAACGCGGTTGCGACGCCGTAGTCGATGTCGGCGCGCAGCGTGTGCAGCGGCACGCGGCCTTCGCGGTACCACTCCATGCGCGCGATTTCAGCGCCGCCGAGACGGCCCGAGCAGTTGATACGAATGCCTTCGGCGCCAAGACGCATCGCCGACTGCACCGCGCGCTTCATGGCGCGGCGGAACGCGACGCGGCGCTCGAGCTGCTGCGCGATCGATTCGGCGACCAGGGTGGCGTCGAGTTCAGGCTTGCGGATTTCGACGATGTTGATGACGACGTCGGAAGCCGTGATATCGGCAACCCGCTTGCGCAGCTTGTCGATGTCGGCGCCCTTCTTGCCGATCACCACGCCGGGACGCGCCGAGTGAATCGTCACGCGGCACTTCTTGTGCGGACGCTCGATCACAATCTTGGCGACGGCCGCCTGCTTGAGCTCCTTGTGCAGGATCTCGCGGATTTTCACGTCCTCGTGCAGCAACTTGCCGTATTCGGCCTTGCCAGCGAACCAACGGGAATCCCACGTCCGGTTGATGCCGAGACGCAGCCCGATTGGATTGATCTTTTGACCCATCGTTTTCTCCCGCGCTCTCTTTAAGCGCTCGCCTCGGCCTCGACCTGACGAACCACGATCGTCAGCTGCGAGAACGGTTTAAAAACACGGCCCGAACGGCCACGGCCGCGCGGTGCGAAACGCTTCATTACAATGCCGTTGCCGACATGCGCTTCCGACACGACCAGATCATCGACATCGAGATCATGATTGTTTTCGGCATTCGCGATCGCCGATTCCAGGCACTTCTTGACGTCGACAGCGATCCGCTTGCGCGAAAACTGCAGATCAGCGAGCGCAGCCGAAGCCTTCCTGCCGCGAATCAATTGCGCAACAAGATTGAGCTTCTGCGGGCTCACCCGCAGCATCCGGGCGACCGCCTTGGCCTCGTTATCCGGGAGGCTCCGTTCGCGCTTTGGTTTGCTCATCGCTTAATCCTCAAGCCTTCTTGGCTTTCTTGTCGCCAGAATGGCCGTGGAAGGTCCGGGTCGGCGAGAACTCGCCGAACTTGTGACCCACCATTTCCTCGTTGACCGATACCGGCACGTGCTTCTGTCCGTTGTAGACGCCGAACACCAGGCCGACGAATTGCGGCAGGATGGTCGAGCGGCGGCTCCAGATCTTGATCACGTCATGACGGCCTGACGCACGTGCGGCATCTGCCTTCTTGAGCAGAGAGCCTTCAACGAACGGGCCTTTCCAGACTGAACGAACCATGTCCGGCGTTCCTTACTTCTTCCGCTTGTGGCGGCTGATGAGAATGAATCTGTTGGTCGACTTGTTCGAACGGGTCTTCTTGCCTTTGGTCGGCTTGCCCCACGGGGTCACCGGGTGGCGGCCGCCCGAGGTACGGCCTTCGCCGCCGCCGTGCGGGTGATCGATCGGGTTCATGACGACGCCGCGGTTATGCGGACGCCAGCCCAACCAGCGGGTACGGCCGGCCTTGCCGATCGAGATGTTCATGTGATCGGGATTGGAGACCGCGCCGATGGTGCCGCGGCAACGGCCGTGGACCAGGCGCTGCTCGCCCGAGTTCAGGCGCAGGATGACGTAATCCTGGTCACGGCCCACCACCTGCGCGTAGGTGCCGGCGGAGCGCGCGAGCTGGCCGCCCTTGCCGATCTTCAGCTCGACATTGTGGACGATGGTGCCGACCGGCATGTTGCCGAGCGGCATGACATTGCCCGGCTTCACGTCGACATAATTGCCGGCGACGACCGTATCACCGACGGCAAGCCGCTGCGGCGCCAGGATATAGGCCTGTTCGCCGTCCTGATACTTGATCAGCGCAATGAACGCGGTGCGGTTCGGATCGTATTCCAGCCGCTCGACGACCGCGGGCGCATCGACCTTGTCGCGCTTGAAGTCGACCGTCCGGTAAGTCTTCTTGTGGCCGCCGCCGCGGAAGCGGACGGTGATGCGGCCGGTATTGTTGCGGCCGCCGGTGCCGAGCTTGCCTTCGGTCAATGCCTTGACCGGCTTGCCCTTGTAGAGCGCCGAACGATCGACCATCACCAGCTGGCGCTGGCCTGGTGTCGTGGGGTTGAATGTTTTCAATGCCATCGTCGTATCGCCTTATAGTCCGGTGGTGACGTCGATGCGGTGGCCCTCTTCGAGGGTCACGATCGCACGCTTCACATCCGACTGAGAACCGAACTGGCCGCGGAACACCTTGGTCTTGCCCTTGCGCACCAGCGTGTTCACGCTCTTGACCTTGACGTCGAACAGCTTTTCGACAGCTTCCTTGATCTGCGGCTTGGTCGCCTTGCTCGCGACCTTGAACAGAACCTTGTTATGCTCGGAGGCCAGCGTCGCCTTTTCGGTCACAACCGGGGAAACGATGATGTCGTAAAAGCGCGGATCGATATTCTTCATTTGAATCGCGCCTCCAACGCATCAAGCGCCGCCTTGGTCAGCACCAGCTTCTGACGACGCAGAATGTCATAGACGTTGATGCCCTGGATCGGCAGCACGTCGATGTTCGGAATGTTACGGGCAGCAATCGCAAAACCGTTATGCAACTCGGCACCGTCGATGATCAGCGCGTTGGTCAGGCCGAGACCGGAGAAATGCCCGACCAGAGACTTGGTCTTGGCGTCCTTGATCTGGGCGTTGTCGATCACGATCAAGCCGCCGTCCTTGGCCTTCGCCGACAGCGCATGCTTGAGCGCAAGCGCCCGCACCTTCTTCGGCAAATCGGTGGCATGGGAACGAACCACCGGACCGAAGGCGCGACCGCCGCCACGGAACTGCGGCACACGAGCCGAGCCGTGACGCGCACCGCCGGTGCCCTTCTGCTTGTACATCTTCTTGCCGGTGCGCCACACATCGGCGCGACCTTGCGTTTTGTGGGTGCCGGACTGGCGCTTGTTGAGCTGCCACTGCACACAGCGCTGGATGATGTCCTTGCGCGGCTCGAGACCAAAAATCTCGTCCGAGAGCTGGACCGAACCGGCTTCCTTGCCTTCAAGGGTCGTGACTTTCAGTTCCATCTCACGCGCCCTCCTGCTCGGCCGGCGCTTCAGCCGCCTGCTCGCTGCCGCCAGCGACCTTGAACTTGCCGGGCTTGGGAGCTTCCTTCGGCAACGGCTTCTTCACGGCGTCACGCACCGAGATCCATCCGCCCTTGGAGCCGGGAACGGCGCCTTCGACCAAGATCAGGCCGCGCTCGACGTCGGTCTGAACCACGCGCAGATTGAGCGTGGTGATGCGATCGACACCCATATGGCCAGGCATCTTCTTGTTCTTGAAGGTCTTGCCGGGATCCTGACGGCCGCCGGTCGAACCGATCGACCGATGCGAGACCGACACACCGTGGGTGGCGCGAAGACCGCCGAAATTCCAGCGCTTCATGCCGCCGGCAAATCCCTTACCCTCGGAGGTGCCGGTGACATCGACGAATTGCCCGACGACGAAATGGTCGGCCTGAATCTCGGCGCCGACCGGGATCAGCGCGTCCTGCGACACGCGAAATTCCGTGACCTTGCGCTTGGGCTCGACCTTGGAGACCGCGAACTGGCCGCGTTCTGCCTTCGGCATATAGACCGACTTGCGGGAGCCCGAGCCGAGCTGAAGGGCGACGTAGCCGTTCTTCTCGGTCGTGCGGTGACCTAACACCTGGCAATTGCCCAGCTTCAGCACGGTCACAGGGATATGTTCGCCAGTCTCCGTAAAGACCCGCGTCATCCCGACCTTTTGTGCGATCACTCCGGAGCGCATCGGCGTGCTTCCTGTTCTTTCTGTCCCGAGGGACTAGCTAATCTTCTTCGTGGGCATGATCCGGTCCGAAAACCGGTGCCCACTTTCGGGGGCTCAGAGCTTGATTTCGACGTCGACGCCGGCAGCGAGATCGAGCTTCATGAGGGCATCGACGGTCTGCGGGGTCGGATCGACAATGTCGAGAAGACGCTTGTGCGTGCGCATCTCGAATTGCTCGCGGCTCTTTTTGTCAACGTGCGGTGAACGGTTGACGGTGAACTTCTCGATGCGGGTCGGCAGCGGAATGGGTCCGCGAACCTGAGCACCGGTCCGTTTCGCCGTGTTCACGATCTCACGGGTCGACGTATCGAGGATTCGATGGTCGAACGCCTTGAGACGGATGCGAATATTCTGGCCGTTCATTGCCGTGTCTCTTTCTTCGTCGCGTGTCGCGAGCAGTGGGTAGCGAACAGCGAATGGATTTGATCCACTCGCTACTCGCCATTCCCTATTCGCTTATTCAATGATGGCGGCGACGACGCCGGCGCCCACGGTGCGGCCACCTTCGCGGATCGCGAAGCGCAGCTTTTCTTCCATCGCGATCGGCACGATCAGGTGCACTTCCATCGCGATGTTGTCACCCGGCATCACCATTTCGGTGCCTTCGGGCAGATGCACGACACCGGTCACGTCGGTGGTGCGGAAGTAAAACTGCGGCCGGTAGTTGGTAAAGAACGGGGTGTGACGACCGCCCTCTTCCTTGGTCAGGATGTAGGCCTCAGCCTTGAACTTGGTGTGCGGCTTGACCGAACCCGGCTTGCACAGAACCTGACCGCGCTCGACTTCCTCGCGCTTGGTGCCGCGCAGCAGTGCGCCGATGTTGTCGCCGGCCTGGCCCTGATCGAGCAGCTTGCGGAACATTTCAACGCCGGTGACGATGGTCTTCTGCGTATCGCGCAGACCGACGATCTCGATTTCCTCGCCGACCTTGATGATGCCGCGCTCGACACGACCGGTGACGACCGTACCGCGGCCCGAGATCGAGAACACGTCTTCCACCGGCATCAGGAACGGCTGGTCGATCGGGCGCTCCGGCTGCGGAATGTATTCGTCGACATTCTTCATCAGCTCGAGGATCGCGTCGTGACCGAGCTTCTTGTCCTTGTCTTCAAGGGCGGCAAGCGCCGAACCCTTGACGATCGGAATCTTGTCACCCGGGAAGTCGTACTTCGAAAGCAGTTCGCGAACTTCGAGCTCAACCAGCTCGAGCAGTTCCGGATCGTCGACCATGTCGCACTTGTTCAGGAATACGACGAGCGCCGGCACGCCGACCTGACGGGCAAGCAGGATGTGCTCGCGGGTCTGCGGCATCGGGCCGTCGGCAGCCGACACAACCAGGATCGCGCCGTCCATCTGCGCGGCACCCGTGATCATGTTCTTCACATAGTCGGCGTGGCCGGGGCAGTCGACGTGAGCATAGTGACGGTTCGCGGTTTCGTATTCGACGTGCGCGGTCGAGATCGTGATGCCACGCGCCTTCTCTTCCGGCGCCTTGTCGATCTGGTCGTACGCCGTGAACGTCGCACCGCCGGTTTCCGCCAGCACCTTGGTGATCGCTGCGGTCAGCGAGGTCTTGCCATGGTCGACGTGACCGATGGTTCCGATGTTGCAGTGCGGTTTATTACGTTCAAATTTTGCTTTGGCCATTTGACTCTCCGTTCAGTCGTTAGTTGTCGCCAACGACAATCAGGCAAACTTCTTCTGGACTTCTGCCGACACGTTCGCCGGCGCTTCAGCGTAGTGATCGAATTGCATCGTAAAGGTCGCGCGACCCTGGCTCATCGAGCGCAGGTTATTCACGTACCCAAACATGTTCATGAGCGGCACCATCGCATTGATGACGTTGGCGTTGCCGCGCATGTCTTGACCCTGGATCTGGCCGCGCCGCGAATTCAGGTCGCCGATGACCGAACCGGTGTAATCTTCCGGGGTCACCACTTCGACCTTCATGATCGGCTCGAGCAGAACAGACTTGCCCTTCTGCAGCGCTTCGCGGAACGCCGCGCGCGATGCGATTTCGAAGGCCAGCGCCGAGGAGTCGACGTCGTGATACTTGCCGTCGACCAGTTGAACCTTGACGTCGACCACCGGGAAGCCGGCAACGACGCCCGAACCCATGACGCTGTTGAGGCCCTTTTCGACGCCGGGGATATATTCCTTTGGCACCGCGCCGCCAACGATCTTGGACTCGAACTCATAGCCCTTGCCGGGCTCGTTCGGCTCGACCACGATCGACACTTCGGCAAACTGACCGGTACCACCGGTCTGCTTCTTGTGGGTGTACTTGACCTCGGCGCGCTTGGTGACGCGCTCACGGAACGCCACCTGCGGCGCGCCGATATTGGCATCGACCTTGTAGGTACGCCGAAGGATATCGACCTTGATGTCGAGATGGAGTTCGCCCATGCCCTTGAGAATGGTCTGGCCAGACTCCTGGTCGGTCGACACCCGGAACGACGGATCTTCGGCGGCAAGCTTCGCCAGCGCGACGCCGAGCTTTTCCTGGTCGGCCTTCGACTTCGGCTCGATCGCGATTTCGATCACCGGCTCCGGGAATTCCATCTTTTCAAGGATGACCGGCTTGTTCGGATCGCACAGCGTGTCACCGGTGCGCGCTTCCTTCAGGCCTGCCAAGGCGACGATATCGCCGGCATAGGCTTCCTTGATGTCTTCGCGGTTGTTCGCATGCATCAACAGCATGCGGCCGATGCGCTCTTTCTTGTCGCGGGTCGAATTGACGACGCCGGTGCCGCTGGCAAGAATGCCGGAATAGATGCGGCAGAAGGTGATGGTGCCGACAAACGGGTCGTCCATGATCTTGAACGCGAGCAGCGCCAGCGGTTCCTTGTCGTCAGCCCTGCGGATCACTTCGTTGCCGTCTTCATCGACACCCTTGATCGCAGGCACATCGACCGGCGACGGCAGATAGTCGACGACGGCGTCGAGCAGCGGCTGCACGCCCTTGTTCTTGAACGCCGAACCGCACAGCACCGGATAGAACGCGCCAGTCAGCACCGCCTTGCGGATCAGCCGCTTCAGCGTCGCCTCGTCCGGCTCCTTGCCGTCGAGATAGGCAGCCATCGCGTCGTCATCGAGTTCGACGGCGGCTTCGATCATCTTCTCGCGATATTCCTTGGCCTGATCGACCAGGTCAGCGGGAATGTCGACATAGTCGAACTTCGCACCAAGGGATTCGTCGTTCCAGATGATGCCCTTCATGACCACGAGGTCGACGAGGCCCTTGAAATTGTTCTCGGCGCCGATCGGAAGCTGGATCGCGATCGGCTTGGCGCCGAGGCGGTCAACGATGTCGGCGAGGCACTTGAAGAAGTCGGCGCCGGTCTTGTCCATCTTGTTAGCGAAGACGATGCGCGGCACCTTGTACTTGTCGCCCTGGCGCCAGACGGTCTCGGTTTGGGGCTCAACGCCCTGGTTGGAATCGAGCACGCATACCGCGCCGTCGAGCACGCGCAGCGAACGCTCGACTTCGATGGTGAAGTCGACGTGGCCGGGGGTGTCGATGATGTTCAGACGCTTGCCGTTCCAGAACGCGGTCGTCGCGGCCGACGTGATGGTGATGCCGCGCTCCTGCTCCTGCTCCATCCAGTCCATCGTCGCGGCACCTTCGTGCACTTCCCCGATCTTGTGGCTCTTGCCGGTATAATAAAGGATGCGCTCGGTGGTCGTGGTCTTGCCGGCATCGATATGCGCCATGATACCGAAGTTGCGGTAGTTCTCTATGGCATGAACGCGGGGCATGGGTTGTTCCTCAAAGATCCGTTGTTTCGCCGTTACCAGCGATAGTGCGAGAAGGCGCGGTTGGCTTCCGCCATCCGATGCACGTCTTCACGCTTCTTGACGGCGTTCCCCCGGTTATTTGACGCATCGAGCAGCTCTGCCGAGAGCCGCTCCGTCATTGTCTTTTCATTGCGCTCGCGCGCAGCCGCGATCAGCCAGCGAATCCCCAGCGCCTGCCGGCGCACCGAACGCACTTCGACCGGCACCTGATAGGTGGCACCGCCGACGCGGCGGGAGCGCACTTCGATGGTCGGCATC
This sequence comes from Bradyrhizobium canariense, assembly GCF_900105125.1. Taxonomy (NCBI): domain Bacteria; kingdom Pseudomonadati; phylum Pseudomonadota; class Alphaproteobacteria; order Hyphomicrobiales; family Nitrobacteraceae; genus Bradyrhizobium; species Bradyrhizobium canariense. The sequence goes on along the minus strand of NZ_LT629750.1, from coordinate 669,746 downwards.
ACGTTCTCAAGCGCTTGCTCGAAAACCGGCAGCGGACCCTGCTTGGTCTTGTTCTCGATCATTTCGAGCGCACCGTAGACGATGCCTTCGGCGACCGACTTCTTCCCGGCGTACATCACCGAGTTCATGAATTTCGTAATGATGATGTTTCCGAATTTCGGATCCGGAAGCACTTCACGCTTTTCAGCAGAATGACGACGAGACATCGATCAGGTTCCCGCTTATTTCGGACGCTTCGCGCCGTACTTCGAACGACGCTGCTTACGGTTCTTGACGCCCTGGGTATCGAGGACGCCGCGGAGGATGTGGTAGCGCACGCCGGGCAAGTCCTTGACGCGGCCGCCACGGATCATGACCACCGAGTGCTCCTGAAGGTTATGGCCTTCACCCGGAATGTAGCCGATGACTTCGAAGCCATTGGTCAGGCGCACCTTGGCGACCTTACGAAGCGCCGAGTTCGGCTTCTTCGGGGTCGTGGTATAGACGCGCGTGCAAACGCCGCGCTTCTGCGGCGACTGCTGCAGCGCCGGCACCTTCTTGCGCGACTTCTGTACGACGCGCGGACTTGCGATCAGCTGGTTGATCGTCGGCATGTCAGCCTTCACCCTTTAGTTCATGCGAAACCGATAATCGGCTCCGCAAATTCTTGTCGGAACTAGCCGTCCCGTTTGGCCGTTTTGCGAAAACGACCACGCAAAACGAAATCGCGCCAACCACTCATCGCTGAGTGGAAAGCGCTTCGACGCCACAGAGGACCGCGAGTTAGAGCCGATCGGCTTGTCGCCGTTCGGTCAGACACCGAGGTCATGCATCCGAATTCAATCTCAAGAGAACGTGCTCAAGAGAAATAAAATCGCACTGGCATTGCCTAGCTATGATCGACAGCGTTTGAGCGGCATTCGTCGAGGTTGGTGCCCGTCCCTGCCCGAAGGCCGATCAGGGTGTCCCGTTCCGACGCTGGCGATGCTCACCGCCTGTCGTTAAGTGCGCGGTTTGTATCGGCGCTAGATAGTCAAGTCAAGGCGAAACACAATGAGAGAAGCGCTTCTCGCACCTGTGGAATCGGCCCCTCCGGAAGGTTCGCAAAACCCACCCGGGAGCGATTCTACCGGCGGCCACGATCGTCAGCGCATCCTCATTTTACCCGGATATTATATGTCTTCTCGCCCTTTTACGCAAGGCGTCCTCTGAAGCTAAAGGTTTATTTGCCTTTTCGGGCGCATTCATGGGCGTTTCCGAGCGGAATACGTCGATGAAATATACCGACATTGCGATCATCGGAGGCGGCCTCGCCGGCTCGACCGCGGCCGCGATGCTCGGACATGCCGGCATTCCCGCCGTCCTGATCGATCCGCACCCGACCTATCCGCCCGACTTTCGCGTCGAAAAATTGAGCGGCGAGGAGCAACTTGAGCGTTTTCGCAAGACCGGCATCGCCGAATCGGTGCTGCGATCGGCAACCCATGACGGCGAGAACTGGATCGCCCGATTCGGCTACCTGCTCGACAAGAGACCGAGCCGGCAATTCGGCATCATGTACGATTCACTCGTCAACGCCATCCGGGCCGAAATCCCGCCTGGCGTCGAAGCCTTGCAGGCGAAGGTCGTCGCCATCTCGACGGGCGCCGAGCGACAGAAGCTTACCCTGTCCGACGGCGAGGTGATCTCCGCGCGACTTGTGGTGATGGCCAACGGATTGAATGTGGGCTTGCGCCGCAGTCTTGGGATCGAGCGCCAGATCGTCAGCGCCTGCCACTCGATCTCGATCGGATTCGACGTCACGCCGGTCGGCCGCACCGATTTCGACTTTCCAGCGCTGACCTATTTTTCGGAGCGGCCCAGCGACCGGATTCCCTATCTGACGCTGTTTCCGGTCGAAAGCCGGATGCGGGCGAATCTGTTCACCTATCGCCAGATCGACGACCCCTGGCTGCGGCAGATCCGCAATTCACCTGTCGAGACGCTGAATGCTGCGCTGCCGAGGCTCCGCCGCATTGTCGGCGAGTTCAAGGTCAGCGGCGAGATCAAGATCAGGCCGGCGGATCTCTGTGTCAGTACGAATTATCTCAGGGCGGGCGTGGTGCTGGTCGGCGACGCCTTCGAGACCACCTGCCCTGTCACCGGGACCGGCACGGACAAGGTGTTCACCGACGTCGAGCGGCTGTGCAACGTCTATATTCCGACCTGGCTTGCGACCGACGGCATGGATACCGAGAAGATCGCGGCGTTTTATGACGATCCGGTCAAGAAGGCCTGCGACGCCTGGGCCGCGGCCAAGGCCTACGACTTCCGCTCGCTGTCGATCGAGAACGAGATTTACTGGAGCGCACAGCGCTGGGCGCGGTTCCTGGCCTGGTTCGGAGAAGGCATTTCGCGGCGGATGCGACACCGGCTCAGCGCCGCATCGGCCTTCCCGCTTCACTCCTCGTCATCGTCGTCATCATCGCTATCGTCATCGGCCTGACCGGCCCCGTGATGCGGCGTGTGGCCCTGGTCGTCCCAGAGCTTGCGGTATATGCCGTTGGCGGCGAGCAGCTTGGCGTGTGAGCCGCGTTCGATCGCCTTGCCGCCTGAAATCACGATGATCTCGTCCATCTCGACCACCGAGGTCAGGCGGTGGGTCGAAAAGATCATGGTGCGGCCCTTCGCGACCTTGAGCAGCGTGCGATTGATCGCGGCTTCGGTGGTCTGGTCGAGCGCCGAGGTCGCCTCGTCCAACAGCAGCACCGAGGGATCGCGGACGATCGCGCGCGCAATCGCAATGCGCTGGCGCTGTCCGCCCGACAGCGTATCGCCGCGCTCGCCGACCTGGGTGTCGTATTTCTGCGGAAGGCTCATGATATAGCGGTGGATTTCGGCCTTGCGCGCCGCCTGCTCGACCTCCTGGTCGGTCGCGCCTTCCTTGCCGAGCCGGATGTTCTCGCGGATCGACATGTTGAACAGCATGTTTTCCTGGAACACAACGGCCATGCTTCGGCGCAGCGACTCGCGGGTCACCTTGCGGATATCGACGCCGTCGATGGTCACCCGCCCCTCGTCCGGCACGTAAAGGCGAAGGATCAGGTTGAGTAGCGTGCTCTTGCCGGAGCCGCTCGGGCCGACAATGGCAATGCTCTTGCCGACATTGAGCTTGAGGCTGAGATTGTCGAGAACCGGGGTCTCGCTGCCTTCATACTGGAATGTGACACGGTCGAAGGTGATGTCGTTGGTGATGCGCGGCAGGTCGGGAGCCCCCGGGCGATCGGCGCCGCGGGTCGGCTCGTCCAGCAGTTCCTGGATGTGGCGCACCGCCGCCGCCGACTGGATCGACACCGGGATGAAATGCATGATGTGGGCGATGTTGTAGGACACCTCCCAGAACGCGCTCTCGAATGTCACGAACGTCCCGATGGTGATCTGGCCCTTGGTCGCAAGATAAGCGCCGAGCGCCAGCACCACGAGGTGCAACAGCAGGACCGAGATGGTGACGGTGCGCTCGACCATGGTGGACAGAAACATCGCGGATGCGATTTTCCGGCGCGCATCGTCGTTGCGCATCGTGAACCAGCCAAAAGTCCGGCGCTGCAGGTTGAACGCCTTGACCACGGCCTGGGCCGCGACGTTCTCCTGCACCATGCCGAGCAGTGCCGATTCATTGAGCTTCTGTTCGTAATTGGCCTGCACCGCTTTCGGCGTCAGGATGCGCGGGCCGATCAGCGTGATCGGGAACACCAGCAGCGCGACTGCGGCGAGCTGCCAGTTCAGGAACAGCATCAGAACGATGCCGGCGATCAGTTCCAGGAACGGCAAAGCCGCACTGTTGGCAACACTCTTGATCGAACCCTCGAAGGCCGACAGGTCGATGGAGAAGCGCGAGAGGATCTCGCCGCGCTTGGTGCGGCCGAAATAGGCTGACGGCAAATTCTGGACATGCTCGAACAGCTGCGCCCGGACGTCCGAAATCACCGAAGCCGCGAGCTTGGCGTCCCACCGCTCGTACCAGACCGCGACGATCGAGGTGAAGATTCCTGCCGCCGCCAGCACCGAGAGAATTCGCACTAGCGCTTCGAAATCCTCCTCGCCGAGCGCGTCGTCGATCAGGAATTTCAGGCTCAGCGGCATGATGACGTTGAACAGCGTCTCGACCACGACGCCGAGGCCGACAAATGCCAGGACCCTCTTGTAGTTTTTCAGGAACGGCTTGACGAACGCATAGACCGTTGCAAGCGCGCCGGCGGCTTCCTTCGCCGTAAAGACCACGAGGTCCTCATCATCCTCGTCATCCTCGAGATCAAGCTCGTCCTCGTCGTCATCATCCTGGTCTTCGTCATCCGGCGGCAATGGCTTGCCGCCAACGAGGCGATTCGCGGCCAGCTTCTTGTCGCGTTCCGATGCCGCAGGATCACCCGCGGCAGCGGCGGTCAGATCGTCCGACGATGGAAGCTTGGGCGCCATGAGACCATGCGATGCTATACGGCCGGCATGACCGCAAAACGAGGATAGTGGGCGAAAGCGCCACCGCGCCAATCCTATGCGATTGGCGCACGTTCAGCAAAATAATTGGCGAGAACAATTCGGGCTGGTGGCGTCACCGAAAGGCTCTAGTCGTCGTCCTTGATCTTGTCGAAGAACGAGTAGCGCAGGCTGTCGGAATCCGCGTACCACTGGCCCGGCCCCTTGTTGGCCGCCAGGGTCGCCGCCCACAGCGCATCGGTGCAGTCGTGCCGATGCATCGACAGGTCGAACCCGTTGGTGAAGAACAGTTCGGACCATTCCCACCAGGTGCCGAGCTTCTTGACCCCGCGCAGCAGATCGTAGCGGTCGATCACCGCCGGCGACATGTCCGACGTCACCGATCCGAACACCAGACCGGACTTCACAACACGGTTCAATTCGCGAATCGCGCGGGCGACCTGCTTTTCAGCGACATGGCACAGGCTGGTCTCGAACACGAAATCGAATTCGCCGTCCTTGAACGGCATGTCGGCGATCGATCCGAGCTTGTTGAACTTCTTCAGCGCTTTTGGCGTCCTGGCATGGATGGCGCGATTGTTCTCGATCCCCCATGCATCGATCCCGCGCGCGCGCAACGCCCCTAACAGCTCGCCGCTCGCGGAGCCCGCGACCAGCAGCTTGTAACCCTTGGCCCGGTTCCAGACGATCTTGATGAGGTCGGTCAGGTAGACCGGATCGGTAAACCGGCTCCAGACCTCGCTGTACGGGCCAAGTCCGCGGTAATTCTCGAAATAATCGCGATCGATCTTGTCGGACACGGTATCGCCGCCCTCGCTCCGCGCACGGCGCAGCCGCATCATCTCGGTCAGGATGATGTCGGTGGCGGCATCGGAAGAATCGAGCAGCCCGTTCAAGGTCGAGTCGAACAGATAGTCTCCGACCACGACGATGCCCGGATGTTCCTTCGGCTCGGGCCGGTGATTGGTCATGACGTCGCGCGCCGGCAAGCCGCCGGGCAGCGCGTTCACCGATGACAGCCAGCGATGGATCTTGCCTTCGACGAAGTGCGCCCGCGCGTCGCCGAGCGAGGCCGGCAGCGACTTCAAGGCGGCATCGATCAACTCCTGATCGCCGAGATTGGCGAAAGCCAGCGCATCGGAACCGGCGATCAGCCAGTTGAGCACGCCATGGTTGCCGACGTCGTGACGCGCGCCTTCGTTGTAAACGCAGCAGCCGCCGAACGCTTCCGACATGAACCACGCACCCGGAATCTTCTCGCCCCAGAACGGCTGATCGAACAGGATCGAAACCCGCAGATAATGCGCGGGACGGTCGAAATAGGCGACGTGCTTGACCATCGACTTGCGCAATTGCTCGCCGTCCCAGCGCATGGTCGCGAGCCAGGAATGCGGCAGGCACACCAGCACGAGATCGAAATCCCTCGTCTCCGGTCCCTTGCCGTTCATCATGTTGAGCTGATAGCGGCCCCCGGCGGTCTTGCCGACCTTGAGCACCCGATGATTGAGCTGGATGTCGGCATCGACCTCGGACTGCAGGCACTCGATCAACTGTTCATTGCCGTTCTGGATCGAATAAAGGCCGATATAGCCGTCGACATCCATCACGAAGTTCTTCAGCGCATTCAGCCCGTTGGTGTTGTGGCTTTCGGTGGCGAGATCGGAGCGCGCCATCACCTTGAAGAAGCGCTTGGCGGTGGGATCGTCGACTTCGCGGTCGAGCAGCTCCTCGGCGGTGAGGTAGGCCCACGGATGCTCGTTGTCATGCGCGCCGACGCCTTCGTAATATTCGACCGGCGAGACCATCTCGGTGCAGCGCTTGCGGAACGCTTCGATCGCGGCGGCGGTCTTGGCGCCGTATTTGCGGCGCATGCCCGGCACGTCGTTGAGAAGTTCGCCATCGAGCTGGACCTGCTCGGCGTCCATCGGAATGGTCTGCAAGCCGAAATGCTGGATCAGCTCGCGCAGCGGATCGGGCCCTGTCATCGAGTAGTCGTAAATCTCGGCGACGCCGGCCTCGTACGTCGCAGGCGCGGAATCGAACTTGCGCGTCAGTATCTTGCCGCCGACGCGGTCGGACGCCTCGAAGATCGTGACGCGGCAAAGTTCCCCCAGTTTCTTCTTCAGATACCAGGCACTCATCAGGCCGCCGGGTCCACCGCCGACGATTGCAAGATCCAACATTTGTTTTCCGTGGTCTCCGGCCGCCGCCCTGTCGGCGCGAATCCGGTATAAGTCCCATCAGCAAAAGCGCTTTTCACCCTGAAGGAAAGATGAACAAAGCAAGACGATAGTGCCAAAAACGTGGGCAAATGAGAAAAAGGCCGGCTTGCGCCGGCCTTTTTCCTAACATCATGAATCCGCGTGGTTTTATTCGGCAGGCGGAAGCGCCAGCGGCTCGACTTCGGGAGCCGCGGGCACGATCGCGGTCTGCTTCTCGCGTTCGTCGAGGATCAGCTTGTCGCGTTTCACGGCGACTTCGCGGATCTTGGCCATCGAGGCGCCGGTACCGGCCGGGATCAGCCGGCCGACGATGACGTTTTCCTTGAGGCCTTCCAGCGGGTCCACCTTGCCATTGACGGCGGCTTCGGTGAGCACGCGGGTGGTCTCCTGGAACGAGGCCGCCGAGAAGAACGAGCGGGTCTGCAGGCTCGCCTTGGTAATGCCGAGCAGCACCGGCGTTCCGGTCGCGATCTTCTTGCCCTCTTCCTTGGCCTTGGCGTTGAGCACGTCGAATTCGATCTTGTCGACCTGCTCGCCCGAAATCATGTCGGTCTCGCCCTGGTCGGTGATCTCGACCTTCTGCAACATCTGACGGACAATCACCTCGATGTGCTTGTCGTTGATGAGCACGCCCTGCAGCCGGTAGACTTCCTGGATTTCGTTGACCAGATAGGCAGCGAGTTCCTCGATGCCCTTGATCGCCAGAATGTCGTGCGGCGCCGGATTGCCTTCGACGATGAAATCGCCCTTTTCGACGATGTCGCCGTCCTGCAGATGGATGTGCTTGCCCTTCGGAATCAGGTACTCGCGCGGCTCCTCGGTCTTGTCGACAGGCTCGATCGAGATGCGGCGCTTGTTCTTGTAGTCGCGGCCGAAGCGGATCGTGCCCGCGATTTCCGCGATGATCGCCGCATCCTTTGGCTTGCGAGCCTCGAACAGTTCCGCAACACGCGGCAGACCGCCGGTGATGTCACGGGTCTTGGCGCTCTCCGTCGAGATACGCGCCAGGATGTCGCCGGGCTTGACCTTGGCGCCGACGTCAACCGAGAGGATCGCGTCAACCGACAGCATGTAGCGGGCATCGCCACCACGCGCGAGCTTGAGGACCTTTCCGTCCTTGCCCTTGATGACAATGGCCGGACGCAAATCCGCCCCGCCCCGCGTCGTGCGCCAGTCGATGACGACGCGCTTGGCGATACCGGTGGATTCGTCGAGCGTTTCCGAGATCGACTGGCCTTCGACCAGATCCTCGAACCCGATGGTGCCCTCGACTTCGGTAAGAACAGGCCGCGAATACGGATCCCATTCCGCGATGCGCTGGCCGCGCTTGACCATATCGCCTTCATCGACGTGCATGCGCGCGCCGTACTGAATGCGATGGGTCGCACGCTCGGTGCCGTCGGCATCGACGATCGCAACGACCATGTTGCGAACCATCGCGGCCGAATGGCCTTCGCTGTTTCTGGCGATCGCCTTGTTTCTGATCACGACCTTGCCGTCGAAGTTCGATTCCACGAACGACTGCTCATTGATCTGCGCCGCGCCGCCGATGTGGAACGTACGCATCGTCAACTGCGTGCCGGGCTCGCCGATCGACTGCGCCGCAATGACGCCGACCGCTTCGCCGTGGTTGACCGGCGTGCCGCGGGCAAGATCGCGGCCATAGCACTTGCCGCAGATGCCGTTGACGAGTTCGCAGGTCAGTGCCGAACGGATCTTCACTTCCTGGATGCCGGCCTGCTGGATGGCGTCGACATGCGACTCTTCCATCAGAGTGCCGCGCTTCACCACGACCTTGTTGGTCGCGGGATCGCGCAGATCCTCGCCCGCGGTGCGGCCGAGAATACGCGAAGCCAGCGACGCCACGACCGTGCCGGCATCGATGATGGCGCGCATCTTGATGCCGAGCTTGGTGCCGCAATCGTCCTGCGTGATGATGCAGTCCTGCGCCACGTCGACGAGACGACGGGTCAGGTAGCCCGAGTTCGCGGTCTTCAACGCGGTGTCCGCGAGGCCCTTGCGGGCGCCGTGGGTCGAGTTGAAGTATTCGAGCACCGACAGACCTTCCTTGAAGTTGGAAATGATCGGCGTCTCGATGATCTCACCCGACGGCTTGGCCATCAGGCCGCGCATACCGGCAAGCTGACGCATCTGCGCCGGCGAACCGCGCGCGCCCGAATGCGCCATCATGTAGATCGAGTTGATGTCGGCGTCGGCACCCTTGGCGGTCTTCTTGGTCGAGGAGATTTCCTTCATCATCTCCTTGGCGATTTCTTCCGTCGCCTTCGACCAGGCGTCGACCACCTTGTTGTACTTCTCGCCATGGGTGATCAGACCGTCATTGTACTGCTGCTCGAAATCCTTCGCCAGCGTACGCGTGGTATCGACGATCTTCCACTTGCCGTGCGGCACGACCATGTCGTCCTTGCCGAACGAAATGCCGGCCTTGAACGCGTTATAGAAGCCGAGCGCCATGATCCGGTCGCAGAAGATCACCGTCTCCTTCTGACCACAATGACGATAGACTTGGTCGATTACGCCAGAGATTTCGCGCTTGGTCATCAGCTTGTTGATGATGTCGTACGAAATCTTCGGCGATTTCGGCAGCACATTGCCGAGCATCACGCGGCCGGCCGTGGTCTCGATCCAGCGCTTGGCCTGCTTGCCGGTCTCGTCGATGCCGTCCCAGCGATACCTGATCTTGGTATGGAGGTGGATGACCTTCGAGTGCAACGCATGCTCGAGCTCGGCCATGTCGCCGAAGATCTTGCCTTCACCGGGCAGACCTTCACGCATGATCGAGAGGTAATAGAGACCGAGCACGATGTCCTGCGACGGCACGATGATCGGCTGACCATTGGCCGGATGCAGGATGTTGTTGGTCGACATCATCAGCACGCGCGCTTCGAGCTGCGCTTCCAGCGACAGCGGAACGTGCACGGCCATCTGGTCGCCGTCGAAGTCGGCGTTGAACGCCGCGCAAACCAGCGGATGCAGCTGGATCGCCTTGCCTTCGATCAACACCGGCTCGAACGCCTGGATGCCCAGGCGATGCAGCGTCGGCGCGCGGTTCAGGAGCACGGGATGCTCGCGGATCACCTCGTCGAGAATATCCCAGACCTCGGGACGCTCTTTTTCAACGAGCTTCTTGGCCTGCTTCACCGTGGTGGACAGACCCTTGGCGTCGAGCCGCGAATAGATGAACGGCTTGAACAGTTCGAGCGCCATCTTCTTCGGCAGGCCGCACTGGTGCAGCCGCAGCTCGGGACCGACCACGATGACCGAACGGCCGGAATAGTCGACGCGCTTGCCGAGCAGGTTCTGCCGGAAGCGGCCCTGCTTGCCCTTGAGCATGTCGGCCAGCGACTTCAGCGGGCGCTTGTTGGCGCCGGTGATGACGCGACCGCGGCGGCCGTTGTCGAACAAGGCGTCGACAGCCTCCTGCAGCATGCGCTTTTCGTTGCGGATGATGATGTCAGGCGCGCGCAGTTCCATCAGCCGCTTCAGGCGGTTGTTGCGGTTGATGACGCGGCGATAGAGATCGTTGAGATCCGAGGTCGCGAAGCGGCCGCCATCGAGCGGCACCAGCGGACGCAGGTCCGGCGGAATCACCGGCACCACCGTGAGGATCATCCACTCCGGCTTGTTGCCGGAATAGCGGAAGGCCTCGACGATCTTCAGCCGCTTGGCGAGCTTCTTGTGCTTGATGTCGGACTCGGTCTCCTGCATCTCGGCGCGCAGCGACGCCTCGAGCTTTTCGAGCTCAAGTCCCTTGAGCAGTTCGCGGATCGCCTCGGCGCCGATCATGGCGGTGAAGCTGTCCTGGCCGTACTCGTCCTGCGCCTTCAGATACTCGTCTTCCGACAGCAGCTGACGGTCCTTGAGCGCGGTAAGACCGGGCTCGAGCACGACGTAATATTCGAAATACAGAATCCGCTCGAGATCCTTCAGCGTCATGTCGAGCAGAAGGCCGATACGGGACGGCAGCGACTTCAGGAACCAGATATGCGCAACCGGCGCCGCCAGTTCGATATGGCCCATGCGCTCGCGCCGGACCCGCGACAGCGTCACTTCGACCGAGCACTTCTCGCAGATGATGCCCTTGTACTTCATCCGCTTGTACTTGCCGCACAGGCACTCGTAATCCTTGATCGGCCCGAAGATGCGGGCGCAGAACAGGCCGTCGCGCTCGGGCTTGAAGGTGCGGTAGTTGATGGTCTCCGGCTTCTTGATTTCGCCGTAGGACCACGACAGAATCTTCTCCGGCGACGCGATCGAAATCCGGATCTGGTCGAAGACCTGGGCCGGGGTCGTCGGATTGAAAAGATTCATAATTTCTTGGTTCATGGTCTTCTCCGTCTGCCGACTTTCGCCGGCTCAAGCATTCCTGTCTGTCACGCTCCCCCGGAGCATCCAGTAGCCACCGCTGCCGCGGACTGCTGGATCGCCCGCTGCCGCGGACGATGACGGTGGCAAGGGCGGCGCTTCCGCCGCCCTCACAAAATTACTCAGCCGCTTCCGACGTCGACGCCGGGCCGACCTTGGAATTGTGCAGGTCGACGTTGAGGCCGAGCGAGCGCATTTCCTTGACCAGCACGTTGAACGATTCCGGAATACCCGCTTCGAACGTGTCGTCGCCGCGCACGATGGCCTCGTACACCTTGGTACGGCCGGCCACGTCGTCCGACTTCACGGTCAGCATTTCCTGCAGGGTGTATGCGGCGCCGTAAGCCTCCAGCGCCCACACTTCCATTTCGCCGAAACGCTGGCCGCCGAACTGCGCCTTGCCGCCCAGCGGTTGCTGGGTAACGAGCGAGTACGGTCCGATCGAACGCGCGTGGATCTTGTCGTCCACGAGATGGTGCAGCTTGAGCATGTAGATATACCCAACCGTCACCTTGCGATCGAACGCGTCGCCGGTCCGGCCGTCATAGACGGTCGATTGTCCGGATGCGTCGAGACCGGCGAGCTTCAGCATCTCCTCGATGTCGGCTTCCTTGGCGCCGTCGAACACCGGCGTTGCGATCGGCACGCCGTGGCTCAGATTGCGGCCGAGCTCCATCAACTCGTTGTCGTTGAGCGACTTGATGGTTTCGTCATCGCCGTAGATCTTCTTCAAGGTCTCCTTCAGCGGCTTGGTGTCCTGCTTTGCGGTGGCAAGGTAGGCATCGACCGCCTGGCCGATGCGCTTGCCGAGGCCCGCGCAGGCCCAGCCGAGATGGGTTTCGAGAATCTGACCGACATTCATGCGGCTCGGCACGCCCAGCGGATTGAGCACGATATCCGCATGCGTTCCGTCCTCGAGGAACGGCATATCCTCGATCGGAACGATCTTGGACACGACGCCCTTGTTGCCGTGACGGCCCGCCATCTTGTCGCCGGGCTGAATCTTGCGCTTCACCGCGACGAAGACCTTGACCATCTTCATCACGCCGGGCGGCAATTCGTCGCCACGCTGCAGCTTCTCGACCTTGTCGAGGAAGCGCTGTTCAAGGCCCTTCTTCGATTCGTCGTACTGCTTCCGCATCGCCTCGATTTCGGCCATCAGCTTGTCGTTCGGCGAAGCAAACATCCACCATTGCGACCGCGGATGCTCGTCGAGCACCGCGCGCGTGATCTTGGTGTCCTTCTTGAAGCCCTTCGGACCGGCGATGCCCTGGCGATTCTCCAGAAGCTCCGCCAGACGGCTGTAGACGTTGCGGTCAAGAATGGCCTGCTCGTCGTCGCGGTCCTTGGCCAGACGCTCGATCTCTTCCCGTTCGATCGCCAAGGCGCGCTCGTCCTTGTCGACGCCGTGCCGGTTGAAGACACGGACTTCGACGATCGTGCCCTGCACGCCCGGGGGCACGCGGAGCGAGGTATCGCGAACGTCGGAGGCCTTTTCACCGAAGATGGCGCGCAAGAGCTTTTCTTCCGGCGTCATCGGGCTTTCGCCCTTCGGCGTGATCTTGCCGACCAGGATGTCGCCGGCGCGGACTTCCGCGCCGATATAGACGATGCCGGCTTCGTCGAGGTTCTTCAGCGCTTCTTCCGAAACGTTCGGAATGTCGCGGGTGATTTCCTCGGGACCAAGCTTGGTATCGCGGGCCATCACCTCGAATTCCTCGATGTGGATCGAGGTGAAGACGTCGTCCTTCACGATCCGCTCGGAGAGCAGGATCGAGTCTTCGAAGTTGTAGCCATTCCACGGCATGAACGCGACCAGCACGTTGCGGCCGAGCGCGAGTTCGCCGAGATCGGTCGACGGACCGTCGGCAATGATGTCGCCCTTGCTCACGAGGTCGCCAACCTTCACCAGCGGACGCTGGTTGATGCAGGTCGACTGGTTGGAGCGCTGGTACTTCATCAGCCGGTAGATATCGACGCCCGACTTGGTGGGATCGAGATCGTCGGTGGCGCGGATAACGATACGGGTGGCGTCGATCTGGTCGATCACGCCAGTGCGGCGGGCTGCGATCGCAGCGCCGGAGTCACGGGCGACCACGCCTTCCATGCCGGTGCCGACAAACGGCGCTTCGGCGCGCACCAGCGGCACGGCCTGACGCTGCATGTTGGAGCCCATCAGCGCGCGGTTGGCGTCGTCGTTCTCGAGGAACGGAATCAACGCCGCGGCGACCGAGACGAGCTGCTTCGGCGACACGTCCATATAGTCGACCTTGTCCGGCGTGATCGGCAGCACTTCGCCGGCATGACGGCAGACAATCAGGTCTTCGGTGAAGCGGCCGCGGTTATCGAGCGGCACGTTGGCCTGCGCGACGCGGTAACGGCCCTCCTCCATCGCCGAGAGGTAGACCACCTCGTCGGTGACGCGGCCGTCCTTGACCTTGCGATAGGGCGTTTCGACGAAGCCATATTTGTTCACGCGCGCGAACGTCGCGAGCGAGTTGATCAGGCCGATGTTCGGGCCTTCCGGCGTCTCGATCGGGCAGATACGGCCGTAATGGGTCGGATGCACGTCGCGCACTTCGAAACCGGCGCGCTCGCGGGTCAGACCGCCCGGGCCAAGCGCCGAGAGACGGCGCTTGTGGGTGATCTCCGACAGCGGGTTGGTCTGGTCCATGAACTGCGACAGCTGCGACGAACCGAAGAACTCGCGCACCGCGGCCGCCGCCGGCTTGGCGTTGATCAGGTCCTGCGGCATGACCGTGTCGATATCGACGCTGGACATGCGCTCCTTGATCGCGCGCTCCATGCGAAGCAGGCCGATGCGGTACTGGTTCTCCATCAACTCGCCGACCGAGCGCACGCGCCGGTTGCCGAGGTGATCGATGTCGTCGATCTCGCCCTTGCCGTCGCGCAGGTCGACCAGCGTCTTGATGACGGCCAGAATGTCTTCCTTGCGCAGCGTGCGATGGGTGTCGGGCGCGTCGAGTTCGAGGCGCATGTTCATCTTCACGCGGCCGACCGCGGACAGGTCGTAGCGCTCGGAGTCGAAGAACAGCGACTGGAACATGGCCTGCGCCGAATCCAGCGTCGGCGGTTCACCCGGACGCATCACGCGATAGATGTCGAACAGCGCGTCTTCACGCGTCATGTTCTTGTCGGCATGCAGCGTGTTGCGGATGTAGGCGCCGACATTGACGTGGTCGATGTCGAGCAGCGGCAGTTCCTTGTAGCCCTGCTCGTTGAGCGCCTTCAAAAGCTTGTCGGTGATTTCCTCGCCGGCCTCGGCGTAGATTTCACCGGTCTTCGGATTGACGAGGTCCTCGGCAACGTAATTGCCGACCAACTCCTCGTCCGACATCCGCAGCGCCTTGAGGCCCTTTTCCTGGAGCTGACGCGCGCCACGCACGGTCAGCTTCTTGCCGGCCTCGAGCACCACCTTGCCGGTATCGGCATCGATCAGGTCGTTGATGGTGCTGTAGCCGCGGAAACGGGTGGCGTCGAAAGGCACGCGCCAGCCTTCCTTGCCGCGCTTGTAGATGATCTTCTTGTAGAACGTGCTCAGGATGGTTTCGCCATCGAGACCGAGCGCGAACATCAGCGACGTCACCGGAATCTTGCGGCGGCGGTCGATACGCGCAAACACGATGTCCTTGGCGTCGAATTCGATATCGAGCCAGGAACCGCGATACGGAATCACGCGGGCGGCAAACAGCAGCTTGCCCGACGAATGGGTCTTGCCCTTGTCGTGATCGAAGAACACGCCGGGCGAACGGTGCATCTGCGAGACGATGACGCGCTCGGTGCCGTTGACGACGAAGGTGCCGTTCATGGTCATGAGCGGAATGTCGCCCATGTAGACGTCCTGCTCCTTGATGTCCTTGACCGACTTCGCGCCGGTTTCCTCGTCGATATCGAACACGATCAGGCGCAGCGTCACCTTCAGCGGCGCAGCATAGGTCATGCCGCGCTGGCGGCACTCGTCGACGTCGTATTTCGGCGGCTCGAACTCATAGCGGACGAATTCGAGCATCGAGGTGCCCGAGAAATCCGAGATCGGAAATACCGACCGGAACACCGCCTGCAAGCCTTCGTCCAGCCGGCCGCCCTGGGGTTCATCGACCATCAGGAACTGGTCATAGGATGCCTTCTGAACCTCGATGAGGTTCGGCATTTCCGCGACTTCCTTGATGTGTCCGAAGAACTTGCGAACGCGTTTGCGACCGGTGAATGTCTGCTGCGCCATCGTGGCCTCTCATTTCGTCGCCCGAAGGGGCGAACCTTCCGAAGCGCGACTGCCATCGCCCCCGGGTTGAATTTCGATCCATTTCGAAAGTCCGGGAGCCCATTTTCAGGACGTTTAGTCCTGAATTTGTTCTCCAGACTTTCAAAACGCAAAACGACGCGCGGGGCGCATAACCGCTCCCGCCCGTCTAAAGCTCTTTCTTCACGGACTGCAAAAGCCCGAAATCATCTATCTCCCAACGGCTTGCGCAGGAAACGCCGCCGTTCCCGCCACCCACCGTGTTTTCGTGCTGTCGTCCCGATATGGGATGACAGTCGTGGAGATTCGAGGGGTAAGTTCCCGAATCCCCACACATTCTTGTGTACGACATGATCCGGATGGAACCGGACCACATCTTCGGAAATCCGGGATCGCTCGGCTTTGCCTCGCCTGCCCCGGATTTCCCTCAAATAACCCGTGGTTACTTGAGCTCGACCTTGGCGCCAGCCTTCTCGAGCTGGGCCTTGAGCTTTTCGGCTTCGTCCTTGTTGACGCCTTCCTTGACGGGCTTCGGCGCGCCTTCGACGAGGTCCTTGGCTTCCTTGAGGCCGAGACCGGTGATGGCACGGACTTCCTTGATGACTTCGATCTTCTTTTCGCCAGCGGCGGCCAGAACGACCGTGAACTCGGTCTTTTCTTCAACCGGAGCAGCGGCAGCGCCGCCACCGGCCGGACCGGCTACCGCAACGGCGGCAGCGGCGGACACGCCCCACTTCTCTTCAAGGAGCTTTGCGAGCTCGGCAGCTTCGAGCACCGTGAGGCTCGAGAGGTCGTCGACGATTTTCTGTAGGTCAGCCATTGATCTGTTTCCTTAAACGTATTGGTTCGAACCAGGTTGATGTGCGAAGGGCGTCAGGCCGCTTCGCTCTTTGAGGCATAAGCCTGGACGACGCGCGCGAGCTTGGCCGCGGGCGCAGTCGAGAGCTGAGCGATCTTGGTCGCCGGCGCCACAAGGAGGCCGAGGAGCTTCGCGCGCAGTTCATCGAGCGACGGCAACGCGGCAAGCGCCTTGACGCCGTTAACATCCAGGACGGTTTTACCCATCGATCCGCCGAGAATGACGAACTTCTCGTTCGCCTTGGCGAATTCGATGGCAACCTTTGGCGCCGCTACCGGATCGTTTGAAGTCGCGATCACGGTCGGTCCCTTCAGCAGGGAGCCGATGGCAACGACGTCAGTGCCTTCAAGAGCAATTTTGGCGAGACGGTTTTTCGAGACCTTCACCGACGCGCCCGCCTGCTTCATCTGCATGCGCAGCTTCTGCATCTGGGCCACGGTGAGGCCGGAATAGTGGGCGACGACCGCAACGCTGGTGGCCTTGAAGACCTCGTTCAGCGACTCGACCGCGTCCTTTTTTGCCGCTCTTTCCACAGCAAGCTCTCTCCGGTTGGCGATCCCAGCCTTAACGGCAGGACCGCCGGGTTACACCCATCGCCCCGCCCAACACCTGACCTCAAGACACCAGTCCAAAGGACACGCCGGGCAAGACGACATTAAAAAGCCTGCCCTCCCGAACCTGATGGCGCGGGGTGTCGAGGTTCGAACCAAACTACGTTACGCCGCGAGAGGCGACGCAAAGCGAAATCCGGTCTTCACCCGTCTATGCAGGCCATGCGATTAAGCCGTTGGAAAAACTTGCGTTTCACCGCGGGCGCCTGCAGTCTTGGACAGGATCGAGGTTATCCGGCACGCCGGAACACCCCTGCTCGCATTCCACCAAGGCGACGGGTCCCTTCCCTTTCGAGCAATCCATACGGACGTCCTGAAAGGAATGGTCTCCTGTCGTATCGGGTTTTCGGAATGCGAACACAGACGGGCCAGCGAGAGCCAGCACGTCCGGAACGGATCGTTTAACGAGTCTTTTCCGGCTTGCCAAGAGCAAAATTCGCACCAATTTGGCATATCGCCATTTCAGCGAATTTTGTCCTCGAAACAGCCCTTTTTAGCCGCCCTTCACTGCATAAGGCAGCGGGCTACCGGCGAAATACGCCCCGAGATTGGCCATCACGCAATCCTGCATCGCGGTATGCGACTCGAGCGTGTGGCCGCCGATATGCGGGCTGAGCACGACATTCGGAAAAGCGGTCAGCGCATCCGGCGGATGCGGCTCCTTCTCGTAAACGTCGAGGCCGGCGCCGGCGATGGTCTTGCTTTCGAGCGCTGCGATCAAAGCCGCCTGATCGATCACCGAGCCGCGCGCGATGTTGACGACGTAACCGTCCTCGCCGAGCTTTTTCAGAATGTTTGCATCGACGGCGTGATGGGTATCGGCGCCGGCGCGAACCGCAATCATCAGCACGCTGCACCATTCCGCCAACGCGTCGAGGCTCGGGAAATATCGATAGGGCACATCGTGCTGGCTGCGGCTGAAATAGCCGACCTCGCTCTCGAACGCCGCGACGCGGGACGCAATCTTGCGGCCGATTTCACCCATGCCGTAGACGCCGATGCGGCGGCCGGGCATGCCGGGTTGCGGACGCATCATCGGCGATGGTTTTGTGGCGGCCCAGTCGCCGCTCCGCACGTAATTGTCAGCGACCAGCAAACGCCGCGTCGCCGCCAGCATCAGGGTCACCGCGATGTCGGCGACCGAGGATGCATTCGCACCCGGGCTATGGCCGACCGTGATCTTGCGCTTCCTGGCCGCCGCAAGATCGACGCCGTCGTAGCCAGTGCCGTAGCAGACGATCGCGCCCAGCTTCGGCATCATGTCCATCATGTCACCGCCGAGCGGCGTGCCGCCCGCGGTGATCATGGCGCGAATGTCGGAGAGCTGGTCTGCCGCAAAGACTTCGTTCGGCGGCTTGCCGCCGGCGTCCAGAAGCTCAAAACGCTCGCCGATGCGCAGCATCAGGGCCTTGGGAAAACGTGAATAGATCAGGACTTTTTCGGGCATCGGCGGATTTCCCTCAAACGCAAGGGGCGGAACTGGTTGCCCAATTCCGCCCCTGTTCTCATGCTTGTCTCTGAAACCTTAACCGAGCAGCGTGCCCGGCTCAACCTTGACGCCCGGTCCCATGGTCGAGGAAACCGCGACGCGCTGGATGTAGGTGCCCTTGGAGCCGGCGGGCTTCGCCTTGGCGACCGCATCGGCGAGCGCCTTGACGTTCTGCACCAGCTTGTCCTCGGAGAATGACGCCTTGCCGATGCCGGCCTGCACGATGCCGGCCTTCTCGACGCGGAATTCGACCGAGCCGCCCTTGGCGCCCTTGACGGCCGAAGTGACATCCATGGTCACGGTGCCGATCTTCGGGTTCGGCATCATGCCGCGCGGGCCGAGCACCTTACCGAGGCGGCCGACCAGCGGCATCATGTCGGGCGTTGCGATACAGCGATCGAAATCGATCTGGCCGCCCTGCACCTTCTCAACCAGGTCTTCGGCGCCGACGACATCAGCGCCCGCAGCCTTGGCCTCTTCAGCCTTGGCGCCGCGTGCGAACACGCCAACGCGCAGCGTACGGCCGGTACCGTTCGGCAGATTGACGACGCCACGAACCATCTGGTCGGCATGACGCGGATCGACACCGAGATTGATCGCAATCTCGATGGTCTCGTCGAACTTCGACTTGGCGCGCTCCTTGACCATCTTGATGGCATCCACCAGCGGATAGAGCTTTTCGCGGTCAACACCCTCGCGGGCCTTATTCAAACGTTTTCCGATTGCCATGGTCCGTTACCCCGCAACTTCCAGACCCATCGAACGGGCAGAGCCCTCGACCATCTTCATGGCCGACTCGACGGTATCGCAATTCAGATCCTTCATCTTCTTCTCGGCGATCTCGCGCACCTGCGCTTTGGTCACCGCGCCGGCCTTGTCGCGGCCCGGAGCTTTCGAACCGGACTGGATCTTGGCCGCCTGCTTGAGGAAGAAGGACATCGGCGGCGTTTTCATCTCGAAGGTGAAGGAACGATCGGCATAGATCGTGATCACCACCGGAATCGGCGTGTTCTTTTCTTCCTTCTGGGTCTGCGCGTTGAACGCCTTGCAGAATTCCATGATATTGAGACCGCGCTGACCAAGCGCGGGACCGATCGGGGGCGAAGGATTCGCCGCACCGGCCGGCACCTGCAATTTCAGGTATCCGGTCACTTTCTTTGCCATGTATCACTCCTGTTGTGCCGGACGATGCCGGCGGGTTCAGGTTTCGTGGTTCGGATGAAAGCAGTTGGCGACTACCCTACCCTCCCACGGCCTCTCTTGCGAGAAAACGCACTTCGCGCTTTTGCACGAAGCGGCGCTTCACGCCATTCTCGATCAGACCTTTTCGACCTGACCGAATTCCAGTTCGACCGGCGTGGCGCGTCCGAAGATCGACACCGCGACCTTCACGCGTGAGCGCGCCTCGTCGATTTCCTCGACCACACCGGAGAACGACGCGAATGGACCATCGGCCACGCGCACATTCTCGCCGATCTCGAAGGAGACCGAGGCCTTCGGGCGTTCGACGCCTTCCTGCACCTGGTGCAGGATCCGCATCGCTTCGGCTTCCGAGATCGGCATCGGCTTGTTTTCCGCGCCGAGGAAACCCGTCACCTTCGGGGTGTTCTTGATGAGATGGAACGCCTCGTCGGTCAGTTGCATCTTCACCAGCACGTAGCCCGGGAAGAACTTGCGCTCGGCGTCGATCTTGCGGCCGCGGCGCACTTCCGTGACCTTTTCGGTCGGCACCAGCACCTGCTCGAACAAATCCTCGAGCCCGCGTTGCTTCGCCTGCTCGCGGATCGATTCCGAGACCTTCTTTTCGAAGTTCGAATAGGCGTGAACGATATACCAGCGCTTGTCCATCATTCCAGTTCCGGCGCTTGCCATTAATGAATGCCGAGCAAAAAGGTAACGAGATAGCGGATGATCTGATCCGCGGCGAAAAAGAAGATCGAAGCCAGCGCGACCATCACGAACACCATGATCGTGGTGATCGTCGTCTCGCGGCGGGTCGGCCAGGTGACCTTGTTGGTCTCCGAGCGCACTTCCTGCAGGAATTTGAACGGGCTGAAAGCCATCGTTGTGATCCGCGTCCGTCGTGAGACGATTGTTAGATTTCAAGGAAATCCGAACAGCCCTCTAGCGCCCAACCCTCTCTCGAAGGATGAGCCGGCCAGCGGGCTCGATTGTTCGGGGGAATTCAAAGCCGCGCCGGATATCCGCAAAACGGGCCGGCAACAGGTCGCCGCTATCTACTGCCAGAAGGGCAAAACGTCAAGGTACGGGGTCCGCCCAGAAACGGCCCCAGCGCGGGAAGCGCCGGGGTCGCTTACTTCTTTGTTCTAGTGGTGATCGTGGCCGCCGCCGGGGCGTCCGCCACCCGGACGTCCTCCACCGGGCCTGCCAACGGGGCCGGGTCGTCCGACCGGCCGTCCCACGACTCGGCCAGGTCCGCCATGTCCCCAGCCATGCCATCCCACGCCGCCACCCCAGCCCAAGCCGCGGCGGAAGGCGTAGCCACACCAGTAGTAGCCGGGACCGCGCCAGCCGTCGTCATACCAGCAGTAGTTTCGTCCGCTGTAGATGAACTGGGTCTGTTCCACATCACTGGGGATTGCCGACGGCACGAAGCGGTCGAGGGGCATAGCTTTGGCCTGGCCGACCGCGCCTAGCAGGGCAAGCGAAGTCGACACGGCATAGATCCATTGTCGCATGGGTATCTCCGTTTTTTATTATTGAGGCTGGATGGCTTGAGATTGGATGGCTTGAGGCTCGATGACGCGACTGGCAGGGGCGGCAGGGCTCGAACCTGCGACACCCGGTTTTGGAGACCGGTACTCTACCAACTGAGCTACACCCCTACGGAACTAAGCGTCGTCGCCGATCCGCGCCGTTTCAAGCATAGGCAACGCCCCGATTGCAAGGGCGAAGCGGTCAACTCCTGTTCAAGTACCCCGTCAAACACCCAATTCAAGCCCCTATTCAAGAGATGGGTTCTGCGCCAAACTTGGTCACCGCAGCCAATGGGAATTGCCCCTCGCCGCGACAACAAAAGCAAACGGGAGAGACCATGAACCCGCAGATCGCCGCCAAGCAAACCACCGCCCCGCAAACGCCATCCCTCCCCCAGGCCAAGCCGGAATCGATCGGGCTTTCATCCGTCCGCTTGCAGCGGATGTCGGACGCGTTCAAGCGTGAGGTCGACAAGGGAAATACGCCTGGCGTGACCGTGCTGGTCGGGCGCCGTGGCCAGATCGGCTGGTTCGATGCGATCGGACGGCAAAGCCCGGCGGCAAGCGCACCGATGGCGCACAATACGATCTTCCGCGTGTTCTCGATGACCAAGCCGATCGTCTCCATCGGCATCATGATGCTGCTGGAAGACGGCCATCTTCTGCTGAGCGATCCCGTCGCGAAATTCATTCCGGAATTTGCCGACCAGAAGGTCGGGGTGGAGAACAACGGCAAGCTCGACCTGGTTCCGGTCAACCGGCCGATGACGGTCCAGGATCTGTTGCGGCACACTTCCGGCATCACCTACGACCACACCGGTAACAGCCTGGTGCAGCAGCTTTATCAGCAGTCGCGGCTGCGCAGCCGCAAGATCACCAACGCCGAACACGCCGCACTGGTCGCGAGCCTGCCGCTGATCTGCCAGCCGGGCGCGGAATGGAATTACAGCCGCTCCACCGACATCCTGGGCTGCATCCTCGAAGTCGTTTCCGGCAAGACGCTGGGTGCGTTCTTGACCGAACGCATTCTGGCGCCGTTGCAAATGACCGAGACCGCATTTCACACTGGCGAGGAAAATGCCGGCCGCCTTGCCGAGCCGTTCCCGACCGATCCCTGGAACGGCGAGAAGGTGCAGCTCTTCAACATGCTGGAAAAACCGGCGATGGAATCCGGCGGCGGCGGCCTGGTCTCCACCACCATGGATTACGCCCGGTTCTGCCAGATGCTGCTCAATGGCGGCTCGCTCGACGGCAACAGGATCGTCGGCCGCAAGACGCTGGAGCTGATGGCCTCCGATCATCTCGGCCCCAACGTCAAGGTCCAGGGCGCCATGCTGCCGCCCGGCCACAGCTTTGGTCTCGGATTCGCCGTGCGCACCCAGCAAGGTATGGCGCCGTTTGCCGGTTCGGTTGGACAGTTTTTCTGGAGCGGCGTGGCCGGCACGTTCTTCTGGATCGACCCGAAGGAGGACTTGTTTGCCGTGTTGATGTCGCAAGGCCCCGGCCAGCGCGAATATTTCCGCACGCTGGTGCGAAGCCTGGTGTACGCGGCGGTGGAGTGACCGTCATTTCCGGGGCAGCCCATAGGGCTGAACCGGGAATCTCGCGCCGCATCTCCAGATTCCGGGTTCGCATCTGCGATGCGCCCCGGAATGACGCGAAAAACTCAACTGATCGTCGCGCCGCCGTCGATGACCATGGTCTGCCCGGTCATGAAGTTACCGGCCGCCGATCCCAGGAACACCGCGGCGCCCGCGATCTCGTCGGGAATGCCGATGCGCAGCAGCGGCGAGCGCGCCGTCGACGCCTTCAGGTTTTCCGGATTGTCCCACAGCGCCTTTGCGAAATCGGTCTTGATCAAACCCGGCGCGATGCAGTTCACGCGAACATTGTGCTTGCCATATTCGCAGGCGAGATTGCGCGCGAGCTGCATGTCGGCCGCTTTCGAAATCGCGTAGGCGCCAAGGATGGTGGAACCCTTCAGCCCACCGATGGACGACACGATGATGACAGAGCCGTCCTTGCGCTCGATCATCTGCGGCACGACCATGCTGGTCAGCCAATTATTGGCGACGATGTTGTTGTCCAGAATCTTGCGGAACTGGTCGTCGGAAATGCCGGCGAGCGGACCATAATACGGGTTTGATGCGGCGTTGCAGACCAGCACGTCGATCTTGCCGAAGGCGCGATTGCTTTCGTCGACCAGGTGCTGAAGGTTTTCCTTGCTGGAGATATTCGCCGCGATCGATGCCGCGGTCCCCTTCCCGAACTTGTCGTTGATCTCCTTGGTCACCTGATCGCACACATCCTGTTTGCGCGACGAGATCACCACCTTGGCGCCATGTTCGGCCATCCGCTCGGCGATGGCGCGGCCGATGCCGCGCGTGGAGCCGGTGATGACGGCAACCTTTCCCGACATATCGAACAAGCTCATGTCTCCCTCCCACATATTGATCCGGCATCGCCGGTTGTCGTTGCGATCAACTTTAAGCGAACTGGCGATCTCAGGCCAGCTTGCTCAGGCCAGCTTGCTGGCCGTGGCGATCTCCGGCCCTGCCGGCTGATGCATGGCGTTGTGGGCCGCATCCGCCATCCACGGCTGCTGGTTGACCATCGGGATACGCCAGCCGCTGTGGCCGTCGCTGGTAAGATGATCGAGCCGTGTCACCGAGCAATTGTCGATGGTGAAGGCGAGCCCCCGCTCCGGCTGGTTGCCGAGCGCAAGGCCGACGGCGGCCTTGATCGTGCCGCCATGCGCCACTGCGATGATGTCCTTGCCGGCGTGCTCGTTGTTGATCCGTTCGATCACGCCGCGGACGCGGTTGTAGAGATCCATGAAACTCTCGCCGCCCGGCGCCGGATCGTCGATCGGCGCAAACCAGTAGCTGCCGACTTCGATCGGGCGGCTCGCGAAGAACGCCGCGCGATTCAGCCCCTGCCATTCGCCGAGATTTTGTTCGGCAAGCGCCGCCTCCTGCTGCATTGTGGCGGGCTTGGGAAATCCCGCAGCCCAGATCGCATCGGCAGTCTGGTGGGTGCGCTTCAGGTTGCTCGAAAACCAGACCGCATCGCGCGGCAGGATTTTCGCCACCGCCTCGAACACCTCGCGATCGCTGGTATCGCAGGCGAGGTCCTTCTGGCCATAAATGCAGCCGTTGTCTTCGCGGACCGGCGCGTGACGCACCCACCACCATCTGGTCGCGACCACGCCTGTGGGAACGGCATGCTGCAGAACGAATGGCTTGTCTGGATTGGACATCTCGAAAACCCTTCAATAGTGTTTGACGTCCGCTGTACGTGAGACCGGATGCGGTCTCAAGAGAATCCCGAATTCCGTATGACGGCATGCGCTAAAATCAGAAGTAAGCAGGGAGAAACTCATGGGCCGCCTCGAAGGCAAATCCGTCATCATCACTGGCGCGGCAAGCGGCATCGGAAGGGCGGCTTCGCTGCTGTTCACCAAAGAAGGCGCCAAACTGATCGCGGTCGACCGCAGCGAAGCCGTCAAGGAGACGGTCGATCAAGTGCACAAGGCCGGCGGCATCGCGGAAGCCGTGATCGCCGATGCCGGCTCCGAGAATGACGTCAGGGCTTTCATCGACAAGGCCGTGTCGAAATACGGCAGGCTGGACGCGATCTGGGCCAACGCCGGCATCAGCGGCGGGCTGGTGCCGATCGCCGAACAGACCGTCGAACACTGGCAGGAAATCCTCCGCATCAACCTGATCGGTCCGTTCCTCGCGATCAAATATGCCATGCCGCATATGATCAAGCAGCAATACGGTTCGATCGTGTGTACGGCTTCGGTGGCGGGCCTGAAGTCCGGCGCCAGCGGCCACCCCTACGCGGCAAGCAAGGCTGGCGTGATCAGCCTGGTGCAAACCACAGCCTATTCGCTCTCCGGCACCGGCGTGCGGATCAACGCGGTGTGCCCCGGCCTGATCGAGACCGGCATGACCAAGCCGGTGTTCGACCGCGCCAAGGAAAGAGGCACCCAGGACAAGATCGGCCAGCTCAATCCGTTGAAGCGCGCCGGCCAACCGCACGAACTCGCGGCGATGGGATTATTCCTCGCCAGCGATGAGGCGTCCTATGTCAACGGCCAGGCGTTCCCGGTCGATGGCGGCCTCACCGCCTCGATGCCGTACGCGGGAAAGCCGATTTAATCACTCGATGCGTTCCCTCCCCCCTTGTGGGGGAGGGTTAGGGAGAGGGGTAAGCCGCACACACTGGCGCTTGCGGTACCCCCCTCTCCAGCTCTCCCCCACAAGGGGGGAGAGAGCAGAGTGTGCTCCGCGGCAACAGCCGTGTACCTCCGATTTGATTTTCAAAGAGCCGGCGTGAGTCAACATTCTCGCGGCGTGGATAGCGCCCGAGTTGTGCCTGAAGAAGCCCTCTGACAACAGAGGGCGCAGGGCGACCCTTAAGGAAGGGCGCAGGGAAAGCCGGGTGCCCACTGCACCCGCGGCCTCGCGTGCAAAGTAGATAAGCACACGAGTTAGTCACCACAGGTTCACCGGAACACCCGGCTTTCCCTGCGCGATGGTTTTAACGGTTTCCTTCGTGCTCTCCCCGGTGACCGGGCTTTCTTGCCACCGTCATCGGTGTGATGCGAAGCGACATCACTTGCGTGATGCGCAGGCATCATCGACCAACTTGACGCCAGCGTCGGGGCGTCAGGACCACACGACTTCGCCGTCCGCAAAAGTGCCGCCCGTCCGCGCAAGGATTGCGCTCGACACTTTGCGTCCATCGCATCCCGCACCCAACGTCCGTGACGATCGCGATACGCCCCTCTGGCGAGGCGGGACAGCAGGTCAATAAAACTGCGTCTAGCAAGCGGAGAAGCGGAATATTTTTCGCTGAAGGACTGGACACCAAATTCGCGAACAGCCCGTCGGGCAAATCAGTCATCCAAATCAGCCATGGGCCGTAGCCCGCATGAGCGCAGCGAGATGCGGGACCAAAGCGCGCAATTGGTTCCCCGATATCGCTTCGCTCAACCGCCCTACGCTCACCAAATTCGAAGTCGAGTGCTTTGCCGTGTTCAGGTGGAGCGAGACTTGGGATGTGTTGGGTGTAAGATCGCCTAGTTAAAGCATCTGCAAAAAACACATAGGGAGGAGTTTCATGCGTTACACGGCTCTTGCTGCAATAGCGGTGCTCGGCATTTCGACCGCCTCCGCTTTCGCATTGGATTCAAACGTTACCATGACGTCGTCGATGTCGACGGACGCACTTTGGAAAAAAGTAGGCGACTTTTGCGGGATCGCCGCATGGCATCCAGCGATTGAGAAATGCGTCCTCAGTGCGGATGGCAAGCAGCGGACGCTCTCGTTAAAAGGTGGTGGAACCATCGTCGAGGCGCTGGAGAACTGGGACAACGCCAATCGCAGCTACACGTACACCATCCTGTCAAGTCCGCTGCCGGTCGCGAACTATCACTCGACCATTAGCGTGGCTGGAGACCCCAAGGGTTCGGCATTGAAATGGATGGGCACCTATGATGCCAAAGACGCGTCGGACGCCGATGCTAAAAAAGTAATCGACGGCATCTACGAGTCTGGTGCCAAGGTGCTCACCGGCATCTGATCGTCCGATGCGATCGGCACTGTGCTGTCTTGGTGACAGGGCCTCGGAGCAATCCGAGGCCCTGTCATCGATGCACTTACGGCATCTGTCAGGTTCGGCCCGCGCGTCGGTTTTTGTGCCAACAGGAGACATTCCCCCTTGAAGTTTCCGTTAGCCTGAGTTTCTACTTTCAAAGAGCTTCGAGGCATTCGATGTCGGCAGAGCTACTCTCGCGCCGTAAGACTGTTGCAGCGTTGGCCGCTACAGCCGGGTGCGTATTAGCCGGTAGCTCTTCCGCTAGCGCGGAACCGGATTTTCACGGCCCAGCGCAAAACTGTACCGGTCCGAGCTTCTCCGCGACCGGACCGAACGCCGAACTTTACGGTGCAGAGGAGGACTACCCGCTCCCCGATATTGTGGAAGCGCGAAGGCGGGGCGACCCCTGGGAGCCCAAATATCGTGTTGGCGTATTCACCCATCTCGATCAAATCTATCCAACACGGCTCATCGAGCGGGCCGCAGCGCCCTGGAAGTTCAAGTGCTCGACAGCACAGATTTACTACGATTTTCGCGGAAGCCGCTTTTCGGCCATCGACTACGCATCGCGCAATCCGGTCACCGGGCTGTTGATCGCCAAGGACGACCATATCCTCTTCGAGCATTATCAATATGCTCGAACCGATCACGACCGTTTCGTATCTCAGTCGATGGTCAAGTCGATCATTGGGCTGTTGATTGGCATCGCAATCGCCGAGGGAGCAATCAAGTCAGTCGATGACACTCCGGAAGCCTATGTACCCGGCTTCAGGGGAACCGAGTACGGCAGGACGTCGATCCGCGATCTGCTGCACATGTCCTCTGGCGTCGATTTCGGGGAAACCAGAGATGGAGGACGCGACCTCAATCGCCTGTGGAACGGCATGGGGATCGCGTCTCCGACCACGAAGATAGGAACGGTCAATAGCATTGTACAATTCAATCAACGCATAGCCCCAGCGGGAACGAGATTTTACTACGCGAGCATAGAACCCGATGTGCTGGGTATGGTGCTTCAAAGCGCGGTTAACAAATCAGCGTCCGACTATCTGCGCGAGAAGGTGTGGGAGCCGGTTGGTGCGGAAGCGGATGCCAGATGGTTGATAGACGCAGAAGGAATTGAGCTGGCGCACTTCGGCTTCAATGCGGTGCTGCGCGATTATGCCCGTCTCGGTCGTTTGCTGGCCCATAACGGCGCATGGGGAGGCAAGCAGATCGTTCCGGCGCAATGGATGATCGATGCGACGACGGTACGCGCTTCAGACACTTATCTGCTGCCGGGTAGGGCAACGAAGAAGTTCGGCTATGGTTATCTCTTGTGGTTGTTTCCCGGTGACAGGCGTCAGTTCGCATTTATTGGATACAAGGGTCAGTATGTCTGCGTTGACCCGACCTCTAAGCTTGTCATGGTGCAGACCGCCGTTGAGGCTCCCAGCGCCGACGACAACGACGAGACGTGGGCCTTGTGGTCGGCGCTGGTCGATCAATTCGGCTGAACACAATGTTGCTCTGATAAGAGCTCCGCTACTTCCGATATCGGTCAATCGCGTCGGTTCGACAGTTGGTTCGGCGCTTCCGGCCTTCCCCGACAACCGGACATCTTCAGAGTCGGCTGGGGTGTCTCCAACATGCCCAGAACCGGACGGGCCGGGGCCATCACGCAAACCCAACGGCCAGCTAATCGCCTATGGGATTCCTTGCGCGAGTTCTTCGACTATCGTTCGCGCGGGTGCGACTGAGTTCACGAGGCCCACGGCTTCGCCCGCGTAAAGCGCCATCGCGCCGGCATTGCCGACGACCTCGCGCGTAGGTGACCCAAAGTGATAGCGTGGGATTCCGGTCCCGTCGGCGCGTTTTGCGACGATTTCGCCTTCGCCGGGGCGATGTGGCGGGAGCGGACGTCCGGCCGCCTCCCAGCTTCTCGTGGTAGCGTTCTTCAGGCTGCGGAGCGGAGCGTTGGGCCAGCCGACGTCGAAAAGCTGCGAGTAAAGCGTGTCCTCACCTGAAGAAGCCAGAACGCGCTCCAGATAATCGGCGTGAATGTTGGCTTCCTGTGCGGCAAGAAATCGCGTGCCGACCCAGACACCAACGGCGCCGAGATCGACGGCAGCTTTTACGCCTCTGCGATCCGCGATGCCGCCCCCGGCCAGAACCGGCAGTGGGGTCACCGCATCAACCACCTGCGGAACCAGGGTCATCGTACCGAGACTGCCGCGCACGTGACCACCTGCTTCCATGCCCTGAGCGACGATCAAATCGAAGCCTGCGTCAGCGGCTCGCTTGGCATCATCAACCGAACCGATCACTTGTATGGCGACGGCGCCGGCGGCCTTGACGCGGCCAAGGTGGGGGGTCCCATCGCCCCAGAAAAAGGAAATGACGGGCACGCCGTGTTCGAGCGCAATGCCAAGACGCTCGTCGATCGGGAAATCCAGCACGAAGTTCGCTCCGTATGGCCCCGTCGTCAGCGATCGCATCCTGAGCAAGAGCTCACGAAGCTGGTCCGGACTGCGCCAGGTACAAGCGAGATGACCAACGCCACCGGCTTCCGCCACAGCGGCGGCTAGTTCCGCGGAAGCGATGGCGCCGATCGGCGCCTGAAACACCGGACTTCTGATGCCAAGGCGCTGGAACAGTTGGGGTAAGGGCATGAGAATCTCCTTGCCAAGGTAGAAAGCGGGTGGCTCGCCGCTCAGAGCCTCAGGAGCGGCGCGAGCTCCCTCAAGCTGCTCAAGAACATGGTGGCCGGCCACGGTTCGAAGTCGTTTCGCGTTGCCGCACCGGTGAGGACGGCTGCGAACGGAATCCCGGCTACCGCTGCAGCTTCAGCATCCACCGGGTGATCGCCGACGTAGAGGCTGTCACCGCTTTGCACGCCGAGCTTATCGAGGGCCTTCACCAGACCTTCCGGATCAGGTTTGTGGCGCATCACGTCCTCGCCACCGACAATGACGTCGAAGACTTCCGACAGCCCGGCGCGCGTCAGAATGGTTTCGATCCGGTATCTGAATTTAGTGGAAACAATGCCGGTCTTGATGCCGGCGGCCTTCAGTTGATCGAGTGTCTGTGCCACATCCGGAAATACCGACGTCAATTCGACCATCCTGAGGTCCGCCCGCTTCACAAAATTGAGCGAAAAATTTTGCGCGAGCGCCGGGTCGGTCAGACCGGTCAGACTGGCCAGCGTAGCCGGAAGACTAAACCCGATGGTGGCGCGGATGGCTTTCGGCTCCGCATGAGGCAGCGCCATCGCCTCAAGAGCATAGTTGATGCACTCGACCGCACCCAACGTGGAATCGGCGAGGGTCAGATCGAAGTCGAATAAAACAGCTCGCTTACTCATCATTGCACATCTCCGTCCGACATCGCGAACGACAGGTCAAGAGGCGCGGGACACGCAATTCGCTCAAAACGCGGGTTGAGCAAAAGATGGCGAGACTGCACAGCACGCGGCCTGCGACGGTCGGCGCTTTATCGCGGCTCCCACCCGCCACGAGAACGTCTCTGGAATATCGCGAGCGAAAGGCGGTCCGAGAGGCCGAAACCGAAACACAGGAGGCCTACCCGCTACATTATCAATAGCAACGCTACTATTTCAGTAGCACATGTCAAGTCATGTAGAGGTGCGGAACGCCGATGGTCGCCGGGAGCGAGCAAATCAATGACATTTCGCAGTCCATTGAGATCGCAGAAGGGAATAATAATGTCGCTTTTGGGTAGTCGTTGAGCGACCTGCCCTCGCCGCTTTTCCCTCAACAGCAGACATTTGCACGCGCGACGGTTGCGTCAGCCTCGTGCCAAAGGCAGAAGTCGCCACGTTGGCGAGACGCCGCTCGGGAAGTCGCAAGCCGATGTTCTCACTTTAGCCAATCCAGCGCTTCAAAAGCTGATCGACGGAAACCGGGCCAGCGCCGGCCGTAATGAAATAAAACAGCATCAATGCGTAGATCAGTTCCGGCTGGTAAAGCCAATCGTCGACGCGATCTGCCGCGTCAATCGGTTTGTAGCTCGCAACCACCGTCGGAGAGCTCGTCAAGAGGGCTACCGAACAAATGACCAGAAGGCCGAGGGCGGCCAGCGGTGTGAGAAATCCAACCGCGACGCCCAGGCCGCCAAAGAATTCAACTCCCGGAACAAACCATTGCAATATGCCAATATATGGGATGCCAAGGCCCCTCAGCGTCTCTACAAATGTCTTATGTCTTTCCTTATTCGTGAGCTTATGAACTCCGGATAGGACGAAGAACGACCCAAGCGCAAAGCGCATCGCCGCGATCGCAGGCAATGTTCCTCCAATTCCGTCAAGCAAGATGTCTCGCACGGTTGAATGCCCTTGCGCTGCGACGATGCCGGCCACTTGACCAGGGCCTCGCCCGCGCCTGGCTTGGTACCCGGCATATCCTGATATTCATCACTTCCGGAGCGCCGTACGCGGTCACCACAGATGCTTTGATGTGTCGTGCCGTTTAGCCGTAAGCGACGCCCGGATTGCTTTGCCCAACTTCTATAATGTAACCATCAGGATCGCGAATGTAGCAGCGCGTCTCGCCGTACTTGGGCTTCGGCTCCGTGATGAACTCGGCCCCTCGACTTTGCCAAAGTTTATAACACGCTTGAATATCTGCGACGCGGATATTCATAAAGCTGCTGACTAAATCGGGATTGGCGGGGACGCTGAGCGTTACCAATGGTTTGTCGGGTGTCGGACCGCCCCCGGGGTTAACAAGGAGCCACGTGTTCGCGATCTGGATGTACCCCGGCGCGCCGCTGCTGTCGCCTCTGCTCAGAATGCGACCTCCGAAGACCGTTTCGTAAAATCGTAGCGATCGCTCGACGTCGGCGACGGTGAGAAAGTGCGCCACGGTAAACCCATCCTGCGGCGGCATCTGATAGCTTTTCTGCTCGACTTGTACTTGGTTCATAGCCGGCTCCAATTCGGATATGGTATTTCTCCGTTCGCCAGAATACGTCGGGCGGTATGCTTTAGCAGTGAACTGAGCGAGGCAGTGTGGGGACGTCGTTGGCGCAGACGATGCAGAAGCGCCGCGACAATTTCACACCCTGCGACCTGGCGAGTCCGTCGATGCTTTCAACGCCGCTGTGGTTGAGAGTCTGCACCAGCGGCAACCATCGACATTTGCTTATTTCGATGTCTTTTTGATGTTCTGATGAAACCCTCGGTGGCCCGGAAAGGCGCCCGCATCGCTGGCGAATGAGCCGCTGGGGTCAGACGGTACAGCAAGGCGTACTTTTCGGCTCTCGTGTCTCGCGAGCTCAATGACGTAAACTGAGGAATTCAAGTTACATGCATAACCGGTGGGTATCTGGAAACGCATCTCGGAGGCGGCTCTTACGGCCGGTTTCAGCGTCGAAACGACGAGAAAGCAGAGGACGAGGCCAGCGTCATGGAAAACGACATTAACGATGGAGTCATTCTCGCGGCGCGCCTTCTTCTCGCGACACTCTTTTTGATTTTCGGCTGGAGAAAACTGATGGACTATTCCGGCACGGTAAGCCGTATGGTGCAGGACGGCGCGCCGATTCCGGTACTGGCTACTCCCGTAGCGATCTTCATGGAGCTTCCGGTTGCGCTTGCGGTCGCTGTTGGAGCGTTCACGCGTCCTTCATCTGCGCTCTTGGCTTTATACACGCTGGCAAGTGCGCTCATTGCGCATCGCTATTGGACAATGACCGGTGCGAATAAAATCGACAGCATGGAAAGCTTTTACAAAAACCTCAGTATTACGGGAGGCTTTCTGCTGCTTTACATCACAGGTGCGGGGAAATATTCGATCGATGCCCTATTGGGATTGTAAGAGATCTGTTCTCTCCGGGCAAAAGTCTAACTAATTTCTCGCGTGGCGCCGCGTGCGTCTGATCCCTCTGACCGCCGCGATTCCCAGCGACGAGGTCAATCCTGACCTGCCTCTCAAGCTCCAAGCGGAATGGCCCGGTATCTTGGCAAGAACACCTCAGGTCCGAGATGGGGCATTAGCAGAAGTCGTCGAGCGCCCTGCCCTCGTCCGTTTTTCCCTCAACGGCAGACATTTGCCCGCGCGACGGTTACGTCAGCTTGTGCCCAGAAGCGAGCATGGCGGATTTCTTGCATTTACGAAGGCAACGCCGCAATCAGCTCGCGCGTCTTGAGGATGGCGTGAGCATATGTCGGGCCGTTCAGCTCGTGTGCCGCAGCGCTCTGCCTCCGCGATGCGTCGATCAGCGATCTACGCTGCCAGCGGCGTGGTCCATGCGTCGTAAGCGTATACCCAGTCGGTATCCGTCTTGTCCTTGAGCCAGGTATTGGTTCGCGACGTCTGTTGAACCAGCGAAGTCCGCGGTTTCCGGCTCGCTTCAAATCGTCGAAACGCATTCGCGACGCCGTCGCGATCGACGCCTGCGAGGCACCGCGAAAGCACCGCAGCATCCTCGATCGCCATCGCGGCGCCCTGTGCCATATAAGGCGTCATCGGGTGGCATGAATCGCCCAGCAAGGTCACGTTTCCCAGGCTCCAGCGATCAAGTGAATCACGATCGACCAGCGCCCATTTGTGCACATCCGGACATGCGGCCAATACCGTTTCGACCTGGCGGTCGAAGCCTTCGAAGGCCGTTCGTAACTCCCTGACGTCGCCTTTGGCGGACCAGGACTCGATCTTGAAATCAGGCTCCGGCTGGCTGGTCACGAAGTAGACTTCGCTGCGGTCAGGCTTGACGTAATAGATCACGATGTGTCGATCTTCGCCCCACCATTTGGTGCAATCGTCGATCTTGTATCCGTTCAGCAGCGCCGCCGGAAACGTAGTCCGGTAAGCGATGCGCCCGGTATAATTCAATGACGAGGCGCCGAACATGATGTCCTTGGCAATCGAATGCACACCATCCGCAGCAACGACCGCATCCGCGACGGCGGTGGCCCCGTTGGCAAAGGTCAATCTGACGCCTGCCCCGGTTTCGTCCAGCCCGACCAGCTTGTGATCCTGCTTGACGCAATCCGGGGGTACAGCGCTCGCCAACGCGGCATGCAGGTCGCCGCGATGCGCCAGCAGATAGGGTGCGCCGAATTTCTGTTCGGCTGCCTCGCCGAAGATCATGTCGAACTTCACTTCTCCGGTCCGCCAATCCCGGTTGTTCCAGGAGCGCGGGTAGAACGATTGTTGACGCAGCCTCTGCTCGAGGCCCAGGCCTCGCAGAACCTTCATGGCGTTGCAGCCGATCTGGATTCCGGCGCCAAGCCGGCTGAACTGCGCGGCCTGCTCGTATACCGTCACCTTCGTTCCGATACGTCGTAGTGCCGCCGCCGACGCCAGGCCACCCATTCCCGCGCCGATAATTGCTACCGATAGTGATTTTGTCATCGATTTACATCCACCAGAGGGACTTCGGATTGGCCACCCTAGCTGGGCTGCGCAGTAGGCCGTATCAGGATCTCGTTGACGTCTACATTGCCTGGCTGCCCGATGGCATATGCCATTGCGGAAGCTATCGCTTCCGCCGGAATAGCCATCTTTCGATAATCCTCGACCCGCTTTTTGACGGCTGGGTCAGATATCGTCGATGCGAGTTCGGATTCGACTGCGCCCGGCGAGATGATCGTAACCCTGATCTTGTCGCCCGCCT
Organism: Bradyrhizobium canariense; assembly: GCF_900105125.1. Taxonomy (NCBI): domain Bacteria; kingdom Pseudomonadati; phylum Pseudomonadota; class Alphaproteobacteria; order Hyphomicrobiales; family Nitrobacteraceae; genus Bradyrhizobium; species Bradyrhizobium canariense. The sequence continues at coordinate 635,525 of NZ_LT629750.1, read as the reverse complement.
CTTGCCGCAAGCCCTCGGAAATTGCGCGCACGGCAAATTTGGTGGCGGAGTAGACGGCTCCGTTCGGGCCGATCCGATGACCGGCCACGGATGAAACATTGATGAAATGCCCGGAATTCTGCTTCCGAAACACCGGCAGCGCGGCAGCTATGCCATAGAGAACGCCCTTGATGTTGACGTCGATCATCCTGTCCCATTCCTCGACTTTCAATTGATCAAGCGGCGATAACGGCATCAGGCCCGCATTGCTGATCAAGACGTCGAGGCGCCCGAAGCGATCCTGCGCTTTTTTCACCAACCGCTCGAGGTCCTCACGCTTGCTGACGTCGATGACCTGGAGGTCGGCCTCGCCCTGTTTCTTGCGAATGTCCGCTGCGATGATTTCGAGCCGATCTGCCCGGCGCGCTCCGAGAACGACCTTGGCTCCAGCCGCGGCCAATAGTCGTGCGACGGCCTCGCCAATTCCGCTGGATGCTCCCGTGATCGCGACAACCTTTCCTTTGACGTCAAACATTCTTCACCTCTTGAAGCATCTCGCGCTGATTCCACGAAGCCGTATGGTGGTGCGGGGTTGGAGTTTGGCAATTTCCACAATCGCTGTCGTGCGACCGCTCGCAGCAACCATATTCCTTGGCGGCAGCCGTTCTTGTTCTTGCCGCCACTCTCCCTTGGGCCCTCGGTAAAGAGTTCAACCGCAAGCCGTCAAATTGACTCGCTATATTCGCATGAATATAACGTTATCAGTCGATAAATAGCAAGTAGCCGCAGGGTTCGGCCGCGCCGTCCGGTTCGCGTGAGAGCTTCCCTTGGTTTCGCCGGGATGATGGCAAGGTCGGTGCGGATCACGGCACGGCGGTTGGATCATCAGCGGCGAACGTCCCACGCTGAACGATAAGAACGGTGGCGTCGTCCTTCCACGCGCACGACTTGCATCTCGTGCATCCGTCTCCAGCCATATGGACAGAAGTTGTTCGTTTCGCTGCAAGCAGAAAGCGTCGCGAGTTCCATGGTCGCAACAGGCAACATTGATGCTTTCGAAAGCCGCCGATTATCGCGAAGTCAAAGACTTAAAATGGACCACCAACATAGCGACTGCAGATTAAGTCTGCAGCTTGGCGCAGCCGCATGTCCACCGACAAGGAAATTGCGGATTTCGTCAGTGCTCAGCCTGCTTCTTACCTGCTTGATCGAGCGCGACGAACTCGTCGTCAGATAACGTGATGCTTGCAGCCGCGACGTTTTCTTCCAAATGCTTCACCTTTGACGTGCCCGGGATCGGCAACAACACCGAACTGCGCTTCAGCACCCAGGCCAGCGCGATCTGGCTCGGCGTCGCCCGATGCTTGGCAGCCAGGTCATTCAGCAGTGAGCCCGGTTTGGTGAGGTCGCCCGCTGCCAGAGGAAACCAGGGAATGAACCCTATGTTGTGCTTCTCGCAATAATCAAGCACGGCCTCGCTGCCGCGATCGACAAGGTTATAGCGGTTTTGCACCGTCGCAACCTTGAATATCCTGGAGGCCGCTTCAATCTCTGCGACCGAAACTTCGCTTAAGCCTGCATGGCGGATCAACCCTTGCTGAAGCAGCGAACGAATCGCTTCAAACTGCTCTTTGCTCGGCACGCCCGGATCAATGCGATGCAGCTGCCACAAGCCGATCTGCTCGACGCCAAGCTGCTTCAGGCTCTTGTGCAGTTCTCTGACCAGATAATCAGGCCGTCCATTCGGCACCCAATTGTTCGGCCCGGGCCGCTCAAGGCCAGCTTTGGTCGCAACCAGCATGCCCTTGTAGGGATGCAGCGCCTCTCGGATCAGATTTTCCGAGACATCGGGACCGTAGGAGTCCGCGGTGTCGACAAAATTCACGCCAATTTCCGGCAACCGCTTTAGCGTCCGGATCACTTCCGCGCGGTCCCTTGGTTCGCCCCAGATTCCATCACGGGTGATGCGCATCGCCCCAAAACCGAGACGATGTATCGCGATCTCGCCGCCAATTTTAAAGGTACCGGATTGGGAAGCATCGAGTGTATCCATGGCCCCTACTCCTTCGCTTTCCATTCGAATTTCTTATAGCCGCCGGTCATCGCATCGCGCCACTCGAGGGTCGTGCCGCCAGCCGCCGCCAGTGAGCTTATGCGTCTGCAATGCGGTTGACCACCCGGGTCGTCTCAGAGCCATTGACATAATTGTGTGCGCCACAGGCGAAATAGCCGTTCGAACATAACGCCGACGTCCCCGCGAAAGCGCGGACCCATCACCGCCGGCATGATGTGTGGATCGGATTGCGGCCTCAGCAGCACTGACATTCGCGGTCGTGAGTCCGGACCCGCCGCCGAAAGATGATTGTAAAATGCTACTGCAATCTTCGGTAGCAATTCACGATCTTTCAAACTATCGTCTCGAGGATTGGGTGACCTGGCGTTCGTCGCAAGTGCGCCAAGCAACGAACGCATTTTGATGTTGGGGGAAACAAAAATGAGCCAGGCCGAGGGCCCGCCAGACCTGCCCTATCCGAAGCTGCCGTTCTGGGACACCGTCAGCCTCTCTTATTCATCCTATTTTAATCATTTCATCGACGCATTGCGGGCATCTTGGCTGTGGCTGATCGTGGTTGCCGGGCTTATGGGTTTCGCGAGTTGGCACCAATGGTCCTGGATGGCCACCGCCATCGCGGGCCTGAAGCCCGGCCTGCTGCCCCCAAAACCCTTTGAAATGGCGGTGCTTCTGAACCTCGCCAATTTCCTGATGCTGCTTGCCGGCGTGAGCATCGCAGTCGCATGGCACAGACTCATGATTCTGGACGAACGTCCTGGCTTAAGCGGCAGCAACGTCGCGACAAAGAACCTGTGGCGGTACGTCGTCATGGCCATTGCGCTGTTTCTGACCCTGTTCCTGCCTGTGGTAGCGATTATGCTTCCCGCATTCTATTTCCTGTTTCCGGCGTTGGCAGGTCGAACCTCGCTGGCTCCGGGATTTTTGCCGTTAATCCTGATGATCCTTGTGGCTTACGTGGTGGGTACCGCCGTTACCCTTCGCTTGACACTGCTACTCCCGGCACGGGCGATCGGGGACACCGACCTCACCTTCAAGCAGACGTGGAACCGCACCCGCGGAAACATCTGGCGGCTGTTTTGGGGCATCGCGGTCACGACGATACCGCCTTTGCTGATCGCGCAGATTGGCTTCCTCACAATAATCAGGGCCCCTAGTCCCGAACTTTGCGGGCGATGATTTCGTGGCACGAATGACCGCTTCAAGCACAGTCTTTACCGTTTACTATCTGCTCATCGTGCCGATCGGGATCGGCTTTCTCTCTCACGCCTATCGGCATTTCTTCCAGGCGAAGGTACAGATCGCGGAATAGAACGAAAGCCGCGATGCGCAGTATTATGCATCAAATAGCGAGTGCCAACTGGGGGCGCTTTGGTTCACCAAAGTAGGGCTGGGGATTTGTTGTCTGCTGATTACATTTTTGTTGCGGCCATTGCGCTCGTTATCGCGTGCAACTTCTATTTTGGACCACGCATCAAGAGAGAGCGCGTCGCGATGCAATGGGGAAGCGACGGTAAGCCGACATGGTACGCCCCACGACTGGTAGCGATCTGGTGGATGATACCTTTCATGATCGCTGTCCGGTCCGTTATATGGCTGGCTTCGATGTACGATACAAAACGCGTTCACGGAGCCGAATTAGGCGTCGTGCTTTTGTCGGTGATAAGCGCTGCGTCGCACATATTCGTTTTGAAGATGGCGGGAAAAGCGGATTAAGCTGCCAGAAAGTAGTCGGTCATCGTTCGGGCGTTCGTCCGCTTTGGGCCAAACGATGCAGCCGGCATGTCGCAAAAGTGCCAACAAGAGACACGCGCGGCGCAACAAACATATGTCTAGCTTCGTGAGTGCATCAGTTCGAAGAACTCCGATAGCTCTGGCATGGTTTCATACTGCGGGACGCTGGAAGAAGTCGCATCCCACGAAGCCTTGGAGCCGATAAACAAATGTGCTCCAACCTCCAGGCTAACGTTGTCATCGAGTAGACCTGCGGGCACCCAGTAATATGACGTAGTCCTCAGCGGGTTTGGGACCGGAGAACCACATCGCGAGCAGAAGTCAGAACGAAAGCCTGTTGGTTTGACGTAGGAGGAGATTTTCTCTTGTCCGGAAATCCAGCGAAAATTGTTTCCTTCCGCAAGGATTGCTGAATTAGAAGAAGACCCCCCTTGTTTGCGACAAAGTGAGCAATGACACTGATAGATTTTGGTCGGATTACCAATAAGTTGAAACTCAACCTCTCCGCAAAGACAGCTGCCTCGCACGGCTCCCCCCAAAAAAAGTTCGCGGATAGGAGAATAATCTATAGCATAAATATCAAACACGTCATGTGCACTACATCGGAAATGCGGCGTATCGCGACCCGATATGACAAACTCGCCACTAAGTATCTGGCCATCATTGAGCTCCCGCCAATCCGCATTTGGCTGACCGCGACTTCCGTTTCGGGTCAAACGCATCGGTTTGACGATGCGCCGATCACTTCCGTTCTTCCCCTATGAACAGACATCGGCAGCACCGGTCGGCATGTCTCAAAGGTGCCGTACTCGGAAGTCGACACTCCTCATCAATCACCGATCTATCGTGCTCAATCCATGTCCCGAAAGGCGTGCCCGTTGGTTTGGATCGTCTTCACAAGGTCTGGCGGCAATTCCGCTCGCGCTGCAGTGCCATCAAATATCCATTCCTTGGGATCGGCCAGATCGGGGAGACCCGCCCCTTTATTCACGTAGAGGCCAACCGCCGGCTTTTGCGGATTAATGTAAAGATCGTATTCCTGCATTGGGTGTCTCCTCTTCCGACTCGATAGTAACGTGATGCGCGATCAGGCCGTGCAGTGGCCCACCGATTACGACACACGTGGCATTGGTCGTAGCAGCGGTCTATCAGATAGACCTCAAGAGAAGCAGCGACCAGCGCGGCCTGAGCCGTGACCCTACCGCATTTGTCTCGGGAGTTTGCCATCGGCGCTCGTCCGTGTCAGGCGCTTCGCTTGGGTGTCGTACGGATCATGCCAATGGCGACTGATGAATTTAGCCTGCGGCGACGACATGGGCCTCGACTGTTTTGGTTCATCCAGACTTTCGAGACGATCATCAGCAGGAGCGACATAGACTGCATCGACTTTCGCGATTGCGGGAGCGGCATCGTTCGCCGGTACTTTGTTTAGTGGGAGCCGGTCGGACTTGCCGCCCGCACTTACCTGCGTCGTATCGGCTGGGCGCGCTTGTGACACCTTGGCGGGCGCTATCTTCGCCACAGCAACGACGCCCAGGCCAGCCAAGCAAAGCACCCCGAACGCTATCGTTCGGATCATGTTGGGCCCCCCACTCAGCCAAGACGGACCGTCCTTGCTAATCTCGTTCAGATTGAGGCTCGCTTCGGTGAAGCCACAGATCAATTGGCGTGCATCCTGGCAGCCCCGCTGAGCGGTCGGAAGGCTCATTAAGGCAGAAGGCTTTAACGCTGGGATCGGTCTCGGCCATCATCGATAAGCTGAGCGTAACTTATATCTACGGCGCTATAGCTGATGACCGCTTTAGCGCACATTACAGACTCAAGCCAGACATGGCCCGGAATCCTAAAGTGCCAACGGCGGACATATTCGACGTAAATCATTGTTAGCCACAATCGAGACCAGTACGACTTGGGTCGGGCATTTAAGAGGAATGAAAGATAGGTTCGCTTAAAAATTATCTCAGCCTGCGAGGTTTTGAATGCCGACCTTCAAACCGATAGACAGTGGCATCAGCATGAAAACGTCATTGAGTACCCTTGACCGATTGGTGCTGGATAGCGGCGCGCTGGAAGCTGAGTTCTTCATCCCCGAGGATGCAAACAGGCGACTGCAGGTCGCGTTCCCGCATGTAGAGATCATGCGAACTTTGGACGAGATGCCTTTGAGCACCGAAGAAACCGAAAAGTGGGTCGGGCTAAACACTGAGCATTTCGCCTATGAGGTCGTGGGTGCCCATTTCTGGAAGTCACAATCCTGGGCGTTTAAGGAGGTGCACAAAGACCTAAAGCACTACGTGTTCATTACGGGGTGGACTTGCCTCGATGTGATCTCTCGGCATCCGCCAAGGTTCTCCATTGTAGGCGTGCCCGAGGCCCGTCGCCTTGCCTATGCAAGATGGCTTGAACAATAGCCGATGACAAAGTGCGCGCGAGACGCCACAAAATTCGGAGTGGCTGCGTAACCGGAACCAATACTGGCACGCCGGCATGTTTGGAGACGAATGAGAATGCGCACGCTCTAGGTCGCGGTCTCATTAGGTCGGCTTTGGGGTCATTAGCAGAAGTCGTCGAGCGCCCTGCCCTCGTCTGCTTTTCCCTCAACAGCAGGCATTTGCCCGCGCGCGGTTACGTCAACTTTGCGCCAGACTCAGAAGTCCCGATGTGCGCGCGCAGCCGTGGCTATCTGTCTGGGATGTGCGCACGCCGAGCGTGATCCGAAAATGGACAGCGCCCGGAAAAGATGCCGCCCTTTTCACCCGTAATTTCAGGCGCCGTCAGGTGATGAATATCACCACTGATAACGCACAGTGTCGCACGCGGTGATGTCGCGGCTCCAGCGCCGGCGTCTCTCGATAACTGAATCGCCCGCTTCCGTGCGCAATTGAGCACAGAGCGGGCGATAAACCATTTGCTGTTTCGCGAGGGATTGCCTCGCTAAGTCGCGCCGGCCTTCTGCGCGTATTCCCAGGAAGCCTTCGACAGCGGCACGGTGCGCTTCGCCGACTCCATGGCCTTGGCATTCGCCGCGGTGCCGTCGCGAATCCGTCCTGCGATGCCTTGCGTGATGCCAGCGAGACGGAACAGGTTGTAGGAGAAATACCAGTTCAGATCCGGAACGGCCGAGCCGGTGACGTTGCAATAGATCTGTGCGGCCTCTTCCATGCTCGGAATGTTCAGCGCCTTGAGGTCGGCATTGGCGAGACCCGGCATGGTCCATTGCATCAAAAGATAGGTGAAGTCGGCCATGGGATCGCCGAGCGTGGACAATTCCCAGTCCAGCACCGCCTGCACCCGCGGTTCCGTCACATGGAAAATCATGTTGTCGAGGCGATAGTCGCCGTGGACGATCGAAACGCGCGCCTGAGGCGGCACCGTTTTCGGCAGCCACTCGACGAGCTTCTCGAACTCGGGAATGTGCTGCGTCTCGGAGGCGCGGTATTGCTTGGTCCAGCGATCGACCTGGCGCGCGAAATAATTTCCTGGCTTGCCGAAGTCGCCTAACCCGATCGCCTGCGGATCATAGGTGTGCAGCTTCGCCAGCGTTTCGATCTTGCTGGTGAAGATCTGGCGCCGCGCCTCCGGCGTCTGGCTCGGCAGCGTCGGATCCCAGAATACGCGGCCCTCTTCCATCGACATGATGTAGAAGGCGGAACCGATCACGCTATCGTCGGTGCACAGCGCATAGGCCTTCGCGACCGGAAAGCCCTGCTTGCTGAGCGCGGCAATGACGCGGAACTCGCGGTCGACCGCGTGCGCCGACGGCAGCAATTTGCCGAACGGCCTGCGCCGCATCACATAGGATCGTCCGGGCGTATCGAGGCGATAGGTCGGGTTCGACTGGCCGCCCTTGAATTGCAGGACGACCAGCGGTCCCTGATAGCCTTCGACATTGTCGCGCATCCAGCCGTCGAGGCGCAGCTCATCGATCCGATGCCGCTCCTCGACCGGTTTGGTGCCCGAAAATTCCTCGTCTTTCCTGACGCCTTGGTCTTTTTGGACGTCTTCGGCCACGGCGACGCTCCCTTGAATTCTTCTTAGAGCCTTTGGGGAGCGCCTTCAGTGACCCTCCCGTTAGTGCTTGCTCGGTGAGTTTGCATACTTCCGAAGTTCAAGTCTGGCAATGGCGCGGTTATGGACCTCGTCCGGACCATCGGCCAGGCGCATGGTGCGCATGGAGGCGTAGTCCCGCGCCAGACCCGCGTCGTCGGAGACGCCGGCCGCGCCGAACGCCTGGATCGCATGATCGATGATCTTCAGCGCCATGTTGGGCGCCGCAACCTTGATCATGGCGATTTCGAGCTGCGCGGTCTTGTTGCCGACCTTGTCCATCATGTCGGCGGCCTTGAGGCACAACAGCCTGTTCATCTCGATATCGGTGCGGGCTTCGGCAATGCGCTGTTCCCAGATCGAATATTCGATGATCTTCTTGCCGAAGGCGGTGCGTGACGACAGCCGCTTCACCATTTTCTCCAGCGCCTCCTCGGCCTTGCCGATGGTGCGCATGCAGTGATGGATACGGCCGGGGCCAAGACGCCCTTGCGCGATTTCAAAACCTCGGCCTTCGCCGAGCAGAATGTTCTCCTTGGGAACGCGGACATTCTCCAGCAAGACCTGCGCATGGCCGTGCGGCGCGTCATCGAAGCCGAACACCGGCAGCATTTTTTCGACCGTGACCCCTTTGGTGTCGAGCGGCACCAGGATCTGCGACTGCTGCTGGTGACGCGCGGCGGAGGGATCGGTCTTGCCCATCAGGATTGCGATCTTGCAGCGGGGATCGCCGACGCCGGATGACCACCATTTGCGGCCGTTGATCACGTAATGATCGCCGTCACGCTCGATGCGGGTTTCGATATTGGTAGCATCCGAAGAAGCCACCGCCGGTTCCGTCATCAAAAACGCCGAACGGATTTCGCCGTCCATCAGCGGACGCAGCCATTTGCGCTTCTGCTCCTTGGAGCCGTAGCGCATGAATACTTCCATGTTGCCGGTATCCGGTGCGGAGCAGTTGAACACTTCGGACGCCCAGCCGATGTGGCCCATCTCTTCAGCGAGCGGCGCGTATTCCAGATTGGATAATCCCGCGCCACGGAATTCGTCGTCTTCATGCGCGTTCGGCGGCATGAACATGTTCCAGAGGCCTTCGGCCTTCGCCTTCTTCTTCAATTCCTCGAGCACCGGAATCACTTTCCAGCGCGCGCCCTCTTCGTCCTGCTTCTTGTAGACCGGCACCGCAGGCCGGACATGGTTTTGCATGAACGCCTGAACGCGGTTGAGCCATTCTTTCTGGCGGTCTGACATATTGAAGTCCATGTGACGCTCCTCACCTTTGTTTCTCGAAACCTTTGGGCCGCACTGTCTGCCCGCCGCTTGTCCGTCGCAAGACCATTTATCGTGCGGATCGGCACGGCGATCACGACCGGCGAAGCATTGGCTGAATGCTCCGCGCCTCGCATTGACATTTCAGCCTTCAAACTATAGTTTCATACAACTGTTTGAATTGCAACTCCGCCGCCGCATGGGGCTATGACGATGCCGACGGACCAGACGCGAACAGCGATCCTGAGCGCTGCCGAGCGGCTTTATGCCGATCGCGGCTTTGGCGACGTGACGTTGCGCGACATCGTCGCGGCAGCCGACGTGAATCTTGCGGCGGTGAACTATCATTTCGGCTCCAAGGACGAATTGATCGCCGAACTGTTCGTGACTCGAAGCATTGCCACCAATCGCGAGCGGCTCAACGAATTGAAGGCGGCCGAAGAAGCCGGCGGCGGACGCGCAAGTATCGATGCGATCCTGCGCGCTTTGGTCGGACCCACGCTGCGCGGCTGCCTCGGCCCCGATCGCGAGCGCTCGACGGCAGCGCGGTTCATGATCCGCGCCTCGATCGAATCCGTGCCGCCGATCCGCCGCATCAAGAATCGCGAAATCGATCATTTGCGGAAATTCGCCGCCGCGATGAAGCGTTCCCTGCCCGATCGCAGCGATGTCGATATCTATTGGGGACTGCACTTCGCGCTGGCGATGGCGCACCAGACCATTCGCGACAGCGAGCGGCTGACCAAACTGTCGGAAGGATCGTGCGACCTCAACGACGTCGCCAGGATCATCGACCGCGTGGTGGCGGTTGCGGTGATGGCGCTGACCGATCACGAACCACAGAAGATGCACGCGAGATCGGTTGCGCGTTAACTGCCCCGGCTAGACCACGGCAATACAATCGATCTCGATGTCGAAGGGGCCGGTCCATTCCGGAATGCAAACGAAGATGCGTGCCGGCGGCTCGTCCGGGAAGTAGCGCACGTAGATCGCGTTGACGGCCGGAAAATGCTTCGCCGAGGTGCAGAAGATATTGCACTTCATCACATTATCCAGCGAAGCGCCCGCGGTCTCCAGGCACAACTTCATCTGCTCCATGACGAGTTCGGTCTGGCGTTCGATTGGCGCCGGCAAAATCTCGCCGGTTTGCGGATCGAACGGCGGCAATCCTGAAACGAAAACCATATTGCCGGCGCGCGTAACCGGTGACGCCGGCGCTTTCCACCTTTCGAGATAGGTTGAAATCGGTTCGACGCGCAGCACTTCTCGTTTCATGGCAAGCCTCCTTCGATTTGAGATCGACGGAAGACTAGTACCATTCACCTCCATCATGCTTCGGAAACGATCGAAGTGTCCGCGTCCTAGATGATCCCCTGCTTCTTCAACGTATCGAGCTTGGCATCATCATAGCCGAGCTTGCCGCTCAGCACTTCCCTGGTGTTGGCGCCCAACAGCGGCGGCGCGCGATAATCCTTTACCGGTGTGCCGGAGAACGTCAGGGGATTGCGGATCAGCGACAGCTCAGGCTCGAAGGGATGTTCGACCTTGATCTCCATGCCGCGCGAGCGCACATGCGGATCGGCGAACACCTGCTCGAAATTGTTGATGGGACCGGAAGGCACACCGGCCTTTTCCAGTTCGTCCAGCCAATGGGCCATCGGCTTCTTGAGAAACAGGCCGGCAAAGATCGCCATGATCTCCTTGCCGTGCACGACGCGATCATTGTTCTTGACGAAGCGAGGATCGGTCGCGAGCTCGGGAGCGCCCAGCACCTCGCAGGTGCGGGCGAACTGCCCGTCATTGCCGACCACCAGCATCAACTCGCCGTCGGTGCAGCGGAATACGCCGGCGGGCATGCCACCATTGCCCCAGGTGCCGCGCCGCGGCGGAGCCTTGCCGTTGACGAGATAGATCTGGGCCCAATGCGACAATGAGGCGATCACCGTGTCGAACAAGCAAACGTCGATATGCTGCCCCTCGCCGCCATTGGCGTCACGATGATAGAGCGCGGCGAGAATCCCGATCGAGGTGTTCATACCGGTCATGTAGTCGACGATGGAGGGGCCGACCTTCATCGGCCCGGCGCCGGGTTCGCCGTCGATATGGCCGGTGACGCTCATCAGGCCGCCCATCGCCTGAAGAATCGCATCATAGCCGGCGCGCGGCGCGTAAGGTCCGGTCTGGCCGAAACCGGTCACCGAGCAATAGACGATGCCGGGGTTGATCGCCTTGATCGTTTCATAATCGAGCCCGTAGCGCTTGAGATCGCCGACCTTGTAATTCTCCATCATCACGTCGGCGGTTTTTGCCAGTTCGCGGATGATCTCCTGGCCTTCGGGCTTGGCGATATTCACCGTGACCGATTTCTTGCCGCGGTTGGCGCAGAGATAGAACGAGTTGTTGTTGTTTTCCTTGCCTTCGGGATCGACCAGATAGGGCGGCCCGAACGCGCGCGCATCGTCACCGCCGCCCGGCCGTTCGATCTTGATCACCTCGGCGCCGAGATCGGCCAGCATCTGCGCCGACAGCGGACCCGCCAGCACGCGCGTCAGATCAAGAATTTTGATGCCCGAGAGTGGCAAAGCCGACATGGATGTTTCCTCTGAGGTTCATGGTCTTGTGGCTCGGGAACAATCCCGGCCGCCCTGCATGAGGCATGCGGATACACCATTTTTCAGCGCCCAGCACTGCGTCTATGGCATGAAGCCATCCATCCACGGACTATGCGGCAAATCACACCCGCTGCATCGACATGCAACTAGGAGAGGCCGAGCATTGCCCGCGCTTCGGCCGCAGAGGCAACCGTCGCCCCCACGCTGCGCAAAATACCGGCGGCGTGCGTGACCAGCTCGGCATTGGTTTTGGCCAGCACGCCCTTGGACATATAGAGATTGTCCTCCATGCCCACGCGCACATGACCGCCGAGCAGATAGGCCTGAGCGACCATCGGGAACTCGGAACGGCCGATGCCGAAGCCTGACCAGATCGCACCGGGCGGCAGCAGGTCGCGGGCATAGAGCATGGTTTCGGGCGAAGCGTTGAAGCCGTATTTGACGCCGAGCACGAGCGAGAACAGCCCCGGTCCCTTCAGGGAACCGTCTGCGAACATGTCGCGCGCCAGGTGGCAATCGCCACTGTCGAACAACTCGATCTCGGGCAGAACGCCCACCGCCTTCATGCGCTCGGCCATCTTGCGGACGTTGCGCGGCGTGTTGATCACGACCTCGCCGCCGGAATTCATGGTGTTGAGATCGAGCGTGCAGATATCCGGCCGCAGGATTTCGACATGCTCGACCCGGCGTTCGGGCGCCATCAAGGTCGTGCCGGGCCCTGCTACCTTCGGATCCTCTTCAGAGGGAACAAACCGCCCGCCGGGACCGGTGGTCAGGTTGATGATCAGCCGCGCGTTGCGGGCGCGGATGCGATCCACCACGTCGCGGTACAGATCGATCGACATCGACGGACGGCCGGTTGCGGGATCGCGCACGTGAATATGCGCAATCGCAGCGCCCGCTTCTGCGGCTTCCAGCGCGCTGTCGGCGATCTGCTGCGGGGTGATCGGCAGAAAAGGCGATTGCTCCGGTTTGGTCAGGTTGCCGGTGATCGCGCAGGTGATGATGACCTTTTGCTGCGGAGTGGATGCCATCGGGAATGCCTTCTGCCTTCAACGTGAATGATCGAGCCTGCCATAGCGTAACCGAAGCGCCGAGGCGAGGACCGTTTCGCCCCACGCTGGCCATGCGTGCCGTCAGTTGCCGGGCCAGGTCGCGAACGACTTCGCCGCCGCAGCGCCGAAATGAAGCTCTTCATCCTGCCCCGATGGATCGACGAACAGTCTGATCCTAAGCTCGTAGTCGGAGATGTAGGCGATCGGAGGCCCGACCCGGAATGGCCGGTCATGCCCGGGATAAATGATATCGCTGGTCGCCAGCGCCTTCTTCAGGCTCGTGGCAGCTTCCTGCTCCCTGCCCGCGCATGATGCGATCTGTCCGGCCACGGCCTCTTTCGCACTGCCGACGGCATCGCCGGCCAGAAGCTGCCGCCCCACCATGAGCCCGATCGATCCCGGGGTGTGGCCGGGAAGCTCGACGATGCGCAGGTCGGGAGCCAATTCGATCTCGGCCGCCACGGGGCGAAGCCGCAGCTTTCTGATCGCGCGAACGGTGTATTCGGGAATGGCCGGGTCACGCGCGGCTGCCCGACCCGCCGCTTCCAGTTCGCGTTCATGCACGAGAATATCGGCGTTGCCGAACAGGTCGGCATTCGCCGCGTTGTCCCAATGCAGGTGCGAGAGCACGACCTTGCTCACATCGGCCGGGTCGATGCCGGCGCGGCGCAGACGACCTTGCAGGATCGGCCGGTAGGCATAGGGGCCGGTGTCGAAGAGGATCAACTCGCCCGCGCTGCGAACAAGCGCAACGGTTGACGCGCCGACCAGGAATTTGTCTGCCTCGGCCGCAAGGCCGGTGAAGAGCAGTTCGATTTCCGGCGGTTTGATTTCAGGCGACATGGTCGGATGCCCCTGCTTTCGAGATCATCTGTGGCCGGTCTTCGGTCGAAATCATGGTCCGGATATCGCGCCCGTCGGGCTGAAACGAAAAGCGCAGCTGATAGGTGTACTGAGCCAGATAGTTCACGCGACCATCCTGCAGCGTGAATGGCCTGTCATGCCCCGGATAATACACCGCACCGGCACGGAGCGCCCGATCAAGGCTCTGTTGTCCCTTGGCGGGATCGAAGAAGGCGACGTCCGGGTGTCCGCGAACGGCATCCCGCGCCGACCACAGGGCGTCGCTGGCGAGCACGAGAGCGCCCTGTTCCGCCTGCACCACCAGCCCTTGCAGTCCGACCGAATGGCCCGGCAGCAGCAAAGTTCTCACGCCGGGAAATATCTCCTGCTCGCGATCATCGAGCAGTTCGATCCGCATCCCCTGCAGCATCTCGCGCGCGTAAGGCGGTGTGCCCCAATCGGTGGGACGGATCGCGGCGGCGTATTCGAATTCCAGCCGGGGAACCAGAATTTCGGCATGGCGAAACAGATCGATATTCTCGATGTGATCCCAATGCAGATGCGACACGAACACCGTGTCGATCTGCTCGGGCGTAAGGCCGTGCGCGGCCAGCGCTGCGATCAGCGTCGGCCGCACGCGGAAGGGCCCGGTGTCGAACAATATCGTCCGCTTGCCGTCGCGCAGCAGCAACAGCGAGCAGATGCCGAACAGGAAATGATCGGCCTTGGCCGGCAGGCCCGGTATGAGCAAATCGACGCGCATGATCTATTCCGGCAGCGGCTTGCCGCGCGTCTCGGGCGCAAAGTACACCGCGATCAGTCCGATCGCGTAGCTCAACGCCATGATGGCTCCGGATTTCGGAATGCCGCCGAATGCCACCACCAGCGACCCCGCGATGAACGGCCCGACCGAGGCAAAGATCCGGGCGATGTTGAAGCAGAAGCCGACACCGGTGGCGCGCAAACGCGTCGGGAACAGTTCCGGGAAGTAAGGCGTGAAGGTGCCGAGGATTCCGTTGGTAAACAGGCCCATCAGCGGCAGCAGCATGAACAGCGTCTGATAATTCTGCGGAACCAGGAAGACGATCGGCAACACGATCATGTTGCCGATGCATCCCAACGCGAAGGCCGGCCGGCGGCCGATCAGTTCGGTCAGCCACGCAAACATCAGGAGGCCGACCACCGCCGCGCAGTTGAGAATGATGATGGCGATGCTGATGATCTGCACAGGGCTCGCGCCGCCCGCGACCGCCAATTCGGCAGCACGGGCCGGGATCCATGTCTGCGTGCCCCAGAATCCGACCGTCGCCGCGAACGACATGATCGTCGCCGCCACCGTGTTGCGCAGCCAGGGCGGCTGAAACAGGCCCAGGAACGTGAACTCCGTGAGCTTCTTGTCTTCCTGCGAAGCCGCCCCGCCTGATCGAAGCCGTTGCTGCGCATCGTTGCGGCGGCGCGCCGCGTTTTGCCAACGCTCGGATTCCGGCACCTCGTGCCAGACGAACGCGATCAGGATCGCCGGGATGACGCCGGTGAAGAATACCCAGCGCCAGCCATAGGAGCCGACGGCCAGATTGATGATGCCGGCCAGCAGATAGCCAAAGCCGAACGCCGACATCATGACGCCGCTCGCCGCGACCCGTGACCGCTGCGGCCAGGTCTCATTGATCAAAGCGGTGCCGATCGCCCATTCGGCGCCGACACCCGCCGCCATCAGAAACCTGAAAATAGCGAGCTGCCACCAGGTCGCCGCGAAGCCGGACAGTGCGGTGAACAACGCATAGACCACGATCGAAATGCACAGCGTGCGCGAGCGGCCCCAATAATCGCCGAGGATACCGAAGATCAGTCCGCCGACGCCCCAACCAAGCAGCTGAACCGCCGCGATCACGCCGCCATAATAGCCGATGGTTTGCGGACTGGCCTGCGGACCCAGCAATTCGCGCAGGCTCGGCACCAGCACGACGGTGAAGAGATTGAGGTCCATCGAATCGAGCAGCCATCCCACATAGGTGACGGCCAGGATGATCCACAGCTTGCGGTCGATGCCTTGGTACCAGCGAAGATCGCTGGCGCTCGCTACTGAACTCGACATGATGCCCCTTTTTGTTTCCGGCCGTTATCCCGTTGGATTTCGCCCGCCGCAGCCGGCTGGACCGGCCTGTTTTTGGAAGCCTGAGCAACTCCCCCGGCGCAGTGTGCGCAGAGGTTTCGGGGAAACGGTAGACCTTCCAGGTGAAATGCGCTTATTCGTATTACGAATAACGGTGGCCTTCCGATGAAAACCCTGGACCGTTTCGAATTCATGCGGCTGTTCGTGCGGATCGCCGAGACCAGCTCGCTTTCCGCGGCCGCGCAATCGGTCGGAATATCGCAGCCGACCGCCAGCCGTCAGCTCAGGCAATTGGAGGCGCTGCTCGGCGTTCAGCTGGTGCGGCGATCCACCCATGATCTCGCGCTGACGGACGCAGGCACCCGCTTTCTCGAAGATGCGAGAGCGATGCTGGCCGATTGGGAGACCTCGATCGACACCTTGCGGAACGAGCGCGAGGAACTCACGGGGCCGATCAGGGTCGCGGTGCCCGTCGCCCTGGGCCAGACGATTTTGGCCACCATCGCCGCGCGATTTCTGGTTCGGCATCCCGCGGTCACGATCGATTGGCGCCTGATCGATCAGCCCGGCGATCTCGCCGCTGGCGGCTATGATCTGTGGATCCGCGCCGGACCGGTTCGCCAACTCGGTCTCATCGTTCGCCATCTCTGGAGGATCGATCGCACCATCGTGGCGGCGCCAGGCTTTCGCGCGGTCACCGATCCGAAAACACTCGAGCGGCTGCCTGCCGTGGTTCTGTTTACCTTCGTATCCGAGGAGGTGCTGTTGACAGGCCCGCGGCACCGGAACGTGACGCTGAAAATCCGCGCCGCGTTCAACACCGACAACATCTATGCCGCGATCGAAGCCGTGCGGGAGGGCGTCGGATACGCGATTTTGCCGTTCTGGGCCATTCAGGACGACCTGAACTCGGGCCGATTGATCGAGCTTTGCCCGGAATGGCATCCGCCCTTTCTGATGCTGTCGGTGGCTTACCCGCCGTCGCGCTACCGGCCCGTCCGTATCAGCGCTTTCGTTGATTATTTGTGGACCGAACTGCCGAAAGCAGGCGCGGGAATTGTCGCGGCCGATGCCGACGGCGAGCAACCGGCGTAACAAGCCCAGACCATCCATCCGCGCGATCTTGCCGGCTTGCATACGCGCCTGCGAGATCATCCGGATTTACCTGCCGACTCCCTCACCTCTCCCGTTGGGAGCAAGAACGTCATCGGCCCTGCTCTCTCTTCCACTGCAGAAATTGCTGGTAAAGTACGTCGTTTCTTTGCGGAGCGTCGGGGCTCGCGATGCCGGCTAATGGCATTGCCGTCTGACGCACACCTGGCTGAACATCCGCGCTTGCCTCGGTGCCGGCGCGTTGACTATCGAGCCAGTCTTGCGCCGCCCCGAACCGGGTCCAACCCGGCAGCGTCGCTGCAAGGTTGACTTCACGCCATTTCGGATGACGTGGCGCCTTGTGGAATTCCGCGATCTTGGGGAAGAATGCCTCGACGAAGCGCTGAACCCGCCGATAGCGATCGACGTTGGTCTTCGGCCAATTATACGCGATGAGGACCGCGCCAACCGCAATCGTGTCGACGGATTGACCTGCCGGAACGATGTCGGGGTAATCATTATGCGTGAGCACGGCGGGATAATAGTCATTCATGAGTTGCTGCGGGTACGGAATTGAAACGAAGTGCAGGCCATCCTCGAGGGTCAGCTTGGACATCGACCGCACCGGCTTGCCCGCAATGAGAACGGTCGCCGCTATCTCGCCGCTTTTGACTTTTTCGAAGGCTTCGGTCTGCGACATGCTGACTTCTTCGATCGGAATCCCAAGGGCCTGGAAGACATCGCGCATCGAATAGCTGGTGCCGCTGCCTTTCGCATCGAGATTGACCTTCAGCCCCCGCAACTGATCAATCGAGGTGATGTTGGATCGCGCAACGAGATGCGCCTCCTCGTTGAACAGCTTGGCGATGTAAACGATCTTGTCGTCGTTCTGGCCCATTCGCTCGTTCGATCGACGGAAATTGTTGAGGATGCTGGTTTGCGTGAGGCCGATATCGACACCGCGCAAATACCGCACGTCGCGGATGTTCCTCGGGCCGCCAATTCCAACGATCGGGAGAATGCGAAGGTTGTCGCCGTCGTTGAGCACGTCAGCCAGATCGTAGGCGATCTGCAGATAGGTATCGTCTGAATTCGGGCTGCCGGATATGAGGCCAATTGTATTTTCGTTGGGCTGCTCGTTTCTATATACGCCGACGCCGACGAAATAATTGCCCATCCGCTCGATCAAGGCCGATTTGTCTTCGATGGTTTTCGTGACCGGGTTGAGCCAGCGGTAATCGACCCAACCGCGCCCGGGAGCCGTGCTGGCCGTTTTGACGAACTGCTGGATCATGAATTTGCCGTCCTGATCCTTGAGATCGATCAGGTTTTTTCCCGTCACTGCCGGCGTGACCCCGTTGGCAACGCAAAGACCGGTCAACTCGGTGACGAACGGATAAAGATCGCGATCGACAAACCCTGGCGCTTTACTGTTGATGGCCCGGAAAGTCGCTTCGGGGCCGTCCTTCTTGAATTTGTCCTGCACGCGTTTGACCATCGCCGCCGCTTCATCCCTGGTCCCGAACTCGGCCGCGTCTGCAGGGACTGCCGCGATCAAAGCGAATATAACGGCAAAAACCGCAGCAACGCGCGACATTCAGTTTCTCCAGAGGCTGGGCGACGAGGTCGATGGGAGTTGGCAAGGTGAGCGATCGCGAATTACTTCGCCGTCGTGTTCGGTGGGATGAACGCGCTTAACAAAGTGTTTCTTTGACCACTCTCAGCCAAAAGTAGATCGCGAATGCGGCGATTTTCGGTTGGAGAAGCGCGCTTCGGATTCATCTTGAAGCAGCGAATAATCCAGTCATGACAATTTGTGTTTGATCAGGATCTTTTTGGCATGGCAGAAATCACGCCGAGATTTAAACCATCGGTGCCGCAATTTCCGGCAATGACCTTGGCAACCCGACCAGCGACGCCACCACGACTGCGTGAAAAATGCATGACACACACAACTTGATATAATTTGTCGGCCGAAAAATTCGGCATTGCGTTGTTTGTATCGCAGACAAGGCTTCAACGACGTGCCGGTTGAATGCGGGCAACCGGCCGAAAAGTGGTGCAATGGCGCAAATGCTTCAATGCAGGAGGGGCATAGGATGACCGGGCCAGATTTTCGGATCGAAGGAAGAATTGCGAAGATTGTGCTCGATCGCCCGGAGAGCCAGAATCTGCTGTCGCAGCATCTTCTGTCGTCACTGCGAACGATTGCCAACGATCTTGCGGCAAATCCCGACATCCAGGTCCTCACCATCACTGGCGAGGGCAACGAATGCTTTTCGACCGGCATTTTAACGCCTGCCTTGCGGGGCGAATTGGCCAAGGATCAGGTCCTGCAGTTGATCAGGCTGGCCAATGAGACCTTCGATGCGATCGAGGCGTTACCGCAAATCGTGATCGCAGGACTCAATGGCTACGTTCGCGCCGGCGCGGTCGAACTGATCCTCGCCTGCGACATCAGGATCGCGGGCGACCATGTCCGCCTCTCCTCTCCCGAGGCCAAATGGGGCGGCTTTCCCGGCGCCGGCGCTCCGGTTCGGCTTCCGGATATTATCGGCGTCGGCCGGACACTTGAATTGCTCTGCACTGGCCGGGAAATCGACGCCATCGAGATGGAGCGGATCGGTCTGGTCGAGCGCGTGGTGCCGAAAGACGGCGTCCATGCCGAGATCGATCGTCTCGCCCACGCCATCGCCGCCAACGGACCGTTGGCGACGCGTGGGACCAAGCGCATCGTCCGCTCCCGAAAGGAGTCAGGCTTTCGCGCAGCCCGCGAATTGTCCGACGCGCTTCGCGCTGCGCTGGAATGGACGCATGACGTCGATGAAGGCATCGCCGCCGTGCGGGAGGGCCGAAAGCCGCGTTTTACGGGGAAGTAAGCCCTGCGCGTACCGAAAATCTTGTCTGTGTTGATGAGGCGATGAGACCGCGTCGAGGCGGAAAATGCATCATCTGACCCGATGACCTCACCCCGGCACAAGCGAACAAATATGGTTCGCTTGCTGATAGTTCGGCGTCAGTCTTTCTTCTTTTTGACGGGCTTCTTCACTGGCTGCGCTTCGGCGGCCTTCTTCATTGACCGCAGGTAGCTATCGGCCGCATTTTCCGCCGTGACCTGCAGCCGCCTCGCCGCAGCGCCCGCCAGCAGCAACGTGTCCTTTGCGATTTGCTTGAATCGCGCCTTCTTCTCTTTATCCTTGGCCTTGACGGCCAGCCCCATAAATCGGCCGTGCCGCTTCTTGGCCGCGTCCATCAGGCTCTTGTGCTGCTTCTTCGCAATGGACCGAATGACAACGTCCAAGTCGGCCTCGGCCATTTTTTCTACCTCACGATTTGACATGCGCGATTCTGATACACTGGCTGGGTTTCCCAATCAATTTGTGAGTACCGCGCAGACGCGCCTGTCAGGCGCCAGGCTGCAACCGCTGGGGACGGCGCCACAATTCATATTTCCTTACAGGAAACAATAAGATAGCACATTGCGAGACATCAACGATGCAGCCGCATCCGGGACATTCGATTTTAGGGGAATACAGATGGTGAAGAAAGCCGTCGTTCAAAGTCGGAAAGCCGTTGTTGCGCCAAGAAAAAAAGACAGCGTGCTTCTGACGGGCTCGTCCGCGCCGAAAGAGGCGGCACCAACCCTCGAATCCGAAATCGGCGCCGAGGTCAGGCGGCTTCGAAAAAGCTTTGACCTGACCGTCTCGGAACTGGGTGCTGCTTCCGGCATCTCGACCGGAATGCTGTCGAAGATCGAGAACGGCTCGATCTCTCCTTCTCTCTCCACGCTGTCGGCCCTGGCAAAGGCTTTGAACGTTCCGATCGCCGGACTGTTTCGCGAGACCGGCGAGCAGCGCGACTGCTCCTTCGTCAAGGCGGGAGCGGGCGTGCGGATCGAACGGCGCGGCACCAAGGCTGGGCATATGTACGATCTGCTCGGGCACTCGCTCGGTGGCGAGATCATCGTGGAGCCCTATCTCATCACCCTCAAAGCCGATGCCGAGCCCTATATCGACTTCCGGCATGCTGGCGTCGAGTTCATCTACATGCTGACAGGCAAGGTCCGATATCGCCACGCTGACCGCAGTTACGTCCTGGATCCGGGAGATTCCCTGTTCTTCGATGCTGCCGGACGCCATGGCCCCGAAGAATTGATCAAGGCGCCCATGACATATCTGTCCATCATCATCTATCCGCGACGAAGCTGACTGTCTCCAGCGGCAAGTTGCGCGATCGCGCCATACTGCGCGCTGCGCTTCAACCGAAGACGGTTTCAGATGTCGAGCGTCCCTTTCCCATTGCGTGACGTGCGCGGTATAGCTGTTCCACTCCTGGTGCCTCAGACATCGCAAACATATCGAGATGCGCCAGCGTCATGTCGAGCCGGGTCGCGAAACCGGCAAAGTCGGCGCCGTTCTGCTGCATTTTCGATATCGCCGACGCGGGCACCAGCCTTCGCACGCTTGCGCCCCGAATAGGTCGGTGTGCACACAAGGCCATCGCGCGTCATCAGGAGGAGCGACATCGCAGCCGAGCTATTGACCTTCGGCAAAAGAAAAAGACTGCGAAAGAAGCGACAGGCCATCCTCGTCCATGGGGAGCCATTTGATCGCACATAAGTCGCCTATCGGGAGTTGCTCCCCGTGCGCTGATGACCTCCTCACTGGGACGGCGCCAGCTCGCTCAGGTCGTAGCCGGCCTTGGAGTAGCCGGCCTTGGACAAGGCATCGGCAGCTTTTGGCTCTGCCTGCACCAGCCGCTGCGTGAACGGGCGTGCGGCCGTCAGGCCGACAACCGCGTCGTCCCTTGAGATCCGAGCCGCTCGGCGAGGCGCCGCCGAGCTTCCAGCCTCTCTTCTTCGTCCATGGCTCGCACGATTTCCTCGAGTTCGGCCATTGCGAGCCCCACGCCGTGCCGCGCGGCGGCGCTGAGCCAGACAAACGCCTCGATACGATCGATCGCCGTGCCGAGGCCCTTGGCGTAGCAATAGCCAAGACGCGCCTGAGACGGATAGTGACCGCCCTGCGCAGCCTTACGGTACCACTCGACGGCCTGCGGCAGGTCGACGGTGATGCCGAGCCCCTTGGTCAAGGCGACCGCGTAGTTGAACTGGCCGAACGCATCGCCCTGTTCGGCGGCCCGGCGAAACCATGATGCGGCTTCAGCAGGATCGATCGCGACGCCGTCACCCTTGGCATACATCACCGCTACGTTGTTGGCCGCAAGCGGGTTGCCTTTTTCTGCTGCGCGCCGGTAAAGCGCAAAGGCGCGCGCCGCGTCCCGCTCGGTTCCAAGCCCGTTGGCATAAAGCGAGCCCAGCCATGCCTCGGCCTGGCCGCGCTCCGCTAGCGGTTCCCAGATCTCGCGCGCCTTCTCGTAATTGCGGTCGTTGAAGGCGGCCTCACCATCGGCGGTGGTCAACATCGCACTCTCCTCATTGCCGCGTATGCGTCGCCATCTTGAACAGATAGACGCAGTCGAAATCATTCGAGCTAGCCGCCGGCTGAATCCCCGCCGTCTTCAGATGCTCGACGAAATAGTCGTAGACGGTCCGCGCCGCACGATGGGTCAAGAGTTGCTTGTACAGCCAGGGATCCGCGTCATCGCGCACGCCATGCCGTTCAAACAGGGTTTGCTTCGGGGAATCGGAGATGCCGACGCACCAGTTGGAAAACGTCTCATCGAATTCCTTGATATAGGCGAGGAATTCGTACTTGACCTGTTGCACGCTGAGAATCATCGATTCTTCCCGCTCAAGCCCGCATCAATGGTGCATTCCAATAGGCGACATGGTGTTCCGCGATCCGTCCAATCAGCCTTTGATTGAATGACCAGCCCGCGCGGGTGCGCTCCGTGAGGTCCGATGCCAGCGACATCTCGATTTCCGACTGCAGCGACTTCGCAACCGCTGACGCCTGGTCGAGCAGGCCCAGCAGCTTGCCGCAGGCAACCTCATGCGTTGAATGCGAAAGCTCCGGCTGGGCAAAGAACGACAATCGCCAGAGCGTCCGATCCATCGCGGTCGGCTGCAACACCACTACGAGCGTGGCATGGCGTGACCGGACTAGGATGAGATTCGGGAAAGCCCATTCGGCACTGACGTAGTTGGTGGCGCCACCACCGCCGCTCAGGCAGGAACGCGCTACATCGACAATAGCCGCCCCAGCCAGCTTCCAGTTCGCCCGGTGTTCCTGCCAATGGCCTTCCAGACGCACCAAATTCTCGGTCCATTCCGGACCGTGCAGGGTTTGCTTTGTTCCAGGCGTTGGATCGATGTTGGCGAAAATCAGCGGTCCGCAGGTCTTGACCTTCACCGGCAGAAGACGCTCCGGGATGGCACCCAGAAATTGCCCCATCTGCGGCGTCATCTCGGAGAGGGATTCGCCGTGAATCACCTCGCTGTCACGGCTGTAACCACACGATGTGTAGGAACACTTGGTCTTCTTGCCGGTCCGGCATTGTGCCGGAATGGCGCGACAGCCGCCGTGCTGGGCCTTGTTGAAGCGTCCGATCAGTTCGCCATCCTCCGATCTCTGAACATGAATGGCATGCTGGCCGATCGTGTAGGGCAGAAGATCGAGAGGATTGGCAATTTCGGGCGCCGTGCCGATACAGACCCAATCCCGCGTCCAGACCTTCTCATTTTCGAGACGCTGAAACACCTCCGACGTGTAGGCGCGGCGGGGAAGAACCGTCGCCATCCCGAATGGGGCGCGACACGCCGAATAGAGTTGTGGATTGAGAAAATCGATGCCTTCGTCGATAAAGACCGTATCGGGATGAGCCAACATCGTCTGCCTCGTTTCCGGACGGGCGGCGATCGCGTATTGGTGCGATCGCCGCCTCCCGAGTTTCCGCCGCGCGCTACTTTCGAGCCTTGTTCATCGGCTGGTCGTAATCGGCACGACCGCGATGAATGATCGCCGCCGGACTCGGCGTCGGCAGCGGACCATCCTTCATGAAGCGGTTAAGCACGTTGCCGACCAGCGTCGAGATATTGTTGTCGCCGTTGTTCCACGGCAGCGCGCCGCAGAAGGCGATCGACGAGAAGGCAAACGAAGCGCCGCCGTTCGGCGTCTCGTGGTAGGCGATATCCGAGCGAACACGTGGATGCTGCGTTCCGTCCAGACCTTGCTGGTTGAAGCCATAATCCTCCATGACCAGCAGGTAGCCTTCGGTGTGCCGACCGGCCGAGGTTGCAACCACGAGAGTGTGGGGCGGACTGCCGAGCATGGTGTCGACGATGTCGAGCTCGGTGCCGGCGGCACCGCCGCCGACCAGACCGAAATTGCCGAGCTTCTCGTCGTAGGTAATGCCTTCAAAGGCCCAGGCCACGCGTTCGTCGTTGCTTTCCGGCGTGCGCGAGTAGTAACTGGAAATATCGAAGCCTTCCGACGACATACCAGTACCCGCGATTGTGTGCAGATAGCGGCCCCGGAAGCGCCACATGCCGCCGAGTTCGCCGGTTCCCTGGTGATAGTACTCGCCGGGATCGGCCCGCCAGGTACGGATGCCGGACTCGCAGCGCCTCATCTCGGTGACGATGCCGCGACCCAGACCGTCATAGCCGGGATGGTAGGAGTGAACCCAGTACCAGCCGTCGGCGCCCATATACATGAAGCGGCCGCCACGCTGCATGTAGTTGTGGAGCGCATCGAGCTGCGGTCCGCTGTTGTGCTCGGGATGCGACCCCGTGATGATGACGTTGTAGTTTTCGAGCCGCGCGAGGCCGTCATAGGTGACATCCTCATCGGTGATGATGTCGTACTCGTAGCCCTTCTTCTCCAGCCAGTAGATCATGTGCAGGTCCGCCGGATATTGCCAGGGCGCCTGCGCCAGGAAGTGATCGTATTTCGGCCGGATGCTGAGGATCGGCCGCAACCGCGAGGAAAGGCAGAGGCCGCTGCCGTCCGTGTGGGTATCGTAGATCGATCCGCCGTATTCACGGTGCTCCGACAGGAACATGTTCTGTTGCTGCATGATCGGCACGCGATAGACGAGAAGTTCCGCGCCGCCAGCATTGTTGGCAAGGTGCTCGTTGGCATAGGCCATGTAGCTGATGGTGGGGACCATGTAGGCGATCTTCGCGGTCTCCTCGCCAACCCGCGGCACCACCCAGAACGGGATGTAATCCTCCCCGCCATCCTTCGAGGTCAGTTTGGCGGCGTAGAACTTGCTGCTGGTCCCCTTCGGCACCGTCCATTCGAAGCTGGTGGCCCAGCGCGCGTCGTCGATATCGTCGTCGTGAAAATGGATGGCGCCATATTGTTCGGGCGCAGTCTTCCAGTCGAACACCTGGCCTTCCCAATTGTAGCCGGTCATGGCCCGCGTCGGACAATTGACGATGGTGGCGTGAAACAGATAGGGCCCCTTGTCCTTGCCGGCGAGGGTGTTGATGCCGTCCGAAAAGTCCCATGAGGCGACGATCGCCTCGGAGAGTTTGCCGGTCGGGCCGGAATTTCGTCGCTCGCTGAGCCCCGGCTGCGCGCCGAGCTTCATCGTCTCGATCTCGAGTCGGCTCAAGGCACGGTTGGAGATCCGCGGACTGTCGATCTTGCCGTTGTAATGCCCCTTGATGAGGATGCCGGCCGGCACCGACGCCTTGGCCTGCGGCGCGTCGCTCAACGCGCCGCAATAGCCGGCGATCACCGTCGGTGTGCCCGGCGTGTAGGCCAGCTTGGCGGCGAGCTTCTTCTTGACCGGCGGGATCTCCGGATCGAGTGCGTACACGATCTGCGGCTCGTGATAGAGAATAGCTTCGCCGGTCTTGGCGTCGAACGATGCCGCCACGAAATGCCAGGCATGATCGCGCAGCGGCGCACCCGTCGAGATGACCTGGTCATTGACGCGGAATTCAACGCATCCATCCTCATTGATGAAGAGGCCGTATCCCTTGCCATTGAGCCATTTTGTGACCAGGCCCTGCGCGCCGTGCTTCCAGTATTTGGGATGCGTCTTCGGCGTGGTCGGCCAGATCCAGCACTGTAGCGTCACGCTTTCGACGCAGAATTGCGGCTTGTCGGCTACGTAGCCATAGGAGCCGCTGTAGATCTCCTGCTTCATTCCCTTGTAGGTACCGTCGCACGTGGCCTTGATCGACTCCTCGATGAATCCAGGACCGCGCGGATTGGTGTCGGCGTGAATCATCTTGACGATTTCTGCCTGGTATTCGGCAGGCCCGTCGCAATTGACAAAAAACTTGATCGTATCCCCCGGATGGACGCTGAACTTGTCCGCATAGCCGGTAATCTTCATCCACGTCATGATTGTGCCCTCAGCGTTTGCTTTACTTTTTTCGTTAGGAAATCAGGTCACGGTCCACATATCATCCCGTCGCTTCCACCCCTCGCGGAAGTGCTCCGGAAAACCGTCGGTCTCGGCGAACTCTTCTAGCCGCATCAGGAAGATGTCGTGCTGGGGGTCCTGTTCGTTGTCATAGACCTTGTCGGTGGCGAACTCCGGAGGCACCCCCCGAATGCCCGAGAGCCGCGCGATGCGCCATTCCTTCTCGACCTTGGTGCACACGACGACGAGCTTGCCCTTGGCCGGCTGGGCGCGCATGCGCAGCAGAACGCGGTTGAGCTGAAAGTCCTCGTGAATGCCGCCGGTCACCGTGGTGGTATCGCCGGGCGTTGCGCATTTGAGCACGCTATTGCCGGCAACTCCCTTCATGGAATCGATGCACTCCTTGTGCTCGTCGATCATGCGCTTGGCATCGGGGGAAGACTTCCGTGGGATCGGAATCATGGGATTGCTCCATACTGGCTAGATGGTGAGGTATTTGTGGATGACGCCGTCGGTTAGTTCGGCCATCGGTCCGTTTGCGACCACGCGCCCGTTATCGACCATGAGGAACGTGTCTCCGAGCCGTCGCGCGACCCGGATGTGCTGTTCAGTCAACAGCAGCGTGATGCCGAACTTGCGATTGAGCGTAAGCAAGGTCTCGCCGATCTCGTGGACGATGTTCGGCTGGATGCCTTCGGTCGGCTCGTCGAGCAGAAGAATCTTCGGATCGACTGCAAGCGCACGGGCGATCGCGAGTTGCTGTTTTTGACCGCCGGACAGAAGACCTGCCCGGCGGTCGAGACTAACCTTCAGATCGGGGAACATCTGAAGGCAAATCTCGGGTATCTCCGAACGACCGTCGTGGCGCGCGAAGGTCCCCAGGAGAATGTTTTCCCGAACGGTAAATTCCGAAAGAATTCCCCGCCCCTGCGGAACGTAGCCGATCCCGAGCTTTGCCCGGAGATAGGTGGGAGATGAATTGATGTTTTGCCCTTCGATGGCGATGTCGCCGACGGAACGATCGGTCAGTCCCATGATCGTCCGCATCAGGGTGGTCTTGCCGACGCCATTACGGCCCAGCACACAAACGCATTTGCCTTGCTGGACCCCGAACGAAAAGTCCTTCAGGATAGGCGTTTTGCCATAATAGGAGGTGACGCGATCCATCGACAAAAGCATCGTCAAGCTTCTTCCGTCTCGCCGAGATAGACTTCCCGGACGCGCTCGTTGGTCTCGATCTCGCTGATCGGTCCCTGTGCGAGCAGGCTGCCCATATGCATCACGGTGACGACGTCGGCGATTTCGCGAACGAACGCCATGTCGTGCTCCACAACCAGGAGCGTATTGGTGCGCTTAAGATTGTTCAGGATCGCCACGGTCTTCTCAATCTCGGGCTCGGTCATGCCGGCGACAGGCTCGTCCAAAAGCAGAAGGCGCGGGTTCTGCATCAGCACCATCCCGATCTCGAGCCATTGGGTTTCGCCGTGCGACAGGATGCCCGCCTCGTCATTCAGCCGTCCGGAAAGCCCTGTAAGCGCCAGCACCTCATCCAGCTTGGCGGCGAATAACGGCTCCTTGAACCGAAACATGTTCTTCAACGGATGGGTGCTGCGGCTGTAGGCGACTTCGAGGTTCTGATGGACGGTCAGGTCGCGGAATACGGCGGGTACCTGGAACTTGCGGCCGATGCCGCGCCGGGCGATCTCGTGCTCGTCGAGACCCGTAATATCGTCTTCGCAGAACACAATCCGGCCCGATGTCGGCTTTTGTCGGCCGGTGATCAGGTCCATCGTCGTCGTCTTGCCGGCACCGTTCGGGCCGACCAGGCAACACAACGTCAACTCGACGAGCTCCATGCTGAAATCGTTGATCACTCCAACGGTATCGAAGCTCTTGCTGAGGTTATGGATCTCAAGAAAGCCCATGATCGCCCCCTATTCGCCCGGCTGCGGGAAGAGACGATGGGCCGATACGCCGTTGCCGCCCTTCTTTGAGCCGGCCGACAGGCGCGCCAGAGCGCTCTCCAGCAAACCGATCAGACCCTTGGGGAGGAAGCGGACTACCAGGATGAAGAAGGCGCCGAGCACCAACAGCCAGGTGTTGAGGAATGTGTCGCCCAGATAGCTCTGCGCCGATTGGATGAGGAACGCGCCGAGAATGGACCCCAGCAGCGACATCCGGCCGCCGATGCCGGCCCAGATCACCATCGACAGGCTGAAGGTGGTATCGAATTGCGCGGGCGAGACGTATTGCGTCATCATGACCCAGCAGCAGCCCGCCACCGCGGCGAAGAAGCCGGAGACAGTATAAATCGCCGTCTCATAACCTGCGACGTTGTAGCCGAGAAAGCGCACGCGCTCGGCGTCGTTGCGAATGGCCTGCACGACAAGACCGAACCGGCTGCGGGTCATCAGCTTGGCCGCCACCGTCGCCCCGGCCAGGAGAGCGAGCACCAGCCAATAGGCGCCGGCGCTGTAGGGGTCGATCGCGAGATCACCCAGTTTCAAGGGCGCCGGCGGCGTAATACCGTTGACGCCGTTGGTGTAGGGCTGAATGTCGAGGATCAGTGTGTACCATGCGCTCAGCATCGCGAGCGTCATGATGGCAAAAAACGGCCCCGATACCCGGGCGCGGAACATGAGACTACCGAAAATCGCGCAGAACAGTGTCGGCACCACCAGGGAAAGCACGATGCCCACCGTCGTGTTGCCAAACGGCACCCATAGCAACGGGAGATGATCCAGACTGTTGTTGAGCATAAAGGGCGGCATCGGGTTCGCCGCATCCTGCGACTGCATCTGCATGGTCATGGCCATGCCGTAGGCGCCAAGACCAAAGGGAATGCCCTGCCCCAGGTTAAGAATGCCGCCGAAACCCCAGCACAGGCTTATCGACAGCGCGAGCATGCCAAACACGCCGTAGGTCGCAAGCTGGTTGAGAAGGAACATGTCACTCACCGCCAGCGGCACCGCCGCGAGGACTACGAAGAACACCAGATAAGCCAACCATTGGGCGCTCACCTTGTGATAGAGGTTCATCTTCTCGTCCCTTTTCGATCGTACTGACGCTGCTAGCGACGCTTTGCAGCCGGCGTGAATAGCCCCTGAGGCCGGATCCGCAGGAACACCACGATCAGCACGAACAGAACGAAACGAGCGAAGGTGTCGTTGGTGAAATAGGCGAAGATCGATTGCAACTCGCCGGTCGCGCCACCCGCAGCGACGCTGCCGGCAAGCGTTCCGCCGCCGACCACGACGACCAGAAAGGCCTGCACGACATAAGCCGTCCCCATCGTCGGAAGGACGATGTTGAGGACGCCGAACAGCGAGCCCGCGAGTCCCGCAAGCCCGGCGCCGAGCGCAAAGGTCAGCATGTAGATGCGGTCCG
This sequence comes from Bradyrhizobium canariense, assembly GCF_900105125.1. Classification (NCBI taxonomy): domain Bacteria; kingdom Pseudomonadati; phylum Pseudomonadota; class Alphaproteobacteria; order Hyphomicrobiales; family Nitrobacteraceae; genus Bradyrhizobium; species Bradyrhizobium canariense. Next base: position 606,038 of record NZ_LT629750.1, on the reverse strand, counting down.
CATTGACCCCAAAGGACGCCGCCATCTCCTTGTCCTGCATGACGGCTCGCACCTGTACGCCAAAGCGCGTGCGGTAGAACAGCGCCCACAACGCCGTGACGATCGCGATCGTCACGAGCAGAACCACGAGACGGAACACCGAGATGTTCACGAAAGCGAACTGAATGTTGCTGGAAAAGATCGGCGGCACCGCGATGTATTTCGGATCGCTGCCGAAGATCAGCCGCACACCCTGCATCAGCACGAGCGAGACACCGAAAGTGGCCAGCAGCGTATCCAGCGGGCGCTTGTACAGATAGCGGATCAGGCCGCGTTCGAGCACCAGCCCCACCGCCGCCACGATCAGAAATGAAGCCGGAACGCAGAACACAAACGGCAGCCCCAGGAAGCTCTGCAGCATGTAGGAGCTGTACGCCCCCAGCATGATGAATTCGCCATGCGCCATGTTGATGACACCGGCCGCGCCATAGATGATCGTCAGCCCCAGCGCCGCAATCAGCCAAATGCTGGCGATGCTGACTCCGAGAATGAGCGCATTGATGAATGCGCTCCATTCGAAGGTCGTGAAGAACGATCCGATCGCCATTACCCGCTCCGTCGCAAGCCGATTGCGGCCGTGATGCCAGGACATGGCATCACGGTCCGAACTTCAGATCACGCTCTTGCGCACCTTGCCGTCCGCCGCCTTGAGGCCGTCAGCGGTACATTTGCCAAGATCCGGGTAGATCGAATAGGGATCCGGCGCGACGTGCTCGGCCGAGGCCTTGACGATCTTGAAGCTACCGTCGGCCTGGCACTGACCAATCTTCGGCTTCAGCCAGGTGTTGAAGTTCTGATCATCGATCCAGACCAGGCCTTCCGGAGAAATCGCATCCTCGACACGGACGCCGCCGCTGTGGTCCCGGATCGAGCGTGGCGTCACCGCTTCGATGCCGCCTGCCGCGATCGCTTTTTCGAGACCGTATTTGAACACGTAGGCGGAAAGATAGGTTTCTTCCATGTTGTAGTGGGTTGTGCCGTTCTTGCCGTATTTACTCTTGAGGAAACCCTCGACAAACTTGTGGTTGGTCGGATTGTCGAGGCCCTGGAAATACGGCGCGGACAGGAAATGGCCGGCGCCGAACTCGTTGCCCATCGCGCGGGTTTCGATCTCGCCGGTCGTCAGCGAGGCGATCGGCATCGAATCCACCTTGAAGCCTTCCTGCTTGAACTGCTTGTGGAAGGCGATATCGGACGCCCCCACCACGGTGGAGAAGATGAAGCTGGGCTTGGCTTCGCGGATCTTGTTCAGCACGGGGCCGAATTCCGAACTGCCGAGCGGAATGTATTCTTCGCCAAGCAACTCACCGCCGGCCTTCTCCAGCCAGACCTTGGCGTTCTTGTTCGACTCCTTCGGCCACACATAGTTGGAGCCGACGAAGAATACCTTCTTGCCGAACTGCTCGACCATGAAGGGAATGAGATCCCTGGAATGCTGGTTGGCCAACGGCCCGGTGCAGATCGTGTTCTGCGTGCACTCGGCGCCCTCGTAACAGGTCGGATAATAAAGCAGATGGTTCTGCGCCATCACGGTGGGCAGGATCGCCTTGCGGCTTGCCGAGGTGTAGCAGCCGAAGATCGCGACCACCCGGTTACGGAGGATCAGCTCCTTGGTTTTTTCCGAGTAGACGTTGAAATCGGACTTGGCGTCGACAATGACGGGCTCGATCGGCGAGCCGGCGATGCCGCCATTCTTGTTGATCTCGTCAATCGCGTATTGCATGACGAGGGTCGAGTCCTCCTCCGGCACGGCCAAGCCGCCGGAGAGTGAGAACAGCAGACCGATCTTGATGGGCTCGCCCTTCTTCAGCCACGACTGCGCGCCCCACGCCTGATTGATGGTCTTCACGAATCCGTACGGCGCGGCAACGGCGGCCGCCGCGCCAAGAGTTGCAGCCTTCATAAAGGATCGACGATCTGCCCGCATAACAACCTCTCTCTGGTGACAATTTTTCTTGAGACGAAATCTATTTTCTATACGATTACATTCGATTATTTTTTTCTCAAGAGTAAAATTTGTGCACTGACAGGATCTATACAGAGCAGAGGTTTAAGCAGACCCGACAGCACGTTCCGAACAGCGTCCTCACCTGTTGCTGAGCAATCGTCCACCACTATCCTAAGTTGTTGCATGCGTCGGTCGGGAACGAGCAAGACGCAGGAGCGTGCGCAGTGGCTGTGGGAAAACTTTTTGTTGCAGGCCTCGCACGCTGCCGTGTTACGACTCGCACGGACAGACGAGAAGGCAAACGATGAAGAGGAAGATTCCGGAGGACGTGCATGAAACTGTCGTCGAGAAGACCGAATATCGCACGAGCTCGAACGCGCCGGTCGAAGCCAATCGAAGCCTGGAGCGCGCGCTCGGCGCCAAGATCAGAGACACTCGTCGCGAGCTGGATCTTTCGGTTCTCGATCTTTCCAATGCAGCGAGCATCTCCGCCGGCATGCTTTCGAAGATTGAAAATGGCCAGATTTCGCCGTCACTTTCTACGCTTCAGTCGATCGCGAATGCGCTCACCATTCCCCTCAGTTTATTGTTTGCTGCATCCGAAGAGCGCCGCGACTGTTCATTCGTCCGCGACAAGCAAGGCGTCGTAATCGAACGTCGGGGCACAAAAGTGGGACACGTCTATCAACTGCTCGGACATGTCCACGGTGACGACGTCGGCGTTGAACCGTACCTCATCGAGATCAAGGAAGAGGCCGAGACTTATACCGGCTTTCAGCACGCCGGCACCGAATTCATCTATATGCTTACCGGCGAGGTCGTCTATCGCCACGGCAACAAGAACTACCGGCTGCGCCCGGGCGACTCCATGCTGTTCGACTCTAGCGCGTTGCATGGACCTGAATTGCTGGTGAAACGGCCGATGACGTACCTCTCGATTATCATTTATCCGCGACGCCGGGCCTAATCTTGTTGCACACATCAGCCATTTCTTATCAGGAAACATTATTTTTCGATTTCCTGTCAGTCACACCACCCTGTCGGCCGCAGTGACGAAGTTCACGCCCAAGACCACGACGTCGTCGGGGCACAAACATGCCTGAGGTCGCCGCTCAGCTGAAATCGCGGTACCGGATAACTTCGACACAAACGGCCTTTGCAACCGCCTCTTCTAGCGTCGAGCAATCCAGCTACTCGCGCGACGCACAGATATGGATGCACTGCCCGCCCACCCGAAGATCGTCCGCAACCTGGTGCGGCGAGTGTAAGTCCAATCGTCCCCCCGGCGTCGTCGACGTGCAGAATAATGACCCCGTCGGCCCCGATATTGATGGCGTACTGAACGCCCTTCGGATCCATATCTGGCAACCGGACCAAGACGTTCACACCCCAGCCTGCGCCGCAGACCGACAACGACTGAGTCTATCGCGCTCGAAATCGCTGTGCTCCGCGTCGATCACGACGAGATCCACCGATGTCAGGCCGAACGCTTCGTTACTGGTTAAGCGCGATAATATACCGAAAAGCAGATCCCCGCGGCGCCATCGCGCCTTGAAAGATATCTTCTGGCTTTTCAATGGATCAGCTCTGCAAATGTTCAGTGCAGCGTCCAAGTGTCGGCTCGATCACCCGTCCAGCATTTTCATTCTGCAAAACGATCCATCAAATATCCAGCGTCGCGTCTCGCTCCCATTGGGTGAAGTGAGATGTATAGCTGTTCCACTCCTGCAGCTTCATCTTGACATAGGAGCTCGAGAATTCGTTGCCCAGGGCGGCCTTGAGGCTTTCATCCTTGTCGAATGCACGCAGCGCATCCAGCAGATTGAGGGGTAATTTGGGCGCATTCGTCACCGTGTGGCCAAGCTGATACATGTCGATATCGTAGCGCTTGCCGGGATCCGCCTTGGACGCGATGCCTTCCAGACCGACCGCGATCAATACCGCCTGCAACAGATAGGGGTTGGCCGCGCCATCCGGCAGACGAAGTTCGAATCTTCCCTTGCCGGGAACGCGCACCATGTGCGTGCGATTGTTGCCTGTCCAGGTGACGGTGTTGGGCGACCAGGTCGCGCCTGACACCGTGCGCGGCGCATTGATGCGCTTGTAGCTATTGACGGTCGGATTGGTAATCGCGGCGATAGCTTCGGCATGCTTCATGATTCCGCCGAGGAAGCCATAGCCCTGCTTGGAAAGCCCCATCTCGTCGGCATCGTCGTGAAACCTGTTGGTCGTTCCGGCCTGATCCCAGACCGAGACGTGCACGTGGCACCCCGATCCGGTCAACGCCGGGAACGGTTTTGGCATGAAGGTGGCGCGCAAGCCATGTTTCTCGGCGACCGATCGCACCATGAACTTGAAGAAGGAGTGGCGATCCGCGGTAACGAGCGCGTCGTCAAAAGCCCAGTTCATTTCAAACTGGCCGTTAGCGTCTTCATGGTCGTTTTGATAGGGCTGCCACCCCATCTCGAGCATGTAATCGCAAATCTCGGAAATGATATCGTAGCGACGCATCAAGGCTTGCTGGTCGTAGCACGGCTTGGTCGCATTGTCCTTGGCATCCGAAATCACGCCGCCATCGGCATCGATCAGGAAAAACTCGGCCTCGACGCCAGTCTTGATCCGCAACCCCTGCTTGGCCGCCTCGGCGACAAGGTTCTTGAGCACGACGCGCGGCGCCTGCAGGACCGGCTTGTCCTCCATCACGCAATCGGCCGGTACCCACGCCACATCCTTGCGCCACGGCAACTGGATGAACGATGAGGGATCGGGAACCCCGAAAAGATCGGGATGTGCGGGCGTCATATCGAGCCAGGTTGCGAATCCCGCAAAGCCTGCGCCATCTCTCTGCATCTCGGCGATTGCCGCGGCGGGAACCAACTTCGCGCGTTGGGCGCCAAACAGGTCCGTGTACGAGATCATGAAATAACGAATACCGCGTTGTTTGGCGATCTCTGCTAGATTTTGCGACACGAATCTATCTCTCTGCTAATGTTTCGGCAGTTGTCAAAATCTTCCGGGTATCCAGTCGGTGCCGGCGAGCGGCACACGCGCCATTGCCGCCGCCTCGACCGTCAGAGCGCACAGATCTTCGGGCTCCAGATTGTGCAAATGGTTCTTTCCGCAGGCACGAGCGACGGTTTGCGCTTCCAGCGTCATGACCTTCAGATAATTGGCTAGACGCCGGCCCGCGAGCACGGGATCGAGCCGCGCCGTCAGTGAAGGTTCCTGCGTCGTAATGCCGGCCGGATCCTTGCCCTCGTGCCAATCATCATAGGCGCCGGCCGTGGTGCCGAGCGCGGCGTATTCCTGCTCGTGGACCGGATCGTTGTCGCCTAACGCCACCAGCGCGGCAGTGCCGATGGAAACCGCATCCGCGCCGAGCGCGAGCGCTTTGGCGACATCCGCGCCATTGCGGATGCCGCCAGAAATGATCAGTTGCACCTTCCGGTGCACGCCCAGATCCTGCAGCGCCTGGACCGCGGGACGTATACAGGCCAGGGTCGGCATGCCGACATTTTCGATGAACACTTCCTGCGTCGCCGCGGTGCCGCCCTGCATGCCATCGACAACGACGACGTCGGCGCCGGCTTTGACCGCGAGCGCGACATCATAGTACGGTCGCGCTCCACCCACTTTGATGAAGATCGGCTTTTGCCAATCGGTGATTTCTCGAAGCTCGAGAATCTTGATTTCAAGATCATCCGGCCCGGTCCAATCCGGATGGCGCGACGCGGAACGCTGGTCGATGCCCTTTGGCAGGGTGCGCATTCCGGCGATGCGATCGGTAATTTTCTGGCCGAGCAGCATGCCGCCGCCGCCAGGCTTGGCCCCCTGCCCGATCACGATCTCGATGGCGTCCGCTTTCAACAGGTCTTCCGGATTCATGCCATAGCGCGATGGCAGGTATTGATAGACGAGCGTCTTGGACTGGCCACGTTCCTCGACCGACATGCCGCCGTCCCCGGTCGTCGTCGATGTGCCCGCAGCCGTAGCACCGCGTCCCAAAGCCTCCTTGGCGTTGGCCGAGAGAGAGCCGAAGCTCATCCCTGCAATCGTGATCGGAATCTTCAGATGAAGCGGCTTTTTTGCAAACCGCGCGCCCAACACGACATCGGTATCGCAGCGCTCGCGATAGCCTTCCAGCGGGTATCGCGAAATCGATGCGCCAAGAAAAAGCAAGTCGTCGAAGTGCGGCAGCTTGCGCTTCGCGCCCGCGCCACGAATATCGTAGATGCCGGTCGACGCCGCGCGCCTGATCTCGGACAAAGTATAATCGTCAAACGTCGCAGACTTGCGGGGAACTGTCGGTGGATTGGCGTAAGACATTTCGGAAAGCACCTATTCAAGCCAGGATGAAACACGAACTGATTGATCGGCTAGCCATAGGCGTCTGCATGATCGATGCTGAAATTGTACAGCTTGCGGGCGGAACCGTAGCGTTTGAAATCTTTCGGGGTGAGATTGGTAATTCCCGCACGATGCAGCAGATTGCCCAGGACTTCGGTGTGCTCGGGCCGCATTTCCTTTTCGATGCAATCCGCGCCCAGGCTCTTTACGGAGCCCCTCACAAAGAGTTTCGCTTCGTAAATCGAATCTCCCAACGCATCTCCGGCGTCACCACAGACCACGAGATTGCCGGCTTGCGCCATGAAAGCGGACATGTGCCCGATATTGCCCCTGACGACGATATCGATGCCTTTCATCGAAATGCCGCAGCGGGAAGAGGCGTTACCCTCGATGACGAGAAGGCCGCCCTTGCCGGTTGCGCCGGCGTACTGGCTGGCGTCCCCCTTCACGATGATTTCGCCGGACATCATGTTTTCAGCTACTCCCGGTCCCGCAGAACCGTTCACGGTAATTTTCGCTAAACGGTTCATGCCGCCACAATAGTAGCCGACGCTGCCGCGAATGGTGACATCGATCGGAGCATTGACCCCGACCGCAACGGCGTGGGATCCGCGAGGGTTGGTTATCTGCCATTCTGTTTCGTTGGTGCCCTCGCTCAACTCATGCAAGGCCTGATTCAGGTTGCGCAGTTCAGTGGTTGAAAGATCGACTGTCCGCATGATTATCGCCCCCAGAAATAGACCGTGGCCGGCTCCGGTTCCCACACTCTGGCCGATTCGATGTCAGGAAGGCCAACAAGGGCACGATATTCAGAGCCGAACGCGACGTAGCGATCCGTCTCGGCAAGAACGGCGGGCTTGCACGCAACCGGATCGCGCAAGACGCCGAAGCCGTCACGCGTGCCGACCACAAACGTATAGAACCCGTCGAGGTCGCCGAGGCTCTTCTCCAAGGAGGCGCCGAGGCTGAGACCTTTGTCCATTTGCGCCGAAAGATACGCAGCCGCCACCTCGGTGTCATTTTCGGTCTCGAACGTTCGCCCCTCATGTTTGAGTTCGCGACGCAAATTATTGTGGTTGGACAGCGATCCGTTGTGCACTAGGCATTGATCTGATCCAGTCGAAAACGGATGGGCGCCGATGCTCGTCACAGCAGATTCCGTCGCCATTCTGGTGTGACCGATGCCGTGCGTTCCGCGCATGTTCGCCAGACCAAAGCGGCCCGCTACATCGGTCGGGTATCCAACCTCTTTGTAGATTTCGATCCGTTCACCAACCGCCATGACTCGAAATTGGGGAAATTGATCGCGCAACACCTCCCGCGTCGTGTCAAAAATGTCGTGATCGACACGGAGGATCGCATGCGTATCCTTGCTGGTAACGGCAACCGACCTTCCGAGTATCTTGGAGAGCTTCGTCTGCAGACTGTTGAACTGGGCCGGATCAGCCGACTGTAATGTGACCTTGACCACCCCGTTTTCGGGAGATCCATAGACTGCAAATCCGGCGCTGTCCGGGCCGCGATCGCACATCGTGCCGAGCATTCCAGAGAGCATTTCACCAAGGTTCGGCTCCAGAGACTCGTCTTTGATGAATAGCCCTACGATCCCGCACATGTTTGTTACCCTCTTTCGACTTCGCTACCCGGTCAGCAATAACAAGGTCTTCCGCCGGTTTCAACTACCAAGAAACAACTTTTCCTGATGAGAATTTGACCATGAGCCCGGCTGGACGACGCTTCAGTCGCTACCGGACACTGCCGCGTTACGAGAACGCGCGTGTCATCTGCCCGACTTTGTCGTACGCACGGGATGGCGCGATCAATTATTGCCTATATATTTCGCGGTCTGAATGTCTCCATCAAATCGGAGACGCCGCCGCCTCGGACCATGAGCATTCCGCGGCGAGGTTCAAATCATCGTCGGGATTGGAAATTGTGCCTGAAACCATTTGGGCACGAAGTTATCGGGCAAGGGCCTTGGTGGAATGGTGGTGGTCGCCTAAGATCGAATGAAAATCTATCGAGATTCAGACCAGACAATTCCAGCAGAACGAGCCAGCTTCAGCGCGCTCGGCTTTGTTATCCTGACATTGATTTGTTTTACTCTGTGATCTTCGAAGAGCTCTGCGCATACGCGCTTCGCGATAGTCTCCAGCAGCAAATGATGACCTTTCGCTAGCACGTCTTGGACAATCCGAACGATTTTGTCGTAGTCAACTGTCGAAGAAATTCCCTCGTCACCTGCCCCATTTAATGTCACCTCGACATCGAAGATAAGGGGTTGCGTATGACCATGCTCATGATCGTACAGGCCGACATGTGCCGGGAGGTCGAGCTCCCGCACAAAGATCACCAAACGGGAACTATCTGGTTTCAAGCAGACCATTTCAGGCGCGACGAGCAGTCGCAGCCCGCAAGGTGTTCTGAAGCAGACAGGATATCGTCATCGGGCCAACGCCACCCGGAACCGGGGTGATTGCGGCCGCCCGGTCCAGACATTCCCCAAATGCTACATCACCGACAAGCTTCGATTTTCCGTCCGGCGCGGCAACACGGTTGATGCCGACATCGATCACGACTGATCCGGGTTTAACCCACGTCCCTCGGACCATCTCGGGCCGGCCAACTGCGGCTACCAGGATGTCGGCAGCCCCGACAACCGCGGGCAGATCCGCGGTGCGGGAATGCGCGATCGTGACGGTGCAGCTCTCCTGCAGCAAAAGCTGCGCCATTGGCTTTCCGACAATGTTGGATCGACCCACAATAACCGCATTCAAGCCAGCGATATTGTCACGAACTGATTTGATCAGGATCATCGACCCAAGCGGGGTGCATGGCACCATTCCACCGGATCCTGTCGCGACGAGTCCAACATTTAAAGGATGAAAGCCGTCCACGTCCTTTGCGGGTGCGATGGCTCTCAAAACCTTCTCTGCATTGATATGATGAGGGAGAGGAAGTTGAACCAAGATACCGTCCACGCGTTCGTCGTTGTTGAGCGTCGCGACGAGATCGAGAAGTTGGTGTTCAGAAGCGCTGGCGGGTAATTGGTATTCAAATGACTCCATCCCCACTTCGATCGTCTGTTTCGCCTTCGATCTGACATATACATGGCTCGCCGGATCGTCTCCGACGACAATAACCGCCAGCCCCGGTTTCGGCATATGTCTGACCAGATTTGAAACTTCCTTTGCAAGTCCGGCTCGCATTTTTTCGGAAATAGCTTTTCCGTCGATTATCTTCGCCACCATGGATCAACCCCTAAAGACCACCGTTTTGTGGCCATTCATCAGCGCGCGACCTTCCAGATGAAACGTTACCGCGCGCGCAAGCACGCGTCGTTCTATATCGCGTCCTTTGCGCACAAGATCGTCGACACTGTCCCGGTGACTGATGCGTTCGACGTCCTGTTCGATGATCGGCCCTTCATCGAGTTCCGCAGTAACGTAATGCGCCGTCGCGCCGATCAATTTCACGCCACGGCCATGCGCTTGATGGTAAGGCTTGGCTCCCTTGAACCCCGGAAGAAAGCTGTGATGGATGTTGATGCAGCGGCCCGAGAGAAAGGACGTCATGTCATCCGACAAGATTTGCATATAGCGGGCCAGAACGACGAGTTCCGCCTCGGTCGCGTTGACGATGTTCTTGACCTGCGCTTCCTGCGCGGTCTTGGTGTCCCGGGTGACTGGAAGAAAATGAAAGGGAATTTCGCCGAAATCGGAATTGGTGTAAGTCTCCCGCGGGTGGTTGGAAATGATGCCGACGACATCCATCTTCAACTCATCGGTGCGGACACGATAGAGAAGGTCCACAAGGCAATGATCGAATTTAGAGGCCATGAGCAACACCTTGCTTCGTACGTCCCTGGGACGAATGGTCCACTCCATCCCGTAATGTCGAGCAATCGGCTCGAACCTCGCTCTCAGTGCGCTTTCCCTGATCTCTTTTGAGAAATTGCAGACGATACGGGTGAAGAACTTGCCGGTTTCGATATCGTCATATTGATGAGCTTCCAGGATGTCGCCTCCCTGGGAAAACAGTTCGGAGGTTACCCGTGCGACGATCCCCGGCTGATTTAGGCATGACAGGGCAAGAATAAACGCGTTGGACACATCGACCTCCGTAGATTGCAGTTATCGAGTTGCGACGGACTCGAGCCATTCGCGGAAACTGCGGGAGAGGCTTCGGAACAGCGCGGCCTCAAAAGTGGGGGCCGCATCCACCTGCCAAAGCGTTACGCCGATATGGGCCACGACGGTTGTCGCAACCGATCCTGCTCCGAACACCGATGGATCGAGATCGATGAACACGCCTTTTTGCAATGTTGACCGCGCCGACGGCCCGGAAATCCGAAAAATGACGTAACCGCCGGACTGATCGGAAACCGATGCGATCCCGGTCAGCCTGGTGCGCAACCCATCCACCCAGTCCGCACCGGCCGTGTCGGCGATCGCCATCCACATGCCGGGGCCCGTACCGATCAGTCTCAATTGACCGTTGCTCGCCGATGTGGGACCGCGTGGCGCGTCCAACCCGAGCGCCGCGCCGATGGCCGGTGCCGTGACGCCCTTTCGGGCCATCACAGTGGCCAGCCCAAGGCCGTCGCGTTCGACGATGTCGAGATCATTAGCCACGGACACGAACCCCTTCAGGATCGACAAACACGGGATTGCAGACCTCCACTTCGGTGTCGGTGCCACGCAAGGGATCGTAAACCCGAACAATCTCGCCGTGACGTTGCGAACCCAACTTCAGCAGTGCGAGGCCAATCGAATGGCCCAGCGTCGGAGAAAATGCGACTGAGGTGACGTAGCCCTGATCGTTGCCGGCGCGCGCCGCCGCGCCCTTTTCGAGTAAATGCCCGCCGCCCCGCAACTGGACGTTCGCGCCGGTCGGCTTGATTCCCACCAGGGCCGGACGATCAGTTGCAACAAGACCGGGGCGAGAGGCCATCACGCGTCCGATGAAGTCTTTCTTCTTCGACACCATTCTGGCCATGCCGAGGTCGCCGGCCGTCGTCTGTCCGTTCAGTTCGTTGCCGGCCGGGTGTCCTTTTTCGATGCGCATCACGCTGAGCGCTTCGGTTCCGTACGGCACCACCGCGAACGCGCTACCGGCCTCGAACAGCGCACGGATCAGCGCGTCGCCCAAATTGGCGGGAACGCTGACCTCGTAGGCAAGCTCTCCGGAAAAAGACAGCCGGAAAATTCGGGCGGTCGCGTTGCGCCAGCGAAACTGGGTCGCAGCCATATAGGGAAATTTGGCGTTCGACAGATCGAGCTCCGGAAACATCGTTTGCAGCAAACCCCGTGAATGTGGGCCTGCGACCGAATAGGTCGACCATTGCTCGGTAACCGAGGTGGCCTGAACATCTAGGTCGGGCCACAACACCTGACGCGCGTAATCGATGTGCTGCATGATCTTGGCGGCGTTGGCCGTGGTGGTCGTCACGAAGAAATAGTCGTCGGCCAAGCGCGTCGCGGTTCCGTCGTCCAACACAAAACCGTCTTCCCGCAACATCAGGCCGTAACGCGCTTTTCCGACCGGAAGAGTGGAGAACATGTTGACGTAGAGGCGATCGAGCAGGACCGCGGCGTCAGGCCCGTGAACGTCGATTTTCCCCAGGGTCGAAACGTCGCAAATCCCGACCCCTTCCCGCGTCGCCCTCACTTCGCGATTCACCGTCTCCAGCCAGCTCTGCTCGCCGGGCCTGGTGTACCATTGCGCGCGCTTCCACTGTCCCGCATCGACGAAATTGGCCGAGCGCGAGATCGCCCATTCGTGACTGGCCGTTCGTCTTTCGGGACGAAAATGTTCCTCGCGGTGATGACCCGCGAACACGCCGATCGCAACCGGCTGGTACGGCGGTCGCGACAGCACCGTCCCCGCCTCCGCGATGGTCCTCCCGGTTGCCGCGGCAAGAAGGGCGTGACCGTTCAATTGGCCCGTCTTGCCTTGATCGGTGGCCATGCCCAAGGTCGTATAGCGCTTGAGATGTTCGATGGAGACAAAACCCTCACGCGCGGCGAGATCAATGTCGGCATCGGTCACGTCATGCTGGAAATCGACGAAGGCTTTGGTCCTGCGTGTGGCGACGTGCCAGAGCGGTGCAACCTCGGCAAGATCCTCGCTTGAGGTCGGCGCGGTTCCGCGATCTCGCGCAAAGCCCAGATCGGCTATCGCCGTCGCGGCCGCGGCCCAGCCGCTTGCAATCGCCTTGCCCAGCGAGAGATTACCCGCCGCAGCACCTGCGGCCTGCATGCCCGATGGCATCGTGCCAGGCACGAAGCTGTGAATCTCGTCCGACCAGTTTGGACGGCCTCCCAGATTGCTCGCAATGCCAATCGATGGATTCCAGCCCCCCGACACCGCAACGAAGTCGGCGTCGATGCGCCGCCCGCTGCCATCGGCTGCAACAATCTCGACGGCCCTCACGGTGTTGCCCCGAACATCCCGGATGACGGCGCCCGCAAAAATTTCGATGCCGGCGGAACGAACGCGCTCGGCAGCGACCGGCAATGTCTTGCGGGCTTCGACGACGGCTGCGACCTCGACGCCGGCGCTGATGAGATCCGCAACCGTCGCCCAGCCACTATCGGTCGTGGTGAACACTACCGCTCTGCGGCCGGGAGCCGCCGCGAAGCGATTGACATAGGTCGACACCGCCGAAGCCATCATCACGCCGGGCCGGTCATTTCCTCCGAACACGATCGGGCGTTCGATCGCGCCCGTCGCCAGCAGCGCGCGCTTCGCGATGATCTTCCAGAGCCTTTGCCGCGGCTGTCCTGAGGTTGCCTGCGCCAGATGATCCGACACGCGTTCGAACGCGCCATATTCATGGCTGTCGTACACCCCGAATACCGTCGTGCGATTGAGCAGCCTGACCGCCGGCATCGAATTCAGCTCGGCCGTCGCGAGCTTCACCCAATCGCTCCCCGGCACGCCATCGACTTCATGCCGTTCCGAGAGCAGGCGGCCTCCGAGAGCGTTGTCCTCTTCAACCAAGATCACACGTAGCCCAGCACGCCCCGCGGACAGCGCCGCCGTGAGACCCGCAGGTCCGCCGCCGATCACGAGCAGGTCGCAAAACGCGTGATTGCGATCGTAGCGGTCGGGATCCGGCAGCGTGGACAGCGCCCCCAATCCGGCCGCCTTCCGAATGAGCGGCTCGTAGAGCTTCTCCCAGAACTTGGCGGGCCACATAAAAGTCTTGTAGTAAAATCCTGCGACGAAGATCGGCGCCGCAAGCTGATTGACCGCCATCAGGTCGAATTGAAGGTTCGGCCAGCGATTCTGGCTTACCGCTTCGAGGCCGGCAAACAATTGCACGATCGTGGCCCGCGTGTTTGGCTCGGCGAAAGCGCCCGACCGTAACGTGACAAGGGCATTCGGTTCTTCGCTGCCAGCCGTCAATATGCCGCGGGGCCGATGATATTTGAACGATCTGCCGACGATCTTGACATCGTTGGCGACCAAGGCCGACGCGAGTGTATCGCCTTCATAGCCGCGATAAGATTTTCCGTCGAACGTGAAAGGCAGCTCGCGCGTGCGATCGACCGCGCCTCCAGATAACAGCCGGCTCATTGCGCTTGCTCTTTTGCGAGGATGGAGCCCACAATGACGTGATTCCTTGTATCGCGCCTCACCACGATCCAGTTGCGGCAGCCTTGCGCGTGATACCAATGTTCTCGTATTTCGCCGGCCGGATTATCGCGCAGATAAACGTAGTCATAGAATTCCTCGTCCGATTGAGGACGCTTGGGCGCGGCGTCGCCGCGGTAGACGAATTCGTGGACGTCACGATCACCGCAATATGGACATGGAACGCGCATACGCTGGTCGCCCTCAGTGCAGATTAGGTTGGGCACCCTGCCCCTTTTCGTCGATCAGGTGACCTGTCGCGAAGCGATCAAGGCGATAGGCGGCGGCCGCCTGGTAGGGCCGATCCGTCGCCAGAAGATGGGCGAAGCACCAGCCCGCGGCCGGCGTGGCCTTGAACCCGCCGTAGCACCAACCGCCGTTCAGATAGAGGCCGTCGATCGGCGTGCGATCGATAATCGGCGAGCCGTCCATCGACATATCGCATATTCCGCCCCAGCTCCGCAGCATGCGCGCTCGGCCGATCATGGGCATGATCGCCATGCCGCCTTCGCAGACATCTTCCACGGTCGGCAGGTTGCCGCGGCTTGCATAGCTGTTGTATCCGTCGATATCGCCGCCAAACACGAGCCCGCCCTTGTCGGATTGGCTGATGTAGAAATGGCCCGCGCCGAAAGTGATCACGCCTGGAATGACGGGCTTGAGCGCCTCGCTGACGAACGCCTGCAAGACATGGCTCTCGATCGGCAGACGCAAGCCGGCCAAGGCCGCGACACGCGATGAACTGCCCGCCACGGACAAGCCGATCTTCTTTGCCTTGATCTGGCCGCGCGTCGTATCAACACCGATGGCTGCACCTTGATGATCGCGCAAGATGCCGGTCACTTCGCAATTCTGAACGATGTCGACGCCAAGATCGGACGCGCCGCGCGCGTATCCCCACACCACGGCGTCGTGCCGGGCGGTTCCCCCGCGTCGTTGCAGCAACCCGCCCATGATCGGGAAGCGCGCCTGTTCGTAATTAAGGAACGGTGCTATTTTTTGTACCGCTTCCGCGTCCAGCAATTCGGCGTCCGCACCGTTGAGACGCATCGTAATCCCCCGACGCACGAACGCGTCGCGTTGTGCATCAGAGTGATAGAGGTTGAGCACACCGCGCTGGCTCACCATGGTGTTGTAGTTGAGCTCCTGCTCCAGGCCTTCCCAGAGCTTCATTGACCATTCGTAAAATTCGGTATTGCCGTCCAAACCGTAGTTCGAACGAATGATCGTGGTGTTACGGCCGGCGTTGCCGCCGCCGATCCAGCCCTTTTCGACCACGGCGACGTTACGCAGACCGTGGACTTTCGCGAGATAGTAGGCGGTCGCAAGTCCGTGGCCACCGCCGCCGACGACGATGATGTCGTACGATGACCGAGGCGATGCATCCCGCCAGGTCGGCGTCCACCGGCGGTGCCCGGACAGTGCATTCCGGACCAGGCTCAAGATCGAAAACCGCGTCATCTGCCTTACCGAGCTTACGTTTCTCAGGAAAACTACTTGCCTGAGAAGAAGTATATCGGTTAAAGCAACCCGAATTTTACCCCAAGCGACAAAATCAGGTCCGATAGCGACAATGGCGAAGGCATCCGAATCCCGGACCATCGGCCTTCTCCTGATCAACGATTTTGCCCTGATGTCGTACGCATCGATCGTTGAGCCGTTCCGGGCCGCCAATACACTTACTGGACAGCCGCTCTATCGCTGGGTCCACATTTCGACCGATGGCAAACCCGTTCGCGCTTCCAATGGCGCCATGATTCTCGCCGACCAAAGCGTCTCGCAACCGCTCCAGTGTGAAATGCTGTTTGTGTTCGCAGCCGGCGATCCGACAGCCTTTCAGGAAGCCAGGACGTTCGCTTGGTTAAGGCGGCAAGCCTTGAAGAACACCGTGCTGGTCGGCGTTTCCGGAGGGCCGTTCCTGTTGGCGCGCGCGGGTCTGCTGGAGGGTCACAGTGTCACCATCCACTGGGACCACAGGCCAACGTTCGTAGAGATGTTTCCCACGCTTCACGTCGAATCGAGCCTCTACGTCATCGACCGCCGCCGCGTGACCTGCGCCGGCGGCATCGCGGGCCTCGACCTCGCCATCGAACTGATCGAACGCGAACAAGGAAACGCGCTGGCGAATAAGGTGAGCGAATGGTTCATCCGAGCCGAGCCCCGCCCCGCCAATGAGCCGCAACGGTTGAGTCTTCGGGAGCGTTATGGCGTCAGCGATGACAGGGTACTCAAGGTTTTGGCTAGAATGGAAGCAACAGTGGAAGAACCAATTTCGCGAGTCAAACTTGCCAAGATTGCCGGCGTATCGGTTCGCTCGCTTGAACGGCTATTTATCAAACATAGCGCACGAACCTTGAACGAAGCCTACCTGCAGATACGATTGAACCAAGCCCATCAGCTTGTGCACAAGACCAATATGACCATGACCAATATCGCGTTGGCCTGCGGCTTTCAAAGCAGCAGCCACTTTTCGCGCGCATTCAAGGATCGCTTTGGCTCTGCTCCTAGTCGTGCCCGCGGAGCGTAACAGCATTAGACAATCGGCTATGAGACCAGCCGCCAGAGGGCGAACTCATCGGCATCTGCCGCCCATCTGGCTTGACGGTCGACGCGGGGACCAACCATTGCAAGCGCCACCTACGCTCGGTGAATACTCGAAAGAAATCCTGAAACCAGCTTTCCCTGCTAGACGAATTGGGCGAAAGCGCTGCGCTCGCCCTCGATCGCGTGGCTCTTCACCTGATGATGGGGCGGCATTCAGCCGTGATACGCAAACAGCTCGATCGGATCGTTGAAGCCACGCACCGGATATTCGCCGACGCGTTCGAGATCGAAATCGCTTTCGACGAAGTCGGCGAACGCGCGAGACAGCAGCACCGTTCTCCCTAATTGTTTGGTGAGTGTTTCGAGACGCGAAGCCATGTTGACCGCAGGACCGATGACGGTGAAGTCGAGCCGGGTGTGTGACCCGATATTGCCGTACATGACGTCGCCGACGTGTACGCCGATACCGTAATTCAGCGGTGCACGACCGGTTTCACTGTTCTTTTCGTTCAGGGCAACCATGGCCTGACGGGCTTCGGCCACGGCAAGCAGCAGATTTGCGCAGGCCGACGGCTGGCTGAGCGGAAAAATGGCGAGCAGACCGTCGCCGATGAATTTCAGTATTTCCCCGCCATGTCGCGCAATCGGTTCCGACATCGCGTCGAAATAGCCGTTCAGAAGATCAATCACGTCATCGCGCGGCCAGTTGTCGGAGATCCGGGTGAAATCACGCAGATCGCAGATCATAATGGCGGCGCGTACCGTCGTGCCGCTTCCGCGCCTGGTGGCGCCGGCCAGAATGAGCTCGCCGGCATGCGACCCGACATAGGTTTCGAGCAGTGTTCGCGCCAGCCGGTTCTTGATGCGGATTTCGCTGACCAGCGCGAGAACCGGCAACAGTTTCAGCAGGTCGGCAATATGCGCGTCGCCGAAACCTCCGGGCCGGTCGGTTGCAAAGGTCACGAGATGCCGCTTGCCGAGCGTATGGTACAGCGGCCACGCCACATAGTCGGTCAGCCCTTTCGCCCGCATCTCGTCATAGACGGCGTGCTTGCGGCCCACCGAGGGATCGCGTTCGAGATTCTCGCGCACCACGGTGGCACCGTCATGGATTTCGTTGGCGGGACTATCGATGTATTCCGATCGCTCCCTGACATCGTAGTCGACTCTCGCAATCTCGGCCTCGCGCATCCCGTCGGCCCACATGATCCGGGCGCCAAGCCACTGCGGATGGTGGATCAGGATATGAAGCGACGCCCGCTTCACGGGAATGCCCGCTCGCTGGAGCCGGACACACAGCTCGGCGAAAATATTGTCAATGAAGCGCTCATCGCGCGTGTCGTTGGTCAGCCAGTGCACAACATCGTTGTCAGGATGCGCGGTGACGGGATCAATGGTTGGCGGCGCGTTCATTTCTTGCTCCTGAGCGGTGATCTCGACCGACCGAACAGGATATGTCGTGTCCCCGATTGACGGCGTCAACGTGTACAATAGGGCATCCGGTACATAAAGACTCCCACGATGCTTTGAAACGCGCAACCAAGCCAGGCAGCGAAGTACGAGATGACGCCGATAGAAGCGGCCTGACCCTCAATTTGCATCCGGGAAGTGCCAGTCTATCTATGAGTCCCGACGCGCAACACGCTTGCGCGATGCAGCGTTTGATACTGCTGACCTATCCACCCACTCAAACCGACAACACTCCTCGCCCGTACCCAACGCTGGTTGCTCGTTGCGATGACGGGTTCTGGCCACCTGGCTCGATGGAAATACCCTTGTAGGCTTACGCTCGGCTCGCGCGGGCCGGCGCTGAGCATCGATCGGCCGTACATCGGGATTTAGCTTAGCCAGGGATTCCACGCGCGTTTGATCCGTCGTCTCATCGGGCAGGCGCGCGACCGACTGCTCGGTCGGCGCTACCTCGATGGACGGTGGCGGGATCGTCGGCTGACTAACCCATGTACACATCTGTGGACGCCCCGCCGGATGCAAGCGGTATTTGAAGAAGATTGGCACGTAGTCGGATGCTGCCATCTGTCCGGCCTCTGATGCAGCGATGGAGCTGCGGGCCCGTATGGGAGTTCGCGGACCGGAACCAAATCATAAATGCGTGCTCCAGGCACGATGAGTACATCTGGTTCTTCCGGCCCCGTCTCGCCGACTGTTGCGCCATACCCTCCTTCGACCGACTACACCCGCGACGACCTCAGGCCCGCCAGGCTCACGCCTTGGCGGCGACCGGAGCTCTGTAGTTTTCCTGCTTTACGAGTAGCGCCCAGACGATCCGCGCCATCTTGTTGGCGAGCGCGACGGTTACCAGCATGCGCGGTTTGCGAGCCAGCATCTGTTCGAGCCACGAACCCCTTGGCGCACCGCGTTTGCTCGCCTGTTGTACGACCGCGCTACTGCCGATGATGAGGAGACGCCTGAGCGTGCGTTCGCCCATCTTGGATGTCGCACCGAGCTTCTGTTTGCCGCCTGTCGATCTTTGAAGAGGCGTGAGGCCGAGCCAGGCCGCGAAGTCACGGCCTTTGGCAAAGGTCTCGGCCGGCGGTGCTAGAGCGGCGATCGCGGTGGCGGAGATTGGGCCAATGCCGGGAACGGTCATTAGCCTGCGCGATACTTCGTCCTCGCGAGCACGTCGCGCGATCTCCTTGTCGAGATCCGCGATCTTGCCATTGAGGCCGGCCAGCAGGTCTAACATCAATCGGAACATGGCGTGGGTCGCTTTGGGAAGCGAGCTGGCCATCGCTTCTTCCTCGATCAGGTCGGCAAGCATCGCCACATGCGACGGCCCCTTGGGTGCGACCCAACCATATTCAGCGAGGTGTCCCCGGATCGCGTTGATGAGCTGCGTTCGCTGCCGCACTAACAGGTCACGGGTCCGAAACACCAGACCCGCCGCCTGCTGCTGTTCGCTCTTCACGGCCACGAACCGCATGCTCGGCCGCTGCGCTGCTTCGCAAATCGCCTCGGCATCGATCGCGTCGTTCTTTTGCCGCTTCACGAACGGTTTTACATAGGCGGGCGGGATCAGCCGAACTTCATGACCAAGCCGGGTGAGCTGACGGGCCCAGTGATGGGCTCCACCACATGCCTCCAGCGCTACCGTGCAACTTGGCTGGGCAGCGAAGAAATCCAGCAGCTTCCCTCGGCTGATCCGCTTACTGAATATCGCTTGACCACGCTCATCCGCTCCGTGAGCGTGAAAAACATGTTTGGCGATATCCAAACCAATTATGATAACCTCTGACACGGACGCCTCCCTTAAGTGGTGCTCAACACCTCCACTTTGGCACATCGATGCCGTCGGCGGGGCGTCCACCCCATCATAAGGCGCAGTGCTTGGGTAAGGCGCACCTAATGTTCGCCTGTCGGCCGATAGCAGAGGTCGCTAGGAACCCGCAGTGACCACAGCGGACACAGAGCCAATGAACAATTCAATAAACGGGTGCGCGAACTCATCGTTCGCGCCCAGGCTGGCTTGCTTTCGGTGGCACGACGATGGCGCCAGCGTTGGGGTGATGATCGTCGGTGAGCGCTCCCTGCCGGACGCCATCACCTCGCATTCGTCCATCAAATAGGAACGGCCGTGCTCCATTCGCGCTGGCAACGGCCGGCGTATGCGATTGTCCAGACTTAGTATCTTGCGCGTTGGCCGCGGTCGCGGCCAGTGCCAACACAAACGCGATTGCTAGTTTCGACATGACGGGCTTCTCCTCTTGCGCGCGGGACCAACGCGCGGCGACACGACTCTGTTTCGGTCACCGTCGGGGAGGAACCGGGCGCCAGGATGGCGGCCATCTAGACGGCCCGCCGAGCCTTGGCTAGCTCTGCGCCGCCGCGGCCATGGCGGGACCTTGCTGGGCATCCGCTGCCAATAAAAGCCCTTGACCCGGCCCTTGGGGCTGCCTCGATAAGAGATGCGGTCAGCAAAAGCGGGGTGAGTCGTGGGCTTTTCCGCCGTATTCTTGAATGCATCAGAGGCTGCCAGCCGGCTTGGCATCTCCGTCAAAGCTCTGCGAGTCTACGAGCAGCGCGGTCTTATAATGCCGGCTCGAACTGCGGCCGGATGGCGAATCTATGGCCCGGACGAAATGAGCCGGGCCGCAGAAATTATCTCATTACGGGCGCTTGGCTTCAGCCTCGCGCAAGTTGCACGAGTGTTGAGAGGCGATCCCAAGGGCCTGGAACTTGCTCTGGCAGCTCATCAAGTGACGCTTGAAGGACAAATCAGCCAGCTCGCCTCTAAGGTGGAAAAAGTTCGCGGGCTCAGGAGTGATCTCGCCGGCGGTCAGACGCCGACAATCGGCGATTTGGCGCGGCTGTTGACACCTGCAGCCGAGTTTCGTGTCGCGTTCGATCTCCCCTGGCCGTGGGGGGCTGAACGCTTCGAACTGCACGATATCCGGTCGCTAAATTACATTACCGGCCCCTTGGGCAGCGGCAAGACGCGGCTTGCGATGCGCTTGGCTGAAGCATTGCCCGACGCCGCTTTCATAGGCTTAGAGCGGTTGGGGGACGGAGGTGCAATGGCCCGGGCGCGGTTAGACGCCGATCAAGTCCTCAAGTCGCGCGTCGATCAGGCCCTTGCCTGGCTCGTTGAGGATGGCGGCACTGTGTCAGAGGCTTTGATCGCGCTACTCGCGGGATTGGAAGCGGAAAGCCCGTCCATTCTGGTGATTGATATGTTGGAAGAAGGGCTGGACAAGGTTACCCAAGAGGCTCTGATCGCTCATCTTCGTCGCCGTGGACCTGGCGCTCGCCCGCTCTTCTTCCTCACACGCTCTACCGCCATCCTGGATTTAGATTCTGTCGGCTCGGACGAGGCAATTATTTTCTGCCCCGCTAACCACAGCGCGCCGTTGCGCGTCGCACCTTATCCAGGCGGCCCTGGTTATGAGGCAGTCGCCTCGTGCTTGGCATCGCCCGAAGTTCGAGCGCGAACCGCTGGTGTCATCGCTTGGCGGCCCAAGGTGGCATGATAGCCAATTCTGGATGACGGGGACCCAAATGGAAATTGGCGGTGATTGGATAACCATCCCTAAGAGTGCCGTTTGAAATGGATCTTCGCCGCTTGCGTCATTTCGTTGTCGCGGCGGAAGAGTCGAACTTCCGTCGTGCGGCACTTCGGTTGGACACCAATCAATCCATTATCTCGCGACATGTCCGCGACATCGAAGAAGAATTGGGCGCTGACCTTTTCCTCCGTGAGCCGGGCCATGGCGCGCGGCCAAGGGAAGTCGGCCGTGCGTTTCTCCGCGACGTGCGTGAGATGTTCGACAACTTAGCTTCGTCTCCGAAATTTGAGTCAGCGACAAATTC
Organism: Bradyrhizobium canariense; assembly: GCF_900105125.1. Lineage (NCBI taxonomy): Bacteria > Pseudomonadati > Pseudomonadota > Alphaproteobacteria > Hyphomicrobiales > Nitrobacteraceae > Bradyrhizobium > Bradyrhizobium canariense. The sequence goes on along the minus strand of NZ_LT629750.1, from coordinate 584,194 downwards.
GCCAAAAATAATCCAGCGCTGGCGTAGATTCTGCGTCCGCACTAGGTGGTGTGGACATTTACCGCAGCCATAGGGCAATGGCGGCGAGAGTAACGACGGCCCGATAATTTCGTGCCGTTTTCTCGAAGCGTGTTGCGACGCGGCGGAACTGTTTGAGTTTTGAGAAGCAGCATTCCACGAGATGGCGCTGGGCATAGAGATGCTTGTCGAGCGGATATTTGAGCGCACGTGACGGGTTGTTGGGGATGACAGCGAGCGCCCCCTTGGCGGCGATGGCTTGGCGCAAGTGATCGGCATCATAGGCCGCATCGGCCATGACGACCTCGGCGGGTAATCCCTCGATCAATGCGGCGGCTTGCGGTGCATCGCCCTTCTGACCCGCGGTAAGCGTGAACCGCACGGGACATCCCAAGCCGCGAACGGCCATATGTATCTTGGTGCTCAGGCCACCGCGCGAGCGGCCGAGCGCCTGATCTTCAGACCCCCTTTTTTCGCCCCGGCCGCGTGCTGATGCGCCCGAACGATGGTGGAGTCGATGACCAGATATTCGAAGTCCGGATCATCGGACATCGCCTCGAAGATCCGCCACCAAACACCCTTGATGCTCCATCGACTGAAGCGCCGGAATACGCTGTTCCAATCCCCGAACGTCTCCGGAAGATCACGCCAGGGAGAGCCCGTACGCACGATCCACAGCACGCCCTCCACGAACATCCGGTTGTCGCGTCCAGTCGACCCTTTCTGGTCGGGCCGACCTATGATCAGCGGCGCCATCCGCTCCCACGCCGCGTCGCTCAAAACCAAACGGTCCATCACACCCAAGGCTGCCTCCCAAAAAGCAGCCTTGAATCTGATTTGCTCCTAAAAGGGAATCCTTAGAGTCCACACCACCTAGCGCAGGCCACCGGAAACCGTCAGGATTTCTCCGGTCATCCAGGACGAAGCCGCCGATGCCAGGAACAGGGCCACCGGGCTAAGGTCTGAAGGGCGGCCAGCTCGTTTTTCCAGCGGCGTCGCAGCCATCAGTCGGGCTTCGGCTTCCGAGCCCGGCATGCCGAAAGAGCGAGCTCCCTCGGTATCGTAATATCCGGGCATGATGGCGTTGACGCGGATTTTCCGCCCGGCCAGCTCCAGCGCCAGCACCTTGGTGATGGTGTTCACTGCGGCCTTGGACGATGCGTAGACGGCTTGGCCCGCCCCGTTTCCTGCGGCGGAAAGGGAGCTGATATTGATCACGCTGCCGCCGGCCGGATCGAAGTTGGCGATAGCTATTTTGGTCATCATCAGGAGGCCGAGCACGTTTGTGTCGAAAATGCTGCGGACATGCGCCTCGGTGATCTCCGCCAAAGCCTTGTACTCGAACACACCGGCGTTGTTGACGAGGATATGGATCGGGCCGAATGCCGCCACTGTCCTGGCGACCATTGCCTCGATGTCAGCCGTGCGCGTCAGATCGCCCTGCAGCGCCAAGGCGTGCCCGCCGGCCGCCTCGATCTCCGCGACGACGCGCCGCGCGCCGGCCTCGTCGCGGCCATAGGCTACCGCCACATGGCCGCCGGCCTGACCCAGCGCCTTGGCGATGCCGGCGCCGATCCCCTTCGATGCGCCGGTCACGAGGGCGACCTTGCCTGAAAACTCGTCGTTCATAATCTCTCTTTCTCTCGATGGGTCGATGGGTGGTTGCATCGGACGGCCACGGCGGCCGCCCGTATCGCGTCAGATCGCGACGGCCTTGTTATGCAGGATGATGAGCTGGGTGATGCGGTCGTCCTGGACGGCGAAATAGTAAGTGAGGATCAAGGGGTCTGGCAGGTTCGACTTGTCGAAGTCGCCATCGACGCGGAAGCGGACGATCGTGTTTCCGAAGTGCTCGAAGGCCGCCTCGGTCTCCAGCGTCACCTTGGGGCCGAAGATCTCCTTGTCCGCCCAGGCGCGGATCGCCGGATGCCCGAGAAATTCGCGCTGAATGTCGTTGATGAGCGCATCGGGCGCCAGCGTCGCCATGAACGCCTCGGCGTCGTGGCGCCGATAGGCGGCCACGTGGTCCAGGATGACCTGGGGCAATGCGTCGGCCGATACGTTCCGCATGACTTCCATCTCCGTTGTGATGGAAGGATGCTAATCGGTGCCCCTGTCAAATTCTGTCAGGAGCATCGCGACGATGCTGCTCATCCCGCAGCTGGGCTTGAAAATCGCGCAACAGGTCTGTCCGCCGCGCCGGGTAACGGTCGCGCAGCTCGGCCGAGAGGATCCGGTCGGTTCTGAAGAATCGGAATGCCTTGCGCAGTTCGCACCGGGCTGTCAGCACGCGTGCGCTGTCCATGAAGCCGAGCTGGATCGGCCATACGACACGCCCGGTACGACGTTCCTGCTCGTCAACATATTCGATGGCCAGCCGTTTCTGTGTCCGGATCGCGGACCGCAGGAGGGCCAGGGGCACCCTGTTCTCCGGAAACTCTTTGCCGCCGGGTCCCGGGATCGACAGCGGCGTGTTTGCGGTCGCCTGCATCTCTCGGGATAATACGGCCGTGATCTTGGCACGGACACCCTCGGCAGCTTTCGCCAACACGTCGTCGCCGCGCTGATCGACATAGCGCAGTCCAAGCAGAACGGCCTCGGTCTCGTCTTCGGTCAGCATGAGCGGCGGCAGAAACAGCCCGGGACCAAGGATATAGCCGACGCCGGCTTCACCCTGGATCGGCGCGCCCTGGGCCGCCAGTTCCGATAGGTCGCGATAGATCGTGCGCTCGGAAACCTCCAGCTCCCGAGCGAGCGTCGCGGCCGTCACCGGATGACGGCGGCCCCGAAGCGCTTGCAGCAAAGCAAGAAGGCGGGTGGAACGGCCCATGCAGACTCCCGGCTGGATGCGAGGCTACCTTAAGGCCCTGACAGAAATTGTCAGCAGCACAGCTTCGCGAACTGCAAGCGAGCGACCGGCCCCCTCATTAACAGAATCCGGCACACACAGCGCGTCCGGCGACGCTCCGTCCTGGCGATTTGCCAGTTACTGAGCTCGCGCTTATGGGCGATCATCGTACTCAAGGAGAGATCAAAAAGACTTGAGCAACGGCGAGTAGCTGCGCTTGTAAAGTGAAGTCCCAAATAATCGCAGCACGGCAGCTCTCGGCAAAGCTGGCAGCGAGCGCATTTTATCGCGCGCGCGACATTGGTTCTGTACCCAATCGACTCTGGGTCTTCGTCTTTCCATATACGCGCGAAGAGCCTTCGTGATGTCCGTGCCACGAGACAACTCCTCCGCCAAAACAAGAGCATCCTCCATCGCCATGCCTGCGCCTTCTGCCATATTTGGCGAACAGCCGTGCGCAGCATCGCCCAACAGAACGACGCGGCCGTTTATCCAATCCTTCAGCCGCACCTCCTCAATGGGCCCATAATGGATGGGCGTCTCCGCGGATAAGCCGTCGATCAGCGGAAATACCGGTCCGGAAAAATCCTTAAACAGCGATCGAAGAGGTGAATCTGGCGGCAGGTCGGGGGCCCCGTCACCGGGGATAGCGATATCTGCATAAACATAAACATCCGTTCGGTTGACCGGGATCGCCAGCAAGGTGCGGCCACTTCCGAGCATCGCGGTCCAACAATCGATACCAGAGGTGTTTTTGGCGATGAACCGCCAGCACACCGTGCCCACATAACGCGCTGATCCGCCCAATGAGACCAGCTCTCGAACTTTCGAGTGCATCCCATCGGCGCCAACGACAAAATCATATTTAGCAGCCGCGCCATCGTCGAAGGTGACTAAACATCCAGCGGAATCCTGGACCAGGCTCGCGATGGATCTGCCGAAGGCAGTGGTCGAACGCCTGAGAGAGGCCTTCAGAACGTCCTGCATCTCCTTGCGTGGCAGCGAGAGGCAAGGTCCGCAGCCACGCCAAAAGTCTTCTGTCTCGATCGTGTTCAGGACTTTGCCGCCAGCGTCAAAGATGAGTTGACGCTTGATCGGGACCGCTTTTACGGCGACGTCTTCAAACAGCCCAAGCTGCTCGATCGCCCGGACTGCATTTCCAGGCAGAAACAGCCCAGCTCCAGCGGTCTGCACCTCTCGCTGGCGCTCGATCAACTGCGCCTCCATCCCCCGCTGCTCCATGGCCTTTGCCAGGGCGAGACCGGCAATGCCAGCCCCCACAATCAGAATTCGCATTTCACCTCGTTTCAGACGGAGACTTCGACGTATGCCGGGCGACTTACGCCACAAGCACGGGAGAAAGATACATCATGCATGTGCGCAGTTCAGGCGAGACAGCTATCTCAGGTCTTGCCGAGCGGCGTCGGATCGAACACGACGCGGATCGAATTGATCCTGTCGCTATCGATGGTGAACCATCCACAGCCGAAAAGCCTGATTTCCGGTTTTGCGGGCAATGAAAGCTCGTAAAAACAAGCAACATCGTCGTGTTCTGCAAGACATTTCAATATCGTCTGTTGGGCGCCAAGGCGCCCCATGGCGTCCAGATAGACATCCGCTCCTTCGAGCGTCGGGCCGAAGACGCCAATAAAATGTAGATCATCCGTCAAGTAGCTCCTCGCGCGCATCAAATCGTGATCGTTGAGGGCGTTCGCCAAACCGCAGACCAGGTTTTTATTGAAGTCTTCTCTACTCATTTCTCTGCTCATTTCTCTATTCACTTCCGCTCTCCGCAAGGCCTACATGCCGGATGGTGAGGAATATTTCGCAATCAGTTTATACGGTGGCCCATGCACAAACCTGTAGCCAGGCTGTCACATGGCTTCCTGCGTTCTGCATTGCGTCCCGCGATCCTTGCTCGAGCGTGGATGGATCGAGTGCCGCTTCATCTGCGACTGCCCTTGCTTTGGCAAGGGGGAGGAAGGCACGTACCGAACTGGCGACCCACTCGATGAGCGGCGACCGGGCATTCTGTGCGACGGGAAGTTCATAATAGACTTCACCTTGCTGAAGGCCGGCCTTTTCAAGGGTTTGATGCATGCCCTCACAGGCATCGACGCCCGGCAGATGGACCGCAGCCTCGTGCAGAAAGATGCCGATCTCTTCCCACAGCGCGAGCGGCGGACTCGACCACAGAGTAAACCGGGGATACACCTCGTGGCACACGATCAAACCGCCGGGCTTGACGCATTTTGCGATATCCCGGAGGAAAGCGACCGGGTCCGATTGATGGACCAGCACATAACGGCCGATGGCCACGTCGAAATCCTTCGGGCCTGCCAGATCCGGCAGTGTTGCGACCTCGAAGCTGACATTGCCGAAGTTCCTCTCATCTGCTCTTCGGCGCGCAAGGCTGACGGTTTCCTCGCTCTGATCCACTCCGACGACAGAACCGGTTGGCCCCACGATGGCGGCCGCGAGCATCGCCACGTCCCCCGTACCGCATCCCATGTCCAGAACCCGCATCCCTTCGCGGAGGTCGGCTCGCCGCAGAAGCCGCTCCGTTATCGGCCGCAACATCTCTGCCTGCAGCAGAAGGCGTCGAATCTCGGTGTCGGAATGGCCGAGCGAATAGGGTCTCGGGTCCTGAAGGCACGAAAGCTGATTTGGATTTTCGACTGTTTCGCCATCCGGCATTTTTATTCCCCTTACACATATTTGTTATCCGCAACGCAAACCGCGCGGGAAGCCACATAAAATCCCGGTTCGTCACGATGGTTCGTGACGCGAAGTATAGGCTTGGATGAAATCGGATTTTAGAATGGGTGCGCCATGAAGGTTGTCCATTTACGCACTACGTTGACCCGTCACGATTCACGGCCAGTCCTTCGCTCTGTTTTGAAAGACTCCTGAAAAATCGCCGGGCTCATGACGATTTGCCCGATCAATTCCATCAGAGGACGAAAAAATTGCATAGAAGAATCAATTTTTCCGACAACAGCCTGATAAGAACGGCGGGCGAAGCCGGAACAGATCAAGCCCTTAGAAGACTAACAAGTGACGAGTGGGCGTCATCGCTGAAACAGGCATGTGCAAATGATCTCGTGGGGATCGATCCAAAAGCATTCGTGGGCTGGTTTAGCCCCTTCCAGGTGCACGGGCTGAAGGCAATCAACGCTGGCAGCAATATTGGCAGAGTCAACCGCACTTCACAGCACGCCCGTCGTGATGGTCTTGAGGATTACAGCCTGATCTTTCAGCTAACAGGCAGATCGGCGATAGATCACAACGACAAGCTTCTTGAGCTGGACACTGGCGATTTGATACTCGTCGATCCCACGCGCCCGATAACCGTCTTTAATGAGCCGGGCGGCGTTCGCCATATGGCACTTCATCTGCCGCGCCGGCAGCTTGTCGCTCATTTGGGCTTTGAACCAAAGGGCGTGCTCCATCGGGGCGGGACTGCCGCCAACCGCTTGCTCCTGCAGCTCATGATCGAAGCCTCTCGAGGAAACGGCCCCTCCGACGCTTTGCCGGCAGCCCAAATGCAGCTGGTCGTCTATGATTTGCTCGCCGCCCTTTTTGCGCCATCGGGCGACGAACGTGGCTCGGCTCATACTGACAAGCTGTTCGCCGGTATCTGCAGCATGATCGAAGCGCAGTTGGCTGATCCCGAGCTGACCCCGTCCGTCGTCGCCGCCGAAGCCCGGATCTCGGTTCGCTATCTTCAAAAACTCTTCAGCGCGCGCGGCACGACCTGTAGCCACTTCATTCATTCGCTCCGCCTTGATCACGCGTCGCGCCTGCTTCAGCGCCGCGCACTCTCCAGGAGCGAGGAGCCTCTCAGCGAGATTGCGTTCGCGTGCGGCTTTCTCGACTATGCACATTTTTCGCGCAAATTTCGCGAGCGCTTCGGTCATCCTCCAAGCACGCATTCGGCCATCGCCGTGCGCAAATCGACAAGCGACATGGCGCTGCCTGACTAAAGGTCGGGTCTGATCGGCGCCTATACTGCGCCTCGCGTAGCAATGGTGCCGCGCAATTCACCTTGCCGGACCGAGGATGCATGTCACATTCGTCAATTTTATCAGCGTTCAAGCTGGGCTCCGTCGCTGGAGACCCCAAAGTTGTACATGGGGAGCTTGATCACGGGTCATTTGAAGACCCAACCTCTCTATCGCGCTGATGACCATATCTATGTCTGCGCAAGCGACGGCCGCGCAGCGCGATCCGGTTCACAATCATTGATCCCAATAACCGAAGCCTTTTAGACGGGCGGATAGCTCACGGGGGCATCATGTTGAATGCGCTCTGCTTAACGATCCTTGTCGTCCTCTCTGCGACCCTGGCCTTTGGGGCCATTCGGGCCCGACGGTTGAAATACCCGATTCTCAGATGGGGATGCGTAAGCCTGGCGGGACTGGCGGCCGCTGCGTTTGCCCTGCCCGCTATCTTGATGGCCGCGGGGCTTTACAGATCGCACGCCCGCCACGCCCCGCTGCCTGACATAAAGGTCGCCATGACATCCGAGCGAATTCACCGCGGGCAAGCGATCGCTTCCGCCTATTGTGGCGCCTGTCACTCGAGCGCGGGCACGCTGACGGGTGGGAGAGACCTTGGTGCGCATCTGCCCATGCAGGTAGGCCGCTTCATCGCGGCCAACCTGACCCCGGTCGGGCAACTGAGCCGGTGGTCGGACGGCGAAATCTTCCGGGCGATCCGTAATGGTGTCGACGCCGACGGACATTGGCTCATGGTCATGTCGCTCACCAATGTCAGCAAACTGAGTGATGATGATATTCAAGCTCTCGTTGCCTATATCCGCAGCGTGCCCGCCGCAGGCCGGCCGACGCCAAATCCGCCGGATGCGTTGAACCCGCTGGGGCTCGTGATGTTGGGCGCCGGGCAACTGCCGACCGGCAAGCCCGTCTTCACCGGTGCCATCACCGCTCCGCCCAAAGCGGCGACCGCCGGATACGGCGCCTACATCCTCTCCTACCATGACTGCCGCACCTGTCATGGCGCCGATCTACTCGGCGGCATGCCCGGGCAGATTGGTACGATCGGACCCGGTCTCACTGTGGTGAAGGACTGGAAGCTCGAGCAATTCATCGCCACCCTGCGTACCGGCATCGATCCCAATGGCTATCACCTTGACGGCGATCGGATGCCCTGGCGTGCGATCGGCAAGATGGACGATGAAGAACTGGGCGCAATCTACGCCTATCTCAAAGATCTGCCGGATTCCCCAAATGCCGCCACACACTGAATCGAACAAGACGGCGAAGAGAGCGATGTGGTCGCAGAGCGATCTCAGCATACGGGTTGAATTTGCAATCGGACTTCAGGAGCCAACTATGCCGAACGTCGATGTCATATCCGTCCATCACGTCTGTCTCGTCGTGCAAGATCGGGAAGCCGCCGATGCGTTCTATATCGGGGTTCTCGGCTTTCAACCGCATCACGGAGTGAAATCATGGCTGGTCCTGAACGACACCAGCACGCTGCACCTGGTCGCCATTCCCGGTACCGCACCAAGGAATGCGTCCCCGCACCGTCCTATCCAGCATTTCGCCCTGCAGGTCTCCAATCTTGCGAACGTACTCACAATCCTTCTGCAAGCAGGACAGAAGCCATTCCAGATGGATGGCAAGATGAAGGAACACTTTTTGGTCGATCCCGGCGATCCTCTGACTTTCGGGACTGGAACCCTTTTTGTGCGCGATCCGGACGGCAACCTCATCGAGTTTATCGAGGAGGGAAAGGGACTTTTCTCGGTTGAGATGCGGCCAAGATTGGAAATAGTTGAGTCCAACCCTGACCAAAGCAGCGGCAACCATGGCTCAGTTGAAGGATTCTCCTCCTCGCTCGGCGCGCCAGGATAACGGCACCGAACTCTACAGCACCGATCACAAGACCACCGCCGACGGCCTTCAGACGCTGCCGAAGGATTACGCCGGATTGCCGCGTGACACCACGCCGCCGCGGTACCGGCGGGCGCCGTCATTTCAGCGGCGCCGATTACCGGCATCCGTTCCGATCTGCCCGGCGAGATCACCGCGCAAGTGACGGAAAATGTCTATGACAGTCCGATCGGAAAATATCTGCTGGTGCCGCAAGGCGCACGGCTGATCGGGCAATATGACAGCCAGATTTCGTTCGGATAGTCGCGCGTGCTGCTGGCCTGGAATCGGATCATGCGGCACGGCGCGATTCGGCGCGCAATCAAACTTGAATCGCTAAGGTTGCCAATCCGGATCGCGAGATCCAGCCTTCTTCAGCGAGATCGATCGAACGATCGTTGAGGCCAAGCTCAACGGTCGTGTAAGGATGCTGATTAGCAAATCCCCTGAGCAGTGGGGCTATCCACCGCGCGGTAATGTTCGGCCGTAATGCTTCCGAGCACTGCGGTCGTTCGCGATCGTATTCAACCGTCCACAATGGCCCGTTCACCGTGGATGTACTGCTCGAGCTGAACAATGACGAACTTCTGATCACCGATTATGCTTTTGACGAGATCGCCGATTGAAACAATGCCGATTGGCTTATTTCCCTCAAAGACGGGCAGATGGCGCACGCGCTTCTCACTCATGACGGCCATGCATTGGTCAACGGATTGTTCTGGCTGTGCAATGACGACGTGTCTTTCCATGATGTCCCGCACGGGTGTTGCGGGAGACGTCTTACCCTTGAGAACAACATTCCGCGCATAGTCCCTTTCGGTGATGATGCCAACGAGTTCCTCGCCTTCCATCACTACCAACGATCCAATGTCTTTGTCAGCCATTTTCGCGACGGCATCGAAGACGGTAGCGTCCGGGTGAATAGACCAAATGTTCCTGCCCTTCTGATCAAGCAACTGTCGCACCGTAGTCATTTGGATCCTCCTTCGGACACAAGCTCCGGCAATTTTTTAACAGCAATCTGTCAAATTTCCATTGTCGCGGCTTCGAAATGAACGGCGATTGTGACGCGGCCGCAAGGGCACCTTACCCCCACACAATCGAGCTGCTTATCCTGTGCGGCAGCTTCTCGCTAAAGCGGCCGTGTCGTGCATTTCCCATCAAGCGAGCAAACTGCGCATGACTTATACGGAGCAGCGTCTCGTGATCGCCCGCCTCCATATAGATTTCTGGCTGCGCCTCGATGCTGTCGTCCACGATGAGAGGCAGCGCGTAACAGTGACCGAGGGGTGGAACAGCCCCGTGCGAGCAATCCGGGAACAGCGGATCGATCTCGGGTTCCTCGGCCATTTCAACATTATCGCCAAGCTGGTCCCTCAAATCCGAAAGGCGAAGGTGATGCGACGCTGGCAGGACGGCAAGTACATAGCCGGCATTGCGCCGCAACACGATTGCCTTGGCCAAACGATCCCCCGAAATCCGACAAGCCTCGGCGGTACGTGCGGATGACATGGTAGGGTCATGCGAGATCACATCGTATTGGATGTTTTCCGCAGTCAAGTATCGCTGGAGTGTGGGAGCTATGGACATGATCGACCTCCGCTGCGGCTTACAAGCTTCTCATCACTTGCTCTCACGGCTCCAGGGAAAGAGAGAAGCCGGGAAATCTGCCGCATAGCGGCGACCTATTGGCGGGCGGGGCTGTTCTTCTGGGGGATTCGGGTCAGGCTCGATCACCTTCCGATAAAGGTGCCAGGTGGCATGACCGAGCACCGGAAGAACGACAGCGAGGCCGACGAAGAGCGGTAGCGAACCGATCACCAGCAGTACCGCAACAATCAGCCCCCATTCGGCCATCGCAAATGGATTCTCCATCACGGCCCGCAGCGACGTCCGGATTGCGTCTATCGCAGACGCATGCCGGTCGAGCATCAACGGAAACGACACAACACTGACGCAGAGGGCCACGACGGCGAACAGGAAGCCGACGCCGCAGCCGACGATGATCAGCGACCAACCTTCTGGCGTCGTCAACACGCGCCTTGCGAAATCAGGGATGCTTGCAGCGGGAGCATGGCCGAAGGTTGCAACGTAGATAGTGTCCGCAATGGCGATCCAAGTCAGGAACAAAGCGAGCAGGAGCGTGCCGAGTCCGAGAATGGCGCCGAAAGACGGCGCGCGCAGCACGTGTACTACGTGCCACGCTGCGGCTTCCTCGCCGCGCTCGCGGCGGCGGCTGAGCTCGTAGAGGCCGAGCGCGGCAAAAGGACCGATCAACGTAAAACCGGCGGCCAGCGGAAAGAGCAGCGGCAGCACGGAATAGCCAAGGACCAGTCTGAACAGAACAAGCCCGAGAACGGGATAAATCGCGCACAGGACAACGGCGTGAGTTGGTATGGCCTGGAAGTCTTCCCAGCCAAGGCGCAGCGCGTCGCGCAAGTCGGAAATGCTGATTTTGCGAACGACATACGCAGCGGAGACGCCGAACCATTGTAGTTTAGGTCTTGCGAAATACTGTGTGGCCATGACCCCGGTCTCCTTGCTCGTGGTCGCAGGAGGGAACGGCGCGCCCTCAAATCGCGCGCAATCAGCCTCATGCGCGAAAATCGCGATTGAGTCCGGCAAACCAAGTTCAACGAGAAGGAGCTTTGCCGGACGACACCTGTCGCGACCGGTGCAGTGACCTTAGCGCGATGGCAGCAAGATAGCACTCACGGTTGGGTGAATTGTGCATCCGCAGACATCGTTTGTTGCGTTGCATCACCAAACGATGTGCGCGACGGATGCTCGCCGGATTGCGCATTGCACGCGCCAGATCAGGATGTGACATGGCCCTCTATTGAGTATTGAGCTATTGACGTCAGGCGCGGCAGGTACCATCTTGAAATTCCAGACGCCCCCAGCTCCGACGAGACGAGCGGCCGTGACGCGTACTTTGTGTGTTGTTTTGACGTCGTGACCGGTTGAATGGGCGAGGCAAGAGGCACGACGATGGCGAAAGTGAAGTCCGCCATCGCGACAGACGTGAGCTCCGCCCTCTAATTTTTCGTATCCGCAGCCTTTGATGGCAAGGATGCATAAGAGATGGCTGTAGCGCTCATACTGCTTTTGGTAGCGGTCGCCTCGGTGCTGTTTCACCTCTTCAGCCCGTGGTGGTGGACACCGCTCGCCTCAAACTGGGGCTACATCGACGACACGATTACCCTGACGTTTTGGATCACGGGGGCGGTTTTCTCCGCAGTCGTTGTGTTCATGGCTTATTGTGTCTTCCGCTTTCGTCACAAGGAGGGAAGGCAGGCAGCCTACAATCCCGAAAACAAAAAGCTCGAATGGTGGCTCAGCATCGGAACCGCAATCGGCGTCGCAGCCATGTTGGCGCCCGGCTTGGTTGTCTGGCACCAGTTCGTCACGGTTCCTGCCGACGCGACCGAGGTCGAGGTCATGGGACAGCAGTGGATGTGGAGCTATCGGCTTCCCGGAAAGGACGGCAAGCTCGGTTCTACCGATGCCCGCAAGATCAGTTCCGACAATCCTATGGGATTGAATCCTGACGATCCAAACGGACAAGACGACGTCGTCGTTCAAAACGACGACCTGCACCTGCCGGTTGGGAAACCAGTGAAGGTGTTGCTCCGCTCAATTGACGTCCTGCATGATTTCTATGTGCCCGAGTTCCGGGCGAAGATGGATATGATTCCGGGCTCGGTTACATATTACTGGTTCACGCCCACCCGCACCGGAACATTCGAGGTTCTCTGTGCGGAACTCTGCGGTGTCGCGCATGCGCAGATGCGGAGCAAGGTCATCGTTCAGGAAGAGAAAGATTATCACGCGTGGCTGGAGAAGCAGCAGACGTTCGCCGAGCTATCGGGGCCGCGCAACGTCGCGAAGGCGGCTTATAAGACAGAAAGCGAATGAAAATACCGACAAGGAGACGCCGCTTATCGTAAGGCGAACTCCTCGCTGAACAGGAGACCAAGGAGGGTATTCCGATGGTCGATATCCCGTTTGACACAGTCGCAGGCATCCCGCCGGCCGAAGTGGGTGAGGTCGAGCTCTATCATCCGAAAAGCTGGTGGACGAGGTACGTCTTTTCGCAGGACGCCAAGGTTATCGCCATCCAGTACTCGATCACGGCGTTGTCCATCGGAATGGTTGCGCTGGTGCTGTCGTGGCTGATGCGGCTGCAACTCGGATTCCCCGGCACGTTTTCGTTTATCGATCCGAACCAATATCTTCAGCTTATCACCATGCACGGCATGATCATGGTGATCTATCTTCTCACCGCGCTGTTTCTGGGAGGTTTCGGAAACTACCTCATCCCGCTGATGGTCGGCGCCCGGGACATGGTTTTCCCCTATGTCAACATGCTGAGCTACTGGGTCTACCTGCTCGCGGTCGTGGTGCTGGTCTCGACCTTTTTCGTGCCCGGCGGGCCCACTGGCGCCGGCTGGACGCTGTACCCACCTCAGGCGATTCTCTCCGGCTCCCCCGGGCAGGATTGGGGCATCATCCTCATGCTGGCCTCTCTGATCCTGTTCATCATCGGCTTCACCATGGGCGGGCTGAATTACGTGGTGACGGTGCTCCAGGCGCGCACACGCGGCATGACGTTGATGCGTTTGCCCTTGACGGTGTGGGGCATTTTCACGGCCACCGTCATGGCGCTGCTGGCCTTCCCGGCGCTGTTCGTCGCCTCGGTGATGCTGCTGCTCGATCGCATTTTGGGAACCAGCTTCTTCATGCCCACACTGGTCGAGATGGGCCAGCTGACGAAGTATGGAGGTGGCAGCCCGATCCTGTTCCAGCACCTTTTCTGGTTCTTCGGCCATCCCGAAGTCTACATCGTCGCCTTGCCGGCCTTCGGCATCATTTCCGATCTGATCAGCATCCATGCGCGGAAGAACATCTTCGGCTATCGCATGATGGTTTGGGCTATCGTGGCAATCGGCGCCCTCAGCTTTGTCGTATGGGCGCACCACATGTATGTGAGCGGCATGAACCCGTATTTCGGGTTCTTCTTCGCCACCACGACGCTTATCATCGCCATCCCGACCGCCATCAAGGTTTACAACTGGGTGCTAACCCTGTGGCGCGGCGATATTCATCTCACCGTTCCGATGCTGTTCGCCCTCGCGTTCATCGTCACGTTCGTGAACGGCGGCCTGACCGGCCTGTTCCTCGGCAACGTGGTTGTGGACGTACCGCTGTCCGACACCATGTTCGTTGTCGCGCACTTTCACATGGTGATGGGCATTGCGCCGATCATGGCCGTGTTTGGCGGGATCTATCATTGGTATCCAAAAGTCACCGGACGAATGCTCAATGAGGCGCTTGGACGATTCCACTTCTGGGTCTCGTTCCTCGGGGCCTATGCGATTTTCTTCCCCATGCACTATCTGGGCCTGCTGGGCGTGCCCCGCCGCTATTACGAAATTGGCGAAACGGCCTTCGTCCCGGCATCCGCCCATGACCTCAATGCGTTCATGAGCGTGGCGGCCCTGATTGTCGGCTTCGCCCAGCTTGTGTTCCTGTTCAATCTGATCTGGAGCCTGTTCAAAGGAAAAGAGGCTGGCGGCAATCCCTGGGGAGCCGCGTCGCTGGAATGGCAAACCCCGCAGACCCCGCCGGGGCATGGCAACTGGGGCAAGGAGCTCCCGATCGTCTATCGCTGGGCCTACGATTACAGCGTACCCGGCGCCATCAGGGATTTCGTGCCGCAAAATGAACCGCCGACCACATTATCGGCGCAGGGGGCCCACCCGTGAGCGCCATTATCCTGTTCATGGCTGGAATAGCGGCGATTGCCGGATGGTGGCTCTCGCAGCAACGGCTAGGAGCCAAACCCTGGCTGGAGGAAGGAGTAATCGCCGATTGGCGCGAGGAGAGCCCTTCGTCCCTGCCGCCGGCGAAAATCGGATTGGGCGTGTTTCTCGCGGTCGTCGGTTCATTGTTCGCACTCTTCATCAGCGCTTACTCCATGCGCATGAACATGGTGGACTGGCGGCCGCTGCCCGTGCCCAAGCTGCTGTGGTTCAACACGGGCGTTCTGATCACGAGCAGTATCGCGCTGCAATGGGCGTACTTGGCCGCGCGCCGGAACGACATGGACGGCGTAATTATCGGCATGTGCACAGGCGGAGCATCCGCCGTTACATTCTTGATTGGGCAGCTCCTGGCGTGGCAACAGCTGAGCGTCGCGGGGTATTTCGTGGCGTCCAATCCAGCCAATTCGTTCTTCTACCTGATCACCGCGATGCACGGGCTGCATCTGATGGGCGGTCTCGTGGCCCTCGGCAGAACGACAGCCAAGGTGTGGCGTGGCACTGAGGTAGCCCAGGTGCGCCTGAGTGTGGAACTCTGCGCTATCTATTGGCATTTCCTGCTGTTGGTCTGGCTGGTCTTACTCGGCCTGCTGACAGGCTGGACAGAAGACTTCGTCGACATCTGTCGCCAGTTGCTCACCTAGGAGGTTGAGACGCCATGGCAGAGACCGCGCTGACAGACACCGCAGCATCGACCACACGGCCTGCGGGCTGGCGAGGCATCGCCGCCGACTGGTCCTCGGATCAGCGCGCCTTCAAGAATGTTTCCTGGGGGAAGGCGATGATGTGGATCTTCCTCCTCAGCGACACCTTCATCTTCAGCTGTTTTCTGCTGTCGTACATGACGACGCGAATGTCCACGACCGTGCCGTGGCCGAACCCCAGCGAAG
The DNA here is from genome assembly GCF_900105125.1 of Bradyrhizobium canariense. Taxonomy (NCBI): domain Bacteria; kingdom Pseudomonadati; phylum Pseudomonadota; class Alphaproteobacteria; order Hyphomicrobiales; family Nitrobacteraceae; genus Bradyrhizobium; species Bradyrhizobium canariense. Next base: position 568,710 of record NZ_LT629750.1, on the reverse strand, counting down.
TCTTCGCCCTCACGATCGGAGAGAAGAAAATCCCGCTCATCCTGATCGCCATCATGACCTTCATCTTGATCAGCAGCAGCGGGACGATGGCGATGGCCGTCAATTTCGGTTATCGCCGCGATCGCGTGAAAACTGCAGCCTTGATGCTGGCCACGGCGGCATTCGGCGCAACGTTCGTCGGAATGCAGGCCTTCGAATGGACCAAGTTGATCATGGAGGGCGTCCGGCCCTGGGGTAACCCCTGGGGCGCGGAGCAGTTTGGTTCAAGCTTTTTCATGATCACGGGCTTCCATGGCACGCACGTGACGATCGGCGTGATTTTCCTGATCGCCATTGCGCGAAAGGTTTGGCGGGGAGACTTCGATGTCGAAAGGCGCGGTTTTTTCACGAGCCGGAAAGGGCACTACGAGATCGTCGAAATCACCGGCCTATACTGGCACTTCGTCGATCTTGTGTGGGTGTTCATCTTTGCCCTTTTTTATCTCTGGTGAGGTCGTCGCATGACAAACGCCGCGGTACATTTAGAAGGACAGCAGCATTCGCTGCAGGCTCCCGTGCATGAGGCGCTCGCATCAGGAACCACGCACGCAAAGGGCCAGCAGCATCCGATCAAGCTTTATCTCGCGGTCTGGGGATGGTTGTTCGTTCTCAGCACCTGCTCCTATCTCGTCGACTTCTTTGGCCTCCATGGCTATCTCAGATGGTCGCTGATCCTGCTGTTTATGGTGTTGAAGGCTGGTCTGATCGTCGCTGTCTTCATGCACATGGCCTGGGAGCGGCTGGCCTTGGCCTACGCCATCCTGCTACCGCCGGTGCTGGTGTTGGTATTCGTGGCGATCATGGTGTTCGAATCCGACTACACGCATCTCCTCCGGGTCATATTTTTCGTGCCAACGACGTAGCTACCATTGCCTCGCACCTGGGCGATTGAATCGTTTTAACTACGCAGCCGAAATAGTCACTGCGGTTTGCGCTGGCATATTCCTTATCGGCCATGGAGACAGTCGGATGCGCAGTTCCGTTCTCGTACTCGGAGCCGGAATATTCGCAATCGTCCCTGGGTATGCCCAGGATGCGGCTTCGGGCGAGAAGATTTTCGTCCAATGCAGGGCGTGTCACCAAATTGGGGAGAACGCGAAGAACGCAGTTGGCCCGGTGCTCAACGGCCTGTTCGGGCGAAAGGCCGGGATAATCGAAGGCTACAGCTATTCTCCTGCGAACAAGAATTCCGGCATCACCTGGGATGAAGCAACCTTCCGCGAATACATCAAGGATCCGCGGGCCAAGATACCTGGTACCAAAATGACTTTTCCAGGTTTGAAAGATCCGAAGCAAATTGACGATATCGTCGCCTACCTCAAACAGTTCGATTCTACGGGAAAGAAGAAAGCGGGGATCGTCCCTGCCGGAAGAAAGCTCGCGAAGGTGCAGTAGCAGCGCAGTCGGCGAAATCGGGTCTGCCGCCTTTCGGAGACTGCCTGACAAGAGTGTTCCACAACCGATGGCTTTTTGAGTATCAGACTGAAAGACGTCGCCGTATCGCTTGCAAGCCGAGGTATTAATCTCATGCAAATCAACCGTTCAATTCTCCTTCGCGGAAGCTATGCTAACATCGGAGACTATGTCGCGCTGACGAAACCACGCGTTATGTCACTGGTCGTCTTTACCGCATTAGTCGGTCTCATGGTCGCACCAGGCGGCATCGATCCCTTCGCCGGTGTTGTTGCTCTTCTTTGCATAGCTGCCGGAGCTGGCGCCGCAGGTGCGCTCAATATGTGGTACGACGCCGACATCGATGCGGTGATGGCGCGTACCGCGATGCGTCCAATTCCTAGCGGCCGTGTATCGCGCTCGGAAGCATTAGCTTTCGGACTTGTGCTTGGCGTGTGCGCCATTCTGGCCCTCGGCATGTTGCTGAACGTAGCCGCGGCCGCGCTGCTTGCTTTCACAATATTCTTTTATGTCGTCGTCTACACGATGTGGCTCAAACGCCGAACACCGCAAAATATCGTCATTGGTGGTGCGGCTGGCGCACTCCCTCCGGTGATCGGCTGGGTTGCGGTCGCCGGAAATGTTGGGCTCGAACCGCTCATCCTGTTCCTGATCATCTTCCTTTGGACGCCACCCCACTTCTGGGCACTGTCGCTCAATCTTGCCGGAGAATACGCTCGCGCCGGCGTGCCGATGTTGCCGGTCGTCGCCGGCAGGGCCGAAACAAAGCGCCAGATTCTTCTCTATAGCGTTCTTCTGGTTCCGATCTCATTGCTACCCTGGGCACTCGGGTTCGCGGGGGCCATCTATGGCTCGGCTGCGGCGATGCTTGGAGCGATCATGATTTTTCTCTCATGGCAAGTACGTCGCAGCAATGACAGGGAAAGGCGGCCTGCTCGTCGCCTATTCGTGTTTTCGATGCTCTATCTGGTCCTTCTTTTTGGTGTGCTGCTGATGAATGCTGCACCCTATGCTCAGTCCCGCTAGAGCGAAGTCCACCGCTTCGTTTCGCGGTGCTTTCTGCAAGCGACAAAAATTCGTGGCACGTTGGCCGAGTCAGTCACGTGCCGCGGACCTTGGCCGGCTGCTCTTCTCGATGCTCGCTCCCCAATTGCTGCGCGCTCGTGATTGCGCCAGCGCGCAAGACCGCGTCGATAACGACTTGAGCACCCTGGGCAGCAGGGGTCATTTGCCTTCCGCAATCCTCCGCCTGCCAGCGTTCGTCAGTCGAAGTCCGCCCGACAATTCCTGTATGTACCCTAGTTGGATCAGTCGGTCTTTGTGTTCGGCTGGGATTGTCCGGTGCATCAAACCCTTAGCGCAGTCCCGCAACGAGACGAATTCTTCGTGGGTCAATGGCGCAGACAAATCGGGGTTCATTTTCCAAATATGCGCCTCCGGCTCTGCCGTTCAAGCCAGTCATCCTGCCACAATCAAACTGACCCACTACCGGCCTTTCCGTCTGGATGTTTGACCAGCTCGAATGTGGCAACGTGGGTGCTTTCCAACCAAGACTCTAGCGTGGCCCCGCAGACTTTACAGGATGCGTGACCCGTGTGCGGTACTAAGAACTTCGCTTCAGTGCGTTTGTACTCAGCGCCGCAATTGCATCGGACAATTGTCGCCATTGTGGGAATATGCACCTGCGGCACTCCGAAACAAGCGGAAACCCTCCGCCACAATCAAACTGATCCACTACCGGCGTTTGGGTGCGAAGCCCCAGGAATCATCCGCCAGTGCCGGATATCTCGGCATACAATGCCTTCAAAGGTTCCAAAGCCTCGATGCGACGTGCAATTGGGACTACAGATACCTCGCAGCCGCGAACCGCGCCCCCCCTGGCAGGCTTTGCCATGCCCTTCCGAAGTCACCCGACCCTCAAATTCTCCGCCGAAGTCTTCCCCTTGTTGGGCACTTCCTCATAGCTCACCTTTGCACCCTCATTGAGTGTGCTGAGCCCAGCTTTTTCAACCGCGGAGATGTGCACGAACACATCCTTGCTGCCGTTATCAGGCTGAATGAATCCATAGCCCTTTGTCGCGTTGAACCACTTCACCGTTCCAGTTGCCACCTTGATCGTCTCCCATATCCGATAGGACCTAGAAACAACCTCATGCCGATTTGGAAAGCAAACAAAACCCGCCGGGGTGAGCCGGCGGGCCCGGAGTATGGGCTGGTGCCTACCTTCCTTCCACATATTCGAGAATTAACTCGCGTTTGAGATCCCTGGAGGCGTACACTTACACAATCACCGCTCCGCCTCCCAGGCATTACCGGTGACAGAGAGTGTTGCGCTCCCGCCTATTCGAGGGAAGCATCATGCCCCAGTCTCAACGCCTGTCGTCCGTCATTCCGTTCATTGCAATTGAGCGTCCCGCTTGTCCAAAGTGCAAGGCCGCGATGATGCAAGTCAGTATCGAGCCAGCACGCGCGGGCGTCGACTTGCATACGTTTGAATGCGCTATCTGCAATCACGTACTTACGACCCTCGCTGCGTACGAAGACCCCATGAGGTCCAAGGGTCTTGGACGCTGGCTTCAAGGCGATTTGCACCCGCCGAAGTAAGGCGCGCGCCGGACGTGAACGAGCGAAATCACCTCTCCTGGTCCGAAAGACGGCCATGCAACCCGTCAAACAGGATCAGTTTTGGTATGTTCTTCGCGACGGCGAATGGCGCCGCGCGCGCGTCATCAACGCGATTTCCGACCGGGTGAACCTTCATCTTTTCAAGGACGACAATTCGGCGACGGGAAACACGGCAATGGTCACGCTGGGCGAGATGACGGATTCCTTGATAGGAGCCTGAAACCAGCGCCGAAATGTGCTCCCGTTGTGCGTCCGCAAAAGGTCCGTTCAAAATCTTGTCGGCGGACATGCGTTGGAAGGGAGGGGCACCCTGCTTCGAACCTCTCACCGATCGCCGGGCGCACTCGGAGCCATTCCAATTGTTATGATCCGATAGGGAATTTGACCGAGATTTGTTCTCATGAGCGCCCAGGTCGCGAACATCAACGTGAACAAACATATCACTGCGATCAAACCCATGTAATTCGGGCCCCGGCTGCCGCTTACGGGCGGTTTTTCATAAGTGTGCATATCCTCACTCCTTTACGGATGCCAACGAACCCGGTGTTGGCCATTATCGCCCGTGCTTAAGCATCTCCTGATCACTGAGGTCCCAGTCCTGCCACAACTGCAGTGTCGCGAGCAGCACCACCAGTCCGCCTAGACTGGGATGCCAGAATCTGAGCAAGCCGTCGTCGAAGTAACCGAAGATGTAAGGCGAGGCGATTAGCCAGAGGCCGAGCAAGATCTCGCATCCCTCTTGCCAACGCTGCAACGCAACATATTCGAGCTGGGCAAGACCGAACACCAAGACGCCGATCGTAATCGTATTCAAAACCACGAAGCCACGGTCTCCACCAACAAGCTCGTGGCTTGTTTGCGCGGGAAACCAGGACGACAACGCAATCAGCATGCCAAGCAGCATGCCGCACCAGTCTTCCCATGTTCGATGTGTGTGAAAAAACCGAAAGTCCGACATTGTAAACCTCCCTTGTAAAGAGGCATACGTCAGCGGCTGACGGGCGCGACACTCCCACTGTCCATCGACCAATCTGGCCGCATCGGGGGCGTATGTCAGTCATTTAGGTAACAACCACGTCGACTTCTGCAAGGCCGCGTCAGGGTTTTTTGCAGCGCACGGTCTGAAGTCAGCGCCCGACGGACAGAAGCGAGCGGCATTTTCCTGCACGCCGGGGCTCCGCCCGAAACGACGTTAGCCGGAGTAAGTCGCGGCTATTCCATCCCCCATCTTGAAAAGAAAATTTGGTTTAAGCTTACTGGCTCGACGGTGTTTTACTTGCGTCCGGTGGGGCCCAAGCAACTTGGCGGTCTTGAGGTTGATCATCGTTCGAACTTGGAAGGTTGCCCAATTGTCAGGTCGGAAGGTTTGGCACCTTTCAAAATGCGATCGAGCTATGGAACTCCATTGCGGATATTTCTGATCCAGCCGATCTATGATGAGGCGGAGGTCAGCCTGCGCGTCACGCAGTCGGCTTCGTTCTGACCGGTAGAGAACTGTCGATTACAAACAGCGCAGGGAAATAAAACAGGAGAGTTCTGTCCATGATCGAGGGGATCAGCGCGGTCACACTGGGCACCCACGAAATGCCACGAGCTGTCCGATTCTACCGCGCGCTGGGGTTTGAGGTCCTGCATGGCGGCGAAGAATCGTCATTCACCAGCTTTCGAGCGGGGACCAGCTATCTCAACCTCGTCGTCCAGCCCGCCGAGCGGCACTGGTCCTGGTGGGGGCGAGTAATCTTCTACGTCGCCGATGTTGACGCACTTTACGACCGTGCGCTCGCGGCGGGATACCAGCCAGTTACCGTGCCCCGCGACGCCGAATGGGGTGAGCGCTTCTTCCACCTATTTGACCCCGACGGCCACGAACTGAGTTTCGCCCGGCCCTTGCTCCCGCCTTCTGTCCAATAGCAGCCCGAAGCGGCCTGCCATTCCAAGAGGCGCTGGGAGAGCGTATGGTGCTCCGATTATCCTTCCGAACCTGGGAGGCAATCGTGCAGTTCAGGACGACCGGACTACTGTTGCTCGGCGCGATGGCGCTTCCCGCCTCCGCGACCGCGCAAACTCCCCCTGCTCCACCGGCAATTACGCGAACAGTGGTCGCCGCAACCAAACTGCCGACCGTCACCGACGTGCCGCTCCATTTCAAAGCGGTGAGCATCACTCTTCAGCCGCACGAGAAGAGCGACGTCTCGGCGGCCAACGGTATCCTCTACCAGATGTCAGGATCGACCGAGGTCGCGCTCGATGGCGAGACCAAAGTGCTGAACCCCGGAGAGGGACTGTTCATTGCCGGCGGAAAGACCGCGGCGCTAACGGCGGGCAGCGGAGAGTCATCTACTTTCCTCCACTTCTTCCTTGTTCCCGCTGTGGACTTGGGTCGGCCTGCTGAGACGGCAGCTGCCGTGAGAGAATTATATCGCACAGCGAATCCGATCCCCGACTTGAAGCCAGGCGGTTATGATCTCAATCTTACGCGGGTTACATTTCCGGTGCGGACGCCTTCCAACCCGCCACACCATCGGTCAGGCGCGGCTCTATACTTTGTCATCTCCGGCACCGGGGCCAACACGGTCGACGGTAAGACAGAAGCAAGGGGACCGGGTTCCCTGATCTATGAACCGTACGCCCTCGTGCACCAATGGGGAAACCCAGGCGACGAGCCGTTGATATTCTTGGCCTTCAACATCAATCCGGAAGGTGTGGCAGCCGTGCTTCCGGGCGCACCAGCAAAGAATCAATAGCTAACGGCGGGCGCGGCCCACCGCATCCATAATATCGTCCTCCACACGTAATTCGCGCCTTCGGGGCGCAGGACATTTCAGTGTGCCCTGTCACTTCCGGTCGAAAGCGTCTGCGTTGCACCGCGATGTGCATTGGTCAGCGCGACTGACCGATGGGATACGGACTTGAGGACCGGCACAAATCGGCGCAGGCTCAACCCGGGGCTGCTGACGAGCCGACGGTCTAGCCAAGGGTCGCGTATTATGACCGCCACATCGATAAGCCGAATAGTCATACCGTTTTTGGCACTTGTTGCGGCTTGTGGTGCAGCCCTTGTCTTCGGCATCACGCCCGTACAGCGCGAGCCGCCGGTTGAAATCAGAGCCGTTGCCGCTGCGCCGGCGGTTTCGCCCCCTGCATCAGGCGATCGAGACGAAGGCTCGGCTGTACCTGCCGTATCGCCGCACTCGCCGGACACCGATGAGTCCGTGCCCGTCTTCGACATTGCCCGCATTGAGCGAACGGGTGACGCGGTCATCGCCGGCAGGGCTGCGCCGGGCGCGGTCGTGGAACTGTTGCGCAACGGCGAGCGCCATGATCAAGCGGTCGCAGATCAAACCGGGCAATTCGTCATGGTCCCTCCCCGGCTTCCTCCCGGAGACTATGAGCTGACATTGAGGTCCAGACAGCCGGACGGCAAGCAGGCAACATCCAAACAGAGCGTGGTAGTTGCGCTAGGCGAGTCTAGCTCCGGCGCGATCCGATCGAGCGCCGAGGCGCCTTTCAATGTTCCGGAAGCGGTGGTGGCAAACCCTTCCGTGCTGGATCAGACCGTTGGGTCTTCTCAAGCGCACCAATCTTCCCAGCCTCCTTTTCAAATTGCAAAGCGGCAGGACACAGCCATTTCACAGGTGCCGCACGCGACTGCCACCAACCCCCTGCCAGGCGGAAGCTCACCGTCCGCCGTGGTCGTGCCCAGGACGGCAACCACAATCGTATCCCGTGGCGACAGCCTCTGGCGCATCAGCCGTGTCATCTACGGTACGGGCTTGCGATACGCCGCCGTTTACAAAGCGAACCGGGAGCTGATTCGAAATCCAAATCGTATTTATCCCGGCCAGCTCTTTGTCCTTCCTATGAAAGCGCGCTGAAAAGTGGCGACAATTCCAGCGCCTGCATGAGGGATGGTTACGCACCTTTTTACGCGCGGTCGACCATCGCGGCTCGCCATCGCCACGCGACGGCGTCGCTGGATCGGGCGCGGAACACAACGAAGAGGGGCCGCTCTCAAATAGATCATCCGGCGCTTGCGGGGGCGACCCTTTCGATGCCGTAGGGGCGTACGGTGAGAGTTCACGGAAATTAGCATCATAACTCTTCCGGGTTTGATCCCGGCTGTGTAAAAACTCAAAAATTCAAAAGACGACGAGAATAATTTCCGAAACAATCGCATCCGAACAAGCCCGCGAAGTTTCGCAGACCAGAAGCGAAACTTGGTGGAATGCTCATTCTACCATTATCGCGGCGCCGCTGCGTTTTTACACAGCCAAGACCTTCACCGGACATTCGACCAGTTAGACCCGTGCCGTAAAATCGCTTACGCTCGGGCGATAGCTTCGGCCGGCCGGTCCACTCGGACAGCCGTTCCGACCCGACCGAATCCTCGCTGCAATTGTGTGCGTGAGCCGACTAGCCCAGCGAGTTGATGATTTCCCGATAAGCCGCCTCGGGAAACGCTTTCAGCGTGCGCGTCCGGATATTTCCCAGCATGCCCATCTGCAGGCTGAAACGTGCCGCCACAGCGTCGTCCGGAGCTTCGAAGATCGCGACCATGTCATAGTCGCCCATAGTCAGGTAGAAGGATTTGAACTCGCCGCTCATATCCTTGAGGGCTTTCTTCGCAGCATCCAGACGACGTGGCGAGTCCTTCGCCTTCAGGATCCCTTGCTCGGTCCAATTTGCAAGCATGACGTATGTGGTCATGATCGTCCTCCTTCCGGGGTCCTGCCCCGGATAATCTCCGGGGCAGGCTTGCCCCGGAACACGCGCTAGATGTCGTAATAGAGATGAAACTCGTGAGGATGCGGACGCAGCCGGATGGCATCGACCTCCTTTGTTCGCTTGTAGTCGAGCCAGGTTTCGATCACGTCGCGGGTGAACACATCGCCGCGCAGCAGGAACGCGTGATCGCGTTCGAGTGCGTCAAGCGCCTGATCCAGCGATCCAGGCGTCGACTTCACGTCCTTCGCCTCGGCAGGCGGGAGATCATAAAGATTCTTGTCGATCGGCCTGCCCGGGTCGATCTTGTTGTCGATGCCGTCAAGGCCCGCCATCAGCATAGCGGAGAAGGCAAGGTACGGATTGCAGGAAGGATCCGGCGAACGAAACTCGACGCGCTTTGCCCGCGGGTTCGGCGAATACATCGGAATCCGGCAGCAGGCCGAGCGATTGCGCTGGGAATAGACCAGGTTGATCGGCGCTTCGTAGCCCGGCACCAGACGGCGATAGGAGTTGGTGGTCGGGGCGCAAAAGCCGCATAACGCCCAAGCGTGGCTCAACAGCCCGCCGATGTAATAGCGACCAAGTTCGCTCAGTTGGGCGTAGTCCGCCTCACCGTAGAACAGATTGGTCTCGCCGTTCCACAGACTCTGATGAACGTGCATTCCCGAGGCGTTGTCCTCGAACAGCGGTTTGGGCATGAACGTCGCCGTCATGCCGTTTTGGCGGGCGGTATTCTTCACCACGTATTTGTAAATCATCAGGTTATCGGCCATCCGGGTGAGCGTGGTGAAGCGCATGTCGATTTCGTTTTGGCCGCCGGTCGCGACTTCATGATGATGGGCTTCGATCGCAATTCCGAGCGACTCCATCGTCAGCACCATCTCGGTGCGGAGATCCTGCATGCTGTCGGTCGGAGGAACCGGAAAATATCCTTCTTTCGGACGCGGCTTGTGGCCCAGATTCGGCGCTTCCTTCGTGCCGGTGTTCCAACTGCCCTCGCCGGAATCGATTTCGTGGAAGGCGTAGTTGATGCCCTGTCCGTAGCGCACGTCGTTGAACACGAAGAACTCCGCCTCCGGGCCGAACTGGCTGGTATTGGCGCGGCCAGTGCTCTTCAGGTGAGTCTCGGCCTTCTGCGCGATGTAGCGGGCGTCACGGCTATAGGATTGACCGGTAACGGGATCCCTGATGTTGCAAATCAGGACCAACGTCTTCGTCGGGGTGAATGGGTCGACAAAGGCGGTCGTCGGGTCCGGAACGACCAGCATGTCGCTTTCCTGGATCTCCTGGAATCCGCGGATCGATGAGCCGTCGAACCCGATACCTGCATCGAGAGCATCGATATTAGCTGCACTCGGCGGCACGGAAAAATGCTGCCAGACCCCCGGCAAGTCGGTGAACCGCAGATCAATCATCTCGACCTTCTCGTCTTTTATCGCCTTCAGGAGATCTTCGGCTGTCGCACAATTCGGAACCATGGCTTCGCTCCTGTATCCGAGAGGGCGCGCGCCGCGGCCAAGCTGCTGGGGACGAATTTGGCCATGTCCCACCCTCGGCGCCGCCGTTGGCGGCGCCCGCACGCAGACACGCCTTCGTCACGCGCGATCCGTCAGCTTCAGCTTTGGTGAGGCCCGCGCATGATTTTCATGGCGTCTTCGACATGCCTCCAGGTTCTGGCCAATTCCACCTCGCCCTTTGCTTCAAGGTCGATGGCGTTCTGGGCGGCTTCCGCAATGGCCTTCGCGCCGTGTGCTTCCAGCAACTGTCGCGCAAAGCTTTGGATTTCGATTTCTCGCATGGCGCCATGCTCCTCACTTCTGCACGACCGTCAATTCCAGCCGGGCAGCAGAACCGTAGACGTCCATCAAGCGTATACAGTCTGCATCCTGACGCGGCACGTTTGCAAGAGCTCTCTTCCAGGTCTTTGCCGCAAGAAACCGGACGCCGGCAACCATACCGCGACCAGGATGTCGTAAGTCCTTTGCGCCAGATCGAGCGCAGACGCTGCTGGCATGCACTCATTGCCGTGTCCGCAATTTGCACTCCTCAGGTTCAGAGGTGTCGCAAGAATGCATATTCCGGGTCTTAGTGGCCGGTGGATTGCCGGCTCATTTTTTCCAAGATGTCGCGCAGTGCGTCGAACTGGTTGCCGAAGCCTTGCCAATCTCCGGCCTTTAATCGCTCCACCGCCTGATTGTAGCGATCGAGCGCCTGCTGTGGCTGACTTCCCGCCGGGCTCGCGAGGCGCATCTCCTCTGCGGTGCTTGATATCGCCGGCCCAGCACCGGATTCTGTGAACAGTGCCGCCAAGGCCTCGGCAAGCGTCTCCTTCATCACGACATGTTCACCGTAGGCCGCGATCACGCGTTTCAGCTCCGGCAGGTGCCCTTGCTGCGCTCGCAAATAGAGTGGCGATACGTAAAGGATCGAGTTCTCGATCGGGATCACAAGCAGGTTCCCGCGTATCACCCGCGAACCCATCTGATTCCACAGCGTGAGTTGCTGCGAAATCTCCGTATTCTGATTGATCCGCGCCTCGATCTGGAACGGCCCGTAGACGAGTTTCTCCTTGGGAAATTCGTAGACGATCAGCTTGCCGTAGTCGGGCGGGTCGCAGCGCGCGGCGAGCCACGCAATCATGTTGTCGCGGCGGCTGGGTACCATGGGAAGCATGAGGAAGAATTCGGCCTGCGGTTCGCCGGGAAGCCGCATGATGATGTAATAAGGGGTCATCGGTGAGATGCCGTCGTCGCCCGGCTGACGCGGGAATTGCCAGAGATCCTCGCGGTTGTAGAAAACGTCGGCGGCTTCCATGTGATAGGTTTGATACAGCCGCGCCTGAATCAGGAACAGATCCTCTGGATACCGAATGTGCTTCTGCAAGTCCGACGGCATAGCCGTGAACGGTTTGAACAAGGTTGGAAAGATGCGCTGGTAGGTCGCCGCAATCGGGTCGCCGGGGTCAATCAGATAGAAGTCGATGGTCCCGTTATAGGCATCGACGGTAACCTTCACAGAATTGCGAATGTAGTTGAGGTCGAGATCTTGCGCAGGCTGCGCAGAGGGAAAATAGGAGCTCGTCGTGTAGGCGTCCTGCATCCAGAACATCCGCCCATTGCTGATAACCAGATAGGGGTCATGATCAAGCCTGAGGAACGGAGCGATCGTGCGCACCCGTTCCAGGATATTGCGCCGGATCATGATTCGGCTGTCGGTCGTGATGTAGCTTGAGAGAAGCACGTTTGGGTCATTGAAGTAGTAGGCGAACAGCATTCTCGAAGCCGCCGTTCCGATCGGAACGCCGCCGGCGCCGTCATAGGTCGCGTAGACGTTGTCTTTCCCTTTCGGATAATCGAACTCTGGTGTGCTTCCCTTGACGATGACGTAGTCGTCACTCTCTTCGCCAAAGTAGATGCGTGGTTCGTCGATTTTGGGACCTCCGTCTGCAACAGGAGGAATATCCCGCAAATAGAAGAACGGAAGTCCTTCAGTGCTCTTGCGGGTGACCGGGCTCATCACCGCGCCATTGCCGTGAGTGAACAGCAGGTGGCGGTTGACCCAGGTCTGGGCGTTCGGCGGCAGCAAGGAGGGCCGCAGTTCGCGAGCCGACAGCATCACGCTTTGGTAGGAACCGTCGAGCCAGTAGCGATCGACGTCAAGATCATGGAATTTGTAGTAGGTGCGGATCTCTTGCAGTTGGGCGTAGGTATCCGACAAGGGCTGCCAATCCCACAGCCTGATATTTTCGATTGTCGCCTTGTTGGCCTCCAGCGTCTTGAAGGTAAGCTTCTGTTCGGCAGCAAACGGCTTGGCCACGATCTGATCGAGATTGTAGGCCTGTCTAGTGAGCGCGATGTTGCGTTCGATGTAGGGCTTTTCCAGCTGCAACTCGGTTGGTTTGACGAACAACTGCCGGAACAGCACAGGGATTGCGCCGGACAGCACAAAAGATCCGATGCCAACGAGTAAGAACGCCGCGGTAGGAAGCCGGTAAGTTCGCACCCGGAGGTTTGCCCACGCGGCGAACGCAGCGATGATCGAAAGCCCGATCATCAGCCACAGACCCGGTAGCCCCACATGTACATCAGTGTAGCTTGCGCCGACGACTACGCCGTTGTCGCCGTAGAGCAGCAGATAGCGGTCGAGACCATAGGACCACGCCTTCACCGCGAAGAGAAGACCGACCAGCGCTGAGCCGTGAGCGATCACTGTCGGCGACATCGATCGGTGGTGAACGGAGTATTCGATGTCGCCGTGCACCCAGTAGATCGTTCCGGCGAAAAGAGCGCTCAGAACGAGTGTGAGCAGCATCCAGTTCTTGATGAGGATATAGGCTGGCAGCGAGAAGATATAGAAGCCGATGTCCTTGTTGTAGAGCGGATCGTCTGCGCCATATGGCACGTGATAGAGAAACTGCAGGAAGATGCCCCAATTGCCGGCTTCTGCTGCGGCGACCAGCAGAGCGAGTAAACCTGCACCACCTGCGATAACCCGGGGCCACGGCAGTCGATCACGCATCAGCGTGAATAGATTGGGCGGCGGCGCAAAGCGCGCGGGTTGCCACCCGGAGGCGGCGACGGCTTGTGCCGGCTGCCACCGGGCAAAGCGCACCGCGACCAATCCGTTCAGCCAAAGGATGACGGCAGTCGCGGTCAAAACGGCGAAAAAGATGGCGGCTTTGGCGCCGATCGTCGTCAAAAAAACCTGCAGATAACCGATAGAGGAAAACCACAGCCAATCGATCAGGAAGTTGCTCGCGAACCCGAGCAGGATCAGGCAAATCCCGGCGACGAGGGCCGCAATGATCGACCCGACCACGGCGTTTTGCCTTGGTGCCGTCCGCCCGAGTCCGGTGATCCCGATCGTCATGGTTTGATGATAGCGGAAATGAGGGACGCTTGCCGTTTGATTCGTGGTGGGGGGTCGTGCGTCAAGGCAGTGGATGCGCGGGCTCGAAGTCCCGTCGCCGCGACGGCGGAACTCATGAAGCTGTTTCCACCTCGCGGCCGTCAGCAATCGAGCGAGATGCAGAACGGAAACAGGAGTAACGCGGCAACGACCGTCACCTGCACGGCGGAGACGCCGGCATTTTTACCCGGTTCCGTCGCGCGGCCAGTTATGCCGCACAACAGCACGTGACCCGACCGGAAGCGACCGCCTCGTGATTGCCCTGCAGGACCGGCTGGTGAAGGAGATGCGGCTATCCGGCATCGGTACGATACCATCCCGGCGGGCAACGCGTTGCTTCCGGCATTCCTGGACAAGTACAACGAGCGCTTTGCCAAAGCGCCTCTTGAGGATCGCGATGTTCACCGTCCCAGCTGACCGGGCATGACGACCTCGACGACGCCTTTGCCCGGAAGGAAGAGCGCACGGTCTCAATGAACCTAACGCTGCAATACGATCAGGTGCAGTTCATTCTTGAACCAAATTGAGGATTTTCGTTGCCGCGCTCTGTCGCAGTTCGCGCGTGAGTGATTGTTCAACCACGGGGGAGCATGGGATGGGCTTTTCTCAAGCAATCATTTGACGATTTCGAACCATCTTGCCCTCTCGCGCCGAAGCTTTGGGCGGGTTATCAATATCAAGCCGCAACGCAATCACCCATAAAACCACCAGCAAGGTAGGATCATGTTCAAGCACCTGCTCATTGAGCTCCTTGGTCACGTATCCGGTCTCAGCGATGCACAACTGAGGCAAATGGAGAAATCGTTGCCGGCGAGCAAGGCGCTGATCGATCTTCTCATTAGGGCACAGCCATTCATCGAACAGGCGCAAAAGCTGTACGCGGAAGCTGAGCCGCTGATCGATGAAGCAAGGAAAGAGTTGCAGACTGTCGGCCCCGCGGTACAAATTTTGATCGATGCTATCGGGCATCATGTCAACAAAGGTAGTTCGCCGGCGGAGGCCGCAGAGGCAGTCCGCACCGCACTTAACGGCTCGATCAAGAGCGTCACCCAGGATCCTTGGATCGATCCGCAAATGAGCTGCGTGACTGTGTTCGGGGGAACTGGCTTTGTCGGCCGTCGCATTGTGCGCTATTTGCGTGAGTCCGGCGCCACGGTGCGCGTCGCCTCGCGGCATCCTAGGCCGGCTGAGGGCGACGGCGTCGAACAGATCGCCGCCGACGCACATGACGAGCGCTCGGTAGAGGCCGCCGTTGCGGGCGCCGATGGCGTGGTCAACGCGATTAGCCTGTACGTCGAGCACGGAAGCGACACATTCCATTCTGTGCACGTCGAAACGGCCGCTAGGATCGCGAGCGCAGCGCGGCGGGTCGGGGCCAAACGGCTAGTTCACCTATCGGGAATCGGCGCCGATGCGGCCTCGTCTTCGCCCTATATTCGCAGTCGCGGCGAAGGCGAGATGGCCGTGCAGGCCGCATTCCCTAGCGCTGTCATCATCCGCCCGGCGGTGATGTTTGCGTCGGACGACGGCTTTCTCACGACGATTCTCAGGCTGCTTCGGGTCCTGCCGGCTTATCCGATATTCGGCGACGGCAGGACGAGGCTCCAGCCGGCGTACGCGGATGACGTTGCTGCGGCGATTACCCAAGTTCTGCGGCAGAGCAGAAAGCCGTACCCTATCTATGAACTGGCCGGCCCGCGCGTCTATTCATACGAGGAGTTGTTGCGGACCATTGCCCGTCGCTCAGGTTTGCGGCCAGTGCTGATGCGGATGCCGTTTGCCTTGTGGGAAGCACTTGCCGGCGTCGCTGAGAGGTTGCCGCATCCGCCCCTCACCCGCAATCAGGTCGAGCTTATGTTGATAGACACCACGGCCTCGGACAACTTGCCGGGGTTTGGCGTGCTCGGCATTTCGCCGCGATCGCTCGAAGAAGAACTCGAAGCGATGCTCAAGCAAACCAACTGAGGAAACTCAGCAAACTGCGCAACAGTTCTGGCGAAGCGAGCAGCCATCGGTTGATTTACGGCCGGGCTCCACGGCGTTCCGCAGTGGCTTGCTCGTCGAGCCTCCCTGCACCGGTCAAAACCACGCCGTAATCCCGTTGCGCCCGCTCGCCACTCACATAGCCAAGCTCGACATCGCGAACCACATCTTCGATCGGGCGTTCGAGTGGATCGCCACAGCCGCCGCCGCCAGCGGTCAAGAAGGTGACTTGCGTTCCCTGCTTGATCGGCACCTGGGTGACCTTCGTGATCGACGTTGACGACCGGTCAGGTAAGACGACAGTGACAGAACCCACTTCGGCGGGTTTGCCTCCAAACAGACCCCACGGCGCGCAGGTCGTACGTTCCCAGGCGGTGGTGAGGTTGGCATCATCCAGCACCGTACAGCGCCGAACCGTTCCGAGGCCACCGCGATGCTTTCCGGCGCCGCCGGAATCCTGCCGGAGCGACACCTCCTCTATCCTGATCGGATAAAGTGCCTCCACGATCTCGACGGGGATGTCCTTGCAGTCGCCATGTGACATCGTCTTGAACGGTCCGCTACCGTCCGCCCTGAGGGAAGCGCCCCAGCCCCCGTGGGCGGTGTCGTTATAATTCCAGAGCTTGCCGTTGGCACGCCGCCCGGTGAACTGGATGGAATTCTGCGCGGCGTGGTGCGCCGCAGCGACGTTGTCCGGGACGGCCTCGCCAAATGCCTTGATCAATCCATCGATGACGGTAGCCATGATCACGTTGAATCGAGCCATCGGCGCGTTCTCGCCAGCACTCAGGATCTTGCCCGGCGGCAAGATCACCTTCAGCGGACGAAAACATCCCTCATCCGAATGCAGATCGGGAATCAACGCGTATTTGTACGCGACTTTCGCCGCGGTGATTCCGCCTCCGATCATGCCGGCGTTGTAGGGGCCCTTGACCTGGTTGACGATGTCGGTGAAGTCGATCGTGACTTCGTCTCCCCGGATGTGCACCTTGAAATTGAACGGCAACCTGCGATCAAGCTCGATGCCGTCATTGTCGAGCCAACACGACGCTTCGTAGGTCCCGTCGGGTACCTTCTCGATACGCTTGCGCGCCAGCATTTCGGAGCGCACCCAGCGCTCGTCGATCGTAGCGCGGATCGTATCCCAGCCGTATCGCGCCATCATTTCCTTAAGGCGCTGCTCGCCCAATCGGCACGCCGCAAGCTGAGCCTGGAGATCGCCGATGGTAATTTCCGGAATACGGCTGTTCTTGGCGATAAGCCGCAAAATCTGACTGTCGTCATGGCCCGCGTCGCAGAACTTAAGCGCGGGAAACTGGATGCCTTCCTGAAAGATTTCCGTACTGCTGCTCGTCATCATCGAGCCGAAGACCGCGCCGCCAATGTCGGTCCAATGCGCGCGCACCGTGATGAACGCGATGAGGTCTTCGCCGTTTTCTCCGAATACCGGAGTATACATGGTCACGTTATTGAGGTGCTGACCGCTCGCCTCAGGATCGTTGGTAACGAAGGCATCGCCGGGGCGAATCGTCTCGATCGGATGCGCTTCGAGCACGGACTTCAACGGAGCGCCGATGTCGGCCAGAAAAATCGGCAATCCGCCGGTTCCCTGACAGATCAATTGGCCGTCTGCGGCAACGATGCCGACCGCAAAATCCTTATACTCATAGATCATGAGGCTGTAGGACGTTCGGGTCAGATTGGTTTCGAGTTCGCTCGCGATGGCGCGAAGCAGAAAGTCGATGACCTCGAACGTGATCGGATCGGTGCGCAGTTTGGCTTGCTTGTTCATTGCGCTTCCGCTCCCGCTTTCTCCGGCTGCCGATCCGAGACAGTATGCCTGGACGCCACATGAATGATGAGATTTCCGAGGTCGTCGATCTCGCCGCGATCTCCCGGCGCGATCACGGTGGTGGAGCCCGTTTCGACGACGATGGTCGGACCCGCGAACTTCTGGCCAGCCGCAAACGCTTCACGCTGATACACTGGACAATCGACCCAGCCGGACTCATCGAAGAAGGCCTGCCGTGTCGCAACCGGTTTCGCCGGCGCGGTCGCCTTGGGACGAAAGCTTTCGAGGCGCGGCTTGTCGACCAGACCGTCGAGTACGACACGCAACGTCACAAGTTGCAGTTTGCCGCGTGGGTCGGCGTGGCCATAACGCTGGGCGTACATCTCCATGAAGGTCTTGTGCAACACGGCCTTTGCATCCGCGGACGAGAACCCGCGAGGCGCTGGCACCCTGACCGTATGCTCCTGGCCGGCGTACCGGACATCGATGAATCGGGATATCTCGATGGTCTCAAGCCGCGGCGCGGCGTCGCGCAGCCGCTTCCTGGCTGCCTCCTCCATCGATCGAAACTGCGCCTCGATATCCAGATTATCGGCGGTTTCCAAATCGGCAATGTAGGTCTGGGCATTGTCGAAACGAATATCGGCAAGCAGCATGCCCCATGCAGAAAAATGACCGGGCAACGGTGGCACCAGGACCGTCGGGATCGATAGTTCCCGCGCGATGGCGCTGGCGTGAAGCGGCCCTGCACCGCCGCTGACGATGAGAACGAAATCGCGCGGATCGTGGCCACGCTCGATGCTGATGCGCCGGACCGCCGCGGACATCGTCACCACCGCTAGCCGAATGATCCCGCTTGCGATCTGAACATCCGGAAGGCCGAGCGGTGCTGCGATCTTGTCGTGGATCGCACGCTTTGCTGCCTCGGTGTCCAATGCCATTTCACCGCCGAGCAACCCGCTCGGCGCCAGTCGACCAAGGGCGGCATTGGCATCGGTGATCGTCGGCTCGGTACCGCCCCGGCCGTAGCAGACTGGACCAGGTTCCGCGCCGGCGCTGCGCGGACCCACCTTCAGGGAGCCCGCAGGATCGAGATAAGCGATACTTCCGCCACCCGCGCCGACTTCGATGATATCCACCACGGGCACCTGAACGGGATACCCCTGCTCGTAGCCGCCGACATAATAGATGTCAGCGATCTCGATGCGCCCCTTGTTGATGAGCGTGCACTTGGCTGTTGTGCCGCCCATGTCGAACGAAATGGCATTGTCGTAGCCAAGCTTGCGCGTTAGCGCCGCTGCGGCCACGGCTCCCGCGACCGGTCCTGACTCCAATAGATAGACCGGATGTTGCGCGGCCAATTCTCCCGTCATCACTCCGCCGTTCGATTCCATCAGAAGCAGCGTGCCGCCGAGGCCCGCCTTTGTCAGCCTGGCCTGAAGAGATTCCAGATAACGCTCCATTCGCGGACCGACATAGGCATTCGCCACGGCCGTCGATGTTCGTTCGTGCTCTCGCCATTCACGGGAGAGTTCGTGCGACAGGGACACGAAATGAGAGGATCGCGAGCGGAGGTGTTCCCCGACGGCGCGCTCGTGCTGCGGATTGCGATAAGCATGCAACAGGCACACTGCTATCGCCTCGACGCCTTGCGCGGTCAATTCACGCAATATCCCGTCCAGCTCATCGAAAAGGACGGGCGCGATCTCATTTCCCTGACCATCCATCCGCGCGCTAATTTCAAAGCGAAGGTCGCGAGGCACCAGCGGCGGCAGGCGCTGGTAGAAAAGGTTGAATGAATCCGGCCGGTTTCCACGGCCGAGTTCAAGAATGTCGCGGAAGCCTCTAGTTGTGATCAGCGCGGTCTTCGCGCCGCTACGCTCGAGAGCGGTGTTAATAGCGGTCGTTGTGCCGTGCTTTACGTATTGTGCTTCGGATAACTTTGCCGAAACCTGATCGAACGACTGGAATATTCCGGCTGGGATATCCCGCGGAGTGGTCAGCACCTTGGCGGTTCGAACCTCGCTGGTGCGTGCATCGTAAACAACCAGGTCGGTAAACGTGCCGCCAACATCAACGCCGACCGAAATCGATTGATCGTCAGACCGCATGGTCTTGTCCTTGGGTGGCATTGCTTGGTTTTCTCTCCCGATCCGCGCGACGTGCACGATCACCAGTTACTTAAATTTGGGGCTGAAGTCGCCGGAGCGTTGCGATCCTAGATCCGCTCGTCCTCGATCACATTGCGCAAAGTGCCGATACCTTCAATGATGACCTCGGCGACATCTCCCGGTTTCATGAACACCTGTGGATCCCGCGCAAAACCGACCCCGCCCATCGTTCCGCTTGCGATCAAATCGCCGGCGCGCAGCGGCATCCATTCCGTCACATATTCGATTACTTGCGCCACGGAGTGGATCATGTCCTTGGTATTGGCCTTCTGCATGGTCTTGCCGTTGAGACGCATTTCAATATCAAGATTTTCAGGATTCTTGATTTCATCCGCTGTCACGATCCATGGACCGGTCGCGCCTGTCTTCTCAAAGTTCTTGCCGGGATTGATTTGTCGGCTGTGCTTCTGATAGTCGCGCAGGCACGCCTCGTTGAGACACGAATATCCGAACACGAAATCAAGCGCCTTGTTTGCCGGCACATAGCGACCAGTGTCCTTGCCGATAACCGCGAGCAATTCGGCCTCGTAATCAAGCTGGGTCGAGACCTTGGGCCGAAAGATCGGCTGTCCGTGGGCGGTAAGGGATTCCGGCCAACGAGCAAAAATCATTGGTCGCTCAAATCCCTTGTCCGCACGGTTGAGCTGACGGTTCGCTTCGCTGATATGGTCATGGTAATTAAGACCAACGCATATGATGCGGCTTGGATTGGGCACCATCGGCAACAATTTCAGATCGTTATAGTCGAAATCCCCAGGCTCGTTCTCGACGATCGACTTCGCAATGGGCAAGCCATCTCCCGCAATGAAATCGATGATTGTCGGATACATGCCTCCCAACCGCGAACCAAGATCCACAACCTTGGAACCTTTCACCGCTCCGTAGTGACACGAACCGCCGTGTTCGAAACTTACTAGCTTCATTTTTCCGTTCCCTCATTGATGCATCAGGATGCAGTTTAATTCGTCATTGCCGACTGATCAGCCATTTGCAACTTACGTATCGACGCCGGAAGGCGACAGATGCGCGTCCATCGCCTGACATCTCACTCCCGCTGGATGCCGGCTTGCTCGATCACGTCGTGATATTTCTTTACCTCGGCCGTCATGAAATCACGCAGTTCGTCGGGCGTACTCGGCGCCGGCTCGAACCCTTGTGCTTCATATGAATTCTTTACATCGGGCGACTGCAGCGCAGTGGCGATGGAACGGTTGATGAAGTCTACCAACTCCGGCGGCGTATTCGCAGGCGCTAGAATCGAACTCCAGTTCGTGACCTCAAAGCCCTTCTGAATGGTCTCATCAAACGTAGGGACGTCCGGTAGCTGCGAAAACCGTTTCGCTGTCGTCACGGCCAACGCTTTCAGCGAGCCAGCTTTGATGTTTGGCAACGCGCTGACGTCACCCAGGCTGAATTCGACGAAGTTTCCCAGCAACGCCGTCATCGCGGGCGCAGAGCCCTTGAAGGGCACGTGTCGTACGTCGATCTTGGTCGCCGCCACCATCATCTCCGCAGCGAGATGCGGGCCGGCGCCGATGCCCGAGGTGCTGTAGTTTAATTTCCCTGGCTTGGCGCGGGCCAGGGCAAGGAAGTCCGCGACCGAATTAACTCCCAACGATGGATTGACCATCAAGATAAACGGGGAAGTTGCAACACGCGAGATCGGTGAAAAGCTCTTAACTGCGTCGTATCTGACGCTGCTGTAGAGACTGGGCGAAATAGTGTGCGAGGTTCCAGCCAGGTACAGCGTGTAGCCGTCAGGCGGCGAACTCGCCACGTAGGCCGCGCCGATCGTCGTACCCGCACCTGGTTTGTCCTCGACGATGACCTGCTGCTTCCAGATTTTGCTCAGTTCTTCGGCAAGCGTTCGTGCTTGTGCGCCTGCCGATCCGCCAGGTGCGTAAGGCACGATGAGACGCACGACTCTTGTAGGAAAATCCAGGGCCTGCGCCTTTGATATAAAGCCGCACAACATCGCAGCGGACAGCAGTATTCGACCGAACTTGGCGAGCATCGTCCTCCCCTATCTTCATGGTCCACCGCTCGATGAGGCGACGGTTGGTTTCCGAAGCCGTACCCCCATATTTTGATACCGTCCAATATATGTTATACGGCCCGTTGATACCTTTTTGGTATGCTGGATCAGAAATTCCATGGACCTCCGACGTCTGCGCTATTTCGTGGCTGTTGCTGAAGAAGCAAACATCGGCCGCGCGGCCACTCGATTGAATATGGCGCAGCCCCCGCTGACGAGGCAGATACAGCAACTCGAAACAGAGGTCGGTACCCCCCTGTTTCAGCGGACGCGCAAGGGGGTCCGAATGACAAACGCCGGCCAAGTGCTGTTTGAGGAAGCGCGCAACATCCTGGCGCTTGCAACACGGGCCCAGGAGCGCACGAAGCTGGCGGGCCTCGGGCAATCGGGCCGATTGGATATCGGCCTCTTCGGTTCAAATATCCTGGCCGTACCGCAACTACTTCATACCTTCAGGATGCAATTCCCCGACATCGACGTCATCGTCCACGCGATGAACAAGGAAAAGCAACTCGAGGCACTCTACGACCGGCGCGTAACCGTCGGATTCAACCTTCTAGGACTGAAACTGGCCGGAATCGCCAACGAAAAAGTAAGGAGCGAGCCGTTGGTAGTTGCCATCAACGAGACCGATCCTTTGTCAAAGCGGTCTTCCATTTCGCTTAAGCAAATTTCCGATCGGCCGATGGTGATCTTCGCGAGCGGCCCAAGACCGAACTTGATGGACATGATATTTGCGCTTTGTCTTGAGGAGGGTTTTCAACCCGCAATCTCTCAAGAAGTGGTCGACTCCGTAACCGCCGTCGCTCTGGTCGCTGCGGGTTTCGGCGTGTCGCTGGTCCCGGCCACCGTCTCACAGTTGAGCCTGCCAGGAGTAGCCTTTCTACGCTTGAACAGATCGCCACCTGTAACGGTCGACTTCAACTGCATCTATCGCCGCGATGACACGTCACCGATTTTACAGGCGTTCCTTGATACGATCCGCTTGATGAGGAAAACGCGTACTAACCTATTACTACCGCGGTCGGTTTTGCGAAACGCGACCAGGTGACAATGGATTATCCTCGAGCAAGCTCCGGGCATTCTTGCAATGTCCGATCACATATTAATGGCCGTCGACGGCAGATTTCTAGCTGGATGAACAAGCAGGCGACCATAAAGTGAACATTTGTCAGAATGGAAATCGGCAGTTTGTCAGAATGAAAAGTTCTTGACGAGCTAAGTCATTGAAAACTTTGGAGCGGGTGAAGGGAATCGAACCCTCGTATTCAGCTTGGAAGGCTGCTGCTCTACCATTGAGCTACACCCGCATCTGGCTGATCAACTATCACGCCATGCCGACAGCCTCAACCGGTCCCCTGCAATGATTGGGCGTGCCTCATGGCTGCACTCGATTGGCCACACCCAGGCATCCTCAGGGGTTGCTGTTCCAATCCGCTTCCACAGGAAACCCACCCCTTAACATGAGGCGATTCGCTGCCTATACTGACGTTTCCATCAACAATGAAAGGAGGTGATCCAGTGTCTCTTACCAAGCGCTGTCACCTCGCTGGGATCGCCCGCTAAGCTTGTTTGAGCTTCGCAACGGGGCGCTCTCAGCCCTGGACCAGCGAGTACAAGGATTGGGGCGCGACGGGGAAACCCGTCGCGCCTTTTATTTTTCCGATCAAACCGCGAACAGATTGACCGACGGCGGGGGCGCGCCCCGCGGCAGGTTTCGACGATGCGTCCGCCGCCGTTGCAGGCCGCCTAAAAGGGTCCGCCGGTTCTCCGCTGCGTCCATAAGCGGCATTTCGCCGTAGTGCTCCGGGCAGACCTTGGTGTTATCGCTACCCGTTCGCATCTGAGGCCATTCTCATGGTGCGGAGAAGTAACTTAAGCCCGCCCCGCGAGGGGCGGGTTTTTCTTGCGGTGCGCTACGCCGCCATCTAGGTTGTCGCCGTTGTTTCAAAGGGAGAGCAGAGACGTGGCGACAGGTACTGTGAAGTGGTTCAATGCAACGAAGGGGTTTGGATTTATTCAGCCCGATAATGGCGGGAAAGACGTGTTCGTTCACATCTCTGCTGTGGAAAAGGCCGGCCTGAGCAGCCTCAATGAGGGTGCCAAGGTGAGCTACGAAGAGAAGGAAAATCGCGGCAAAACGTCAGCGGAAAATCTAAGGGTCGGATAGCCCAAGCAACCATCCGGCGTTTTCACCAAGCCAGACAATGTCGGATGGAACTGTTGCCAGCCGGGGGCATTACCTCAGCGGCGACGGAATCTTGCGAGGAGCGGGACAGACGCCACCAGAGGCCATGCGGCGTAACGCCCGCGTGGCCTTAGTTGTTTCGGCACGGCTTTCGCCTCCGAAACATCAATCGAAAGCCACGCCCATGCGCCGTTCCCTGCGCCAGACGATGTGGCAGGGCCGATTTATGCCGTCGGATGGGACAATCAGCTTGAACCGGTCAGGGATGAAGAGCGGGGTCACCACCTCGAGGGCAGCCCCGGTATCAGAGAGATTGCGCACGGTGCAATCGATCGCCCCGCCGCCGAAACTGATGGATCCGGCTTTGAGGACGCGGCGACGCGGCGCGATTCTGTGTTCATCTGCCATCGGAAACATTGTCGACCAGCTTTGACCGGCGACCAAGAAGCCACCGGCGAATCCGAAAAGTAGCCTCTCGCCCTAAGCCGTAACGTCGACAAGCCCTGTGCTCGTGGACGAGGACGATGTTTGTGCCTTTTCGGCTTGCGTTACTGCAACCTGGTCCGCCGCGATGATATCTGCCGCGGCCTTGGCTGCTTGATCGGCGGCGAGTTTTGCCTGCGCCTGCGCCAAAGTAGCCTGAGGATTTGCGCTGCTGATGGAAGTCACGATTTGATCTCGGTCGTGCCGCTCGCGCCGGATTCGCCGGCAAACAATTTGCGGAAGATGTCATGGAAAATATGAACGCCAATCCTAAAGGGAACCTTGAACCCTAGTTGAACTCGGTTGCTTTTTTGTTTCGTTTCATTTCCGGCTGGCGCAAACGCGTAAGGACGCCCCGAAGCTCCGGTCATCCCGGAAGGGCCGCTATACCTGCCCATGATCAAGCTGACCGAGACGTGCGGCCGCGCGCGACCTGCGTCGCGCCAGGATCTCGGCGGCGGGTGAGCCGGGGCATGATTCCGCCGATTTGAACGAAGGTGAAGCCGCTGCAGCTTGGGGCCAAGGCCGCCCGTATGCACATGATCAGCCGATAGCCCTTTGCGCAATACCAACCGGAGCAAATGCGATGCGATCTGCTTTGGCCTTAGGCCTCTTGATCACTTTGTGCGCTTCTGCCGACGCCGCGACGGTGCATCGCTTCAAACGGCCCGGGATCCACTTGCGCACGCACCAACGTGTAGGTCCCGGCCAACATGTGACCGCCCCGACAGGCTTCGCGATTCCTGGCTGGACCGACGAACAGACCCAACAGTGGCTGGACAACGCAAGCCGCGGCTCTCACGAAGGTTGATGGGTGCGCCTCGCCGCCGGGCGGCACTTCGGCGAGCTCCAACCTTAAACGCGCACCGGGGGCGCTATCGCGCGGCGACAGCGAGCGTGTCTTTTTCGACCGTCTCATTCCGCCTGCGCGAACTTGATGGTTGAGACGGGCCATTTTCCATCGTGGCCTCGGATGGAGATTCGCAGTCCGTGCATTTCGTCAAGCCAGACGCTCTCCACCGTACCGGCCTTTCCGTCGCTGAGGACCACGGCCTTGCCGACAAGTTCGGCATGGGCTTGCTCGAACTCGCCGAGGATCGTGGTCGCGCGGACCTTTGCAGTTGGCATGGGTGAGCCGATTCAAAAGGTGAGCCGGGCCGCCCGCCGGACTTCAGAGCTGTCGCATCAATGCAGGATCATGGCTGCCGATGCGCCTGTAAGAACGATGACGCTTACGATGGCTGTCGCAATAAAAACCAGGTCGACATTCGTCATGAGGCCAACCCTTCAAGCTGGGCATCGCATGCAGCGATGCGGCGGTTGATAGGCCAACAGCCTCGGCTTTTGTCATCGGGCTGTGGCAACCCAAAGGCCTTAATGTGGCGGCTGCGGGCGCGGATGTTGGCAAAAAGAGCCCGCCGGCCATGCCGGCGGGTTTTGACTGAGCGGGAGCGGGTGGACCTAATCTGGACCCAAGCAATTCGAGATTGGGTTGGATCAAACGGGACACTTCCGCGTTATGGCTGGCAGAACCCCCTGTAGTTGGCCCTGCCCGTCCCCCCCATCGAGCCTCAAGCTATTCCCCGCCTCAATAGAAAGTAAAAGGACATGCTCATGCGACCATGGATCTATGCCGTAACGACTTCGCTTGCCCTGCTAGGCGCCGTCGGACAGGCCAACGCTCTGCCCGTCGACCGCTTCACGCCGACGGCAATCCCCAGTGATTTGGAGCAGACCCAGTTCATCTACGGCGGCCGAAACTACTGCTGGTACGACGACGGCTGGCGTGGCCCCGGCTACTATTGGTGCGGCTACGCCTTCCGCCGCGGCCTGGGCTGGGGTGGCGGCGCCGGATGGCATGGCTGGGGACATGGCGGAGGCCGAGTGGTCGGGCGCCCCGGCGGACGCCCGGGTGGTCACCCCGGTGGCGGAAGACCCGGCGGAGGCCACCCAGGTGGAGGACATCCTGGTGGAGGACATCCTGGCGGCGGCCACGGCGGTGGTGGCCACGGCGGCGGTGGCGGCCACGGAGGCGGTGGGCACGGAGGCGGCGGCCACGGAGGTCACCACTAGAGCAAGGCGACGGCCTCAAGCCCGATCGCAGTGTGAAGCCCGCCGGTTACGCCGGCGGGTTTTTCGATTCAATCGAACGCCATGCCCATGCGGACGCTTTTCGTCCGGCGTCATGCGAAGAGCGGCCAAACCACCGATCTTGGGATCATGACCTCTACCGCAACGTGAAGCAAAGCGACGAGCAAGCCGCCGGCTTCATCACTTCCGCCTGCCCAAGCGGTGACTATACAGGCCGATGATAAGCAGGCCGCCCGCGAGAGCGGCGGATAGCAGTGCGTCGCTACGGACGGCGTGGCGAGGTAATCCGAATTCATTGTGGAAGACATACGCGAGCCAAATCGCGGCGACTGCGGCGGTCACGGTGAACAAGGCCAGCCTGGCAAGGATTTGCTTCATCGGGCAAGTATGCCCGGTCAGCAGCCCGCGATCCAGCCCGGCGCGCAGCCTGGACTCCGCGCTAAGGCACATCGCCATCAAAGCTCAAGTGCGGGTGGCTATGACTGGCCGTCGTCGCTTATGCGGACCAGCACGAACTCCAACTTCAAACCCGGCGATTGCTTTGCAAAGCCAGTGCCGGAAGCGCACGCGCCGCCGTCCGAGTAGCCAGCGACGGTGATATCAACTTCGTCCATCCCAAACACGCCGGGCGGACCCGGCGCTATTCGCTTGGCGAATACCGTAGCCTTGAACCGCTCGCCGTCTTGCTCCCAATGTCCGGCGTAAGTGAACGTGCTATCACCCCCGCTCAGCTTGCCATTGGGGCCAAAATCCACCACCCCAGCGCCCTCGCCGATCGGCGTTTTAAACCACGCGGAATATTTGCCTTCGGTGAGCACCCGAACAAGCTCCAAGCTATCGCGCTAGCGAGGCTGTCTGAGCGGCCTCGGGCTTCATGCAGTGCCGTGCGGCCTCAACCTCGGCATCGCTGGCACCCTTGCTTCGAGCATATTGCTCGGCGGCAGAGGCCGAATAAAGCGCAACGTAATACCGAACCATCGTGCAGGACATGCGATGGAGGATGCCGGTCCGTTCACCGGCAAATGCGTTCGTGGACAGTCCCAAAACAACCGCCAAGACGCTAACCATGCGAACGACCATCTCCGGTCCGCCCCAATTTGCTGCACCCTCACGTAAAGCTGCGAATATCCGAACGGTTCCACCCCTATTCACCCGCGCCGGAGCAGAGGTACGATCGCTTGGCGCGTCGGGCGGGGACTTCAAGGAGCGAATTGCTTCCCACAGGCTTCCCAAGCCTGGGAAGCAGAATTCGATTGGGAAGCAGAGATAAGGGTAAGTTATTGAAATAATTGGTGGGGGAAGAAGGACTCGAACCTTCGAAGTCATAAGACGGCTGATTTACAGTCAGCTCCCTTTGCCACTCGGGACACTCCCCCGCTCAACAGCATCGATAGCGCATCCACCGAAACGGCGGCGGACAGGACCACGGATGACGTAGAACCGGCCGCCGATGGCGAGCGTCCGGTCGGGCGCGTTTATGCGGGAAGCGCCATGGCAAAGTCAACCAATGGCAAACAGCAATATGGGCCATCGGCTGGTCCAAATTGCCATTATTCGGAACCCGTGAGACAAGCCTTTCATGGGTGATCGTGATCGAAAGCAGCAATTCCGCCGCGGCGGCGGCAAACCAGCGGAAAAGCGCCACGAATCGGGCCGTCCGGCCTGGCGCGACCGCGGTATGTCGGCCGACGGGCCGATTATCCTCTATGGCTGGCACACCGTGGCGGCGGCGCTTGCCAACCCGCAGCGGACGATTCGCAAGCTGTGGCTGTCTGAAAACGCCGCGCGGCGCCTGGCCGACGAGAATATCGACACCCGCGTGACGCCGGAGATCGTGCGGCCGGCGCTGATCGACCAGCGTCTCGGCCCCGACGCGGTGCATCAGGGCCTGCTGGCCGAGGCCGATCCCCTGCCCTCGCCTGACATCGATGAGCTGCCCCAGGAGGGCATCGTGCTGGTGCTCGACCAGATCACCGATCCGCACAATGTCGGTGCCATCCTGCGCTCGGCGGCGGCGTTCGCGGTTAAGGCCATCGTCACCACGGCGCGTCACAGCCCGGAGGCGACCGGCGTGCTGGCGAAATCCGCCTCAGGCGCGCTGGAGCTGGTGCCGCTGGTCACGGTGCAGAATCTTGCCCGCGCGCTGACTGAAATGAATGACCAGGGTTTCATGACGGTCGGCCTTGATAGCCAGGGTAGCGAGGATCTTGGCGCGGTGACCTTGCGGCAGCCTCTGGCGCTGGTCCTGGGCGCGGAAGGCAAGGGCTTGCGGCAATTGACGCGTGAGACCTGCAGCGTGGTGGCGCGGCTCGATATGCCCGGCGAAATCAAAAGCCTGAACGTCTCGAACGCCGCCGTGCTCGCGCTCTATATCGGCGCCAGCCGGCTCGGCCTGATGGGCTGAAGGCTCCTCAAATGCAACGCCCGCTCGCGGTGATCGCGAACGGGCGTCGATCGTATTCAGAAGTGGGCTTTATTTTTTGACGGGTTTTCTTCGCGCGAACCGGCAACCCCTTCGCTCGAAAACGCTTAAGCTGATCAGTAGTAGCGGCGATGCGTGTTGTAGCGATAGCTGTAACGATGCGGCGCCCCGTCGTAGCCGTAACGGATGCTGCGATGGTGCCAATACCGATAGCCGCTATGGGCGTGCCACGAATGCCCGTGATAGCGGTAGATCACTGGCCCTGAAGCGTTCGGCGCACCGTCGTAGTAATGGCTGGTGGCGTTTGCGTAACGGCCGCCATCGTAGCCATAGTAGTAAGGGTTGTGGCGATACGCATGCCAGCCGAGCGCGCTTTCCTGATAGGTCGGGAACGGCGCGAACTCACCGGGACCGGTATAGGTCGGGCCCTGGTCGACATAGTAATATTGCGGCATCGCAACGGCAGCGTGGTGATATTGCTCGACCGGATCGGACAGCCGCTCATAGCCCCAGCCGCCGCATCCCGTGTTGCACCCCGAATAGACCGGGACCGGAGCGTAGTACGCGCAGGAGCCGTAGCCGAATCCGCACGCCATGGCCGGCGCGGCACTTGCGGCCATCATCGCGACGGCCGCCGCCAATCCTGAAATCATCTGACGCATTACTCTCTCCTGTCGATGTTTTTTTGTTGTGGTCGATTTACTTCGGAAGCTTCCGCGGCCTTTCTAGCGGCTGTGGTTGAGGTTCGCCGCGTTGACGTTCGGGCTCCCGCATCGTGCCTGCCCCACCGTTCGGTGGCGCCACGATCACCTGCGGCGGATAAAACGGCACCTCAGGCTGCGTCTTCGGCGGCGGAGCTGACTGCGCGGACCAGGATTGATGATAGCTCTCCGCCGGTTTCGGCAGGGTACGGTTCGACGGCGGATCGATTTCAAGACGCCCATAGCCCGGCGTGCGGCCAAGCGTCGGATAATAGTGACCGACAGGCGGCTCGGGCTCGACGGGACGACCACCATAGACGGTGGGCTGCATGGGGTTGCCCTTGCCCAGTCCCCATTCGCCTTCGACGACCGCATAGGATGCGTCGACGCCATTGATGATGATGGGAACGCCGGGACGGCCGGGAATGACGATGTTGAACCCCTCGCTGGCGCAAGCCGGCAGCGCCGTTACGATCAGAATGGCCAGTGCGAGTCCAGCGCGCATTGCTTGAAGTCCCGATTTGTCAGGCAGCCTAGCCCAAGGTCCGAACCGAAGGGTTAAGGCTGCGGCCGAAACCGCCGGTAAGCCTAATGTGCAAGCTTCGGCGCTCGCTCAATTGCCACTGATCGCGCTATCGAAACGTTAACGGCCGCGACGTTTACGCCAACGCCTGGCCGCGACAGCGCCGGCCTCATGCGCTCAGCAAACCCTCTTGGTCATCGGCGGAGATGGAACTTCACGTCGGTTTGAACATCGCGAAAAACGAATTCGGAACCTCCGTTGTCGCAGCCGGTTCTGCTTCGGCGACGTTTGCGCAACCTGACGTCGGCTTCAACAAACCTTGCGCGGAAAAATCGGCACACCTCTCAAAATGGCGATCCGAACCGCGCTTAGCCTCGTGCCTCAGCACAACGGAGAAAGCTCATGACAAAGCTCAAACTTCTCGGCGCCGCCGCCGTGGTTCTTTCATCGGCACTGGCGAGCCCGGTAATGGCGCAGCAGGTGATTACCAACCCCGGCAAGTGCGCGCAGTTCTACCCGAACGCCAATTGCCAGAATACGGGCCCCGGCAACCCCTACACCGGAGACTACCAGCGCCGCTCCGCCTACCGGACCAGTCAGAACGATTGGAATAATAACGGCTGGAACAACAATGGCTGGAACAACGGCTGGCACGATTCCTGGAACGATAACGGTTGGAACCGCCGCCATGATTCAGGCTTCGCGCCGGGCGATGTCGCAGCCGGCGTGGTCGGGGGCGCAGCAGCCACAGCCGATGCCGCGGTGGGTACGGCCGGCGCGATTGCCACAGCGCCGTTCCACCGTGACTCCTATGCCTATTATAACAACGGCTACAACAATGGCTGGGACAATAACGGCTGGAATAACCAGACCTACGCCCAGCGCAACGGCTTCGTCTGTCAGCCCGGGACGTGGTTCAAGGGCGAAGACGGCCGCAGGCACCCCTGCCAGTAAGTCATCGGCGAATTAGCCTTCCGAGTGAGCTTGGATATCACGAAGGCGAAAATGAAAAAGGCGGCTCCGGCCGCCTTTTTTTCATGTCCAGTCCGTGTCCGCGTATGGGATCATCGACCAGCGCAGGTCTTCAGATACTGTGTGCGCGCATCCCTTTCGGCGCCGGTGGCGTCAAGCGACGCACCAAGGCACCACTCGTAATGGACCGGAAACTCGGTCGACCAGCGCGCTCCCTGCAAGCCTGCGCCGCAGCGGGAGTTTTCCAATGCCCCGCGCACCTGCACGAGTGCGGCCCGGGCATATTGCTTGCAAAACGCCGGATCCGCGGCGCGGGCGCCGGTTAGTCCGGAGATGACAGGCAGCGACAGGACGGCAACGAAAACCAGCCTGCCGATCATCTTGCATCTCCTCAACCACCCTTGATTCCGCCGGCGGAATGTAGCATCCCGCGCCATCAAGGACATGCCTTCGGGGCGCGTTTCGTGCCTGTAGCCCTTGGCAAGCAACTCTGGTATTTGACGGCGCATCTTGCGGTCGGTAGCGATCGCAGGAGACAGCAAAGTGACAGAACTTCTCCAGATATCGACTGATATCGAGATGGTTTTGTTGGCCGGTTTAGCTCAGCGGTAGAGCAGCGGTTTTGTAAACCGAAGGTCGGGAGTTCAATCCTCTCAACCGGCACCAGCTGTTTAGCCGGCAATGCCCGCGTCGCCGCAGCCCCGTCGGAGCCGCCAATCAGACTGGCGTTGCGCGGAAGGTTCAAGACTTATTCCCGCTGAAGGAACGTAAGACGTGCTATTGGCAACCGAATGGAAACTGAAAAGAACACCAGCCGATCAAACGTACATCACCTCAAGCGCCCGAAGCGGCGTCTCAGTCGCCCGCGCGTGGTAATGGGCTTGTTGTTGATCGTGGCCATTCCGATCTTCATCGGTCTTGCCAATAAGGTGGTTCATGAAAATGCAGAGGTCATCAGGCAGGGTTTCGGTCAGCAGGTGCGCTGAAGCTCATCCTGCTGATTTTGCATCATCGCATCTAACCCAACGAAAAAGCCGCAGGCATTTTCGCGCTGCGGCTCACCGGGTTAGAAAATTGATTGTTTATGAAATTCGCCCCCGCCCGGTAACGAAAAGCTAAAGCCACCTTGCGCCTGACGTAAATGGAAATACGCCGGTTCCGTGGCAGGAACAAAAATTTAGTTGCTGGGCGGCAACAGCCGGTCCCGCCACGTCAGGCATCCGCTCTCTGTCAATTCCCTGTGGAACACTTCGGTGCCCCTCCGAAAGTAGGAAAAAGTTAACCTTTGGCGGCCGATACGATCCTCCCCGGTAATCCGGGCAACGGATTGGCCCCCATGAACAACAACAGAAATGATCTCGTCCCGATGGCCATTGCCGCGCTGATCGCGGCGGCCGGTGTCGTTGCCATCTTTCTGATGGACTTCCGAACTGACGGTAATTCGCAAGGCGCCGACGGGATGATCACGGCGTCGGTGGTGTCGAGAGCTGGCGCGGTCGCAACTCCGTCAGAGCCGGCACCTCACGTGGCCGCACCACAAACCATGTCGGCCAGGACACCTTAATAAATTTCGCAAATAGATTTCGCGGCTTGCGGGCACCGCAACGCGCGACATTGTGAACGCTGCGTGATGGTCGAATTCCGCAATGCACACTACCTCAGCTGCAGTGAGGTAACAGAGTTCACGCACATGCATCGGAACAGCTCATTCATACCCGTGATCGTAGCCCTGATTGTCGCGGTCGTGGGTCAGGGCATTATCCTTTTCGGCGACTTTGGACCGTCCAATCACCAGCGTGGCAGCGGGATGATCACCGCCGCAGCGGTAACGAGGGCCGGCGCGATCGAGATACCTGAGGGACCGTGACACGCACAAAGCCCCGCTCAAATTAAAAGCACCCAGCCCCCGAAGGATTTCTCGTTTCCGATGTGGTCAGCGCCGAACAGGCTCTCTGGCGACCAGTTGTACGACCCGAGCCGGCGCCCAGCCGTCGCCCGCGTTTTCTCTTGTCTTGAACGCGTTGCGGACGCGTATTGAGGCACCTACACCAGATCGATGCGATCGGTCCGCAAACCCCTGATACCTCTGAGGATGAGATCGATCCCGGCGAGAAAATCCATTCGGTCGTCGTGCGCGCGCAACTGTCCGGCTACGCTGCGTGTGAACGGGTACTGATCCGGATCGAGCTGAGACCAGGCGGTCGACACCGCCTCCAGGAAGTCGGATCTGTCGACGCCTCGCGTCCGGGCGAGTTGCCCGTTGGCCGCGTTCTGCCCACCGACGCCAAGGATGTAGTTCAGCAACGCCCCCACCGTTGCCCACTGTTCTTGGTCCGGCACGCCAAGCGCGCGAACCTGCTGGGCTATGGCTTCGAGAATCCGCACCATGGGCAACTGTCCGGGGGCACGTGTGAGTGCCGAGCCAACCCACGGATGCGCGTCGATCGCGTCGAACATGCCCAGCGCGAGGGCGCGAATGGTTGCCTCCGGCGTCGCGCCGACCAAGGGCGCGTTCATCGTGCGGGCGACGATAGCGTCGCAGGCGGCGGTCAGCAGCTCGCTCTTGTTGGCGATGTGCCAATAAATAGCACCAGGGCCCGTGGCGAGCCGTTCGGACAGGGTGCGGAATGTCAGACCGTCCTCTCCACTGCTGTCCAGGATCGCGATCGCCGCTTCAATAATGCGATCCCGCGAGAGCGCTTCCTCCCGTCGTCGCGTGGCATGTGATTTTTTGAGTGATTTTTTGACCATGCTTCATCTTGACATATATGGAACGCCGTTCCAAGCCGTATGGAATGACGTTCCATAACCCTCTCCGCGAGTTCCCGGTGGCGGCCTCGGACCACGAAGGAATCAGGATAAATACTCCAATCGCGATCATCGGTGCCGGGCTTGGTAGCCTGACACTTGCCCGCGTCCTCCACATCAACGGTATTGCAGCGACAATCTACGAAGCGGAAACCTCGGCGAGCGCGCGCGCAGGGGGGCTTGCTCGATATTCACGAATACAATGGGCAGCTCGCACTCAAGGCAGCGGGACTCTTCGAAGAGTTCCTCGGGATCATCCTCGCTGGCGCTGAGGCGCAGCGGGTACTCGACAAGGACGGCAACGTCCTGCTTGACGAGCCCGACAAGGGCAACGGCGGCCGACCTGAGGTACACCGAGGAGACCTTCGCCGGATTCTGCTCGACTCACTTCCTGCCGACACGATTTGCTGGGGGCACAAGGTCACAGCGGTGTCTCCGCTCGGCGGCGGGCGGCACGCGCTGACCTTCGATGACGGTTCGACAGTGACGACCGACCTTCTCGTCGGCGCGGACGGCGCCTGGTCCAAAGTTCGTCCACTTCTTTCCGAGGCAAAACCGGCCTATGTCGGCACGTCATTCATCGAGACCTACCTGTTTGATAGCGACACCCGTTACAAGGCGAGCGCGGAAGCGGTTGGCGGTTGCACGCTGATGGCGATTGCGCCGGGCAAAGGCATCCTCGCGCACCGCGAGGCCAATGGCGCGCTGCATGCCTACGCGGCGTTGAACAAGCCGGAGGACTGGATGGCCCGCATCGACTTCTCCAACCCGGTGACGGCGTTGGCCCGCGTCGCCGCGGAATTCGACGGCTGGGCTCCGGAGTTGACAGCACTCATCACCAAAAGTGAGACCGACCCTGTGCCTCGCCCTATCCATGCGCTCCCGGTCGAGCACAGATGGGACCGCGTACCTGGGGTGACACTGCTCGGCGATGCCGCGCACCTGATGTCGCCGTTCGCTGGCGAAGGGGCCAACCTCGCCATGTACGATGGCGCTGAACTCGGGAAGGCCATCGCCGCCAACCCCGGTGATGTTGAGGCCGCGCTTATCGCATATGAAAAGGACCTCTTTCCCCGTAGCGCGTCCACTGCTGCGGAGTCGGACCGGAACCTCAAGCTGTTCTTCGACGACAATGCGCCTCAGAGCGCGGTTGACCTGTTCACCAATTACCAGCCCGTCAAGTAGCTGCGCTGCAAACGACCTCGCGAAGCGTCACGTCCGACAGCCTCCTAGAAGCTAGGCAAGTGCATTCGCCGGCAATCGCGTCCGTTGATCAAATCCGTTCGGCAGTTCGATATCGACCTCAAGCGTCGATACGCTTTTGCCGCGGTCCATTTTGACATGAACCTTTTCCGGATCGAGCATGACATGCCGCGAGACCACGGCAAGGATCTCTTCCCGCAGAATCCCCACCAGATCCGGCTGGCCGCGCATTCCTCGTTCATGCGCCAGCAGGATCTGCAACCGTTCCCGCGCGACAGGCGCGGACCCGGTGCGGCGGCCGAGGAGCCGCAACAGGTTCATGCTCATGCGGCCCTCCGTCCAAGCAAGCGATCCATGAAGCCCTTGCGCTCGCTCGGCACTATCATGGCAATAGTCTCCCCGTTCAGACGCCGGGCGGCATCGATATACGCCCGGGCCGGCGCGCTGGCAGCGTTGTTGAGGGTGACGGGCGAGCCCACATTTGATGCCTTCAGCACATCCTGGCTTTCCGGAATGATGCCCAGAAGCGGGGTAGCGAGGATTTCGAGAATATCATCGATGCTGAGCATCTCTCCACGCGATGCACGGGCCGTATCATAGCGGGTGATCAAGACGTGCTTCTTCACCTGCTCGCCCTTCTCCGCCTTGACGGTTTTCGAGTCGAGCATCCCGATGATCCGGTCGGAATCCCTCACCGACGATACTTCGGGATTGGTCACGATAACCGCTTCGTCGGCATACCGCATCGCAAGTGTCGCCCCTCGCTCGATGCCCGCGGGGCTGTCGCAGAGGATCCAATCGAATTTGGTTCGCAGATCCGCGATGATGCGCCGGACCCCCTCGTCGGTCAGGGCATCCTTGTCTCTGGTTTGCGATGCGGGCAGCAGCCACAGATTCTCGAGGCGCTTGTCCCGGATCAGGGCCTGCGAAAGCTTCGCAACCCCCTGCACCACGTTGATGAGGTCGAACACCACCCGTCGCTCTGCGCCCATGACCAAATCGAGGTTGCGCAGCCCGACGTCGAAGTCCACGACAACGACTCGTTCCCCGCTTTGGGCGAGCGCCGCACCGAGTGCAGCGGTTGAAGTGGTCTTTCCAACGCCGCCTTTGCCTGACGTCACCACCAAGACTTTGGCCATACTATCCTCCTTCGCCGCTTAGTTCAGCGGTGTGATTTTCATGACGTTGCCGTCAAGCCAGGCTTGAGCTGGCTGATTTCGTAGCGCGGCGTCGATTTCGTCCGCGGTCTGGTAGTACCCGTCGATCGCAAGCAGCTCTGCTTCGATCTTCTGGCAGTAAATTCGCGCCGTTGAGTTGCCGTTGACGCCGGCCATGGCGCGGCCGCGAAGCGTCCCGTAAACATGGATCGAGCCGCCCGCGACGATCTCGGCGCCTGATCCGACCGAGCCCAACACGGTTACGTCGCCTTCGGTAAACACGATGGACTGTCCCGACCGGACCGGGCTCTCGAGCAGCAGCGACGCCGGGTGCGCTTTGGTTTTCGGCTTGCTGTCCTCGATCGAACAATGGCGTCCGCCCGTCAGCACCGGCGGCATGCTTGAATCGAGTTGACCTTCGTTCACGCCCTCGACGCCGAGAACGCGGATATTCCGCTCTTGAAGACTGGAGATCAGGTGAGCAATGGCGGATTGGCTGAGCTCGACCGCCGAGAGATCGAGCACCACCGGCCGGCCGGTGAAAAATCCCGGCGAACGCGTCAGCGTCGTGTCCAATTCCTCAAGCCAGCCCATGATCGGCACGACCGGCGAAAACACAAAGGCGACAAAAGACCGGCCGTGAAAGCGTAGTAGCTGACGTTGTGGCTCCGCCTTTGCGCTCATGACCGCCGACTCGCTGTCCCGAATTGGTTAATTCGTTAAGGATTGGGCGATCTTGGTTAACGAACCGTTAATAATATTGCGGTTCGGTCAGGCGCCCCGGACAACGGTCACGTTCATCCACCAAGCGAACAACGCGTGGCACTCGGTTAGCCCTGCAGCACAATGCTTTTGAGCTCGCCGCGTCACGTGCGCGGTTCCCGTGAAGGGCCGATTGCCGCAGGGCCACTGCGATGTCAAAAAAATGCAACGCAACGCTTCGACGTCCTTCCAGGTTCCGGCGGTCGGCGGCCGCGGAACTTTAGTCTAATTTCGGCCACAATGGCGTGCACCTTCCAGTTGCAAGTCTAGTTATCGGCTGATTACTTAATCGGTCGCGACCTTTGCCGATGGGGACGTAGGCGATGGAAGGGCTATGGACAGGGCGGCTGCGAGATATTTCTCGCGGGCCTAGGCCGGTTGTATTGTGCAGTGCTTGCTCGATTCAACCGTCGCGACGCTTTGGCCCCACTACCAGTTCAACCCGACGTCAGATATCCCTGCCATTTGAAGCGTCTAGCTGCCGCGCAGCTCTCTCCCCCCGCCTACCCAGACCAAGTCCACAGCTTCCTTGATTGCAGAGTTGATCGGCCTCCGCTGCGTAACGGCCGAGTGTTGTAGGAGTTGCATATGAGTACCCTGGATCCGCCAGAAGATCTTGATCCCAATAATCCGCAATACTATGCGCCGCGCTGGTTACGTGCGCGTCCCGACGACTTTCCAGCCACCCAGCCGTTGTCCGAAGAAGAAGAGCGGGCAAGGCGAGCAGATTTTGGGAGCTGGCGGCGTGTTCACGATGCCGCGGAACTGGAGCGCGCCGTGGCGGAAGCCCTGCGACGGCCGCAAGAGCCCGTCTCCGCGCACGAGTTCTTGCCCGCCTATGAGGCAGAAGTTTTCCCACGCGAGCGGACCGGAAAACCCGCCGTGTTCGGCGTCGCGGCGCGGTTTACCGCCGCCATCTGCGTGGCCGCCGGCGTGGCGTCTTTTTTCGTCATTATGGTTCCGGCGTCGCGAGACCTGGCGCGCCCTGCTGACGGTGGCGGCGCCTCGTACCTGTCTGCATTTCTTCAATCGGTAAAAACCACCGTTAGTCCAATTTCTCAAAGGCAGATGACGCCGGCCATCGTCGCCCGGGACGATGCGAGCGCCATCAGCGAACCGGCACCGCCCAGCGCCAACGTCACGGCACCGACACCGACGCCGAGCGCAGCGGTCGTTCCGAGCGTTGTTCCGGCAAGCCCGCCATTGACGACGGCTGTCGTTCCCGATGCGGCTGCAAAAGTTCAGACGGCAATGGCCGAATTGCCCACCGCCTCCACTGCCGCGCCACAAAATCCGGTGCGGCAACTCCCCCCAGCCGAGATCGCAGCCCTCATCAAGCGCGGCGAGGAACTGGCGACCAATGGTGACTTTGCGGCCGCGCGCCTGCTGTTTCAGCGTGCAGCCGAAGCGCATGACGCACGGGCGGCATTTGCTCTGGCTGCGACCTTCGACCCGATCGTGATCAACCAGGTCGGCGCCAACCCCTCCTTGCAGGATGTTGCGCGCGCACGGACCTGGTACCAGAGAGCGTCGGATTGGGGCTCGGCCGAAGCGCCGAAGGAGCTTGAAGCACTGGTCAGCACGGGCCGATAACCCGCGCAGATAACCCGCTCCAAAGTTGATGCCAGCGACCGCCACGCTGCGCGTCCGGCGTAAACCCGCCTGCCTGATTTGCTGAAAAGTGGGATCAGCCTTCCCTCGCGGCAAGCCCAGCGTTTGCACGCAGACCATGGGCGATAAGACGTTGAAGCCCGAAGCACCGAGCTATCCTGCGATCTTCGCCAGCACCGGCAGCAAATGTTTCAGAAACTCGCCCGGGTTCTCGCTCATCGGAAAATGGCCGAGGCCTTTCATGATGGTTACCTCGCTGCCGGGAATGCTTTTGGCGACAGCGAGGGTTTCTTCCGGCGTGCAGGAATAATCGTATTCGCCTGACAGCAGAAACAGCGGACAGCGGCGGGAGTCGATCTGCTCGACGCGGCTCCTGATGTCGCCGTCAAGCTTGTAGAAATACAGATCGCCTTTGAAGACGCCTGGCCCGCCCTGCATGTAATGCCACAGCGTCTCCCAGCGCGCGTCGTCGGGCGCGTCAGGCCCGACCAATCCGGAGACGATGGCGGCCGAAACTTCGCCGCCATGAACGTCAGGACGGTGCAGGAAATTCAGGTCGTAATAGGGATCGACATGCGCGCCGGCCTGCAGGCCAATGATGGCGCGGAACGCTTCCGGATGTTCCAGCGCCAGATGGAGCGCGATGCGTCCACCGATCGAGCAGCCGATCAGGATCGGCCGGTCCAGTTCGAGCGCGGCCATGATCTCGAGGATCATGCTCGTGTATTGCGCCGAGGTGAGCTGATATTCCTCATTGTGCCAGCCTGACGGCGGCGACGACTTGCCATGCCAGGGCATGTCGAAAGCGATGACGCGATGGCGGGAGGTGACCCGTTCGTCGTTCATCAGCGCGCGGTATTGCCGCCCGTCGGCGCCGGCGGTGTGCAGACAAAGCAGCGGGGTGCCCTTGCCTGCTTCCTCGACATAGATGCGATGATGCCGGCCGAACAGGTCGAGATGCATATAGCGGCCGGTGATCGGCTCGAATTGCGCGCTCATGCCGCAACTCCCGTTGGGCGCAGCTTGGCCAGCGCCTCCTTGAAATAGCGAAGGTTGGCCATGAAGATCTGCAAATTGCCTTCGGCCCTGAGCACACGCCGCTTGATCAGCGCCATCAAATCATTGGAGCCCGGTGGCGGCCGGCTGGTCCAGAATTTTGCCCATTCGTCTTCGGGCGCACGCAGGGCAAATGAAGACGACGGCATGACGAACGGCCCTGACGTCACCGATACGACCCAGCCCTCGTAGATCGCGATCAGCCAGGCGGTCTGGCCCACTTCCAGCAGGAATGTCGTGGTCAGATAGCGTCCGCGCCTGACCAGCGCTTCATCGGCATTGACCCGCTGTTTCAGCGCCTCGATCATTCCGGCCTCCCCCAGCCCCTGCTGCTTTTTGGCATGATGGGTGGATTGGGCGCGGCGTCAACCGCCTACAGCCAGGCGCATACCAGCACCAGATTGGCCACACACGCCCCCAGCAGCGCCACCGCCAGGACGATGGGCAGGCGTTCGCAGGAGGTCTGAAGGATCGTTCCCGTCATGGCAAAAACATCGGGCGATTCTAGCCCGGGAGTCTCGGGGATTATTTTTGGCGGGATTCAGGACTCGTTTACGACTCAGGGACTCCCGACCAGAAGTCCGCCCCCTCCGCGCCTTAAAATTGCTCACCAAATCGTTCACTTGGCCGTGAACCGCTTGGCAGCGCCAAGCTGAAACCTGATCCCGCCGCCCGCGTTGGGGTGGTTGAGTGGAGCCTATCGAATGCCCTACGCGCTGTTTTGCCACGAGGCCAGGCTGAGCAAGACCTATCCCACCGAGGCGGACGTCTGGAAGCTCGCCCGGCAAAGCGGGTTGGTGGTCGACGCGGTATCCGAAGAGGAAAAGCCGGCGCCACGGCCGGTGCTGGACAATGACTACGAGATCAGGCCTTGCCGCCCGGACCCGCAGGAAGATCCCGTCGAAAACCGGGCTGAAGCCGAGCGGGACGCGCCGCTGGAATTTCAGTTGCGTTCCTAGGTGCGGCCAGAGCTCTTCGCTGGCGCCCTTCGGTCGCCGCCTCTGCCTGCATGACAAAAAGCTGAGATTTCGCCGGAAAGGGCTTGGTTTGACGCGTTTTTTCCTGGCGCGAACCGTTACCTGCTTCGCCAGAAAATGCTTTAGGGCGTTGCCACCGCCAGCGACGCCTGCTCGGCGGCGAGCGTCACGCAGGCTTTCCTGCGATGCAGTCCCCTGATGGCGCCCGTCACCTTGAGGACCTGGCCGTAAGGACAGGAAGCGTCCTGCACGAAGGCGACCTCGTAAGGCGCGAGGAACAGCGGCTCTGATTTCAGGATGGTTTGAGCAAAACACGGCAGGGCAACCGCAGAAAAAATCAGCCCTATCGCAAAAGCACGCATGTTTATTGTCCACCAACCGGCAACGGCACAATAGTCGATCGCGCGTAAAAGTTTCGCCGACGACAAAAATTATTTTTGGCCAAAAATAATTGGTCGCGCGCGCGATCACCATCACCCCAAGATCACCATCACGCCAAAAAAAGGCCGGCGGGAGCCGGCCTTTTTCGTCGTGAAGCAAATCCGGATCAGTACCGCGCAGCGACCGGGCCACCCCAGCCGAAGCGGTAGTTCAGGCCGGCCTTGACGGTATGCTCGTCGTCCCGGAATCTGGACCCAACGATTTCAGCGGGGCCGCCGGTGAAGGTGGTGCTGCCGAAATTATAGTACTGGTATTCGACCTTGGCCGACCAGTTCGGAGCGAACATGTATTCGAGGCCGGCGCCCACCGTATAGCCATCCCGATGGCTGCCGTCGGTGGTGAACGCGACCGGCGTACCGGCGAAGCTGACACCGACGTTGGGATTATCACGCCAGGCATAACCGCCCTTGGCGTACAGCAGCGCCGGACCCCAGGTGTAACCGAACCGGCCGGTGACCGAACCGAGCTGATCGGTGTTGCCGGTCACGACCGTGCCGGCCGGGAATGTCAGGCCAGCACCGCTGTTGCCGGCGAGCCAATCGTACTGGGCTTCAGCACCAATCACCCAGTTCGTTGCAAACTGATAATCAAAGCCGCCCTGGACGCCGCCCATAAACCGGCCGTCACTGCCCTGCAGGCTGTTGTTGCCAGCGAACGCGCCGCCGATGTTGCCGCC
This sequence comes from Bradyrhizobium canariense, assembly GCF_900105125.1. Taxonomy (NCBI): domain Bacteria; kingdom Pseudomonadati; phylum Pseudomonadota; class Alphaproteobacteria; order Hyphomicrobiales; family Nitrobacteraceae; genus Bradyrhizobium; species Bradyrhizobium canariense. Next base: position 526,948 of record NZ_LT629750.1, on the reverse strand, counting down.
GATATAGAAGCCGGTCCAGTTATAGACCGCTTCCGGCGCCGTGTAGGCAGGAGCCTTGGTGTAGGTCCGCGCGGGCAGATCAGCCGCGAATGCCGGAGCCGCGAATGCGATCAAGGCGGCCGTACCGAGCAAAAGTTTTTTCATAAGTGGATCCCCGTTATCGTCGTTGTGACCCTCATCAAACAACGTGGCCTCAATTTGGTTGCTTCGCGGCAATGCTCATGCGCCCATCGTTCCCGACTGTGACAGCGCTGCAACAAAGCCGTTTTGTTCCCGTGATTTCATTTTTCGCCGCTAAATGCGACGCTTCGCACCTAAGTGCTAGGTCTTCAGTTTAAAGTTCCGGTTCAGACCCTCGCTGAAAAGTGATTAAAAGCCTGCCGAAACCGGCCGGGATGCGCAAATGTCAGCGCGTCAGCTTTTCCAGTTCCGGGAACGGCGCATAGGCCGCGCCGGCGCAGATTTCGCCCGCCTTCTCGACGATATGGTCCAGCCGGCCATCGACATAGACGATGGCGCGCTCGCGGGCCTCGAGATAGCTGCCGTCGGTATCGCGCGGGGAAAACCGCAGGCAACTGACATAGCGCAGCCGCCCGCCGACGGTACGTTGCACCGGCTCGGCCATGACGGCGTCATGCACACCAACGGGATTGTTGAGGTAGGTCTTCATGAACGCCAGCAATTCGGCATGGTAATTGGCCGGGAATGGCTGGTTGGCGACGCCGCGATCGTCGGTATAGCTGATGCTGCCCCCATCGCCGCTGCCCGCACAGGCCGCAAGCGCGACAGACAGCAGCAGGATCGCCGCGCACTTTGTAGATGTCCCCAAGCGCAACTCGTCTTCTGGTGGTTTGTTGGACGAATCCTAGACCGTCCACCGGCGAAATGGAATTCGCCTCTCGGCTACTGAAAAGGCGCCGGCCCGCAGCCATTGGGGAAGCAATGGTGCGGGCCGTGCCTGATAACCGAGGGAGCGGCGGGGCAATGTGGAACAAACCGCGCCCGCGGCTCAATATCAGCCGCGCTTGATCGCGGGCGTAACGTGCTTGACCGTGACCTTCGAGAAGTGGCGGGTCTTGAGCGCACCCATCTTCTTGTGGAAGTGGTGATGGCTGTAGTGCCTGTGATGATGCCGGCCCATTTTGGCGTTGGCATTCAGCACGTTTCGCTTCATCTGCTCGGTCTTGACGGCGGGCGCGTGGGTGGTCTTGAGAGCGCCGGTCGCCATGGCAGGCGCGGCGAGAACGGAAACGGCGAGCAACGCGGCCGAAATTGTCTTAAACATGGTGGTCTCCTGGTCCCTTGGGATCACGAGGTGGCCGGTCGGATGGCCGGGCTCGTCGATCATGCAGGCAACACTAGTTTCCCCGCGCTGAACCCATTCTGAAGCGCGGCGACGGACTTCGTTCATCTGCATGAAGGGTTCGTCATATTCCGGACCGGATGCTCGTCGACGATGTCCGCAAATTATGACGCCGCGCACGGGAATGTCAGCTCGCGCCAGGTGTTCACATCGACAGGCTTCGGTGTAGGATCGTCGCATTGGAAAATCGGGAGAGATGCATGCGCAAATCTGCGATCAAGCTTTTGATGTTGGCTGCCGTCTCAATGGCGCTGGTTACAGCGCCGGTGATCAGATCAGTCGCCTATGCCGCGGGCGACGAAAATCCGTCTCCGCCGGCATCGGATACCAAGAAGGGAAAGAAGAAGAGCAACAAGAGCTCCAGCCTCAACGATCCCCGTTTCGTTGCGGGCTATCATACGGCTTACGCGACCGTCTATGATCGTCACGATTACACATCCGCGATCGATCAGCTGAAGGCGCTTGGCCACGACGAAAATGCCGCCGTCGCCAATCTGATCGGCTACTCCTACCGCAAGCTGGGCGACTACAAGCTCTCGCAAGTCTGGTACGAGCGCGCGCTCCAGGCCGATCCTGATCACGTCAAGACCTGGCAGTATTACGGGCTGTGGCAGCTCGAACAGGGCAACCGCGAACAGGCGCAGTATCATCTGAACAAGATCGCTTCGCTGGTCGGCACCAACAGCGAGGAATATCGTTCGCTCGCTGAGGCGATGGAAAAACCGCCTGGTACCGGCCTCGTCTACTGATTTACTAGTTCAGGCCCAGTCGAACAACCGGCACCGCCCTCGGGGTTGTGCCGGTTTCGTTTTGTCGGTTAGCATTTCCACGACATACTCGTTGAAATTTTCAAAACATCCGATCGCGACCTGACATCTGGTGGGGCACATGGAGCCTTGGCTGCAATTCGCGGCAGAATACATTGCTAGCTGGATCGAATTTCAATTGCGAGCCTCGCAACAGCCCGGCTGCATCGTCGCGATCGCGCATCGCGGCAAGGTCGTTACCGAATACGCGCTCGGCTACGCCAACCTCGACAGCGGCGAAAAGCTGACACCGCGCCACCGATTTCGGATCGCATCGCATTCCAAGAGTTTTACCGCGGCCGGAATCATGAAGCTCCGCGAGTGGCGCAAATTGCGGCTGGACGATCCCATCGGCCAATATGTGAAGGGCCTGCATCCGCAAGTCGCGGAAACGACGATCATGCAGCTTCTTTCGCACAGCGCCGGCATCACCCGCGACGGCGCCGACGCCGGTCAATTCACCGACAGACGCCCCTACCTCAACCAAGAGGAATTGATGGCGGACCTTAAGCTGCCTCTGGTGATCGAGCCCGGCTCCCGCCTCAAATATTCGAACCACGGATTTGGATTGCTCGGCCTTGCGATCGAAGCGATCACCGGGGAGCCTTATCGCGACTGGATCGAGCGCGAGATCATCGACGCCGCAGGCCTGCGCGAGACCACGGCGAACATGCCGATCGCCAAAGACATTCCGTTCGCGCGCGGCCACACCCCTCGGCTTCCTTTGGGCCGGCGCGCGGTCATTCCCGGCGACAATTCGGCCCATGCGATCACGCCGGCCGGCGGCTTCGTCAGCACGGCGGCTGATACAGCCCGCTTCTTCGCGCAACTGGCGCCCAATGCGAAGCACAGTGTGCTCTCCGCCACCAGCCGCCGGGAGATGACCCGGAAGCATTGGCGCAATCCGCACGCAAGTCTGGAAGGATATTACGGGCTCGGGATCATGAGCGGCAACACCGGCGGCTGGGACTGGTTCGGCCACAGCGGAGGATTCCAGGGTTATATCTCGCGAACCTGCGTCATCCCCGCCCGCGAGCTGGCGATTACCATCCTGACCAATTCCACCGACGGCTGGGCCGGGTTTTGGCTGGATGGCGCCATGCACATCTCGCGCACCTTCGCGACAGGCGGCGCGCCCAAGCGGCGGGTTCGCGATTGGACCGGACGGTGGTGGAGTCAGTGGGGGGCGGTCGATCTGGTGCCGATCGGAAATCTCGTGATTGCCGCCAATCCGCACGCCATCAATCCGTTCATGGACGCCTCCGAAATCGAGGTCACGGGCCGCGATGCCGGCCGGATATCGCTGGCGGGCGGCTATGGCAGCCACGGCGAACCCGCGCGCCGCACGCGCAACAAGGCGGGCACCATCACCGATATCTGGCTTGCCGGCTCCAACCTGAAACCGGAAAAAGCCGTGGCTGCGGAGATCGATCGCAGATACGCGCCACACAAGCCGCGCCCTGCCCGCTAACGGGTCTGCGATGTGCGCTCTGCGGCCGAAGGATTTTCGGCCGGCTTCATTTCATCAGCGCCTCGACCTCGGTCCGAAACGCCTGGCGCGAAGCGTCACGCGAATAGAACATGTGTCCGCCGGGATAAACCACGAGCTTCACGCGCTCCGGGGAAGCATAGGCCGGTAGCTGATCGAGCAGGATTTGCGAACCGAAATACGGCGTGGCGAGATCGAACAGCCCGTGCCCGACCAACAATTTCAGTTTGGGGTCGAGCGCGAGAATCTGCCGCAGCTGGGAAATCGACTCCACCGGATTGATGCCGTGGCCGAAATTCCAGGCCTTATTCACGGCCTCGCTGAGCAATTGGTAGGAGCCGTCCGGCCGCCAGTTGAGCTTGCGCGTGGTGAGATCGACCGCCGCACTGGTCAGGGGCGCGACCAAGGGTTCGCCGGACGGATCGTTGAAATGATAGAAGCTCGAGTCCGGATCGGGATCGAAGCCCATCACCGACGCGTCGTAGCGTCCCGTCACCTTGCCGTCTTTCCGGTCGAACTCGCGGCGGAATTCGGCGATGTCGAAGCGCCCGGCCAGTCTTCGGCTTACCGTTTGATCTATCCCGGTCAGGACAGCCACCTTGTCGGCAAGACGCGTGGTGGCGTCTTTATCTGCCTGACCCTTGATGAGATCGGTCAGAAAATCGCCGCGCGCATAGGCTTCGACATCGGTCATGTCGGCGCGGGTGACGGGGGCTTTTGCTTCGCGCGCCACCGCCGTCATGGTGGGTAGGCTGGCGACATATTGCAGGAGGCTGGAGCCCGTGAATTCGCGGAAGTCGAGCACGGGAGACATCAGGATGAGACCCTTCACGCCGACGCCCTGCTGGACCTGCAGCTCGCGCACCACCTTCGGCCCGCGGATGCCGCCATAGCTTTCGCCGGCAACGAATTTCGGTGATAGCAAGCGGCCGGACTTTTCCAGCCAGCGGCGGATCGTCACCGCGATCGAATTGACGTCACCATCGGTCGAGAAAAACCGCTTGCGCACGTCTTCGTCGGTCGCGACGAAACGGCTATAGCCGGTGCCGACGGGATCGATGAAGACGAGATCGGTAAAGTCGAGCCAGGTATCGGCGTTGGGCTCGAGATTGGGCGACGCAGAAGAGACCGCAGCGTCTCCAGCGATCGGCAGCCGCCAAGGTCCGACATTGCCGAGTTGCAGATAGGCCGATGCCGCGCCAGGCCCACCATTGAAAAGGAACGTCACCGGCCGCGTGACGGGATCGGCACCGTCGAGCTGATAGGCCGTGTAGGCGATATCGGCCTGCGGCTCGCCCTTCTGGTTGAACAGGCGGATCGAGCCGGCCGTCGCCGAAAAGGCAAGCGTGCGCCCGGGAAGAATCACGGTCTGTTTGGTGGTGGAGTCAGGCGGAAGGCGATGCTGTTCGGCGGCAGCCGGCGAAGCCGGAGTGCTGGCGCGGCCGCCTTTTGCCTCAGACTTCGGGGCCGATGGCGTCGCACTCGGTGATGGTTCAGACGGCTGCGGCGCATCCTGGGCACGGGCGCCCATCACAAAAGAGACCGTCAGCAGCGCAAGGACAAGGCCGGCGTGACGCGGGGTGACGAAGGCTGTGGCCATGTCCGTTCTTCTCCCTGCCCCGGGTTTCGTCCTTGTTTAGTCCTTGGCCCCGATCCAGTCGGTGTAGCCGTCTTTAGCCCGGGTTCTGCTCAAAATTGCGACAGCCCGGCGCCGTTGGCAAGCTCATGGCCCGCGTTAACATTGATCTTAAAGACATTGTGCGAACAGTGACATTCCCTGAAACGGTTGGCTATCTCGACAAGGACAGCCCAGGTCGTATAGACGACGCCTGCGCATCTTCTCCCATCCGCGCGAGTATGAGCCCGCGATCCCATGACCACATCCAAGCGATATGACCGGATCGCGTTCGTCGCGAGCGCCAGCACAGAGGCCCAGCAGGCGCTCGCGCAACTGGAAAAAATATACGGCAACAACGATCCCGCCGGTGCCGATGTCGTGGTGGCGCTCGGCGGCGACGGACTGATGCTGCAGACGCTGCACCAGCATATGCATTCGGGCAAGCCGATCTACGGCATGCATCGCGGCACCGTCGGATTTCTGATGAACGAATACGGCACGCACGACCTGCACACGCGCCTGGCGGCAGCGCGGGAATCCTTGATCCATCCGCTTTTAATGCGCGCCACCGACGTCCACGACAAGGTGCATCTGCATCACGCCATCAACGAAGTCGCGCTGTTCCGCCAGACCTATCAGGCGGCACGCCTGAAGATCCTGATCGACGAGCGCGAACGCATGGCGGAGCTAATCGCCGATGGCGTGCTGGTCTCGACCCCTGCGGGATCGACCGCCTACAATCTTTCCGCACAGGGGCCGATCCTGCCGATCAACGCTGCGCTGTTGGCGCTGACGCCGATCAGCGCGTTCCGCCCCCGGCGCTGGCGCGGCGCCCTGCTCCCCGACACCGCCTTCGTCGTCATCGAAGTGCTCGAGGACGAGAAACGCCCGGTCGCGGCCGTCGCCGATCACGACGAGGTACGCGATGTCCGCCGGGTCGAGGTGCTTTCCGACAAGACCATTTCGATGCGGATGCTGTTCGATCCCGGCCACAGCCTGGAAGAGCGCATTCTGAGCGAGCAATTCGGCCACTAGGGCGTGGTCCCGAAAAGTGGAAACCGGTTTTCGGACGAGATCATGCCCAAACACAATATAAAGCGATGAGTGTGGCTCAGCGGAGCTGAAGCAGACTCATTGCGGGGCGGCGCGCGTGTCGCCTTTGGCGAAAGCCGGCAAAAAGCGCGATCGCAACCATTCATTAACGCGGGCGGGATATGGTTAACGCGGGGTATACCGAGCGGTTCGGTACCCGCTTAGAGCCGCGCCATGTTCCGCATTGATTTCAACAAGCTGCGATTTCTCGTGTGCGACGACAATCCGCATATGCGCCGCATATTGCGCACGCTGCTGCATTCGTTCGGCGCGCGCGAGGTTTACGAATCCGAGGACGGCGCGACCGCGCTGGAAATGTACACTCATTACGTCCCGGACATCGTCATCACCGACTGGTCGATGCCGATTTTCGACGGCCTTGAGCTGGCGCAGATGATCCGGCAGCCGGAGTCCAAGGGTAACCCCTACGCGCCGATCATCATGCTGACCGGCCATTCCGAGAAGCGCCGCGTCACCGTGGCGCGCGATGCCGGCGTAACCGAGTTTCTGGCCAAACCGATCTCGGCCAAGGGACTCTATCAGCGCATCATGAACGTCGTCGCCAATCCGCGCCCGTTCATCAAGACCAAGACCTATTTCGGCCCGGACCGCCGGCGCAACACCACCAACGCCTATATCGGTCCCGAGCGCCGTGTCGGCGGCGAGATGGAAGTGATGCAGCAGCCCTCACTGCTCGACAAGGCTCGCTCGCCCATCTAGCAACGCGCCTCAAGGAGGCTACCATGGCAAAAGACAAGCGCGCGACGCTCGAGATCAAGGCCTTTGCCGACCATCACGTGATCACGCAGCCCAATCCCCTGCGCAAGGTGCTGCGACGCGTCGCCGAAACCGATCTCGACGATCCGGTTGCGCGCGCGGAAAAGGCTTTGGCCGATCTCTCCGGCGAATTCAAAAACTGGATGACGATCGAAGCCGATCGGCTCGCCGCGGCGTATGCAGCGATCCTCAAGGACGGTTTTACCGAAGCGACCAGCGAAGAACTCTTTCGCGCCGCGCATGACATCAAGGGCGACGCCGCCACGTTCGGGTACCCTTCCGCCGCCGCGGCCGCCGAAAGCCTGTGCCGGATCATCGAGCACGCCCCGCTTCTCCACAAGGTTCCGGCCGAGCTGATCGTGCATCACATCAACGCCATTCAGGCGATCGTGCTCGAGCGCACCAAGCTCGACACCATCAGCACGGCCAACGAACTGAGCCGGCGGTTGCGCCGCGTTGCCGACGAGTATCTCACCCGCGTCAATCGCAATCGGCCCGAGCACCTCGAAGCAATCTTGTCCCCCAGCATCGTGCCGGCGGAATAAGGTAAGATCTTTCTCAGTCCAGTCGTAGCTTGCGAAAGCGGGCGCCATAATCCCCGCGCGACGACGTGTGAGCAGTGTTGGTCGCTAGGGTTACTTACGCCGCGATCAGGTCGTATTGCATCGGCGCAATCGCTTCGTCTGCAACCAGCTCGTCGCAGAACATGCGCGCTTCTTCCCGCGCCGACTCCGTCGCGAAGCGCCGCAACAGAATCAACAGCGGCTCGGCGGCATGGCGATCGGTTTCGCAATGCGTCAGCACGCGTTCGACCATCTGCCGCCGCAATCTTGCCGCGCCGTCGACGGTGTCGACAAATCCCGCTTCATGGCTGGCTTCGAGCGCGACGCGGAACGCGGCGAAGGTCGATTCCGGCAAGCCTGCGCGTATCAGTATGGCCTGCAGGCTAGCGCCGCCACGATCATGGAGCAGCAAGGAGACGCGCGCCAACGGCAAGCCTGACAGTTCCGCCAAGGCGTGATCGAACAGCTCGATATTGCCCGACAACAGCGCACGCAGGATCAATCCGGCCGTGAGCTGGCCGGTGGCGCGCAGATGCCGCACCAGCCCGCCCATGTCGTCGCCGCGCGACATGGCTGCGATGTTCACTGTCGAGCGATCGCGCGCTTCGGTCGCGACCCGCTCCGCCCGGTCGGCACTCAGCCAGTTCCGGCCGACGACGAATTGCGCCAGCGTATCCGAAAGTTTGGCCACGAGCGCGGCGCGTGTTGCGGCGGGCAAATCTTCCATCAACAGCATCGATTCCCGGATCGCGGCGAGATGACCGTGCCGCTCGACAATGCGGTCCCAGGAAAACGATGCGAGTTCGGCGTGAGGATTTTCGATCAGCTCAAGTGCGGCCGAGGCGGCGCCGACTTCGGCGATCGCGGCCGACACCGAAGGCGGAAGATTGATCCGCCGCGCGATCGCGCATTGCGTTTCGGAATTGCCTGTCGCGACGATGTCGACGAGGTCGGCGTCGATCAAAAGCGGTGAATGTTCGAGTACCGGAAGCGCCACCGACGGCTGGTCGACTGACAGCGCCTGGACGATGGCTGCGGGCGCATTGGTGCTGCGCGCAAACACTTCGGCCATGGCCTGACGCACCAGCGGAGATGTGTCGTCGAGCAACATCAGAAGCGCGCCTTCGGCGGCGGCGCGATCCTCGTCGGTCAAATCCGAAATTAGCCAGGCCCGCGCCAGAGCTCGCGTGGCCTCTGCCCGCTCGCCTGCCGGAGCGGTCCTTACCCAACTGATGAACTGCCGAACGATCATGGTCCTGCCGGCTTACGCAACTTGAGACGACACCATGACGCGGTGCCACTGTCAGACAAAATAAACCACGACGCTTAACAAAGCGTTCACCATAAGCGGCTGGTTTTATTGACGTTTTGTTAAGGGTGCTGAGAGCGGCGGGGAATTCGCGTTGCGCGCGCAATCTCGCACCGAGCAACCGTGCCCGTCCGGCGACATTGAAATACGTGCGAGAAATTAGCTGCTGAAAGCGCCGCTGCGGTCGCTGAACAGATCGAGCGCCTGCGATGCGGCGACGCTGGCTGGCGTCGTGGACGATGAACCCGCCGATGCGGCCGAGGCCAGCGACGAAGCGCCCCATAATTTCTGGATCGTGGGCGAGATCGGCTGGGTCCGTTCATCGACCTGGAACAGCGAGCGGAAGCTCGTCCCAGTGAGCTGCGAAGTGTTGGTCGTTGATGAAGCGGACGCCGTTTTGACTGATGTAGCTGATGTGGCGCTTGGAAAGCTCGACAGATAGGCGGCATTGTCCATCGCAGCAGAGGCCGGTACCGCGCTCGCAACGGCCGTATTCGTCGACGTATCGCCCACCGATGCCATCGCGCTGCGTGTCGCCGACGAATTGGCCGCGCTGGCGTAACGCGACGTCAGCACCGAATAGACGTCAGAGACGGAACGCGCGCGCCCCGTGCTGTCATAGAAGATCGAGCGGTTCGCAGCGGCGGCGTTCGGAAACAGCGCGGCGCCCGATGCCTGCGGATTATCTTCGGCATTTGAGATCAGTTTTGCCGCACCGCTGACGCCCATGAAATGGGCCATATAGAGTTCACCGTCGGTCGGCCGGCGGCCGATCATGCCGGTGAGCTTGAAACTGTTGGACTGCGTCAGAACCCCTGCCATCGCCGAGCTGGCGACGGGATCGTCCCGCAGCTTCATGATCTCGGTTCGCGCATTGGGGTCGCTGACCGAGTAGTCGCCGGATGAGGATTTGGTGATGGCGTCGGCGTATTTGCCATAGCCGAGCAACGAGCCCGCTTCCTTCACGGTGCCGAGCCAGGTCTGCTGGATGAATTGAAACAACCCGCTCGCCGACGAGGTCGACGCGCTCGCCTTCGGATTGAAGTCGGATTCCATCTTCGCGGTGGTCAGAAGATATTGGAAGCTGGTGCCGGTGGTGCTGGCGGCCTGCTGGATCGCACCGGCAATCCGCGCACGCGAAGGGTCGGCCCCTGCCGTTGCCGTGGCGCTTGAAGTGTCGACAGTCATGTGTTGGTGCCCCGCTCCCCGCGAAACGCCCGCCCGGCCGATTTGAAGCGCCCTTCTCCCAAAAGGCGCTCATGCCACGGTCACACTGCGGCGGTTATGGTTAATGGCGGGTTAAGACGGGAACAGGCGCCGCCGCCCGTCAGGGCTGGGCTTCGTAATAGTTGGCGACTTCGTCGATTTCTTCCGCTGTCATTTGCCGGGCGACATTGCGCATCTGCTGGCTGATGTCGTTTCGCCTGATGTCCGAGGCGAAGGCTTTCAGCTGCGCCTTGATGTAGATGGCCGATTGGCCACCGAGCCACGGACTGCCCGCCTTGTTGTCGATATCGCCGTGGCACGAACCGCAGGGCGCGATATTCCGCATCGGCGCGCCGGTCGTCACGATCTGAGGGGTCGCGAGATCCGCGTTCAGATGGTTCGACGGCACGCGCGGCAGGAAGGCGTAATAAGCCGCGAGATCCAGCATATCCTGGTTGCTCATATTGGCCGCAAACGGGCTCATGATTGCGTTGACCCTTGCACCGCTCTTGAAATCGTTCAGCTCCTTGTAGGTCACGGCGGCAAACTGGCCGGCGAGGTTTGGCGAGTTGGCATCACTCACGCCTTGCGGCCCGTGACAGATCGCGCAGCGTTGCGCCAGGGTCGCGCCCCGCCCGATCGACACCTGATCCGGCCGCGTCAGCATCTCCGATGTCACGATGACACCGGAGGTTTTGAAATCGGGCCGCTGCGAAGCAGTCTGCGGCGCCGCGCGCGGCACGCCGGCAGCACTGCAAATCGCGTCCCACACGCCGCTCAGCTTGAGGTCTGGCTGCGCCAGCGGCAGCCAGATCAAACCCGCGAGCGCCGCAAGCACGACGATGGCCCCCGTAATACCTACGCTGGCGCCGAACCAGGGATTGCGGAACGAGAAAAGCGGCTGGTCGCTCATCGGCTGGCTCCGACATAGACCGCCGGAACGCTGGTTTCCTTCAGCACCATCAGCTGGGCGATCGGGTAGCCGTAATTCACGACCGTGAGGCCGATCATCAAGGCGAGCCAAAGCCCAAAACTGTTGAGGGCGACGGGGAGCCGCGCCGGCATGTAGACCGGTACGCTGAACCGGTACGCGCCTTCCTCGCGGCGCGGCGCCATCTGGCCGCGGATCAGAATGACAAGAAACAAAATGCCTGAACTCAGCAGGATCAGTCCGCCGACCGCGGACATCGAAACCGAAAACGCCTGCGGCAAGATCGCCGGATCGGTGTAGTCGTAAAACGCCATGCGACGCGGCATGCCGAGGATGCCGACATAGTGCCACGGGAAGGTGGTGACGATCATGCCGATGAACCACAGCCAAAGCTGGGTTCGCATCAGGCCAAACGTTTCCAGTGCCCGGCCGGTCAGATGCGGCCACAAATCATAGGCGATCGCGAAATACATGATCACGATCGCGCCGCCGAAAATCAGATGAAAGTGCCCGGTGATCCACTGCGTATTGTGGATGCTGGAATCGAGCTGATAGCTCATGTTGATGAGCCCGCCGGCGCCCCCGAACCCGAGCATGACAAGCGAAAGCGCTGTCGCCAGCATGATCGGGTTTTGCCAGGGCAGCGCCCTCACCCATCCGAATACGCCGTTGCCGCCGCGCAAACGGCTGGCGATCTCGGCTGACGCGCAGATGGTGAAAACCGTCAGCAGGGTCGGAAGCGCGACCAGGCCCGTGAACACCGAATGGATGAATTTGAATCCGGCGCCGACTTCCGGGTCGGCGAACAGATGATGCACGCCGATCGGCATCGCCACGACCACAAACAGGATAAAGGAGATCCGCGCCATGGCGTCGCTGTAAAGCCGCCCGCCGATCGCGCGCGGGAAGATCGTGTAATAGGCAATGTAGGTCGGTATCAGCCAGAAATAGACGATCGCGTGCAGCGTCCAGGAGAAGAAGACGCGCGCCAGCCCGGCGTCGATGGTGGACTTCAGCCCGAGCGCCACCGGCAGGATCAAAAAAATGATCTCGAGTGCGGCGCCCACCGACGTCCAGCCCCAGAGATAGGAGCCGGCGACATTGGCGAACATCGCCAGCGGCACCGGCCGGTCCGGGTTCTCGCGCTTCCAGATCGCGAGATTGATCGACATCAGCGCGACCCATATCCATGAGCCGACCACGACCATGACGACGCCGATATAGTAGAAGGGATTGCCGATCATCGGCGGATAGAAAGTATAAAGCACCGACGCGAGCCCCAGCGAAACCGGGATCATCGCCACCACCGCGCCGACCGCGACCAGCAGAAAGCCTGCCCATGCCCAGCGGCTTCCGACCAGCGGCTTCTCGAGGGCTGCTTCGGTAATGGCATAACCGAAGCCCATCGCAATCAGGGTCGGAAACACATAGCCCATCGCCGAGCCGTGCGCGGTGACCGAGCGATAATAGAATTCCGGATTGAAGTGCCAGGGGTTGAGCGGGCTGCGGACGAACATCTGCCAGGCCCCCAGCATCAGCGCGAGACCGAACACCGCAAAGGCGAGCCAGAAATGCGCCAATATCAGCCGCTTGTTAATCAACACAGGTCAGCCTCCGTCGCGCCGCCATCATGTTGAGAAAGGTAGTCTTGTCGACCACCTTGACCTTGCCCCACATGCCCTGATGACCGATGCCGCAAAATTCCTGGCACGGCATGACATGCTCGCCCGGCGCGTTAAAGCGTATCGGCAGCTCCGAGACATAGCCCGGCACCAGCATGGTGTTGATATTGGTGCCCTCGATCAGCAGCCCGTGAACCACATCGGCGCTGGTGGCGCGCAATGTCACCGGCGTTTCCGCGGGCACCACGACGCATTGCGGGGTGAATGAATATTGCTGCCCGATCGCGCGCACCGTCACCGAGCCGTCGGCCTCGACGGCGCTGCCGAGATTGCTTTCGATGAATTCACCGGACAGATGCAGCGTCTTGGGATCGGCGGTCTCGACATGGCCCTGCGGCATCGTGGCCTGATGAATGCCGATGAACGCCGCCATACCCACCAGCACGCCGACGATCACGATCGACAAAGTCGCCCATCGCCGCTCGATGCGGGCGGCGACGGCTTCGCCGATATTGTGGTCGGTCCCGGTCGTCATCGTCAGGCGCTCCGCGGCAGGAAGACCAGGAGATAAAACGCAAACCACAACGCGATCACGACGGCCGTTGCGATGCCCGCCACTGCTATAGCGCCGCGTGGGCCCGAGCTGACGATGGCCTCGACGGTCTCGGCTTCGCCATGCCGTGGGGCCGTTTCCGGCGAGGATGAATTGATCATGACGCGCCTCAGTTCAGCGTTGCCGCGCGCAGCTCATTGGCTTGCCGCGCCGAGACCGGGTCGCCGCGATTGCCCCACGAGGTCCGGATGTAAGTCACGACGGCTGCGACCTCGTCGTCCGATAATCGTTGCGCAAAGGGCGGCATCCCATAGGGCCTCGGATTTCCGGCCGTGCCCGGCGGGTAGCCGCCATTGAGCACCATCCGGATTGCGTTGACCGCAGACGACATCTGGATCGACTGGTTGCCGGCCAGCGGTGGATAATGCGGCGGCATGCCCAGGCCCGTCGCCCCGTGGCAACCTGCGCATTCCCGGTCGTAGATCGGTTTTCCGAAGCTCAGCAGCAGGCTGCTTTCAGCCGAAGGCAAAGGCGACGCAGGCTTCTCCGGCGAGGTGCCTTGCGCCAGGCTCTTCAAATAGACCGCCATCGCACGGATATCGCCGTCATCGAGGTATTGCAGGCTGTTGTAGACCACCTCCGCCATCGGGCCATAGACGACGCCGCGACTGGATATGCCGGTTCGCAGGTAGGCCGTGATCTCCTCGATGGTCCAGTCGCCAAGCCCCGCTTCCTTGTTCGACGTAAGCGAGGGCGCATACCAATTCTGCATCGGTATCAGCCCGCCCTCGAACGCCTGCGAGTCAGAACTTCCGCCGAGCGCGTTGATCGCGGTGTGGCACATCCCGCAATGGCCGAGGCCTTCGACCAAATAGGCGCCGCGATTCCAGTCGGCCGATTTGGTCGAATCCGGCTTGTACTCGCCGTCCCTGAAGAACAGCGTGCGCCAGCCGATGATGAGAGAGCGGTTGTTGTAGGGAAACCGCAGATCGTGCTCGCGGTTCAGCTGCTTCACCGGCGGGATCGAGCGCAGATAGGCGTAGATCGCGTCGCTGTCTTCACGCGTCACCTTGGTGTAGGACGCAAACGGCATCGCCGGATAAACCAGTCCGCCATCGGGAAAACGCCCGTTATGCATCATCGTGTAGAATTGGTCTGACGTCCATGTACCGATCCCGGTTTGCGGATCGGGCGTGATGTTCGATGTATAGAGCGTGCCGAACGGGGTCACCATCGGAAGGCCACCGGCAAAGATCTTGCCCTCGCGCGCCGTATGACAGGCGATGCAATCGCCGGCCCGAGCGAGATATTCGCCCCTGGCAATCAGCGCCGGATCCTGCTTCGGGGATTGTTGCGCCATAGCCCCGATCGCGCTGATCAACAGAGACGACGCCGCCAAGACCGGAAGCAGTTTTCTCAAGGTTCGCGACATCTGCACGATCCCTTCAATGCGGTTCGCTGCCGCACGAGAGCGGCATCGGCAGGCTCCCACGCGGCGCGAATGACGGATCTGCCGGCGCCGGCAGCGATGAGAGATAAGCGGCGACCGCCTTGACGTCGTCTTCCGTCAGCAGGCCCGCGACAATCTGCATGCAGTCCGGCGCGGCAGCGGTCCGCGTGCCATAGCGCCATCCGCCGAGCTGTGCACTGATATAGGCCGCGCGCAGGCCGAGCAGGCCGGGGATCGCCGGCTCCATTCCGGTAAAGCCCGGATTGTGACAGCCCGCGCAAGCCGGAATGCCGTGCCGCGGATCGCCGTTTTTGACCAGCGATTCGCCTCGCGCCAGGATCTCCTTGCTGACGCTGGGGATGGCAGGCGCCGGAAACGGCGGTCGCAACGATGCAAAATACTCTGCGATCTCTTTCAGATAGGCGTCGGGGAGAAATTCCAGCAGGTAATTCATCGGCGGGTATTTGCGGCGCCCGTCCCTGAACGCCACAAGCTGGTTATAGAGATAACCGGCCGGCTTTCCTGCAAGCCGTGGGAAATAGGCGTCGTTCGTGCCCTCGCCCTGCGCGCCGTGGCAGGATGCACAGGCGAGAACGCGCGCGGCCATCGTATCGGGCGCGACCGCGTCAGCCGTTGCCGTCTGCGCTCGCGCGACGCCGAACGGCAGCGCGATCACAACAAGAAAAACAAATATCGCTCGAAAATGTAACGTCACCGCGACCGCCCCAGTTCGACGACGAGACGGAATCCTCGCACATCGCGCCGATGGAGGCAACGAAGCTCGGTGATCGAAGCCCTGCTATCCGCGCATGGATCGAAATTGAATCTACTTGCGATAGATCGCCGCCGGGTCGAACATCCGATCCGCGTCGACGAATGATAATTGCGCGCCGCCCTCGCCGTTTGTCACCGCGCGATAGAAGCAGGAGCGACGGCCGGTGTGACAGGCGGCGCCTGTCTGCTCGACGCGGATCCACACGGCGTCCTGATCGCAATCCATCCGCATATCGACCACGCGCTGGGTGTGACCGGACGTTTCGCCCTTGCGCCACAGCGCGTTGCGTGAGCGACTGAAATACCAGGCCTCCCCGCTTTCGATGGTCTTGCGCAGGGCTTCGTCATTCATATGGGCGACCATCAGCACATCGCCGGTGGCGGCATCCGTGGCGACGCAGGTCACAAGCCCCGACGCATCGAATTTGGGCCGGAACGCCAGCCCCTCTTCGCGGTCATTGATATCAGCAGATGTGGACACCGAAACGGCCCTCGTAGTTCAGGCGAGGGTCCGTTAGCGCTGCGGCCCTCGTAGCATGGACAGGAAACGCGCCTGCTCCGTCGGATTGTCGCGGAACATGCCGGTAAAGCGGCTGGTGAACGTCGTCGCGCCGTGCTTGGCGACGCCACGCACCGACATGCAGGTATGCTCTGCCTCGATCATCACTGCAACGCCACGAGGCTTGAGGATCTCGTCGATCGCAGCCGCGATCTGCGCGGTGAGATGTTCCTGGGTCTGCAGGCGGCGCGCAAAGATATCGGTGAGACGCGCCAGCTTCGACAATCCCACGACCCGCTCCACCGGCGTATAGGCGATATGCGCCTTGCCGTAGAACGGCATCATGTGGTGCTCGCATTGCGAGGTGAATTCGATATCGCGAATCAGGACGAAATCGTCATAGCCCGCGGTCTCGCCAAAGGTCCGGTCGAGGACTTCGGCCGGGCACTGATGATAGCCCTGATAAAGCTCGTCGTAGGCTTCCACCACCCGGCGCGGCGTATCGATCAGGCCCTCGCGGTCGGGGTTTTCGCCGATATAGCTGAGTAACGTCAGTACCGCCTGCTCAGCCTCCGCGCGCGAGGGGCGCGGCTGATCGGCACGTACCGCGGCGGCCAGAAATTCGGAAGGATCGAGCTCTGCGGGACGGGTATCCAGAATCTTCGATTCCGGTGCCTTCGTCTCTGTAGATTTGGCGTCTGAGGATTTGGCGTCCGAAGGCTTGTTCGGGCGGAGGGATTTAATCAATGCGTCCATGTCAACTCCGTTCGACCGGTCTTTGGACCGGAGTGTCACCGGCAGACGGGGCGGCTTGCCGCCGGACGCCTGAGTACCAGGGTATTAAGACCGAAACGGCCGGGCTGGTTTCCATTTCTCTGGCCGCTTCAGGAAACGGCCGGGCTGTATTTCCACCGTTTCGACCCATATATAGGACCGTAGACCGGGCTCGCCAAGGGCGATCACACCGGGTAGCGCGAGACCTCAATCTTATGCTGAACGACATCTACAACAAGCGCATCATCGAACTGGCCGGCAATATCCCCCGCTTGGGACGGCTCTCCGCACCCGACGCCAGCGCGACCGCCCATTCCAAACTGTGCGGCTCGACCGTCAAGATCGACCTCAAAATGGACGGGCCTGTCGTCACCGACTTCGCGCATGATGTGAAGGCCTGCGCGCTCGGTCAGGCCTCGTCCTCGATCATGGCAAGCCACGTCGTCGGCTCGACCGCGAGCGAATTGCGCGAGTTGCGCGAAACCGTTCGCAAGATGTTGAAGGAAAACGGCGCGCCGCCGCAGGGCAAATGGGCCGACATCGCGCTGCTCGAACCGGTGCGCGACTATAAGGCGCGACATGCCTCGACCATGCTGACCTTCGATGCCGTGGTCGATGCGATCGGCCAGATCGAGGCCAAGACCTCTGACAAGACCGAAGACAAAGCAAAACAGCCGGTTGCTGCGCAAAGCTGACGGCAACGATGAGCGCCGCTACTTCACCGGCGCCGTCGCGACGACACCGGTCGGAACGGTGGCTTCCGCCGTCTTGGTCGACTTCGCCGGCTGCGACGTCGCCTCACCCTGCACGGCGCTGCTGACGAAGCGATCCTGGACTTGCTTGGTCGCGAGCTCGGCCACTGGCGTAGCAGCGTCGGGCTTGGGCAGTACCTTGGGCAGCACCTCGGCCACCGCGTCGGTCGTGACGAGATTGGTCAGCCGCAACTCTGCCGGCGACAATTCATGCAGGTCTTCCCACGGCGGCACGCTCAGCGACAGCGACAGCAGATCACCGGCGCCGCCCATGTCGAACGTGTATTTGGCGAGGCGGCCGACGTCGCGTTCGACAATCATCAAATCCTGCGCACTGTAAGTCGCGGCCTTGGCATCGTCGGCACGGTCGCCCATCCAGATCTGATGCACCCTGACATGCGCGCCCTCGGGCACGTAGCGTGTCTTGCCTGACAGCAGCAGGAAAACGCACATCGACTCGCAATAGGCTTGCGGCGCAACGCTCGCGTGATCGCCCTGCGCGGTGTGATCGAGAACGCTGATGCCCACCGTTGTCAGCAACCCGAGACCGCGCCAGCGCCGTCCGAGCGCGATGGCGTCGTTGACCGACCCTCCGCTGGAATCCAGCACCACCGTGGCGCCCGCAAGCTGGCGTCCGCGCGCGAATTCATCGAAGTCCTTGGGGCTTTCCTGGGTCACGATGCCGACCGCGCTGATCCAGCCGTGGCAATTGGGCTCGCACGCGATCCAGCTAAAATGCATCGGTAGTTTCCGCTCTTCGAGCGTGACAGCGCCCTGAGCGGAATCACCAAGCGCCGCCGTGATGCCGGGCAGTGCGACAGAAAGGGCAACGGCGCCGAGTAGCGCCCAGCCGCGAACGTTAAGCGACCTTACGAACCTCAATTTGGTCCCTTCCCCACAAGCCCCAAAACAAGCAGTGGCAATGGCCCCGTTTCAACGCCATATGATTCTGTCATACCGACGTTATGAAAAGGGTAACCGCGCGAGTCTTCATCGTCCATAGAACCTTTGCTGCACTGCCACCCAAACCATGCGATATTTCCCAAAGTGTGGCGCTTTTACCGAATCCCTGTGGTTCCATGAAATGGAACCGTGCAAACATCTGCGTATGACTGCGGCACGCCGCCCATGAAATATTCATCGTCACATTCTTCGGCCTGTCCGGATTGCGCGGGCACAATGCGACGGCTGCCGCGCAACGCGGGGCGCGCGCTGATCTGGACCTATCGGCACACGCTGTCGCCGCTGGTCGGTTACAACTGCCGTCATCTGCCGACCTGTTCGGTTTATGCCGACGAAGCGATCGAGCGCTTCGGATTATGGGGCGGCGGATGGATGACGCTAGCCCGGCTGCTGCGCTGCCAACCCTGGGGCACGTCCGGAATCGACAACGTGCCGCTGACAAGACCGCCGGGCGCGCGATGGTATTTGCCATGGCGGTTCGCGCGCTGGCGCGGCGTCAACGCGCCCTAGCGTTTGATCAATTCCGCCGATCAGACGCGTCGAGACTATGCCCTGACGATCTTGCTGCGCTGCTTCCAAGCGGAAGGCGCATTGCTGCCACGCGCGGAACCGCGGCGGTCCGCACGCATTGGTTTAGTGCTTCCGCTTAGGAGACAAAAACAATGCGCTGGAAAATCAGCCACAGAGGTCACGATCCCCGGCAGATCGATCTGATCGCGATACTCGCCTTGATCATCGTGATTATAGCCGCCTGCAGATTCTACAGCGACAACCCCACCCCGCCGAGTACCACGGCCTTCATCGTCCCGAGCCAAAACGTTCATTGGTGAGGTCAAGGGCGCGGAGCGAAAAAGCCACAGGCGTTACCGGCCAAAAGGCCAGAAACTCCCGGGTCGATCATAGACCTGCGGACGCGTCCGCGGCGGACGCTGCGGCTTCTGCGGCGGCTCGGCTGGCGATGGCTCGGCCGGTGGCGTGGCTTCAACGCTGCCCGGGGTGTCAGACGCAAGCTTGACCGACAACAGCAGGTTCGATTCAAACGATCGCCAGCGATAGCCGATGCCGAAATCGATCGGCTGGCTGCGCTGGAACAGTTCGGCATAATTCGGCTGATACATTCGCGGGAATTTCGCGATCGGGCCGGCATAGTGGCCGAACGGAAAAAATCGCCACCTCCTCGGATCATAATCACCCAGCGGAATGCCGGAATCGTCCTGGATGATCGTGGCGCTGTTGGCGAGCAGGAAATCACGCACGGTGGTGAAACTGCGCGCGTGCAGCAGATAGGACGCGCTCTTGATCAGGCTGTTGCCGGGTGCAAGCATCGCGCAAAATTTGAGGAAGCCGCTGGTTCGGACACTATTATTGGAAAGATCCGTGCTGAAATAATACAGCGTCTTTTCGACACCATCGCTGCCGGCGAACCTGATCTTTACGCCGCGGGCGGCATTCTTGCCGGCACTCTCGCTGGCGGAATGCTCGATGCCCTGATCGTCGAGCGTGATCGGTTCGACACTGTGGATGGTCTTTCCGGAACGCGCCAGGAAAACATAGAGGATCGGCAAAGTGCCGCTCAGCTCCCCCTCGCGCAGATCGGCTTTCATGTGCTTGGTGATGAAGAAGCTGAAATTCAGGATCGAGCTCATGGAGTGCTCGACATCATAGAGCGTGTAGTAGATGCCATCGGACCGCAATCGCGTCAGGTCCGGCACCGAGCCGACCGGCTCGAGCGCGCTCAGCACATAGGTCGTTGCCTTTGAATAAAACGCCTCCGCGTAGAGAAAATCCGGTCCGCTGAACATGTAAAACATGGTCGGCCGCGGCGCGGCCAGATTGGCGGCGGCCCAGGTGCGGATTTTCGAAAGCTGGCGTTGTTCGAGCTGCCCGAACGCAGCGTCGAAGAAGCGTGAATGACGTTGCCACGTGGGATCTTTGGTCAGGGGTGTCAGTGGCGATTCGGCTGACGGCGGCATGCCCGCGAGAAACCGCGCGGCATCATCGGCGGTCGCAGTATCGGCGGCGCGCACCGGGATCGCAGCCGCGAGCAACATGACGACAGCGACCACGGCAATTTTTCTGAACTGAAGCATTTCTAGTTGCAGTCTGCAGATGCGGTGGGCGGGGCGGACGGCTTGCGGAAGACGGCGTAAATCAAAAGGCCCGAAATCAAAATCAGAACACCGAACAACGACTGCAGCGGACGGTCGACCAAAAGATAGTACATCATGAAGCCGGTCACGAGCAGGAAGATCGCCGGGGTGATCGGGTAGCCCCAGGTGCGGTAAGGCCGATGCAGATCGGGCTGCATGATCCGCAATTTGATGACGCCGAGCACCGTGAAGAACGAGCAGAACAATAGGCCGAACTGGATGAAGTCGAGCACAGCCTCGAAACTGCGGGTGAACAGCAATAGTCCTGCTACCGCGAGCTGGAACAGGATGGCGTAAGCAGGCGCGCCGTTGGCGGACTTGCGGGCGAACAGCCGCAGCGCCGGAATATCCTCTCCCATTGTCATCATGACGCGCGGACCGATCCACATCATCGCACTGATGGAAGAAATCAGGCCGATGCAAATCATGGCGCCGGCGATGCGGCCGCCGATCTCGCCGAAGATCTGGCTGCCTGCGATACGGGCGACGTCGAGTTGCCCCGACAGCTTGTCGATCGGCGTGGTGTAAAGGAACACCGCGTTGAGGGCGACATACAGCAACAGCACGATCAGTGTTCCCGCCAGCAGTGCGCGCGGCAGGTTTTGCTGCGGCAGCCGCATTTCGCCGATGATGTAGGTTGCGGCGTTCCACCCCGAGAACGAATACATCACGAAGACCAAGCCGATCGCGAACGGCGCGCTGGTGATGTGGGCAAAATCGGCAGCCGACGGCGCGAACGTGGCCTGCTGCGGCACGCCGATGACAAATCCCGCGATCAGGAACGCCACGATCAGCGCCACCTTCACGATCGTCGCGGTCAATTGAAAGGTGCTGGAGTGCCTGACGCCGCATAGCTGCACGATCGACACCACCCAGATCACGCCCATCGCAAGCGCGAGCGGCGGCGCACCCGGAACCACCGACCTGCCGTACTCGCCGAAAGCCATCGCGGCCAGCGCCACCGGTGCGGCGAAACCAACCGTCGCCGACACCCAGCCGGCCAGGAATCCAAACGCCGGATGGTAGGCGCGGGTCAGGAAATTGTATTCGCCGCTCGAGCGCGGAAACATCGCGCCAAGCTCGCTGTAGGAAAAGACCCCGCACAGGGCGACGACGCCGCCCACGGTCCACAGCAGCAGGATCGCAAAGCCCGAAGGGAGGTCCTTGACCTGAAAACCGAGGCTCGTGAAAACGCCGACACCGATCATGTCCGCGACCACGATAGCGGCCGCCACGATGACCGAGACGGTAGCCCGCTCACCCGGGAGCCGACCGCGCAACGCCGCGCCTCCCGTTTCTGATACCGTCATATCCGGGGCTCACTGCCATCGCGCGCTGGTGGCTTCATCGTGCAGGCTGCGTCCCCTCAATTCAAGCAGTGTTATCAGCGATTTAATGCCT
Source organism: Bradyrhizobium canariense (assembly GCF_900105125.1). Classification (NCBI taxonomy): domain Bacteria; kingdom Pseudomonadati; phylum Pseudomonadota; class Alphaproteobacteria; order Hyphomicrobiales; family Nitrobacteraceae; genus Bradyrhizobium; species Bradyrhizobium canariense. Next base: position 504,856 of record NZ_LT629750.1, on the reverse strand, counting down.
CAGCCGAATTCCGTATCATGATACCGAAAACGCCCCGGCGATTGCGAAATGTTCGTGACGGTCCCACAATCGGGACACGATTTCGTGCTCTCTCTTGGGCTCTTTCGGTCTTCCCGGGATGTGGGGAGTTTCTTGGTCAGCTCCCGGGGAGCTTAACGTCACCTAAACGCCAGCGCGCTGAAATACGGGCCGCGTTGAATTGGGTCGGTGGGTGGATGGTCGGGGCTAATCCGAAATGGCGGATGTTTGACCTTGCGCGCCGGTTGAAGACACCGGTCGCGGCTTGGTGCGAGCCGCATTCGGCACGACGATATCGCGCCGGTGTTCTCCGATCGCGCCGGATCGCCCTGCTCTGCGCATTCATGCCCCTGTCGTTGGTCCTGGCTCAATGCGGACAGGCGCCGAGCGGAGCTTCCTTCGACGAACGTTTCCCGAAACCTCAATTCAAGGACCGCTTCCCGACGGCGAGTGAGAGTTTCCAGCAACGCCAAGCCGCCGATCTCCTGCCCAACCGCACGGAGCAAACGGTCGCTCAAGCCGCGCCAGCACCGTACCGGGTTGCCTCATTGGCGCCGGAGCTTCCGTACCAGCGGCCACCGAGAGGCGATCAGACCACGCTGGTCAGCCTGAAATCCTCGGCCTTCCCCTATTCCGGCAATAATCCCCGCACCGACGAGCCGTTCCTGAACGTTTCGAAGGGCGAGCGCCGGGGCCATCGCGGCTTGGGCGGCAAGGTTTTCTGGCAGGACGAGACCTTCAACGACAATCGCGTGCTGATGCATGTCCCGGAGAATTTCGATATCCGCAAACCGGGCGTGATCGTCGTGTTCTTCCACGGCAACGGCGCTACGCTGGAACGGGATGTGCGCGACCGGCAGCTGGTGCCGCAACAGATCTCGGATTCCGGCGTCAATGCGGTGTTGCTGGCACCGCAGCTTGCGGTCGATGCCGCCGATTCAAGCGCCGGCAAGTTCTGGCAATCGGGCGGGCTCAAGCGTTTTGTGACGGAGTCCGCCGATCACCTCGCCGCGCTCTATGGCGATCCGCGCGCGGCCAAGGCTTTCGCCAACATGCCGGTCATCATCGTGGGCTATAGCGGTGGCTTTTTACCGACGGCCTGGAGCCTGAACGTCGGTGGTCTTGGCAATCGCGTGCGCGGCGTGTTCCTGCTCGATGCGGTTTATGGCGAATTGGATAAGTTCGCGTCCTGGATCGAGAACGACCGCACCGGCTTTTTCGTCAGTTCTTACACGCACTACACCGCGCGCCACGACCAGGAACTCATGCATATGCTCAGAGACAAGGGCATCGCCATTTCCGAAAGCATGGACGGACCGTTGAAGCCCGGCAGCGTGGTTTTTGTCGAAACGCCGGAGGGCGTGACGCATCGTGATTATGTCACGCACGCCTGGACGAAGAATCCCGTCGAGGAGGTGTTGGAGAAGATGGCTGCTTCACCTGCGCTGACGAGGATTGCAGCGAGTTCCACATCGCCGGCGGGTCAATAATCGCGGCCTTCACAGCCCGTAAATCTCGCGCCGGTTCCATAATTAAATTGCGGTGTTGATGGCCGCGCATTTTCTTTTGCGCGGGATTGTTCGGCGCGTATCCGAACCATAAAGTACAACTCGGAAAATTCTTGAACCGCCGGGGATGCAGGTTGCGGCAAGGTTTATACAAAGTTGAGTTTCATACCGTCCACGGCAGCGGCAGCGGCGTGGTGTACGCCATCGACGGCAAAATTCGCGGTGGCAATTCCGGATTTGCCTTTATCGGAAACTACACCGGCACGGACGACGACATTCATGTCAAACTATCGACGCTGCGCCACAACGCGGATCCCGGGTTCAAGCCGTTGTTCGGAATCGACATGATCACGCTAATGCTCAAGGGCAGGCAAACCGACGACGATATGTTCGACTTCGAGGGTGAAGCGCTGCAACTGCCCGGCGTTTCCTTCAAGGCGATATTGACCCGCATCGGCGACTGACAGCCGCTCCCTTCACGAAACGATCTTCGCGCGGCGAGATTTCATCCGCGGGGCCAGCGCCTCGTGAGAACGATTCAGGAGGCGCCGGCTATCGCGAAATCCCGCAGATCAGAATTTCGGTATCTTCTCCGCGAACCCGTTGTAGCAAGCCAGCCGGTCGTCTTCTTCCTTGGTAAGACGGCAATCCGCGACGCGCTGCGCAGCCGGCGCCTTCGGATTTGGCTTGGGCGGGAAGATCGCGTCGTAGCAATCCAGTCGGCCTTTCGTCCCATCGTCGATGTCCAGGCAGGCTTGCAGCTTGCCCGCAATCGACGTCGGTTTTGCCGGCGCAGGCGCACCGTGCGGCTTCACCTGTACTAGCGGTTTTCCCCCGATCGTCGGCGGCGGACTCCCTTGAGCCATGGCAGTGGCCGAATAGAGCACCGCGACGATCGCCAGCATTAGTCTCATATAACCTCACCTCGTTTTTGTCCGGCACGCGATTTAGTTCACCGTCGGCAGCGCCAGCGCGACAAAACTCATCAACATATAACCGGCGCCATATAACAGATCGCGCCGCATATAACATACCGCCCTGCCGGCGCCAGAAACATCCACGTAGCGCTTCACCGCCCCCTATTAGCAGACGCCGACTCCAATGCAATTGCATCTAAATACCTGGCCAGCCGTCATTGCCCCATCGCGCCCGTTACTGTGCCGGGCTGAAGGTAAGACCGGGAGACGCGATCACTGACTTCGCATTGGCCGGCGCGGCTGGACACGACGCCAGGAACTGCGTCCACGCCGCCTCCATGCCATTTGTGTCGATGTCAAATGTCGCAAGGCTGGTCTTGCCTTCCGACATTGACGCCCCCTCGCCGATCTGCAGATGAGAGGCGGCCAGCACAGCCTTCATGGTGTCCGACGCGATCGTCTCGCTCCACACCTCGTACGTTCCTGTCCGCGCGGGAAATTTGCCGAAGATCACGGGCTTTTCAGAACCCGCTATCATGATCACCGAATTCACGGCGGCGCCGCCCTGATCGAATTCCCGAACAAACATCAACCGGGCACGATCCTTGTTCTCGCAGAACAACCGCCATTCCATCGTTCGAAACGATTGACTGTCATCCTTCTTCGCAAGGACGATCTTGCGGACATACGGACGCGCCGCGCCTTCCAGCCTCCAGGCGGTTTCGACGGTGGGCCGCGTATCGATCCCGAAACGGTAAAGCTCCGGTCGGGTCAATATGTGCAGGCTCTCGAATTTCACGGTTCTGACGAGATCGGTAAGCTCGTGGCTGATACCCATCGCCGCAATGAACGATGCTCTCTCGCGATCGGCTTTGACCGTGCTGCGCTCGGTAAAAGCCGCAATCTGCTGTGCCGAGGGATGCCCGTGAAAGATCATGGTCAGCTTGGAATTATGGACAGCCATTGCAGCGTCGGGAGCCACCTCGCGCGTCGTCGCGCCGAGAAACAGATAGCTGCAGGCGGAATTGCACATGGCATACCGAGTGACGATCTCGGCCTCAACTTCGCCGCCTCCGGTCTTGATCTTGAGGCAGGCGTCATCGACCTGTGTTGCTGCGCCGCAGGCTGTAACGATTGTTCGTCCGATCCGCGCCACGGCCTTCCGGCTACGCAGCAAGCGCCCGATCAGGAAGGATTGTCCGACCACACCGCCCGGCGAATGAAAATAGATCGGGCGTTGCGTGTCCTTCACTTTCAGCAGGAAACGGCGAATGCGCGAGGCGGCGTCCTGATCGATCCGGCCTTCAACCGCAATCCAGCGGTCACAACCGGGACCGCACGCGTTTGCGGCGCCCTTGGCAGGGTAGATGATCAGCTTCGGTGCAAACGCGGCATCGACCGCGGGCGGCTTGGCTCGCACCACTCCGGGGATCAGCGACAGGGCTGCGGCAAGCAGGACGCGGTGGATCATGTGGATGGCTGAGGATATGCGGGAAGGAGCGGAGCGCGACAAAGCTAGACAATGAACCTCCGTGCCGCAACTACTACGAGCAGGCCTATTCCTTCTACACCGATGGCGCACAGCCTGCGAAAACCGTGCTTTTTGCCGGTTGCAGGCCGCGAATCCCCTGCTATACCCCTGCTTTCCGCTTACCTGCGCTCGTTCGCAGGAGTGAGCTACAGGAGACCGCCATGTCCGACTTCAAGTACAGCCTCACGAATCTGAAACCGGCCGAAGCGTCACAAAAAATTGCCGTCACCTTTCCCGACGGCGCAACGCGCGAATTCCCCAGGGACATCACCGGACTCGAGATTGCCAAGGGCATTTCGCCCTCGCTGGCCAAGCGCACCGTGGCGATGGCATTGGACGGCGTGGTCGCCGATCTCACCGATCCGATCGGCCACGATGCGAAAATCGAGTTCATCAACCGCGACGACGCCCGCGCGCTGGAATTGATCCGGCATGACGCCGCCCATGTGCTGGCCGAGGCGGTGCAGTCGCTGTGGCCGGGCACGCAGGTCACGATCGGTCCCGTGATCGAGAACGGCTTCTATTACGACTTCTTCCGCAACGAACCATTCACGCCGGAGGATTTCGCCGCGATCGAAAAGAAAATGCGCGAGATCGTCGCGCGCGATAAGCCCTTCACCAAGGAAGTGTGGGATCGCGAGAAGACAAAACAGGTGTTCCGCGACAAGGGCGAGAACTTCAAGGTCGAGCTGGTTGACGCCATTCCCGGCAATGAGCCGATCAAGATCTACTTCCAGGGTGACTGGTTCGATCTGTGCCGCGGGCCGCACATGACGTCGACCGGCAAGATCGGCAATGCGTTCAAGCTGATGAAGGTCGCGGGCGCCTATTGGCGCGGCGACAGCAACAATCCGATGCTGACGCGGATCTACGGCACGGCGTTCGCAAAACAGGAAGAACTCGACGCCTATCTGAAGCAGATCGAGGAGGCCGAGAAGCGCGACCACCGCAGGCTCGGCCGCGAGCTCGATCTGTTTCATTTCCAGGAAGAAGGCCCCGGCGTGGTGTTCTGGCACCCCAAGGGCTGGACCATCTTCCAGGCGCTGATCGCCTATATGCGCCGGCGCCTGACCGGCGATTACAGCGAGGTCAACGCGCCGCAGATTCTCGACAAGTCGCTGTGGGAAACCTCAGGCCATTGGGACTGGTATCGCGAAAACATGTTCGCGGCGCAATCCGCCGGCGATGAGGCCGAGGACAAGCGCTGGTTTGCGTTGAAGCCGATGAACTGTCCCGGCCACGTGCAGATCTTCAAGCACGGCTTGAAAAGCTATCGCGATCTGCCGCTGCGGCTGGCGGAATTCGGTGTCGTGCACCGCTATGAACCATCCGGCGCCATGCACGGCCTGATGCGGGTCCGCGGGTTTACCCAGGACGACGCGCATGTGTTCTGCACGGAAGCGCAGCTCGCCGAGGAATGCCTGAAGATCAACGATCTTATCCTGTCGACCTATGCGGATTTCGGCTTCACGGGCGATCTCACGGTGAAGCTTTCGACCCGGCCCGAAAAGCGCGTCGGCACCGACGAGATGTGGGATCATGCCGAGCGCGTGATGGCCACCGTGCTGTCGCAGATCGAGGCGCAGGGCCACAACCACCGTATCAAGACCGCGATCAATCCCGGCGAAGGCGCGTTCTACGGCCCCAAATTCGAATATGTGCTGCGCGATGCCATCGGCCGTGACTGGCAATGCGGCACCACGCAGGTCGACTTCAACCTGCCGGAGCGATTTGGCGCGTTCTACATCGACGCCGACGGTTCGAAGAAAGCACCGGTCATGGTGCACCGTGCGATCTGCGGCTCGATCGAGCGCTTCATCGGCATCCTGATCGAGCACTTCGCCGGCAATTTCCCGCTATGGCTGGCGCCGGTGCAGGCGGTCGTCACCACCATCACCTCGGAGGGCGACGAGTACGCCAAGGTGGTCGCGGCGGCGGCGCGGCGCGCGGGACTGCGCGTCGAGCTCGACCTTCGCAACGAGAAGATCAACTACAAGGTCCGCGAGCACTCGCTGGCGAAGATCCCGGCGCTGCTGGTGGTCGGCAAGAAGGAAGCGGAGACGCATTCGGTCTCGGTGCGTCGGCTCGGTAGCGACGGGCAGACGGTGATGTCGACCGAGGCAGCGCTGGCGGCGCTGGTCGAGGAAGCCACGCCGCCTGATGTAAAGCGGGCGCAGGCGGTGGCTTGATCATTCACAATCGATCTAAATTGGCTTCCGCTCGTCCGTTTGCGTCCTATCTGCTCTGGCAGTCTTCCGGCTACTCGATGTTAAGGAAATTGTCGTGCCTGACGCCATAGAACTTCTGAAGGTCCGCCGTTCGGTAAAACCGCGCGAGATGAGCGGCCCCGGCCCCTCGCCGGCCGATCTCGACACCATTCTCACTATCGGGGCGCGGGTACCCGACCACGGCAAGCTGACGCCGTGGCGCTTCATCGTGTTCGAGGGCGACGCCCGCGTCCGCGCCGGTGACATCATCGCAAAGGTGTTCGCGAAGAAAAATCCGGGTGCGCCGGCCGCCGAGATCGAGATCGAAAAGCGCAGGCTGATGGATGCGCCGCTGGTGATCGGCGTCGTCAGTTTTACCAGGCCGCACCCCAAGGTGCCGCCGTGGGAACAAGAACTGTCCGCAGGCGCAAGCGCGATGAACATCGTCACCGCGGCGACAGCGCTGGGCTACGGCGCCAACTGGCTGACCGGCTGGTTCGCGTTCGACCGCGACGTGCTGGACGGATTGGGATTGAAGGCGGATGAAAAGCTGGCCGGCTTCATCCATATCGGCACGCCAGCCAAACCAAGCGAAGACCGCCCTCGCCCGGCGCTTGCCGATATCGTGACGCGGTTTTGAAACCGCCTCGGCGATGTCAGGCTCGGCTATGTCAGGCCGCTACCGTTACGCGGCTTGCGACGCGCGCCGGCCAAACCTGAACAATAGCTGTTCGATCTCGGCCGCCGGCCTGGCCGCGCTGAACAGATAGCCCTGTACCTGGTTGCAGCCCTCGGCGCGCAGCCAGTCAAGCTGATCCATGGTTTCGACGCCTTCCGCCGTGGTCGTGATGTTGAGGCTGCGGCCGAGACCGGAAATCGCCCGCACGATCGCAACGCAATCGGGACGCTCCCCCAGATCCTTCACAAATGAGCGGTCGATCTTGATCTTGTCGAATGGAAAGCTTCTGAGATAGCTCAGGCTGGAATAGCCGGTGCCGAAATCGTCCATCGAGATGCTGATGCCGAGTTCGCGCAACTGATGCAGGATTGCAAGATTGGCCTCGGTCTCCGCCAGGAAAATCGACTCGGTGATTTCAAGCTCGAGTCGCGTCGGCGACAACCCCGATTGCGCCAGCGCCGAGATCACCATCTGAACCAGATTGCGGCTGCGGAACTGCACCGGCGACAGGTTGACGGCGATCTTGATATCCGCCGGCCACTTTACAGCCTCGGTGCAGGCTTCCCGCAGCACCCACTCGCCAAGCGCGACGATCAGTCCGATATCCTCGGCTACCGGCACGAACTCCGCCGGAGAGATCATGCCCTTTTCGGGATGGCACCAGCGCAACAGCGCTTCGAACCCGCTGATCCGGTCGGAAGCGATATCCACCAGCGGCTGATAATGCAATTCGAATTCGCCGTTGGCAAAAGCACGACGTAGATCGAGCTCCATGTCGCGGCGTTTTTGCGCCTGCAGGTCCATTTCCCGTTCGAAGAAGCGGTGAACGCCGCCGCCATCCTCTTTCGCCCGGTAAAGCGCCATATCGGCGTTGCGCAGCAGTTCCTCGCTGGTCATGCCGTCGCCGGGTGAAAGCGCGATGCCGATGCTGGCTCCGATCACGATCTCCATGCTGTCGATGCCGTAGGTTGCGCTCAACATCTTGATCAGCCGCGCCGCATGATCGCTCGCCTCGTTCGGCGACACATCGGAAGCGAGGATGACCGCGAATTCGTCGCCGCCAAGCCGCGCAGCGAGATTGTTGCCGCGCACCTCCGACCTCAGCCGGTCAGCCACCATCTTCAGCAGGCGGTCGCCCATCGGATGGCCGAATGAATCGTTGACGTTCTTGAACAGGTCGAGATCGACGCACAGTACCGCGACCCGCTTGTTTCCGGGCTGGGCCTGTTCCAGCGCTTGCTTCAGACGTTCCCGGAACAGCTCCCGGTTTGGCAGATTGGTCAGGCCGTCATGGTGAGCCATATGGGCGATACGCGCCTCGGCCCTGCGCCGTTCGGTGATATCGACGATGGCCACGAGATAGCCATCGCGGCCGCCGAACGCGACACGGCGTCCATAGGTCAGCACCTGAATTTCGCTGCCATCGGCCTTGAGATGCCGCCAGTAGCGGCTGGAATAGGCATCGCCGATCTGCTGCAGCGCCTGGCTATGGGTTACCCATTCGTCGTGCGGCCAGATCTCCTGCAGCTTCATGCGCAGGAAGGTCTCGCGGCTATATCCATAATGCTGCACGGCGGCGTCGTTGACGCTCAGGAAATCGGTCGTTTCGGCATCGAACACCCACATCGGCATCGGATTGTTGTCGAACAACAGGCGAAACGAGGCCTCGCGTTGCCTGAGAGCCGTGACATCCGTGACTGTCAGCGAGAGGATGTCACCGAATGCCGTCACGCCCAATTTCAGATTGCGATCGTCGCTGTCGACCTCGAACTGATCGCCATGACCGTCCCTGACAATATCGAGCAGCCGCCCGATCACTTCCGGCAGGCACAACAGATTTCCACCGGCACTGAGCCGGCGCCAGAGCAAGCCGGTCGTCGGCAATTTGAGCAGGCGGGATGCGCCCTGATTGTGGTGAACGATCTGGAAGTCGAACGGCTCTCCGCTCGCATCGCGCAGCGTCGCAAGCGCCAGGACGCCTTCATCCGTTTGTGAGAAGATGGCGTCCAGCAAATTATACTGAGCGCTGCGCTCGTTGACGTAAGTGCCGATCAGCGTACCGCCCCAGCGCGAAGAGGTGGGCAGCGCCAGGATATCGTAGGTCCGCACCAGGCCATCGCGCACGCAATGCGCAACGGAGAGATGAGGACGGCTCTTCTCGAGGGCATTGGCGGCGGCCTCGCCGAGCGCGGTCGCGCAATCCGGTGACAGTGCGGTCAGGGGAATATCCCAGCGCTCGTCTTCCAGCCATTTCTGGACGTAGCGGCCGGTACGCGACACTTCCAGCGTTTCGTTGTTGTGCTTCAAAAGGACGATGTGATCCGCCAGCCGGCCGAGGCTTCCGAGCATCACGTCCTCATAACCGGGCAGCCTTCCGTCCGGTCTTAGCGCGGCCTGCCACTTGCGCTGCAGGATCGAGATATCGTTGAACATCTCGGTGCTAAGTTTACCGGATGGTTTCTTGGCAGCAATCATGACGCCCCGCAACGCAAACGCTAGATCATGATCCGATTAGGTTGAATCGAATCCGATCTCTTCTTTTTTGAGCATGGATCACGCTCTAGTCCCCGCGGCATCCAATGCAGCGCGGCTTAATGCGGTGTAAAAATTGCAGATTTGGCGCGATCAACCGGTGATTATGACAGTTTTAAGTCATCCGATGGTTAGTGCGCATTAGTGACTATGACAGTCAGTCCTTGGCGGCGCGCACACGTGGATCGCGCCGCAGAACCGCGATGGCGGCGGCTGACAAAGCCAATGCGTTTTACGGCTCTACGAGCGTTGCGACTTCGTGGCCTGCCATCAACTCCAGCGCCTTGACCATTGCCGAATGATCCCACGCCTTGCCGCCGTGAGCGGCGCAGGCATTGAATAGCTGCTGCGCCGCCGCGGTCGCCGGGAGCGAAACCCCGAGAGCCCGGGCGCCTTCGAGCGCAAGGTTGAGGTCCTTCTGGTGCAGTTCGATCCGGAAGCCGGGCTCGAAATTGCGCGTCACCATGCGCTCACCATGCACCTCCAGGATACGGGACGACGCAAAGCCGCCCATCAGCGCCTGCCGCACCAGTGCCGGATCCGCACCTGCCTTCGAGGCAAACAACAACGCCTCGCCGACGGCTTCGATGGTTAGCGCAACGATGATCTGGTTGGCGACCTTGGTGGTCTGGCCGTCGCCGTTGCCGCCGACGCGCGTGACGTTCTTTCCCATCGTTTCGAACAACGGCTTGACCACGTCAAACGTGGCCTGCGATCCACCGACCATGATGGTCAGCGTCGCGGCCCTGGCTCCGACTTCGCCGCCGGAAACCGGCGCGTCGAGATATTCCGCGCCGAGCGCGTTGACCTTTTTGGCGAACGCCTTGGTCGCGAGCGGAGAAATCGAACTCATGTCGATGACGATTTTGCCTTTCGAGAGGCCTTTGGCGACGCCGTCCGCACCGAACAAGACGGTCTCCACATGCGGCGTGTCCGGCACCATGAGGATGATGATCTCAGCTCTTTCCGCAACTTCCTTGCCATTATCGCAGGCGACTGCCCCGTATCGCATGAGCTCTTCGGGGAGTGCCGCGACATCATGAAGAAACAAACGGTGGCCAGCGGTCTGCAGATGGCCGGCCATCGGCCGGCCCATGATTCCAAGTCCGATAAATCCGATGTCGGTCATGTCAGGTTTTCCTTGGTGGATCGTTCAGGCCGCAATGGCCTGACCCGCCAGCCACGCCAGGCTGTCATCGGTCGCTGTCTTCGGCTTGTATTCGCAGCCGACCCAGCCGGCGTAACCGATCTCGTCGAGGTAGCGCAGCAGATAAGGAAAGTTGATTTCGCCGGTGCCCGGTTCGTGGCGGCCGGGAGTGTCGGCAAGCTGGATATGCGCGATGCGGTGGAAGTGCTTTCCAATCGTCGGCGCGAGATCTCCCTCCATGATCTGCATGTGGTAGATATCGTATTGGATGAACAGATTGTCCGATCCCACCTCAGCGATGATGTCTTCGGCCTGCTGCGTTCCCGACAGGAAGAAGCCGGGAATATCGCGGGTGTTGATCGCCTCGATCAGGAGACGAATATTGTGCCGGGCTAAGGCATCGGCGGCGAAGCGAAGATTTTCGACGAACACGCGATGCAGCGTCCCGGTATCAATTCCAACAGGCGCTATTCCCGCCAGACAATTGAGCTGGTGACAATCGAGCGCCCTGGCGTAGTCGATGGCCCGCTCTACGCCAGCACGAAACTCTGAAATCCGGTCAGGCAGCACAGCGATGCCGCGCTCACCCGCACCCCAATTGCCGGCCGGCAGATTGTGCAGCACCTGAACGAGGCCATAACGATCGAGCTTTTCCCGAAGCACGACTTTCTCGAATTCGTAGGGAAAGAGAAATTCGACCCCGCTGAATCCGGCCGACTTGGCGGCGGCAAAGCGATCGAGAAACGGCAGCTCATTGAAGAGCATGGTGAGATTGGCAGCGAATTTCGGCACGATCGAACCTCCGGTGAATGCGCGTGGTGTTGCGTAAAGGCGCCCTAGACCGGAATCAGGACAGGCCGTCGTGCTCCGCTGCCTTGCGGCGCATCGAGGGGAACGTCGAGAACGTCCTCGAACTCGACAACGCCGTCGATCTCCGCACCCATCGCGATATTGGTGACGCGCTCCAGGATGAACTCGACCACCACAGGAACTTGATGTTCCGCCATCAGCTCGCGCGCGGTCCGGAAGGCGTCCTGCGCTTTCGAGGGATCGGTGACGCGGATCGCCTTGCAGCCCAACCCCTCGGCCACGGCGACGTGGTCGACGCCATAGCTGCCGATTTCGGGCGCGTTGATGTTCTCGAACGAAAGCTGGACATGATAGTCCATGTCGAAGCCGCGCTGCGCCTGACGGATCAGGCCGAGATATGAATTGTTGAGCACGACGTGGATGTACGGCAGCTTGAACTGTGCGCCGACCGCGAGTTCTTCGATCAGGAACTGGAAATCATAGTCGCCTGAGAGCGCGACGATCTCGCGATCGGGATCCGCGGCGCGAACGCCGAGCGCTGCCGGAAGCGTCCAGCCGAGCGGCCCCGCCTGCCCGGCGTTAATCCAGTTGCGCGGGCCCTGCACCCTGAGGAATTGGGCACCGGCGATCTGTGACAACCCGATCACGGTGACGTAGCAGGTGTCAGCCCCGAATGCCTTGTTCATCTCCTGATAGACGCGTTGCGGCTTGATCGGCACATTGGCGAAATCGCTTCGGCGCAGCATCGACCGCTTCCGGTCGTGGCATGCCGCCGGCCACGCCTGCCGCGCCTTGATCCTTCCCTGGCTTCGCCATTCTTTCGCAACCTCGACGAAGAGCTCAAGTGCAGCCTTGGCGTCGGATACGATGCCGAGCTGCGGATTGAAAACGCGCCCGATCTGCGTCGGCTCGATATCGACATGAACGAAGCTGCGCCCCTTGGTGTAGACGTCGACCGAGCCGGTATGGCGATTGGCCCAGCGATTGCCAATGCCAAGCACGAAGTCGGATTCGAGCATCGTGGCATTGCCGTAACGATGGCTGGTCTGCAGGCCGACCATTCCCGCCATCAGAACGTGATCGTCGGGAATGGCGCCCCACCCCATCAATGTCGGGACCACCGGAACGTTGACGGTCTCGGCAAATTCGACGAGCAGGTCGCACGCGTCGGCGTTGATGATGCCGCCGCCAGCCACGATCAGCGGGCGCTCTGCCGCGTTCATCATGTCAAGCGCGCGCTCGATCTGCTTGCGTGTCGCCGCCGGCTTGTAAACCGGCAGCGGCTCGTAGGTTTCATCGTCGAATTCGATTTCGGCGAGCTGCACATCCAGCGGCAGGTCGACCAATACCGGACCCGGCCGTCCCGAGCGCATGATGTGGAACGCCTGGCTCAACACGCGCGGCACCAGCGCCGGTTCGCGCACCGTGACTGCCCATTTGGTGACGGGCTTTGCGATCGATTCGATATCGACGGCCTGAAAATCCTCCTTGTAGAGACGCGTGCGGGGGGCTTGCCCGGTGATGCACAGGATCGGAATGGAGTCGGCGATCGCGGAATAAAGCCCCGTGATCATGTCGGTGCCGGCGGGACCCGAGGTGCCGATGCAGACACCGATATTTCCCGCCTTGGCGCGCGTGTAACCTTCGGCCATGTGCGAAGCGCCTTCGACGTGGCGCGCCAGGATATGACTGATCGAGCCGCGCTTCTTCAGCGCGGAGTAAAGCGGATTGATCGCAGCACCAGGAACTCCGAACGCGCAACGCACGCCTTCCTTTTCAAGAACGCGTACGGCGGCATCGATTGCTCGCATCATCGCCATGGGTCACCTCGGTTCACGAATGTCGCAGCGATCATCACTGGATCGCGCGGCAGTCTCAACGAGGCGGGCCTTAGTTTTTCACGATGCGGAAATGACCGGGGAAATGAGCGCTGGATCAACGATTTGAGTTTGCCGCCGTTTGAAAAGAGCTTGTCACCCCTTTCAGGCTCGATGCGGCGTAACCCCTCCGATCGCCGATGTCAGTTCCAGCGCTATTTCATGCACGGCTTTGCCGAGCACCGAGAGACGATCGTCCGGCACCCGAGAGGTTTTGCCTGATACGGAGATGGCGGCATGCGGCTCGCCAAGTCCGTCATAGACCACGGCAGATACGCAACGCAGGCCGATCTGCGCCTCTTCGTCGTCGACCGAATAGCCGCGCTGCCGGATGTCGTGAAGCGATTTGCAGAGATCCCCTGCCCGTACGATCGAGTTCGAGGTCAGTCGCGGCATGCCTTCGCGCTTGATGACGGCAAAAACTTCGGCGTCGGAATAGGCCGACAACAGCGCCTTGCCGAGTCCCGAAGTGGCCATTGAGACCCGTCCGCCCACTCTGCTGACCGAGCGCATCAGTTCGCGGCTTTCAACGCGGGTCAGCACCAACAGCGCCCCGTCATCGACAATGGCGAGATTTGCGGTCTCCTGCGTTTGATCGCGAAGCTTGCGCAAGTAAGGCAGCGCCTGCGTCGCGAAGCTATTACGTTTCATGAAGGTGGAGCCGACCAGATAACTCTTGGCGCCGATCCGCCACGTGCTGGTGGCTCCGTCGAACTGAACGAAGTGCCGCTTCTCCAGCGTCGTCAGCAATCGATGGACAGTCGACGGAGGCAGGCCGGTCCTGATCGCGAGGTCGGTCAGGCGGTAGCCCTCGCCGTCTTCGGCAAGCGTCTCGATGATGTGCAGCGCGCGCTCGACGGATTGAACCGCGCCGTCCCTTGCATCCGGATTTGTTTCACTTCCGGACTTTGAAAGACGAGCCACTCTGATCTTCATGGTGACCTCCCGATCGACGGCTTTTGTGGGCAGTGCCAGAATCTGCTTGCCAATTGGCATTCAATATACCAGAATATATTCGTGACGGAAACTACCGAACTGGTAGCGACCGCTCCCATCTCGTCTCTTCCTGACTCCAAAGCCCCAGTTTTACTGGGGCTTTTTCTTTTTATAGGGGCTGAGGCGGCCGAACCAGCAGGTCGGTCAATGGCCCTCCGTATCGGCCAGTGGCCGAACCGTCTTGCAATTTGGAATATTGTATACCAAAACGACAGCAACGCACGAGGGAGCGGACATGAACATTCACGAATACCAGGCCAAGGCGCTGCTGCACGAATTCGGGGTGCCGATTTCGAAGGGCGTGCCGGTGCTGCGGGCGGCCGATTCCGATGCCGCCGCCAAAACCCTGCCCGGCCCGGTCTGGGTGGTGAAGAGCCAGATCCATGCCGGCGGCCGCGGCAAGGGCAAGTTCAAGGAGGCCAGTGCCGGCGACAAGGGCGGCGTGCGGATCGCCAAGTCGGTCGCCGAGGTCAACGAGTTCGCCAGGCAGATGCTGGGCGCAACCCTGGTGACGGTGCAGACCGGGCCGCACGGCAAGCAGGTCAACCGCCTCTACATCGAGGACGGCTCCGACATCGACAAGGAGTTTTATCTCTCGATCCTGGTCAACCGCGAGACTTCCGAAGTGTCGTTCGTGGTGTCGACCGAAGGCGGCGTCAATATCGAGGACGTCGCCCATAACAGCCCGGAGAAGATCGTGACCTTCTCGGTCGATCCGGCCACCGGGATCATGAGCCATCACGGCCGCACGGTGGCAAAAGCGCTGGGACTGACCGGCGATCTCGCCAAGCAGGCGGAAAAACTGGTGGCGCAGCTCTATGCGGCGTTCGTCGCCAAGGACATGGCGATGCTGGAGATCAACCCGCTGGTCGTCACCAAGCAGGCTCAGCTGCGCGTGCTCGACGCCAAGGTGTCGTTCGACGACAACGCCATGTTCCGCCATCCCGAAGTGGCTGCGCTGCGCGACGAGACCGAGGAGGACGCCAAGGAGATCGAGGCGTCGAAATACGACCTCAACTACGTCGCGCTCGACGGCAATATCGGCTGCATGGTCAACGGCGCCGGCCTGGCGATGGCGACGATGGACATCATCAAGCTGTACGGCATGGCGCCGGCGAACTTCCTTGATGTCGGCGGCAGCGCCACCAAGGAAAAGGTCGCCTCCGCCTTCAAGATCATCACCGCCGATCCCAATGTGAAGGGCATCCTGGTCAACATCTTCGGCGGCATCATGAAATGCGACGTCATTGCCGAGGGCGTGGTGGCGGCGGTGAAGGAAGTCGGCCTCGAGGTGCCGCTGGTGGTGCGGCTCGAGGGCACCAATGTCGATGCCGGCAAGAAGATCATCCGCGAGTCCGGCCTCAACGTGCTGCCGGCCGATGATCTCGACGATGCCGCGCAGAAAATCGTCAAGTCTGTGAAGGAAACCGCGTAAATGTCCGTCCTGATCGACAAGAACACCAAGGTTATCTGCCAGGGTTTCACCGGCAAGAATGGCACGTTCCATTCGGAAGCCGCGATCGCCTATGGCACCAAGATGGTCGGCGGCACCTCGCCGGGCAAAGGCGGATCGACGCATCTTAATCTGCCGGTGTTCGATACCGTGGCCGAGGCGCGCGAGAAGACCGGGGCGGACGCCAGCGTGATCTATGTGCCGCCGCCGGGGGCGGCCGATGCGATCTGCGAGGCGATCGATGCCGAAATCCCGCTGATCGTCTGCATCACCGAGGGCATTCCGGTGCTCGACATGGTGCGGGTCAAGCGGTCGCTGAGCGGCTCGAAATCGCGGCTGATCGGGCCCAATTGCCCGGGCGTGATGACGGCGGGCGAATGCAAGATCGGCATCATGCCGGCCAACATCTTCAAGCCCGGCAATGTCGGCATCGTCTCGCGCTCGGGCACGCTGACCTATGAGGCGGTGTTCCAGACCACCCAGGAGGGTCTTGGCCAGACCACCGCGGTCGGCATCGGCGGCGACCCGGTCAAGGGCACCGAATTCATCGACGTGCTGGAGATGTTTCTGGCCGACCCCAAGACCACCTCGATCGTGATGATCGGCGAGATCGGCGGCTCGGCCGAGGAAGATGCCGCCCAGTTCCTCAAGGACGAGGCCAAGCGCGGCCGCAAGAAGCCGATGGTCGGTTTTATCGCCGGCGTCACCGCCCCTCCCGGCCGCCGCATGGGCCATGCCGGCGCCATCATCTCCGGTGGCAAGGGCGACGCCGGATCCAAGGCCGCGGCGATGGAATCGGCCGGAATCACCGTCTCGCCCTCGCCCGCAAGGCTTGGAAAGACCCTTGTCGAAAAATTGAAATCGTAAAGGGCGAGGCTTCTCGATGAAAATTTGGCTGCGCTTTCAATATCGCGACAGAAAAGGCTTTGGAACGGCCGACCGCGAATGGATCACCGAATATGCCGGCGACATGTTCCGAAACCCGGAAGCGACCGATCGCAGGATCGCGCTTGCCGAGGTCGAATTGTTGCCGCCGACGGTCCCATCGAAAATCGTCGCGCTCTGGAATAATTTTCATGCGCTGTCGGCGAAGCTCGGCGTTCCCGAACCGAGCGAGCCGCTTTATTTGCTGAAGGCGCCGTCATCGGTGACCGCGCCTGACGCCGTCGTCAGCCGGCCGCCATCCTATGACGGCAGGATCGTCTGGGAGGGCGAACTGGGAATCGTCATTGGCAAGACCTGCCGCGGCATTTCGCCTGATGAAGCCGATGCCTTCATCTTCGGCTACACCTGCGTCAACGACCTGACGGCCGCGGACCTGATCGGAAAGGATGCGACCTTCGCACAATGGGCGCGGGCCAAGAGCTTTGACGGCTTCTGCCCGTTCGGGCCGGTCATTGCGACGGATATCGAACCCGCGTCATTGATCGTGCGCACGATCGTCAACGGCGCGGAACGCCAGTCCTATCCGATATCCGATATGATCTTCAGTGCTCAGGAGATCGTGAGCCGACTCTCCCACGACATGACGCTATTTCCGGGCGATCTGATTTGCTGCGGCACCTCGTTGGGCGTCGGCAGCATCAAGGAGGCGAGCAGTTCGCTGGTGATTGCGATCGACGGGATCGGCGAGCTGAAAACCGAATTCAGGCTCTATTTTTTGTGATGCGTTGGAAGCCACTAGCCGACTGTCAAAACGGCACGACTGACCTACATCGGTACGATTTGAATTAAACTTCTAAGCAACCAGAAAGAGAGTTCGTCTAGAAAATTGTCAAATGGGGCCGGGCTCGGCCATGACGAAGGGGTGGCGCGCTTGCAGCACTTCAAAACGCAGCTGGATTTGCGCCGCGTACCCTTCGTAAGAAAGCCTGATCCGAAGCCACCCATCGTCGATCGGCTGGTCCTGTGGTTCTCAACGAGCCGAAAGGTCGACGGGCTCTGGGTGGGGACTATGGAAGGCAAGCCTTACCCCGGCTTACGCCGCGTCGAGGACGCGCTCCGACTGATCAAACGCCACGATTCGCTTCATTATTCGCGCGTCATCCATAACCTGGAGCGAATAAAGGTGGGTGTAATCCCAAACGCACGTGCATGCTACAACCGGTCATTAACGGCATGCGTGTTTGATGAGCGTTTCGTTCTCCCTGAAACAACGACGCTCGAACGGATTGCCTCGGTAATAATTCATGAAGCGACCCATGCGAGGCTCGAGGGATGGGGCGTCAGTTACGATGATGAGAAGCAGCGCGCACGGATCGAAGCGATTTGTCTTCGGCGAGAACTGAGCTTCGTCAGCAAGCTACCGCACGGCGAACCATTGCGGGAAGAGATTGCGCGCACGTTGGAATGGTGTATTGGCGATCACGATTACTTTTCCAACGTGAGCTTTCGGCAACGCGCCGACCAAGAAAACGTCGAAACACTACGCTACCTTGGAACTCCGGACTGGCTCATTAGATCTCTGCCGAAAGTACGGGCCATCTTTTTCGGAGTGCGTAGATTGGTCCACCGCTTCGCTGGGTGCTTCCGCGGCAAGCGTAGGAACGTGGTATCGTCTCCGTCTGACGCCTTCGGACCTGATCCAAAGTCCGACTTGAGTCCGTAACGTGCGCAAAAAGCGGATGTGTGTCAGCGCTTATGGATTTATGAATGCAGGCTGTGATTGGCGCGACCGTATACCCGGCCGATCAAAAACTAATGCGCGACAACCTCGACTTCGCCGTCGACGCCGTTGACGACGTTGAAGGGACGCTCGAACACCTTGCCTTCGTTCTTGGCGATGGCGCGATATTCGCCCTCTGACAGCACGACGCGGGGGAACGCGCCGATCGATTCCTTGATAACGTCGCCGCCGGGCGTGATCACCGACCACGCGGTGTTGGCCAGGGCCTCGCCGCCCTTGTCGCTGACCAGCTTTAACGTGATCACCGCCGCACGGTGGGTGATGGTGACGTCGGTCAGCTTGCCGGCCTGGACGCGGATATCGGAACGCACCACGGAATTGGCGTCGCCGTAATTGGAGACGATGTAATAGGTCCCTTCCGGCAGCAGCGCGACATCGCCCGGAGAGACGTTTGGCAACAGCGCCGGGCGTTCGCTGGTTTCGAACTGGCTGCCCTTGTAGATCGAGAATACAATCTGATTCGGGGCGATCTTGCTGGTGCCGACCCGGCCCTCGATGCGCAGGCCGCCCGCCGGGAGCACGAAGGCCTCGCGATCGGTCTCGGCCTTCAGCGTCACCGGCCGTACCGCGCTCACCAGGCCAAGCGCGACATGGACCACATAGCTGCCGGGCGGCAGCGCGATGTTGGGCGTCGCGCTGTGATCCTCACGGATCAATTTGAAGGTGCCGGTGTCGTCCGGCCGGTCTGAAAATACCCGCCACACCAGTCCGCTGGTGATGGCCGGCAGGTCCTTGCCGTAACGCGCCGTCAGCAACAATGCGGCCTGGCCGGCCGTCGCGGTTCCAGGCGGCGCGATAACCGGAGGTATCGCCGCAACGGATGGCTGCGTTACCGGCGGCGGGATGTTCGGAACGGCCGCGGGGCCAGACGACGGCGCCAGGTTCATCGCGCCACCCGGCGCTTCCGGAACCGACGCGGGAGGTACCGGTGGCGGGTTATCCATGAACATCTGCGCCGAACCGGCGGCGGGAATCATGGCAGCCAGCATAGCCACCAGCGCGAACGCCATCACGGGGCGTCCACGCCGCCCCGATCCACCGCTGCCATTACCCCCTGATGTCATTGTGATGCTTTTCACCGAAAACGCGGCAAATTCAAGCCTGCCGGTCGATCCGCCGGAGCTATCCTGCGTGATACACCAAAGAGCGCGGTATCGGCGGGGTCGCGATCCAGTCACATTCCCTGCCTAGTCCCACCGGACTGCTGCATAAACCATGCGCGTGGGACGTTCTGGCAAGGACAGGCCATAGCGAATAGGCTTGTCCTTAAGGAGAAGTTCGGTGCTGGAGAATTTGATCGGGCGCGGCCAGTCCGCCCCAAATGGCCACGACAAAGCAGGACTCGGTAGCGTCAGGCGGCCGGTGATCGGCCTTGCCTTGGGCGGCGGCGCAGCGCGCGGATTCGCCCATATCGGTATCGTCAGGACGCTGCTGGCCCACGGCATCGTGCCCAACGTCGTGGTCGGTACCTCGATCGGCGCCGTGGTCGGGGGCGCCTATGCCGCGGGACACCTCGATACGCTGGAGGAATGGGCACGCAGCCTGCAGCCGCGCAACATTCTGGGCTATCTCGACATCCGTCTCAACGGCTCGGGCCTGATCGGCGGAGCCAAGCTTGCCGCCCAGCTCGAAGCCGCCATGGGCCAGAACCTGATCGAGGATCTGCCGGTCAAGTTTGCCACCGTCGCGACTGAAGTCCGCACCGGCCACGAGATCTGGCTGACCCATGGCCGCATCGTCGACGCCATGCGCGCCTCCTATGCGCTGCCTGGGATATTCGCGCCGGTGCTGGTCGGCGATCGCTGGCTGGTTGATGGCGCACTGGTGAACCCGGTGCCGGTGTCGGCGGCACGGGCTTTCGGTGCGGAGATCGTGATCGCCGCCAACCTGTCGAGCGACGTGTTCGCCCATAGTACGACGGTCTATGCCCATGGCCCCGCCCCCGCGGTCGCGGTGACCTCGACACCCGAAGTGCTCGACCCCGCGCCTCCGAAACGCGGGTTCGGCAAGCTGTTCTCTCCCGAGCGCACCATGAAGCGCGAATTTTTTGGCAGCGGCGGCCGGCCGGGCATCTCCACCGTGATGGTCGACGCCTTCAACATCATGCAGGACCGCATCACCCGCGCGCGCCTGGCGGGCGATCCGCCCGACCTCCTGATCTCGCCGCGCGTCGGTCAAATCGGCTGGTTCGATTTCCACCGCGCCGACGACCTGATCGCCCATGGCGCGCGTGCCGCCGAGCGCGCCATCGAATCCATTCAGGAGGCGATCGACATTCTGGTCCCGCCGTCGACCAAGACGGCCGATAAGACCGTCACCGCCAAGACCGTCAAAGAGTAGATCAGGCGGTCTTGATATAGTCGCGCAGCGCCGCCTGCTCGTTCTCATATTCCTGCACGCGCTGCTTGACGATGTCGCCGATGGAAATCAGGCCGACAACCCTGCCGTCCTCGACCACGGGCAGATGCCTGAATTTACCGAGCGTCATCATCTCCATGATCGCGCTGACGGTGTCCGACTGCTTGCAGCTGATGACCTTGCGGGTCATCACCGCGCTGACGGGTTCGTCAAGCACCGCCGCGCCGCGGTCGCCAAGCACGCGCACGATGTCGCGCTCCGACAGGATGCCTTCGAGGCGTCCCTTGTCCATCACGAGCAGCGCGCCGATCTTGCGCTCGCCCAGGATCTTGATCGCGGCCGCCAGCCTGGCGTCCGGCTCGACGCTCTGGATCTGATGGCCCTTGGAATCGAGAATTGTACGTACCGTCATTGTTGCCTCCCTGAAGCCGGTCGCGCCCTTGAACGAGCGCGATCTTTGTTCCCTTGAGTCTGCAATCAACAGTTGAGCGCCGATTTCGTTGCAGGCGCATTCGGCAAACGCGGCTATCAGCACGCACGCTTACGGGCTCAATGCCTTGCCGCGTAATGTCTGCGATGATGAATGAAATCGCGCCGTGCCGCAAGCGATGATCAGTCGCGCGTCGATACGTCCTGAGATGACGCATCTGCAGCATCGGCCGCGATGCGCGGAACCGGATCGAACAGCGAGAACAACACCAGGCCTGCGAAAAATCCGCCGATATGCGCCTGCCAGGCGACGGTGGCGCCCTCCGCGCCAATGGCGATCGATCCGACGCCGAAAATAATATTGACGCCGAACCACACGGCGAGAAAACCCAGCACGCGGCCATTGCGCAACGCATGCATCAGCGACAGCGCCGGCACCCGCGCCGCGGCATCGGCGTCGCCGCGGCTGAACGACAGAAAGCTGCCCTTCACGAAGGCAAAGCGGATAGCGGCCGCCATCGTGCCGGATACCGATGCGGAAGCGCCGATCATCGGCGCAACCGCATGTTCATGGGTGACGAAATGGGCCAGCGCGCCCGCCGCGGCGGTTACCGCCATGAACAGATAGAACCTGAGCGTACCAAAGCGGCGCGCCAGCGCACTGCCGAACGGCAACAGCCACAGCACGTTGAACCCGATATGGCTGAGATTGGCGTGCAGCAGCGAATAGGTCACGAAGGTCCAGACCTTGGCGCCGGTGCCGCCGGGAAAGGTGACGTCCAGCAGCGTGGAATCGTAGCGCTTCGGAATGAAACCGAAGATCTGGATCACGAGGTCGTCGATGTCGAACGGCAGCAGCATCCGCACGCCATGAATCACCGCCAGCAGGGCGATATAGGCGGTCAGCGCGCCGGGCAGCGTCAGGAGCGGCTCGCGCGGCGGTTCCGGCGGCAGCTCCGGCTGGGATTCGAGCGGGAATTCGGGTGAAGATTCCAAGGGGTCGAGAACCTCAGGCGGCAGCTCACGCGAGCGATGGCGCCCCAATAGGCGGCTTGGCCCCGCTGTGCAAGTGCACAAAATCCAGAAGAGGTCCCAAAGAAAAAGGGAGGGCTTTCGAGAAGCCCTCCCTTGTCCGTGCTGATCTTTTCGCGCCGGGACCTAAACGGGAAACATCCCCACCCCTCCCCGCACGACGACCAAACTGTTTGAACCAACCCTGTGTCTCATCGGCGCTGACCCCTGGAGAAGCCAGCGCCGTAACCTGCGAGAGCCATCCTACCCACATCGCGGGCGGCGCCAACCCCATAGTTAACTTAACCTTAACGTCTAAAAGGCCGCGCGAAATCGGCAGAAGTCTAGCTATGGCATGGACGCTGCACCGCCCCTCCTGCAAAACAAACACGGGGAATGCGCATGCGCGAAAGCGGGACACAAGTGTCCCGCCGAGCCACGCGCCGGGGTAAATTGAGTATGAAACATCCGTCGAACCGCGAATTTTTCGCATATTGGGACAATAAGCGCGGCGACGCGCGCGCCCCGGACCGAAGCGACATCGAGCCCGGCGCGGTGCGCGAACTGCTCGGCGATATCTTCGTCCTGTCCTATGACGGCGACGCCGGCTATCCGTTTCGCGTCGCGGGAACGCGGGTCTGCGCCCTGCTCGGCCGTGATCTGAAGGATAAGAGTTTCTCGGCGCTGTTTGCGCCGGAAAGCCGCCGCGAAATCGAGGAGATTACCGCGGTAGTGGCCGAGGAACTGCTGGGCGCGGTCGCCGGCATCACCGCGACGTCGCAGGATGGCTCGCCGGCGCACCTGGAATTGCTGCTGCTGCCGTTCAACACCCGCGCACATACGCCAATAAGCCTGACCGGATTGCTGGCCCCGTTTGATAATGGGTATGGCGTGCTCGGTGATTTCAAGCTGACATCGTGGCGCTACCTCGCCCACCCGCCGCAGCGTCTCGTTCCCCGCGCGCTACGGAAGCTCGCCATCGCCCGCGGCCTCATGGTCTATGAGGGATTGCGCTAGGACGTGAGCTCGTAGACCAGTGTCCCCTCGCCTTATTTCTTTTTGGCGCCCACCCTTGAGATGCTGGTTATCTTGAGCGGGGCACGGCCGGACTTTTCGGCGATTTCGTGATCCTGTTGCATGATGAATTCACGCGCAGGCTCATCCTTGTCCAGCCCATCGAGCAGCTCGGACGGAACGCGCCGGTTCGAGCGTTGCGAGCCGTCCTCATAGAGAACGTTGAAAAAGGCGAATTCGCCCTTCGGATTTGTTCCAGGCTTTTTTGGCATGGGCAAGCTTGTGATCGATACGCAGGACGATGTCAAAGCCGATTTCTGCCCGGTAAGGCATGTATTGCTGACGAATCGCAGCTTTTGGCCAGTCAGATGTCATCCGGCAAGGAGAAGCGAGGTGCGGCGAAATCATATTTCGCCTTGAGCCTCGTGATGAGATCGAACGTACGGATGCGATAGAAATTATCGCCCCTGGAAATCGGCCGGCTGATGCTCGCGTTCCATCCATAGGCATCGTCAAATACGAACAGCGTCATTCCCGCAGGCCAAGGGCCGTGGCAGGTCGTCGCTTGTTCGACAATCAGATCCTTGAGTTCATATGCAGTCATGGAGGGCCTGGAGTTCATTGCTGTCCCCGCTCCTCTCTCAATCGTCGGCTTGGCGCTTCGGTTTTTGCGCTTCACTCTGCTTGGAGC
The DNA here is from genome assembly GCF_900105125.1 of Bradyrhizobium canariense. Lineage (NCBI taxonomy): Bacteria > Pseudomonadati > Pseudomonadota > Alphaproteobacteria > Hyphomicrobiales > Nitrobacteraceae > Bradyrhizobium > Bradyrhizobium canariense. Next base: position 480,992 of record NZ_LT629750.1, on the reverse strand, counting down.
AGATCGAACTCATCGGACAGCAGAATCTGGCCCCGCGGAGTGCATATCTTCACGTCGAGATAGCCTTCCTGCAAAAGCTCCTTTGCCTTCGTCAGGGCGGCGGTCGCTGTGGGGCGGCCGAGATTGACGCGACCCGATCGATTGTTGCCGCTAATCAGGTAATCCAGTCGGGTCGTTCTATCCACGCAGGACAACCGCTGCCAAGACCAACAGCAGCAGAAACAGCGGGACGACCACCGGAGGCACGATCCAATCGCGCAGGCGAAACTGAGACATACGCGCTCCCTTTTATCCAACGGCGGGAGCGTTCATCACCCTCAGTCACCGATAGAGGCCATGGAAAACGCGGTGATGGCCAAGGCTACGCCGATGTCCTGTAAATAGCGAGCGCTAGAATGCCGGGACCGTCGTGAGCCCTCAGGGGACTTCGACCAGAACTTCGCTTCAACGACGCTCTCTCTCGGGAAGTCGACGCTGCGCCGAGCATTCACACGATCTCATCCGTCCAGACCTTAAAGCTGACCAGTGTATTCGGCCCGAACGTCTGGGTAAGTGGCACGTCTGCGGCGTCGCGGCCTTGCGCGATCAGAACGCGGCCGATCCGCGGCATGTTGTTGCGCGCATCGAACGTGTACCATTTGCCGCCGATATAGGCCTCGAACCAGCCTGCAAAATCTCCCGCGGCGTATGGTGGAGGCATTCCGATATCACCGAGATAGCCGGTGCAATACCGCGCCGGAATGTTCATGCAACGGCAGAACGCAATGGCAAGATGCGCATAGTCGCGGCAGACGCCCTTGCGCTCGTTGAACGCTTCCCATGCCGTCATGGTCGCGCGCGCATGCTCGTAACCAAACGCGATGTGGTTGTGAACGAAGTCGCAAATCGCCTGGACCCGCGCCCAGCCAGGCGGCGTCTTCTCGAACAACTTCCACGCGATGTCAGAGAGCCGATCGGTCTCGCAGTAACGGCTGCCAAGCAGATAGACGATGGTCTCCGCCGGCAGTTCCTCAATGGGATGTTGCGCGGCGGACGGAACGATCACATCGGGCAGACCGCTATCGTGCACCGTACCGTCAGCCGAAAGGCGCATGCGACCTGCCGGCGCGACGATCCGGCTGCACCAGTTGCCGAAGCTGTCGCGATACGGCGTGATGGGCACGGAAGGACTGGTGGTCAAATAATCCGGCACGATGATATCGGACGCCCGCGTAAAATGCGTGCCGAGCACCGCGATGAGCGGGGTCGCTTGCGGAAAATCGTAGATCATTTCAAAGCCGACACGAATCTTCATGCGAAATCCCCGATCCTGCCGGCTGCGCTATCCAGTAATTGCACGCCGCAATTACGTCGCCTGCACCGAGCCGCATGGTTGCAGCTCGCAGCAGATCCTGAAGTGAAGCTTGAAAGCATGTCCGAACACGTCGGACGGGCGCGTGGCCAGTCCGGTCTGATAAAATCGTTCCGGCGCACTGCGAAGATGGCTACGAGGGCGGCCGAGCACAAGACGTGATGCGGGCTGTTCGCCCGCGGCCATCCATCCCACGAGAAAGAGATAGCTAATCGGGACGAAAGAGCGCACTATCAACGCATGCACAATTGTGGCGTTGGCTTGGGGCTGCTTGCGAAAGGCAATCGGTCATGACCATGCGCTCGCGACGGGAAACCGTTACCTTCAAACACCCTTTCCAGATCAAGGGCGTCGACCGGCTGCTTCCGGCCGGTGATTATGAGGTCGTCACGGATGAAGAAATGATCGAGGGGCTTTCCTTCGCGTCGTTCCGCCGGGTTGCCACCATGATCATGGTCCCTTCGGCCGCACCGCGCAGTTCGGCGATGGAAATGGTGTCCATCGGCTCGATCGATCTGGCGGATGCACAGCGGATCGATGCCAGCGCGCCTCATGACTGAGAAAACGCTGGATCTCGACAAGCATCGCGGCATGGCCGCACAGAAGGCCACCGATATCCGTCGTGTTTTGGCGGAGGTGGAGAACAATGCAAGGGAGCTGCGCGATCGGCAGGGCGTCGTCGAAAACCAGCTTCTGTCGATTTCAGCAGCGTCGTGGCCGGAAGCGGCGGCCAAGGCGCGCTACATCTTGAATCTATACGCCGCAGGGCTGCCGCCGGACGACACCCATCATCGAGATCTCGTTGCAGCCGTACTTGCGGACTTTGCCCGGCTCTCCAACGAGAACTGAACAAACGGTTGTTCGCCGAACAACCGGAAACCTCACCTCGCGCTCGACAAAAGATCGGCGCCGATCTGAAAGTACACGCCGATGCAAAACCTTTCACCACGCCATGTCAAAACCGAAGAGTCGCTCCGACTCGGTGTTGTTTCGGGCTGGTACAGCACCAAAGCGAGCGGAACATTTGTTTCGGGACCGCATGATTCCGAAGCCGATTGCCTGCGCAAGATCGCGGAAATCGACCCGCCGCCGCCAAAAGACACAAAAGCAAAGCGCGCGGCGTAACAATCAGACAGGGTCCAGGGCGTCTCGCGATTGAGCGAGACGCCTCGCTCGAAGGAGAGCAACACCCTCTGAAGGAGTGGATCAAATGGCGCTTACCCGCGGTAATTTCCTCGGCTACGAATTCGACCGAATGGTCATCCTCTTCTCGATGGTTGACGGCCAACGAGAGGTCCCGTGTGCCATCTCCACCTCCGCCATAGACGGCCTGGAAAGCCAGGCGCGGATCAAGCCGAATGAGCGCGAGGCACAATTTATGCGGCTGCGCGATCGGATCGAAGACTGCGCTTCGCGCAAATTCGTTGCGATGGAGTTCGAAGGCACGCCGCCCGGCATCATCTTGCGCAGCATCGATTTTCGAAACAGCGCATAGGGCTCTGCCGGACCGATTGGGCGCCCAAGATCAGCCCGAACAACCCGTCAGACGCTGACGTTTGACGCCGATTATTTCTTTTTTCCGGAACCGAAGGTTGGTTGCCAGCCTGCAGTCTTTTGGCTCGGCGCTGCGGCAATTGTCTTGATCTTCTCTTTTTTGGGCTTCTTGACTTCCCGATTACCTTTTTGCTCGCCTTTGGCCATTCTGATCTCCTCTGGATTGGTGATGCGCATTAATTGAATGTAGAACTTTACATTGAGGCGTAGCGCTCCGCGCTTTTTATCGCGCTGTCGATCTCATCAGCTAAATCGACTTCCCCCAGTTTATGAAGACAGGAGGCCATCGTCGATGCCTGGGTCGCGCTCATGGAGAGCGGTTCGCCGGTTTCGTAGCTGAATTTGATGCGCCAAACTCCCCCATGATTGCGGTGCGGCTCAATGAGCAGCACTGGAAGATTAGGCAGTCCATTCTCAAAAAGCAGTGCCGGTAGTGTTACCATCACGACATCACACCGAATTCAGCAGGTGCCTGAAAGGACATCTTAGACCGGTCGTCACCCATTCCGGCATCCGAAATCGCGGGAAAGGTAAGGATGCTTGTCTTACCCAGGGCAAGTTCTTCCGCGGTTCGCGACACAAATCCGGACGTCCGGCGTATGGGCGACGCACCAGGCTTCGATTCACCTTCCGCCAAGGGCTCTAAAGCTCGGACGAAGTTCGTCTGGCGCGACCTGAAGACTCGCATTTCCCAACTCTGCGCTCTTTGCCGCCCAATAGCTATGCATTAGTTGGAGCCCGCTTCGACCGTCCCGAACGTCAACAGCTTATCCCGGCTCACTCAGCTCTTTTCGAGACGCTTTCCTCTCCGCTTATGGCGCGGTCCAGTGCGTCGATCAGCGTTTGAATCTCGGTGAATTTGGTGCGTGCCCGCTCGGCCTTGTCGCGATCAAACGGAGCGGCCAGAACCTTCGCGTGCGCGTCCCTGTCCTCGACCATACGCTCACGGGCCTTCTTCAGCGTTTCAAGTCGCTCACTCATTGAGGCTCCTTTGTATATATACCGCCACCGCGATCGATCTCAGTCGAAGGCGGAAGGAAATTTGCCGTTACGGAAGATGACAGTAGGCTCGTCATCATAGTCACCCATCTCGGGATCTCCGGTGGATGAGAAGGCAACGACACCGAGCTTGCTCAACGCCAATCGTTCCGCGGTTCGAAGAGCGCCTGTTTCCGATTTACAGGCTATCGGAGCATCGGCCTTCAGCTTTCCGCCTTTGCCGGTGTTGAACGACTGAACGAAATAGCTTGTTTCGCGGGTCATAAAATCTCCTCACGTAACGGGCGGGTGTGGCATGGCGCAGTCACGGCAGAATCAGCTCTTCATCGTCGCCAGCAGGGTCGAAATCTTGACGGTCGCGAAATTGGAGAACGTGTCCGACACGGCGTATGGCAAAATGATGTGATCGTTGTGCTTCATTGCCCCGCAGGTATAAACGACGTTGGGGACGTAGCCCTCGCGCTCCGACGGTTCGGGCCGCAGCAGTGGCTCGCGCGAACGCGCGAGCACTTTGAGTGGATCGTTCTTGTCGAGCAGCGCCGCGCCGATCGAGTATTTGCGAACCGGCCCGACGCCATGGGTGAATAGCAGCCAGCCCTCATCGAGTTCGATCGGCGATCCGCAATTGCCGATCTGTACGAACTCCCAGGGGAATTCCGGTTTCAGGATGGCTTGACCGCCGTCCCACCTGTACAGATCGTCTGAATAGATCAGATACAGGTTTTCATTATCTTGCCGTGCGATCATCGCATATTTGCCGCTGATCTTGCGCGGAAACAGCGCCATACCCTTGTTGTGCGCGGCCGCGCCTTGCAAGGGCGTCATCCGGAATGACAGGAAATCGCTTGTCTCCATTAGTTCGGATCGGATCGCGCGCCCGCTGTAAGCGGTATAGGTTGCGTAGTAGGTCTTGCGGCCGAGATCATTGAATTCGACGAAACGTGCGTCTTCTATCCCGTTTGATTGAGATTCCGTCACGGGAAAGATAACGCGTTCGCTGATATCTTCTTCCGGTTTGAATATCACCTCAACGTTGTCCCCGATTGACCCGGGCGTCCGAGCTTTAATCCGGGGACTTGAGGCGAGCCGGGCCGTCGGATCGACCTCCAGGCTTCCGTCAGAGGTGACGCTGCCGGCGCGAAACGTCAATGATGATACATGTCCCTCGCCGACGGCGCGGAGACTGAGAATGAAGCGCAAGCCGCCCTTGGGTGCCCCCGATTGGTCCGGGTGCGGCACGATGCTGGGGTTGAACAAGGCCGAGGCTTCGAACGAATACTCGTTGAGAAAATAGGCTCCGATCAACTGGCGCTGAACTTTGGAAAAAGTACCGTGAGCCGCCAGCGCCTCTTCCATTTCGTCGGCACGGGCTTCGAACGTCTCCAGCAGGTTGCGATGGCGGCCAAGGAAATTCTCCAGGACGTCGGCGAGCAGGCTGGCGGCGGCTTCGGAATCGAGCGCGAGCATCCGGTCGACGATGTGGTTCGCACGTTGCCTGTCGGTCGGGTTGAGATCGCGCGGTTCAGTCGCCGGCTTGAACGGACGCACGATCACCCGTGCGGGGTCGGGGCGCAAATAAAGAGCCTGCCGGTTCAGGAATGTGTCTTGCAACGAGATGCCCTCGGTTTGCTGGAGTGGAGATGAAAATCAGGCGCCGACGGCGCGAACTGCCGAAGGTTTGGTCAGACCCGGGTTAACGCGCGCGAGCTGACGAATGTCCGCGAGACCGAGAAGATAGGACACCACCGACTCGCCCCCGCGATTTTCGTTGGCGCGATCGGGATGCAGTCCATCGCGGCAGCTCCCGGTGTGCAGATCGACCAGTGTAACAGACAGATCATTGCTGCCGAGAAACCAGGCGAACACGTTGGTCGCGATGGCCTTCCATCCGGCATCGCCCTCCGCTCTCCAAGCCATCAGGCAGGCGGCAATCGTCGCGGTGGCTTCCAGGGGCTGCTGATCGAAGTCACGCGGATGTTGCCGCCGTTCGCCGAAGCCCGCTGTGCCGACCGGCCGGAAATGCCCCCTCGAAGTCGTTTGTTGTGTCATTAGCCAGCGCAGGGATCTTAGCCCCGCATTGATATAGGCCGGCGTTTGCGTCGCCATACCCGTCAGCATCAAGGCCTGCGGCAGGCGCGCGTTATCGTAGGCAAGCCCCTCCTCGAACCATACCCAGTCCGGTGTGTCGACCGCCGTCAGGCCAGCCATCAATCTGTCGGCGAGGAAATGCCTCACTTCCTGGGCGTGGAGGTCATCCGGAGCTACAGCGCAATAGGAGTTCAAGCCGAGCAATGTAAATGCCCATGCGCGCGGAGAGCTAAAGGATTCCGCGGGCGTCAACGCTTCGACAAACAAAGCTTCGGCCCATCGGCGGCGCGATGGGCTTGCGTCCCTGCGTGAGCATTCACCCAAGGCCCACAGCGTGCGCCCGTGACTGTCCTCGGAACCGCTGTCTTCGAGCCAGACCCGATTGAAGCCCATGAAGTTACGAAATCGTTTTGTGTCGGGATTCCACGCATGCTGCACGAAAGCGGCGAAGCGGGACGTCAGGGCTTCCGATAGACGCTGCTCTCCCGGATTGTTGAGGGCGCAGGCCAGCAGCAGTGCACGGGCATTGTCATCGACGCAATAGCCGTGCGAACGATCAGGTACCGAATGGACGGCGTGCTGAAACAACCCGGTGTCGTCGCACATCGAGAGAAAATGACCTATTTGCATGTCAGGCGCGGCGGGGCTTTCAGGTTCCGGCAAGGCCTTGTCGGAACGCGCAATGACCTTGAGCCAGTAACCCTGCCTCGCGCTCGCGAAGGCGCCCATGTAGCGTTCTGCGGTACGCTCCCATGTCATCGACCGGCTGGCGGCGTAGGCGCGCACGCGCATCGCCTGTCGGCGAGGATCATCGGTGAGCAATTCCGCGATTTTGTCGGCGATCGTCACCGCGTCGCCGAAAGGAACCAGAACGCCGCGCCCGTCAGCCAGCAACTCGCGTGCGTGCCAGTACGGTGTCGAGACCACCGGCTTCCCAAGCCCAAAGCTGTAGGCCAGGGTCCCCGATGTCATTTGCGCTTCGTTGAGATAGGGCGTGACGTAGACGTCGCACATCGAAATGAATTCGAGCAGCGTGCCCTGATCGACGAACTGATCGAGAAACACCACGTGGTCCTCGACGCCAAGTTCACGGACGCGCGTCATCAGGCTCTCGCGATAGGCCTCGCCCTGCTCCCGAACCAGATTGGGATGAGTCGCACCGAGCACGACGTACACGGCATCGGCGCGGCGTTTCAGTATCGACGGCATGGCGTCGATCATGACTTCGATGCCCTTGTTGGGGGACAGCAGGCCAAATGTCAGAATGACTGATCGCCCGCTGAAACCGAGTTCGGCCTTCGCGGCGTCCGGGGCAACAAATGGAAAGTCGGGAATGCCGTGAGCGATGACTTCGATTTTATCGGCCGGCACCTGATAGACGCTGCGCAGCAGTTCGCTTCCCTTGTTGGCCATCACGATGACCTTCGAAGACGCCTCGGCGATGCGCCCTAGCACCGCGCGCTGGACCGCCGTGGGCTTGGCCAACACTGTGTGCAGCGTCGTGATCACGGGCATGGTGAGGCGCGACAACAGCTCGAGGATGTGGCTACCGGCTTCGCCGCCGAAAATCCCGAATTCATGCTGCAGGCAAACCGTGTCGAACCGGCCGGCGTTCAGGAAATTCGCTGCGCGCACATACTCTTCGATCGTATCGTCCTTGATTTGCAAAGCGACCGAAGGGGGATAGTCATAGGCTTGACCATGGTCGGTCATCGCCACGATGCATATCTCAAGGTTCGGGTGTGACGTCGATATCGCCTGTTGCAGGTCCGTCGTAAAGGTTGCGATGCCGCAGCGGCGAGGCAATGAATTACCAATAATGGCGATGCGGCGGAGCGGCGTCATGTCTGTGCCTCGACGGTATCAGTCATTTGCGGGACGGCCACATCGACCGACGGAATAAAATTGGTCGGTCGCTTGCTGAGGCTCTGCAATAAAGACTCAATTGGATCGGGTCCGGGATAAGCGATGAGACCACTCAATCCATTGGTGCCGACCTCGACGCTGGTGCGATCGCCGCCGACGAATATGACCTGCCCGGCAGATGCGGTGACCAATCCGATCGCTGCGTGGCCGTCGAGCACGAGGATCCAGGTCTCCGGGGCAGCGAGCAGCGCCCAGCTTGAATCCTCGGGAAGGTCAATTCGCTCCAGAACAAAATGCTGGCTCGCGATGAGAACCGTTCGAGCGCCAGTGAGGTGGGATGGATTGCACAGCGTCTTAACCGGCGAGGCATCAGCAGCGGCTACGGCGTTGTCCTCGTGCAAGTCGCGCAGCCTGCCATAGTCGAACAGACGGAATGTCGCGTCGCTGCGCTGCTGAATTTCGGCAAGCACGATGCCGGCGCCGATAGCGTGGATTGTACCGGCGGGCACGAAGATGACATCGCCTTTCGCAACCGGACGCCATTGAACCAGATCGGCGATCGAGCCGTCCCTGATCGATGCACGCAATTCCTGCGGCGTGAGATGACGCTTCAATCCAACGGCAACCTGTGCGGCCGGCGTTGCCGAAAGAATGTACCACGCCTCGGTCTTGCCGTTCGGCAGACCCATCGTACGTGCAAAGGCATCGTCGGGATGGACCTGGATCGACAAGGGCTTGCCGGTAAACAACAACTTGAGCAGCAAGGCTGGGATTGGCGCGTTTTTATCGAGGCGGTCGAACCACAATTCTCCGATCGCGTCACCGGAGCCGTCGATGCCGCTCCAGGGTTGCAGATCGGTGAGTCCCCAAGGCTTGCGTACAACCTGCACGGAGACGTGTTCGATGGCCATAGGTTATCCTGCCCCGTGACGCGCATATCGAAGCGACATGCCGTTGGTCGATACCGTCTATAAGGTTTGTCGTGGCTAAAGCTTCGCGCTTCGGGATGTGCGCTGTTGAAGCGATCCGATTGCACTAATGGATCAGATGGATACTCCGGCACGCAATAGCAATCTGCCGGCAGCCATAAAACGCCTGCGTGCTCGCATTGCCGGCAAAACGCTAAATCACGGTATTCCAGCTATCGCCCGCTAAATCAGAGACTTGCATTGCTTTTGGTGCGCATGTTGCTCAACGCGCGCGCTTAATTTTGACCGTTGTTAAGCTAATCGGGATCATCTGGGCTATAAGATACTTGTCTCAGTGCGCTTAACCATCCTGAGCCATGGCGCATGGCTGTTCTCTTTTGCTCACTTTCGAAGGCATCGCTTATGATGATCCTGAATCCTTCGGGTATCCCCGCCGTCGTTCTCATCGTCGAAGACGAACTGCTGCTGCGGATGTCTGCGGCCGATATGGTGGAAGACGCGGGTTATACCTCGGTTGAGGCCGTGGATGCGGACGAAGCCGTCGCAATCCTCGAATCCAGGTCTGACATCGCGTTGATATTCACCGACATTCAAATGGCCGGCAGCATGAATGGGCTGAAGCTCGCCCATGCGGTGCACAAGCGCTGGCCCCCGATCAAGATCATCCTGGTGTCCGGGCAGTTGAAGCTGGAGAGCATCGATATGCCCGCCGGCAGCCGGTTCTTTGGCAAACCGCTCGATGCCAAGATCATGATTGCCCAGATGCAGAACATGATCGGTCACGCCTGATACCCGCCTCATCAGGCGGAAGCGGCGATATATCACCCTATCGTGCTGCAACCGTGGCGCAGGGGATATGACCGGAACCCGACTTATGGTGATATAGTCAGAGATGCCTGAAATTAATGATAATCTGGATAAGCGCCGTTCGAACAGCGCAGCACCGCCTCCGGAGTTTCTGGCAACGGAGAACATCAGCCTGCGGCTGTTGCTGGCCCAAGCCGAAATTGATGCTCGGGAGTTGCTCGCTCAGGCCGGTATCGATGCCAAAGAGCGCGAGGCCGCTGATAAGCTTCAAAAACTGATCCTGGAAGAGCTTCACCACCGCATCAAGAATACCCTGGCGATGGTCAGCGCCATTGCCTCCCAAAGTTTGCGAAATGTGCCGGGCGCCGAACACGCACAGCACGCGATCGAAGGCCGGCTGCTGGCGTTGGGGCGGGCTCACGACCTTCTTTTGCAGGCAAGATGGACCGGCGCGGACCTCGGGACGATCATTCGCGGCGCCATCGAGGCCTTCGACAATCCCGATATGCCGAAATTCACGATTGCAGGACCCGATGTCCGGTTGACATCAGGAGCCGTGACCGCAATTGCGATGACCCTCAACGAGCTCTGTACCAACACAACCAAGTTCGGTGCCTTGTCGGTGCCTGTGGGCCGCGTCGACATCGCCTGGACCATTGATCCCAAGACGCAACGTTTGCATCTGACGTGGACCGAGCGGAACGGCCCACCGGTCCGGGCTCCGGAAAAGCGCAGTTTCGGCACCCGCCTGGTCGAAACGCTCGGCAAGCAACTCAAGGGCGATGTGCAGTTGACTTATGAGAGCAGTGGCTTCGTGTACGCGTTCGATGTGCCGCTAACATCCTTGACGTCGATAGCGTAGCTAACGCAGCACGTCGACCTCAAGGTCGCCGGGCCAAATCCAATTTATTAGCTGTATCTATAAAGCCGACATCTCTTTATGGTCCCTCATCCGAACGTCTCAACCAGCGTTGGAAAACTCTGCAACTTCACCCAATCCGGCGGCCTCCCCTCTCGGCGACCTTTTTGGTCAAGGAAATGTCATGCTTTCTACGGCTCATTTCCGGCAAGAGATTCGATCTCGGCTGGACCTGGCCGCCACTCGGGGAGACCAAGACCTGACCATCGACTCTGGAGAGCTTTACAAGTCTCTCAGCAATCTCCCTGTCTCTGACCGATGGATGATCTTCTGCTGCAACGCGATGCGCGCCGAGATGACGGTGACCGATAGTTTGATCTTTTATGGTGCCAGAGAAAGCTGGCTGACCGTGAACTACAGACTGCCACGAAATCAAACCAGGCCAGCGCTCAAATCACACTAGGCCATTCGGACCATATCTATGTCGTGTCTACGTCCTGGCCCGACATCCCAATCGACTTTGAAATACTCCGCAGACTTGCGGCGAGCAGCTTCGTTCGAGTCACGTCAAGCGGATGATCTATCGATGGCCGAAGCCGTGCCGGGAATCGAAGGATCTTCAGAGACCCCTGTCGCAAGCCTTCAACAGATCAAGCCTGCAGATCAAGCCTTGGGACAGATAACGGATTGGACCTTTCGATGAGCACGATCAATCCCACCGCGCGAATTGAAGATGGCGCTGTCATTGGCGAGGGCACCTCGATCGGTCCCTACTGCACCATCGGTCCTGACGTCATTATCGGCGCAGACTGCAAGCTGATCTCGCATGTCCACATCTCAGCGCAAACCACCATCGGCCACGGCTGCACCATTCATCCCTTCGTCTCGCTCGGCACGCCGCCGCAATCCCTGAGCCATCGCGGCGAACTCACCAAGCTTTGGGTTGGTGAGGGTTGCACCATTAGAGAGCAAGTGACCATGAACGCCGGGACCGTGGCCGGCGGCGGCATTACCCGCGTCGGCAATCGCGGCTACTTCATGAATCGCAGCCATGTCGGTCACGACTGCCAGGTTGGCAACGATGTGACCTTCGCGACGTCGGCGACATTGGGCGGCCATTGCGAGGTCGGCGACTTTGTTTTTATTGGACGCCTTTCGGCCGCCCATCAATTCGTCCGGATCGGGCCGCAGACAATGGTCGGTGCTGCAAGCTGCGTGCGCGACGACGTGATTCCGTTTGGCCTCGCGAATGGCCAGCATGCCGCTCTTGCGGGCCTCAACATCATCGGCATGAAACGCCGTAAGTTCAGCCTTGAGCGCCTCGCGGCGGTGGGATCATTTTATCAAAAACTGTTTCACGGCCCAGGCATCTTTGCCGAGCGTTTGAGCGACGTCAGGAATCTCGCGCACTCGGATCCTGCGATTGCGGAGATCCTGACCTTCATTGATGCCGAAAGGCATCGCTCGCTGTGTCTGCCGACGATGAACGGGAGCACATCTTGATACCGCGCCCCATTGTCTCGCTCCGCTCCTCGAAGCTCACGCGTAGCATAGAGTTAGATCCGAATGGACGCTCGCGTAAGCCCGTGGGAGAGCTTTCGTAACGGCGTCAGCTTTTGATGAAATCGTATTAGATCGGCGTGATGCCGGCGAACCTGACCACCTTGGCCCACTTCTCGGTTTCCTCCGCCACGAGTTTTGCCATCGTGGACGGCGGACCTCCGATCACCGTACCGCCGAGATCGGGCAGCCGCGCTTTGAACTTGGGGTCGACAAGGACCGCGTTGATCTCGGTGTTAAGCTTGTCGATGACTTCGGTGGGCGTATTCTTTGGTGTACCGATGCCGTACCACGTGCTCATCTCGTAGCCCGGCACGAAATCGGCCATCACGGGAACATCGGGCAGCGCTTCCGAGCGGGTCGCGCCGGTTACCGCCAGCGCACGCAACTTGCCGCCTCTGACGTAAGCCGTTGAGGAGGATAGGCTCCCGAACACGGCATGAATCTGTCCAGCCAGCAAGTCGGTGATTGCAAGAGCCTCGCCGCGGTAGGCCACGTGCACCAGATTGACACCGGCCATCATCATGAACAGTTCACCGGCCATGTGGACCGGGCCTCCATTGCCGCCGGATCCCATGTTGACCTTGCCTGGATTGGCCTTGGCATAGGCGATGAACTCGGAAACGGAATTGGCAGGAAATGAGGGATTGACCAGCATCACATTGGGCGCGCGGAGAAGCGCTGCGACCGGCGCAATGTCGCGCACGAAATCGAAACTGAGCTTGTTGTAGAGCGATGCGTTGACTGCATTGGCGGTATTGGCCAGCAGCAGGGTGTAACCATCCGCCGTCGCATTCACCACCATCTCGGCGGCAATATTGCTGCCGGCGCCGGTGCGGTTCTCGATAACGAAGGGCTGACCGAGCCGTTCGGAAAGCAACTGCCCCGTCAAGCGCGCGACGACATCGGTTCCTCCTCCCGCGGCAAAGCCGACGAGCAGGCGAACCTGCCGCGAAGGATAGGTTTCCGCACGTGCAGGCCGCAAGACAGCCGAAAGCGCGACAGCGCCGGCTCCCAGCAGCAGAAATTGACGGCGCGGTACTTTCATTGACGACGCCCCCGGACGACACCAAGACTATCCCAAGCTCTCCTGCCTGCGGAAGGGTCTACCTCTTCCTTCGATGATCCTTACGCTGGCTCTGATCCCCGACGCTCACACTCCGGTTCACTCAACCAGCTCAGGCCACGGCACGATCGTCGATTTCACCGTCTTCATCGCCATCGCATCCGCCACCGCGCGACCGATGCCTTCCTCGCTGAACGGGTAGATCGTCTGCATCTCCAGCCAGGGATATTTGTTCCGCGTGCGGTAGAGCATGTCGACGCCGAGCGGCAGATCGTTGCCGGTAAAACCCCACGAGCCCAGCACGTTGAGGTCCTTGGTGCAGATGCGATGCCAGGAGGTCTCGATCGAGCCGGCGTCGGTGAACTGACCCATCTCGACATAGGTGCCGCCATCGCGCAGCATTTCGATGCCCTCGGGGCCCGCGGTCGGATGCCCCGAACAATCCATCGCCAGATCGGCGCCGAAGCCACCGACGATGTCGCGCACGGCCCTGATCCGGGCTTCCGGCGTCGTCACTTCCTCAATGTCGACAGTGGCTTCCGCACCGAACTTGCGCGCCAGCTTGAGCCGCGGATTCTCCGGCGCGCCGACGCAGATAACGCGCCCTGCCCCCATTTCCTGCGCGGCCGCGACCGCGAGAATGCCGATTGGGCCGGAACCCTGGATCACGACGGTATCGCCCCAGCTAAATCCACCGGCGCGCGTGGCGCGATTGAAAGCGCGGATGCAGGAGGTCAGCGGCTCCGACAGCGCGCCGAGCCGCAATGACATGTCGTCGGGCAGCTTGTAGATCTTGGTGCCCGGCAGCATGTCGAGATCGACATAGACATATTCGGCCCAGCCGCCCCATAGATGCGGCGCCTTGTCGAAGCCGAGATAGCGGCCGTAATAGACCGGCGTCAGGCACTTGTTGGCGCTTTGGGGATAATGGATGCAGTAATAGCAATGGCCGCACGGCATCAGCGGCGGGATCATCACCTTCGATCCCACGGTGAGCGGCTTGCTCATGAAGTCTTCGTTGAATTTCGAGCCGATTTCGACCAGCACGCCACCGATTTCGTGGCCGAGCGTAAACGGCCACGGCAACTGCTTCGGCCAATGCCCTTTGAGGATGTGCAGATCGGTGCCACAGACGCCGCAGGCGCCGACCTTGATCAGCGCCGCCTTGTTGGGAATTTTTGGCCATGGCACGGTGCGAATGACCGGCTGTGCGCCGGGTCCATCGTAGGTGCATACGCGAATCTGCTCCATGGACGCCTCCTCTTTTGCTCTTTGCTTTTCTTGTTGATGTTCAGACCAGCTATTGCCCCGCAACCGGTGGCTTGATGGCGGTGCCATCAGGCGCGAAGGCTTTGACTTCGTCGGAAATCGTGAACGACATCAGATCGCGCCCGACCAGCAGCGGCCCGTCATACGTGGTCCGCGTTCGCGCGATCAGTGCCTCCTCCGGCACGTCCTGTACCGGCGGCAGCGTTGCGAACACGATGTGGGAGTAGACCGCGAGCTTCGGTTTCGCGGTTGAGAAAATCTTGCCGGCCTCTTCGGGCGAGGTGTGATGATCTTCGATGGCGCGGTAGTTCGGATAACTCTTGAGGAGTGTCGGATCGATGATGGCCACTTCGTGGATCAGCAGATCGGCGCCCGCGGCGGCTTTCGCCACACGCTGGTCCGGCCTGGTGTCGCCCGATAACACGACTTTCTTGCCGTCGAACTCGATGATGTAACCGAACGCCGGCTTTATCTTCTCGCCGTGATTGACTTCGATCGCCGTCACCTTGACGCCGTTGTGGTCGTAGGCAAGGCCAGGCTCGATATCATGGGCATCGAACGCCACCCCCGCCGGCGGATAATCCTCGTCGGCGACACGAATCCGGATGTCTTCTGAGAAAGCCTTGGTGAGATTCTCCGTCATCGCGACCGTGCCTTTGGGACCGTAAATCACCATCGGCGATTTACGCGAGCCATAGGGCGTTCCGATCCAGCCGGTCAGCCACATGTCCGGCAGGCCGACGACATGATCCGAATGCAGATGCGTGATGAAATGCGCCGTGATCGAGCCGAGCGGAATTTTCTTCTGAAACAGACGGATCGACGAGCCACGTCCGAAATCGAAGATCAGCCGCTCGGATCCCGCTTCAACCAGGGTCGATGCGCTGAAACTGCTGAGGCGTGGCGTCGGCGTTCCCGTGCCGAGCAGCGTCACCTTGATCTCGGCAGCATCAGCTGCCCCCACCCAGGCGAATGCCGTCAGGACAACGGCGGACAGCGTCAGGCCCAGCCTAACCCGCATTGATCGTTTCCTCCGGCCCTTCGGCAATTTTTTGGTTTTGCGCGGGCCACGCGAACTTAAGTGAATTGATTGGAGATGCCAATGTCGGCAACGACGTCGTTCGGCACCGGCCGTGGATTGACAGGCGTGGATTGCGGTCTCAGGTTGCGTAGCAATCTCTGGGGGAGTGAGGCATTGCGTAATCGCTGGGGCATTCTTGCCGTCCTGTTCCTGGTTCGCCTCACGATGGGCTTTCAGTTTCAGAGCGTCGCCGCGGTCGCGCCGCTGCTTGGCCGCGATTTCGGTGTTGGGCTGGCCGACATCGGCATACTGATCGGCCTGTATTTTACGCCGGGCGTTGTGCTGGCGTTGCCGGGCGGCGCCATCGGGCAAAGATTCGGCGACAAAGCCACGGTGCTTGGGGCACTGCTGCTGATGCTGATCGGCGGCGTTGCGATGGCGCTTTCGACTTCGTGGAGCGGTCAGATTGCCGGACGGCTGATTGCCGGCGCCGGCGGCGTACTGCTCAACGTCCAGATGACAAAAATGGTGGCCGACTGGTTTGCCGGCCATGAAATCGCAACCGCAATGGCGATCTTCGTCAATTCGTGGCCGGCCGGGATCGCGGTCGCGCTGCTGACGCTGCCCTCGATCGGCACCGCCTATGGCGTCGGCGCGGTGCATCTCGCGGTGGTCGCTCTGATCGGACTGGCAACAGCTCTTCTCGCCGCGGCATACCGGCCGCCTCCGAATTCGGTGATCACGGCGGCGACATCGGCGCGGCTCGACCGCAACACCGTGATCGCCGTGATCATCGCGGGCCTGATCTGGGGTCTTTTCAATGTCGGCATCGCCGCGATCTTCAGCTTCGGGCCCTCGATGCTGGTCGAGCACGGCTGGTCGGTCACGGCGGCAGGATCGGCCATCAGCATCGTGCTGTGGTTGACGGTGATCTCTGTTCCCGTGGGCGGTTTCCTGGCCGACCGGACCAAGCGACCTGAATTCATCCTGGTTGCCGGCTGCATTTTATTTGCGGCACTGATGATTTTGCTCTCGCGCAGCGGCGCAGTGATCGCGGTTGTCATCGCGCTCGGCCTGGCTTGCGGTCTGCCGGCCGGCCCTATCCTGGGCCTGCCCGCGCGGGTGCTGCAGCCTGGAAATCGAGCGGTCGGCATGGGGCTTTTCTTTACCGTCTATTATGCCGCCATGATGCTGGGACCCGCCGCCGGCGGCGCCTGTGCGAAATGGGCCGGCACCGCCGGTGCTGCGCTCGATTTCGGCGCCGCCATGATCCTGGCATGCCCCCTCATTCTGTGGGGCTTCAATCGCACCCCGGCCGCGGTGCCGAAGGCGGCGTGATCTGCGCGTCATGCAACCCCTGCTAACCGCTCATTAACCTTGCTGGCCGTAGGGTCGGAGCGACACCGAAAAGCCGGTTGTCGGGTGGCGAAGATGGCGTTGGCGCACAAAAAATCTATTCTTCCGGCCGCCGAAGAACGGCGGCGTTTCCAGCGCGTCAAAGTTCATCTGCTCGGCCGCTATATGCTGCCGGACCGCCGCGAGTTTCCCTGCCAGATCATCAATATGTCGCCGGGTGGATTAGCCCTGCTGGCGCCCGGCATCGGCAATGTCGGCGATCGCGTGATCGCCTATCTCGACCATATCGGCCGCGTCGAAGGCAAGATCACCCGCATTATCGACAACGGCTTTGCCATGACCGTGGGCGCCACCCCACGCAAGCGCGACAAGCTTGCCGCGCAGCTCACCTGGCTTGCCAACCGCGACATCCTCAACCTGCCGGAAGATCGCCGCCACGACCGCATCATTCCGCGCAACCCGATCGCGGTGCTGACGCTCGAGGACGGCACCAAGATGACCTGCCGGATTATCGACATGTCGCTGTCCGGCGCCGCCATCGCCGCGGAAAACCGGCCACCGCTGAAATCCTCGGTATGGCTCGGCAAGGTCGCTTCCCGGGTCGTGCGTAATCTCGAAGAAGGCTTCGCGCTCGAATTCCTGCACGAGCAACTCGCCGAGACGCTCGAAGACAGCGTCACCGCGCGGTAAAGTGGTCCCCCGCGGGTTATTCGCCGCGCCGTGCCGGCTTGGACAGATAATCCTGCGATTGCGCCTCGCTCTTGAGCGGCGTCACTTTGTCAGGATCGATCCGCACCATGAGATAATCGATGTGATCGTCGATCCTGGTAAACCAGTGACCGGTGCCAGCCGGAATGACGACGACATCGCCGGCCTTGATCTCGTAGGCGAAGCCGTCGCGAACCTCAGAACCGTTGTTTCCGGGACCGTTGAATTCGACGACCGTGCGCATGGTCGCCGGGCGGCGCTGCCGGTTGACGATATCAGGGCCCAGCACCAGCGTCGCCGCGCCGGAAATGACATGGTAGACTTCGCTGATCTGGTCATGTTCGGCGACTGAATCCGGAGCCGGCTTGTCCAGCTTGCCGCGATGGACCATGCCGATGCCGATATGCGCCTTGCCGATGTCGATGTCCCGCACCTGCTGGTCGAGCAATTTCTCCGCGAGCGCTTTCTGCGTATAGCCTGCAAGTTCGCTGGCCGGAATGTAGGTCCCGGGGCACATGGTGCAGGTCGGCTGGGGATCGGTGGGATTTACCCGGACGGGATCCTGGGCCAGCGCCGCCGTGCCGATCAGGAGGCACAGGGCCGCCGGCAAGCTCCAGACAATAAGCTTCATGACCACCTCGCTGTTGCCGGCAGCATGCACGGACTTCGCATTTTGCCAAGTTCTCAGCGCATCACCGAAGACAGCGTTACTGCAAGGTAAAGCCCCGCGCACCGCGATTGCCGGCTTTTCCCGTGGCCGGGAGGTAATATCCCACAACACCGAGGCCGTCTTTGTGCCGTTTGGCGCGACCCGTGCACGGTTAACGCCGCCCGCCATGCTGCTACAAACCGCAGCATTGGCGCGGTCGCGCCGGTTAATGCGTAAAATTTGAATCAATTGCAATTACTTCGAATTTTAATCGAATTCGATTCAAGTATAGATCGAATTAACCTCTGCTTTTACTTGCATTCGCGTCAAATGTACTTGCCTGACTTAGCGGCGGCGAAAAACCTTTGTGCGAAACGTGGTCCCAACAAGAAACGGGGGCCACAATGTTTGGGTTCAGGGGACAGGGGAAAGGGTTGGCGATCGGCGCCATCCTGTTGGGAATGAGCGCAACGGCTCATGCCGGCGACGAACGAGTTCTGTATGCGAGCCTTGGCGACACCACGCGTGCGCCGATCGGTTGGGTCGACTTCTGCGCCGACACTCCCGAGGAATGTCCGAGCGGCACGTCGCAACCACGCGACATCGTGATGTCGCAGACGGCATGGCGGGATCTGGTGCGGGTCAATCACTGGGTCAACGAAAACGTCAAGCCGATGACCGACATGGATCATTGGGGCGTGATCGAAAAATGGTCGCTGCCGACTGACGGCTACGGCGACTGCGAGGACTACGTGTTGTTGAAGCGCAAGATGCTGATCGACGCCGGTTGGCCGCGCGAAGCGCTGTTGATCACGGTGGTGCGCGACAAGAAGGGCGAAGGCCACGCGGTGCTGACCGTGAAGACGGACAAGGGCGAGTTCATCCTCGACAACCAGAACGAAAACGTCGTGGCCTGGACCGAGACCGGTTACCGCTTCATCAAGCGTCAATCGCAAAGCGATCCGAACGTGTGGGTCTCGCTTGGCGACAACCATCCTGCGGTCGCCACAGCCAGCGCCCGCTAACGAAACAGGACATCACAGGACACGCGACCCGGTCACATCCCCACCCCTCCCCGTCCCAGACCGGTTCGCGCGCGGCCAGCCTTCCCCCAAAGGCTGGCCGCACTTTTTTAAGAGTTGTAAATACTGATTTTATTGTGGAAGGGGCTTATTCGACAGTCAGCGGTCGACTTCTCAGCACGGGACGCTGCCTTCCAATAGCCTTCCCCAGTTCGATGGCGGGCAACTCAATCCATCGATGGATGAACTCCGACGCGACAACCGTGCCGACGAACGCCATTGCGCCGACCGCCAGCACCGAAGCGAAACCGGAAAGCCGGTACTGCCAGCTAATGAACAGGGCGATGACCATAATTGGCGCGTGGATGATGTAGACTGCGTAGGATCTCATGCCCGCGGCCCGCGCGAAGCGGCTATCAACGATGGCCCACATCTTTGGCTGTAGAAAATAAGCAACCATTGCGATCCAGATTGACAAGACCGCAAGTCGCTTATCCAAGACCGCGAGACCGCAGAAACCCAATACGATCGCGAACGGATATTTTTCCAGACGTGGAGCCATCGGCATCGCAAGGCGCGTCGCTATTCCAAGGAGAAACCACAAGCCGGCACCAGGCAAGAAGCTTGGATTAGAAAATACTTTCGAAAGAAACAGTTTGTAGGCGATCGCCGCAACGAGTGTGATGGCTACTACGAGCAACGGCTTTCTTTGGATCGCCCACACCCAGACCGGTGCAATCAGGTAGAATTGCCATTCGAGTGACAGGCTCCAGGCTGGCCCCAGGAACATGTACTGGCTATCGGGCAGAATGTTATTTGGCACCGCACCGTGCAACAACGAAATGTGTGCCAGAAGATGTGCCGCGAAGTTATTGTTGAACTGATCTTGCTCCAGCATGAAGTGCCGAATCACCCAGTCTGGTGTTGTCGCGGAGGCGAGAATGGCCTGATACAACATGGTCGACGTCGCAATCGCGAGCAGCAGAGCCAACAAATATGCGGGGTATATTCGCAAGAACCGACGCGTAATGAATGTTGGAAACGACTCCTTCTTTTCCACGATCAGATGTGTGATCACGAAACCGCTGATGATAATGAACACTAAAACCGCATCGTCCCCGGCTTCATCGAATATTTTTGCCTTCGGAATCAGCGTCTCGAGGCCAGAAACCTCCACGAGGTGAGCAAAGACGACAGTCCACGCCAGCCACGCGCGCAAGCCCTCAATTCCTTTGAACACAACCTGCCCCACCCTATTCCGCCCAAGGGCGATACTCGGGGCGCTACTATTGGTTGTCAACGGCCTTTCGGTATTGTTGTCCGCTCACCAAATACCGGTTGCGAAGGCGCTACTGCCGACGCGGACCGAGTCCCATTTGAGGCGTGGCAGGATGCCTGGGACGCCATCGTGAAGAAATACACGATGTCGAAGCGCGGCAGTTGCCGCCGCCACAGAAACCGAACACCGTCAAGAGTTGCCCGTTCGGAACGATGTTCGCCAGCCACGATGCGTGGCGGTAGCCTTATCCCTCGCCAACACACCACAGCTCGTGCAATTCGTCGCCGGCAGGCCATTTAATGGTCACCGCCGATTCGGGCGACGGCTTCGACATCGGGTTAGCGCAAGGACTCCCTCACCAGCTCGTAGACTTTCCTGGTGTAAGCCAGGCGAACACCGGGACGAACATGGTTGATGGTATTTCCGAGATCTGCGTCGGGAATTGCAATCGGCGACGGGCGAATGACTTTGATGCCCGTGCGCTCAATTCGGTCTCCCAGATTCTCAATGAACTCCTGGTTTTGCTCAACCACCAACTTCACAAGCGGGCCGTGCATATAAAGACAATTCAGACCATGCGTTTCACAGAGCTTGGCGATCTTGCCGAAGAAGACATCATAATCGTGGGACGATTCCGGTTCCCACGTTATCGTCGCGGTCTTTGCCAGGTGCAGCACATTGTTCGATGGCTCCAGATAGTCATACTTGCTAAAAGAATCCGGGACCGCCACACGCCCCCCTCGCAAGTATTCAATCCCATCCATCAGGAACTGCTTGTCAAAAAGCTGCACGGCCGCCGTTTTCGCCACCTTCAACGAGATTTTCCGATTGACGGTGAACAGCATCTGCGGATGCCGCCGGGATGCCTGAACAAAGCCCTGGATCGGACGATCATGAATTTGTGAAATCGAAACCGAGAACGTCTGCGGAGTCAGGGAGATCAAAACATTCTTTGGATGGACTTTCGACAGCAGCTCGGTCAACAGGACATAAACTCCCCCGATGCCGTAATCGTATCCAGTCAAAGCCATGTTCAACGTCTTTTTGCCGCTCAGATCGGAAAACTCTTCCGCGTCGAGCGCATAGCCGATCGAGCTGTCACCAAGCACGATGGTTTCAGCTTCGGACGCCAGAGCGATCTTGGATTCCTGGTACCGCAGCAACTCGCATTTGAAACATGCGTAAACGCCGGTCCCGGCCAACGACATCATCACGAGGATGGGGACTATTATGATCGCGGCAATGGTGACGAGATAAGATTTCATGCATCAAAACTGAAAATATATAAAGTCGCCGACTCTTTTTTCAAAAATGATCGTCGCCAGCGATGCGACTGCCATTGTGCCGACGACAATGGCGGAAGCGACGGTCGGCCGCCACAGCACCGCCCAAGGAGCTGCGCAAATTGCTGACGGAGTGCCCAGCGCCGGCTTGTATAGCGACATGATCTCCTGTGTGTTTGGCAAAAACCACGCTATCGCCAACGCCGCTGCCGCGATCGCAGTAACGTCGCCCGATGGCAGATATGATCCAACCGGATCGGCAGGCGAGAACGTCGTGTTCAATCCAAGCATGCTTTGGGCGATGCTCAACGCCGTGCCAAAGGTTGGGGAGCGAAAAAAGACCCATGCGACGGTAACCAGCAGAAACGTCGTGAGGCGTCCCGTCAGGATTGATAACCGGCTTTTTGTCGGGTTTTCCCCGATCAGCAAGTGCCAGGCACGGTTTGCCATCAGATAGATGCCGTGAAGACCACCCCAGACCATAAATGTCCAGGAAGCACCGTGCCACAGGCCGCCGAGCAGCATAACGATCATGACGTTGGCGAGCCTTCGGGTCTCGCCCACGCGGTTGCCTCCCAGCGGAATATACAAATAGTCGCGCAGAAAGCGCGATAGGGTCATGTGCCAGCGTCGCCAGAAGTCAGTGATATTGACGGCCTTGTAGGGCGAGTTGAAGTTCAGCGGCAATCTTACCCCGAAGAGCAGCGACAATCCGATTGCCATATCGGAATATCCGGAAAAGTCGAAATAGATCTGGAGCGCGTAGAACAATGCTCCCGACCATGCCTCCAGCGTCGAAAAGCTGGCTCCCTGCCCGGATGCGTCGAATATCCTGTGAACGTGCGGCGCGAGGCTGTCGGCTATCATGACTTTCTTGAAAAGCCCGATGAAAAAGACGGACAGCCCGATAGCGAAATTTTCGATTCTTGGGCGGAAGGTTGATTGGGCCGAAAACTGCGGCATCATCTCGGCATGATGCAGAATTGGCCCCGCGACCAAATGCGGAAAATACGAGACAAAGAGTGCGTAATTCAAGAATCGTGTTTCGCTGACTTTGCGTTGATAGGCATCGACCAGGAACGCGACTTGCGTAAATGTAAAAAACGAAATGCCGAGCGGTAGCTCGATCTTCAATGGATCGATGTTGACGACGTGGAGGCTATCGATCGTATAGATGAAAAGATCGAGATATTTGAATATAAAAAGGCAGGCCAGGTTGGCTGCTATTCCGAATGTGACGACCGCGAAACGGCGACGATCACCGATCCATGCACGCGACAAGGCGCTGCCGATCAAGTAATTGACGATGATCGAGGGGACGAGGATGAGAAGGTAGTGGCTGTTCGTCTGAGCGTAGAACACCAATGACGCGACAGCGAGAAAAAACAGAGCAAGCGTGCGCGAGACCGTACCAAACAGGAAAAAAATCAACAGGGTCGCCGGCAAGAAGACGAAGATGAAGGAGACTGAGTTGAAGAGCATTCGTCGTCCGGCGTAATCTGACCCTGATAACCCTGCGGCGAGTAGCGCAACTAGCGCGCGAGATCAATGGGGGCCACGACCCTAACCACGTTCGACTAAGACGTGATCGCTCCCTCAAGTTCGAGCCATGAAATTGATCGGTGACAGCCCGTTCGGCGATCCGGAAGCCGCCGCGCGCAAGCTCTACGCAATTTCCTGCTCTCGGCCTCCGTCCGGGTCTGCTATTGCTAGTCTCACCGGATATTTGGGTGTGCGATCGGGTTTGCTCGGGAGAAGCTGACCTTTTGGGAGTCTTTCTGGAGAAGCAGAATTGGCCCAAACCGAGATTGATGCCATCCGCGCATTGCTGGGTTCAAAGCCCCGACCGGTCGGATGGTCACAGCGGCGCCAGCGCATCGACGAGGTGGGATCGGTCTGGCCGATCGCCGGCGACGTGACCTGTGAGGCCGTCGACTGCGATGGCGTACCCGGCGAATGGTCGCTTGCACCCGGCAGCGATCCATCGCGCGTCCTGATGTTCTTTCACGGCGGCGGCTACTGCTCCGGCTCGATTGTCAGCCACCGCAGGCTGGTGACGGAAGCGGGCCGCGCGGCAGATGCGCACGCTGGCGATCGGGTACCGGCTTGCTCCCGAGCATCCCTATCCGGCCGCCCATGAGGACGCGATGACGGCATGGCGCTTCCTGCGCCGACAGGGTATCGCGGCCGACTGCATCGCCATCGGCGGCGATAGCGCAGGCGGCAATCTTGCGCTTGGGCTCATCAACAGCTTGCGCGGGGCTAACGAGGCCCGACCTGCATGCGTGTGGCTTCTCTCGCCATGGACCGATCTTACGATGTCCGGCGCGACACACGACACCAAGGATGCCGTCGATCCGCTCATCCACAAGGCCTATCTGGAAGAATTGGCGGACGCCTATGCGCCCAAATCCGTCAGCCGCGAGAACCCGATGATCTCGCCGCTATTCGCTGACCTCAGGGGTTTCCCGCCCGCCCTGATCCAGGTCGGTTCGGCCGAGACGCTGCTTGCCGACGCCACGCGGCTCGCCGCAGCCGCTGGATCGGCCGATGTCGAGGTAACGCTGCAAATCTGGCCGCAGATGATCCACGCTTGGCCGATGTGGAATGCGCGACTGGAAGACGGCCGGCTGGCGCTGGCAAGTGCTGGCCAGTTTATCCGAACCCACCTTCGAAAGCCCTGAGGGCTCCCGCGGATACCCCGGCAGGAGCAACGACTTATCTCGCTTTTTGCACTGCACACTTGAATTAAGTACTGGAACTTTCAGGGCGAGTCTGGCTTTCTATTGCCATGCTTGACGTCCCTCCGGCTGACGTAAAGGCTGATGGTATCGCGCGTTTCGGCGGACAGCCGATTATGCTTGCGGCCGTGGCGCTTGTCGTCCTGGTGGTTGGCGCCGGATCGATTTCCGTGTGGCGGGCCTATAGCGGCGCTTCGCCCGAGCAGGACCTCCGCGCCCTAGCCACGCGACAGATTCAGGCCCGAGCGGTTCAGGCCTCCGAGCAACTGATCGAGAAAACGAAGGCCTTGGATGTCTCCCAGCAGGAGGCCATCGACCAGTTGCAGGCGCTTCAGGATCAGATGGAAACCGTCAAGCGGCTGATAGCGGCGCAGCAAAACGAGGCCAAGCGACTGACGGATCAGGTTGGAAGTCTGACCAGCGCCGTCGAGAGCCTCAGGCAGTCGTTCGCCAGCGCCCAGCCCACTGAATCGGCCAGTCAGCCTTCGCCTCGACGTACAAGCCGATCCCACGCCGCCCAGCGCAGACGGGTTAAATCAGGGACTTAACGGCAGGATAGCCGCAGGCGGGGCGCCCGCCGCGCGACTTCCCCACGGCCAACCGTGACTTTTTTGAGCCATTTGTGAAATGGATCACAGTCTCCAGACCGGGAACTGGGCCATGATGTCGGCACCGGGTGGCGAAAGCCGATTTTAATATCCGGGCAGGGCAAGGCCGCATAGGCGTTATACTCCGCCTGCGGCCTTGTTTTTTTGTGGGCTGCCGCGGCGTAGGCGACCTCCTCCGCCCTCCCCGGGCGGCGGCCTGGAGCGCCCCGGCTATTCCGAATCCATCCGGTATTCGTGAACGCTTGTCATGTCGCCATGCCAGACGACGAACTGCCGCGATACCTTATCCGGCAGACTGCGATCCGAAATACAACTCAACACGCGAGAGAATGTATTAACCAGATCGACGGTTCCTTGCGCGTAGCTCGAACAGGCTGCGGGCATGCGAAGCGCGTTCAATGCGCCAAACCGTTCCTTCAGATCCAACTGGTCCCAGGCATCGAACGGTTTCTTGAACTGGCCGCGAAACGCGGTGCCATGGTCCGATTGAACCACAATGATCGCCTGGGGATCTCTTTGAACCACGGTCTTCAGGAGCGCAATCGCCTCGTCGTTCACACAACCCAGTTGATCCAGGAAAGCGGACCTGTCCTTCGAATTCCAATCCACGAGATCCGGTGTAACCACTCTCACGGAACAATCGCGTCGGAAGCGGATCGGCGGATGCGGAGCCAAGACGTGAGCGTACAGGAAAAAGGGCTCGCCATGTTCAGGCACGCTCGAAAGCTTGTTGGTCAGCTCATGTACCGCCCCCTTCATAAACGGCGATTGATCGGCCGATCTGTTCGCGAACGCGGCGATCAAATCCATCAGAGGGGTTTTCGACAGAACGGCCAGGTTGAATTCGTCAAACTGGATGACTCCACCGTCAGACTGAACGTTGCCCTTGATGCAAATCGCTCCTTCCATGGGGCATTGAGTCAGATTGTCATACCCGTTCTCGAAATGGATGTAGCGATAGCCCATCGATCGCATCGTATTGACGACAACGTTTTGGCCACGGACGGCGCGATATAATTCCGCAGATGGCGGCATCTTGAGCGAGGATCCTGTCCCGCTTACCAGAAACCCCAAGGAAACCGTGCTCGATATCGAGAATATCGTCTCCGGAAAACTCGCCAGCGCATGATCGTAGACGGTGAAGTCGAGACCCTTCAAACTCTGCACGAACGGTTCGTTGTCAAAATTGAAAAATTCCTGAAGGACATCCTGCCGCGGATAACCATCCAGCACGATCCAATAGACATTGGGAGTCCTGCGCGCAGTCAGGGCGAGCGCCTTGGGATCGTTCACCGTGACGGGATGCGCGCGCGCCTGAACGAGGCTCATCGCGGCCGGCACCACATAAATGATGCCGACCAGCGCCATCGTCGGCAGAACAACCGCTTGCCTGGAGAAAATGCCGACCAGCACGCCGATCAATAGGGTTGCAACAGCCCAGCAGCCCACCGAAAATTTCAGGAAATTATCGTCGCCGACGAGGGTTTTGATCTCATCGTGGGAAACCAGCATTTTTATTTCGTCGTAGGAAAACGCCATGAAGGATATGACGGCGGCGACCAGAAATATCCGGGCGATTGGAAACGACCGAAACACCGCCTTGGCTGCCAGCGAAATCACGATCGCGGTCGCCAGCACCATGAAATACCAACGAAGGGTGCGAGACGCCCCTTCGAGGCTTTCAAAGTTTATCCGGTAAAAATTCAGAAAAGCCACGCCCGAGAACAGCCCGAGGACGACGACGGAGAGGCAAATCTCGAATATTCTACGCACGGGACGGATTTTTCGCATAGACATAGAGCGTCCGTCCCGACGAGGAAACGACTTCCTTTTTCTCGATGGCCGCGCGCTTGGTCAATTCGCATTCGAATTCAGCTTGCGAGTATTGATCGAAGATGTCCTGCCGGATGCTCAGCATGCGCTGGACCGTCGAATCGCTCTTCGGAACGAACTCCACAACGCCGCAGTCAGCCAGACCGGTCATCCAGTCCAGAAGCATCGGCAGCGGCACGTTGCGGCCGATCGCAATGTGATGCTCGATCGCCAACGCCAATATGGCGTCCGGTTTGCTTCTGGAAGTCAGTCCGGCGCGCTCTTTCTGGTTCCACCCCTGGCTTGGGCTGGGGTTGCACGCATCCATCAGAAGCGGCAGAAATTTCAGATTGCTCCGGACAGAGCGTTGTACGGCAAGGCTGAGCGCGCCGTGATCGCTGTCGAAACCGACGGCAGTTTGGGCGCCGGCACGCAGGGCCGTCTCGCTATAGCGGCCGGTGTTGCAACCGAGATCCCAGACCATCCGGGGCCGCAAGCGGGCAATAAAATCCGCCACGAAGGATTGCTTGCGTCTCTCCTCTTCCGGCAAATAAGAATTTTCGACCTCGTAGCTGCTCCAGGTCGTCGTCTCCGTTGTAAATGGATCGCGCATTCCCGCAATCCATGTCCTGAGATTGCGCAGCATGAATTGAAGGGCCTTCATCGGCAATTTTCGTTGTTTTGCCGTGGCTATTCTTGACGGATCGGATCGGGCAGAGCGCTGCAGCCAAACCGGAATCAGAACCTCGGACCAGACGCGCCACGACAGCTTGTGCTTCGGACGGAGCGCACGCGCCAGATCCTCGGATGAAATCCCCTCAAGCGAGCCCCGATACCAGGCATTGAACGGGATCTTCAACAGTGAAGTGAGCAGGAGTGGATTGAGGAACTGCTCACAGAACTGGCGCTGGCCGAACCAGAGCTGGCCTTCGCTGTACGAGACCAGCGACAACGGATCGATGAAGATCGGTTTGGTCCCGATGAATTGAACGTTATATGCACTGGCGTCCGTCAGCGTAAAACTGGATTCAAGCGCCAGAAGGTGAAGATCGAGGTGAAACAGCGCCGCGCGCTTCAAAAGCTCAAACGGCCATTCATACGGATAGGATATAAAGTCGATCGGCTCGTGCTCGAGGACGCGCTGCGAGATATCTCGAATAGCCGGCTCGGAAGATACGTCTGTCGGCACCAGCCACTTTTTAGCGACCAGTTCGGCCAGGAAGCCGGAGGACTTCAACCATTCGAATGAACTGAATGCGTCCTCCCGCAGCACTCTGAAGATTCTGTCTCCGTAATGCGCAACGTAGCCGGAAGGATCGCGAAACGACCCATGGTCACGTACGATTATCATGAGCCAAGCACTTTGTACTTTGCGAGCCAGGCCTGCATCTGGCGCCACGCGTCCTCGGCGGCTTCCTTGCGATAGCTCGCCCGATAGTCGGCATGAAAGCCATGTGGCGCACCCGGATAAATCTTGAATTCGGCGGTTTTCTTGTTTTCGGCGAGCGCAGCCTTCAGCGCCTCGACGGTTGCAACGGGAATGCCGGTATCAGCCTCTCCGTACAGACCCAGCACCGGCGCCTTCATGTCGGGGGCAAGCTGCGTCGGGCTCTTCGGCCAGAGCGGGTTCGGCGGATCGACGGGCGGACCATAAAACGCGACACCCGCCTTGAGCGCGCTACTATGGGCGGCATATTCCCACACCGTGCGCCCGCCGCGACAGAATCCAATGATGCCAAGCCGGCTAGTATCGCCGCCCTGCAATTTGGCCCAGGCCACCGTGCTGTCGAGATCGGACAGCAGCTCCGCGTCCGGCTTGGCGTTCACGACCGGAAGCAATTGCGCGATGTCGGAAATCTTGGTGAGGTCGACGCCCTTGCGGAAATAATAATCCGGCGCGACAGCGAAAGCGCCGAGCTTGGCAAGACGCCGCGTCACGTCCTTGATGTATTCGTGCAGACCGAAAATCTCCATCGCCACCAACACGACCGGCGGATTGCTGACGCCGCTCGGCCGCGCGAAATAGCCGGGCATCTCGCCATCGGCCACTTTTATTTTTGTATCGCCCGCGGTGAGGCCATTGGTATCGGTCTTGATGACGTCGGCACGCACAGGTCCGGCGGCGAGCGTATAGCCCGCGGTGACAGCGGCCGATGCGGTCATGAATCCGCGGCGCGAAAACGGCGCGACTTTTGTCAGTCCGACGACGTCGGATGTCAGGAGTTCGTCGCTCATTGTAAATTCCCCGGGTCGTTGAGAGGCGCATTCAGCAAAGTAGCTTTGTGAAACGCAAATCACCTGCTTGCGAGCAGACAATCCGTTGCTCGCGAACGGGCAAGTCGCCTGCTTGCAGGCGTTACCGATCGTCGCGCGTCCCCCACCAAGAACGTGTCAAATCCGGCGCTTAAATCAAATTAAATAAAGTTCACCTCGCAATGCAAAAACCTTCATTGACGATGCGTGTCACGACACTGATAGTCCGCCGATGAATCGAAAAGTAAAATACATCCTGCTGTGCTTCGCGCTCTTGAATTTCACGATCGCGGGCGTATCGGAGGCGGCTGCCTATTTGGATCCCGGCACCGGAAGCATTATTTTTCAGGGTGTTATCGCCGTTGTGGCGTCAGGTCTGGCGGTTTTCGCCACCGCATGGAAAAGCGTCTCGCGTTTTTTCAGCGGCTTGTTCCGCAGCAATGTTGAGAAACATTCCGACAAAGAATAACCGGCGCCCGGCAGGCAGTCCGTTTATCGCGGCGAGCAAGCAGAGACCCAAGCTAACCCACATGTTAGTGAACGACGTCTTGATCAGCGAATTCAGTTACAATTAGAAATCTTTATACAATTAGAAATCTTTATAATGAGAGGACTGCAAGTCCGCCGTTGCGGACAATTGCAATCCTCTATTTCAGTTCAATGCCGGATATATTCCGAGCGATCCAAATCAGCCGCAGATCTCGACAGGCCTGATGCGCCAGCCGTACGGCGTATGTACACGGCGCCGCACGATGTAGCAGCTGCTCTCGTCGGCGTAATAATCGTCGTAGTACGGATAACCGTAGCCGCCGTAATAGCCGTAGGGGCCATAAAGCCCGTAGCCCAGACCCAATCCCAGGCCAAACGCACCTACCCCGTAGCCAAAGCCGCGGCCGCGGAAACCTCCGCCATGAAAACCACCACCGCCAAAGCCGCCGTGGAAGCCGCCTCCACCGAAGTGCCCTCCACCGAAGCCGCCACGTGCGAGTGCGGCTCCGGGCATCAGCAGGCCAATCGAAGCGGCTGCTGCCAACGCTAGAAAGGTTTTACGCAACATCATCATCTCTCCATGATCAGAAATGGGCTCTCAGCATCACGACTCCCAGAGCCGGATTACGCTCCGAATGTAGGCCCTCCTGTGGCATCATCCACGAGGAGTCTTGCTCAATTCTCCGCGACCTCATGCAATTGGTCGCGGTTGGTTAATCAACAGCCTCGGCAAATACTTTTGAGCTTGCTGTCGAGCTGTCGATCTTCGGCCTTGATCGCAGCGTCCGTGTCTTCGCGCCGCGTCGATGAACCGGCGCTTGCGCCGCTACCGGAAGCCGATCCCGCTGCGCCTGTGGTGACACCAGCGCCCGAATTTAAGTTGGCGCTCGAAGTCGCAGGCGAGCCCGATGCGTTCGCCGTGCCGGCGCTGTTGGTGCCGGATGCCGGCTGCGACACAACCTTCGATGGATTGCCGGCGCCGCTCGGGTCGTTGCCGGAGTTATTGAGGCCGCCGACATTCGCCGGCCCGGACGGCACGCCGCTGACGCCGGCCGTCCCTGCTCCGGCCGAACCGGCGTTCGGCGAACCCGCGGCCGTGCCGCTGCCCGCCGAGGCCCCGCTCGCGGCTCCGCCGGCACTTTGCGCGAACGCAGCAACGGGCGACGTCAGGAGGACGATTGCAGTAAGGGCGGCCGCTACGGTTGTCCTGTTCATTGGAAAATCTCCTTATGCGAGCTAACGGCCAAGCAAATCGTCAGTTCCTCGCGGGAACAATTCTGCTCGATGGCGATTGGATCGGCGTCCGCTGCGGCGCAGGAGCAGACTGACGGGTGCGCAAATTGATCGCTTTCGACGACGAAACCTTCGATAAGCTGAAGCAGCTCGGCCGCGACCGCATGGCGACGATTCAGGAATTGGCGGACGAAGCCTTTGCCGATGTGCTAAAGAAGCATGGCATTCCCGTCGATCTCAAGGATGCGCTTCGCAAGAGTGCCGCGAACTCGAAGACGGCGAACCTGAAGACGGTGTCGCCAACCAAGCGCCCCGCAAAACGAGATCGAGCCTGACCAGGAAAACGAAATCATGACCACCGATCCCGATCCGTTTGAGCAAGGCCAGCGCGCCGCCCGAGAAAATATTCCGGCGGGAGGCAACCCCTATCAGGACGGCAGCCAGGAGCATGCGCTGTGGGCCGCTGGTCACGAGGAAATCGCCGGCCCGGCCGAAGCCGACGAATCCGAGGGCAGCTGAAGCAGCGCTCAGCCGATCTTTTTCAGGCCGCTTTTGAAACGCGGGCCGTTCGACTGGTAGAATTTCGCAGCACTTCCCATCGCTGCGACCTGCGCGGGTTCGAGGGTGCGGATCACGCGCGCCGGCGCACCGATGATCAGGGAGTGCTCGGGGAATTGTTTGCCTTCGGTGATTACAGATCCCGCGCCGACGATGCTGCCGCGGCCGATCTTGGCACCGTTCATCACGATCGAGCCCATCCCGACCAGCGCTCCGTCTTCGAGCGTACAGCCGTGCAGGATCACGTTGTGACCGACCGTGCAATTCTTTCCGATCGTCAGCGGAAAGCCCCGATCGGTGTGGCAGGTCGAATTATCCTGCACGTTGGAGCCTTCGCCGATCTCGATCCATTCATTGTCGCCGCGCAGCACCGCGCCGAACCACACGCTGGCGGAATTCAGCAAACGCACCTTGCCGATCACGGTAGCCGTGTCGGCGATAAAGTAATTTCCGTCCGCGGGCAGTTCGGGCGCCTGCCCGTCAAGTTCGTAGATCGCCATGCTTACTCAATCTCCTGTTCGAGGAAGACCTTTGCATGGCGGCCACAGCGTTTTCAAGCGAAGCCGGTACCGGCTCGCCTCAAGACACGCATCAAAACAAAATCGGAGGTTCAGGCCAGCAGGCCCGCGGCACGCAACGTCATCAGGAAGAACGTTCCGGACATCAGGCTCCAGAACCCCGCCAGCACCGTCGCCATCATCACGAATTCGAACCGGCGGCGTTCGATCCGCGCGCCGCGCAACGTGTTTCGCATGATGATAAAGGGTGCAGCAAAGACCAGGAACGGCACCGCGGCGAATGTCCTTGGAGCTACCCCATCCTGCAGCAAGCCAAAGCCCGCCGGGCGCTGCACCAGCGCCTGATATCCGCTGGCCAATGCCCCGGCCAGCGCGAAGCCGATGCAAAGGGAGAACAGGGAATTCAACGCATCAGGTGACATCGGGGATTTTCCACACCACAACGAACCCCCGTTGCTTCGCAAAATTAGCCGCCGGCCGCCACACTATCCTTAAGGAAGGGTTAACGCCGCCGGCCGGAACCGCGCTCGGCACATGGCTCGCGCGGCATGGATCGCGTCACGTCGCGCGGAAATTCGGTCACCGCATGGCATATTCGCAAGTGATTCGGTTCTTCTTCTGATGTCCCTAACGACACTGCGTTCATGACATATCTCTCAACGGCCCAGTATATCGTCCGCCGCTCGCGCCAGCGCCACAGCCACTTGGTTCCGATCATTGTCGCAGGTGCGATTGCCGCCGGCGCGATCGCCTTGGTCGCCTACCTGCTGTGGCCGACCTGGGAAACGCAGGCTTCGAACGGACCGGACCGCTTGCCGGTCAGCATCGGAGCCACCCTCTTCAACGTGCCGCCAAAGGCGATCCGCATGAAGATCCAGCGCCATTCGGGACCGCAGGAACGCGTCGATCTCAGCTTCTCTTATCCCTCGCTTGAAGTCCCCGACGCCCCGAAGCGCGTCAGCGCCGATACCGTGGAAGAAGAGGCAATGCAGCCGATCGACCGGATCTTCCTGTCGATTGCCGCGCATCACGATGCAATGGCGCCGGACATACTCGTGAGTACGATCTATCCGCGCTATTTGGACCAGCCCTCGACATCGGGACAGGACGGATTGACCATGCGTGCGTTTCGCGATGGCACGCCTTACAGCGGCGAAGATCTGTTTGTTTCGAACGCGCCGAGCCTCAGCGCGCGCTGCACGCGGGATGCCGCGACACCCGGGATGTGCCTGAGCGAACGGCGCATCGATGGCGCAGATCTGACATTTCGCTTTCCGCGGAGCTGGCTCGCGCAATGGCGCAACATGGCCAATGCGATGGATCGTTTGACGGTTGAATTGCACGGCGCCAAGGCAAATCCGTCACCTCAAGGATGACGTCATCATGCTCGGGCTGACTTCAGTCAGTCCCCGAGCATGATGGTATCGTTGCAGCAGGCTTAGTCCTGCTCCACCAGATCGTCCTCCAGGATCGCCATCTGGAACTGAAACGAACGATCGTCGTCCTCATCGTCGACGAACAGCACGCCGATGAATTCCTCGCCGATATAGACCTCCGCGGAATCGTCTTTTTTCGGCCGCGGCACCACGCGAATCTTGGGATTGCTGAACACACGCTTGAGGTATGCGTCGAGTTTCCTCACTTCTTGAACGTCCACGGCAGTCTCCCATTCGATTGAAATTTAGAGAAGTTTCTAGGACGAGACGAAGCAGAGCGCCAGCCATATCCTCAAGCATCGCCTAAGCGATTCAAGCAAGTTGAAAATCAAGCGGTGTGAAAATCAAAGTCCGATCGCATTGAGCATCTGATCCATGGTGCGCGACGGCTCGGCACAACCCGCCTCACCGACGATCTTGGCGGGAACGCCGGCAACCGTCACGTTGTGGGGCACTGGCTTCACCACCACCGATCCCGCCGCGATGCGGGCGCAATGGCCGACCTCGATATTGCCGAGAATCTTCGCGCCTGCGCCGATCAATACGCCGTGGCGAATCTTCGGATGGCGGTCTTCGTTCTCCTTGCCGGTGCCGCCGAGGGTGACGCCGTGCAGGATCGAGACATCGTCTTCAATGACAGCGGTCTCGCCGCACACGAAGCCGGTGGCATGATCGAGGAAGATGCCGCGGCCGATCCTGGCCGCTGGATTGATGTCGGTCTGGAACGCCGCAGACGACCGGCTTTGCAGGTAATACGCAAAATCCTTGCGGCCCTTTTGATAAAGCCAGTGCGCCAGGCGGTGAGTCTGGATCGCGTGGAAGCCCTTGAAATAAAGCAGCGGATCGATGAAGCGCGAGGTGGCGGGATCGCGGTCGTAGACGGCGACGAGGTCAGCACGGAAGGCATTGCCGAGATCGGGATTGTCGCGCAGGGCTTCATCGAAAGTTTGGCGGATCAGATCGCCCGACAGCGCCGAGTGATCGAGTCGGTCAGCGATGCGATACACCACCGAATCTTCCAGACGTTCGTGATGCAGCACGGTCGAATAGATAAAGGAGGCGAGCTCAGGCTCACGCCGAACGATGTCCTCCGCCTCCTGCCGCACGCGATCCCAGATCGGATCGAGCGCCGCCAGTTTCGTACCCTGCGGATTAATCTGATGCATTGCCATTTGCCGCTCTCGCAAATTCGATTTCTGGATGGGGATTATAACACAACGAAGGGACGGCTGTCTCAGGCGCAGCGCCGCCAAAGATGAATGTCACGTCTGCTCCAAATGCACCCTAAACCATTGAAGTGACGTATTTTCTTCATACGGCGCAAGACCCGCCTGCCCTGCAAACGTCGCCTCAAAGTGGTCGGGAATTTCGGGAAATCAAGCAGCCGGGCACGGTATTATAGCGCAAGGCGTTTGCGCCATCATACCGGCAGCGCAATCCAACTATTTGCGGATTTTCGGCTCCCGCCCAATGCGGGCAAGGTGACCGCAAACAGGGGGCAGTAGCATTAACACGCAGACTTTAGCGGCGCGCCGGACCGGTTCAACCTGGGTCTGGGCGTCAACGCTGGCCATTCCACTGCTGTTGGTCGCGCCGGCGATCTGGAACGGGTATCCGCTGCTCCAATGGGACACCGGCGGCTATCTGGCGAGATGGTACGAAGGCTATCTGGTCCCCAGCCGTTCCACCGTATTCGGCCTCTACCTGCATTTCGGGGAAGATTCAGGCTTCTGGATCAATCTCGGGATTCAGGCGCTGGCGACGCTTTGGATCGTGCAGCTCATGCTGCGCGTATTCGGCATGGCGCGGCCATCGCGGCTCGCCGCGGTGAGCGGCATCTTGATCGTGACCACCGCGCTGCCATGGCTCGCAAGCATGCTGCTGACCGACATCTTCGCGGGTCTGTCGGTGCTGTCGCTCTTCATACTGGTCCTGCATGGCGACAAGATTTCCGCGATCGAAAA
Source organism: Bradyrhizobium canariense (assembly GCF_900105125.1). NCBI lineage: Bacteria > Pseudomonadati > Pseudomonadota > Alphaproteobacteria > Hyphomicrobiales > Nitrobacteraceae > Bradyrhizobium > Bradyrhizobium canariense. The sequence goes on along the minus strand of NZ_LT629750.1, from coordinate 445,714 downwards.
GATATTGCTGTTCGCGTTTACCGCCTTTGCCGGGGCTACCCACAGCGCAACGCTGGCGGTGCTTCTTGGGCTGTGTTGCGTGGGCTGGATCGCACAACCATTCCTGCGCGCGCGAATTGCGGTTTCAGGACTCGTGCAGGGCAGCCTGACCATCGTCACCGGAGCGATCATGCTTCTGGCAGCTAATTTCGCATTGTCGGGACAATTGGCATGGACGCCCGGGGGCTATGGTGTCGCGTTCGGACGGATGCTGCAGGATGGCATCGTCGCGCAATACCTGCACGACCATTGCCCAGAACAGAGACTGAAGCTCTGCCCTTATCGCAACCAGTTGCCGCCCACCGCAGACGACTTTCTGTGGGGCCACAGCATGTTCGATAAGCTCGGCCGCTTTCAGGGCTTGAACGACGAGATGGGCTTCATCGTGCTGCATTCGCTGGCCGAGCACCCGGTCTGGCAAGCTGAAGCGGCCACCATTGCCACGGCGCAACAACTGTTTCATGTCGCCACCGGCGAAGGCAGCGATGTTTGGCTACCTCATACCTACGGCATCATCGAACGGTACATCCCGAAGCAGGCCGCGCGGATGCATGCGGCGCGTCAACAGCACAGGGGCATCGACTTCACCGCGGTCAACTGGATCCACGTTCCGGTGGCACTGGCGTCGTTGCTGCTGATCATTGCCATCGTCACATCCGCCATCCGGCGCCGGCGGCTTGATGATCTGACGCTGCTCGCCGCGACGGTCGGTTTTGCACTGCTCGGCAATGCCTTCATTTGCGGCGTAATATCAGGGCCGCACGATCGCTACGGCGCGCGGATGGTATGGATCGCGACGCTGACGGCGCTGATCGCCGCCTTCAGGCACTTCGCCGATGGCGATGCGCCGCTGCGCGACGATTCATTTTCGCTGTGAGAGAAATTCCAGGACACCGGTCTTGTAGACCTTGTCGCCAACGGCGCGCATGTGGTCGCGGTTGGGAATGTCGAGCACCTTTGAACCCGGAATGATCTTTCCCAGTGCTGTGGCCGAGCCCGCGATTTCGTCAGCCGTACCCACCGCGATCAGCACCGGCACGGTGATATCAGCGGCCTCCTCTCGGGTCATCAGGCGGCGTGAGCCGCGCAGGCAGGCTGCCAGCGCCCGGCGATCCGAGCGGGTTTGATCGGCGAAGGCGCGAAACGTCCGCCCCACCGGGTCGGTCACGTCCTCGAGCGAGTCCGCCTCCAGCGCTTTCGCCACGTTTTCACCGGGACCACCGCCCTCGATCAATCCCATGGCAATGCCGCCGAAGATCGCCGAGCGCAACCGCTGCGGCTCACGGTGCGCGAGCCAGGCTGTCATCCGGCCGCCGAGCGAATAGCCCATGATGTCGGCGCGCTCGATATTCAGATGATCCATCAGCGCGGTGACGTCGCCCGCCATGGTGCCGATATGATACTGCTCGGAATCGTAGAGCTTGGCGGAATCGCCGTGGCCGCGATTGTCGAGAGCGATGACGCGGTAGCCGTTTTTCTTCAGCTCCGAAACCCAGGTCGGATAGACCCAGTTGACGTTCTTGCTCGAGGCAAAGCCGTGCACGAGCAGAACAGGATCGCCCTCACCTTCGTCGAGATAGGCAATTTCAACAGCGCCGTTGTGAAAGCTCGGCATTGGTCATTCCGTAATCTGGGGGAAGGATCTGAAATGAAAGGCTGCAAACTAGCCTTGAGCGACAGCGCTCGCCATGGACATGTTGGACGGCGAAGCCGCGGCCATCAGCTTTCGTAGCCGCCTCGCCTTCTTGCGGTGAAGCCACGCCAGCGTCAAGCGTTCGGTACCGGACTTGATCGACGACAGCAGGCCGAACAGCGCCAGCACGGCGCCAAATACCCAGAGCGTGAGATTGAACGCGCCGGCCGCCAGCAGCAACGCGCCGCGGCCGAGCATTTTGAGGATCGCGCGCGTCTGCCCGCCCTTGGATTCCGCCAGCCGAGCGGCGCGGGCGACATCTTTTGGACCTTCGGCAATTCTCAGCGTATCGAGCGCACCACGCGTGCCGGCCTTCTCCCCGACCCGTCCGACATCCTTGGCGAGGCGGACCAGCGCACCGGCCTGTTCGGGGCGAAACGCCGCCTTGATCGCCGTGACCGTTTGACCGGGCCGCATCACCGAGGCGGACTCAACTGCGTTCTCCAGCATCGGCGTATCGACGATGTCGCGCGCGGAGCGGCCGGCCCACAGCGTAAGCCCCTCGCCTAGCCGCCCGACCTTGCGGGCATCCTTGACCAGCGTGAGGCCGGCGCGCACCGGCGCCGCGCCGCCGACAGACACATAGGTTGCCGCGGTGACCACGAGGCCCGCCGCGGCCAGTCCCAGCACCAGCCGATCGGTTTCCTCGCCCATCGCGAGATGCTTGCCCTCGCGCACCGCGTCCCTGACATCGCCGAACACGAACAAATCGCCCGCCACCGTGCCCGACATGCTCGCCACATCGTCGGCGTTCCCGGTCAGCAGGCCGCCGGCAAAACCCTTTGCAAAATGCGAGGTCGAGTTCTGCTCAGCCATGGCATCGCTTACCCGCCGCAACAATTCATCATTGAGGGGGACATTCTTTTCTTTTGCCAGATCGGCAAAGCTGCTGGCGAGATCGGCGTCATTGGCCGCCAGCGCGGCCTCGATATTATCAGAAATAACCGAATCGTTATTCCGCAGAGCAGAATTGATCTGGACGTCCGCCAGCTCGGCAGGGTCGTCCTGCGCCGCCAGTATGGCAGCGGCCTGGCGCGCATGCGGCCATAGCAGTATGCATGCCACCGCGCATACCGCCGTACCAGCCAAAGCCGAACCGAGCCGCAACCGTTTCATCCAGGAAACCCTGAAATTTTCGCTTCTTTTGAAATGGTGTGCCGTTTTTAAGACACAACGTCCCCGACGAAAGAAGGGCTTCTCTGGGACGACAAGATTGTGTCGAATTTGCATGAGCAAATGAGCGGTCGGGGCCTAGGAATCAACTCCACCCGTCAGTATGGTTCGCGGCATTTCAATGCTGCTCCGTGTTGTTGATGACATCCGCCTGCATTGCTATCCAAGGTGAATACTATGTCCGACCATGTCGTTCCGCACTTTCACAATGACGCCGGCGTTTCGGTGATTGAAATCGGATCGAAGGAGTTCATGTGCGTTGGCGCCAATCCGCCTTTTGACCATCCCCATGTTTTCCTCGACCTTGGCAACGACAACGAGATCATCTGCCCATATTGCTCGACCCTGTATCGTTATGCCGCCGACCTCGCTCCCGGCGCGGCCCGCCCGCCCGAATGCGTGCTGAAAGACAAGGTCGCCTGAGCGGCCGGTGGCCGCTTCACGCACTGTTTTCGTTGTTGGAGCCGGGATCGGAGGACTGACCGCGTCTCTGGCGCTGGCGGGTCGAGGTTTTCGCGTCGTTATACTCGAGAAAACCGAACGCCTCGAAGAAGCCGGCGCCGGCCTGCAACTTTCGCCTAATGCCAGCCGCGTGCTGATCGAGCTGGGCTTGCAGTCACGGCTTGCCGCCAGCGCCGTCACGCCGGACGCGATCAGTATCATGAGCGCACGCGCCGGCTGCGAAATCGCGCGCCTGCCGCTCGGGGAAGCCGCCACGTCTCGCGCCGGGGCGCCCTATTGGGTGGTGCATCGCGCCGATCTGCAGGCCGCGCTGCAGGCCCAGGTCAACGACAATCCCGACATCGAATTGCGGCTCGGCTGCCAGTTTGAAGACGCCGTCCCCCACACCAAGGGACTTACCGTGGTCCAGCGCAGCGGCATGACGCGCCAGCAGGAAGTGGCGATGGCGCTGGTCGGCGCTGATGGAATCTGGTCCGCGGTCCGCAGTCACTTGTTTCCGCAGACGCAGCCGCAATTCTCCGGGTTGATCGCCTGGCGCGGCACGCTCGAGGCTACGCAATTGCCGCGCGAACATACCTCGCGACGGGTGCAATTATGGATGGGTCCGAACGCGCATCTGGTCGCCTATCCGATCTCCGGCGCGCGGCGGATCAATGTCGTCGCCATCGTGCCGGGAGCGTGGAACAGGCCGGGCTGGAGCGCGCCCGGCGATATGACCGAAATCAAGAACGCGTTTGCGTCCCCGCAATGGCCGCCAACCGCGCGGATGCTGATCGGCGCCGTCGATGAATGGCGCAAATGGGCGCTGTTCACGCTCGCCGGCGGCGGTGAATGGACCAATGGTGCGATCGCATTACTCGGCGACGCCGCGCACGCCATGCTGCCATTTGCGGCGCAAGGCGCGGGAATGGCGATCGAGGACGCGGCCATATTGGCAAAATGCCTCGGTGAATCCCAACACGAGGGCGGTCCTGCGATATCAGCGGCGATGCAGCGTTATGCGCGCTTGCGCCAGCCGCGGGTGGCGCGTGTGCAACGCTTCGCGCGACAGACAGGACGGATTTATCACCTCACGGGACCGGCGGCCTATGCGCGCGACCTTGCGATCAAGACGATGGGCCCACAACGCATGCTCGCACGACAGAGCTGGATCTACGACTGGCGTGCGTAAGCAAACCTGCGCTGGCTGCCGCAGATCAATTGACGGCGTCGCCGGACCGCGCAGGTGAACGCGCGCCTTTGTGTTTCGCAGGCGGTGGTACGGGAGCTGGTGCCGCCGACGCGGTGCCAGGCGCAGGCGGCGGCGAGTCATGACAATTGTTGCGCCGCCAGGCCTGATCGGCCAGTTTGGCCTGACCGAGATTCGCAATGTAGTCGTTGCGATAGGCGAGTTCTGCCACCACGGGGCCGGCGACCCCGGTATCGGCCTTAGCCATCTGTTTCTTCAATTCTTCAATGTGGCTGGCGATGCTCTTGCGCTCGGACTCCAATTGCTTGCAATCGTAGAAGTCGTATCTGGCAGGGTCGACGAACGCCAAGGTCATGCTGTCGCCGACGTCGCTCACACTGGCACAGCCGGCAAGCCCGATGCCGAGCAGGAATAGCGCCGCGACGGTAGCGGCGCGGGGCGACGGCTGGTGGTGAGAAGCGCGAGTGTTCATGCGGCCTTGGTAAATAGACAATCTTGCGGTTGCGTAAAGCAGGCGCTGGTGTCGGCATTGAGGCTTTGCCTTGCACCGCGCGCCGCACTGTGGAAAGGAGTGCCTCAGGCAAGGCTAGCCCATTTCCTGCAGCTAAGGAAACGCGCTAAGTCTCTGATCTCGTGGCCAAAGCGGACGTGGCGGAACTGGTAGACGCAAGGGACTTAAAATCCCTCGATGGCAACGTCGTGTGGGTTCGAGTCCCACCGCCCGCACCAGGAGTGACGCGCAAGAGAACATCGGGGAGCGCGCGGACAAAACCAATCAAAGGCTGAAACTGGTTTTCACAAACCGTTAACCTCTCCGCAACCGCTAGCTGTATTTCTGACGATGCTCGCACCATTTGTTAGTTCTTTCCATGCGAGGGGTGTTCCATGCTCAGAGACGGCGAATATGCTGCGTGGTATAGAACCCCCCGGGGCGAAGGCACCGGCATCATCGTTCTTGCCAAAGGCAAGATAGCCGGCGGCGACAGCGTGCTGACTTATTCCGGCTGGTACGAAGTCAACGAAGATCGCTTTACGGCAACCTTGTCCACCAAAAGGCACACTGCCGGACAGCCCACCCTGTTCGGTATCGACGAGGTGGAATTAAAGCTTACGGGACAATCAAACGGAACGACCGCTTCGTGTTCCGGCATAGCTTTGCAAGCGCCGGAACTGCCATTTCATGCGACACTCATCCGCGTTCAAGGCCAGCCGCTTTTGGTAACCGCGATGACCGGCAAACGAAGATTTGCCAAGCAGCCGGTCCGGCAATGGAGCCATTTCGCTCCTCACCCCCCGCCCAAATTGCCGTAGCTCGCAGCCGGAGCGATCGTTTGCTCAGGCCGCCTTTTTTGTCAGGCCGCCTTTTTTTGCCGCCTTGGCCATTTCGGCCATGCGCTCCCACGTCTATGCGGCCGCGTTCCGCTCAGCTTCGCGGACAAAGCGTTCGATGAGGCCCGGCCAGCCGCCATCAACATCCCTGCGCATCGACACGCCCGCCTCCGCGCCCATGGTCTCGAATTTGTGGTGCAACAGTTCGACAAGCGTCGCGTCCGGTCCGTCGGCCGTGAAGCGTATGTCGACTTCCGATCTCATCGCCTGATCCGGCTTCCATTGCGCATTGATCTGCCAGAGCATGACAAAACGGTGCGGCGGCTCCCAAAGCGTAATCGTCGCCGCAACGGTTTCCGTGCCGTCTTCCGAAATTTCAAGCCAGCGTCCACCCAGACGCGGCTCCATCAGCACCTTCGCAATCGGCTTCTTGCCGATACCGTGATCGTACGGCCACCAGCGCGTCAGCCCGCTGGTGAAGACCTCGAACGAATGCGCGACCGGCGCCCTGACGCGAACGGTTTTGCGCACGGGCGCGATGACAGCCACGTCGTTCATTCATTTACTCCCTCTATTCTGGTGAGACCCCTCCGCTTCCAGTGCGAAAGCTTCCAGCGCATCGCCCCAAAAACTGTCCAGCCAGCCCCGCAATTCCACCAGGCCCTCAGGCCGCAGCGAATAGATCCGCCGCACGCCTTCGCTGCGTTCCTCGACGAGGCCTGCGTCCTTCAACACTTTCAGATGTTGCGACACCGCTGGTCGCGACACCGGCAGCCCGGCGGCAAGCGCGTTCACAGGACGCGGCCCGGCACGCAGGCGCTCGAACACCTCTCGCCGCGTCGGATCCGCCAGAACAGCCAATGCATTTCCGTAAGCCATGACTAACGGTAAGCTATAGCTTACACATCTGTCAAGGTGGCGCTCCAGTTTGTGGAGCGGGTGGACATGCAGGCCTTAACCCCGCTCAATGCGAAGCTGCCTGGGTTCGAGTCGGACCATCTCGCATCCGTGGCACGCAGAAGCTGCTCGCATCGGAATGACGAATGTCTCAGCTCGAAAAAATCACCATCGCCCCTCACCTCTCCTTTGACGCACTCGTGGGCGGCCAACGGGCTGCGCCGCTCGTACTGCTGGTGCACGGTTTTGCGGAATCCATGAACTGCTGGCGCGCGCAGGTGGCAGCGCTTGCGGGTGCGGGTTACCGAGCGGTGGCGCCGAGCCAGCGCGGCTATTCACCGGGCGCGCGGCCGGCTGTCAGCGATACCTCAAATTATCAGATCGAGCGGATGATGGACGATGCGATGGCGATCGTCGCAGCAAGCGGCTATGGCGAAGCTCGCTTTCATCTGGTCGGACACGATTGGGGCGGCAGCATCGCCTGGGCGCTCGCCGATCGCCATCCGCAGCGGCTGGCGTCGCTTGCCGTGTTGTCGCGGCCGCATCCCAACGCCTTCAATCGCGCACTGCAAATGCCCGACGGCGATCAGGCGCATCGATCACGGCATCACAAGGCCTTCCTCGAACCCGACGCTGCGGATGTTGTCCTTGCCGAAAATGCCAAATGGCTGCGCGAACGGTGGGCTGCCGCCGGTGTGCCGGCTGCCGCCATGGAAGAGCATCTTTCCGTCATCGGCAACAAAGAGACGATGGAGGCCGCCTTGGCCTGGTATCGCGCCCGCGGCGCGATCCGCAGCCCGCTTGGCCCGATCCGCGTGCCGACGCTCTACATCTGGGGCGACGCCGATGACACCGTCGGGCGAGCTGCGGCTGAAGGAACCGAAGATTTCGTCGCGGCTCCCTACCGCTTCGAAGTTCTTCCCGGCGTCGGCCATTTCGCGGCTGATCAGGCCCCTGACCACGTCAACGACCTATTGCTGCATCATATTGTAACTTATCCGGTCTGACGGATTGCGTCCGCGGACACGATCCGGAACTTCGCGGCCTCGAAAATGTTGTCCTGCAGCAAATGGAGCAAGACACATGGCCGGCGAAAGCACCCAGGACCATCGCACGAACGATGAGCGCGAACCGCGCAGCGATTTACACCCAACGACGAAGCCATCGCAGAAAAGCGGCCCGCCGCTTTTCAACGACGGGCCGGAATTGATCCGCGACAACCATTGCTGATCGCGCGTTAGAAGCAACCGCGTGCCTCTACGACTTGCCTACTCAGACTTGTCGATATTCCAGAAGATCGGCGTTGCCGGGCCGTCGAGCACACCGGTGAGCGACTTCCGCCACACGCTCGGCGCCAGATATTGCCCGAGCGGAACATAGATCACCTGGTCGTAGACTTCCTTCTGGATGTCGGCCGCAATCTTCTTCTGCTCCTCGGGCGAACCGGCGCGCGCAAACGCATCGCGCATCGCTTCCAGTTTGGGATCATCGGCCCATCCGAACCAGCCGCCATTTTTGCCCCTGCCGCTGACCGATGCGTTGACAACGGGATTTAGGACGTCGGCGCCAACCCAGTTGGTGAAAAACATATCCCAGCCGCCCTCGCTGTCGGGCTTCTGGCTGGCGCGGCGCGAAACCACGGTCTGCCAATCGGTCGCCTGCAAATCCACCTTGAAGCCGGCCTCTCGCAGCAATTGCGCGGCGACAATCGGCTGCGCCTTCAGCGTGACGACATCGCCCGGCGCCATGACCACGACAGGCGTGCCGTCATAGCCGGACTCGGCGAGAAGCTTTTTCGCTTCCGCCATGCCGTCGCCCTTGGTAAGCGATTCCGCACCGACATCCGACGCCAGCGGCGTGCCGCAAACGAAGACCGCGCCGCAAATCTTGTAATAGTCGGGGTTGCCGACCAAGGCATCCAGCACGTTCTTCTGGTTCATCGCCATGAACGCGGCGCGGCGTACCTTGACGTTGTCGAACGGCGGATGGATGAAGTTCATCCGGCCGAGCGTCTGGAATCCGAGCTTGTTCAGCACGTCGATCTTCAAATCCGGATTAGCTGCCAATACCGGCAGGAGGTCGAACGACGGAGCCTCCATAAAATCGATATCGCCGGATTGAAGTGCGTTCACCGCGGTCTGTGCGTCCGCCATCGTGATCCACTCGACGCGATCGACCTTGACCACCTTGCCGCCGGAGGTCCAGCTCGGCGGCTCCTTGCGCGGCACGTAGTCGGTATTCTTCACGAACACCGCCTTCACGCCGGGCTGGAATTCCTCTTTCACGAATTTGAACGGACCCGAGCCGATCTGCTCGGTGATCGGCTTGTCCGCCGGCGTCTCCGCGACGCGCTTCGGCATCATGAAGGGCACCACCGATGAAGGTTTTCCGATCGACTCCAGCACCAGGCCGTAGGGCTCCTTTAATTTCAGCGTGATGGTCTTGGCGTCGGTGGCCTCGAGGCTCGCGGTGAAATCCATCAGTTTCTGGCCCATGCCGTCGCGCTTGCCCCAGCGCTTCAGCGAGGCCACGCAGTCTTCCGCCGTGACCGGCGCGCCGTCATGCCATTTCAAGCCGTCGCGCAGCGTGAAGGTGTAGGTGAGCTTGTCGTCGGAGACCTTCCAGTCCGCCATCTGCGGCTGGATCTTGAAATTGGAATCCATCGCCAGCAGCGTGTCATAGACCATGTAGCCATAATCGCGCTGGATGTAGGCGGTGGTGATGATCGGATCGAGAAAGCGCAGATCGGAATGCATCACGGCCGTAATCGTCTTGGTGGTGGCGGCCAGCGACGGTGTTGCCAGCGCAGCCGAGAGCGCGATCGCCGACGCTATCGCGGCACGCTTCCAACGCGAGATATGGAACATTCGATCTCTCCTGACGTGAAACTGGTCAAACGCCGATCATTAGTTATGCAGATGGTCCGTTATTTAGGCGCAGTAACACGCTGTAAAAAAAGGACATTTGAGACTTGCACCAAGCACGCCGCGCGTCAATCGGGTTTTGATTTATCGCAGCACCAGCAAATCGCGCCGACGCCTTATCGATGTTTCACTTTACAAATTCATCGCCGATCATTCTCGTAGACGTCTCGACGATGCATCCGCATAACCAAAACGTCCCGTTCGAAAACCTGAAGAGATTCCCATGAACCCCGCCAACCTTCCATTCGATTCCGAAACCATGCTGCAGGGCTTGCGCAACTGGGTGGAGTGCGAAAGCCCAACCTGGGATAAGAGCGCCGTCAACCGCATGCTCGACATCGCGGCGCGCGACATGGCGATCATGGGTGCGTCAATCGAACGCATCGCCGGACGGCAAGGCTTTGGCGACGTCGTCCGCGCCCGCTTTCCGCATCCCCGGCAAGGCGAACCCGGGATTCTGATCGCCGGGCATTTCGACACCGTTCATCCGGTCGGCACGCTGGAGAAACTGCCGTTTCGTCGCGAGGGCAACAAATGTTTCGGCCCCGGCATCTTCGACATGAAGGGCGGCAGCTACCTGGCGCTGGAAGCGATCCGGCAATTGGCGCGCGCCGCATTCACGACGCCGCTGCCGATCACGGTGATGTTCACCCCGGATGAAGAGGTCGGCACGCCGTCGACCCGCGACATCATCGAGGCGGAGGCCGCGCGCAACAAATATGTGCTGGTGCCCGAGCCGGGCCGGCCCAACAACGGCGTCGTCACCGGGCGTTACGCCATCGCGCGCTTCAACCTCGAAGCGACAGGCAAACCGAGCCATGCCGGCGCCACGCTATCCTCAGGCCGCTCGGCGATCCGCGAGATGGCGCGCCAGATCATCGCCATCGACGGGATGACCTCGGATGACTGCACCTTCAGCGTCGGCATCGTGCATGGCGGCCAATGGGTCAACTGCGTTGCCACAACATGCACGGGCGAAGCGCTGAGCATGGCAAAACGCCAGGCCGATCTCGATCGCGGCGTGGAGCGGATGCTGGCGCTTTCCGGAACCTCTCATGACGTCACGTTCAAGGTGACGCGCGGCGTTACCCGGCCAGTGTGGGAGCCCGCCGCGGGCACCATGGCGCTGTACGAAAAAGCGCGCGGCGTCGCCAGTCAATTGGGCGTCGAGCTTCCCCACGGCAGCGCCGGCGGCGGCTCCGATGGCAATTTCACCGGCGCGATGGGGATCCCGACGCTCGACGGTCTCGGCGTTCGCGGCGCCGATGCGCATACGCTCAACGAACACATCGAAGTCGACAGTCTTGCCGAACGCGGCCGTCTGATGGCGGGTCTGTTGGCGACACTGGAGTAAAACGCAACGAAGCGAGCAAACGTTCGTCATGGCCGGGCTCCGTCCCGACCATCCACGTCTTTCATGTTCCGGGCAACAAAGACGTGGATGCCCGGCACAAGGCCGGGCATCACGAGATTTGAAGTCCTCGCGGCGACTAATGGCACAGGATTTGCTGACCTGATACGCTGCTGTGGGGAACCTTGGTCTGCGCAAACCAAATCACGGGTTGCCGCATTGTGTGATGGGTAACGATGCTCGGATATCTGCTTCGTCGTGTGCTGGCCGCCATTCCCGTGATGGGCGTGGTGGCATTGTTTGTGTTCCTCTTGCTCCGCATCACCCCGGGCGATCCCGCCGCTATTCTCGCCGGCGACAACGCGACGCCGGCGCAGCTCGAACGCATCCGCACCTCACTCGGATTGAACGAACCGCTCTACATCCAGTTCGTCACCTGGGTCGGCAAGCTTCTGCACGGCGATCTCGGTGTTTCCCTGATTTCGAATGTCCCGGTCCTGAAGCTGATTGGCCAGCGCGTCGAGCCTTCGCTCAGCATTGCGTTGTCGACCATCATCCTCAGTATCGTGGTCGCGGTGCCCCTTGGCGTGATCGCGGCCTGGAAGCACGGCACCTGGATCGATCGCTTCGTAATGGGTCTGTCGGTAATCGGCTTCTCGGTCCCGGTCTTCGTGATCGGCTATGTGCTGATCCAGATCTTCGCGATCGATCTGCGCTGGCTGCCGGTGCAGGGTTTCCGCAGCATCACCTCGGGCTTCGGTCCGTTCCTTGAACGCATCATCCTGCCGACCATCGCATTGTCCTTCATCTATGTTGCGCTGATCGCCCGCATGACCCGTGCGGCGATGCTGGATGTGCTGGGCGAGGATTACGTGCGGACCGCGCGCGCCAAGGGTATCGCCGAACCGGGCGTGCTGTTGCGACACGCGCTGCGCAACGCCGCGGTGCCGGTCATCACCGTGATCGGCTCTGGTTTTACGCTGCTGATTTCAGGCGTCGTCGTCACCGAAAGCGTGTTCAACCTGCCGGGCATCGGACGGCTCACCGTCGACGCCGTGCTGGGCCGCGATTATCCCGTGATCCAGGGGATGATCCTTCTGACTTCCTTCGTCTACGTTCTGGTCAACCTGCTGATTGACCTCGCCTACACCCTGCTCGATCCCAGAATCCGCTATTGAGGCCGATATCTATGGCGATCGAAACCCTCCCCGAACCGTCACTCCCGATCACGACGCCGTTGCGGCCGAGGTTCGGATTCCTGACATCGACGCCGATCATCGCGACCGCCACCATCTGCCTTGGACTGATCGTTGCGTCCGCAATCCTGGCGCCGCTGTTGTCGCCGCACGATCCGATGCTGCTCGCACCGGCGCAGCGGCTGAAGCCGGCGAGCGCGCAGTTCCTGCTCGGCACTGACTCTTACGGCCGCGATGTACTGTCCCGGATCCTCTACGGCGGCCGGATCTCGCTGATCATCGGCGTGGGCGCCGCTGTTCTCTCCATCGTCATCGGTCTTGTGACCGGCCTCCTCTCCGGTTTCTTCAAATGGATCGACGCGATCATGATGCGCATCATGGACGGCTTGATGGCGATCCCGAGCATCCTGCTTGCGATTGCCGTGGTCTCGCTGTCGGGCGCAAGCCCCACAACGGTGCTCATCGCCATCACCATCCCCGAAATTCCGCGCGTCGCACGGCTGGTTCGCGCCGTGGTGCTGTCGGCGCGCGAAGAGCCCTATGTCGAGGCCGCGATCTCGGTCGGCACCAGCCTGCCGAAGATCATGTGGCGCCACTTGATGCCGAACACGATCGCGCCCTTGATCGTGCAAGGCACTTACGTCTGCGCCTCCGCCATCCTCACCGAGGCGATCCTGTCGTTCCTGGGTGCCGGCATCAGCCCGGAGACCCCGACCTGGGGCAACATGATGGCCGAAGGCCGCGCCTTTTTTCAGATCAAGCCGTCGCTGATCTTCTGGCCCGGCTTGTTGCTGTCGATTGCAATCCTCAGCATCAATCTGATCGGCGATGCCGCGCGCGACGCGCTCGATCCCCGCATGAAGCAGCGCGAGGGCGGAAAATGAGCATGGCACCCAATTCAAACGCCGTCGTTCTCGATATCAACAATCTCACCGTTAACCTCGGCAAGAATCCGCAAGGCCAGCGCATCATCGACGGCATTTCCTTGCAGGTGCGCGAGGGCGAAACGCTGTGCCTGGTCGGCGAAAGCGGATCGGGCAAATCCGTCACCTCGCTCACCACGATGGGACTGCTGCAAAAGGGCTCGCTGGTGCCTTCCGGCGGCAGCATCAAGCTGGTCGGTGAAGAACTGCTCACCGCCGGCGACCGGCGGCTGCGGCAATTGCGCGCCACCACCATGGCGATGATCTTCCAGGAACCGATGACCGCGCTTAATCCGGTGGTGCCGGTCGGGCGGCAGATCGACGAGGTGCTGCGCACCCACACCGATCTCGACGCGCGAACCCGTCGCAAGCGCATTCTGGCGATGATGGAGCAGGTGCGCCTGCCCGATGTCGAACGGATTTTCTCATCTTTTCCGCATCGCCTGTCCGGCGGCCAGCGCCAGCGCATCATGATCGCGATGGCGCTGGTGCTCGAGCCGAAGCTCCTGATCGCGGATGAGCCGACCACCGCGCTCGACGTCACCACGCAGAAACAGATTCTGACGCTGATCCGGGATCTGCAAAGAGACCACGGCACCGCCGTGCTCTTCATTACCCACGATATGGGCGTGGTCGCGGAAATCGCCGATCGCGTCGCGGTCATGCGTCACGGCAAGCTGGTCGAGACCGGAACGCTCGACAACATTCTGCGCAAGCCCACCATGGAATACACGCGCAACCTGCTCTCGGCGGTGCCGAGCCTGGTGCCGCGGGCGCCGCGCCCGGAATCAACCGAGCCGGTGGTGCTGGAAGCCAACGAACTCGGCAAGGTCTATCGCGAGCGCTCGCTGTTCGGCAAAGCCCGTGAAGTTGCGGCGGCGCAGGACGTCACCCTCACCTTGCGCAAGGGCCGCACGCTCGGCATCGTCGGTGAAAGCGGATCCGGCAAATCGACCGTGGCGCGCTGCATCGTACGGCTGATCGATCCGACCTCGGGCGGCATCCGTCTGGTGGGGCGCGAAATCTCCGAGCTGTCACGCCGGCTGCTGCAACCGCATCGCAAGCGCATTCAGATCATCTTCCAGGACCCCTATCGTTCACTCAACCCGCGCATCACCGTGGGCGAGACCATCGCCGAGGGGCCGATCAATTACGGCATGGCGCGGAAAGAAGCGCTGGCAAAGGCGCGGGAACTGCTTGAACTGGTCGATCTGCCCGCCGATGCCGTCTCGCGCTACCCGCACCAGTTCTCCGGCGGCCAGCGCCAGCGCATCGCCATTGCCCGCGCGCTGGCGCTTGATCCCGATGTGCTGGTGGCCGATGAAGCGGTCTCGGCGCTCGACGTCTCGGTGCAGGCCCAGGTGCTTGAATTGCTCGACGAGATCCAGGCCCGGCTCGGCATCGCGCTGTTGTTCATTACCCACGATCTGCGCGTCGCGGCACAAATCTGCGACGATGTCGCTGTGATGCAGCATGGCCGGGTCATCGAACAGGGACCGGCGGCGCAAGTCTTGACCAATCCGAAAGAGGCCTATACCCGCGCGCTACTTGATGCCGCACCCGGACGGCAATGGGATTTTGCCAACTTTCGGCCAGTTTCGCCGGGCGCCGTTGTGACGGCATAATTCGCTGCAATTGCGAGAGGTGAAGCAATCCCAAAATGGTTCGAGGCCATGCGGGAGTGGATTGCTTCGTCGCTTGCGCATTCAGCAGTGACAAGTCTAACGTCCCGCGCGACCACTAACCGAGACCAAACGATGACCCGTATCGCCGTCGGCGGCTTCCTGCACGAAACCAATACCTTCGCGCCGACCAAGGCGACCTACGACGACTTCGTGCATGGCGGCGGCTGGCCGGCGATGGCGCTGGGCGCCGGCGTGCTCAAGACCATGCGCAACATCAATGTCGGATTGGCGGGCTTCGTCGAGGCCGCGCAAGCCAATGGCTGGGAACTGGTGCCGACCATTTCATGCGGCGCCAGCCCTTCGGCGCATGTCACCGAGGATGCGTTCGAGCGCGTCGTCAAAGTGATGGTTGACGGCATCCGAGACGCGGGGCCGCTCGATGCGGTCTATCTCGATCTGCATGGCGCCATGGTCACGGAACATTTTGACGACGGCGAAGGCGAGATTCTCGCGCGCGTGCGCAAGGTGATCGGCAAGGATCTGCCGCTGGTGGTCAGCCTCGATCTGCACGCCAATGTCACGCCTGCCATGGTCGAGCACGCCGACGCGCTGATCGCCTACCGCACCTATCCGCATGTCGATATGGCCGATACCGGCCGCGCCGCCGCGCGGCATCTGGCGCTGTTGCTGCAATCCGGACAGAAATTCGCAAAATCGTTCCGGCAATTGCCCTTCCTGATTCCGATCAGCTGGCAATGCACCAACGACCAGCCGACCAAAGGCATTTATCAGAAACTGGCGGCGCTCGAGAGCGACGCCGTGCCGACGCTGTCCTTTGCGCCCGGTTTTCCGGCGGCGGACTTTCCTGATTGCGGGCCCAGCGTATTTGCCTACGGCAGGACGCAGGCCGACGCTGACTCGGCGGCGGATGCGATGACAAAAATCATCGCCGGCCACGAAGACGATTTCGATGGCCGGATCTATTCGCCCGATGAAGGCGTCCGCCACGCGATGGAACTGGCAAAGTCCGCGCGCAAGCCGATCGTCATCGCCGACACCCAGGACAATCCCGGCGCCGGCGGCGATTCCGACACCACGGGCATGTTGCGGGCGCTGGTTCGCAACAACGCCACCAAGGCTGCGATCGGCGTGATCTATGATCCGCTGTCGGCGCAGGCCGCCCATGCCGCGGGCGTCGGCGCCACCGTCGCGCTGGCGCTTGGCGGCAAGTCGGGCATCTCAGGCGACGCGCCGTACAAGGAAAACTTTATCGTCGAAAAACTATCCGACGGACAGTTCGTCGCGCCGGGTCCCTATTACGGCGGTCGCGACATGGACATGGGACCGTCGGCGGCGTTGCGGATCGGCGATGTCAGGGTGGTCGTGAGTTCGCACAAGGCGCAGCTCGCCGATCAATCGATGTATCGCTATGTCGGCATCGAGCCGACCGAGCAATCGATCCTCGTCAACAAGAGCTCGGTGCATTTCCGCGCCGATTTCGAACCGATCGCCGAAAAATTGCTGATCTGCGCCTCGCCCGGCGCCATGCCCGCCGATACCGCGACGCTGCCGTGGACGCGGTTGCGTCCGGGCATCCGAATCAAGCCGAACGGTCCCGCCTTCACTTCCGCCGTCAACTCAGGTTCACCCTCCTCCGCCATCGGATAACAGACATGCCCAATATCGACCGTATCGAAGGCTTTGCCGACGAACTGACCGCGATCCGCAGGGATCTGCACGCGCATCCCGAAATCGGCTTCGAGGAAGTCCGCACCTCCGGCATCGTTGCCGACAAGCTGACGCAGTGGGGCATCGAGGTGCATCGCGGCCTTGGCGGCACCGGCGTGGTCGGCGTGCTCAAGGGCAATGGCGGCGGCGGCAAGCGCATCGGGCTGCGCGCCGATATGGACGCCCTGCCGATGGAAGAGAACACCAATCTGAAATGGCGCTCGACCATTCCCGGCCGCTTCCACGGCTGCGGCCATGACGGCCACACCACCATCCTGCTCGGCACCGCGCGTTACCTCGCCGAGACCCGGAATTTCGATGGCACCGTGCATTTCATCTTCCAGCCGGCCGAAGAAGGCCTCGGCGGCGCGCGCGCCATGATCAAGGACGGGCTGTTCGAGAGGTTTCCCTGCGACGAGATCTACGGGCTGCACAACGCACCCGATTTGAACCACGGCGAGCTTGCAGTACTTCCGGGACCGGCGATGGCCGGCGCTGATTTCTTCGACATTGTCATCCAGGGCTATGGCGCCCATGGCGCGATGCCCGAACGGTCGAAAGACGCGGTCGTGATCGCGATGACGGTCGCACAGGCCCTGCAGACCATTGTCAGCCGCAATGTCGGTCCGACCGATCCGGCGGTGCTGTCGATCACGCAGATCCACTCGGGTTCCGCCTACAACGTAATCCCCGGCGAGGCGAAGCTTTGCGGCACCGTGCGGGCGTTTTCCGACGAGGTACGCGCGCTGATCCGGGAACGGATGCGAACGATTTGCGCCGGCATTGCCAGCGCCTTCCAGGTCGAGATCAAAGTCGACATCCGCGACATCTTCAGCGTACTGGTCAACCAGGAAGAGCAGTCCAAAGTGGTCGCCGAAGTGGCGCGCACGGTGGTCGATCCCGCGAAGGTCATCACCCGGACGCAGCCGAAGATGGGCAGCGAGGATTTCGCCGACATGCTGCACGCGGTGCCCGGCGCCTATTTCTGGGTCGGCCATGAGGGTTCGGTGCCGGTACACAATCCCGGCTATGTCTTCGACGACAAGGCGATCCCGATCGCCGCCAGCATGTTCGCGCGCATCATCGAAACCCGGTTGCCGGTGGCCGCCCATGCATAAATCAGCAGCGCAGGATGCGGTCACGCCGCTACATGATCTCAGCGCCGTCGATCTGCTCGCGGGATATCGCAGCAAGCAATTCTCGCCGTCCGAGGTGCTCGATGACGTGCTTAAGCACGTCGCGGCGTGGGAGCCGCATATCAAGGCGCTCTATGCGTTCGATCCGGAAGGCGCGCGCGCGGTCGCAAAAGCCTCGACCGAACGCTGGCAGAACGGCGCGCCGGCCGGTTCGCTCGACGGCGTGCCCGTCACCATCAAGGAGAATATCGCGACCAAAGGCGTGCCGATGCCGCTGGGCGCCGCTTCCAACACGCTCGTACCGGCGACGGTGGATGCGCCCCCGGCCGCGCGGTTGCGCGAAGCCGGTGCGATCATCTTTTCCAAAACCACCATGCCGGATTACGGCATGCTGTCGTCAGGTCTGTCGAGTTTTCATTCCCTCACCCGCAATCCCTGGGACCTCAGCAAGAACCCCGGCGGCTCCAGTTCGGGCGCTGGCGCGGCCGGTGCAGCCGGCTACGGCCCGCTGCATCTTGGCACCGACATCGGTGGTTCAGTGCGCCTTCCCGCCTGCTGGTGCGGTCTCGTTGCGCTGAAACCAAGTCTGGGACGGGTTCCGATCGATCCGCCTTACGTCGGCCGGGTAGCCGGGCCGATGACGCGCATCGTCGACGACACCGCGCTGATGATGGGTGTGCTGTCCAAGCCGGATCGCCGCGACGGCATGAGCCTGCCGGCGCATGACATCAACTGGAAGGCGCTCGAGAAATCTCCGCGCAAAATGCGTATCGGGCTGATGCTCGACCTCGGCGTCGGACAAAAGCTAGAGAAAGAGGTCCGCGATATCTCGATCAAAGCCGCAAAGGCCTTTGAGTCCGCCGGCGCCGTCGTCACCGAAGTCGACGGCGTGCTGACGCGCGAAATGCTCGACGGGCTCGACAATTTCTGGCGCGCGCGGATGTGGGACGATCTGTCGAAGCTGGCGCCGGAACAACGCGCCAAGGCGCTGCCCTATATTTACAAATGGGCGGAAGCCGGCGCGAAGCTCAGCGGTGTCGATGTGGTCAGGGGCTTCAATGCGACCATGGCGATCCGGGCCGCCGCGGCAAAACTGTTTACCGATCTCGACTACGTGATTTCGCCGGTGTCGCCGGTGGTGAATTTCCCGGCCGAGTTCGCCGCCCCGCTGAACGATCCGGAAAAACCGTTCGAGCACATCTGTTACACCGTGCCGTGGAACATGTCGGAGAATCCGGCAGCCTCGATCAACGGCGGCTACGACAAACACGGCTTTCCGATTGGCGTGCAGATCATCGGCCGCCGCTTCGACGATCTCGGCGTGCTCGGCATGGCGAAGGCGTTCGAGGGTTTGCGGGCTGCGCAAAAGCCGTGGCCGAAGCCGCCGAAGAAGTAACGGCACGACATACCCAACTGTCATGCGCGGGCTCGACCCGCGCATCCATCCTCTTGATAACGATGGATTGCCGGGTCAAGCCCGGCAATGACAAAGAAAAGAGGAAACACCCGATGGCCTATGAGACGATCAAATATGAGGTCGCCGAACAGATTCTGACCATCACGCTGAACCGGCCCGACAAGCTGAACGCCTTCAACGCCACCATGCAGAAGGAGTTGATCGACGCTTTCGACCAGGCCGACAAGGACGATGATGTCCGCGCCATCATCGTTACCGGCGCAGGCCGCGGGTTCTGCGCCGGAGCCGATCTCTCTTCCGGCGCCGATACTTTCGACCGCGACGCCAAGCGCGGACCGGTGAAGCGTCTTGCCAATGGCAAGGTCGACTACAGCGATCCGAATGTGCGCGACGGCGGCGGGCAGGTTACGTTGCGCATCTTCAAATGCCTGAAACCCGTAATCGCGGCGGTCAACGGGCCTGCGGTCGGTATCGGCGTCACCATGCAGCTCGCGATGGATATCCGCATCGCCAGCGTGGACGCGCGTTTTGGCTTCGTGTTCTCCCAGCGCGGCATCGTGCCCGAGGCCGCCTCGAGCTGGTTTTTGCCGCGCATCGTCGGCATCTCGCAGGCGCTGGAGTGGTGCTACACCGGCCGCGTGTTCCCGGCGCAGGAGGCGCTGGCCGGCCGTCTCGTCAGCAAGGTGGTGCCGGCGGACCAATTGCTGCCGACGGCACGCGCGCTGGCGCGCGAGATCGCCACCAAAACCGCGCCGGTCTCGGTGGCGCTGATCCGGCAGATGATGTGGCGCATGATGGGCGCCGACGATCCGATGGAAGCGCACAAAGTCGACAGCCGCGGTATCTACACCCGTGGCCGCTCCGACGATGTCAAAGAAGGCGTGGTGTCGTTTCTGGAAAAGCGCCCGGCGCAGTTCAAGAACAAGGTCTCGGCCGACATGCCCGACTATTTCCCGTGGTGGGACGAGCGGGAATATAAGTGAGGGCGATCGATATCGCGGTCAGCTCGTAGGGTGGGCAAAGACGCTTTTCGCGTCGTGCCCACCGTGTGCCTTCTTCCGCACCCTGGTGGGCACGCTTCGCTTTGCCCACCCTACGGCTACAGCCGCGTGATCAGCGCCACGCGCCCAATCGCCTTGCGATCGATCAACAGCCGCATCGCTTGCGCGTAATGCTCCAGCGGCAGGCGGTCCGAAATGTTCGGCCGCACCTTCCCTTCTTCCGCCCACCCCAGCAGCGCCTTGATCCGCGCCTCGCCAAGCGCCGGGTTTTTCCGCACCGCCTCGCCGGCGCGGACGCCGAGCACGCTCGCGCCCTTGATCAGCAGCAGATTGGTGCGGGCAAGCCCGATGCCGCCGGTGAACCCGATCACGAGCAGGCGCGCGCCCCAGGCGATGCAGCGCACACTGTTCTCGAAAATCTCGCCGCCGACGGGATCGAACACCACATCAACGCCGCGGCCATCGGTGATGCGCTTGACGGCATCGCGGAACGGCTCGTGCGTGTAAAGCACGAGATGATCCGCACCCTTTGCTCTCACGATGGCGAGCTTCTCCTCCGATGAAGCCGCAGCAATCACGGTGGCGCCGAGCAGCTTGCCAATCTCGACCGCGGCAAGGCCAACGCCACCACCGGCGCCATGCACCAGCAGCACCTCGCCTCGCTGAAGCTGACCGCGATCGACCAACGCGTGATACGCGGTGCCGTGCGCGGCAAGGAACGTCGCGCCTTCGGCATAATCGAAGGTCGAGGGCAACGGCGTCAACTGTCCCGGCGTCACCACCGCCTCATCGGCGTATCCGCCGTGCCGCAATTTGACGATGACTTTGTCGCCGATTGCGACGCCCGCCGCTCCGCGGTCGACCTCGATTACCTCGCCTGCGGCTTCCACGCCCGGCGTAAACGGCAGCTCTGGCTTGAGTTGATATTCACCGGCCGCCATCAATATGTCAGGGAAATTGATCCCAGCGGCGTGTACCGCGACACGCACTTGTCCCGCCGCCAGCGGCGATGACGCAAACGTCTCCAGCCGCAGACTTTCGGGCGGGCCAAGTTCGCGGCAGACGACGGCCTTCGGCATCAGGCCGCGCTCGCCCTGCGCCGTTGCAGCGCTTCGCGGATCAGCGGCAGGCGGTCATTGCCGAAATACATGTCGGTCCTGTCGATGAAGATGGTCGGCGAACCGAACCCGCCCCGCGCCATCACCTCATCGGTGTTGGCCTTGAGCTGGTCCTTGATCGCTTGCTGGCCGATTCCGGCGAAGAATTTCGCGGGATCCACGCCGACCCGCTTGCAGACCTCCGTCAGCACCGTGTCCTGCGAGATGTCCTTGTCCTCGCCCCAATAGATCTCGAACGCCGTGCGCGCGAACGGCAGCATGTCCTTGCCGAGCCAGATACAGCCGCGCATCGTCTTGACGCTGTTTACCGGGAACACCGTCGGCCGCATCTTGATGGTCAGCCCGGCGGAGCGCGCCCAGTCCGCCATGTCTTTCTTCTGGTAATCCACCTTGGCCTGCACCGGATGTTCACGCGAGGCATAGACGCTGGGATTGATGCTGTTGAAGATACCGCCGACCAGAATCGGCCGCCACGAAATCTCGACGCGGAACTCTTTTGCGAGCGGCTGGATGTTGTGAAAGGCGAGATAGGTCCAGGGACTGGAGCAGTCGAAGAAGAACTCGATCATGGCGTTTCCTTTGTTGTTGGTTCAGTCAACCCAACTCATTCTCGTCATTCCGGGATGCGCCTCTTGGCGCAGACCCTGAATCCATACTCCCGATTGTGGTGATGGATTCCGGGCTCGCGCTTCGCGCGCCCCGGAACGACGAACCGTTATTTTTGCTGCAGCATCTCCTTTGCGGCCTGCCCGAACACGTTCTTGCGCGCCTCGTCGTCGAACGGCTTCTTTTCGAATTTGCCGATCGCCAGCCCCGCCTGCACCTGAGGCCGTGCGCGGACCACGGCATACCAGCGTTTGATGTTGGGATAATCGTCGAGCGTAAAACCTTGCGCCTTGTGGGTCATGGTCCAGGGAAAGCAGGCGATGTCGGCGATCGAATAGTCGTCGCCCGCGACAAAGCTTCCGGTCTTGCCGAGTTGCGTATCGAGCACGCGATAGAGCCGCGCCGCCTCGTCGCGATAGCGCTCGATGGCGTAGGGGATTTTCTCCTGCGCATAGAGCGCGAAATGCCCGTGCTGGCCGAGCATCGGGCCGAGCCCGCTCATTTGCCACATCAGCCACTGCATGACCCTGGACCGTGCGCGCATCTCCTTGGAGAGAAAACGGCCGGTCTTGTCGGCCAGATAAATCAGGATCGCCCCTGTCTCGAACACCGAAAACGGCCCACCGCCGTCGACCGGTGCATGATCGACGATCGCCGGAATGCGATTGTTGGGGCTGACCGCCAGAAATTCCGGCTTGAATTGCTCGCCGGCCCGGATGTCGACGGGAATGACCGTATAGGGGAGCCCCAATTCCTCCAGCATGATCGAGATTTTCCAGCCATTCGGCGTCGGGGCATAATGCAGGTCGATCATGGTTTCCTTGCCATCTTCCCTTGCCATCAATTGATGCCTAAAAAGCCCGGCGATGGCGACTTTTGTTGTTCTGTACCTCGATCATAAGACATGGCAGACAGGCACTCAATTAAATCCGATCGGGAGGCTCCCATGCTGTTTCCAACCACGATCGCTGGCTCCTTGCCGAAACCAGAATGGCTGGCCGAGCCCAACACGCTCTGGGCGCCCTGGAAGTCTTCGGGCGAGGAGTTGGTGCGTGCCAAGCGCGACGCCACCGTGCTGGCGGTGAAGCTGCAGGAAGACGCCGGCATCGACATCGTCACCGAAGGTGAACAGGCGCGCCAGCACTTCGTCCATGGCTTCCTGGAGAAGATCGAGGGCATCGACTTTGCCCACAAGGTCGAGATGGGAATCCGCAACGACCGCTACAAGGCGATGGTGCCGCAGGTGGTGGCGCCGCTGCGGCTGAAGAGCCGCGTCCATGCCGACGAGGCGCGCGTTGCCCGCACCCACACCACGCGACAGCTGAAATTCACCCTGCCCGGCCCGATGACCATCATCGACACCATCGCCGACCGTCATTACGGCGACCGCGTGAAGATGGCGTTCGCCTTCGCCGAACTGCTCAACGAGGAAGCCAAGGCGCTGCAGGCCGACGGCGTCAATGTCATTCAATTCGATGAGCCGGCCTTCAACGTCTATATGAGCGAGGTCAGCGACTGGGGCATCAAGGCGCTGGAGCGCGCGGCCGAAGGCCTGACCTGCGCCACGGCCGTGCACATCTGCTACGGTTACGGCATCAAGGCCAACACCGACTGGAAACAGACGCTGGGCGGCGAATGGCGGCAGTACGAGGATATTTTCCCGGCGATTGCCAAAAGCCCGATCCAGCAGGTCGCGATCGAATGCCGCAACTCGAAAGTGCCCCTGGAATTGCTTTCCCTGCTCAAGGGCAAGGTCGTCCAGGCCGGCGTGATCGACGTGGCCAGCGACACCGTCGAGACCGCGGAAGATGTCGCCAAGGTGATCGACGACGTCTCGAAATTCGTGCCGAAGAGCAACATCGTCGCGACCACCAATTGCGGCATGGCGCCGATGCGCCGGGAAATCGCCGAAGCCAAGCTGATGGCACTCGGCGCCGGCGCGAAGCTGGCGCGGCAGCGGATGGGGTGAGATTGCTGACTGTCAGGTCTACCGCCTCCGCGAGTGTAACGGGTCCCCTCTCCCGCTTGCGGGGGAGGGTTAGGGAGGGGGCGGCCGCAAATGCGGTGCCCACAATACCCCCCTCTCCACCTCTCCCCCGCAAGCGGGGGAGAGGTGGACCAGGCCGTGCTGCGAGTATCGCGTGAACAGAGCGCAGCGCTATCTAACGCAAGTCGGATGCAGCACGGGCCGATAGCCGGCACCCAACGCGCGCAGGGTCGACGGTGGCGTCAGCAGCATGGCATCCTTGATCCGGTCCGACGCCTCACGATAGCCGGCCGGCGACCATCGCAGCGTCCTGCCCTGCGTGATCAGGTAACTTTCCGCGCCGCTCCGCACCATCGCGCCATCGGGCAATTTTTCCATTGGCATCGGCAGCGCGTGTAAGCGTTTCCTACCGCGTTCGAGCCGTTCGCGATGCAGCACCGCATCGATGTCGCGCGCGAGCATATGCCCAACGCCATTGCCTTCGGCCCAGGCCGCGCGGAACCGGTTGGCGTTGTCGCGACGGCAGAAGAAGCACGGCCGATGCCCGGCAGCGAACGCGGTCGCCTCGTCGAGAAAGAACAATTCAGTCCAGCTGCGGCCGCCCATCACCTCGCGCCGCCGCCCCCTGAATTCGCAGACGCAAGTCAGCCAGGCGGGATTCGACCAGCGCTTGTTCAGAAGGGTTTTGGTTGCGGGATCGTGAATGATGCCGCGATTGCCGGTGAACATCCCGCGATGTGGATCAACGATGACGTCGCCTTCCGGCGTGACACGGTTTTGCAGCGGCATCCGTCAAAACTATGCACTTGTTCACGTAAGAACAAGATTCTCTACATCTTGCGAATGATCGCGGTAGCGGTCGCAGTCGCCACGATCTTGTCGTCCTGGAACAGCTCGCCGCTGAGCTGGCAGATTTCCTTGCCGCGCAGCACCACGCGGCCGATGCCCTTTAATGGTCCTGCCTTGGCCGGCCGGTGAAACTGCACATTGAGATTGACCGTCGGCGCGAATTCGCCGCTGTCCAATGTCGCGATCAGGGCGGGTCCCATGGTGTCGTCGAGCATGGCAGCGAGAAACCCGCCCTGGACGTTGCCTACGGGGTTGAGGAATTCCGGTTTGGCTTCGAATTTCACTTCAACGGTGCCGCGTTCGCCATCAACAGCGGCAAACTCGATGCCCAGCGTCTTCGCGCAGGGTGGCGGCGGCAACCTGCCGTCGACCATTTTCCAGAAGAACGAATTCTTGTCCACGGCGCCGCGCTTCCTTTGTCAGCGGACCAAGTTCAATCCCGCCAGCATCTCTTTCACCGCGGCCATCGCGGCATTCAGCTTCTCGGGGTCGCGCGAACGCACGACGAGATTGGTATTCGGCTTCTTGTCTTCGTCCTGGAACGGATAGCTGCCGATGATGGTGTCGGGGTGTGCATTGGCGATGGCGCGCAAGGGGCCGCCGATGTCGCCCTCCCGCGCATTAGCGCGAACCGACTCCGACAGCATCCGCACGCCTGACTTCAGCTTCGGCGTCACGATGTCCATCATCGCCTGCATGATCGACGGCACGCCCGCCATGACGATGACATTACCGATCTTGAAGCCCGGCGCGAGGATGGTCGCACTCTGGATCAGTTCGGCGCCATCGGGGATCCGCGCCATGCGCAGCCGTGCCTCGTTCAATTCGCCGGGATTCTGGAAGCGTTCCTTGAAGCGCGCCACCACCTCCGGGTGATGATCGATGCCGACGCCGAACGCCTTGGCGATGCTGTCGGCGGTAATGTCGTCATGGGTCGGTCCGATCCCGCCGGTCGTGAACACATAGGTGTAGCGATGGCGCAGCGCGTCCAGCGCCGCGATGATCTCAACCTCCTCGTCGGGTACGACGCGGACCTCCTTGAGGTCGATCCCGATATTGGTCAGGTATTCCGCGATAAAGCCGATGTTCTTGTCTTTGGTTCGCCCGGAAAGGATCTCGTCGCCGATCACCAGAATTCCCGCCGTAACTATATCGCTCATGACCTCTCCTCGCCGTCTCGCACCCGTTCGGCAAAATTAGCCGGAAGATACACCGGGACATCATCGTTCAGGGAACGACACGAAGTCACCAGCCACCCGCCGCATCCTGCCGCCGAAATAAGCACGGGACAGCCCCTTTTTCGGGCAAATCCCAAACCATCCATAGCAAATGCTCGCCGCCAATGCATATCGCGCTGGCCCGGGCCTTGCTACCATCCCTTTCGGTCGTGCACTGTCGCACACGGGTCGGAGAGCAATCAGGGTACATGGCTGTTGCGTTCGATGAAATGAATGGGCCGGGCGGAGACCTTCGCCCCGCCTATCAGGAGCTCGCCCGCTGGCTGAAGGATACGCCGCCGGACGCCCTGGAATATCGCCGTCAGGAAGCGGAGCTCCTGTTCCGCCGGATCGGCATCACCTTTGCCGTCTATGGCGACGCCGAAGCCCAGGAGCGGCTGATTCCCTTCGACGTGATCCCGCGGATCATTTCGGCCAAGGAATGGACCCTGCTGGAAAAGGGGCTGAAGCAGCGGGTCCGCGCGCTGAACATGTTCCTGCGCGACATCTATCACAGCCGCGACATTCTGCGCGCCGAGATCATCCCCGATGACCTGATCTTCCAGAATCCGGTGTTCCGCCCGGAGATGAACGGCCAGGACGTGCCGCACGACGTCTACGTCCACATCGCCGGGATCGACATCGTCCGGGTCGATGCGGAAAACTTCATCGTGCTGGAGGACAATGCGCGCACGCCGTCCGGCGTGTCCTACATGCTGGAAAACCGCGAAATCATGATGCGGCTGTTTCCGGACCTGTTCGCCCGCCACCGTGTGGCGCCGGTGGAGCGATATCCCGACGAATTGCTGTCAGCGCTGCGCTCGGTCGCCCCGCACAGCGCCTCGGCCGAGCCGACGGTGGCGCTGATGACTCCCGGCGTCTACAATTCCGCCTATTACGAGCATTCATTTCTCGCCGACAAGCTCGGCATCGAACTGGTCGAAGGCCGCGATCTCATCGTCAAGAACGATGAGGTGTTCATGCGCACCACCGAAGGCCTGAAACGCGTCGACGTCATCTACCGCCGGGTCGATGACGATTTCCTCGATCCCCTCACCTTCCGCCCGGATTCCGCGCTCGGCGTGCCCGGGCTGATGTCGGCGTATGCGGCCGGCAATATTACGCTGGCCAACGCAGTCGGCACCGGCATCGCCGACGACAAGGCGGTCTATTCGTATATGCCCGACATCGTGAAGTTCTATCTCGGCGAAGAACCGATCCTGAAGAACGTGCCGACCTGGCGCTGCCGCGAGCCAAAGGATCTCGCCTACGTTCTCGATAATCTCGACGAATTGGTGGTGAAGGAGGTTCACGGCTCCGGCGGTTACGGCATGCTGATCGGGCCTGCCGCCACCAAAGCGACGATCGAAGCGTTCCGCGACAAGCTCAAGCGCGAGCCGGAAGGTTTTATCGCCCAGCCGACGCTCGCGCTGTCGACCTGTCCGACCTGCACCGCCTCCGGCCTTGCCCCGCGTCACGTCGACCTCAGGCCGTTCGTTCTCACCGGAAGGGATCGCGTCACCATCGTTCCGGGCGGACTGACCCGCGTGGCGCTGAAGGAAGGCTCGCTGGTGGTGAATTCAAGCCAGGGCGGCGGCACCAAGGACACCTGGATACTGGACGAATAGCCCAATATTGGACGAGTAGAGAGCAAGATACCCGCATGCTGTCGCGAACCGCCGAAAACCTGTACTGGCTGGCCCGCTATGTCGAACGCGCGGAATATCTCGCGCGGACCATCGACGCCACCTTGCGCGTCACCGCGCTTCCCGCCGCCTATATCGGCCAAACCAATGAGTGGGATTCGGCACTGCTCACCGCCGGTGTCAGCGCGAGCTTCTATGATGGCCACGCCAGCGCCGACGAAAATAGCGTCGTGGAATATCTGGCGTTCTCGACCGACAACCCGTCCTCGATCAGGAACTGCATCGAGAACGCGCGGCTCAATTCCCGCTCGGTGCGCACGGCACTGACCGGCGAAATGTGGGACACCATCAACGGCGCCTGGCTGGAACTTCAGGAGGTCTGGGGCAAAGGCACGAAGAACCGCGAGGAACTGGCGAAGTTCCTGCGCTTTGTGCAGGAAACCTCGCTGCGCTTCGACGGCTCGGCGTACCGGACCATGCTGCGCAACGATGCCTACTGGTTTTCACGGCTAGGGGTGCATCTGGAACGCGCCGACAACACCGCGCGGATCCTCGACGTGAAGTATCATATGCTGCTGCCCGAGGAGGAACATGTCGGCGGTCCCCTGGATTTTTATCAATGGACCTCGATCCTGCGCTCGGTTTCGGCGCTGACCGCCTATCACTGGGTCTATCGCGAAACCCTCAAACCGTGGCTGATCGCGGATCTGTTGATCCTCAACGATACGCTGCCGCGTTCGCTGGCCAGCTGCTACGGCAATCTGGTGCGCAATCTCGACCAGATCGGCGTCGCCTATGGCCGTCAGGGCCCCTCGCAGCGTCACGCCCGCGGCGTCCGCAATCGGCTGGAACACAGCCATATGGACGATATCTTCCAGCATGGCGTGCATGAATTCATCCAGGAATTCATTGCGGATAATTCACGGCTTGGCGAAATCGTCACCAAGCAGTACTTGATCTGACGGATTTGAGATGAGAGACGTCAAATACCGTCATGGCCGGGCAAAAGCGCGAAGCGCGTCTTCGCGCTAGACGTCCCGGCCATCCACGCCTTACTTTAAAAAGGTAAGGTAAGACGTGGACGCCCGGCATAAAGCCGGGCAAGACGATCTTTGTCTAATTGAACTCTAGCTCTGCCTTGGTAAGTCATGCGCCTGCGCATCGCTCATTCCACCACCTATCGCTACGAACCGCCGGCTTCGGGCGTGATCCAGATCCTGCGCATGACGCCCGGCAGCCATGACGGGCAGTACGTCGCCGACTGGCAGATCGACGTCTCCGCCGATTCGCGTCTCGACATGCATCACGACGCCTTTGGCAACGTAACGCACGTGCTGACCCACGGGCCGATCGCCGATCTCACCATCAATGTCGAGGGCCTGATCGAGACCCATGACACCGGTGGCGTGCTCAGGGGCAGCGACGAGCGCTTCCCGCCGAGCCTGTTCCTGCGCTCGACACCGTTGACCGAGGTCAATCCGGCGATGGCGAATTTCGTCCGCGAACTCCGCGCGGAAGCAGACGGCGACGTGCTTGGATTCCTCCATGCCCTGATGGTGCAGATCAACGAGCACATGACCTTCGACGAGGATCCCACCAATAGCGGCACATCGGCGGCGGAAGCTTTTGGCCTAAAGCGCGGGGTCTGCCAAGACTATGCGCATATCTTCATTGCCTGCGCGCGCAACGGCAACATTCCCGCCCGCTTTGTATCCGGACATTTCCTGCGCTCCGACGGAATGGTCAATCAGCAGGCCGGTCATGCCTGGGCGGAGGCGTTCGTGCCGGATCTCGGCTGGATCGGCTTCGATCCGGCCAACGGCATCTGCACCACCGACGCCCATGCCCGCGTCGCCATCGGCCTCGATTATCTCGGCGCAGCGCCGGTGCGCGGCACGCGCTACGGCGGCGGCACCGAGACCCTGACCGTGACGGTCAAGGTCGATCAGGCCGGGCGGCAGGGGCAGTGGCAATCGCAATCGTGAAAACGACGCCATTGCGAGGAACGTTAACGACGAAGCAGCGCTGTGGGGCCGCGCGGCGCTGGATTGCTTCGCGGAGCCTGTCATCGAGCGCGCATTCGCGCGACCCGTTGGCTTGCGATGACCGGAAGTCATTGGCCCTGACCCAATTCCCAGACGCCCGGCAGAAGTGCCCGAATAGGGTTGGAGACCCCCTCGAAATTGGCTAGTAATTCCGCGGCGTATCATGCGTTCGGGGAGCCGGAATGACCTATTGCTGCGGAGTGCTGGTTCGGGACGGGCTGGTCATGATCGCGGACACAAGGACCAATGCCGGTCTCGACAATGTCTCGACCTTCCGCAAGCTCCATATCTTCAGCAAGCCCGGCGAGCGCATCATGGCGATTGCCAGCGCCGGCAATCTCGCGATCAGCCAGTCGGTGCTGTCGACCCTGACCGAGGGACTTGAAGACCCGGTCACCGGCGACATCGAAACCCTGATGAATGCGCCGACCATGTTCCAGGCGGCGCAGCGTATCGGCCGCGCGATCCGCAGCGTGCATGCGACCGAAGGCGACGCCTTGAGGTCGGAGGACGTCAGCTTCGATGTGTCGTTTCTGTTCGGCGGCCAGATCAAGGGCTCGCGGATGCGGCTATTCATGGTCTACACCGCCGGCAACTTCATCGAATGCACCACCGATACGCCCTATTTGCAGATCGGCGAGCATAAATACGGCAAGCCGGTGCTGGATCGCGCGATGCATTATGACGTCGAATTATACGAAGCGCTCAAGACCAGCCTGATCTCGATGGACTCGACGATGCGCTCCAACCTTGGCGTCGGCCTGCCGATCGATGTACTGGTGGTCCGCACCGACGCCTGCGAAGCCGATCTCAACCACCGCATCGAGGCCGGCGAGCCCTATTTCCACGACCTGCGCTCGCGCTGGTCGGCGGCGCTGCGCGCGGCGCATCGGAATATTCCGAGACCACCCTACAAGACAGAAACACAGCCAAAAACCTAAAGAAGGCAGGAAACAAATGGCAGAAGCAAAAAACAAGATCGCAGTCGTGACCGGCGCAGGCACCGGTGTCGGACGCGCGGCATCGCTGGCGCTGATGGGCGCGGGCTTCACGGTGGTGCTCGCCGGACGGCGGCTGGACAAGCTCGAAGAAACCAAGAAGCTCGGCGAGAATATCGGCAAGAGCCTTGCGGTTTCCTCTGATATGGCCGACCCCGGATCGATCGCGGCGCTGTTCGCCAAGGTGATGGATTCCTATGGCCGGCTCGATGTTCTCTTCAACAATGCCGGCATGGGCGCGCCGGCGATGCCGTTTGAGGATCTGAGCCTCGCGCAGTGGCAGGCCGTGGTCGCAACCAACCTCACCGCGCCGTTTCTGTGCACGCAGCACGCGTTCCGGATCATGAAGGACCAGACCCCGCGCGGCGGCCGCATCATCAACAACGGCTCGATATCAGCGCATGCGCCGCGGCCGTTCTCCTCGGCCTACACCTCGACCAAGCACGCCATCACTGGCCTCACCAAGGCGACCAATCTTGACGGCCGCGCCTACGACATCGCAGTCGGGCAGATCGACATCGGCAATGCCGCAACCCCGATGACCGATCGCATGGTCGATGGCGTGTTGCAGCCCGACGGCCGCAAGATGCCGGAGCCGCGCATGGACGCGAAAGCGGTCGGCGATGCCGTCGCCTACATGGCGAACCTGCCGCTCGACGCCAACGTGCTGTTCATGACTGTGATGGCCAGCAAGATGCCGTTCGTCGGACGGGGTTAGGATTGAACCGCGTATAACCGTCATTGCGAGGAGTGCGAGCGACGAAGCAATCCAGTCCTTGTTTGCCGCTCTGGATTGCTTCGCTTCGCTCGCAATGACGATCGATTTGCGTCTCCCACCCTATTCCAGCCGCTCCACATTGCGCAGCGTTGGAAACAGCTTCATCCACAATAGCGCGATCGCGACCGTTGCGACGCCGCCCAGCACCGCCGCCGGCATGGCGCCGAGCAGCGCCGCGGTGACGCCGCTTTCGAACTGACCGAGCTGATTGGACGCGTTGATGAACAGGAAGTTCACGGCGCCGACCCGGCCGCGCATGTCGTCAGGCGTGGCGAGCTGCACCAGTGAAAAGCGGATCACCACGCTGACGGTGTCGGCCGCTCCCAGGATCGCCAGCGCCACGATCGAAAGCCACATCCAGTGGGACATGGCGAACGCCGTCGTCGCCGCCCCGAACACGATGACGGCCTGAAACATACTCAATCCGACATGGCGGTTGATGGTATGGCGCGCCAGGATCGCGGTCATCACCAGCGCACCGACCGCGGGCGCCGCGCGCAGGATTCCGAGGCCCAACGGTCCGGTCTGCAAGACGTCGTGCGCGTAGATCGGCAGCAGCGCTGTCACGCCGCCAAACAGCACCGCGAACAGATCCAGCGAGATCGTGCCCAGGATCGCGGGATTATTCCGGATGAACCTGACGCCCGCGAACAGATCGCCCGGCGTCGCGGAATCCCTCGGTGCGACCGGTTGCATCAGACGGATAGCGCCGGTGAATATCATCCCCATCAGCCAGAACGCCACCATGATGCCATAGGGCAGACCGGGCGAGAGGGCATAGGCGAGACCACCGAGCGCGGGTCCGGTGATCGTCGCGATCTGATTGGCGCCGCTCGACAGCGCGGTGGCGCGCTGCAGCGAGCCCCGTGGCGCGATCAGCGGCAGCAGCGCCGCTGTCGCCGGACTTTCGAACGCCCCGGTCGTCCCAAGCACGGCGGTGGCGATAAAGATGTGGACCACGCTGAGCCAGCCCGCATAGGCGCCCCAGGCGAGGAACAGCGCCGTCACGGCCTCGGCCAATTGGCAGATCTGCACCACGCGCTTGCGCTCGTAACGGTCCGCCGCATGGCCCGCGACGAAGACCAATAGCGCGGTCGGGAGAAACTGCACCAGCCCGACCATGCCCAGATCGAACGCACTGCCGGTGAGATCGTAGACCTGCCAGCCGATCGCCACCGCCCCGATCTGGCTGGAGAAACGCGAAAGGCTTCGCGAGAGCAGGAAGAAAACCAGGGACCCTTGCTTGAGCAAAGTGCCAGCGCCCACTGGCATCGTGGAAGACATTTTCGGTGGGTTCCTGCATTTTTCCGATGTGCGGGCGGTCGCCGCCCCACTTCCTTGCTGGTCGTGCCGTGACTGACCACGGGCCTGATGTCAATGGCCCGACTGCCCCGCGCATGCGGCATTGCGCTTCAAAGCGGGCCGCTGTCATAATCGCTGGGCCTCGGGGGATTCATGCTTCAACTGCAATCGGCGTTCGGCGTCATCGCATTGCTCGCGATCGCATGGGCATTCGGCGAGAACCGCCGGGCGGTATCGCCAAAGCAGACGGCGATAGGACTCGTCGTGACGATCCTGACCGCGATCGTGCTGATCAAGCTGCCATTCGTGACGCGCGCCTTCGGGGCGATCAACGATGCCGTCGGCGCCATTGCCGCGGCCTCGCGCGCCGGCACCTCCTTCGTGTTCGGTTATCTCGGCGGCGGCGCGCTGCCGTTCGACCTGAAAGCGCCCGGCGCCGATTTCATCCTGGCGTTCCAGGCGCTGCCCGTCGTGCTGATCATGAGCGCGCTCACCACGCTGTTGTTTTACTGGCGCGTGCTGCCGCCGGTCGTTCGCGGCATGGCGTGGCTGTTGGAGCGCACGCTCGGCGTTGGCGGCGCGGTCGGGCTTTCGACCGCCGCCAACATCTTTCTCGGCATGGTGGAAGCGCCGTTGTTCATCCGCCCCTATCTGGCGCAACTGACGCGCAGCGAATTATTCCTGGTAATGACCGGCGGCATGGCGGGAATCGCCGGCACCGTGCTCGTGCTCTACGCAACATTGTTGGCGCCGCTGATCCCCGATGCGGCGGCGCATTTCGTCATCGCCTCCGTGCTGGGCGCGCCTGCCGCGATCCTGGTCAGCCTGATCATGGTGCCGGAAACGTCGGACAAGCGTACCGGCGGCGCGCTTGAAGACCCCGACATGCACGTCTCCAGCACCATGGATGCGATCGTCAAGGGCACCACGGCCGGGCTCGAACTCCTGCTCAACATCGTCGCGATGCTGATCGTGCTGGTGGCGCTGGTTCATCTTGTCAACGCCATCCTCGGGCTGTTGCCCGATCTCGGCGGCGCGGCGATTTCGCTGCAGCGGCTGCTCGGCTACGCCATGGCGCCGGTGTGCTGGCTGATGGGCCTGCCCTGGCCGCAGGCGATCACGGCAGGAAGCCTGATGGGCACCAAGACCGTGCTCAACGAATTGATCGCCTATGTCGATCTCTCAAAACTCGGCCCGGACGCGCTCGATCCGCGCTCGCGGCTGATCATGCTCTATGCGATGTGCGGCTTTGCCAATTTCGGCAGCCTCGGCATCATGATCGGCGGGCTCGGCACCATGGCGCCGGAACGCCGCGACGACATCAATTCACTCGGGCTGAAATCGATCGTCTCGGGCACGCTGACGACCTGCCTGATCGGCGCAATCGTGGGGATGTTAAGCTGACACATGAACGTCATTCCGGGGCGCGCGAAGCGCGAACCCGGAATCCGGAAGTTATGGCTTGGGATTCCGGGTTCGGACGCTATGCGTCGCCCCGGAATGACGACTCCATCACATCGAAAGCTCGACTGTCTTAAACTCCGCGGGCAGGATCACTTCCAGCAACTCGACGTCATCTGAATAATCCATGATCAGGTGCTTGATCTTCGGCGGTTGGGTCCAGGCACTGCCCTGCTGCATCAAGGTTTCGCCCTGCCCTTCCATGTAGGTCTTCACCCAGCCCTTCAGCACGTAGACCATCTGAAAGTCGACGTCATGGAAATGCAGTTTCGAGACTTCCGCCGGATTGCACGGTCCGATCAGCCGGATCACATGCGCCTGGACGAGACCGTTACTCGCGGCGGCAACACCGAGATCGCGATAATGCGCGTATGTGCGCAGGCCGTCGGCTTTGAAATCCTCATCGCGATGATGGCTGATGGCGATGCGCTGCTTCGGACGCGTACGCTTGACCGGCGCTGGCGTGCGCCCCTTGCTCTTGAGCGGCTTTCGCGCCGAGGATTTGGCGGCAACTTTGCGTGCCGGCGATTTTTTCCGTGCGGCGGTGCGGGCCGCAGCCCGCGCAGTCGGCTTCCTGGTGGGCTGTTTTTTAGCGGGCTTCTTTTTGGCCATCGACGCTCTCCCTTTCCGTTATCCGGAAAGGTTAGCACATCTGTCGCTCGTAGGGTGGGCTAAGCGATAGCGAGCCCACCTACACGTCGCGGATTTCCGTTGCGACCGCTACGGTGGACACGGCGCAAGGCGCCTTTGCCCACCCTACGAGATTCGCCTAATGCAGCCGGAACACGCCGTCGACGGCGCGAAGCTCAGCCGGCTTGATCAGCTTGGAATGCGCGACGGTGACCGAGAACAACGGCCCTTCGAGTTTCTCCTCCCAGAAGGCGAGAAAATCTTTCAGCGCCGGAAATTTCGGAAACAAATCGTAGTTCTGCCAGACATAGGTTTGTAACAGCGAGGGATGATCGGGCATTCGATAAAGTATTTGCGCTGTCGTCAGCCCATAACCCAGCACCTGTTTCCGGAAGTCTTCGGAAACCCCAACCCGCGAGACCATGCCAACCTCCATTGCTGGAGCGCATTTTCAAGGGATGGCCGGGAGCCACCCGGTGGAGATGCGCTCACATGAGAGAAATGTGACGCACGATACCAACCCATCACAAGCCTAAATGTTTAATGAATTGTTGAAATTTCTTGCGTTAGCAGCAGCTTACCGCAGGTGCTAATGGGGCGGCGCGCAGCGTTAACGATGCCGGATAAAATTGGCAGGCGTCACTTTCGAGTGCCAATTTTTCTGCTAGAAGCCCTTGTCCCCCGCACAGCCTTCCATTATGTCCAGAACGCGCACGCTGGCACTCGCCGGCGTGGACTGCTAATCCATAAAACTCAATAGCAACTTCAAAAGCTTAGGAGGACTGCATGAAATTCCGTCCGCTTCACGACCGCGTCGTGGTCAAGCGCATCGACGCCGAAGAGAAGTCCGCAGGCGGCATCATCATTCCGGACAGTGCCAAGGAAAAGCCCTCGCAGGGCGAAGTTACCGCCGTCGGCCCGGGTGGCCGCGACGAAGCTGGCAAGCTGATCCCGATCGACCTCAAGGTCGGCGACCGCGTTCTGTTCGGCAAATGGTCTGGCACCGAGGTCAAGATCGACGGCCAGGAGCTGTTGATCATGAAGGAAAGCGACATCATGGGTGTGCTCGACGAGCCCGCCGCCAAGAAGAAGGCCGCTTAAGCGCCTTTTCCCTCCCCCCTTTCAAGGAAACAAAATATGTCAGCTAAAGAAGTCAAATTCGGCGTCGACGCGCGCGACCGCATGCTGCGCGGTGTCGATATTCTGGCCAACGCCGTCAAGGTGACGCTCGGCCCCAAGGGCCGCAACGTTGTGCTCGACAAGTCGTTCGGCGCTCCCCGCATCACCAAGGACGGCGTCACCGTCGCCAAGGAAATCGAGCTCGACGACAAGTTCGAGAACATGGGCGCACAGATGGTGCGCGAAGTCGCCTCCAAGTCGGCTGACGCTGCCGGCGACGGCACCACCACCGCGACCGTTCTGGCGGCTGCGATCGTTCGTGAAGGCGCCAAGTCGGTTGCCGCCGGCATGAACCCGATGGATCTGAAGCGCGGTATCGACATGGCGGTGGAAGCCGTCGTCGCCGACCTCGTCAAGAACTCCAAGAAGGTCACCTCGAACGAGGAAATCGCCCAGGTCGGCACCATCTCCGCCAACGGCGACGCCGAAATCGGCAAGTTCCTCTCCGACGCCATGAAGAAGGTCGGCAACGAGGGCGTCATCACGGTTGAGGAAGCCAAGTCGCTCGAGACCGAACTCGACGTCGTCGAAGGCATGCAGTTCGACCGCGGCTACATCTCGCCCTACTTCGTCACCAACGCCGACAAGATGCGCGTTGAATTCGACGACGCCTATATCCTGATCAACGAGAAGAAGCTCTCCAACCTGAACGAACTGCTTCCGCTTTTGGAAGCCGTGGTGCAGACCGGCAAGCCGCTTGTCATCGTCGCGGAAGACGTCGAAGGCGAGGCTTTGGCCACGCTGGTCGTCAACCGTCTGCGCGGTGGTCTGAAGGTTGCGGCCGTCAAGGCTCCGGGCTTCGGCGATCGCCGCAAGGCCATGCTGCAGGACATCGCGGTGCTGACCGGCGGTCAGGCGATCTCGGAAGATCTCGGCATCAAGATGGAGAACGTCACGCTGCAGATGCTCGGTCGCGCCAAGAAGGTGATGATCGACAAGGAAAACACCACCATCGTCAATGGCGCCGGCAAGAAGGCCGACATCGAAGCACGCGTTACGCAGATCAAGGCGCAGATCGAGGAAACCACCTCGGACTACGACCGTGAGAAGCTGCAGGAGCGTCTGGCCAAGCTCGCAGGCGGCGTCGCGGTGATCCGCGTCGGCGGTGCGACCGAAGTCGAAGTGAAGGAGCGCAAGGATCGCGTTGATGACGCGATGCATGCAACCCGCGCAGCCGTCGAGGAAGGCATCGTTCCGGGCGGCGGCGTCGCCCTGCTCCGTGCTTCCGAGCAGCTCAAGGGCCTGCGCACCAAGAACGACGACCAAAAGACCGGCGTCGAGATCGTGCGCAAGGCGCTGTCCGCGCCGGCCCGCCAGATCGCGATCAACGCGGGTGAAGATGGTTCCGTCATCGTCGGCAAGGTTCTCGAGAACAAGTCGTACAATTACGGCTTCGACTCGCAGACCGGCGAATATGGCGATCTGGTCAAGAAGGGCATCATCGACCCGACCAAGGTGGTCCGTGCGGCGATCCAGAACGCGGCTTCGGTTGCGGCTCTGCTGATCACCACCGAAGCCATGGTGGCCGAACTGCCGAAGAAGAACGCCGGCGGCGGCGCTGGCGGCATGCCTCCGGGCGGCGGCATGGGCGGCATGGACTTCTAAGTCCAGTTCGCTTCAAGCGGTTACAAGAATGCAAAACCCCGGCAGCGATGCCGGGGTTTTTGTTTGGCCGGATTGTTCGATGCTTCGCAGGTCGAATACCTAGCGGATCATCAAGCCCAGACGCTCGGAGCGGACGCTTAGAGCGCGCCCGCTCGAGCCCGGAACCAGCGAGAAATAGATCAGCCCTACGCGACCGATCACGTTCTCGAGCGGAATATAGCCCACCACCGAAAGCATGCGGCTATCGGTCGAGTTATCGCGATTATCGCCTAGCGTGAAGAAGTAACCTGGTGGAACCGTATAGACTTGGGTGTTATCGTAATAACCGCTTTCGGTGCAATCGAGCGTCTCGTACGTCACGCCGTTGGGTAGCGTTTCTCGCCAATGCTTCACTCTGGCGATAGCATCGCCCCCACAAGCACCATCGCCGACGAAATCCTGCAACCGTTCGTGTTTCACGGCGGTGCCGTTGATGTAGAGCAGCCCTTGTTGCATCTGAATACGATCGTGGAGGCTCGACCGCCTATAAGCCTACCCGTGCAGCGCAAAATCAGCGTATTCAGATAAAGGAAAAAAATGCCGATAATCGCGCTGCAGACAACAAAGCCGAGCCAAAGGCGCCAGCCCACCAATTGGTCCAGGAAGCCCAGGCTAAGAAACTGGGAATAGAAACCGGCTATCGCGCCCAGAGCTGCGAGCAACCAGACGAACTGCCGAGGACTTGTTGCAAGAATATGATCAATTGTCCGGCGCGGGCTTAGCCATATGCTGATCCATGGCGATGGGGAGCCTGTGTCTTGCGTTATCGTCATCAAATTTCCTGACCCGGCGAGGGCCCGGCCAACTTAACCAGCCCAAGGCTAAGTGCAATCTCTCTGGCGCTATTGAGGAACGCAAAACCCCGGCAGCGATGCCGGGGTTTCTTTGGGGGGGGGGGGGCGCGTTGTCTTCAAAACGTCACGCGATCAACGCCCGGTCAACTTTGCTGATACTGGCTCTTGCCGATCTCGAATATGAAGTGCGGCGTCGCACCGGATAGCTCGCGGGTGAAAAGCTCGCTGCGCCTCACACCACCGATCTTGGTCATCGCACCCTGAGAGCGCCAGTTCTCCTCTCCCACCCAGAAGACGACCGTATCGACGAACGTAAATGCGTGATCGAGCATCAGGCGTTTGACTTCGCGATTGGTTTGTCCGCCCCAATGGCTGCGGACAATGAACGTCCAGCCGATCTCGATTTCGCTACGTTCAGCGTCATAACCATAGTAGCGGCTTGAGCCGATCAGCCGGTTTGTCGAACGATCAACAAATACAAACGCCATTTTCGATGCAACCGCGCTGTCGAAATATTCCCTGAATACCGGCTCGGTGTAGCGGTTGGAACGCGGATGCACCTTCCAGATTTCCGGATCGGAGCCCGCAGCGAACAACTCCGGCCAGTCGCCTGCCGACACCGGTCTTATGAGGGTGGTCGGACCGATCAAGGTCGGTTGAAAATCAGGCTGCGACATAGCGGGTGGATCGCATTGTTCGAGGTGCGGTCGAAATATCCATGATGACAAACTAGCACAAACCACGTCGGCGCGAATGCAAAAACCCCGGCGCAACGCCGGGGTTTTTGTTTGATATACTCGCTCGTCATTCGGGAGCGCGCTCTTGGCGCGCCACGCGCTGACTAGAGGTGCGCCACCACGGCGAGCCGCTTGACCTCGCCGCTCCTGTAAGCCTGCAGGAACCGGTTGTAGTCCCTGAACGAGACGCAGCCGTTGGAATCGCCGTTTGGCCCCAGCATGAAGGTATGCGCGAGCAGGCCTGATCGTCCGTAGATCGCTTCATCGCCGCCGACGGGAGTGAGCCGCAGCGCCGGGACGCCGTGAAACAGCGCCTCGCGCGGCTTCAAATCATACAGATGCGGCGGCGTGACGCCACGCATTCTGACCTTCGCGGAGTTGGGATCGTCGAGCGCGGAGCCGAGTCCCGAATGCGCTTCGAGCTTGGTGCCATCAGGCAAATAGACCATGTGCGCGGAGATGTCGTAGACCGCGGTCTGGCGATCATAAAGCGGCATCGTGCCGGCCGTTCCGATGTTCTGGCTCGGTCCAAGCGAGGACGTGCTGTTGACATCCGCCGAGGCGTAGGCCAGTGCCGATCCCGACGATTGGAATTTGCCGAACAGTCGCTCGAAAATCGTCGGCGGCTTCTCGGGCTTCTCGGCAGAGGCGACCGATATCGCGGCCGCCTTGGCGCGCTGCTGCGCCATATCGCGCACGGAAGCGCCCGAATGTTTTTCAGATCGGGATTCAGCAGGCCGCTGCGTCGGCGTCGGCACGATGGCGGCGACCTGACGCTCAGGTGCAGGCGCAAGTGCCGCGACCTGGCGATCCGGCTGACGTGGCGACGGCGCGACGGATTGCGGGGCTGCCGCGGCAAAACGGTCTTCGAACGAGAATGACGGGCCCGGCGAAGCCGTTGCGGGCGCGGATGCGGTTCGCGCTGATTCAACCGCTACCGAGCTGTCGGCCGCAGCGATCACGCGGCGAGCAGCAGCAGGCGCCCGCTTGACGACAGCGACATCGAAATCACTGCCGCCGCTCACGGACGGATAAACGCCGGCCCCGAGAATGTTGGTATAAACCGTCCACGCGCATCCGATGACAAGGCACGCGATTGCGGCGCTACCCAGGAAGTTGCGAGAAGCACTCGCTCTCCTGGGAAAATTTCTGGAGTTGTGGGCCGCAAAGTCATAACACGCACTCGTACTCGTATTCATTCGCCTTGCATCCAGACTGGTTCCACCTTTTTCCCCTTCCAGACTGAGTTCGATCTGCACAGCGGCACATTCGAACGCCAACCTGCGCGCGAAATGCCACCATGAAAAAAGTTCCGTTGGAGCATTTCGCAGAGGCGCGGAGCGTCATTAAGGCGACTTTTAGTTAAATGCGGATTAAGTCTAGGCGGTTGTTAGGCATGGTTAATTTTTGTTCCGCCATGGGACAATTTGCGCAGATCACTTAACAGGTTCAGCAATTCAGCTTCGGACCCGTTTGTGCCGCGCCCTTCCAGCGTTGCGTCGAGAATAGTCCAGATCGGCATCAAATCAGCGCGCCGATGCTGCTCGGGATCGGATGAAGCACGATTCATCTCACCGCCCCAGAAATGCCTGATTGCGATCTCGTTTGATTCCTGTCGCCATCCGACGGTGCGCGGAAATATCTTGGAGGCGCTGTCGCCATATTCGTCGTCATCATCCGCGGAAGCGGGTGATCCAGTATTCCAAGGCATCGGCGATAGAAACGAGAGGCCGCGGCCTACTGGATCGTCCGCTTTCGCGGACGATGACACCGGGAGTGGACCGGCACGGCGCGCTCACTCCTTACGGCGCGCCCTACTCCAGTTCCGGCGGCGGGGAACGGTCGAGCACATCGCCCTTGGCGCCTTCGAGCAAATCAAGCCCGTAGGTTTCGATCGTGAGCGCCCCGCGCTTGCGCGGCAGTTCCGCCACCCGCTCGATCCGCGCGAAGGTCTTGTCGAGATACGGATTGCCGACGCTGCGCACCTCGTCGACGTATAACAGCTTGCCGGCCAGCAGCGCCGGATCGGGCTCCGGCATGTTGACCCAGCGAATACGCTGCGTCGGCTGCACGACGCAGGTGCCCTTGGGCAGATAGAAAACGAGCCAGCTGGTAGTGCCGTAGTCCGGCGCCAATACACAGGCAGCGCCGACGCGCACACGAACCGCTTCGATCTCGTCTGCAAGCTGGCGCCAGCCGACGCCCACGCTGCGCACGGTGGCGTCGCGGCGATAGCCCGACAAGATGCCGGTATTGGCCTGCACGATCAGCAGCGCAAAGATCACGATGCCGGATGGCGAGGCCCAGCGCAGGCAGAAATCAACCAGACGCTGCTGGCGCGGCTGCCATCGCGTGAGATGCGCGGCGACCGCCGCCGCGATCGCAAAGGCGGGATAGACCGGCGCGAACCAGTTGGCCTCGACGCGGGCGTGCAGCGAATGCCAGACGAAATACAGCGCAATGGTCCAGAACATCGCATTGATCAGCACGCGCGCGCCCAGCGCGCCGCTGTTGCGGCGAAACAAGGC
This sequence comes from Bradyrhizobium canariense, assembly GCF_900105125.1. NCBI lineage: Bacteria > Pseudomonadati > Pseudomonadota > Alphaproteobacteria > Hyphomicrobiales > Nitrobacteraceae > Bradyrhizobium > Bradyrhizobium canariense. Next base: position 404,112 of record NZ_LT629750.1, on the reverse strand, counting down.
ATAGAGCCCCATCGCGCCGAGAATCCAGACCAGCGGCGTTGCAAACGCAATCTGGGTCGGAACCAATTCGGCGATAAAAGCCGGCCTCAAATCCTCGATCCGGGCGCGGCCGATCTGCTTGATGAAGGAGACCCATTGATGATCGGCATTCCAGAGGATGACTGGTGAAAAGATCGCGAACGCAACGAGGCCGCCGACATAAGGCCAGGGCGACATCAGCCAGTGCCGCAGCTTCGGCACGGCGACCAGCCAGATCAGGATCGCGAGACCAAAGAACAAGGCGGTGTATTTCGACAGCAGTGCCGCACCGACCGCGACGCCGACACCAAGCCACCACGCGCCACGCCCGGTTTCCAGCACCTTCGCGAGAAAAAACACCACAAAGCTGGACGCCACCAGCAGCGGCGCGTCCGGCGTGACGATCATGGTGCCGATCGCCGCCATCAAGGTAATGTTGAGCAGGATGGTCGCGGTTGCAGCAGCGCGCGGGCTGCCGAACAGAATCGCGGTTGCGCGATACAGCGCCCAGCTCATCGGCAGCGCCAGCAGGATCGATACCAGCCGCACGCCGAGCTCAGTATCGCCCGCGATCATGGTGCCCAGACGGATCACCAATGCGACCATCGGCGGGTGATCGTAATAGCCGCTCGCCAGATGCTTTGACCACATCCAGTAATAGGCTTCGTCAAAGGTGATCGGCGTAAAGGCCGCCGCCACCAGCCGCACCATCACCAGCGCCAGCACAGTGAGAGCCGTATTGCGGACGAGCCGCGCCTCCTGCGCGCTCATGGCTTCATTTCTTGCGCCAGACGAACAGTCCGGACATCGCATAATTCCATACCACGCCCATCAGCGCGCCGGCCGCACCCGCCAGCCACCAGATCGGCTCCTGGGCATAGACCGAGAACGCCACCCCGACATTTGCGGCAAGCCCGACGCTGCACACGAGGTAAAACAACAACAGCCCGCGCAGGATCGCAAAACCCTTCAACCGCTGATCGCGGTAGGTGAGAAAATTGTTCAGGATGAAGTTGCTGGTCATCGCCGAGAATGCGCCGCAGCCCTGCGCCACCGCGAACGGCAGATCAAATCCGCGAAGCGCGATGAATAGTGCTGCGAAATGCACGAACACGCCGAGCGATCCGACCATCGCAAACAACAGGAAACGCAGCGACACCGCATCATGGGTCAGCTTCGCCAGCACCAACCCCAGGAAATCCAGCGCCACCATCGAGTCGAGCTTGCTCTCGCCGTGCAGCCGCGAGCCGAAGTTGTAGGGAATTTCCTTGACGCGCAGTTCGCCGCGGGCGGTCGCGACGACATCGAGCAGGATCTTGAAGCCCTGCGTCGAGAGCTGCGGCGCGAGCTGCTCGAAACGATCACGGCGGATCATGAAGAAGCCGCTCATGGGATCGGCGATCTTGACCCGCAATACGCGTTTGGCGACCTCAGTCGCGAGCGCGCTGGCGCCGGCGCGCTGTTTGTTAAAACTGTCAGCACTGCCGCCTTCGATGTAGCGGCTGCCGACCACGAGGTCGAATTCGCCACCTTGCAGCAGCGCCAGCATCTTCGGCAGTTGGGTTTCGTCATGCTGGAGATCGGCGTCGATCACGGCCGCGCACGGCGCGCTCGAAGCCAGAATGCCCTCGATACAGGCGCCGGACAGGCCCCGCCGTCCGATCCGGCGAATACAGCGAACGCGATTATCCTGGCGCGCCAGCGCCCGCACCACATCCCAGGTGCCGTCAGGCGAATTGTCGTCGACAAAGACGACTTCCCAGGGAATGCCGGCGAGTGCCGTCTCCAGGCGCCGGTACAGCGTGGTGACGTTGTCGCGCTCATTGAAGGTGGGGACGACGACCGAAAGCTGAGGCGCAACAGCGGCCTGCGGCAGGCTTTCGGGGCCCGGTCTGATGGCTTCGTTCATGGCGCCAGCGTATATCCGCCGCCCCTGACGATGCCAAGGACGATGCGGCCGCGCAGTTCCGATATCGGGGGGTAAAACGGACCTGAAACAGGCCAAAACAGGCCCAGAAATGCCAACGACCACGAACAACAGGCGCGCGTACATCCGGCGCTACCGAGCTATTCCGTGGTCGTTCCAGCGCCGGAGCTATCAAGCATCAACGTCGCCGTTAGAAGCTACATAGGGACCATCCGGGTGTTCCGCAAGGGGGGCCCGGCCATTCGACCGGTCAGCCGTCGGGGATCACTACTTCGACGCGGCGGCCTTATGATTGATAAAGGCCGTGACGACGTCCTTTTGGGCCAGCGCGATGGCGTTGTTGGCCGTCGTCATATGGGTTCCCGCATCGGTATTGGGAAATTGCACCGTCAGGTAGTCAACCAGCGCGGCCCTAAAATACTGCCGCTCGGAGGGACATACGCTGGCGATATGGAGCGTGAAATCCTGTCCTGACATGGATTTGTTGCTCTCTTGCGAATACTGCTGGGCGAGGCAGGTCCAATAGATGTCCCGCCCCTGCAGCGCCTGCCGGTGAGCATCATCGATCTCATCGGCCATCGCGCCCGAAGTCGTCAGTGCCAGTGCGGCCACAATAGCCATCCGCATCTTTTTCTCCCTTTTTTCTTATTCTAGCTTGAACGCCGCACAATTTACAGCCGCGCCCGCGCAGGTTTCATCGTCACATAAAAGGCCACTGTTCAACAGAATTTAACTCGCCTGTGTCCCAATATCAGCAACCATGGCTGAGCCCGGCGCATGTCCCCCACTTTCAACGGAATTATATTCGGGATTCTTGGCCTCGCCGCGCTTTGGGGGATTACCAAGAATATCAGAACCGGCACTGCGACGAGCCGCGGCTGGACATGCACCCTTGACGATAACCCGATCGGATTTTGCCTGATCGTCTGCGTCAAGGCCGCCGTGATCGGCCTCGCGATCGCCGAGATAATGTATGCCTTGGGACTAAGCGGTGACCCCATCAAAGATATTCAGCACGCTTTCCCCTTTCTTCCGACCCGTCCGTGACACGATTAAGCCATTCTGATTCAACGATCGCGGCAAACCATTGACGTTACCAACATTTCATACGGCCTAGCCGTTGGTTCCATCGGCCGGGCTCCTTACGTCTAGGGGAAGGAGGACGTCATGAAGCAATCCGATCACTTCCGCGAAAACGCAGAGAATTGCGCGCAGCTCGCGGAGAGAGCAGCCGACCATCCGACCTATCTCCGGTACAAACGCATGGAAGATGCCTGGCGCTCGCTGGCTGACGAGCAAGACTGGCTCGATGGTGAAACGCCGCCGGTAGCCATCGCGGTGACCTGACCCGCAGACACAGCCTTGGCTTTGTCGCTATCGAGGCGCGCGATAATCAAGATGCACTGAGTTGTCGGCCTGCTCCGACGCAGGCGGATTTCCCGCTTGATTCGCAAACAGCGACATCAGCGATAACCGCACGAGCAAAGCCAGGTTGTCTTTTCTGACTTGCAAAAACTGGTTATGGGGTCGCGCTTCCCACGCTCCACAAAATATTGGGCGCGGACTTCCAAAGCAGACACAGAACGGAAAGCCCGGAAAAGGGAAGCCCGAAATTGTGCAGGTCCACGATCATGCGGAACGCCGTTTAGCTCGAGGGTGCTCGCGTCTGGCGTTGCAACGATACCCGCGTCCGCATTTAGTTGCGGTCAACAGCCGGTGTCAGCTCATCACGTTTGAAGGAGCTAATGTCACCGGTCTGTAACAATCAGAAGTCGCCATGCGCCATCCAGGTCGCAAAGAACGGCGCCAGAAGCAGCAACGTCATTTCGATACGGACAATCATTTGAATCTTTTTGAATTGGCCTTGGGCGAGCTGTTGTCCCCGCCCCGCAAGCGTTTCGGATCTCCAGCGCAGGAACAGCACGGTCGGATAAATCGATAGCAGCGCTGCGATGATGAAAATGCCGAACAGAATATGAAACGCGATATGGTGATTGTAATAGGCGACGCCTTTTTCCAGGAACATGCGCATGATCCCGGTGATCAGCACGGCCACTGCCGAGCCGCCATAAACAATATCAAGCCGCTGGATCGTTTTGGCCTCGGTCGCCGTCAGCTCCGGCTTCAGCAGCAGATGTTCGCCGAGAAGACTCGCAATCAACAGCATGATCGCGACGTAATGTATCCACGCAACAATGATGGGCCACGCCATTGAGCCGTCCTCTTCCCAAGATTTCGGCCTTGTAGCGCAAACGTGCGACGGCGCAAAGAAGCGGTCTTGATCGAGATCGCCAAAACCGGTCCGCGTGCAACATTATCCCGGCAACACGCTGGGTGTTTCGAGATTCCCTGGGCTTACCCCGCGCTGACGTTCTTCCCCTAGCTCGCGTTCGGCTTGACGCCAGAATTCGCCATCCCTTCCGTCCGGCCGGTGATTGCGTTCCCAGATTGCGTGGGCGCGCTGGCGGATCTCATCTTCGGTCGGATTTTCCATCATGCGCCTCCGGTTTCGAATTTAGCGAAGGCACGGCCCCACCCTGGGGCTTAGGGGTTTTCTGGGGGCGGGTCCGTGCAGGCCACGCTTGTAAACCTGGCCCGACGACCAATTCGAAAATCCAGAAGTTGTTCCTGCAGAAAGCCTTGCGCGGCCAACTGGCCAATCGCGGTTGATTTGATTAGGCTTGCGCCGGTGCCCCTTTCCCTTTTCGCAAAGAGATCCAGCAAGTGACCAAAGCTCCGACCGCCTCAAAGAAATCAGGCAATATCTACATCGGCATCGGTGGCTGGACCTTTGAGCCGTGGCGCGGCGTTTTCTATCCGGAGAAGCTGACGCAGGCAAAAGAGCTGGCCTATGCCGCCTCAAAACTGACCTCGATAGAGATCAACGGCACCTATTACGGCTCGCAGAAGCCCGAGAGTTTTCGCAAATGGGCGCGTGAGGTGCCAGATGGTTTCGTGTTCTCGCTGAAGGGGCCGCGCTTCGCCACCAACCGGCGGGTGCTGGCCGAAGCCGGCGATTCCGTGAAACGGTTCTACGATTCCGGCGTGCTGGAACTCGGCGATCGGCTCGGTCCGGTGCTGTGGCAGTTCGCACCGACCAAGAAATTCGACGAAGCCGATTTCGGCAAATTCCTCGAGCTTCTGCCGCGCAAGCTCGAGGGGCGCGCGCTGCGCCATGTGGTCGAAGTGCGGCACGACAGTTTCTGCGTACCGGAGTTCATAGCTCTGTTGCGCCAGTTCGAGACGCCGGTGGTGTTCGCCGAGCACGGCAAATATCCGGCCATCGCCGATATCGCCAGCGATTTCGTCTACGCGCGCCTGCAAAAGGGCAATGACGAAATCAAGACCTGCTATCCGCCGAAGCAACTCGATGCCTGGGCGAAGCGTTTCGAGCTTTGGGCTGATGGCGGCGAGCCCGACGATCTGCCGCGCGTGGACACGGCAAAACCGAAGAAGATTCCACGCGACGTGTTCGCCTATGTGATCCACGAGGGCAAGGTGCGCGCGCCAGCCGGCGCAATGGAATTGATCGAGCGCGTGAAATAATCCGAGTATCTCATGGCCAAGACTAAAAAGCTCTTCACCATCGGCTACGAGCAAACGCCCGCGAAATCCGTGCTCGACGAACTGGAACAGGCCGGCGTCAAGCTTTTGGTCGACGTGCGCGCCGTCGCGTCGTCCCGCCGCCCCGGCTTTTCGAAAAGCCAGCTCGCAGCAGGGCTCGACGAGCGCGGCATCTCCTATCTGCATCTGCGCGGGCTCGGCACGCCGAAGGAAGGCCGCGACGCTGCACGCAGCGGCAAGTTCGATGCCCTGCACCGCATCTATGCGGCGCATCTGAGGACGCCGCAGGCCAAAGAAGAGCTCGATGAATTGTCCTCGCTGGTCAAGAAATCCGGACCGGTCTGCATTCTCTGTTACGAGCGCGATCACGCCCATTGCCATCGGCAGTGGATCGCCGAGATCATCGAAGACCGCGATGGCGTGAAGATTGAAAACCTGGTCGCGCCGCAGGTGTAAACGCTCCTACGTCACCCCTCGCCCGCCAGCCGAAACGTGCCTTCCATCATCCGCACGCAACCACCGCCGACATGCGTGGAGACGACGGCGCCTTTTTCCTTGCGAACGCGGGTGAGCAACAGGCTCGGCCGCCCCATGTCGACGCCCTGCCCGATCCGCAACGACAGCTCCGCATCTTGCTCATTGGACAAATCGGCGAGCAGAGCAGCGGCCGCCGCTGTGGCGCTGCCGGTGGCAGGATCCTCGCTCAGGCCGCTGGAACCGGGATGAAACATTCGCGCCTGCAAATCGCACGGCTTCTCTCCCTCGGGCACATCTCTGGTGTAGAGATAGACGGCGTCGCTTTCATCGCACGGAAAGGTGCGAGCAAACGCCGCCGCATCCGGCCTCGCCCGCCGCAGCGCCTCGCGCGTGGCCAGCTCCATGACCAGAAACGGCAGCCCGACCGAGACGATCTGCGGTGGGTGCCGGTCGGTTTTGACATCCGATGGTGACAGCGAGGCGCAGGCCGCCGCCTGCTCGGCGCTGACTTGTGTCAATCGCTTCAGCGGTTGCGGCGCGGTGAGTTCGGCGCCGACAATTTTGCCGTCGCGTTTAAGGATCGCGACCGGCACAAGACCGGCCTTTTCCTCGAACAACAGCCGCGCCGACGGCTTGGCCGCCTGCGTTGCCAGCACAAAGGCGGTGCCGACATTGGGGTGGCCCGCAAAAGGAATCTCGGAGCGCACCGTAAAGATGCGGACCTCCGCGTCATGGGCGCTATCGCGCGGCGGCAACACGAAGGTCGTCTCGGAATAGTTGAATTCGATCGCGATGGCCTGCATCTGCGCGGTCGAAAGTCCGCCGGCATCCAGGACCACCGCCAGCGGATTGCCGCCGAAGGCACGATCGGTGAAAACGTCCACGGTGATATAACGCCGCTGCATCCAACCCTCCTCGCCTCTACCCCAACTGCCACACCGGCATTGGCCGGTCATAGCCCTTGATCGTGACCGGTCCAAGCGACACGGCATCGCGGCTGGCTTCGCCGACCGCCTCGTAAACGGCGGACGAAATCAAAAGCTGGGAATTGAAATCCTTGTTGAGCGTCTCCAGCCGCGACGCGAAATTCACGGTATCGCCGATTACGGTATACTCCTTGCGCCGGGGCGAACCGATATTGCCGGCGACCACCTCGCCGTAGTGGATGCCAATGCCGATCCGCAGCGGCCAGCTGCTGGCCTCGTTGACTTCATCCATGGCCGCGAGCATCTCGCGCCCCGCAGCGACCGCTTCCCGCGCGGCGTTGGATGACTCGATCGGCGCGCCGAACAGCGCCAGAAAACCATCGCCCAGAAACTTGTTCACGATGCCGCCGTGCCGGTCGAGAATTTCAACCAGGATCGCGAAGGCGCCGTCGAGGCGCTCGACCACCTCCTGCGGCGTCCGGATCCGCGCGCCCGCGGTGAAACTGCGGAAATCCACGAACATCACGGCGACGTGGCGGATGTGGCTCGAGCTGTCAGCGCCTTCCACCAGCAGCCGTTCGACGACCGCGGGCGAAACATGCTGCCCGAACAAATTGGTGACGCGATCGCGCGCGGTCGCGGCCGCAATGCTGGTTTCGAACTGGTGCCGCAGCTGAACACCGACCGAACCCGCCAGTATGCCGCCGATCAGAAACATCACGCTGCGGATCAGCTCATATCCAAGTTCGGATGCCGATATGCCGGTAACGCCGGCCGGGTGATACAGCATCGCCATCACGAACAGCTCGGCCGCGGCAACAAAGCCCGTGAAGGTGGAAAGCCAGAAATCGAGCCGCAGCGTCGAGAGAATAATGAAGAGGAAATACGCCAGCGGCGCGGCGAAGCCCAGCGCCTGCTCCGGTCCCATCCAGTTCATGTGCAAATACAGCACGAACGTCGGAATGCTGGTTTCGATCAGCGCGGAGAGATAACGCCGTACCCACGGCACATCGCCCTGCATCTTCAGCCGTCGGGCAAGCAGATACAGGACCATGAATTCGAACAGCACAAACGGAACGTACACCGCATACAGCGGGGTCAGATCGAACTGGCCATGGGAGATACGGGCGAGCACCGACGGCGCGACGACATGAAGCATGGTCGTCACCGCGACCAGCAGCGAGACCGTGATGATGACAGCCTTGACGCGCGACTGCTCGGTCAGAATGATCTCGCGGGTCAGGGCATCCCTGTACTGGGCGAGCACGGGGGTGCGATCTTTCTGCCGCAGGAAGCGCCGCAATATCCCGATCCCGCGGTCTTGTCGGTCAGGCACGGTCTGTCTCTCAATCGAGCGTGCGACGGAAGCGCGTCACCGCGACGGTCATGGCAAGCAGCATCAGAGCAACAAGCGCAAACGTATCATATTGCAGATTTTGCAGCGTTGCGCCCTTCAGCATAATAAATAGCGCGAACGATCCGCACATAATGTGTCAACGGCAGGCCTTCGCCAATATATTGCGCCCATACCGGCATGCCGGCAAACGGAAACATAAATCCGGCCAGCAAAATACTGGAGCTACCGCTAGCTGTGAAACTTCAGCCCATCGACGATCTTGTCGATCACCTTGCGTTCGGCACGCATGGCAAGGCCGACGAGGTTGAGTTCGCCGCGGATCACTGCCCTCACCGCCTCCCGGTTGGCCGCATCATGCGTCGTCTTGAACATGTCTTCGGTATAGACGGCAGGCTTCACGTTTCGCGCCAGCGCCCGTTCGAGCGCGCGGGAAAGTGCCGGACGGTCGGCGCCATAGATCAGGATCGGCTGGCCGATCAGCGACAGATATTTGGTGCCCGAGCCATCTTCGTAAGGCTCGCCGATACATTCCGGGAATGCCGCCGCGACGCCGCTGGTGAGGAACGAGGCGACGTTGAGCTTCTGCCACGCTTCCAGGTCGGTCCTGATGATGACCGCGATCTTGGTATCGAATTGCATGGATGATCCAGCCAAGAAGATTCTTGTCGTAGCTTAGCCTCGCCACATCGGCGACGGAAGCGCCGACCTCTCCCTCAGGAAGAGGTGAGATCGTGCTCGTGGCACGCCCTGAGCATCTGGAGAATGAAATCAGCCCTTGGCATCGCAGGCCCAGGCGCGGATGACGCATTCCTTGCCGCCGAATTCGTAGCATTTTTTCGTGGCTACGTTGAGCGAACTCGAAATCCGCGATTCCACCGCGTAGCCGTGGGCACCGCAGGGGTTGGTCAGGTCGATCGACAATGCCGCGCAGGCGCGCTTCATCGTCACGGCGGTACACTCACCCTTGCATTGCTTGAGCGCGGCGGCCCGCGCGCCGGCCTCGCCGGCAAAATCATAGGCCTCGCCGTAAGCACCGCATTTGCCGATGGCAAACGCCCCTGCCGCCCATGCCTCGGTGACGAAACGCGTTCCGGCCAGCGCCAGAGTCAGCGCGAAAATGAACATCGCGCGGCGCTGTAAAGCAGTAAACGAAGTCAAAAGCCCCTCCCCCGAGGTCACGCGGCGGAATCTACCCGAGCGGATGTTTCCACTTGGTGAACGAGGGATTGAAAAATGGATGGCGCGCGAGCTGCTATCGCGCGACTTACGATAGCCGCTCCGTCTGGCGCTTGCCTTGCCGAGCCGCTACGAGCGCCTCGGGCGTATCGATATCGAGAAACGCGCCGTGCCCCTCGACCGGGACTTCCGCCACCGCCTCACCGTGTTTGGCGATCAGATGGCGCGCGCCGATATCGCCGTCGAGCGTCATCAATTCGTCGAAGAACCGGCGCGACCACAGCACCGGATTACCGCGCCTGTTGTCGCTGACCGGCACCGCGATCAAATTGCCGCTATCAGGCGCAAACGCTTCGATCAACCGATCGATCAGGCGCGCATCGATCAGCGGCATGTCGCCGAGACACACCACCGCGCCGTCGGCATTGTCGGGCACCGCCGCAATACCCGACTTGACGGAGCTGGCCAGTCCGGCGGCGAAATCCGGGTTGCGCACGAATTTCACCTTGAGCCCCGCCAATGCTTTCTCGACCTCGGCGGCCTGATGCCCGGTCACCACGATCACATCGGATGCTTTGGAGGCCAGCGCCTGCTCGGTCACGGTCCGGACCAGCGGTTTGCCGCCGAGGTCGGCCAGTAATTTGTTGGGGCCGCCCATCCGGGTGGAGCGCCCGGCCGCCAGGATCACCGCCGTGATATTGCGATTGCCTTCGGAGCCAGCGGGCTTGCGCGGTTGCGGCCGGGTGACGATCTCCATCAACAAGCCGCCGACGCCCATGCCGGTAAGGTCGGCGCGCGTCACCTTGATGCCCGCCAACAGCCGCATCAGCACCCAGTCAAATCCATTCTCCACCGGCGAGCGGGCGCAGCCGGGCGCGCCCAACACCGGCACGCCGCCGGCATTGCCGATCAGCAGCAGATTGCCGGGATCGACCGGCATGCCGAAATGCTCGATGGTGCCGCCGACGTCTTCAAGCGCAGCCGGGATCACATCGCGACGGTCGGCGATCGCAGACGCGCCGAACACGATCACCAGTTCCGCACCAAGGCCGAGCAATTCCCTGATCGCAGCCGCCAGCACCGTCTCGTCATGCGGCACGCGGCGCTCGGCAATGATCGAGGCGCCAGCGGGCGCCAACCGGTCGGCGGTGACCCGCAAGGTCTTCTCGATCACTTTCGGCGCCAACCCCGGCAGCAGCGTCGAGACAATGCCGACGCGCTTGATCTTGTAGGGCGCAACGCGCATCGGGCCGGTCTTTGCCGCAGCCACCGCCCTTTCACACAATTCGCCTTCGATACCGAACGGCACGATCTTGACGGTCGCAATCATCTCGCCGGGCACAACGGCCTTGAAGGCCGGCAGCGTTGCAAACGTGATCGCTTCATCGACGCGGTTGATGTTGTCGACCGCCCCGCGATCGACGACCAGCACGCCTGCTTGCGCCGCGAACAAATTGGACCGTCCGGTGAAGGCACGCTCCACGTCGACGCCCTCACCGGCGATCGCGCGCGCGATACTGCCGGCCGCGACGTCCTCGGAGACGTCGCCGGGCTCAAGCCTGACGACAACGATTTCCTTGACGCCGCCCCTGTTGAGCGCCTCGACCTCGGAGGGACCGATCGTGGTGCCCTTCTTCAGCACCAGCGAGCCCTGGCGCAGCGTGTGAACGGTCACGCCGCCAATCGCGTCTCCCGGACTGGCAGGACCGAATTTCATGCCGCTTCTTCTTTTTCTTTCGGGGGCAAACGTAACTGCGCGGTGATCTCGGCCATGATCGCGACCGCGATTTCGGACGGCGAGACCGCGCCGATGTTCAGGCCGATCGGCGCGTGGATGCGCGCGATGTCGGCATCGGACGCGCCCTGCGCCTTGAGGCGGTCGCCGCGTTTGGCGTGGGTCTTTCGCGAACCCAGCGCGCCGATATAAAAGCAGTTGCGTTCGAACGCGTGCAACAGCGCCGGATCGTCGATTTTCGGATCATGCGTCACCGCGACGAACGCCGTGTAGTGATCGACATTGAGCGGCGGCAGCGCGACGTCGGGCCATTCGGCGATCAGCGGCACGTCCGGAAACCGTTCGGGGCTCGCAAAGGCGGTGCGCGGATCGACCACCGTCACATCGTAATCCAGCGAGCGCGCCAGCGGCGCCAGGGCCTGGCTGATATGAACCGCGCCGATGATGACAAGGCGCGCGGTCGGCGCGTAGACATTGAGGAACACCTTCTTGCCGTCAACCTCGATCATGCCGCTCTTGCCCATGCGCAACTGCTTTGACAGTTCGGCGCGCAACGGATCGGCGGCGATATCCTTGGCCTTGACCAGCCGCTGCCCGCCGTTGGTGGTATCGGTGACCAGGATCACCGGCCGCCGCGCCGCGCGCTCGGCATTCAGCTCTGCCAGCGTTTGAAGCTTCACGACTGACCAACTTTCTCGACAAACACCCGGATGGTGCCGCCGCAGGACAGGCCGACATTCCACGCGGTCTCGTCGGCCACGCCGAATTCGAGCATCTTGGGCTGGCCGCTCGCGATCACGTCCAGCGCCTCGGTGACGACAGCGCCCTCGACGCAGCCGCCCGAGACCGAGCCCAGGAACGTTCCGTCATCGTTGATCACAAGGCTCGAGCCCGCCGGCCGCGGCGCCGAGCCCCAGGTCTCGACCACGGTGGCCAGCGCAACGCCATGGCCGGCCTTTTGCCAGTCTTCGGCCGCCTGCAGGATGTCTTCGTCGCGATTGAGCGTGGTGGGCATGGGCGCCTCTTTTCAAGCTGCGGGGCGGATCAGGCTGCGGTGATGCGGCGGCGGCACCGAGGACAGTGCTGCAATCAGCCCCTCGATAGAACTCAAATTATGCACCGGACGGAATTCGTCAACGTGCGGGAGCATCATTTTGATGCCCTGCGCCTTGGCTTCGAAGCCGCCATAGCGCAGCAGCGGATTGAGCCAGATCAGCCGGCGGCAGGACCGGTGCAGCCGGTCCATCTCGAAGGCGAGCTTGGCGTCCGCCTCACGCTCCAGCCCGTCGGAGATCAAAAGCACGATCGCGCCCTGCCCCAGCACCCGCCGGCCCCATAATTTGTTGAACGTATGCAGCGAGGTGGCAATCCGGGTACCGCCGGCCCAATCCTCCACCGCCGAGGTGCAGCTTGCCAGCGCCTCATCGGGATCGCGTGACCGCAGCGCCCGCGTCACATTGGTCAGCCTTGTGCCGAACAGGAACACCGACACGCGCTTGCGGGCATCGGTGATGGCATGCAGGAAATGCAGGAACAGGCGGGTATATTCGCTCATCGAGCCGGAGATATCGAGCAGAGCCACGATCGGCGCCGGCTTGTCGATCAGCCCCAGGCGATGGATGTCGATGATGTCGCCCCCGGTGCGCAGGGATCCGCGCAGCGTGCGCCGCATGTCCAGCCGCAAGCCCCGCGCATCCGGCCGGTAGCGGCGGGTGCGCAATTCGGCCTGCGGCAATTTCATCTGCGCGATGGCGCGCGTCACTTGCGCGATCTCGGCCGCGCTCATCTGGGCGAAGTCTTTTTTCTGCAGCACTTCTTTGTCGGACACCGAGAGGCGGAGTTCCTGCTCCTGGGCCTGCGGCGTTTCGCTGATGGACGGTTGCGACAACGCCTCCTGGACACGGCGCGAGGCCGGCGGCGGCTTTTTCCTGGCTTGATCCGGCAGCGGCACCGAATCCAGCATGTGCTTCCAGTCCTCGGCGGCGCGGAAGAACAGGTCGAAAGCTTGCTCGAAGATCAGCGCGTGCTCGTGCCGCTTGACGAAGATCGCTTCCAGCGTGGCATAGACGTCGGCGCGGTTGCCGATTTCGATCACCTGCAGCGCGTTCAGCGCATCGATCACGGCGCCCGGCCCGACCGGAAGCCCGGCCGCGCGCAACGCGCGGGCAAAGCCGACGACGTTGTCGGCGATCAGGCCGGTAACTGACGGAGTGGGAGCTGGCGTGGCCATTTTCACTTTCGTCATTCCGGGGCGCGCCACCGGCGCGAACCCGGAATTTCGTGCTGTAATCTCTAGATCAGGATCCGATTAGATTGAATCGGATCCTGATCTCATCTCTTTGTTTGAGCATGATCTTTTCGGAAAACCGGTTCACTTTTCCGGATCATGCTCTGGATTCCGGGTTCACGCTTCGCGTGCCCCGGAATGACGATTGTTGTTTCGCAACGCGCGAGCTAATTCTCGCTCGTCGCTTCCTTGAGCACCTTCTGCAAGGCGTCGCCCTGCATCCGCGCGATATCGTCCTGGTATTTCAACAGCGCGCCGAGCGTGTCGCCGACCACTTGCGGCGTCAGCGAGCGGGCGTCGAGTTCGGTGAGCGCGGTGGCCCAGTCGATGGTCTCGGCCACGCCGGGCGATTTGTAGAAATCCTGATCGCGCAGCGCCTGGACAAACCCGACCACCTGCTGCGACAGCTTTGCCGAAATGCCGGGGACACGGGATTTGACAATCGCAAGCTCGCGTTCAGCGCTGGGGTAATCGACCCAGTGATAGAGGCAGCGGCGCTTCAGCGCATCGTGAATTTCGCGGGTGCGGTTCGAGGTGACGATGACGATCGGCGGCTGTGGCGCCTTCACCGTGCCGAATTCAGGAATCGTCACCTGGAAATCGCTGAGGATTTCGAGCAGATAGGCTTCGAACGCTTCATCGGCGCGGTCGAGTTCGTCGATCAACAGCACCGGTGCGCCTGCCGTATCCGGCTCCAGCGCCTGCAACAATGGCCGCTTGATCAGATAGCGTTCGGCGAAAATATCTGATGACAATTGGTCGCGATCGGTGTCGCCGGCGGCTTCCGCAAGCCTGATCGCGATCATCTGCGCCGCGCTGTTCCACTCGTAGACCGCGGATGCGACGTCCAGGCCCTCGTAACATTGCAGCCTGATCAGCTTCCGCCCAAGTGCGGCCGACAGCACCTTGGCGATTTCGGTTTTGCCGACGCCGGCCTCGCCTTCCAGAAACAACGGCCGGCCCATGCGCAGCGACAGATAGGTCACGGTCGCGAGCGAACGCTCCGCGAGATAGCCGCGCGAGGTCAGAAGCTCAAGCATTGCATCGACGGATTTGGGTAACGCCGATGCACTCATGAGTGGGCCAATCTTGATGATCCAGGAATCGGTGACTTCACGCTTTGGCGTTCGCAGCTTCGATCGCGCGGCGCGTTAGCACCCCGATCAGATGCGCGCGATATTCGGCGCTGCCGTGCAGATCGCTGTTCAGGCCTTCCGCGGGCACCGTCAAACCGTCGAGCGCCTTGTGCGAGAAGCGTTTCTTCAGCGCCTCTTCAAACGCGGCGACGCGGAACACACCGTCGGAGCCGGCTCCGGTGACGGCGACGCGCACATCCGACGGCCGCTTGGCGACGAACACGCCGACCAGCGCATAGCGCGAGGCCTGGTTGCGGAATTTGACGTAAGCGGCCTTCTTCGGCACCGGGAACATCACCTTGGTGATGATCTCGTCGCTCTCGAGCGAAGTGGAGAACAAGCCCTGGAAAAATTCCTCCGGCTTCAGGCGGCGCTTGTTGGTGACGATGGTCGCGCCGAGCGCAAGGCATGCGGCCGGATAGTCGGCGGTCGGATCATTATTGGCGAGCGAGCCGCCGATCGTGCCCTTGTGGCGCACCGCGGGATCGCCGATCAGGCCTGCCAGTTCGGCGAGCGCAGGGATCGCCTCACCGACAACAGCCGACGTCGCGACTTCGGCATGCTTGGCGGTGGCGCCGATGACGAGCGCACGGCCCTTCATTTCGATGTCGTTCAGGCCCTCGATATGGGAGAGGTCGACCAGATGCGGCGGGCTGGCAAGGCGCTGCTTCATGACCGGCACCAGCGTGTGGCCGCCGGCGATCAGCTTGGCGTCTTCATTCTTGATCAGGAGATTGGCGGCCTGCCGTACAGTCGCCGGACGATGATATTTGAATTCGTACATGAGAGATTCCTGGTCGCGGTCGCGATGATATCGGTTAAGCGAGGTCGGATTTCGCCATCGCCTTGGCGCCCGCGGCGATCGATAGAACGATGTTCTGATAGCCAGTGCAGCGGCAGAGATTGCCTTCAAGCTCTTCGCGGATGGTATGGTCGCTGAGATCGTGACCCTTGCGGTGAACCAAGTCGACCGCGGTCATGATCATGCCGGGCGTACAGAAGCCGCATTGCAAACCGTGATGCTCGCGGAAGGCCTCCTGCATCGGGTGCAGCGGCGCGCCATCCGGCGCAAGGCCCTCGATGGTCTTGACCTCATGGCCGTCGGCCATCACCGCAAGCGTGGTGCAGGATTTGACGGCCTTGCCGTCGAGATGCACGACACAGGCGCCGCATTGCGACGTGTCGCAGCCGACATGGGTGCCCGTCAGCCGCAGATTTTCGCGCAGAAACTGGACCAGCAGGGTACGGGGGTCGACATTGGCGTTCACGGGATTGCCGTTCACGATCAGGGAAATTTTGGCCATCAGCACTCTCTTCATCTGCGCTGCCGCATATCGACAGAACAGGCGTTTAAAATCATTCCAGAAGCCATAATATGGGCCATCCCGGTAATGAGCAACCTCACCTGCGGCATGGCCAGATATGACTTACGGCGAGTTGGTCGGGACTAGCCTTTCGGACTAACCTTGCACCGCCTTGGCAAAGTTAGCGAAAAATTCGTCGGCCAGTTTCTTGGCCGAACCGTTGATCAGCCGCTGCCCGAGCTGGGCGAGCTTGCCGCCAATCTGCGCTTCGACATTATAAGTCAACAGCGTGCCGCCATCCTTGTCGGCCAAGGCCACCGTCGCGCCGCCCTTGGCGAATCCCGCCACGCCGCCCTCGCCCTCGCCTGTGATCTTGTAGCCGTTGGGCGGATCGAGATCGCTCAGCGTGACCCGCCCCTTGAAGCGCGCTGACACCGGCCCGACCTTCATTTTGGCGACCGCGCGGAAGCCATTGTCTTCGGTTTTTTCCAGTTCCTCGCATCCGGGGATGCAGGCCTTGAGCACTTCCGGGTCGTTCAATTTGGCCCACACGGCTTCACGCGGCGCCGCAAGCTGGACCTCGCCATTCATTGTCATGGCCATGTGATTCGTCTCCTGAAAAGCTCGGGCGCGGCCCCGCGCCGGTACCAGCCCTGAAGTAAAGCACGGCAAGCCGAAATGAAAGGGGACCGTTGGGCTGATAGCGATGCATATTCGCAGGCGTAACAGGCAAAAGCATTGGCAGATACAGGCTGGAATGGTTAGGTCGCGCGCATCATGAGTACAGCCCTCTCACCCCTGCTCGCGCCTGTCCTGTCGAGCGCCGCCATGCGCGCGGTCTGCGACGATATGGCCTATCTCCAGCACATGCTGGATTTCGAAGCAGCCCTTGCGCGCGCCGAAGCCACCATCGGCATCATCCCCACAAGCGCGGCAGGACCGATCACGAGTGCATGCCAGGCCGCGGCGTTCGATCTTGGCGCATTGGCCGAGGCCGCGACCACGTCCGGCAATCTCGCGATCCCCCTCGTCAAGGCGCTCACCGCGGCTGTTGCCAGGACCGACGCCGAGGCCGCGCGCTATATCCACTGGGGCGCAACCAGCCAGGACGTGATCGACACCGCCGGCATGCTGACGCTACGTGCTGCCATCGATGCGCTGCTTGCCGACATCGACCGCGCCATCACAGGATTCGCCCGGCTCGCGCGACAGCATCGCCATACGCCGGTCGTGGGCCGCACCTGGCTTCAGCACGCCTTGCCGATGCCGTTCGGGCTTAAGCTTGCCGAATATGCCGCCGCGCTCGATCGCTCGCGGACGCGACTGCGGCGGTCGCGGAGCGAGGGACCGGCATTGCAGTTCGGCGGCGCTGCGGGCACGCTCGCCGCCCTCGGCGACAAGGGATTGCTGGTCGCGGAGCAACTCGCGCAAGAGCTTCGGCTGCCGCTGCCCGACGCGCCCTGGCACACCCATCGCGACCGCATCGCGGAAGCAGCCTCGGTGTTTGCCATTGTCGCAGGCACCTGCGGCAAGATCGCGCGCGACGTGTCGCTGATGATGCAGACCGATGTTGCGGAAGCCTTCGAACCTTCAGGCGAAGGCCGCGGCGGCTCTTCGACCATGCCCCACAAACGCAATCCCGTCGCCGCCGCCACCGCGCTTGCCGCAGCCACCATGGCGCCCAATCTGGCGGCGACGATTTTCGCGGCCCAAGTGCAGGACCACGAACGCAGCGCCGGACCGTGGCACGCGGAATGGCCAACCATGCCGAGCTTGCTGCTCGTCACATCGGGTGCGCTCGCAGCCATCGTCGATATCGCCGAAGGCCTGGAAGTCGATACGGCGCGGATGCGCGCCAATCTCGACGCCACGCGCGGGCTGGTCATGGCGGAGTCCGTGACGATGGCGCTGGCGGAAAAGATCGGCAAAAGCGAGGCCCATCATCTGGTCGAGGCCGCCAGCAAAAAAGCCGTCGCCGAGAAAAAAGGCCTGCGCGACGTGCTGACCGGGGATCCGAAGGTCACCAAGTGGCTCGACGCCAAAAAACTTGCAGACCTGTTCGAACCGATGGCCTATCAGGGCGTCGCGCAGCCGCTGATCGACCGGCTGCTCGCTTCGCTCGACAGACAATAAGATACCGGAGAAATCCCGATGCCGATGATCGACGCCGATGGTTGCCTGCTCAACGTGTCCGTCGAGGGCCGCGACGGCGGACCGACCCTGATGCTGTCAAACTCGCTCGGCTGCACCCTGCAGATGTGGGAGCCGCAGATGAAGGCGCTCACGCAGCTTTTTCGCGTGATCCGCTATGATCGCCGCGGCCACGGCAAATCCGACGTGCCGCCCGGCCCCTATTCCATGGAGCGCTTCGGCCGCGACGTGCTCGCCATCCTCGATGATCTCAATATCGAGAAAGTGCATTGGTGCGGACTGTCGATGGGCGGCATGGTCGGACAATGGCTTGGCGCCAACGCGCCGGAGCGCCTCGACAAGATCATCCTGTCCAACACCGCTTGCTACTATGCCGATCCGACCAACTGGCTCAACCGCATCAAGGCGGTGAAGGAAGGCGGCCTCGCGTCGGTGGCCGATACCGTGATCGCGGGCTGGCTGACCGCGGATTTTCGCGAGCGCGAACCCCAGATCACGGCGAATATGAAGGCGATGCTGCTGGCCACGCCAGTGCAGGGCTATCTCGCCTGCTGTGAGGCGCTGAGCACGCTCGACCAGCGTGCGTTGCTGCCGAAGATCAAAAGCCCGACGCTGGTGATCGCTGGGCGCCACGACATGGCAACGCCGCTTGCGGCCGGTGAATTGATCCGCAGCCAGATCCCCCGCGCCAGCCTCACCATTTTCGACGCCGCGCATATTTCCAATGTCGAACAGCCGCACGCCTTTACCGACGCCGTGGTCGGTTTCCTGACGCAACGTTAATTCACACGAATGCCGTCATTGCGAGCGCCAGCGAAGCAATCCAGTACCCACGGAACGATCTGGATTGCTTCGTCGCGGAGTTTATCATCGGGCCCGCCGAAGCCGGGACCCGTTGGCTCCCCGCAATGACGAAGGAGAAAGCAAATGGACGATCAAAAACGCCGGGACGACGGCATGGTTCAGCGCCGCAAGGTGCTCGGCAATGCCTGGGTCGACAAATCAATCGCCAACCGGAATTCGTTCAACACCGATTTCCAGGACATGATCACGCGCTACGCGTGGGGCGAGATCTGGACCCGGCCGCATTTTGACGAGCGCACGCGGCGCGTACTCGTCATCGGCACCATGGTGGCGCTCGGTCAATGGGACGAATTTCGCCTGCACGTGCGCGCGGCGCTCGCGGATGGCGGCTTTACGCCCGACGATATCAAGGAAATCCTGCTGCAGCAGGCGATCTATTGCGGCGTGCCCGCGGCCAATCACGCCGTCAAGGAGGCGTCAGCGATTGTCCAGGAGTTGGGCTTGCTGAAGGGATAAATCGGCAATCGCGCCCTGGTTCTGCGGCGCGGTCTCGACGGGACGTTCGAACACCATCACGATGGCGGTGCCGAGCAGCATCAATAGTTCCGTCGCATGCAGCTGAAGCGCCGCGGTCTCACCGACCTGCGAAGCCATCATCATGCTGGCAAAACTGATCACACTGCCGATGGCAAGCGCGATCGCCAATGCTTCGTCGCCCCCGCTCGTCTTGCGGACCACGGCACGGGCGGTGAAGACCAGAAAGATCGCAAAGAACGCGACCACCGTGAGCTTGCCCAGAGCGAGCAACCATGCCGCGCGCACCGTCGTCACCGCGGCCAGTTGCAGATGATCGCTGATGAACAGCGCCACCGAAATGTTCGGCCGCTCAAACAGGCCATGGATCGGCGAAACCATGATCTTGAAGGCGACGGTGGTCCAGGTCGGGATGAAATAGGCCGCCAGTAGCGCGCCGCTGAATGAACTGATCCGCCAGTTCCTGAACATATCGCTTCCCGCTATTCCGCAGGGCCCCGAATGACGGTGGCCTCATGGAGCGAGGTAACGCGCTTAAATAGCGAGCGGCAATTTAAACCCTTTATTTACCTTAACGTGGGTCAGCCGGAGCGGCCTTCCTGGGGGCAGCGGGGTGCACCTCGTGACCGAGGACCCGATTTCACCTGCTACCAAAGAAAAATCCCGCCTTTCGGCGGGACTTTCCTGCTCCCGCTTCGTCCAGATGCGGACTAGCGATCCTTATCCTTATTGGGGTTCTGGCCCTGACGGCTGGGATCCTGCTGCTGCTGACCGGGCTTCTGGCCGCCGCCCTGCTGCTGCTGGCCGGGCTTCTGATTGGGGTTCTGACTCTGCTGGCCCGGCTGGTTCTGGTTGGACATCAAAGATCTCCGTTGTTGATCCTAAGCCACAACCAACTCCGATGGCGCGCGATTGGTTTCGCAAGGACGCCGGGTTCCACCTTGATCTTTGCGTGGCCGTCGCTTGTCACGACTGTGGCACCGGAACCCTGCCCAAAAGTACCTATGTACAACGCCTTGCAGCCACGCCCTGTGCTGTTGCCGCCCCCGGTTCCCACTGTTAGAAAACGAGACGACGCGTCGTTTGGGCTGCCGGGGCCATCGCCGCGGAATTTGTGAGGCGAGCATTTTCTCGACGGCAAACCGGGACCACTTTGCCGGAAAATGCTCCAACTAACGGCAGCGCATGGACTATTTCGCCCAGCAAGTCATCAACGGCATCGTGCTTGGCTCGATCTACGGCCTGATCGCCATTGGCTACACCATGGTCTATGGCATCGTTGGCATGATCAATTTCGCCCATGGCGACATCTTCATGATCGGCGGCTTTATCGCGCTGATTTCGTTCCTGATCCTGGTCTCGATCGGCCTCACCGCGATTCCGCTGATCCTGCTGATCGTGCTTCTGGTCTCGATGGCGATCACCGCGCTCTATGGCTGGACCGTGGAGCGCATCGCCTACCGGCCGCTGCGGCACTCGTTCCGGCTGGCGCCGATGCTGTCGGCGATCGGCATGTCATTCGTGCTGTCGAACTATTCGCAAGTGGCCCAGGGCGCGCGGGTCAAGCCGGTGCCGCCCATCATCACCGGCGGCTACACGCTGCTGGAGAAGAACGGTTTTGCGGTGCGGTTGTCCAACGCGCAGATCATCGTCGTCGTCACCACCATCGTGCTGCTGGCGATTTTCACCTGGCTGGTGTCGCGCACCCGGCTCGGCCGCGACATGCGCGCCTGCGAGCAGGACCAGACCATGGCGGCGCTGTTGGGCGTCGACGTCGACCGCACCATTTCCATGACCTTCGTGATTGGCGCGGCGCTGGCTGCAGTCGCCGGCATGATGTACCTCCTGTATTACGGACTGGTCGATTTCTTCATGGGCTTTGTCGCCGGCATCAAGGCCTTCACCGCGGCTGTGCTTGGTGGCATCGGCTCGCTGCCCGGCGCGATGCTGGGCGGGCTTGCGATCGGGCTGATCGAGACGCTGTGGTCGGCCTACTTCTCCGTCGAATACAAGGACGTCGCGGCGTTCTCGATTTTGATCATCGTGCTGATCTTCCTTCCGACCGGCCTTCTGGGCCGGCCCGAAGTCGAAAAAGTTTGACGGACGAGCGCGTGGCAACCACTTCAACGCCCGCCTCGCGCCTGCCGGGCGCAGCCTTCATCTTCAAGAAAGCCCTGATCAGCGCCTTGGTCGCGCTGGTGTTGTTTTCGCTGATGATCGGCGTTCGCACCGAGGCCGGCCCCACCGGGCAATTGATCTACTGGACGAGGTTCGGCGATCTCGCTTCCATGGTCGCGATCGTGTTCGGCGGCAGCATCGTTATCGAATTGCTGCGGCAATGGTGGGGACCGCTCGGTACCGTCAGGACCGTTCCGCCGTCGGTGCAAAGCGGCCTTGCGGTCGCGCGGCGTGCCATCGCGCCGCTGCTCTTGATCTTTGCCTTTCTGGTGCCGGTGATTTTCTACGATCAGCGCTACATTCTCGACCTCGGCATTCTCGTGCTGACCTATGTGATGCTGGGATGGGGATTGAACGTCGTCGTCGGCCTCGCGGGCCTGCTCGATCTCGGTTACGTCGCGTTTTATGCGGTCGGCGCCTATTCCTACGCGCTGCTGGCAACCAATTTCGGCCTGTCATTCTGGATCTGTCTGCCGCTGGCCGGCATCCTGGCGGCGTTGTGGGGCGTCATGCTGGGCTTTCCGGTGCTGCGTCTGCGCGGTGACTACCTCGCCATCGTCACGCTCGCCTTTGGCGAGATCATCCGCCTCGTGATCATCAACTGGCAGAGCCTGACCGGCGGCCCAAATGGCGTCAGCGGCATTCCGCGCCCGACATTGTTCGGTATTCCGCTCACGCCCGGCGAGGACGGCCTCGCCGCCAAGCTCGGCATCGAATTCTCGCCGACCCACCGCATCGTATTCCTGTTCTATCTGATACTGGCGCTGGCGCTGCTGACCAACTGGGTGACGATCCGGTTGCGCCGTCTGCCGATCGGGCGCGCCTGGGAAGCGCTGCGCGAGGACGAGGTCGCCTGCCGCGCGCTCGGCATCAACACAACAACGACGAAGCTGACGGCATTTGCGACCGGCGCGATGTTCGGCGGTTTCGCCGGTGCGTTCTTCGCCACCCGGCAGGGCTTCATCAGTCCGGAATCCTTCACCTTCCAGGAATCAGCGCTGGTGCTGGCGATCGTCGTGCTCGGCGGCATGGGATCGCAGCTCGGCGTAGCCCTCGCGGCGCTCACGATGATCGGCGGCTTTGAGCTGTTTCGCGGTCTCGAACAATACCGCATGCTGGTGTTCGGCGTCGCGATGGTGCTGCTGATGATCTGGCGGCCGCGCGGGCTGATCGGCCATCGCGCACCGACCGTGTTCCTGCGACACTCGCAAGCGATCTCATCTGACCTCGTCAAGGAGGGACATGGATGAGCGGCGACGACATTCTCAGCGTCGATCATTTATCCATGCGCTTCGGCGGCATCGTCGCCGTCAACGATCTGTCGTTCGCTGCGAAGCGGCGCGAGGTCACGGCGCTGATCGGACCTAACGGCGCCGGCAAGACCACCGTATTCAACTGCATCACCGGTTTCTACAAGCCCAGTTCAGGCGCCATTCGCCTGACGCATGATAACGGCACGCAGATCCAGCTCGAACGGCTGAATGATTTCCGGATTTCCAAACAGGCCAAGGTCGCCCGCACCTTCCAGAATATCCGGCTGTTTCCCGGCATGACCGCGCTGGAAAACCTGATGGTCGCGCAGCACAACGCGCTGATGCGCGCCTCGGGTCTGACCTTTCTCGGCCTGATCGGCGCGCCATCCTGGCGCAGTGCGGAGAAGCGCGCGATCGATCTGGCAAAGCTCTGGCTCGATCGCATCGGGCTGCTCGACCGCGCCGATGACGCCGCCGGCAATTTGCCCTATGGCGACCAGCGCCGTCTCGAAATCGCTCGCGCGATGTGCACCGAACCCGCGTTGCTCTGTCTCGATGAGCCGGCCGCCGGACTGAACGCACGTGAAAGCGCGGCCTTGAGCGAGTTGCTGCTCTCGATCCGCTCCGATCACGGCACCTCGATCCTGCTGATCGAACATGACATGTCGGTGGTGATGGAGATTTCCGACCGCGTCGTGGTGATGGATTACGGCGTCAAGATCGCCGAAGGCACGCCACAGGATATTCGCGACGACCCCAAGGTGATCGCGGCCTATCTCGGCGCCGACGAAGAGGAAGCCATCGCGGTGATGGAGAGCGGCACATGACCGCTAACGATGGTTCTTTAACCTCCCCCTGCAAGGGGGAGGTCGACCGCGAAGCGGGCGGGAGGGGGTCACGCTTCTCTCGCACGCGGAGGATGACTGCGCGCGCGCGAAATCTTCGCGGGAACATGACTGATGCTGAAAATCGGCTGTGGCATGCACTTCGCCGTGACCAGTTTAATGGCCTTCATTTCAGGAGGCAGCATCCGGTCGGGCCATTCACGCTTGATTTCTATTGCCCGAGCCTGCGCCTCGCCATTGAAGTAGACGGTGGACAGCATGCTGAACAGCAGAAGCACGCCGATGATCGCCGTACGCATTGGCTCGCGGATAACGGCGTTGCGGTCGTTCGGTATTGGAACAACGACGTATTATCGAACTTGGAGGGTGTGCTCACCGACCTTTTGACGCATGTTGAAAGTCGTGCGCGCGGCGTGACCCCCTCCCCGACCCTCCCCCTTTCAGGGGGCGGGAGCACGACGTCCGCCGTTGGGAAACCGGACAAAGAGAGCAAGGCATGACTCATCCCCTGCTCGCGATCCGCGGCCTGCGCGCGGCCTACGGCAAGATCGAGGCGCTGAAGGGTGTCGATCTCGACATCAACAACGGCGAGATCGTAGCCCTGATCGGCGCCAACGGCGCCGGCAAGTCGACGCTGATGATGACGATCTTCGGCAAGCCGCGCGCGCGCGCGGGCCAGATCCAGTTCGACGGCCGCGATATCACAGATGTGGCGACGCATCAGATCGCGCGGCTGCGCATTGCGCAATCGCCTGAGGGCCGGCGGATTTTCCCGCGCATGAGCGTGGCTGAAAATTTGCAGATGGGCGCCGACGCCACCGACTGCAGCGAGAGCGATCGCGCCGCCGGGCTGGAACGCGTCTTCACGCTGTTTCCGCGGCTCAAGGAGCGCATGACCCAGCGCGGCGGCACATTGTCCGGCGGCGAACAGCAGATGCTGGCGATCGGCCGAGCGTTGATGAGCCGCCCTCGCCTTTTGATGCTGGACGAGCCCTCGCTTGGACTGGCGCCGCTGATCGCGCGGCAGATTTTTGACGCGATCCGGACCTTGAACCGGCAGGACGGCCTCACCGTGCTGATCGTCGAGCAGAACGCCAACCACGCGCTACGGCTGGCCCATCGCGGCTATGTCATGGTCAACGGCCTGATCACGCTGAGCGGAACAGGCGGCGAACTGCTGCAGCGTCCGGAGGTTCGGTCAGCCTATCTGGAAGGCGGCCGGCGCGGATAATGCCGCGCGGGAGTCGTTCCAGCGAGCGTCAGGAAGACGTGCGCTGCGGCAAGATGCTGCGAAGGCCCCTTGGATTTGCCCGAAATTTGCCGATGACTTCATGGCAAAATCAGCCGACAATGACGATAATTTCCGGACCCGGCCGCCAGCCGGGGAATTCCCGTAGCGATCCACCGCGAGGACTCCTCATGAAATCATTGAAGCTGATCGGCCTGGCACTCGGCGCGTCGCTGGTCCTGTCCACGACGGCGCTTGCGCAGGACATCACGATCGCTGTCGCCGGCCCGATGACGGGCAGCAACTCCGCGTTCGGCCGGCAGATGAAGAACGGCGCCGAACAGGCGGTGGCGGATCTCAACGAGGCCGGCGGCGTGCTCGGCAAGAAGCTGGCTTTGGACGTCGAGGACGACGCCTGCGATCCCAAGCAGGCGCGTTCGGTCGCGGAAAAGATCGGCAGCGCGAAAATTCCGTTCGTCGCCGGCCATTATTGTTCTTCGTCGTCGATCCCGGCGTCGGAGGCCTATGCCGACGGCAACGTGTTGCAGATCACGCCGGCATCCACCAATCCGCTGTTCACCGAGCGCAAGCTCTGGAACGTGGCGCGCGTCTGCGGCCGTGATGACCAGCAGGGCACTGTTGCCGGCAATTACATCGCGAAGAATTACAAGGGCAAGAATATTGCCATCCTCAACGACAAGTCGACCTATGGCAAAGGCCTCGCCGACGAGACCAAGAAAGCGCTCAACAAGGCCGGCGTCACCGAGAAGCTGTTCGAATCCTACAACGCGGGCGACAAGGATTTTAACGCCATCGTGTCGCGCCTGAAGCTGAACAACATCGACCTGGTCTATGTCGGCGGCTACCATCAGGAAGCCGGCCTGATCCTGCGCCAGATGCGCGACCAGGGCCTGCAGACGGTTCTGATGGCCGGCGACGCGCTAGCCGACAAGGAGTTCGCCTCGATCACGGGGCCTGCCGGCGAAGGCACGCTGTTCACCTTCGGCCCCGACCCCCGCAACAAGCCGACCGCCAAGACCATCGTCGAAAAATTCAAGTCCAGGAATATCGATCCCGAGGGCTATACGCTTTACACCTACGCCGCGATGCAAGTCTGGTCGGACGCCGTTAAGAAAGCCGGCACCACGGATCCGAAGAAGGTCATGGATACGATCAAGGCCAATTCGTGGGAAACGGTGATCGGTCCCCTCGAGTTCGATGCCAAGGGCGACATCAAGCAACTCGACTATGTCGTCTACAAATGGGATGCCAAGGGCGGTTACACCGAGATCAATCCCAAAGGGGCTTGAGATCGGGCTCTCGATACCCTGAATTCGACCACGATATCGCGCCCCCCGGTTCGCGGGGGCGTTTTCGTTTGCCGCTTATGGAAACGCTGCCGCCCCGTTTAACGCGCTGCTGCAACGGGACGTCGCAGCGACGCATTCGCCGCGTCGATCGCCCGGACCAGGTCTTTGGGCCGGAACGGCTTCTGCAAGCATATGACGTCGGACAATTCGGGCGACGCGGAAACGAAGTCGAGCGCCGTCATTCCCGAGATGGCCACCACCGGCAGGTTCGGAACGCGCTCACGCATCGTCCTGATGAGATCGAGACCGCTGGTTCCCTGCAGGAAGATATCAACGATCGCGAGGTCGAAGCTCGAATCTTCGAACGCTTTCAACGCTGCTGCCGCGCTCGCGGCCTCTACGATCTCGAAATGGTGGACCCGCAGCACGATGGAGATCATCGCGCGAACATCGGATTGATCGTCAATAACTAAAATGCGGGACATTTGCGCTCCCGGACCGGCTTTGAGCCAGCCTACATTGGTAATTCCGACTTCTGTCAGAGCGTCCCGGACATTATTCGGCCTGTGAGTAAAGATGCGGTTACTGCTACCGGTTGGTCTCCGATTCCATTAAGGAATATGTAACTTTGGGTTGAAGCGATCGGAAGCGCCGCAATATCCGCAGGGAGCATGCGCGTTAAGCCGGGGCCATAGCGAAATCCATGGCAAAATTGACGCGGATGATATTGGCATATCGACTAAATATGCCGATTCAGCGGGCGCGCTAGTATGGCATGCGAGCCGGTTGCAGGAGGCGACAGTGCAGGTGCAGGCGGACGACGATCACAAAATCTTCCTTTCGACGACACCGGCGACACGCCGCGATCGTGCCACAGCGCTCGCCGTGGTCGGCATCTCGTCGATCCTGTTCGCATTCGTGGTGCCTTTTGCCGGCATGCCGCTTACGCCGGTTCCGGCGTTCGTCGCCAGTTATCAGTCCGCGCTTGCGGTCAACGATCTGATCACCGCGATCCTGCTGTTTTCGCAGTTCAGCATCTCGCGTTCATGGGCGCTTTTGCTGCTGGCGAGCGGATATCTGTTCACAGCGGCGGCCGCGCTCGCTCACGCCCTGACCTTTCCAGGCCTGTTTGCACCAAGCGGGCTGTTCCACGCCGGGCCGCAGACCACGGTCTGGCTTTACATGATCTGGCACGGCGGATTTCCGCTGCTGGTGCTGGCTTACGCGCTGCTGAAAGACAGGGACGGCGGCCCCCGAATACAGGGATCAGCCGTCCGCGCGATCCTGACGAGCGCCATCGTCGTCGGCGTTACGATCGCAGCCGTCGTCTGGGTCGTGACCGGCGGGCACGACATTCTGCCGACGCTGCTGAGCGACGGCCATTATACGCCCGTCTTGATCGGCGTCGTGTCGGCGATATTGCTGTGCTGCTTCGCGGCCCTGCTCGTGCTCTGGTTCAAACGACCGCACACCCTGATCGACGTCTGGCTCATGGTCGTGCTCTGCGCATGGCTGTTCGACATCGCGTTGTCGGCGATGGTCAACGTGGCCAGATTCGACCTCGGCTTTTATGTCGGCCGGATCTATGGACTCTTTGCGGCAAGTTTTGTTCTGACGGTGCTGCTCGTCGACAACGTCGCCCTGCAGGCCAAACTGTCTCGCCTGCTGCAGTCGCTGCGCCGGCAAGCCGCTTCCGACAGGGATCACTATACCGAGCGCGAGCGGCTGTTCAGCGCGGTCGTGGAATCATCCAACGACGCCATTATTACCAAGACGCTTGATGCCACCATCACCGGCTGGAACCGTGCTGCTGAACGCCTGTTCGGGTTTACGGCCGCCGAGGCCGTCGGACAACGCATCGACATCATCGTCCCGCCCGACCGACGCGCCGAGGTGCGTGACATCCTCGATCGAGCTGGCCGGGGCGAAGCGATCGAACAACACGAGACTTTGCGGCTCCACAGGGATGGCAGGCCGGTAGAAGTCTCGCTGGGCATCTCCCCGATCAGGTCGGCGAGCGGACAGATCGTCGGCGTCTCCAAAACCGCGCGCGACATCGGCGAGCGCAAGCGGGCGCAGCAGGCGCTCAATCAGGAGATCGAGGAGCGGCGACGTATTTTCGAGACTTCACAGGATCTCATCCTGGTGACCGACACGAAAGGGAATTTCGTCCAGGTCAGCCCGAGCTCGATGACCATCCTGGGCTACACGCCCGCGGAAATGATTGGACATAGCGCCGTCAAATTCATTCATCCCGACGATCTCGACCGCACGCGCGAGGAGATGCGGGCGGCGCGGCGCGGACGGCAAATGCGCAATTTCGAGACCCGCTATGTCCACAAGGACGGCCGCGACGTGACGCTGACATGGATGGGAACATGGTCGGAGCCGGTGCGGCGGCATTTCTTCGTCGGCCGGGATCTCACGGAAAAGCAGGCTGCGGAAGCGCAGTACCGCCAGGCGCAAAAGATGGAAGCCGTCGGCCAATTGACCGGCGGCATCGCTCACGACTTCAACAACATTCTCACCGTCATCACCGGGACCATCGGGATTCTGGCCGATGCCGTTGCCGATCGTCCCGAACTCGAAGCCATCGCCAAGATGATCGACGAAGCCGCCGAGCGCGGCGGCCAGTTGACCAAGCATCTGCTCGCATTTGCGCGCAAGCAGCCATTGCAGCCGCGAGAGATCGACGTCAATGCGCTGGTGCTGGAAGCGGTGAAGCTGCTGCGCCCGACGCTCGGAGAGCAAATCCAGATCGAATCATTGCTTGCCGAAGATGCGTGGACGGCCCTGGTCGATCCAAACCAGCTCACGACCGCCATTCTCAACCTCGCGTTAAATGCGCGCGACGCCATGCCGGCCGGCGGCAGCCTCGCGATCGAAACCAAGAACACCTACCTCGATGAAGCCTATGCGGACATGCACGCCGAGGTTACGCCGGGCAACTACGTCATGCTTGCCGTCAGCGATACCGGCCAGGGAATTGCCGCCAAGGATATCGAACGGGTGTTCGATCCGTTCTTCACCACCAAGGAAATCGGCAAGGGCACCGGCCTTGGCCTCAGCATGGTCTACGGCCTCGTCAAGCAGTCCAACGGACACATCAAGATCTACAGCGAGGAAGGGCACGGAACCACGGTCAAGCTCTACTTGCCGCGGGCGTTCGGATTGGACCAGGGCGCAGGCGAGATGCTGGCGTTCTCGCCGCTCGAAGGCGGACACGAATCGATCCTGGTCGTCGAAGACGATGCACTGGTGCGCAAATACGTGATCACCCAGATCCACAGCCTCGGTTACAGCACGCTGGAAGCAGCCAACGCCAGGGAAGCTCTGGATCTGATCGATGCCAATGCTGCGATCAATCTGCTGTTCACCGATGTGATCATGCCGGGGTCCATGAACGGCCGCCTGCTGGCCGATGAAGCCCTGCGGCGGCGCCCTTCGCTCAAGGTCTTGTTCACGTCAGGATATACCGAGAACGCGATCGTCCATCATGGGCGCCTCGATGCCGGCGTGCGGCTGCTCGCCAAGCCGTATCGCAAGCCGGAGCTCGCCAGAATGATCCGGATGGCTCTCGACAATTGAAGCGTTTTTCGCAACTGTCACAGTGTGACGAACGATCGATAGGCGCCACGCGATCAAGCCCCGATGGACCAGCCTCTTGAAAAACCTCCTCACTGATATCGCGGGCGTCCGTGTCGGTCATGCCGGGGATGCCACGCTGGCGTCCGGCGTCACCGCGGTGGTTTTCGACCGCCCCGCCGTCGCCTCGATGGATGTGCGCGGCGGCGGGCCCGGCATCCGTGAGGGTTCGCTGCTCGATCCCGTCAGCACGGTGGAGCAGATCGACGCCATCGCGTTTTCAGGCGGCTCGGCGTTTGGGCTCGAAGCCGGCGGCGGGGTCCAGGCCTGGCTCGCTGAACAGGGGCGCGGATTCCGGATTCGCGACGCCGTGATTCCGATCGTGCCCGGAGCGATCTGCTTCGATCTGTTGAACGGCGGCGACAAGGAATGGGGCCGCTTTGCTCCGTACCGGGATCTCGGCTATGCCGCGGCGGCCGCCGCAAGCACGTCATTCACGCTCGGCAGCGTCGGGGCTGGCCTCGGCGCCACCGTGGCTAATTTAAAAGGCGGTCTGGGCTCCGCTTCGGCGGCGACACCAGGCGGTGTCAACGTCGCAGCGCTCGCGGTGGTCAATGCCGTCGGCAGCGTCACGGTCGGCGACGGGCCGTGGTTCTGGGCGGCCCCGTTTGAAATCGACAGCGAGTATGGCGGGCGTGGCCTGCCGACTTCGTTCACGTCAGACATGCTCACGATGCGCCTCAAGGGCGGTCCCGCGATCACCGCCGTGGAGAACACCACGCTGGCAGTGGTCGTGACCGATGCTGTGCTGACAAAGCCGCAGGCCAGGCGGCTCGCCATGATCGCGCAAACCGGATTTGCCCGTGCGATCTATCCGGTGCACGCGCCGCTCGATGGCGACGTGGTGTTCGCAGCCGCCACCTGCGAAAAGCCGATCGATCCGCTGTTCGGTCTCACCGAACTTGGCATGGTCGCCGCCAATGTCACGGCACGCGCGATCGCACGCGGCGTGTATGCGGCAACCGCACTGCCCTTCCCCGGCGCGCTGCCGGCCTGGCAAGACCGCTTCGGCTAGCGATGATGTTTGAGCAGCGCCTCAGCTCCGTAACCGAAGCATGGACGGCTATTCGCGTCAGGCGTTGAAAGCCGATAACGACGACATCATCTGAGCCTGGCGTTGAATCATCTGCTGGGTCACATTGTACGATGACGCACTGAGCGATATCGGCGTCAGCGAGGAAGAGTCTACAGCTGTCAAGGACGCCGAGCTCAAGGCGTTGCTACCCGATGTCGAGGTAGAGGACGAAGCCTGCAGCGCCTGCAACAGCGGATCGGTGCTCGGGTCGGCACTGCTGGAGTTGCCGGATCCGCTCGAACCGTCGGCATGATGATGCCCGTGACCGCCGCCGGCTCCCTTCAACGCCGACGACAATTCGCTGAGACTCACGCTGCCATCGCCGTTGGTGTCCAGCTTGCTGAACACGTCGTCGGCCTGCGCGACGTTGGTTCCTCCAGCGCCGAGCGCATTCTCGAATTCCGATTTGGTGATCTGGCCGTCGCCATTGGCGTCGATCTGCGAAAACAGATTCTGCAGCGCGTCAGACGAACTGGTCGATGCCGAAGTTGTCGTCGACGACTGGCCTTGCGCCGCAAGCAGCGCCTGCATCGTGGCCGGCGATATCTGTGAGCCCCCGCCGCTGAAGCCGGTGGTGGCCTGAGATGAACTCGTCGACGACGGAGCCGGACTGATTTCGAACGGGTCCGACGAGCCCTGGCCGAAGCCCGTGGATTGCGTCGAGGACGAGGCCGATGAGGTCAGCGACTGCATGGCGCTCAATGCGGTCGACGCGGCACCCAAAGCAAATAGCATGATCAAACTCCGATACACGCCGCAAAACGCGGTTCACACCTTCCGCCGATTGTTTCAGCAAATGATGTGCCACAACAAAAAGCCCGGAAAAAACAGGCATTCTTTGTGTACCGGATGGTTCGAGAGCCCGGCAATTGATGCCGCTGCGGCAGAATTTGCCTCGCGCCGGAGCTGAAAATGGAAACGCCGGGTAATTACTTGGCCAGCAACCCAGCCAGTTCATCCGTCGCCTGTGCACACCGCAGGTCGTCAATTTGACGAGAGAGCAAAAGTGCGCCGGCCTTCAGGGCGTCGATTTTCGAGCTCTCGGGTTGGCGCTTTTCGAGTTCTTCGATCTGTTGATTGAACAAGGCCAACTGAGATTGAAGCCCCTCGATCTCACCGTTGTTTCTGTGCGTCCCGTTCTTGTGCGCCCCAAGCGAATTCGAAACTCGTTGTGCCCTCATGGACATCTCCCCCATTTAGTCACGCTGTCGTGAAGGAACATTGTGGCGACCGGATGAGGGTTTTTCGCCGTTACTTTGTTGGTTCTCGTTCTCTTTTGGGCGCTCCTTCAACCTGACTTCGTCAATGCGCGCGCGGTGAGAGAAAGGAAGCCTGGCGATGACGCGAGGGATTTGTGCACTCGCACTATGTCCGCGCGACATTGGCCCGGATAAGCCCTCCTGGCTTTCAGGGAACTTTTTCCGAGCCCAAGCGCTATCCAATCAATTGCAGCAGACAGGGCCGCTTTGTGTATCGATCTGTTTTAACGATTTTCGTTGCGCTTACAGCGGCTTCCGCCTGCGAAGCCGAGACCGGCCTCGCCTCCTATTACGGCGGCCGTGGGCACCGCGGCGAGATGACCTGCGCTCACCGCACCAGACCGTTCGGAAGCATCGTCACGGTGACTCACGCCGGCCAATCAATCCGCTGTCGCGTCAACGATCGCGGCCCCTTCATTCGGGGAAGAGTCATCGACGTCTCCCTCAGCGCCGCCCGCGCTCTCGGCATGACGCGCTCCGGCATCGTTCGCGTCTCGGTCGAATGACGGAATCGAAAACCCCGCATGGACGGCGGGGTCTAATGTAACCCCGTGTTCGTCGGTAACGACGACACGCCATCCCTCGTCGGCCCAGATACGCGCCTTGGCGATAGCGATAAGCAAGCTGTCTCGCTCGCTTCTGACAGTCTCGCTGTCTCTCTCCGCGACAATTTTGTAAGCCAACTCGTCACCCCGACACACCACGCCACATCAAGCCACGTTCGCGCGTCGCTTTGTCGCCTTTTTGCCGAGAACGTGACGATTGAGAGGCGCGAGACAAAAAACTCATTTTCGATCTAACGGTCGCAGTCGGATCCAGCCATGTGCGCATGCACGGCCAAAGGCGTGCAGTCAAAAAGACGTGCGGCCAAAGAAATGGCCCCGGGGGCATTGATCCCCCGAGGCCCTTGGCTGCTGGAGGCGTACATCCGGCCGACAACAGTTACCCCATCTTGCCACGCATTTCTTGAACAAATTGCGACGGCTCCCGGGTTGAACAAGGGCACGCCATGGTTAGAATGCTGGCCGGGTGGAGATTGTAGTGCGGAGGCCGCGTAATGGGCCCACGATTTATTTTCGCCGCGTTGATCGTTGCGTTCGGTATCGTGATTGCTTTAGCCACACTCACCACCATCCGGCATGTGAACTTGCACACGTCATCAGCGGTGCGGGCCACAGCCCGGAGCTAGCCGTCCATCAGGCCCGCGAGCGGCTTAAGGCTGTCCGCGCCGCACCGTGAGCATCAATCAGATGCGCGGCGGCATTGCATTGGGCCTTGGGGTTTGGCTCAAAGCGTGCCCCCTGCAGGCTGACAGTGCCGTTGGCCAGTATCGGAAAATGATAGACATGGCCGTCATCGATGTGTGTGAGAACGACTTCATTCTCCAAAATCGCAGCCGCGAAATCGTTATCTGGCATTACGACGTCTACATTGATTACTTGGCACGGCGCAGCTTCTTGCCCAGATAATCGATTACCAGCAGCAACCCCAACAGGATCGCCGAAAGGGCCGCGGCGGCGCGGATTTTCTCTCTTGAAAAGCCGAGATCATCATGCGCAACGAAACCCAGCGTCATCGCGAGATACCCCGCGACGCAGAGCGCAATCACAATCGTCAGAAGATCTTTCCTAAGCATCATTGCCGTGGGGTTCCAACTCTCGCTAGCCATAGCTTCCGGTAGTCGCTTATGGCTGTGAGCTGGTTCACACTATTCGGAAGAATTAGCCCCCGAACGAGCCCCACAACATAACGGCATAATAGCCGAGCACCGCGACAACGATGTTGATCGCAAGCGTAATCATGACGTCGACGGGTAAAATCGGCTTTTTCTCAAATGGGTCCATCGCCAGTCTCGTGGCGCCTGCGGATTAAAATGGTGTCCGCAAGCCAAAGACTAGTGCAGCCAAATGACAACGATACATCGCAGGACTTCTCGACAAACGAAATTGTCGGATTGTGGCGCCGGAGGCTCACCGGTTTCTGAGCAAAATTGTTCCGGTGATCTCTGTGTGATCTTCACCTGACAAGCGCCAGGCGGCTAACCCGAAATAGCCGGTAAGCGCCAAGCTCAGCGCGATCAGAAGCGCGAAAGAAATCTGGCTCATCTCCTTTGGCTCCGGCCCCTCCCCCAAGGGGTCGTGCAGAAGAGCATTTTTCGCTGAGTCGGGGAAACGCTACTCCAGGGTGCGGGGTCGCAGAGCCAGCCCGCCCGCACGCGCTCACATGTCGCGCTCTTCGTCCGGCGAGAACACGGAGTAGTTGGCCACGGCTAACACGCCGCGCTACCGTCGCAAGACAGCCCTCACGTCGTGGTGTGGCTGATCGATGGAATGCTCAAAAGCGGTGCGGTCCTTGACCAGTTCGACCATGCCATGTCGATGCAGCCAAAGCAGCCCCATAGCCAGTTGGCGTAGATCGTTTCGGTGCGGGCCTACAGGCAGACGTCTCGCCCGACGTAGCGCGTCGGCGGCCTGCAGTTCCAACGCTGATAGCTTGCGTTCCATTCCCCGTTCCATTGGCGTCCTCCTGCATTACCATGCAGCCGACAACCCGGCGCCACACATACATCCATTCGAAGGGA
This sequence comes from Bradyrhizobium canariense, assembly GCF_900105125.1. Lineage (NCBI taxonomy): Bacteria > Pseudomonadati > Pseudomonadota > Alphaproteobacteria > Hyphomicrobiales > Nitrobacteraceae > Bradyrhizobium > Bradyrhizobium canariense. The sequence goes on along the minus strand of NZ_LT629750.1, from coordinate 369,342 downwards.
GTTTTTGTGAAGCAGCTCACACACCAGTTGGGCTTGTGACCAGCCTAGCGCCGTTGCCGCCATCGCATGTGACCCGCCACCATCCATGGGCGCGAGAGGTATTTTAAATACAGACAGCGCCTCAATTATCCACAGCGGAAATACAATGCATGCGCGTTATGACGAACTTTTATCGTGCATCGGCCTGGCACTGCTCTGGTTCGATGAACATGCCGTGCCACGCCACTTCGCCTTTGCACCGGATCGATCCGCCAGCCGGCGGAACCGCGGGCTGCATTGCCCCCCGGCCCCACGCATGTTACGCGAAGACCGTTCCGCACGCATTTGAAGATGGTTTCCGGAAAAACGCACATGTCCCAGCAATTTGCGTCACGCCCTCTGGTCATCGCGCCGTCGATCCTGGCGTCGGATTTCTCCAGACTGGGCGAAGAGGTCCGCGCCGTCGATGCGGCCGGCGCTGACTGGCTTCATCTCGATGTGATGGACGGGCATTTCGTGCCCAACATTTCCTATGGCCCCGACATCATCAAGGCGATGCGGCCGCACACCAGGAAGATCTTCGACGCCCATTTGATGATTGCGCCGTGCGATCCCTATCTCGAGGCCTTTGCCAAGGCCGGCTGCGATCACATCACGGTGCATGCCGAGGCCGGTCCGCATTTGCACCGCTCGCTGCAGGCGATCCGCGCGCTCGGCAAGAAAGCCGGAGTCTCCCTCAACCCGGGAACCCCGATCAGCAGCATCGAATATGTGATCGACATGATCGATCTGGTGCTGGTGATGTCGGTTAACCCCGGCTTCGGCGGCCAGGCCTTCATTCGCTCGGCGCTCGGCAAGGTCGGCGACATCAGGGCCATGACCGCGGGACGGCCGATCGATATCGTGGTGGATGGCGGCGTGACTGCGGATGTTTCCGGCCCGCTCGCAGCCGCAGGCGCCAATGCCTTTGTCGCCGGATCGGCCGTGTTCAAGGGCGGCACCGTGGAAAGCTACAAGGCGAACATCGCTGCGATCCGCGACGCCGCGGCTGCCGCGCGTGGAGAGATGGTCTGAGGCGTTTTCGAGCGAACTAGGACCGATCGACATTCATTGCATCCAGATCATGGCGGCTGCGAGATGGATGAAGCCGGTAAAGTTGGCGGTTCGTCTGTCATAACGGGTAGCGAAGCGGCGGAAGTGTTTGAGGCGGTAGAAGCAGCGCTCGATGCGGTTGCGCTGTTTGTAGGCGTCGGCGTCGTGCGGAATGACGATCCTACGGGTGCGGTTTGACGGGATCACCGCCGTTGCGCCGATCCCGGCGATGATCGCGCGCAGGGCGTTGCTGTCATAGGCTTTGTCGGCGAGCACCGCATCGCCGCTTTGGCCGTCGAGCAGCGCCGGCGCCTGGGTGATGTCGCCAACCTGTCCGGCCGTGACGATGAAGCGGAACGGACGGCCGAGCGCATCAGCCAGCATATGGATCTTGGTGGTCAGTCCGCCTCGGGAGCGCCCCAGCGCCTGATCTTTGGCCCCCCTTTTCCGCTTGCGGCCTGCTGGTGGGCACGAACAATGGTGCTATCGATCATCAAATACTGGTTGTCGCGATCGGCGCTCAGCGCGGCGAACACCCGCTCCCAGACGCCGGCATGGCACCAGCGGCTGAAGCGCCGGTGCACGGTCTTCCACTTGCCGTACCGCTCCGGCAGGTCGCACCAGTGCGCGCCCGACCGTAACACCCACAAACATCCGTTCACGAACAGGCGGTTATCCGCAGCTGACCGTCCCGGGTCGCCAGCCTTGCCCGGCAGTAATGGTGAAATCTTCGCCCATTGCGTCTCATTCAACTCGTATCGCTTCGCCGCCATCATCCGCTCCGTGTCGAATCACGGAGCTCTATGAATCAGCGATCAAACCGCTTGGGAATCCTCAATGTCGATCGGCCCTAAAGGCTTACCGTTTGCGCGGCGTCTCAAGGCCCTTCAGCAACAGCTCGAGCAAAGCGTCGATCCGCGCCGCAAGCGCCGGATCCTTCCAATCGTCAGCATGGGCTGGATGATGATAGCGAATGGTGGCGTCGTAAATGGCGCGCGCCGACACTTTGACATCGGCGACATGGAAGGCGCCCTGTTTGACGCCATCAGACAAAATATCCGCGATTTGGTCGACCAGACCTTCCTTATAGGCCTTCACGGCCCCGCAGGCCTCGCGCGCCAATGTCAGATAGGTCTGAAACATTTCAGGATCGTCGCACACCTTCTTCTGCTTGGCAGAGCATAGCGCCCGTAGCCAGCGTTCAAGACGCACAGGTGCGGGACCGGAGCCTTCGGAGATCTTGGCCAGCGGCTCACTGAGGCGGTCAAGCCATCGCTTGGCCACCGCTTCGCGCAACGACGCCTTGCTCGGAAAATGCCGGTAGACGCTGCCGTGGCTCACGTCGAGCGCACGGGCAACGTCCACGACGGTTGCTTTCGCCAGTCCATAGCGGCGCAGCACGTCTTCTGTGACTTCAAGAATACGCTCAGGGGTCAGAACCACGACTTCGTTCATATGCGCCCCATTGGTTTTCCGCTGCCTGGCACTACCTAGCGGGTAAGTCTTGCAGCTTGTGCGGCCAGATGGCGGGCCACGCGCTCATTGAGCCAGTGATGGAGTTGTGAGGTCAAATAAATGATTTCGGCTGTCATCGGAGTTTCTCGGCAAAGTTTCTCGGTAAGTTTCTTGGCTAGTCCCTGCGCTTTCGCAGTGGCTAAGACAGTTATAATGATCTCGCTGACAGATTTCAATATCTGTCAGTCAATATTATGTGACTGACGGGGCCGGCCTAAAGGGGTTCCGGACTTGCCAGTTAGGCCGTCGCGGAAGGCCGTTTGTCTCACCGGAACAGCTCTGCTAAAGTGCAGCGTAATCCCCATTTCGCGCTATTCGAGCCATGAGTCGCCCATGATCCCCCGTTACACTCGTCCGGAAATGGCCTCGATCTGGGAGCCGCAGACCCGCTTCAAGATCTGGTTCGAGATCGAGGCGCATGCGGCGGATGCGCTGGCGGAACTCGGCGTGATCCCGAAGGAAGCCGCCAAGACGATCTGGGCCAAGGCCAAGGACGCCACCTTCGATGTCGCGCGCATCGACGAGATTGAGCGCGAGACCAAGCACGACGTCATCGCCTTCCTGACCCATCTGGCCGAGATCGTCGGTCCCGAGGCGCGCTTCGTGCATCAGGGCATGACCTCCTCCGACGTGCTCGACACCTGCTTCAACGTGCAGCTCACCCGAGCCGCTGATTTGCTGATATCGGACGTCGACAAGGTGCTGGCGGCGCTGAAGAAGCGCGCCTTCGAGCACAAGATGACACCGACCATCGGCCGTTCGCACGGCATTCACGCCGAACCCGTCACGTTCGGGCTGAAGCTCGCCTATGCCTATGCGGAATTTTCCCGCGCCCGCGAGCGTCTGGTCAACGCCCGCAAGGAAGTCGCGACCTGCGCCATCTCGGGCGCGGTCGGCACCTTTGCCCAGATCGATCCGCGCGTCGAAGCGCATGTCGCCAAAGCGATGGGCCTGGTGCCGGAGCCGATCTCGACACAGGTGATCCCGCGAGACCGCCACGCGATGTATTTCGCGACGCTTGGCGTGATCGCTTCCTCGATCGAACGGCTTGCCACCGAAATCCGCCATATGCAGCGCACTGAGGTGCTGGAAGCCGAAGAATTCTTTTCGGAGGGCCAGAAAGGCTCCTCGGCGATGCCGCACAAGCGCAATCCGGTGCTGTCGGAGAATCTCACCGGCCTTGCCCGCATGGTGCGCGCCTATGTGACACCGGCGATGGAGAATGTCGTGCTGTGGCACGAGCGCGATATTTCGCACTCTTCGGCCGAGCGCATGATCGGTCCCGATGCCACGGTGACGCTCGACTTCGCGCTCAACCGCCTGGCCAGCCTGATCGACAAGCTGTTGATCTATCCGGAGAACATGCAGAAGAACCTCGACCGGCTCGGCGGCCTCGTGCATTCGCAGCGGCTGCTGATCGCGCTGACGCAGAAGGGCGCCAGCCGTGAGGACGCCTACAAATTCGTGCAGCGCAACGCGATGCCGGTATGGCGCGGTGAAGGCGACTTCCAGACGCTGTTGAAAAAAGACCCCGAGGTGAAGAAATATCTCGGCGATGCCGAGATCGAGGAGCAGTTCGACCTCGGCTATCACCTCAAGCACGTCGACACGATCTTCAAGCGCGTGTTCGCCGAGAGCTGATCGAGACGCGCTATTTGTCTTGGTTATCCAAGTTTTGGGTTATCCAAGACGCGATGAGAACGGGGCAACCCGTTGCGCAACCACAATTTTGCGCCGCGGCGCCGGTATGCGATAACAACCGAATGGTAACCCGGATCGGCCAAGATCACGACGTGTCAGCTCGCCCAACGATACTCGTGTTTGATTCCGGCCTTGGCGGCCTCACGGTGCTGCGCGAGATCGTAAAGGCGCGGCCCGATGCGCATTATGTCTATGTCGCAGACGACACGTTCTTTCCCTACGGCCACCATAGCGAAGAGGCGATCACCGCGCGGGTGGTGCCGCTGATCGGCGAATTGATATCGGCGCATGCTCCCGACCTCGTCGTGATCGCCTGCAACACGGCCTCGACCCTGGTGATGTCGCATTTGCGCGGCGCCTACGCCGTGCCCTTTGTTGGAACGGTCCCCGCCATCAAGCCGGCTTGCGCCAGTTCGACAACAAAGCGCGTGTCGGTGCTCGGCACCAAGGGCACCGTCAAGCGCGAATATACCCAAGCGCTGATCCGCGATTTTGCCCAGGGCTGCGACGTGACGCTGGTGGGTTCGGCGGATCTCGCAGCGCTTGCGGAAGCGGCGTTGGGCGGCGCTGAAGTGAGCGATTCCCTAATTTTGGCCGAACTGGCGCCGTGTTTTGTCGGGGCCGGCGATCCCAATTCGGCGCGCACCGATACCGTGGTGCTGGCCTGCACCCACTACCCGCTGCTGATGGACCGGCTCGTCCGGCTGGCACCGTGGCCGGTGGACTGGATCGATCCCGCGCCCGCGATTGCGCGGCGGGTCGTGGATTTGCTGGGGTCGCCCGGCAGCGATGCCGATCAGGCCGGTGCCGAAATGATCTTCACCTCGAATCGGCCGCACACGCTGAGCCAGGCGCTGATGCCGTTTTTCGGCGGCCGAGTCCCCGCGTAAGGGTCGCCCGATCTTTTCGTCGTCATTCCCCGCTGCTAGTTTTCCGGTGGCCGCGATCGGCTAAATCGGACGGAGCCTTTGATGACCGCAGCGCCTGCCCCGCTCAACCGCCTCCGCAAACTATGGCGCGAGGGGCGTCCGACATTCGGCGCGATCGCGACCATTCCCAGCATACAGATGGTTCAGATCATGGCCCGTTCAGGGATCGACTGGATCATTGTCGATCTCGAACATGGTCCGATCGATCTCGGCTCCGCGCACGGCATGATCGTCGCCACCTCAGGCACGCCTTGCGTGCCGCTGGCGCGGATCGCCGCCAACGAACCCTGGCTCGCCAAGGCGCCGATGGATCTCGGTGCCCTGGGAATCAATTTTCCGATGATCTGCAACCACACGGACGCTGAAAAAGCCGTACGAAGCGTGCGCTATCCGCCGCGCGGCGACCGGCAGTGGGGCCCGTTTCACGCCCCGTTTCGCTGGGGCGTCTCGATGCCCGATTACATGGCGACCGCCGACGACGACATGATCTGCATGGTCACCATCGAGCATGTCGAGGCAGTCAAGCGCATCGACGAGATCATGGCGACGCCGGGCATCGACGTCGCTGTCATCGGCACCGGCGACCTTGCCACCAGCATCGGCAAGCGCGGCCGGCTGGATGATCCCGAAGTGCTGGCGCTGATCGCGCAAGCCGAAGCCGGCATCCTGAAAAGCGGCGTTCCGATCGGCGGCGCCGCGCGCACGGCCGAACAAGCCAACCAGATGATCGACCGCGGCTACGTAGCGCTGGCGCTCGGCTTCGACTGGTCGCTGTTCGCCCGCGGGATTGCCGTGAGTTTCGAAGGCATCAAGCGCTGAAGCGGCCGTTCGCGCGGACCCATGCAGCGCGCGCTTCTCCCCTTTACCTCACGCTGCTAGGGTCGCCGCACAGGGAGAAAAAATCATGATCAAGAAAATTCTGCTCGGATTAACCGTCGCCGCCTTTACCTTTGCAGGCGGCGCGCTCGCGCAGCAAAGCGGCATCAAACGCACCCCGCTGCAAAAAATCGAGTTTCCGGACGGCTACGTGACCATCACCGGCATTGCCGAAGTCCAGCCAGGCGGCACCGCTGGACGTCATACCCACCCCGGCATCGAAACCGGTTATGTGCTGGAAGGTGAAGCCGACCTCATCGTCGAGGGCAAGACCCAGCACCTGAAAGCCGGCGACTCCTATTCAATTCCTACCGGCGCCATCCATGACGTCAAGGTTTCCGGCGATAAGCCATTCAAAGTGCTTGGTATTTACGTAGTGGACAAAACCAAGCCGCTCGCCACGCCAGCACCATAAGCAGCCCGAACCATCTGTCCTCAGGCAAGTTGGATGATGTTTCGGCTTGCGAAAAAGATCGATATTTCTTCAGGCTGCGAGGCACCGAAGCTGGTGCGCTGCGCTGTCAGCCTGATCATGCGCGCACCACTGAGTCGACGGTCTTAGTTGGCGGGATCCCGCCGGAATTCTTCTGGCGCCCCGCTGGAACTATAAACGCCTCGGTGCCTTGCCTCTGCAGGAAGGGGCGCCAATGATGGTTTATCAAGAGAAGATCGCGCCGCCAGGCCCTCTTCCGATTTTAGAGAGCGACGGTGCTGATGTACTTATTTTTCACCGCACCATCGAATCTCTCGAGCGAGAGAACCGCTGGCTAAAACAGGTTTTGGCCCGCCTGTCGGGACTGAAACGCGATTAAAAAAGCCGCCAGTCGCGGCGGCCTTTTATTAGATTCCTGGTTGGCAGTTCCTGAGTATTTTTCCCGAGGCGGCCTGCAGCCACACTCCGTATTTCCGCTCGGCAAGCTTGACTTGAGTGTCAGTACAGGCGTCGCGCATCAAACGAGAAAGACGCCACCCTTCAATATCCTCCCCTCCTCGAATGGATCTTTGGCGGACGGAATGCGCTGCCGCATTTAAGATCAGACAGCGTTGCTCAAAGCTGGTGGGTGACTTCGTGCCGATCTCCATCATCTTGATTACCTCCGGTTGCCGAGACAACATGATGATCGATGCATGGTTGCAGGCCCGTCTCCAACGCGGTTAATTTCACGATAACAAATAGCGAAAAGCCGCCGAGCGTGCCCGGCGGCTTCCATGATCTCCCTGATCATATCAGGCACTCGTCCTCTTCGATCGGCGATACTCATCGGCCAGCTCAGGAACAAAGGCCAACGTGTGCATGTGATCGGTGCCGGCATCAACACGCAAAGCCATCTGGAGGCGCGCAGCTTTATCGAGCGGCGGGACGAGGACTACGGACCCTTCTCCATCACAGCGGTCGGCGAAGCCGAGTGGCTGCGGATTGTGGCCGGGTTCTAGAGATCTGACTAAAGGCGAAGGGAAACTGGATCGACGAGCCCAGGCGAACATCGAAGCCTTTTCGATGTTCGCCTATGTTTGGCGGAGGGCGCGCGACGCAGGAACAGGTGCCGCATTACTTTCTACGGCAACTCTTTGACCTTGCCGAAGCTGTCAATTACGAGGGACACTTCCTTGCCGGCCCTGACCGCCTTGTAGGTCATGATCTTTCCGGATTTCATTTCGCGGATCTGCGAATACCCAGCTGACTCGAGCTTGGCCACCACCTCCTGACTGGTCAGGCCATAAGCAGGCGAGACGACAGGAACTATCACTAACGCGCAAAGCGCCGCTCGGGATACTCGCATCAACATGGTCCGGGCTCCTTCATCTGAGGGGCCTCATCCAAATAAGCCCCGTGCCGCTTGGCATGAAGCGGCGCCCGCGCCTAACGTGCGGATTTGGCCGAAGCGCAAGGAGCGCTAGAAATGTTGATCGGCATCGCCGTTCTCGCCTTTGTCACCATTTTTACCGGCGGCTTCGCCTCGGGCTTTGCAGTCCGGGCCAGGCAATCCCGGCTCCGCCGCGTCAGGGCGCACTGGAGTAAATCCCTCCGGTGCTGAACCAGCCACCATTGCAACTCAAATTAGCGTAGGGTTCGCGAGCCTCGTCGAGCGACGCCACGTCGTCAATTTCGCGTCGCGTGTAGTTTTTGCTTCCAGGGAACCGGCCGGTGAGTCTTCCATGTTCCATCCTCAGGGCAGCAAAAGTGATGCGCTCGCACGCAACACGACGCGGTGAAGCGCTATAACTTCGCAGCAAAATCTCAAGTAATTTCAATGTACTTGCGCGAGGATGCAACGGGATGCGCTCGGAAGAGTTACATCAAATACTGGTCTCAGGCCCGTTGGTTCGTGCTAGACGAAGATCTGGCGGGCGAGACTCGTCCGCCGCTACGCTATCGCGGAAACCTGAGTGGAACGATGCGCGGAACGGCTCGAAAAATCTCTCTTCCGCGCCGTCTCGTCGCCGATCTCATGCACGCATCGCGCGGCGTTCCCTTCGTTTCGCTGCGGCGAAATCTCGACATCCGTCAGTTGCTGGAAGCCCGCGCGCTGGCCATGCAGCCGCCCGGATGGGCGGCGATTTTCGTCAAGGCGTTCTCGCTGGTCGCAAAAGACCAGCCGACTTTGCGCACGCTTTACGCCAAATGGCCCTGGCCGCATTTCTATGAACTGCCGCGCAGCGTCGGCATGGTGGCAATCGCGCGCGTCGAGGACGGCGAGGATTGCGTGCTGCCGCAAAAGATCGCCTTGGAAAACGATCACTCGCTGACGGAAATCGACCGGCTGATCCGGCACGCCAAGGATGCCCCGGTCGATGAGGTCCCGGCCTTTCGAAAGATCCTGCGGGCAACCGCGCTGCCGCTGCCGCTTCGCCGCCTGGTCTGGCTGGTCGGGCTGAATTTCGGACGCCAGCGCGCCAACTATTTCGGCAGCTTCGGGGTCACTTCCGTCGCCGCCTATGGGGCCGGCGAGCTTCATGCACTCAGTCCCGGCCCGTATATCCTCAGTTATGGCGTGGTAGAGCCCGACCAGACCATCGATGTCGTGATCCGCTGGGATCACCGGATCACCGACGCAGCCTTGATCGCCAAGACCCTGACCCGGCTGGAACAGGTGCTGAACGGCGAAATAGCGGCTGAATTGCGCGGCCTCCGGCCGCAAGGGGAGCCAAAGCCGGTCCGGGCGGTCGCGACCTGACGGCTTCGGCCGTCATTCCCGGGCGTTTCGACGGCGACGAAGCCGGAATCCCGGGGATAAGGGCGTTTGGACGGCCCGATAAAATCAGGCCGATTCATTTGACAGGATGGGGGCTTTTCCCCTAGAAACCGCTTGCTCGCGGGCCGGTTTCGGCCCGCGTTGCGTTTCGCGACCCGTGGCCTGTCCCTTTAGCTTAAGAGGCGAGCCTGTCGGCTCCGGGAAATTCCCGGCGCACAGGAGGGCGCGTTTCCTCAAAACACTCAACCTTTACCAAAGAGGACGCGATGACAAAGCGCAGTGAGGCGAAATACAAGATCGATCGCCGTATGGGCCAGAACATCTGGGGCCGCCCGAAGAGCCCCGTGAACCGCCGGGAATACGGTCCCGGCCAGCACGGCCAGCGCCGCAAGGGCAAGCTGTCCGACTTCGGTGTGCAGCTACGCGCCAAGCAGAAGCTGAAGGGCTACTACGCCAACATCAGCGAACGCCAGTTCCACGGCATCTACGTCGAGGCCGGCCGGATGAAGGGCGATACCGGTGAAAACCTGATCGGCCTGCTCGAGCGCCGTCTCGACACCGTGATCTATCGCGCCAAGTTCGTGTCCACCATGTTCGCCGCGCGCCAGTTCATCAATCACGGCCACGTCAAGGTGAACGGCCGCCGCGTCAACATCGGCAGCTTCAAGCTGAAGGTCGGCGACGTCATCGAGGTCAAGGAATCCTCCAAGCAGCTCACCCCGGTTCTGGAAGCAGTGCAGTTGGCCGAGCGCGACGTGCCCGACTTCATCGAGGTCGATCACTCCAAGATGACGGCGAAGTTCGCCCGCATCCCTGCTCTGTCGGACGTTCCGTTCGCCGTGCAGATGGAGCCGCATCTGATCGTCGAATTCTATTCGCGCTGATTGCTGTCAGCGCTTTGCCGAGATCAAGGGCCCCGGTTTTGCCGGGGCCTTTTTGTTTGAGTAGGATGCCGTCTCCCTGAGGTGCGCGCGCTTTCTTGCGCGCCGCGAAGGGCGACGGCGACGATATGACTCATCCTTCGAGGCTCGAGCGCTCGCACCTCAAGATGACGCATACTCACTTCGCTGAGACTCTGCTGAACCAAGAGAACCCGCCATGACCTACACCCCTGCCCCACGCGATCCCAAGCAGACGCCGGTCCGCATCAATTTATTGTCGGATACGCAAACCCGCCCGACGCCCGCGATGCGCGATGCGATGGCGCGCGCCGACGTCGGCGACGAGCAGATCGGCGACGATCCCACGGTAAATCTGCTTTGCGAGCGCGTCGCGGATCTGCTCGGCAAGGAAGCCGCCGTGTTCATGCCCTCCGGCACCATGTGCAATGTCGCAGCGACGCTGGTGCATTGCCGGCCCGGCGACGAGATCCTGGCGCATGAGAGCGCGCATATCATCGCGCGTGAAGGCGGCGCGCACGCCGCGCTCGGCGGATTCCAGATCACGGCGCTGCCCGGCGCCGACGGGCAGTTCGCACCCGACACGTTTCGAAAAGCCCTGCACCCGCGCACGCGCTACCAGCCGCCGCAGACCGTGGTCAGCGCCGAGCAAACCGCCAATATCGGCGGCGGCACGATCTGGAAGAAGACCGATCTCGACGAGGTCGTGCAAATCGCCAGGTCGAACGGGATGGCAACGCATATGGACGGTGCGCGATTGCTGAATGCCTGCGTCGCGTCAGGCATCAGCGCCCGCGACATGACCGCCGGATGGGATTCGGCCTGGATCGACTTCTCCAAGGGACTGGGCGCGCCGATCGGCGGCGTGATCGCCGGCTCCCGTGACTTCATCGATGAAGTCTGGCGCTGGAAGCAGCGCCTGGGGGGTTCGATGCGCCAGGCCGGCATTTGCGCCGCGGCTTGCGTCTACGCGCTCGACCACCATGTCGACCGCCTTGCGGATGATCATGCCAACGCACGGGCGCTGGCGCGCGGGCTTTCGCAAATCGCCGGCATGCAGGTGCAGCAGCCCGAAACCAATCTGGTGTTCTTCACCCCCGACGGCGCCGGCGTGACCGGCGACAGGATGGTCGAGGCGCTGCGAAACCGCGGCGTGCTGCTGGCGATGATGGACGGCCGAATCAGGGCCTGCACCCATCTCGATGTCACGGCTGCGATGATCGATGAGACGGTCGGGCTGGTGCGCGAGATCGTGCGCGGCGCGTAGACCCCTCTTGACAATAGTATCCTATAGGATACAATGTGTTTCAAATTCAAAAGACTGAAGAATTCGACAAGTGGCTGTCAGGCCTCGCGGATCCAGATAGCTCAAGCGAAAATCGTTTCCCGCATAGAGCGTCTCGGCCTTGGTAATCCGGGTGACGTTGAGCCAGTGGGCGCGGGCGTAAGCGAAATGAGAGTACCCCACGGTCCCGGTTACCAGGTGTACTTCAAGAAACCGGCAACACCATCGTCCTCCTTTTATGCGGCGGAGATAAGTCGTCGCAAGAGAAGGATATCAAGCGAGCGAAAGACATAGCTGCCGAATTGTGAGAGGGAAAGCAGATGGTGAAAATCTCGAAGTTCGATGCGGCGGATTATCTCAAGACCCCGGAAGCCATCGCCGCTTATCTGAACGAGGCATTGGCAACCGATGACGCGACCTATATTTCTACTGCTCTTGATACCGTTGCGAGAGCAAAGGGAATGACCAACGTGGCGAAGGAAACGGGTCTGTCGCGCGAAAGTCTGTACAAATCTTTCAATGGATCGTCGAAACCCGAGTTTGATACGGTCCGAAAAGTAATCAGTTCGTTCGGCGTGCGGCTCGTTACAGAGCCGATCAAGGATTAATTCCCCAGCGCGTCATAAACCAGCGTCTTCACCTCAGTCTCGATCCGGCCACGCTGCGACGGCGTCTGCATCATGCAGATCACGAACATGTCGTCCTTGGGGTCAATGAAGAAGAAGGTGCCGGCAACGCCGTCCCAGCGGTATTCGCCCAGCGGCAACGGCGTATTGGGCGGCTGCATGGTGCGGACGGCGAAGCCGAGGCCGAACCCACTGTCTGCCCCGGGGAAATAGAAATAGTCGCGCGCGATTTTTGTCTCGGGCCCGATATGGTCCGAAGTCATCAGGGCGACGGTTTCAGGCTTGAGATAGCGCCTGCCATCGAGCGTGCCGCCATTGAGCAGCATCTGTGCAAACCGCACGTAATCGCCTGTGGTGCCGACCATGCCGGCGCCGCCCGATTCCCAGCGCCGTTTCAGCATCGGATTCCGGATGCCGGCGATCGGACTGGTGAAGCGGTCGTTCGGCATCGGCTCGGCGATCCGCGGGCGCTTGGCTTCGTCCGCGACGTAGAACGCGGTCTCGCGCATTCCGAGCGGATCAAGCAGGCGTTCCTTCTCGAACTGAAATAAGGATTTTCCCGACACCACCTCGATGACGCGGCCAAGCACATCGGTCGAATGCCCGTAATCCCACAGCGTTCCCGGCTGCTCGGCCAGCGGCAGCTTTGCGAGCCGGTCGGCGAACTCGGCATTATCGAAATCGCCCTTGAACAGATCGGAATTCGCATAAAGTTTCCGCACGGCGCTGTCGCCATAGAATCCGTACGTCAGGCCCGAGGTGTGGCGCAACAGGTCTTCGATCGTGATCGGGCGCTTGAGCGGTTCGAGCGCGAGTGCCGGCTTGCCGCTTTCATTCGGCTCTTCGACGCCGACCTTCACGTCGGCAAATGCGGGGATGTATTTTGAGAGGGGATCGTCGAGCGCGAGCTTGCCGTCTTCGACCAGCATCATCGCCGCGACCGATGTGATCGGCTTTGACATCGAATAGAGACGAAAGATCGCATCCTCTGCCATCGGACGCTTGCTCTCGACGTCGAGCACGCCGAATTTTTCGAAATAGACCGGACGGCCGTGCTGCTGGATCAGAACGATGGCGCCGGGAATCTTGCCGGTCGCGACTTCGTTGCGCATGTAATCGCTGACGCGCTCAAGCCCGGCGTGCGAAAAGCTGACGGAATAGGAAAGCGGCGGCTCGGCGCGGCCTGCGGTCGCGACGATGAGGAGCGCAAGCGCGACCGCAACGCCTGCTCGGCGTGCGGCTCCGTCAGTTCTCCATCGCTTCATAGATCATCTTCTTGACCGCCGGCTGGATCTTCTGACGCTCCGACGGGGTCTGTTCCAGCAACACGAAGAACATGTCCTGCTTGCGGTCGATCACGAAATAGCAGCCGCTGGCGCCATCCCATTTCAATTCGCCGAGCGAGCCCGCCGGCGGCGGCTTGGCGTTGCCGGGATTGGTGCGGACGCCGAAGCCGAGACCGAAGCCGAACCCGTCGCCAGGGAAATAGAAATAGTCACGCTTGACGCCCGAATCCGGGCCGACGTGATCCGACGTCATCATCTCGAACGCCTTGGGGCTGAGATATTGCTTGCCGTCGAATTTGCCGCCGTCGAGCAGCATCTTCGAGAAGCGTGCAAAATCAGCCATGGATGTGACCATGCCGCCGCCGCCGGATTCCCATTTCATGGCAACGGACGCGCTGCTTACGAATCCCACCCTGAAATCGCTGTCGTTCGGCATGGGCAGTGCGATCAACTTTTGCTTCGCAGGATCGGTGACGTAAAAGGTGGTTTCGGTCATACCGAGCGGGTCGAGCAGTTTTTCCTTTTCAAACTGAAACAGCGATTTTCCCGACACGATTTCAATGATGCGACCGAGAATGTCGGTCGAATGGCCGTAATCCCATAGCGTGCCCGGCTGCTCGGCGAGCGGTAGCTGGGCGATGCGCTCCGCAAACTCGGCATTGTCGAAATCGCCGTCATAGATCTTGGCATTGGCATAGGCCTTGCGGACGAGGCTGCCGCCGTAGAAGCCGTAGGTAATCCCGGAGGTTTGCGTCATCAGGTCGAAAACCGTGATCGGCCGGTCCACCGGCACGAGTTCGAGCGATTTTTCGCCGTTTTCGGCTTGCTTTTCGACGCCCACTTTGACCTTGGCAAACGACGGAATGTATTTGGCGACAGGATCGTCGAGCTTCAGTTTGCCTTCATCAATTAGCATCATCGCCGCAACCGACGTGATCGGCTTGGTCATCGAGAAAATGCGGAAGATCGTGTCGTCGGTCATCGGCTTCTTGGAGACGACGTCCTGCACACCGAAGAATTCGTGATAGACCGGCTTGCCATGCTGCGAGATCAGGAGGACCGCGCCGGGAATCTTGCCGTTCGCAATCTGGTCGCGAAAATAGTCGCCGATGCGCTCAAGCTTTTGCGGGTTGAAATGCGCCCCCGCAGGAATATCGAAGGTGCCTTCTGCGCCGGCTGAGGATAGCGCCGCCAGTGTCAGCAACGCACCCGAGATCAGCGACCGCGCCATATGCCGTGAATTCATTGTCCCCTCCCCGGAGCCAAGCGCCGCGGAGTGTAGCGGCCGGTTCAATCGGCACAAGGGTTGCCGAACTCGTCAAGCACCTCCGCGTGCAGCCGGGCGCTATCGTTGGAAAAGCAGCAGAAAATCACGCGTGTTACGGCCGGCGCTGCTGCCAGCGCATCAACGGTGGTTGAAGCCGCGATCCGCGCCGCGCGATCAGCGGGAAAGCGATAGATGCCGGTGGAAATCGCGGGAAAGGCAACCGACGCCAGATGATGGCTTTGGCACAACTCGATCGCACGGGCGTAGCAGGAGGCGAGAGCGGCATCTTCGCCCTGGCTGCCGCCGTGCCAGACCGGGCCAACGGCATGAATCACGTGCCGTGCCGGCAACCGGTACCCTCGGGTGATTTTGGCGTCGCCGGTCGCGCAGCCGTGGAGGGTGCGGCATTCGGCCAGCAGCTCAGGGCCAGCCGCACGGTGGATGGCGCCGTCGACGCCGCCACCGCCAAGTAATGAAGTGTTCGCGGCGTTGACGACAGCGTCAACGCGCAGCGTCGTAATATCGGCGACGATGACTTCGAGCCGCGCCGTGCCGATCTGGCGCGCGGCCAAGGTTAAGCCGACGCGCTGACCGCGACGCCCTTCTCGGCCATAAGCTGCTGCAGCTCGCCAGCCTGGAACATCTCACGGATGATGTCGCATCCGCCGACGAACTCGCCCTTGACGTAAAGCTGCGGGATGGTCGGCCAGTTCGAGTAGGTCTTGATGCCATTGCGAAGCTCGGCGGACTCGAGAACGTTCACGCCCTTATAACCGACCCCGACGTGATCGAGGATCTGGACCACCTGACCGGAAAAACCGCACTGCGGAAACTGCGGCGTGCCCTTCATGAACAGCACGACGTCGTTCGACTTCACTTCGTTCTCGATGAATTGCTCGATGCTCATATTCTCTTCCTTCCGGGGTTTAAGCCCTCGCGGCATGGGCTCGCGGCCGCCTCGTCCATCTAGCCCGACACTGAACATATATGTAGCCCAAACCGTTGTGCATCCAAAGTAAAATGGCGAAGAGCTGGCATACCGGGGGCCGGCTGCGAGGGGGGCGGACCATTGGCTGATGAGGGCAATATCATGGTTCGGGGAGGCTTTTATCCCGGAACGGAGCACCTATCTAGGACGGACTGTCCGCCAGGAACCAGTTCGCAACATCAACGTTCTCTCCCCGACGGAGACACCTGTGACGAAATCAGCATCCGCCGCGGCCGCCTTTGCACCCCCCCATCCGTCACTTTTCTCCGATTCAGGCACCCTCGCCCAGAATCTGGTGGAAGCCTATCTCGCTGTGAGAAACGAGACCGAGCGCCGCACCGCGCCGTTGACACCGGAAGACCAGCTGATCCAGTCGATGCCGGACGCGAGCCCCGCGAAATGGCATCGCGCCCACACCACCTGGTTTTTCGAGCAATTCTTGCTCGGCGAACATTGCCGGGGCTACCAGCCGTTTCATCCTGATTATGCCTATCTGTTCAATTCTTATTACGTCAGCGCCGGACCGCGGCACGCCCGCCACCAGCGCGGCCATCTGACACGGCCCAGCGCCGAGGAAGTCACCGCCTATCGCCGGCACGTCGACGCCGCCGTGGTGAAATTCTTCCAGACATCGGATGCGGATGCTTTGGCGAAACTCGCGCCGCTGGTCGAAGTCGGTCTCAATCACGAGCAGCAGCATCAGGAATTGATACTGACCGACATCCTCCATGCGTTTGCGCAGAACCCGATTCCGCCGGCCTATGATCCGGCCTGGCGCTTTCCGGCCTCAACGCGCGGCGGCGACCAATGGGTCTCTCTCAACGAGGGCATCCACACCGTCGGCCATACCGACGACAGCTTCCATTTCGACAATGAGAAACCAGCCCATCGCGCGCTGGTCGGTCCGGTCAGGCTTGGCCGCGATCTCGTCACCAATGCCGAATGGCTCGGCTTTATGGCAGATGGCGGCTACCGCACGGCGACGCTGTGGCTGATGGATGGCTTTGCAACCGTCACCAACGAAGAGTGGCAGGCGCCTGGCCACTGGCGCCAGATCGATAGCGAATGGAAAGTGATGACGCTCGGCGGGTTGCAGCCGGTCGATCCGAACGCCCCGGTCAGCCACGTCAGTTATTATGAGGCGGATGCTTTCGCACGCTGGAGCGGCAAGCACTTGCCGACCGAGATGGAATGGGAGGTCGCCGCCCGCGCCGGCCAGCTCAACGACGCCTTCGGCATCGTGTGGCAATGGACCCGCAGCGCCTATGCGCCCTACCCCGGCTACCGCGCGATCGAAGGCGCGCTCGGCGAATACAATGGCAAG
This sequence comes from Bradyrhizobium canariense, assembly GCF_900105125.1. Lineage (NCBI taxonomy): Bacteria > Pseudomonadati > Pseudomonadota > Alphaproteobacteria > Hyphomicrobiales > Nitrobacteraceae > Bradyrhizobium > Bradyrhizobium canariense. The sequence goes on along the minus strand of NZ_LT629750.1, from coordinate 352,381 downwards.
TTCATGGTCAACCAGCTAGTGCTGCGCGGCTCTTCGCTTGCAACGCCGCAAGGCCATAGCCGTATCACCTATCGCAACTTCTTTTATCCGCACCACCGCTGGCAATTTACGGGGTTACGCCTCGCCGACTACGCCTGACTTTTTCCTTGAGTAATCGCGCGCCCGAAGCGCGTTCTGGAGAGTATCATGAATGTGCATGCCACCGCTTTGGCCGAGGCGCATCTTCCCGATGAACAGACCTCGGTATTCGCGCGCGATGCGATCGATGACCTGTCGCAACGTCCCAAACGCCTGTCGCCGAAATATTTCTACGACGCGACGGGATCGGAGCTGTTCGAAGCGATCACACGGCTGCCGGAATATTATCCGACCCGCACCGAGCTTTCGATTCTCAGGGATCGCAGCAGCGAGATCGCGGCCATCATTCCGAAGGGCGCGGCCTTGGTCGAATTCGGCGCCGGTGCGACCACAAAAGTCCGGCTGCTGCTGGAGAACTGCGCCATCGGCGCCTACGTGCCCGTCGATATTTCCGGCGACTTCCTGAAAGTCCAGGCCGACGCGCTGCGCAAGGATTTCCCTGAGCTGGCGGTCTATCCGGTGGCGGCGGATTTCACCGCCCCGTTCGCGCTTCCGGCGGCCATTGCGGGAATGCCGAAGGTCGGATTCTTTCCAGGCTCGACGCTTGGCAATTTTGAACCGCATGAGGCCTGCGCCTTTTTGCGCAGCGCCCGCGAGATCCTCGGCGCGGGCGCGCAGATGATTATCGGCGTCGACCTCGAAAAGGACGAACGCGTCCTGTATGAGGCGTATAATGATGCCGCCGGCGTCACGGCGCGCTTCAATCTCAACGTCCTGGTGCGCATCAATCGCGAACTCGGCGGCAATTTCGACCTCTCGGCCTTTAGCCATCGCGCGATCTACAATCGCGAGCGGCATCGCATCGAGATGCATTTGATCAGCAAGAAACCGCAGACCGTGCGCATGCTCGGCACCAGCATCGCGTTCCGCGCCGGCGAAAGCATTCATACCGAGAACAGCTATAAATACAGCCTCGAGCGCTTCTCGGCGCTGGCGCGCGGCTCCGGCTGGACGGCAGTAAAGTCGTGGACCGACAAGGCCGGCATGTTTTCGGTTCATGCGCTGGTGGCTTCGGACTGAGAATTCGTAGAGCCTTCTCGGTTCTGATTGAATCAGAACCGAGGCTCTAACCTTTGATTTTACGCGTTTTCTTTACGCGAACCGGCACCCACTTCGCTCGAAAACGTTCCAGCTCCCGATTGCAGCGAGACGGTTTCCCATACCGCGACGACGATCAGGATCGCGGTGGTGACGATCGACAGCATGAGTGGCGACAGATCGCTTGCGAACCACGCCAAAATGGCCAGGGCAACGATGCCGACGCCATGCGACAGCTGAAGCCAGCCGCGGATCGCGTGCTTGAACAGGATCGTTCCGATCAGGAACAACAGCGGACCGCCGATCGCGCTTAGCACCGTCTTCGCATCGGAATGGCCGGCCGGGTGGTTCAGCACCAGCTCATCGGCCACCGCGCCGACAATGATGCCGGCCACGATCGGCATGTGCAGATAGGTATAGGCCAGTCGCGCCAGCCGCCCCGGCGCACTGGATTTCGAAATCCGTTCGGACCCTGCTTCCGCGCCCTTGTGGAAATAGATCCACCACATCGCGATGCTGCCGATAAAGGCCGACACGAAGGCGGTGACATTGTCCGCGGTCCAGCTCAGATCGGCAAACGTTGCCCCGGTGACGACAATGGATTCGCCGAGCGCTATAATGATGAAGCCAGCACAGCGCTCCGCCATGTGACCGCCTTCGACGGCCCAGTCCTCGATCGAGGACATGCCGTATTTGGGCACCCAGAACCGCGCCGCGGGCGACAGATATTCGATCACCAAGGCCACCATCCACAGCCACAGCCGGGACTGGCCTTGCGCGAGACCACCGCCAATCCAGAACACCGCCGATGTCGACAGCCAGACCAGGATGCGGACCGCGTTCATCCGGATCGAACTCTGCGTCCGCGGGATCGACACCAGGAGAAAAATCGTCCGCCCGACCTGCATCGCGGCATAGGCGATCGCGAACCAGATCCCCCTGCTTTCAAAAGCCTGCGGAATCGAGGTCGAGAGCACCAGCCCGCCGAGCATCAGCAAAAACAGCAGGACCCGGACCGGGGTTAGTTCTGGATCAAGCCAGTTGGTGATCCAGGTGGTGTAGACCCACACCCACCAGACACCCAGAAACAGCAGCGTGACCTGCAATGCGCCGAGCGGGGTAAAGCGGCCGAGCAAGGTGTGTGAAATCTGCGTGACAGCGAAAACGAACACCAGGTCGAAAAACAGCTCGGCATTGGTGACGCGGCTGTGATGGTTGGGCAATGTGGGACGAAACAGCGCACCGCGTTGGTCGCCGCCCGCCATGGCCGCCGTCCCCGCCTAACCCTCCGGTACCCCGGGTCCGCTAGGTACCCCGGTCTGCAGGGCCAGCGCATGAAGCACGCCGCCCATCTGGCCCTTCAGCGATTGATAGACGATCTGATGCTGCTGAACGCGGGATTTGCCGCGGAACGAGGCCGAAATCACCGTCGCCGCATAGTGGTCGCCATCGCCAGCGAGGTCGCGGATCGTCACCTCGGCATCGGGAATCGCTGCCTTGATCATCGATTCGATATCGTGGGCGTCCATCGGCATCCAGGTTTTCTCCAGTCTGGCTTCTGAGGGTCTCGCGACCGTGACGCCCAAACCTAGCGCGGACGCCCTTCTAGGTCACGTGCCACGGCACTATATTCCTGATCTAATCGTTTGAAATGTGCCAGATCGCCTCTACCGATCACAACGGACTGACCGAAAAGGCTGACCATCATGAAACTCCCCGGCCCCGACCATCCCATCACCATTACGGCGAACCCGAAACGCATCCGCGTGACAGCTGACGGCGTTGTCATTGCCGACACCACCCATGCCCTGACGCTCAAGGAAGCCAGCTACCCGGCCGTGCAATATGTGCCGCGCAGCGACGCCAATATGGCGCTGCTCAAACGCACCGACCGGACCACGCACTGCCCCTATAAGGGAGATGCGAGTTATTTCAGCGTCCTGGCCAACGGCAAGACCATCGAAAACTCGATCTGGACCTATGAGACGCCGTTCCCGGCGATGACGGAAATCTCCGGCCACCTCGCGTTCTATCCGGATAAGGTCAAGATCGAGGAAGTGGCCTGAGGGGTTGTAGATATTTGGAGCGTCATTCCGGGGCGAAGCAGAGCTTCGAACCCGGAATCTCGAGATTCCGGGTCTGGTGCTGGCGCACCACCACGGAATGACGGAGTTGGTTGCTTCATCGCTATGACGACGACGTCTGCTGTGATCGAGAGCGTCCCCTACACCCTGAATATCGTGAGGCCCAGGATCAACAGGACCAGGAAGATCACGACAAAGACGTAAAACAGGAAGCGGGCGACGTCGGCGGACGCGGCCGAAACGCCAGTGAATCCAAGGACGCCGGCGATGATCGACACCACGAAGAAGATCAGCGCCCATTTCAAGATCGTCATTGCTTGCTCCGAATTGGCCGCGTGGGCCGCGGCTCGAGATTTCGCTGATCTATAACTTCGGGCGGTGGAACCGGTTCCCGAACAAAGCCGGCAGCGGACGGATCGCCGACGCCGATCCCAGCCAGTCCGGCGATCGGCGGCACGGTCCGGGAAATCCGGGATTGCATCGGCCTTGCAAATCTGCCGATTGGGTCTTGCTGAATCGGGTTCCCGGCGGCAACATCCGGCAGCATCAGCCTGCCGAGGCGCTTATGTCATCGATCTCCCATACCGCAACGGGCGCTGACGTTCGCGCTGCGCCAAAAGCCAAAGCGCGCAACGCCTCGCTCGACCGCTCCCGCACCTTTCTGACGCTCGTGGTGCTTATGCATCATGCGGTCATTCCCTACACCCATTTCGGTCATACCGATCCCAAATCGTGGATCGGCTTCGATATGGTCGTGCTCGCCACCGACAGCTTCTTCATGGCGATGTTCTTTTTCCTGTCAGGGCTGTTCGTATGGCCGGGGCTTGGGCATAAGGCGCCGCTGATATTCTTGCGGGATCGCCTGCTCCGGCTCGGCCTGCCGTTTGCGATCGCAGCCTTCACCGTCATACCGATCGCCTATTACGCTATCGCGCTTCGCCAGCAGCCCGACATCAGCTTCTCGGCATTCTGGTTGAAAACGGTGACGGTGGGGCCGTGGCCGAGCGGCCCGCTATGGTTCGTCTGGGTGCTGCTGGCGTTCGATCTGATGGCAAGCCTGCTGTATCGGCTGTCATCCCGCCTCGTCGACCCGATCAATCGCGTCTCGCTGCGCGGTTTCGACCAGCCAGCCGCATTCTTCCTGTTTCTGTTGGTCGTCACGGCCATCGTCTATATTCCGGCGCTGCTTTATTTCGGACCGAACCGCTGGTTCGAGTTCGGACCGTTCTCGGTGCAGGCCAGTCGCGTGCTGCTCTATGCCGCCTACTTCTTCATCGGCGCCGGCATTGGCGCTGCGAATTTCGATCGCGGCGTTCTCGGCACGAGCGGGCGGCTGGCAAAGAGCAGCTGGGGCTGGATCGCAGCAACGCTGATTCCATATTGCCTGATGTGGGTGATGATCTACATCAAGCGCGAAATATTGGGCAATCCTCCCGTCCAGCCGCCTTGGTATCTGGCAAGCTACGGCTTGTTCTACGTGGCCTTCAGCGCCGCCATCCTGTTCGCGATCCTGGCGTACTTCCTGCGGTTCAAACAATCGGGCTGGAGCCTGCTCGATCCGATGCAGCCTGACGCCTACGGCATGTTCCTGGTGCACTACCCGATCGCGCTGTGGCTGCAATATTGGCTATTCGATTTCGATCTGCCTGCGATCGTCAAGGTTGCCATCGTATTCGTGCTTACGGTGGCATTGAGCTGGGCATTGACGGCGGCGCTGCGGAAAATTCCGGGCGCGACGCGGGTGCTTTAGGTCTTTATTCCCCGAGGGGGTGTCCGGCGCGTTTTCTTCAAGAAAGCGCTTTGGCTTGGCATCAAAACTGCATCTGCTTGATGAGGGAGGCGTGTCCAGGGTCCATTCGAAAGGACACCCAATGGGACTATCGGCTATTTTGATTGCTACCGCCCTCAGCCTGACCATGCTTGTAGCCGTATCGGACCTCCCCTAACGGTTTGAATTTATCATAGCGTTCGAGCGAAACCCTGCCCGCACCTCGATAGCGGGGTGGATGTCGGTTCGCGTTGGGAAAACGCATCAAAACAAGAGACTGGAGCCGGTTCTTGTCAAATTGGAACCGGTCTCTAATGCGCGCCGGCCATGTAAGCAGGCAACCAGCGTTCAAAAGCGGACTTGAGTGACGCAACCGAAACCGCCGGCTCGCCGGCCACGGTGATCGCGTCGCCGCCAGTGGTGCCGATACGCACGCAGGGCACGCCGGCGCCCTTCATTTTTGCCAGCACCAGACCGGCCTCCTGCGCCGGCACGGTGACGATGTAGCGGGCCTGGTCCTCGCCGAACCAATATGCATGCGGCACAATTGATGCCGGCGCCGCCAGCAATTGCGCACCGACGCCGCCCGACATCGCCATCTCCGCCAGCGCAATCAAAAGCCCGCCATCGGAAACGTCATGTACGGCTGTCGCCGTCCCGGCGTGGATCATGCCCCGCACCACGCAGCCGTTGCGCTTTTCCGCGGCGAGATCGACCGGCGGCGGCGCGCCTTCTTCGCGGCCGCAGACGTCGCGCAGATAGACGGATTGTCCGAGCCAGCCCTGCGTGTCGCCAATCAGCAGAATCGCCTCATCGGCGGCCTTGAATGCAAGCGTTGCCGATTTCGTGAAATCGTCGAGCAGGCCGACGCCGCCGATCGAGGGCGTCGGCAGGATGCCGCGGCCGTTGGTCTCGTTGTAGAGCGAGACGTTGCCGGACACGACGGGGAAGTCGAGCGTGCGGCAGGCTTCGGAGATGCCCTTCAGGCAGCCGACGAACTGGCCCATGATCTCCGGCCGTTCCGGATTGCCGAAATTGAGATTGTCGGTGATCGCGAGCGGCCGCCCGCCCACCGCCGTGATGTTGCGCCAGGCCTCCGCTACCGCCTGCATGCCGCCCTGATACGGATCGGCCTCGCAGTAGCGCGGCGTGACGTCGACTGTCAGCGCCAGTCCCTTCGGACCATCCTGTACCCGCACCACGGCAGCGTCGCCGCCCGGGCGTTGGACGGTGTTGCCGAGAATGACGTGATCATACTGCTCCCAGACCCAGCGCTTGGAGCAAAGCTCCGGCGTCGCGATCAGTTTTTCCAGCGCCGGCATGATCCCGATCGGCGGCTGGACGTCGCGCGCATGGACGACCGGCAATAGCGGCGTCGCGACATGCGGGCGATCATACAGCGGGGCTTCGTCGCCCAGTTCCTTGATCGGCAGATCGGCCATGACGTCGCCACCATGCTTCACGACAAAGCGCTTGCTCGGCGTGGTGTAGCCGACAACGGCGAAATCGAGCCCCCATTTGCGGAAGATCGCTTCGGCCTGTTTTTCCTTCTCCGGCTTGAGCACCATGAGCATGCGCTCCTGACTCTCCGAGAGCATCATCTCGTAGGCGCTCATGCCGGTTTCACGCGTCGGCACCGCGTCGAGATCGAGATCGACGCCGAGATCGCCCTTGGCGCCCATCTCCACCGCCGAGCAGGTCAGCCCCGCCGCGCCCATGTCCTGGATCGCGATCACGCAATCGGCTTCCATGATTTCGAGGCAGGCCTCCAACAGCAGCTTCTCCGCGAAGGGGTCGCCGACCTGAACGGTCGGGCGCTTCTCGGCGGAATCATCGTCGAATTCGGCCGACGCCATCGAGGCGCCGTGAATGCCGTCGCGACCGGTCTTGGAGCCGAGATAGACGATCGGCATGTTCACGCCGGATGCCGCCGCGTAGAAGATCTTGTCGGTGTCGGCGAGGCCAACCGCCATCGCGTTGACCAGGATGTTGCCGTCATAGCGGGTGTGGAAACGCACCTGCCCGCCCACCGTCGGCACGCCGAACGAATTGCCATAGCCGCCAACACCGGCGACGACGCCCGACACCAGATGGCGGGTCTTGGGATGCTCCGGCGCGCCGAAGCTCAGCGCATTGAGGCACGCGATCGGGCGCGCGCCCATGGTGAAGACGTCGCGCAGGATGCCGCCGACGCCCGTGGTCGCGCCCTGATACGGCTCGATGTAGCTCGGATGGTTGTGGCTCTCCATCTTGAACACCACCGCCTGGCCATCGCCGATGTCGATGACGCCGGCGTTCTCGCCCGGTCCCTGGATCACCCACGGCGCCTTGGTCGGCAGTCCCCGCAGATGGATTCGGGAGGATTTATACGAGCAGTGCTCGTTCCACATCGCCGAGAAAATCCCAAGCTCGGTGAAGCTCGGCACGCGGCCGATCAGCTTGAGAATGCGCTCATACTCGTCGGGTTTGAGCCCATGGCTGGCAACGAGTTCAGGGGTGATTTGCGGCTGGTTCATGAGGCTTCTTGTGCGAGTGAAGTCCCTTATTAGGGAGATCGGCAGGGGTGGAAAAGGCCTTTTATGGCGCAATTTCCCGATGTCCATAGCTTTGCGGCGGCAACGCCTTCCATCAAGGTTTGCACATCGCGGATGGATCGGATTTAAGGGCTGAAACCCTCAATGGAAGGCCATATCGCGTGGACGACCTGACCAAAACCGCATATCGCAACCGCCCCGACCTGCATGTCGAAACTTCAGGCGAATTCGCCGGCTGGCGGACCTGGAGCCGCGACAGCTTCGAATCCCTCAACGGGCCGTTCTGGCACCGGATGGACGACGACGGTCGCGTGCGCTGCGCCTTCCGGGTCGAAAAGAAGCATCTCAACGGCATGGGCAATGTCCATGGCGGTTGCTTCATGACGTTCGCGGACTACTGCCTGTTCGCCATCGCCTCGCCCCTGCTCGAGGGACCCGGGGTCACGGTGTCGTTTGCCAGCGAATTTCTCGATGCCGCCCGCGAAGGCGAGTTGATCGAATGCGACGGCGAAATCATGCGCGCCGGCGGCTCGCTGATCTTCCTGCGCGGGCTGCTGAAATCCGGCGATCGCTCGCTGTTCTCCTTTTCCGGCACCATCAAGCGCGTGAAGCGGCGAACGCTGCCGGCCGCCTGAGACCTGACGCTTCCCCGTCTATCTTACTGCATACTGACTAGCGTCAGATCGACGAACCACGACTGCGGCGAGACGAAGCCCTTGACCTTGGGACTCATCGCGCGCGGGTTGAGATCGTGGACGATATAGAGCCAGGGAGGGTTGTCGACGAGACGTTCATGCGCCTTGCGATAGGCCGCCGAGATTTCCTTGGGATCGGTGGAGTCCCCGACCGTCTTGAGCGCGGCCTCGAATTCATCGTCCTTCCATTGCTCGAAATTGAAGCCGTTCGGCGAAAAATTGGCGGATGAGAAATAGCGCGCCATGACGCCGGGATCCGACGATGGCGAACTGATATTGAGCGCCATCGCACCCTGCAAACTCGGGCTGTCGGGCGTGGCGCGGGCCGCCGTCAAAAGAACCTGCCATTCGATCACATCGAACTCGACATTGACGCCGCAGTCCTCTTTCAGATTCTGCTGCAGGAATTCGTTCATCGGCAAGGGCAGCATCTGTCCCGAACCGGAATTCGAGATCATCACCTTGAACGACAACGGCTTTGCTGGTGTGTATCCGGCCTCGGCGAGCAGCGCCTTGCCTTTGGCCGGATCGAATTTGTAGAGATTGGCCGGTGCGCCAAAATCGGGATCACCGATCTTGAGCCAGCCCACCGAGGGCTCCGCGGTCCCGTTGAGCAATGACACCAGCCCGTCCCGGTCGACGCAGTAGTTCAGGGCCTGGCGAACCCTGACATCCTTGAAGGGACTGTTGGTCGCACCGATGTTGTAAAACCACGGCCAGACATGAGGATAGGAGCCGGTCGTGATGATGTAGCCGGCCGATTTCAGCGAGGAGAGGCCATCAGCCGGAGGCACCTCGATCCAGTCCACCTGACCGGAACGCAACGCCGCCAGACGCGAATTCGCCTCGGGGATCGGCATCAGCACGACATTGTCGACTTTCGCCATCTTGGCGGCGTCCCAATATTTATCCCACCGCGACAGATCAGCCTCCTGCCGCGGCAGGATCCTGGTGATGCGGAACGGCCCGGTGCCGGCCGCCGGCAAGGTCGCGACCTTGGCCCAATCATGACCGGCCTTTTCGAACGAGGCCGGCGAGGTGAACAGCAGATAGACAACCATATAGGGGAAATAAGATGCCGGTTTCGTCGTGGTGATGGCGACGGTGCTGTCATCAATCTTCTTGTAGGAGCCCATCAGCGGCACGCGCGCCCGCGACATCGCCGAACTCGGCGCCTCGAATTGCGGGCTGGAATTGTTGAAATAGCGATCCAGGTTCCAGATCACGGCATCGGCGTTGAAATCCGTGCCGTCGTGGAATTTCACGCCGCGGCGCAGATGGAAGATCCAAGTCTTGTTGTCAGCCGGATCCTGCTCCCATTTCTCCGCGAGCCCGGGGCGCAAAGCCGCCAGTTGGTCGGTCCTGGTCAAATCCCACAGCACCAGGCCTTCAAAAATCGGGTAGCCGAGGAAGCGCATTCCTTCAAAGCCGTTATTCGGCAATCCGGTTGCGGTCGGGATATCGGCCGCAGTCATGGCGATGCGCAGTGTCGTTTCGGCCATTGCGGATTTGCCGCACAATAAAACAGCCGATAGCGCAAGGGCGCAGAAAGCGTTGCGCCAGGAAGCTTTGCGAATAAGCATGACATCTCCTGTCCGACGATCAGCGTTCGGCGAATAGGAGTGCAGGAGCAAGTTTCACGCCAGCCGTAGCTCAGCCTATCGCTGGACCGGAACCCCTCACCCGGCGCTGCGCGCCGACCTCTCCCAACGGGAGAGGTGATGGGGACGGCCGTTGCTTATTTCTGTTGCAACAGCTTGTGATACTTCTCGACGTCGCGCGCCACCAATTGCTGCAGCACTTCGGGCGCGTGCTCGTTGGCATCTGGCGCGACGGTCGACAGATCGGCAAAGCGCTTTTTGACCGCATCGCTTTCAACAGCGGTGCGCGCCGCGGTGTTGAGCTTGGCGATGAGCTCCGGCGGCGTTCCCTTTGGCGCGAACAATCCGTTCCAGCCCTGCGCCTCGAATTCGGGAAGGCCTGCTTCCGCCGAGGTCGGCAGATCCGGCAACGTCGGCAGCCGAACCGTCGAACCGACCACCAGGCCCTTGACCAGCTTGCCCTGGATCGACTGCGACACCGAAGCCGCCGCATCGCAGACGCCATCGATCTGGCCGCCGATTGCGTCCGTCAACGCGGGCGCAGCGCCGCGATAGCTGACCAGCGCCACATCGATCCCGGCCGCCTGCACGAAACTCTTGCAGATCAGGTAATTCGATGAGCCGACGCCGGCATGGCCGAGATTGACCTTGCCGGGGTTGCTTTTGGCGTAGGTGATGAACTCCTTCACGCTCTGGGCAGGAAAATCCTTGCGCAGCGCGATGATGCCGAACGTCTTCGCCACCATGGCGATCGGCACAAATGAGTCCGGCGTGAACGGCAGGTCCGGATAGATCGTGTAGGACGCCGCATTGGTGCCGGCATTGCCGATCGCGATGGTGTAGCCGTCAGGCGCCGCGCGCGCGGCCTTGGCCAGCGCGGTCGAGCCCCCGGCGCCGCCGATATTCTCGATCACGATGTTCTGTCCGAGCGCCAGGCCCATTTGCTCGGCGACCGTGCGCGCGACAACGTCCGACGTTCCACCGGCCGCGAACGGCACGATCATCGTGATCGGATGATTTGGAAAATCCTGCGCGTTGGCACAGGTCGCAAACGAAACCGCGGCAACAAGTGCGAGCAGCCGAACCCCGAATAGATTCACGCAGCGCGCTCCAGATGCGCGACAAGCCCCGCGAACAGGCCGCGACCGTCGGTGCAGCCCATGATGTCTTCGACGTGATTTTCCGGATGCGGCATCATGCCGAGCACATTGCCGCGCTCATTGACGAGGCCCGCGATCGATTGCGCGGCGCCGTTGAAGTTGGAATTTTCGTCGACCACGCCGTCCGCGGAGCAATAGCGATAGAGCACCCTGCCCTCGCCTTCTATCCGCTTCAGCGTCTCTTCATCCGCTTCGTAATTGCCCTCGCCATGCGCGACCGGCACGCGAATGATCTGGCCGGCATTGTAACCGCGCGTAAACGGCGTGTCGGAGCGCTCGACCCGCAGATGCACGTCGCGGCAGACGAATTTCAGCTGCGCGTTGCGCATGAGAACGCCGGGCAACAGGCCGGACTCGCAGAGGATCTGAAACCCGTTACAGACACCAAGCACGAGTCCGCCGTCGGCCGCGAAAGCGCGCACCGCATCCATCACGGGCGAACGCGCCGCGATGGCGCCACAGCGCAGGTAATCGCCATAGGAAAATCCACCGGGCACCACCACAAGATCGGTACCTTTGGGCAGCGAGGTCTCGGCGTGCCAGACCATCTGGGCTTCATGACCGGAAGCGAGCTTGAGCGCGCGTGCCATGTCACGTTCGCGATTGATGCCGGGAAAGACGAGGACCGCAGATTTCATGACGTAGCTCAGTATTCCCTAGCCCAACACTTCAACCCGGTAATTCTCGATCACCGTGTTCGCCAGCAACTTGTCGGCGGCCTCTTTCAATGCCGCCTCTGCCTTGGCCTTGTCGGAGCCTGAGAGTTCGATGTCGAACACCTTGCCCTGACGCACGCTGGCGACGCCGTCGACGCCAAGCGATTTCAGTGCACCTTCGATGGCCTTGCCCTGGGGATCGAGGATGCCGGTCTTAAGGGTAACGGTAACGCGCGCTTTCATATTCCTGACCCAGTATTCAGAACGCCACCCTGAGGTGCGAGGGCTAGCCCGAGCCTCGAAGGGCGACATTGTATTTCACATCTTCATCCTTCGAGGCTCGCCGAAGACGGCTCGCACCTCAGGATGACGGACATCAACTAGCTCTTCACCAGTACCGGGCCCGAACCTGCCGGACGCTCGTTCTCCATCAGAATCCCCAGCCGCTTGGCGACTTCGGTATAGGCCTCCAGCAGGCCACCGAGATCCCGGCGGAAACGATCCTTGTCCAGCTTCTCGTTCGACTTGATGTCCCACAGCCGGCACGAATCCGGCGAGATCTCGTCAGCGACGATGATTCGCATCATCTCGTTCTCGAACAGGCGCCCGCATTCCATCTTGAAATCGACCAGACGGATGCCAATGCCCAGAAACAGCCCGGTGAGGAAGTCGTTGACGCGGATCGCCAGCGCCATGATGTCGTCGATTTCCTGCGGCGTCGCCCAGCCGAACGCCGTGATGTGCTCCTCGGAGACCATGGGATCGTTGAGCTGGTCGTTCTTGTAGTAGAATTCGATAATCGAGCGCGGCAGCTGGGTACCTTCCTCGATGCCGAGGCGCTGCGACAGCGATCCCGCCGCCACGTTCCGCACCACGACCTCGAGCGGCACGATCTCAACTTCGCGAATCAATTGCTCGCGCATGTTGAGGCGGCGGATGAAGTGGGTCGGCACCCCGATGTCGTTGAGGTGCTGAAACAGGTACTCCGAAATCCGGTTGTTGAGGACGCCCTTGCCCTCGATCACCTGGTGTTTCTTGGCATTGAACGCGGTCGCATCGTCCTTGAAGTGCTGGATCAGGGTTCCCGGCTCCGGTCCTTCATAGAGAACCTTGGCCTTGCCTTCATAAATGCGGCGTCGACGGCTCATTGGGATGTACCGTGTTTTGTTGAAATCCATGCGATTGGTGTGCTCCGAATGACAAGGTTACGACCCACGACGGAGCTGCCGTGAAGGTCCGGGACTGGAAACAGAACAAGAACCGGGCCTGTTGGCAACCTATCCGATTGGCCCATGCAGCACAATCGATCCGGCTGCTTTGGGCCCTACTTATACCGCGCTAGTGCCCTGTTTCGGTGACGCAAGACTGCGGCCTTACGGCCCTTTATTTTAACGATTCGCCCTGCTTATCTAGGCATCAGGGCGAGCCGCCGCAACGAGGCCAGGCTACCCCTTCGGCATGAGGATCGGAACCCGGCCATGACCACATTCGACAAGCGCGAAGAGGGATTCGAGAAGAAATTCGTTATCGACGAGGGACTCAAATTCAAGGCCGATGCCCGCCGCAACAAGCTGCTCGGGCTGTGGGTCGCGGGGCAAATCGGCATGACCGGCGATGCCGCCAGCACCTACGCCAAAACAGTCGTAGCCGCCGATTTCGAGGCAACCGGCAATGGCGTGCTCGGCAAAGTCACCGCCGATCTCGGCGCCGCCGGTGTTACCGTCTCGGAAGAGCAGCTTCGCGCCAAGATGGACGAGTTGATGGCGCTGGCTATCTCGCAGGTAAAGGCTGGAATTTAGCGCTCCGTCATTCCGGACGTCGCGTAGATCCGGAATCTCGAGAGAACGAAAACAACTGCGAGATTCCGGATTCGCGCTTCGCGCGCCCCGGAATGACAGAAGGACTCATCCCTCCTTGAATCCGTATTCCGGTACGTTGCCGCTCGCCCCGTAATATTTGTAGGGCAGGAACTTGCCGGACATCGTGATCTTGACCCGATCGCCTTTCGGATTGGGCAGGCGCTCCATCACCATGTCGAAATCGATCGCCGACATGATGCCGTCGCCATATTCCTCCTCGATCAGCGCCTTCCAGGCCGGCCCGTTGACCATCACCAGTTCGTAGAAGCGGTAGATCAGGGGATCGGTCGGCGGCATCGGCGTGCCGCGCATCGGCACTTCGTTCAGCATCGCGGTCTCGGATTTGGAGAGCCCGAACAATTCGCCGGCATTGGCGGCTTGCGGTTTTGTCAATTTCATCTGGCCGAGGATGGCGCCGACGATCAGCACCTTGGAATAGCCGCCGATCTTCTCGCAGATGTATTTCCAGCTCCAGCCTTTCTCGCGCTTGATGTCGAGCAGCTTCTCAGTGAGATCGGATCGTTTCATGCGCATTCTCCCTGACGCTTGATGCGAGTATTCCAGCCCGATCAAACGCAAGGAGCATGCCAAATCCGCCGCACAAACCATCAGAGGAACATGGCGTACACCCCTGCTGGATGCCAGTCGGCCTCGGCAATTTCTCGAAAGGATTACCAACGTTTACCGATCGTCAAGCACGACAGCGCGCGGGCGCGCCGTCTTAAATGCCTGTTAGGGCGTGCGCGTGCTGATCCCGGCCGGGGACGGTGAACCTGATGCCGATCGAGAAAAAACTTTACAGTCTGCCGCGCTGGGGCATTGCCCGCTGGCTCGGCGATGCGGGGCCGGGCGTGCCCGACGATATCCGTGTGGCGCTGATCGACAGGCTACACGGCAGTCTTCCGGTTTTCGGAGCGGGCGCCATCAACACGATCGCCGTGGCGGCGGCGACCGCAATCCGGCATCCGACGGCGCCGTTCCTCGCTTGGCTGGTCCTGGAGGTTGCGATCTGCCTCGCCCGGCTTGTGGTGCTCCTCATCGCCAATAGCGCGGCGCTCGCGGGGCGCAGGACCCCGACGGACCTGCATATCCTGTTCGCCGTCGCCTGGAGCGCGAGTGTGGGGTTCGGCGCCCTGATCAGCCTGGCAAGCGGCGACTGGGGCGTCGCGACGCTGGCCTCGCTGTCGTCGTCGGCGATGGTCGGCGGCATCTGCTTTCGCAATTTCTGCGCGCCGCGCCTTGCTGGAACGATGATCCTGCTCAGCCTTGGCCCTATCGTGCCGGGCGTCGCGCTCGCCGGAGACCCCGTGCTCTATATCGCGTATTTGCAGGTGCCGCTTTATTTCCTGGCGATGACGGCGGCGGCTTTCAGGCTCAACAAGATGCTGATTGCGACCATGCGCTCCGATCGAAAGAACGATCATCTGGCGCGTCATGACGCCCTCACGGGGTTGTTGAATCGCGCAGGATTTGTCGATGCCCTGCAGGCGAAGCTCCCGGCGGGCGGCCACCGCGAAAAATCCGCCGCGCTACTGTTTCTCGATCTCGACAGCTTCAAGCCGATCAACGACACGTTCGGGCATCAGGTCGGCGACAGGCTGCTTAAACTGGTCGCAGAGCGCCTAAGTCACACGTTGTCGCCGACCGACGTGATCGCGCGCCTGGGCGGCGACGAGTTCGTGGTGCTGGCGAACGACCTGACGCCGGAGCAGGCGCTTGCGGTTGGGCACCGCATTATCAGCGTGGTCACGATGTCCTATGATTTGGGCGAGGGAATTCGCACCAATGTCGGCGTCAGCGTCGGCCTGGCGATGTCGCCGGAACACGGCACCGAGGCCGAGGTACTGCTCGCGGTTGCCGATGCGGCGCTCTATGAGGCGAAATCCAGCGGCAAGTCCTGCTGCCGCGTGGCTTCCGCCGGGGCCAACCTGGCCGCCCTGCGCAGACTCCAGGACAAGAGCACCACCAAGATCGGGACTGCCAGGGTCGCTTAACCCGACGCCGAGAGGCTTGATTGCAGCCGCGTGAGCTCTCCCTCGATATCTCGCTCGACCGCGGCGGCCGGCATCTCGATGACCTTGTAGCCGCGCTGCTCCAGCCATGCCTGCCGCATCGCGCGATCCCTGGCGATCAGGTCGGTCTCATCGGGATTGATCAGTTCGATCGCGTGGCGATGCACGAACGAGACGAAGTCGGGGATGTGCCGCCCCACCGGGGTCTGGCGCTTGAACTGCCCGGCAAAGCGCCGGTCGGTGGTCAAAGCCTGCCAGAGAATGCGCTCCGCATCGGTCGGATTTCGTCGTAATAGCCGCGCCAGCCCGCGCACGGTGCCGCTTTCTGACGGCAGCGCACCCTGCCCGTGTTCGGCGAGCAACGCGCGCAGCCGTATGGCCTGTTCGCCATCGAGCACGCCGCCCTTGGCCGGGCCTTTGCGTCCCTCGGCGATCGCCATCACCACGCCGTGCAGCGTGTGCATGTCCTGCTTGGTCGGATCCATGCGGGTGAAGATGTTGCGCAAATTGACCAGCATGGTCTCGCGCTTCTCCGGCGGCCGCAGGAATTCGACCTTGTCGAGCTCGCGCACGAGATTGTCGAAGAACGCCTGCATCTGGTGCTGCGAGGCGGGTTCCGAGCGTTCCGGCATCGCGAACGGCAGTGCGCCCTCGGTCGAGAGCTTGAACCATTCATAGCCGATCAGCAGCACCGCCTGCGCCAGATTGAGCGAGGCGAAACCGGGATTGACCGGAAAAGTGATGATGCGGTTGGCGAGCGCGACCTCCTCGTTCTGCAAGCCGTAGCGCTCGCGGCCGAACAGGATGCCGACCGCGCCACCGGTTGCGACGTGGCCCGCGATTTCCCGCGCGGCGGCTTCAGGTGCGACCACCGGCTTGGCCTGATCATGGGCACGCGCAGTGGTGGCAAACAGCAGGTTCAGATCGGCCACCGCCTGCTCGACGGTGTCGAACAGTTCGGCTTGATCCAGAATATGATCCGCGCCGGAGGCCGCGCGCTGCGCGCTGATGTTCGGCCAGCCGTCGCGCGGATTGACGATCCGCAGCCGCGTCAGGGCAAAATTGCCCATCGCGCGCGCGGCCATGCCGATGTTCTCGCCGAGCTGCGGCTCGACCAGGATGACGACGGGGCCTTCGAGATCGGCGCCTGTTTTGGTCTTGTCGGTGCCCGAACCGGACATCTCACGTCACTTTCTGATTCAACATCCGAAGCTTTTGAATCAAGTCCTGACGAACCTGATCCAGCACCTCATTTCCAGCCTTATTCGACTGACCCGAGCGGAGGAGTTTCTCAAGCGAAATAACGCGGTTAGAACCGCACTCTCGAGAAAACTTTCAACAGGGCATTGTCGAGCCCCGGCTTGCACGCGCGCACCTGTTGGATACGGTATCAATCACAACCCACGCAAACCTGCAAAGACGACCTGACGGCCAGATGCAACGGCCGCGGGCATACGGGAGGACGCCATGCGCAGCCGATGGTCACTGGCGATTGCCGGACTGATCCTGATCGTGGCCGGCGGACTGCTGGCCCGCATGACGCAGACCTCCGACGGCATCCGGATCGAGGATATCCGCTTCAAGGGCGCCGAGGGCAACACCATGAGCGCCCTGCTCTACATCCCGCCAAACGCGACCGCGCAGACCCCGGCGCCCGGCATCCTCGCGGTTCACGGCTACATCAATTCGCGCGAGACGCAGGATGGATTTGCCATCGAATTTGCCCGCCGCGGCTACGTGGTGCTGGCCCTCGACCAGACCGGCCACGGCTATAGCGATCCGCCCGCCTTCGCCCACGGCTTCGGCGGCCCCGACGGGCTGGCGCATCTGCGCAGCCTCGATATCGTCGACAAGGCCAATATCGGCCTCGAAGGCCACTCAATGGGCGGCTGGACCGTTCTCGCTGCCGCTTCCGCGATGCCCAACGACTACAAATCGATGGTGCTGGAGGGATCGTCGACCGGCAAACCCTTCGCCGCCGACGGCACCCCGAACTGGCCGCGCAATGTCGCACTGGTGTTCGCGCAATATGAGGAATTCTCCACCCTGATGTGGGGCGTCGAGCGGGCGCGCGACGTCCCGCTGAGCCCAAAACTCCAGGCCATGTTCGGCACGCAGGAACCAATCGAACCCGGCAAGGTCTATGGCGACATCGAGAAAGGCACCGCGCGGGTGCTCTACACGCCCCCTATGACGCATCCGGCCGAGCATATTTCACAACAGGCGATCGGCTACAGTCTCGACTGGTTTGCGCGGACATTGGAGGGCGGCACGCCGCGTCCCGCGAGCGACCAGATCTGGTTCCGCAAGGAAATCGGCACGCTGATCGCGCTGATCGGCTTTGTCGAGCTTCTGATCGGCGTGTTCGACGGCCTGCTTGAAGCGGCCGTGTTTTCGCGCCTCAGATTGCCCGAGATCGCCGACGGAACGATGCCGGCCCATGCTGCTGCGAGTGGCGGCCGCTGGGTAGCCGCCTTCGCGCTATCCGTCTTGATTCCCGCGCTGACCTATTACCCAGCGTTCGCGCTGGCCGGCACCTTCGTGAAGGCCTCGCCCTGGCTGCCGCAGGGCATCACCAACCAGATCGTGGTCTGGGCCTTGATCAATGCCCTGATCGCGCTGGCGATGATGCCGTTTGCGCCCAAGCGCGCCAGCAGGGCCGGCATCATCGCGCCGTCGATCCTGATCGCGCTTCTGACCGTAACCGCAGGTTATGCCGTGCTGTGGCTGGCCGATCTCGCGTTCAAGATCGATTTCAGGATCTGGATCGTGGCGCTCAAGCTGATGAACGGCAAGCAGGCCCTCATCTTCCTGATTTACCTGGTGCCGTTCACCGCGTTCTTCGTGATCGCCCTGCACGTGCTGCACCGGAATTTCAGCACCATGGCGGCGGGACGCGCCGGTCTCTACCTCACCAATATCCTGGCGCTGACGCTGGGCTTCATCGTGCTGCTGGGCCTGCAATATGGCACGCTATGGAAGACCGGACACCTGTTCAATCCGCTGCAGGACCCCGGGTTCGTGCCGCTCTCCACCATCGTCGCGATTCAGTTCGTGCCGTTGCTGGCGATCGCGGCCGTGATCGCCACCTTCACCTGGCGGCGTACCGGCTCCAGCCTGCCGGGTGCGCTGATCTGCGGCCTGTTCGTGACCTGGTATGTGGTGGCCGGTACGGCCACGCAGGCTGCATTCTAGGCTAAAAAGATCGGCAGAACTGCATAACGGCTTGGCTTCCGCCGGGCCGGTTGCGGTGCTATAGCGCGGATATCTTCACCCTCCCTCCACGCGTTACTCCATAAAGGCCCGATCTCCATGGCAAAAATCAAGGTGACCAACCCCGTCGTCGAACTCGATGGCGACGAGATGACCCGGATCATCTGGCAGTACATCAAGGACAAGCTGATCACTCCTTTCCTTGATGTTAACCTGATGTATTTCGACCTCGGGATGGAATACCGCGACAAAACCAACGATCAGGTCACGATCGATGCCGCCAACGCCATCAAGAAGGTCGGCGTCGGCGTCAAATGCGCCACCATCACCCCGGACGAAGCCCGGGTGAAGGAATTCGGCCTCAAGGAAATGTGGAAGTCGCCGAACGGCACGATCCGCAACATCCTCGGCGGCGTCGTGTTCCGCGAGCCGATCATCTGCCGGAACGTGCCACGGCTGGTGCCGGGCTGGACCAAGCCGATCATCATCGGCCGTCACGCCTTCGGCGACCAGTACCGCGCCACCGATTTCAAATTCCCCGGCAAGGGCACGCTGACGATGAAGTTCGTCGGCGAGGACGGCAAGGTGATCGAGCGCGAAGTCTACAAGTCGCCGAGCGCCGGCATTGCGCTGGCGATGTACAACCTCGACGATTCGATCGCCGATTTCGCCCGTGCCTCGTTCAACATGGGCCTGTCGAAGAACTATTCTGTCTATTTGTCGACCAAGAACACCATCCTCAAGGTCTATGACGGCCGCTTCAAGGACATCTTCCAGGAGATTTTCGACAAGGAGTTCAAGTCGAAATTCGACGCCAAGAAGATCACCTACGAACACCGCTTGATCGACGACATGGTCGCCGCCGCCATGAAGTGGTCGGGTGGTTACGTCTGGGCCTGCAAGAACTACGACGGCGACGTGCAGTCCGACACCGTGGCGCAGGGCTACGGCTCGCTCGGCCTGATGACCTCGGTGCTGATGACGCCCGATGGCCAAACCGTCGAAGCCGAAGCCGCCCACGGCACCGTGACCCGGCACTTCCGCGAACACCAGAAGGGCAAGGAGACCTCGACCAACTCGATCGCCTCGATCTTCGCCTGGACCCGCGGCCTCACGCATCGCGCCAAGCTCGACAACAATGAGGCGCTGGCGAAGTTCGCCGCCACGCTGGAGAAGGTTTGCGTCGCCACTGTCGAGGACGGCTACATGACCAAGGATCTCGCGCTTCTGGTCGGCGCCGACCAGCGCTGGCTGTCGACCACCGGCTTCCTCGACAAGGTTGCCGAGAACCTCACCAAGGCGATGGCGGCGTAAAGCGACCATCGGCCCTTACAATGGACGTCATTCCGGGATGGTGCGCTAGCACCAGACCCGGAATCTCAAGATTCTCCAATGTGCAATTGCACATCGGAGTTCGATGCTTTGCATCGCCCCGGAATGACTAGAGCCAGATTGCTTCGTCGCTTCGCTCCTCGCAATTGACGAAACCCACCATCAGGAGAGCGTGATCATGCATGTCTTTGAAAAAGCCGCTCTCGCTGTGTTGTTGCTGTCGGGCTCGCTGATGAGCCCGGCTGCGGCCGAAACACCCCTGCCCGCGGCCATCGCGGCACCGGGCGAAACGACCGTGCTGACCGCGCATGCGGTTGGCGAGCAGATCTATGAATGCAAGGCCGGCACTGACGGCAAGCTCGCCTGGGCATTCCGCGAACCGGCGGCGTCGCTGACGGCAGATAACAAGATCGTCGGCCGTCACTTTGCCGGACCGAGCTGGGAGTTGAGCGACGGCAGCGCGGTGGTCGGCAAGGCCGCCGGCAGCGCGCCCGGCACGACAGCGAACGATATCGCCTGGCTGAAGCTCGACGTGGCTTCCCACCGCGGCGGCGGCACACTCTCAAACGTCACCACGGTGCAACGGATCAACACGGTGGGTGGCGTGCTGACCGGTGAATGCGACAAGCCCGGCAATACCCGCGCCATGCCTTACAGCGCGGATTATGTGTTCCTGCGCAAGGGCTGAGTGAGAGATCGAAGGCATCTAATTCGTCATGCCCGGCCTTGTGCCGGGCATCCACGTCTTAGCGGTACAAGACAGACGTGGATGGCCGGGACGAAGCCCGGCCATGACCGTTTTCAAGACTGAGTACAAAGTCCCAAAATAGGTTGTCGCCAGTCTTCCTCCTCAGGCGCCGGCCATCGCCTTTTCGATCGCCGAAAGCGCAGCGTTCGCCTTCGCCCCATCGGGGCCGCCGGCCTGGGCCATGTCGGGCCGTCCACCGCCGCCCTTGCCGCCGAGCGCTTCGGAAGCCACCCGCACCAGATCGACCGCGTTATAGCGTGAGGTGAGATCGGAGGTGACGCCGACCACGACGCCGGCCTTGCCGTCACCGGTGACACCGACGATCGCGACCACTCCGGAGCCGAGCTGCTTTTTGCCGTCATCGACCAGGCTCTTGAGGTCCTTGGTCTCGACGCCTTCCACCGCCCGCGCCATCAGCTTGACGTTGCCGATTTCGCGCACGCCATTGCCGCCGGCCGCAGCGCCGTTCGTCGAACCGCCGCCGCCCATCGCGAGCTTCTTGCGCGCATCCGACAGATCGCGCTCCAGCTTCTTGCGCTCTTCCATCAGCGAAGCGATGCGCGCCGGCATGTCCTCGAGCGTGGTGCGCAGCTCGGATGCCGCCGTCTTGGCGAGCGCCATCGTCTCGTTGGCGTGTTGCCGCGCATGGCGCCCGGTCAGCGCCTCGATGCGGCGCACGCCCGACGCAACCGCGCTTTCGCCGGTCACCGAGATCAGACCGATATCGCCGGTGCGGCGGACATGGGTGCCGCCGCACAATTCCACCGACCAGCCGAGTGCGTTCTGGCCATGGTCGCGCGCGGTCTTGCCCATCGACACCACCCGCACCTCGTCGCCGTATTTCTCGCCGAACAGCGCTCGCGCCCCGGCGTCGCGCGCCTCATCGACGCCCATCAGGCGCGTGGTGACCTCGTCATTCTCCAGCACCACCTCGTTGGCGATATCCTCGACCCGGGCGAGCTCTTCCAGCGTGATCGGCTTCGGATGCACGAAGTCGAAGCGCAGGCGATCCGGCGCCACCAGCGAACCGCGCTGCGCGATGTGGTCGCCGAGCACCTGCCGCAGCGCTTCGTGCAGCAGATGCGTCGCGGAGTGATTGGCGCGGATCGACGAACGCCTGACGTGATCGACCTCGAGCTGCAGCGCCGCACCGGGCTTCAGCGTGCCCTGCTCCACGGTGCCGAGATGCACGAAGAGATCGCCGGCCTTCTTCTGGGTCTCGGTGATCCGAATCCGCACGCCGTCACCGCTCATCATGCCGGTGTCGCCGACCTGCCCGCCGGACTCCGCATAAAACGGCGTCTGGTTCAACACGATGGCGCCGGACTCGCCAGCCTTGAGGCTGTCGACCTCCTTGCCGTCTTTCACCAGCGCCCCGACCACGCCTTCGGCGGTTTCGGTCTCGTAGCCTAAAAATTCGGTAGCGCCGAGCTTCTCGCGCAGCGGAAACCAGACGTTCTCGGTCGCGGTGTCGCCGGAGCCTGACCAGGCCGCGCGCGCCTTTTCGCGCTGCCGGTCCATCGCATCGGTGAAGGAGGCAACATCGACGCCGATGCCGCGCGACTTCAGCGCGTCCTGGGTAAGATCAAGCGGAAAGCCGTAGGTGTCGTACAGCGTGAACGCCGTATCGCCGTCGAACATGTCGCCCTTCTTAAGCGAGCTGCTCTTCTCGTCGAGGATCAACAGGCCACGCTCCAGCGTCTTGCGGAAGCGTGTCTCTTCCAGCCGCAGCGTTTCCTCGATCAGGTTTTCGGCGCGCACCAGTTCGGGATAGGCTTGGCCCATCTCGCGCACCAGCGCCCACACCAGACGATGCATCAGCGGCTCGCGCGCGCCGAGCAACTGCGCATGGCGCATGGCGCGGCGCATGATCCGGCGCAGCACATAGCCGCGGCCTTCGTTCGAGGGCAGCACGCCATCGGCGATCAGGAACGACGACGCCCGCAGATGGTCGGCGATGACGCGCAGCGACGCCTTCTGCGGCCCTTGCGGATCAGCGCCGGTCAATTCGGAAATGGCGCGGATCAGGGCTACGAAAAGATCGATGTCGTAATTGTCGTGCTTGCCTTGCAGCACAGCCGCGACGCGCTCCAGGCCCGCGCCGGTATCGATCGAGGGCTTCGGCAAGGGGTTGCGGATGCCGCCCTCGAGCTGCTCGAACTGCATGAACACGAGATTCCAGATCTCGATGAAGCGGTCACCATCCTGCTCGAGCGAGCCCGGCGGTCCGCCCCAAATCTTGTCGCCGTGATCGTAGAAGATCTCCGAACAGGGACCGCAGGGGCCGGTATCGCCCATCTGCCAGAAATTGTCGGCGCCATCGATCCGGATGATCCGCGACTCCGGAAGGCCCGCGATCTTCTTCCAGAGATTGAAGGCCTCGTCGTCGTCGATATAGACGGTCGCGGTGAGCTTGTCCTTTGGCAGGCCGAACTCTTTGGTCACGAGGTTCCAGGCCAGCTCGATCGCGCGATCCTTGAAGTAATCGCCGAACGAGAAATTGCCGAGCATCTCGAAAAAGGTGTGATGCCGCGCGGTATAGCCGACATTGTCGAGGTCGTTATGCTTGCCGCCGGCGCGGACGCATTTCTGCGAGGTGGTGGCGCGCTGATACGGGCGCTTCTCGACGCCGGTGAAGACGTTCTTGAATTGCACCATGCCGGCATTGGTGAACATCAAGGTCGGGTCGTTGCGCGGCACCAGCGGCGACGACGGCACGATCTCGTGGCCGTTCCGGGCAAAGAAGTTCAGAAATGTCGACCTGATCTCGTTAACGCCGCTCATGTTCATCCAATCGCAAAACTGCCGGGAACCCGCCGCAAACAGCTAAACATTATGTCGCAACGCTTTTAGACAAGGGGGATCGCGGTGTCCAGAAACTGTGCAGCCGGATCATAGGCTTGCCGCAATACACCAAAGCTGGTTGATAGATGCTGCGGCTGCGTTGACAGGGTTGGGGTCGCCGTGTTTTCTTCCTATCTGTACGAGACAGTCACGTCGGGAGAGATCGGCTTGAATGCCGACGCCGAAGGAGCAACCGCCCCGGAAACTCTCAGGCAAACGGACCGCGTGACTTGCTAGCATCTGGAAAGAGACGCCGAAGGGTCTTGTCCCTGACGTGTCCGCCGACGGGATAATACTCTCAGGCACAGCGACAGATGGGGCTTTCTGTAGGTTTTTGCGAGGGATCGTCCTGGCAAAAACCGCGAGGGCCCAGTGATGCTTGCGCGCGAAGACCAAACTCCGCTGAAACGTACCCCGCTGCACGCCCTGCATGTGGCCCTGGGCGGCAAGATGGTGCCGTTCGCCGGCTATGACATGCCGGTGCAATATTCGCCCGGCGTGCTGCGGGAACATCTGCATACCCGCAGCGCCGCCGGCCTGTTCGACGTCTCCCATATGGGCCAGATCGCGCTCCGCCCCAAATCCGGCCGGGTCGAGGACGCCGCCCTGGCGCTGGAACGGCTGGTGCCGCAGGACATCGTGGCGGTCGCACCCGGCCGGCAGCGCTATGCGCAATTCACCAATCAAAACGGCGGCATCCTCGACGATCTGATGGTGGCGAATTTCGGCGACCACCTGTTTCTGGTCGTCAATGCCGCCTGCAAGGCCGAGGACGAGGCGCATCTGCGCGCCAATTTGTCCGATGTCTGCGTGATCGAGCCGCTGCCCGATCGGGCGCTGATCGCGCTGCAAGGGCCGAAGGCCTGTTCGGAGCTGGCGAAGTTTTGTGCAGAGGCCTCCGCCCTGCGGTTCATGGACTCCGGACCCCAGCGTGTCGATGGCATCGACTGCTTCGTCTCACGCTCCGGCTATACCGGCGAGGACGGCTTTGAGATTTCGGTCCCGGCGGACCACGCCGAGGCGCTTGCCAAGGCGCTGCTGGCTGACGGTGACGTGCTGCCGATCGGGCTTGGCGCGCGCGACAGCCTGCGGCTCGAGGCCGGGCTTTGCCTCTATGGCCACGACCTCGATACCGCGACGACACCGGTCGAGGGCGCGCTGGAATGGTCCATTCAAAAGAGCCGCCGCACTGGCGGCGCGCGCGCCGGCGGATTCCTCGGCGCCGAGACAATTCTCGCCCAGTTTGAGAGAGGCGCCCCGCGCCGCCGCGTCGGGTTGAGGCCGGAGGGCCGCGCGCCGGTGCGCGAGGGTGCGGCGCTGTTTGCGGATGGCACCTCATCCGAACAGATCGGCGTGGTCACTTCAGGCGGTTTTGGCCCCAGCCTCAATGCGCCGGTGGCGATGGGCTACCTGCCGTCGTCGCACGCCACCACGGGATCTTCAGTCTTTGCCGAAGTCCGCGGCCAGCGGCTGCCGATGCAGGTGTCGCCGATGCCGTTCGTTCCCAACACTTATAAACGTTGAAGCTTGCAAACGCTGAAGAGGTTTTCATGACGACGCTGTTCACATCAGACCACGAATGGCTCCAGATCGAGGGCGACGTCGCCACTATCGGCGTCACGGACTATGCGCAGTCGCAGCTCGGCGACGTCGTGTTCGTCGAACTGCCGAAAGTCGGCCGAAGCCTGAAGAAGGCCGAAGCCGCAGCCGTGGTCGAATCGGTGAAGGCCGCCTCCGATGTCTACGCGCCGATCTCGGGCGAAGTGGTCGCAGTGAATGATGTCCTGGCCGCCGAGCCCGCGTTGGTCAATTCCGACGCCGGCGGCAAGGCGTGGTTTTTCAAGTTGAAGATCGCAGACAAGAAAGAACTCGACGGCCTGATGGATGAGGCCGCCTACGCCAAGCATACCGCGTGAGATGATGAACAGAGAAACGACATCAAACTCAGTGTCATCGTCCGCGAAAGCGGACGATCCAGTACGCCGAGACGTCTCGATTCAATCGCTGGCGTCACGGCGTACTGGATACCCCGCATTCGCGGGGTATGACGGCTGGTGCTGGTGCGGGGCATGACGAATACGAATAAAAGGTGATAGCCATGAACGCGCCGTTCAAACCGACCAACGAAGCCGCCACCAATTTCGCGCGGCGTCACATCGGCCCCTCGCCGCGCGACATCGCGGCGATGCTGGAAACCGTCGGCGCCAAAAGCCTGGATGCGCTGATGGCGGAGACGCTGCCCTCCTCGATCCGGCAGAAGACGCCGCTCGATCTAGGGCTGGCACTGAGCGAGACCGAAGCGCTGGCGCATATGCGCGAGCTGGCATCGCAGAACCAGGTCTTCACCTCGCTGATCGGCCAAGGCTATTCCGGCACAATCCTGCCGGCGGTGATCCAGCGCAACATCCTGGAAAATCCGGCCTGGTATACGGCCTATACGCCGTATCAGCCCGAGATCAGCCAGGGCCGGCTGGAAGCTTTGTTCAACTTCCAGACCATGATCTGCGACCTTGCGGGCCTTGATGTCGCCAACGCTTCGCTGCTCGACGAGGCGACGGCGGCGGCGGAAGCCATGGCGCTGGCGGAACGCGCGGCGCAGGCCAAGACCAAATCGTTCTTCGTCGATGCGGAAGTGCATCCGCAGACGCTGGCGGTGCTGCGCACCCGCGCCGAACCACTGGGCTGGAATCTGATCGTTGGCGATCCCGCTGTTGATCTCGAGCGCGCGGACGTGTTCGGCGGCCTGCTGCAATATCCGGATACTTCGGGCGCGGTGCGTGATCTCAAGCCTGCGATCGCGTCGCTGCATGCGAAAGGCGCGCTGGCGATCGTCGCGGCCGATCTTTTGGCGTTGACGCTATTGGCCTCACCCGGCGAACTCGGCGCCGATATCGCGATCGGATCGGCGCAACGCTTCGGCGTGCCGATGGGCTATGGCGGCCCGCACGCGGCCTATATGGCGGTGCGCGATGCGCTCAAGCGCTCCCTGCCCGGCCGCATCGTCGGTTTGTCCGTGGATTCACGCGGCGAGCCGGCCTATCGCCTTGCGCTGCAGACCCGCGAGCAGCATATCCGCCGCGAAAAAGCGACCTCGAACATCTGCACCGCGCAGGTGCTGCTCGCCGTGATCGCCTCGATGTACGCGGTCTATCACGGCCCCGAGGGACTGACCGAGATCGCCCGCAGGGTGCATCGCCGCACAGCGGTGCTGGCGGCCGGATTGCGCAAGCTCGGCTTTGCGCTGAAATCGGAAGCCTTCTTCGATACCGTGACGGTGGACGTCGGCGGTCGTCGCGACGAAATCGTTGCCCGCGCCTTTGCTGAAAAGCTCAATTTAAGGATTGGTGAAGGCACGCTCGGCATCGCGCTGGACGAAACCACGACACCGGCTACCGTCGAGGCGGTGTGGCGCGCGTTCGGCGGCGCGTTGGCCTACGCCGATATCGAGGCCAGCGCGCGCGAGGCGCTGCCAGCCGAGCTGAAACGCGCCAGCGCCTTCCTCACCCATCCGGTATTCCACGCGCACCGCTCCGAGACCGAGCTGTTGCGCTACATGCGCAAGCTCAGCGATCGCGATCTCGCGCTCGACCGCGCGATGATTCCGCTCGGCTCCTGCACCATGAAGCTCAACGCCACCTCCGAGATGATCCCGCTGACCTGGCCGGAATTCGGCAATCTGCATCCGTTCGCGCCGCGCGCGCAGGCTGCGGGCTATCACGCATTGTTTGCGCGGCTGGAGCAATGGCTGTGCGATATCACCGGCTATGACGCGATCTCGCTGCAGCCGAATTCCGGCGCGCAGGGCGAATATGCCGGCCTGCTCGCGATCCGCGGCTACCACGCCGCGCGCGGCGAACCGCATCGCAACGTCTGCCTGATTCCTTCATCGGCGCACGGCACCAATCCGGCGTCCGCAAGCATGGTCGGCATGACGGTCGTGGTGGTCGCCTGCGACAAGCGCGGCGACGTCGATGTCAATGATCTGCGCGCCAAGGTCGAGCAGCATTCGAAAAATCTCGCCGCCGTGATGATCACCTATCCCTCGACCCATGGCGTGTTCGAGGAGCATATTCGCGAGATCTGCGACATCGTGCACAGCCATGGCGGCCAGGTCTATCTCGACGGCGCCAACATGAATGCGCAGGTCGGGCTGTCGCGGCCCGGCGATTACGGCGCCGATGTCAGCCATCTCAATCTGCACAAGACCTTCTGCATCCCGCATGGCGGCGGCGGCCCGGGCATGGGACCGATCGGCGTCAAAGCGCATCTTGCGCCCTTCCTGCCAGGTCATCCAGCGAATTGCCATCCCGCAACCGAGGGCGCCACGCCGCACGCGGTCGGGCCGGTGTCGGCGGCGCCGTTCGGTTCGGCGTCGATCCTGACGATTTCCTACATCTACATCCTGATGATGTCAGGCGACGGCCTGACGCGCGCCACCGAGATCGCGATCCTCAACGCCAATTACATCGCGACTAAACTCGATGCACATTTTCCGGTGTTGTATCGCAATGCGCGGGGACGCGTGGCGCATGAATGCATCGTCGACCCGCGGCCGCTGAAGAATTCGAGTGGCGTCACGGTCGACGACATCGCCAAGCGGCTGATCGATTATGGCTTCCACGCGCCGACCATGAGTTTTCCGGTGCCGGGCACGCTGATGATCGAACCGACTGAATCCGAATCGAAAGCGGAGCTGGATCGTTTCTGTGACGCCATGATCGCGATTCGTCGCGAGATTGCCGAGATCGAGCAGGGGCGCTGGAAGGTCGAGGCCTCACCGCTGCGCCACGCGCCGCATACCGTGCACGACATCGCCGACGACGCCTGGTCGCGCGCCTATAGCCGCGCCGAGGGCTGTTTCCCGGCGGGCACCTCGCGCACCGACAAATACTGGTGTCCGGTCGGACGGGTCGACAATGTCTATGGCGATCGCAACCTCGTCTGCTCCTGTCCGCCGGTTGAGGCGTACGCGCAGGCGGCGGAGTGATGGCCGCCAAACCGCTACCTCGTCATGCCCGGGCTTGACCCGGGCATCCATCCGAAATGACTCGACCGCAGGGGACGGATTGCCGGGTCAATCTCGGCAATGACGGCCCGTGCGAATTTGCATCCATCTCAAGGTGCGATCAAAGCGCTGTTCGGCTTATCCCACCGCCACAGCCGATCGTTGGTTAATTCGGTGCCGCCCCACCAGCGATGGATCGGGTTATGCCGGCTGAAATCGTCGGCCTTCGCAACGACCGCTTTGCCAAGTTCAGTGAGCGACAATCTGCTTCGCTTGTAGCGTTCGTGACGATCGCGATCGTCGTGCATCTCCAACGTGAACGGCCCCTCATCCAGATCCGACACCGCGGGCGCCGGACAGCGCGCCAAATCATCCAGCAGGGAGCCGACCTCCCAATAGCCGAACACACGCCGCTCGTTGCGCTTCTGATGGCCTGGAAAAACGTCGAACGGAAACGCGTTACCTTCCGAGATCAATTCAAGCATCCGCATTTCCGTCGCGCCGAGACCGGAGCCGGGCATGGGAAGTTCTTCGAGTAACATCACGACAGCCGGCCGAAGACACGGCAGAAGGCTCAAATCCCTCGGCAAAAGATCGAACCAGTCCCGCGGCGTCGGCGCGCGATAGGCCTGCCAGGCCAAGCCAGCTATTTCGAGATGCCCATTCAGTATCTTGATGGCGGGTATCCGCCACGCAGCTACTTCTTCGGAACCGTGGCTACCGATGGGAGTGTCCGCCTGTACCAAAAACAGCTTCGAAACGATTTTCTCGTGAGGACGCAAATAGTCGAGCAGCCAGATCAGGATCAGTTGTGCATTCGGATCGGGATCGATCCATAATTCGATCGTATCGAACAGCTCGCAAAGATCGATGAGGCCAGTGCGGCTATCAATGTCTCCGAGATGCTTGCGGTAGATACGAAACGACCAGTTGTCGTCCGCCTGGTCGTGCTGCGAGGAAAGCGTCATCAACGACGTTGCGATATCGGTATCTGACGGCAGCGGTCCCCAGACAAAGCGATATCCGAACGGGATCACGATGTCGGCGATGCGGGCGCCCTTGAGGGCTCCCGATCCTGAGTCGTTCGTCGTCAGGATCAGACGCGTCATATCATCACCGCTCCGCAGGAGCCGTCAGAACAGGAGCCCAGCGCCACAAACACGCGTTGGTCAGCCTCGTGCCGCCCCACCAACGATCGATCGGGTTATGGCGGCTGAAATCTTCTTTGTGAGCAAGAATCGATTTGCCGAATTCGGTCAGCGAGAGCTCGCTGCGGTGGTAAGCCGTTTGGCGATCCCGCAGATTTTTTCGGCTGATCGTGCGCAACTCGTCATCGAGGCCGGTAACAGCAGGCGTCGGACCAAGCGCAAGCCCATCAAGCAGATACCCGTTCTCCCACTCGTCGAAGACGCGGGTCTGGCGGAGGTCCCAAAGATGGAAAAGTGCGTTCGTAAGCGAATATCCCCTCCCAATTAGTTCCAGCATCCGCATTTCCGTGGCGCCAAGCCCTGTCGAAGCGGAGGGCAGCTCTTCGAGCAGGTCGAGCAGGACCGGCCTGAGCAACGGCAACGCGCTCAAATCCCGACGAAGCAGACCGAAGCAAGCCTCCGGCGTCGTCGCCCGATACGCTTGCCATGCGGCGCTTGCCGTTGCGAGTTCCTGTTCGGTGACGTCGACGAGCGGCGGCCGCCACGTGCCAAAGCCTCCCGGGGGAATCCCGATCATATCGCTGGGTAGCAGACGCAATTTCAACCTGGCCACGGTCTCGGGATTGGAACGGAAGTCATCGAGCAGCCAGATCAGTTGCAATTGAGCGTTCGGACGCGTGTCGAACCAGAGTTCGACGGTCTCGTATTGCTGGCAAAATTCGGCCAAGCTGAGATCCCGCAGACCTTCGTTTTTGCTCCGTTCCCAGCGACTCGCAAAGTCTGACCAGTGGTAGCCGTGGCTGGGGCCGTGGTCGGGCGTCCGAGGGCCAAAATAAGCTGCAAGTTCGTCTGGAGACGGCAACTGTCCCCACACGAAGCGAAAGAAAAAATTAACCGCGAGATCGCCGAGGTCCGCTTCAATGAAGCCAGGGATCGGCCAGCCGGTCAGGACCAGAGGCTTCATGCTCTCACCAAAAGCTATTCACAGAAACAAAACGGGCACCGAAAACGTCGGCAACTCAACGTCCTCAGCGCCCGCGTCTGTCGAAACTTCGGTCACGCGACCCAAGTTTGCAAAAACTCAATCCTCCGCAGCCTCCGGCTCTTCGCCGTCGGCGTCGCGCTCGGGCGAACCGGCCAGGATCTGTTCGGCGATCAGGCCAGAGTTCTGGCGGATTGCCGCTTCGATCTTGGCGGTCATGTCGGGGTTGGCCTTGAGGAATGCCTTCGAGTTCTCGCGGCCCTGCCCCAGGCGCTGGCTATCATAGGAGAACCAGGCGCCGGACTTCTCGACGATGCCGGCCTTGACGCCGAGATCGAGGATCTCGCCCATCTTGGAGACACCCTCGCCATACATGATGTCGAATTCGACCTGCTTGAACGGCGGCGCCAGCTTGTTCTTCACCACCTTGACGCGGGTCTGGTTGCCGACCACCTCGTCGCGCTCCTTGATCGCGCCGATGCGGCGGATGTCGAGACGAA
Source organism: Bradyrhizobium canariense (assembly GCF_900105125.1). NCBI lineage: Bacteria > Pseudomonadati > Pseudomonadota > Alphaproteobacteria > Hyphomicrobiales > Nitrobacteraceae > Bradyrhizobium > Bradyrhizobium canariense. The sequence continues at coordinate 321,064 of NZ_LT629750.1, read as the reverse complement.
CGGAGGCATAGAATTTCAGCGCGTTGCCGCCGGTAGTGGTTTCCGGCGAGCCGTACATCACACCGATCTTCATCCGGATCTGGTTGATGAAGATCACCATGGTGTTGGATTTGTTGATCGAGGCGGTGAGCTTGCGCAGCGCCTGGCTCATCAGCCGCGCCTGCAGGCCGGGCAGCGCATCGCCCATCTCGCCTTCGAGTTCGGCGCGCGGCACCAGCGCCGCCACCGAGTCCACCACCAGCACGTCGACCGCACCGGAGCGCACCAGCGTGTCGCAAATTTCCAGCGCCTGCTCGCCGGTGTCGGGCTGCGAGATCAGGAGCTCATCGATGTTGACGCCGAGCTTCCTGGCATAGACTGGATCGAGCGCATGTTCGGCATCGATGAAGGCGCAGATGCCGCCCTTCTTCTGGCCTTCCGCCACCGTATGCAGCGCCAGCGTGGTCTTGCCGGAGGATTCCGGCCCGTAAATTTCAACCACCCGCCCCCGCGGCAATCCGCCGACACCGAGCGCGATATCCAATCCCAGCGAACCCGAGGAAATGGTCTCGATATCCATCGAACGGTCGTTCTTGCCCAGCTTCATCACCGAGCCCTTGCCGAACTGACGCTCGATCTGGGAAAGCGCGGCAGACAAGGCTTTGGACTTATCCATGGAGGATCCTTCGACGATACGCAGGGCAGTGGCGGACATAGGTGGTGCTCCTTATGGCGGGGATTCGCTAGCGGGACAAACGGGCGGCGAGAATTGAGCAAGTGATCAGCTTATGGAACCTTGTACCACGTTTGTTCTATGTTCGCAATATGTTCTTTTGTCGAAGTGGGTACTGGCCTGTTTTAATTCCTAGTGGCCTAGTTTGAATTTGGCAGTGGCCTAATTCGGATTCTCAGAAATGGCCAACCATCAACCGACGGGTGCCGGCCTATAAAGTGGTTCAGTTTGAATTATTTCAAGATGTTTCTGTATTGTTCAATGCGTGACTAAGTGAGGTATCTCTACGCCAGTCATGCCGAGCAAGAGCAGTAAGGTGCTGGCCTGTTTTAATTCCTAGTGGCCTAGTTTGATTTTGGCATTGGCCTAATTTGAATTTTCGTGGCTGGTCGCATATGTACCCCAAGCACTGCCTCGAAAAGAATCTGGAGGAGCCGCCATGCTGCCCTTGATCGTTTTCATCACGATCCCCGTTCTGGCCGTGGCGTTTCTGTCCGGTCGCTTCACCGCAAAATACGCGGCAGAGAGGGGGCGTTCAGAACGCGCCTGGTTTCTTTTTGGCGCTCTGCTCTTCCCGCTCTTTCCTGTCCAGTGGATGGTCCTGGGACTCTTACCAAGAAAGTAAAGCCGCCTCAGTTGGCGCCCTTTTTATTCAGCGCCATCATCATCGTCATCCGACAAGACTGATTGTTGGGCCTTAAGCAGCCTAATGAATTTGCCGATTTCCTTCGGACCCAGATTACCCGCCACAACTAGACGATAGCTGACATCTTTCGAACGCGGGCCACGAAGCCACTCCCGCTCGCCGACCGAAAATGGTGTTTGCGGCCTCTCAGTGTTGGCCTGCTTCTGATTGCAGCACCCTGATTTGATTTTCGCAGTGGCCTATTTTGGATGAAGTGATCAATACGGACCATCAGTCGTTCACCGGACATGACATCGTGCCGCGATCACCGAGGTGGCGGCAATTGGCATCCATCGACGCGGACTCGCCTTAGCGACCGACAAAATGATTCGCCCGTTCGGCGCTGCGAAAAATGCGATTGGGAGTTGACCTTGTTGGGAGATCTTCCGGCCGTCGCACTGCACGCCGCGGTTAGGGTTTTCCGTTGCTACGTTTGTAACAATATCGTTTCAGAAGAATGCTAAGGCCGCCTCAGTCGGCGCCCCGGCCGGTACCAGGTATGGTCCCTTCCATCCCGGATTAAATCGACGGTGCCTTCTGGTTTTGGACCGTCCAGCCCGAAAAAATATTCGACTAGGCCCGATATCCTACTGTCAAAACTCTCAGGTAGAAAAAACCCGCCACGGCGGCGTGACATTCGTCGTGGTTTCTCAAACTATCCCCGCTCCCGCCCCCGAGAGTGGGGATTTTTTCTGACTATACAGCGCAGCCTGGTGCTGCCGTGAAATCAGAGCGCGTAAGCCCAATCTTTAACACATGAACTTCATAAATTAATTTAGCCGGTTGGATCAGACGCAAAATCTCCACGACCGGTTAGGCCCGGCGCGTGACCGACGGGGGGAACGCAGCCGGGCCGCCTCAGTTGAAGGTGCAAGTTCCAGTGTTACATAGTGGACAGACGCCGCCGGTTACTTCCTTTTAACTGTCCACATTCACTGACGTTAAAAAATACTTACGATTATATTTGCGATTATATTTACGATCAGCCCGGCCCTCAAAGCCGGGCTTTTCGTTTATGGCCGGCTTTGAAGCTGGGCGTGACCGTTTCGGCCGGTATCGCAGCGTCCAATAGAAGCGGCCGAGCCCGGGAAGAAATCAGGGCCGGATTTGGGAAGTTGTGCCGTTTGCGGCGACAATCGTTCCCGGCACGGCCGGCACGGCGGCATAGTATGGTTGGGGCCTTGGCGCCGTCTGCGGTGCCAGTTTCTACGCTTGCCAACCAAATAAACTTGCCCCGCCCTTTGGTCTCCATCGGGCGGGCTTTTTCTTTGAACCTTGGCGCGACCTGCACAGACCAATAGCGACCGGGGGATTGCGCTGTCCGGATCTAAACCAACGCCACCAGGCATCATTCAGCTTGGTGGCGTTGTGCATTTCAGGGGGCCTGTTTCGAATCCGCCAATGGCCTGAATCCGGCGAGCAGCTGCCCCCTACTCCTATGAAACCCTGGCCGGACGAGGACGTATCTGGTCATGCTGGAGGATTGCAATTTCCAGTTCGAGTGCCTCGCCGCCAAGCATTATTCAGCTTGGCGGCGTGGTGCAGCGCAATGGCACTTTCCATGGGGCCGCCGCAACTGGCGGCCTTTTTTATCGCACCGATAGAAACACGATCGCCAGCACGACAGCCCATCCTACGACGACCAGAGCAGCCACCGCCCCGGCGGTTATTTTGAGCTTCTCTTTGGTCGTGTACTCGAACATTCAACCTCGGTTTTGCGGCGCGGACGCCGATACCGACTCCCGCATTATCGAAAATTTGAATCGATTTCGATCTTCAAATTGAGGCAATGAGGTTTACTCAACCTTAGATCATGTACCGTACATTTACGGGGCAAGTCAGTTTTGGCATCACCGCAAGGAGGCAAGCTTGAAGCGCACTTTCCTTAAGTTCTTGTCCGATGAATCCGGGGCAACCGCCATCGAATACGGACTGATCGCAGCCGGTATCGCACTCGCCATTATCGCGGTCGTTAACGGGATCGGCTCCAATCTCAACACCCAGTTCTCGTCGATCAACAGCTCGCTGAAATAAACACGCGCGCTCTGGGAAGTTCATCGAACAGGCCGTCGCTGGTCATTCAGCGGCGGCTTTTTTGCGCGCATCCCATCGGGACAGCATCCCGCTAGGTGGTGTGGACATTTACCGCAGCCATAGGGCAATGGCGGCGAGAGTAACGACGGCCCGATAATTTCGTGCCGTTTTCTCGAAGCGTGTTGCGACGCGGCGGAACTGTTTGAGTTTTGAGAAGCAGCATTCCACGAGATGGCGCTGGGCATAGAGATGCTTGTCGAGCGGATATTTGAGCGCACGTGACGGGTTGTTGGGGATGACAGCGAGCGCCCCCTTGGCGGCGATGGCTTGGCGCAAGTGATCGGCATCATAGGCCGCATCGGCCATGACGACCTCGGCGGGTAATCCCTCGATCAATGCGGCGGCTTGCGGTGCATCGCCCTTCTGACCCGCGGTAAGCGTGAACCGCACGGGACATCCCAAGCCGCGAACGGCCATATGTATCTTGGTGCTCAGGCCACCGCGCGAGCGGCCGAGCGCCTGATCTTCAGACCCCCTTTTTTCGCCCCGGCCGCGTGCTGATGCGCCCGAACGATGGTGGAGTCCATGACCAGATATTCGAAGTCCGGATCATCGGACATCGCCTCGAAGATCCGCCACCAAACACCCTTGATGCTCCATCGACTGAAGCGCCGGAATACGCTGTTCCAATCCCCGAACGTCTCCGGAAGATCACGCCAGGGAGAGCCCGTACGCACGATCCACAGCACGCCCTCCACGAACATCCGGTTGTCGCGTCCAGTCGACCCTTTCTGGTCGGGCCGACCTATGATCAGCGGCGCCATCCGCTCCCACGCCGCGTCGCTCAAAACCAAACGGTCCATCACACCCAAGGCTGCCTCCCAAAAAGCAGCCTTGAATCTGATTTGCTCCTAAAAGGGAATCCTTAGAGTCCACACCACCTAGTGCGTGGTGGCGTTGTCGCCGGCCTGACTGTCGCGCTGCCAATCCTCAATGTCGGCAAGCCTTACCCAGTATTCGGCAATGCTCATCAGGCGATGGGCTTCGCTGGCGTCCCGCTCCTTGTCGGCCTGGCGGGCGACCCGGGCAGCCCATTTCCTGAAATCCGGTGACTCGGACATACCATCCCTCTAACCCCCGACCCAGTGGTTACGACTCAGGGACGGCCCAACAGGTTCAATCACCTTTCCTCAACGACTGGTGAACGATCGGGTATGGCGATCCGCGCGAGAATAAAAAAGCCCCGGACGATGCCCGGGGCTTTTTCTTTGTCTGCGGAGAAATCCAGGTCAGTATTTCGCGACCACCGGGCCGCCCCAGCCGAAGCGGTAGTTGACGCCGGCTTTGACGGTATCCACGCGCAAGCTGAGCGCAATGGGATCGCCAAGGGTTCCTGCCGGCGAGGTTACGGAGTCGAAGTCGTAGTGCATGTACTCGATCTTGGCGCTCCAGTTGGCAGCGAAGCCATATTCGAGGCCGGCACCGACCGCATAGCCCCAACGATCGGCATTGTAGACGCCCGTCGTCCCCGGAGCGGGCAACGCGCCCACAACCGACAGGGCGCTGTAATGTGCGTTGGCATACCCTAATCCGCCCGTTGCGTAGAGCAGCACCGGTCCGGTTGCCCAGCCGACCCGTCCGCGAAACGAGGCCAGGTCACGCGTATTGGATGCGCAAGAGGCTATCGGGCTTGGGCAAGGCGCGGACCCGCTGATGTTGGCCCAATCGCCGTCGGCCTCGACGCCGAACACCCACGCTCCAGCCTGCCAGTTGTAGCCGACCTGACCGCCTGCCAGTGCCCCCGACGTATCGTGGCTGGTGGTCGTCCCAAACAGGGTGGAAAATTCACCCGTGTGTCCCCAGCCGCCGCCGCCGTTAACGCCGACATAGAAGCCGGTCCAATTGTAGACGGCTTCGGCCATCGGCGGAGCCTTGGTGTATGGACGAGCCGCCAGATCAGCCGCGGATGCTGCGCCGATAAATCCAGCAATCGAAAGTAATCCCGCCCCGACGATGGCAAAACGCTGCATTTCCAGTCCCCAGCATGATCAAAAAAGCGCCAACCGCGTTCTGCATGAAATTCTGGTGTGAAGACAGCGGCTACCAGCCCAGATTGTATTTTACGCCGCAATGTTGCCCAAATGGCACGTTTGCACGCAGCCGGCCGGCCTGTTTACTCGGCGCCGAAAACGGCCCAACCCCCGGGCGATACGCACCCAACCACGTTTCAACGGGGTTGTATTTTCAATCAAAAGTCTATAGATTGGCGACATTCGATTAGCCGCTGTGCCTTGTTGAACGCGCCTGCGGGCTCTTTTTCCAGTGACATCGTCAAAATTGAATTGAATCGCGTGATGGTCATGCGAGTTTTTGCGCGTGCGCGCTTTGGAGAAGAGACATGCCGACAGGCACAGTTAAGTGGTTCAATGGCCAAAAGGGCTTCGGATTCATCCAGCCTAATGACGGCGGCAATGACGTGTTCGTACATATCAGTGCGGTCGAACGGGCGGGTCTTACCGGTCTGGCCGAAGGCCAGAAGGTGAACTTCGAAGTCAAGGCCGACAAGATGCGGGGCAAGACCAGCGCAGAGAACCTCTCGCTAGCCTAAGCCCTTCGCGCCATTTCACGGATGTACTGAAATGGTGTTGGCTGCCCGCTCGATCCAAGGGTTGAGCGGGCTTGGCCTGACGGCAAGCTGGAGAGGCACATGACCGGCAAGAAACCTGGTGACCTCTCACCCGAAAGCATCGCCAGGGCCAACCGGCAACGCGTCGCCGCCGAGGAAGGCGTGCGAGCCATGGCCGAGGTCGAACGCCAAGCCGTTGCAGTCCGCAAGAACATGGAACGGCTGCGCGTCCTGAGAAAAGCCAAAGAGGCAGAAGCGGTCGAAACCGAACTGGCTACTGGCGACACCGTCGCGAACACCAAGCGCAAGAAGCGAATTTCAAAGGCTGCCCAGCCTTCAGACCCCAAATAAGCCAGTCTTCCGGCTTCTTGCGGGCACCCTCGCCGAGCCTTCCGCTGCGACACCCCCAACAAATGTCCAAACTCGCCTGTTGAAATTCAAAATCGATCAAGTATCGATTTTGACGATAAAATTGCAGAATCGAAGTTTACTCAACTTTAGATGGTCCGCCTGTAAACCCCCGGCGCTGCGTCACGTCGCAGAGTTCCCAGGAGGAGGCAGGCTTTGAAACGCACTTTTGTTAGATTTTTGGCTGATGAATCTGGTGCCACTGCAATCGAATACGGCCTTATCGCCGCGGGTATCGCACTCGCCATTATCGCTGTCGTCAACGGCATCGGCTCCAATCTCAATACCCAGTTCTCGTCGCTCAACAGCTCGCTGAAATAAAAACGTCTCGCCTTTGGTGCGCGCTCTCGGAACAGCCGTCGCCGGTAACCCCTGCGGCGGCTTCTTTCTTGGAGAGGCCGCTTCGGCCGACAGCCGCAGCTTCACTGAGGCTTCCGTGAAATCCCGCGGGTAACCTCTGGTTCGCACCATCTCGGCAAACCGCAGCCCCGAACCCGCCGGTAAGAAAACATGAACCATAAGAAGCGCGAATCGGCATAGCTCGGCAACCCGCCGGCATCCATCATCGCCTTCAGCTAAAACGACGCAATCTCCGCTTTTTCAGGCTGCTGATCGGCTTCACCTGGCGCCAGGCCTAGCCGAAGTTCCTTTGCGGTAACGAAGCGCGCGCCGACCCGTTCGCCCCGACGCCAGATCAATGAACATACCCGGAGCACCTCGCCGCCCGAGGTGAATGCAAGACCGAACAGTTTCGGCACCGCCAGCGCGCCGACATCCAGGCAAACCCCGTCGTCGGAAACATCGACGATGGTGCACTCGATCCATGGCGCCTCGGGCGCCGGGATCAGAAATCCCGGAGTATGCAGGTCGACCCGGATGCCCTTGCGCCTGCCGCCGTCGTTGCGGTGTTTCGCCATCGTAGTCCTCGCGCGCGAGGATAGGCAAAAATGCTTCAGCAGCCGTTATCGGGAAACGTCAATTCCCGCGAAATTTTACGGAAGGCCGGTTCCAAGATGTCCGCAACAGACGCGATCACATTTTTTGAGCGATGTCGGGACCGAAAGGTTTTAGTCGGCGCTCCGCAACCGCCGCATCGTGAACTCGATATCGCCGCCAGGCAATTCGCGCCAGCTTTCGACACCGCTCATATAGGCGGCCTTGGGATAGCGGGAGAGAAAATCACGCGCCTTGGTCCGGGCCTTGTCGCGCGGCAAAGTGAAGGTCTCGCGCAGATAACCATCGTCCGGCTTGCGGCGGCCGGCCATACGGTCTGCCAGATCGCGCGGGCGAAAGGCCATGTCGCCAACTCCAACACATCACGACCGGCTCAATATAGGGCGCGCGGGCGCCGGTCCCCAGCCCCCCTCGGCCGGCTCAGCCGGAGAAATCGAGGTGTCGAGGGACCAGATGACCGCGGACGCCGCGCCGCTATTTCAAATATTGCTGGATCAACCGGCCGCAAAAGCCTGCACGGGCGCGGCGGCGTCCGCCGGGTTACGCGTCTAGTTCGCGTTGCTGCCGGTTTTGATGCGTGGTTTTGCGGATGGCTGCTTCGTGGGAGCCTGGCTGGCGGAAGTCTTCGGCGTATCCGAGCGCACATTGCCCCACGGATCGGAGGAAACCTTGGCGTCCGGAATTTTTTTCAGCGATTCCTTGTAGGCCTTGTCTCTCGCCTGCTCCGCTTCAATCTGGTCAGGCGTCTTGGACGCCGTTTCCGGAATCAGATTGATGTTGGGCATCTGCGCGTAAGCCGGGCCCGTCAGCAACGCCATGACTGCCGCTGCGCGTAGAAACTTCATGGGATGCTCCCTGCATTTTCCCCGGAAATATATCATTGCGCCGGCCGCAACGCCAAGCGCCTCCGCCAGCGCGCTACAGGTTATCTGACTTGCAGGATTTAGGCAGCCAATCGTCCCAGATCGGGCCGCATTTGGTGCAGCCGTTGAGCAGCAGACCCATGGCGATCACGCTAAAAATCAGTGCCAATCGTCTGAACATCGTCCACCACTCCTGCTACCCCGATTATACGACCTCAAGCCCGGCATTTTCAAGCCGAACGGCCGGCGCCTTTTTTGCGCGAATACCTTCTAGGATAGACAGAAACATACGGACAAAGAGGAACCGGCACTCATGCAGCAAGAGACGAGCTCTGGCGAGGAATTCGGCATCGAGGAAGCAAGGCGCGTCCTCGGCCAAGTGTTTGCGCCCTGGGTGCAGGACCTCAACCTGTCGATCGATCGCATCGACCACGTGCCGCCGCCCGATGCCGTATCCGACTGGCAGCCGGGGGCAATCCTTCGCATGCCGTTTTCAGAGCGTCTGTGCCGGAACGGCGGCATGGTTTGCGGCCAGGCGCTGATGGCGTTCGCCGACACCGCGATGGTGATTGCAAATCTGGCGGCCAATCGCGGGTACCGGCCGATGACAACAGTCGATCAAACCACCCACTTCATGCGCGCGGTCACCTCGTCCGACGTGATCGCCGACGCACGGGTGATTCGTCTCGGGCGCACCATGAGTTTCGGGCGCGTCACGCTGATGAGCGCCAGCGACAACAAGCCGGTCGCAATGGTCTCAAGCGCATTCGCGATGCTGTGAAGAACGTGCGCCTGCCCCTCACGAGAAATCCTGCTTCAAAGTAGCGTCGATCCGCTCCAGCGCCCAGTCGACCTGATCGCCTGTGATCACGAGCGGCGGGGCGATGCGGATCGTGTGTTCATGGGTATCCTTGGCAAGGATGCCCATGCCCTGGAGTGCCTCACAGTAACGACGTGCCTCGCCCGCTTCCGGGTGAAGCTCGACCGCCAGCATCAGCCCGCGTCCGCGCACCTCGCGGATCGTATTGGCGCGGATGCTCCTCAGGCCGTCGAGGAAGCGCGCGCCCTGCACGGCTGCATTCTCGATCATCCCCTCCTCGACAAGCACGCGCAGGGCTGCGCGTGCCACTGCGCAAGCGAGCGGGTTGCCGCCGAAGGTCGAACCGTGCTGGCCGGGTTTCAGGGTACCGAGCACCGCATTGTTCGAAAGCACGGCCGATACCGGATAGAAGCCGCCGGACAACGCTTTGCCGAGCAGCGTCACGTCGGCTTCAATTCCTTCGTGCTGCTCGGCGAGCAGTTTGCCGGTGCGGCCGAGCCCGGTCTGGATCTCGTCGAGGATCAACATCACGTCATGCGCGGTGCAGAGTTCGCGCACTTTGGCGAAATAGCCTGATGGCGGGATGATCACACCAGCCTCGCCCTGGATCGGCTCGACCAGGAAGGCGACCGTATTCGGCGTGATTGCCTCCTCCAACGCCTTGGCGTCGCCGAAGGGGATGATCCGAAAGCCCGGCGCGAACGGCCCGAAATGGTCGCGTGACGCCGGATCGGTGCTGAAGCCGACGATACCGAGGGTACGTCCATGGAAGTTGTCGGCGCAGACGATGATCTCGGCTTGCCCGTCCGGCACCCCCTTCACCTCGTAACCCCATTTACGCACGGACTTGATCGCGCTTTCCACCGCCTCGGCGCCGCTGTTCATCGGCAGCACCTTGTGCGAACCGGTGAGCTCCGCGATCTGCTCGTAGAACGGCGCCAGTTGGTCGTTGTGGAAGGCCCGCGAAGTCAATGTCAGCTTGCCCGCCTGCTCCACCATGGCGGCCAGGATCTTCGGATGGCAGTGGCCCTGATTAACCGCCGAATAGGCGGAGAGGCAGTCGAGATAGCGGTTGCCTTGCGTATCCCACACAAAGACGCCTTCGCCACGGGACAGAACGACACCGAGCGGCGCGTAGTTCTGGGCTCCAAAGCGCGCTTCGGTTGCGATGAAATCAGGGACCGGTGAACTCATCTTTCGTCACTCCAGTTGCAGCAAACTGGCACCGACCGGGTTCTTCACCTGCGCTGATCACGATCCCGGGCATCAGCCTGCCCGCATTGAATCGCTGCAAGGTTCAGCTTGCCAAGCGCGGCATATTGATCGCGGAGAGATTCTGTCTTCGTCCGCAGCGGTCGATGCTTGTTCACATCGGTAGTGTGTCGCGGACCGCGCCTCCCTCATTGTCCCACCGGCACAAAGCCGCAGCGTCGCTGCGCGTACCGTCGATTGGAGTCAGTTCGCTGCGAGCGGCATCATCCTTGTGCTTGTGCAGAAAGCGGGCAATCTGTCCCCGAAGCGCCACCGTATCCAACAATTTTCCCACGGATTCGGCGGTGTCGAAGACCTCCCGTTGCAGCGTCGTCGGCAAGCTGTTCCATTGCATGATGACCGCCGCCCCAAGGCATCGCAGAACGTGCTCTTCCTCGGCAGCAAGGGCTGCGTCACGGGATTGGTCTTGCTCCGTGACGTGCACCGCATCGTTATAATCGTTCGCGAGCCCCTGCTCGCTATCCGACAGCCAGGCGAAGCGATCCTTCAATTCCTGAAATTCGCGGCTTTCCTCGGGGCTGGTCGAAGTCCTGACCAGTTCGCCGTACTCGGTCGCTTTTGCACGATAATGCTTTGATTTGAACATGCAGAGCCCTTTCGTGGGAAGTCTCCGCGCAATCCGACCAATCTCGATGGTTGATCGGCATCAACGAGAATATAGAGATCAAGGGATCGAATAGCGAGCCTGCTGGCGCGAATTTCTCACAACTTGGAATCTGGATTGCGCCTGGAGATCGCGACCGATAATGCAATCCTGCGCCCAGCATGGCGATCAGTATGTCGTAACCGTTCCAAGCAAGATGTCAGGCCCGACGCCTTGCCCATCCCTGACCAGGATTTCTGACAGGATGCCGGTTATGGGTGAACATACTTCGTGCGTCGTATTGCCGATTTCGATTTCAACAACAGGCTCGTTAAGACTCACGGCATCGCCGGTACGCTTGAACCAACGTCCGATCGACGCTTGAGCATCGAATTTTATGGTCGCCGGCACGCGTATTTCCGTGATCGTCACGATACTCGCTCCAGGTTTCAAGAACTGCGTCTACCAGCGGTTCCGCCATCCTCCGCTCCAGCGCCCTCCCCATCGGCTTCTTCCGCGGACCAGCCTGATGATCAGAAGAAGCACTATCGCCCCGATCGCGGCATTAATGATCGCCGAGACAATGCCCGAACCGAGATAGATTCCGAGCTGCGGAAGTATCCAGCTCGCAATGAAGGCGCCCGCGACTCCCACGACGAGATCGCCGAGGAGGCCCAGGCCTGTACCCTGAACGATCTGGCCCGCAAGCCAACCGGCGGCGATGCCGACAACCAATATGACGAGAAGGCTTTCGCCTGACATGTTCATCCTTGCGTCCTCACTGTCGGACAGCCCAGGCGGTAGCACCACCACAGGTTTTCAAGAGTAATCCTGAGCGAGGGCAGATACTGTACAAAATTGCTCAGATGCCGCTCGTTTGCGCGACGTGCCGCTCACTAATGGGTGTTGACCAGTTTATGGCAAACCTGTGCAATTTTGCTCAGCATGAGCAGGCAACGACAGATATGTTGTCGCAACGGGCCTCCAGACTCACCAGCGAGTCCAATTGGCTTGACTGCCAGCAATGCAGGCTCGTCCAGGACATCTCACTTTGACCATCAGGACAACGCGGACCACCGCTTCGTTCAGTAGCCCATTCACCCTTCAGGACCTGGAGGGCGTTCAGCCTGCCGGTGAATATGTCGTCCTCATTGACGACGAACTGATCGAAGGGCTGTCACGGGTTGCCTATCGGCGATTGGTGACACTGTTTCAAACGCCGGCCATTTCCGCCTCGCAGCGGCAGACTCAATCGTTTTCGATCAGCCAAACGAACCTCGACGCCGCGCTCATGAAAGACCGCCATCAAACGATCGTGATGCACTGAGCGCATGTGAACCGTATCTTGATTTGTTGGATGCTGCCGGCGCTCGTGATTTCATGGAACCGAAGATGCGCTCGTTCGCGATCTGATTTTCCAGACGGCAGCGGCGGTGCATTCGCGAGGCCGCAGGAGCCACGAAATAGTTCGTGCAGATTTTAGCTAGGCTCGCTGTACTTCGTTGGCCCGGCGGGCGCCAGACCTGTTAGACTGGGGCCTTAACGGGCACTGAGGATTTCATGCCAAAAGCGGCGAAGAGCTTATTCGACCCCAAAACCTTTCTCGCCAAAGTTGGCGAGGGCAAAGCCATATTGACATTCGACAAGAACCAGATCGTCTTTGCGCAAGGAGACGTCGCCGATACAGTTTTCTATATTCAAAAAGGAAGGATCAAGGTTCTCGTGGTTTCCGAACAGGGCAAGGAAGCAGTGGTCGGAATCCTGGAAACCGGACAGTTCTTTGGCGAAGGATGCCTCAATGGTCATCCCTTGCGGATTTCAACAACGACGGCCTTGGAAGAATGCCTGATCACGTCCATCGCGAAAGACGCCATGCTGATGGCGCTTAAAAACGAGCCAAAATTTTCAGAGTTGTTTATGGCGTATCTTCTTAGTCGGAATAGCCGCATCGAAGAAGACCTGATCGACCAGTTATTCAATTCCAGCGAGAAGCGGCTCGCGCGCTTACTGCTGCTCCTGGCAAATTTCGGAAAGGAAGGCACCCCGCAGCCCATCACGGCTCATGTCAGCCAGGAAACGCTGGCGGAAATGATCGGCACAACGCGCTCCCGTGTCAGCTTCTTCATGAACAAGTTTCGCAAGCTCGGTTTCATTACCTATAACGGAACGATCGAGGTTCATAGTTCGCTCTTGAACGCGGTCTTGTACGATAAGCCAGAGATAAAGCGGGACGAGTGAGGTGGCAGGACGGAACGATCGAGCCTCTTTGAGGTGTCTGCTCGTCGCGGAACATTAAGCGCGTCGTATCGTTGCCATCGGGGCAGTCTGCTCCGACAGGAATATGAATAGATTCAATTACGTCAGGCCATTTGTTCTGTAGCGACGTGAGGCGGTTAATGAGAAAGACAATTACACTTACCGAAGAAACTCAGCCGAGAAAAATCCAAAGAGCGGATGTAGCGCCCGCCGAAGGCTTCTCGCTGGTGGTCGACGGTCACTTCAAGGCTCACTACGATGACGAAAAGGCTGCTAAAGAAGTCGGCGCCGAGTTGTTTGGCAGGTTTCCAATGTTGCAAGTCTTGATTTACGATGCTGCGACGAAGACGCGGTCCCCGTTACAATAGCTTGCCGATCGCCATGCTGGTTTGCTGCGATTTCATGCGGCGACGCCAGCGCCACCCGAGAACAATCACAACGACGATCGCGAGCACGACCGCCATCGCCTCGCCCAGGAAGCGCCCGCCGGGCCGGTCGATCGTACGCGACCACAGCGAGGGCGCTTCGCCCTGCCGCGCCAGACGGAAGGCCACCACACTGTCGCCGATCGACGTGCCGACCTCGGAATGACCGCCGGCGGCAATAAGCACATATTGTTCGCCCTTCCAGAGGTACGTCATGGGATTGGCGATTCCGGGGACCGGCAGCCTGCCCTGCCAGAGCTCTTCGCCGGACCTGGCATCGAAGGCGCGCAAGTAGGCATCCATCGCGCCGGTGAAGACCAGGCCGCCTGCGGTAATGACGACGCCATTGACCAGCGGCGTACCCCACTTGAAGGCCATCCCAAGCGGTGCGCGATCCTCCGTGCTGCCAACCGTCGAGCGCCAGAGAATTTTCCCGGCCTTCAGGTCGAGCGCGACCAGCGTACCCCATGGCGGCTTGTTGCAAGGCAGGCCGAACCGCGACATCGCGACCGCGCGCGTCATCGCAAAAGGCGCGCCGCGCTGCCGTCCGAAGTCCACGCCCGGGGGAGGCTTGAGACCTTCGGCTTCCACGCTCGGTATCAATTTGACGAGGTGCACGGCGTAGCTGGTGTTGGCGTAGACGATCTGGTGGACGGGATCGAACGCAGCGCTACCCCAGTTCACGCCGCCTCCGGTCATCGGATAGATCACCGTGCCTTGCGTCGAAGGCGGCGTGTAGAGGCCCTCGTTGCGCACGCCTGCAAGCTGCGCATCGCAGGAAGGGCTGCCGATGACCGGCAGCGGCTTGAACTCGTCCGCGAGCGAGAATTGCTGCGGCACCAGCGCCGGCAGGTGGGTTGGAAACGGCTGCGTCGGCGAAAGCTGCTCGCCTTCGGCAGCCCCCTGCGGCACGGCGCGCTCCTCGACCGGCCATACCGGCTTGCCGCTGTCACGGTCGAGCACGAACACGAATCCCTGCTTGGTCGGCTGAATCACGACGTCGCGCATGCCGTCACCCGTATCGATGCGCGCCAGCGTCGGCTGTGCCGGCAGGTCGTAATCCCAGACATCATGATGCACGGTCTGGAACGACCAGACCAACTCTCCGGTCTCCGTGCGCAGTGCGACGACGGAATTGGCATGCGCGTCATTTCCCGGACGCTTGCCACCCCAGAAATCCGGACTGGGCGACGAGGTCGGCAGGAACACCAGCCCACGCGCCTCGTCCGCCGACATCGGCGCCCAGACATTGGCTGTGCCCGCTTCAATGCCATCGTGATCGAGCGGATCCCAGCTCCAGCGCGGCTGCCCGCTCCGCGCATCGAAGGCGCGCACGGTCCCGGCCGGTGCATCGACACGCACATTGTCCGAAATCGAGGAGCCGACGACGACAACACCGCGGCTCACCACCGGCGCCGACGTGATCTGAAATTCGCCCGGCCATGTGAGCGGCTTTCCGATGTCGAGCTTCACCTCGCCATGGGTGCCGAAATCGACGCAGGGGATGCCGGTCCTGGCGTCGAGTGCGATGACGCGGGCATCATTGGTGCCCATGAAGATTCGTGCACGGCAGGCCGCGTTTTCGGCGGCCTGATCATCGACCCAATGGGCGACGCCGCGGCAGGCGTAGCGGTTTCCCGGACGCTGGGTGGTGCTGATCTTTGGATCGTATCGCCACTTCTGTTCGCCGGTGCCGGGATCGAGCGCGATCACCTCGTTGAACGGCGAACAGAAGACGATGCTGTCCTCGACGAATAATGGCGTCGCCTCAAATTTCGTGCGCGCCATCTGCGCCGCATGGGACTCAAGATCGCCGGTGCGAAATTCCCACGCGCGTACGAGATTGCCGACATTGGCCGGCGTGATCTGGTCAAGCGGCGAAAACCGCGTGCCGCCACTGTCGCCGCCCCAATATTCCCAGCCGAACGCCGGCGTTATCGCGAACAACAACAAGGCAAACAGGCGAGCCAGCGTTCGCATGTGACCGTCAACCCCGGCAGAGAGAATTGAAACGTCAGCGCAATCTCAAGGATTTTGTTTCGGCTTCTTCGCAGGATCGGCCGGACGCGCCACACCCCACGGATCATATTTTTCCTTGGGATCGGGTATTCGCTCCAGCGCGGCCTTGTAGGCCTTCTCGTCCACTTTCGGCTTCTGCGCGTCGGTCTTTTTATCGTCGCTCTGATGCCGCTTGCCGCCCATCTGCGCGTAAGCAGGCATCGCGACCAACGTCAATATCGCGGCTGCAACCATGAAGGCCTTCATCGCACGAATCTCCTCGCCGTCGCTTTTTCCTGCCAGCCTGCCTGCGACCAAATGATGGCAAACAAGGGATCGGCCCGCGCAAGGATAATCGTTTCCGTCACCCGTTTCAGCAACTGTTGATGGTCGTTACCGAAAATTAAATTGACCGCCGGATGACTGGCAATTCTAACCGTCATGGGGGATAGACCGGCGGATGCAGCGGATTACTGTTCATATCGTGCTGATGGCAGCCACGGCGCTCGCGCTGGGGGGATGCGGCTTCGCCGATAGCCGCTCGCCGCTGCCGGAGTTCATGCGCGTCAAGGAGAGCGACCCACCACCGCTGGAGCCGCCGCCCGACGTCAAGGAGCTCGTTCGCAACCATCTGGATTCGGTGTTCATGGCCGCGTCAGCCCCGCGCAACGTAGAGGTCTCGCCGGCACGCCACGATCTTCGCGGGCTGGGCTGGACGGCCTGTGTGAAGGCCGAACTGACGTCGGCCAACGGTAAACCGCTTGGCGTCCAGACCTATCGCATCAGCATCAACGAAGGCCTGATTTTCGATCGTCGTCACGTCGAGGAAGAAGATACCTGCCTGTCCGAGAGCTACGAGCCGATCTAGCCGCGACCTGTCAGAAATTATTGGAAATAAAATAGCTGGCACGCGCGATGCGTGAGCGGATATCCTCCGGCTAAGCTGTCGTTTTTTTACGGCGGCGGACCAACCACGGGCGTCCAGCCCTCCGGTTACGATGAGAGTAACTCGCAAGGCTGATCAGGTCAGCGGCCAGCTGCCGCAAGGCCTCGTAATTGCCCTTGGCCCATCGATACTCGATCGCGACGTTCTTTGCCTCGGCGAATCCATAGTCGCGCAGACCGTCGCGAAATGCGGCCAGGTATTTGTCGCAGCCGACCGCAGAGCCGATACCGAGAAGCCCGATGCCGGCATCGGCGATTGCTGCGCGAACGCCGCAAGCGGCCTTGTGGCCGCCATGCTCCCGAGAAAGGTGACAAAGCCGCGGCGTCGCATGGCGCTTCCGGAGGAAGCGCACCAATCGATGGCCGCAACCTAGCATTTACAGCCTGGAGAACCAGCGACAATCGATGCCCAATCGGCTCTGGACAAGGCGTCCACATCAGGCTCAAATTTGATTCAGCGGATTGGTTCGACCGGAAGGCCGAAGACGACCGCAACGAGCGCCCGCGGCAACGACGGGCGCCGAAAAACATAAATCCGGGAGGAATTGATGGCCGTTTCACGTCGTGACGTTTTGTTGGGCAGCGCCGGTGCACTCGGTGCCGCGACGTTTTCATTTCCAAAACCAGCTTTTGCCCAGTCGGAGCCGATCAAGATCGGCTTCCTCGCCGCCATGACCGGACCGAGTTCGGCCCCGACCATCGGCTTCAATCGCGGCGTCGTCTTCGCGGTCGACGCCATCAACGCCGCCGGCGGCGTCAAGGGCCGCAAGATCGAAGTCATCACCCGCGACACCCAGGGCGATCCCACCAAGGCCGTCAATGCCACGCAGGAAATGATCAGCCAGCTCAAGGTCCACGGCATCTGGGGCCCGCTCAATTCGGGCGAGGCGCTCGCCACCACGCCGATCATGGCGCGGGCCAAGATGCCGGATATCCATCCTTGCGTGGTGGAAAGCCTGATCGACACCACCAAGTTTCCGAACGCATTCCGCATGGCGCCGTCCAACAGCCAATGGGACGATGCCGTGCGCAACTACTGCCTCAATATCCTCAAGGTGAAAAAGATCGCGGTGTTCGGCGATACCACGGGTTACGGCGTCACCGCGGTCGGCGCATCGGTGGCTGCGTTCAAGAAGGACGGCGCCGAGGTGGTCTATCAGGCCAATATCGACGCGACCCAGCCCGATATGACCCCCGACATGCTGCGCGCCAAGAACGCGGGCGCCGAGGTCATCGTGGTGTGGAGCGTCGCGACCGGCATGGAAGCGCGGATGTTCAACACCCGCGCCGTCATGAACTGGGACATCTCGTTTGTCGGCCATCCGTCGCTGGCGTCGGGTGACATCGCGGGTCTGATCGAGAAACCCGCCAATTGGGAAAAGGTCTATGCCGTCGGCTACAAGAGCTGCAGCTACGACGCATCGGGTAAATTGCCGGCGAAAAGCCAGGATCTGGTCGATCGCCTGACCAAGGCCAAGGTCGCGCTCAACGATTCCCTGCTCTGGTGGGTCGCAGGCGGAATCGATGCGATCGAATTGTTCGCCAAGGCCGTCGAAAGCAGCGGATCCACCGACAGCGCCGGCATCATCGCCTACTTGAATTCGCTGACGAAATATCCCGGCTATTTCGGCGATTACACGTTTACGCCGACCCAGCATAACGGTTACCCGACCGACGAGATCGTGATGTCGGCGGCCAACTCCGCCAAGAGCGGCACCTTCGCGCTGGCACCTGGCTACACTTAAGCGATACCGCGGAGAGCGCCGCCCATGCTCGCCTCGATTATTGCATCTGGTCTCGCGTCGGGCGCGATCTACGCGCTCGTCGGCGTCACCTACAACACGATGTTCTCGACCTCCCGGGTGATGAGCTTCACCTCGGGTCAACTCGCCATGCTCGGCGGCGTATTCGGGTCGATGTTCACGCTCAAATTGGGGATGCCCATCTTTGCCGGCTTCCTGCTGACGCTGCTCGCCTGCGCCGTGATCGGGATCATCACCGAATTCGTCGCGGTGCGGCCGGTGCTGAAAAACCTCGACCAGCACCTCTATGTGCTGTCGACGCTGGCGCTGGCTTTGATGATCCAGCAGGTGGCGGCGATCAAATGGGGCACCGAGCCGCAGCCGTTTCCGCGCCTGATCGGATGGGGCAGCGGCGTTTGGGACGAGAAATTCTGGCTGCCGGTGGTCGCCTGCGCACTCACGATCATTGGCCTCGAATATCTTTATCGCCGTACATTGGTGGGCCGCGCCTTTCTCGCGATCGCCGAGGATAATTTTGCTGCACGCGCCCTCGGCCTGCCCGAGCGTAATCTGCGGATCGCGAGCTACGCGCTTGCCGGCGTCATCGGCGGCATCGCCGGATTTTCCGGCGGCGAATTGCTGCTGGCGTTCTTCGCCAACGGCGCGCTGCTGAACTTCTACGGCTTCGTGCCGGTGGCGCTTGGCGGCCTCGGCAACAACCGCGGCGCCGTCATCGGCGGGCTGGCGCTCGGCCTGTTCCAGCAGGCCGCCAATTTCCTGGTCGGAGGCATCTTCTCGTCGGTTGCCGTATTCACCCTGTTCATTGTTGTGCTGCTGGCGGCGCCGCAAGGCCTGTTCGGCTCGGCCACGGCGCGGAGGGTGTGATGACCGCTGTCACCACCTCTCCCGCACGCAGCGAAGTCAGTGCCTCACGTTCTCTCCTGCCGCAGCTTGCGCCATTTATCGGCGTGTTCGCGGTCGCAATGCTCCTGCCCTTCGTCAGCAATGACTACTGGGCGCTGATCGGCACCCGCGCCGCGATCTATTGGGTGCTGGTCGCCGGCCTCAATCTCGTCGTTGGATTCGCCGGCCACCTCGCTATCGGCTATGTCGCGCTGCTGACGCTTGGCGCCTACACCACCAGCGTGCTGGTCGCCGGCAACGTCCTGCCGGCGCTGCCGGTGTTCGCAGCCTTGCCGATCGCGGCCTGCGTCGGCGCGGCATTCGGCGTGATCGTCGGCTTGCCGGCGTTGCGGCTGCGCACATTCTATTTCGCGATGTCGACGCTCGGCTTCGCCACCATCGTTACCCAGATTGCGCTGGCCTGGCAGAGCGTCACCGGCGGCGGCATCGGTATCGCCGGCCCCGAGTTTCCCGAACCCTTCAATACCGCGTGGGGCTATTACTACCTCTGCATCGCGTTCGCGGCTGTCGCGACCTGGATCAGCGCCAACGTCGCTCACAGCCGTTTCGGCCGCGCCCTGATCGCGGTCCGTGACGCCGAAGTCGCGGCCGAAGCCACCGGCATTTCCAAGCCGCGGATGCTGATCGCGATCTTTCTGCTGGCCGGCGCATTGGCGGCCGTTGCGGGTGGATTGTTCGCCAGCCTGCAGACCTACATCACGCCGGATGCCTTCACCTTCGATCTCTCGGTGCTGTTCTTCATTGCGATCCTGATCGGCGGCCGCGGCTCGATCCTCGGGCCGATGCTCGGCACCATCATCCTCACCATCCTGCCGGAAATCGCAGCCCCTTTGGCGGCGTGGTCGACCTTCCTTTACGCCATCCTGCTGCTGGTGATCGTGCTGGCGATGCCCGGCGGCATCGCCGCCCTGTTGGACTTCCGCAACCGCCGCCCGCTCGCCAGCAACCGCGCCATCGTGCCGCGCCCGGCGGCGCTCGGCGATATCATGCGCAAGAGCGCCGGCGGCCGGCCGCTCAGCCTGCGCGGCATTGCGCTCAGCTTCGGCAATGTTCGCGCCATCGATGGCCTCGATCTCGACGTAGCACCCGGACGGATTCACGGCCTGATCGGCCCCAATGGCAGCGGCAAGACCACGACGCTGAACGTGATCTCCGGCTACTACGCCGCCAAGGGCGGCACGATGAAACTGGGAGACGATGTGCTGCCGCCGGGCATGCCGGCCCTGCGGGCCCGCAAGGGCATCGCGCGCACCTTCCAGACGCCACGGGTGATCGGCGAGGCCTCGGTGCTGCAGAACGTGATGATCGGCGGCACCATCGAGGGACAGGCGACGTTCGTCGAGGCGATGTTGTCGCTGCCGCGCAATCGCCGCGACGAGCGCATGCTGGCGGCGAAAGCCCAGGGCATGCTCGGCGTGGTCGGGCTGGAAGCGCTGGCCGACATCCGCGCCGATCGTTTGCAGCACAGCGAATTGCGCTTCATCGAGATCGCGCGTGCGCTGATGCTCGATCCTGATTTCCTGCTGCTCGACGAACCCGCCGCCGGTCTCTCCGGCGACGAGATCGAGCGGCTGGCCGGACTGATCAAGGCGATCAGCGCCCGCGGCACCGGCGTGCTGCTGGTGGAGCATCATGCGGATTTGATCTTCGCGATTTGCGATGAGATCACCGTGCTCAATCTCGGCCGCATCCTCGCGGCCGGAACGGCGGCCGAAATCCGTACCCACAAGGAGGTGGTCAGTGCTTACCTCGGCGCCTGAACCCCTGCTTGCCGTCGCGGCCCTTGAGTCCGGCTACGGCAAGATCCGTGTGCTGCACGGAATCGATTTCAGCATGTCCTCGGGCGAAGTGGTGGCGCTGCTCGGCCCCAATGGCGCCGGCAAGAGCACCATGTTGCGCGCGCTGTCAGGGTTGCTTCCGGTCAATGCGGGATATGTTCGTTTCGGCGGCCGCGACATCACCAACGCCACGCCGCGCGAGACGGCGCGCGCCGGCCTCGTGCATGTCATCGAAGGTCACCGCGTGTTCACCCAGATTTCCGTCACCGACAATCTCCTGCTCGCAGGCTACGACCTGCCGCGCGGCGAACGCGCGGCGCGGGTCGAGGAAGCGCTGTCGTTCTTCCCGGAGATCGCCGAGAAGCGCCATGAGCGCGGTGGCGCGCTGAGCGGCGGTCAGCAGCAGATGCTGACGGTGGCGCAGGGGCTGGTGCGGCGCCCTCGCCTGTTGATGCTCGACGAACCCTCGGCCGGCCTCTCGCCCGTGCTGGTCGATCGCGTACTCAACGTGATCGGGCAATTGCGCAAGCAAGGCACCGCCGTGCTGCTGGTCGAACAGCTCCTGGAAAAGGCACTTGCCACCGCCGACCGTGTCTACGCGCTGGTGCAAGGGCACATCGTTCTGGAAGCGCTGACCAGCGAGAGCAACCTGCCGCAGCGGCTCGAACGGGCCTATTTCGGCCATCTCGCGCCGGCATAGGAAGACGCGCAGTACACTGTCTATTTTTTAGTCATTTGCTGTCGAGACTTTCGTCTTGCGACCATGATTGACGTCATGTGAGCATCTTTTCCCAAGCGGATTTCGATCGGCCTGAAGCCATTGTTATCTCGCGGAAAATTGATCGCCGTTCCCGCGTTGGGTCAGGCCAGCCGAAAGACGTCAGTGATGCTGAAGAAAATCGTGATGGGTATCGCTCTGGCCTGCTGCCTGAGTGCAGCGGCGAGCGCGCAAGCGCCGAAGATGGGCGGCACCATCAACGCGGTGATCCAGCCCGAACCGCCCGGCCTCAATCTCGCGATGATCCAGAACGGCCCGACGCAAATGGTTTCGGGCAACATCTTCGAAGGCCTGCTGCGTTACAGCCCGAAACTGGAGCCGCTGCCAGGGTTGGCCGAAAGCTGGACCATCAGCGACGACGCCAAGGTCTATACGTTCAAGCTCAAGCCGGGCGTCACCTGGCACGACGGCAAGCCATTCACCTCCGCCGACGTGTTGTTCTCGGTCGACATGCTCAAGCAGACCCATGCGCGCGCACGGGGCAATCTGGCCCAGGTCGAAAAGGTCGAAGCGCCCGACGATCTCACCGTCGTGTTCACGCTGAAGCAGCCGTTCGGGCCGTTCATCGGCATCTTCGAGGTTGGCTCGTTCCCGATCATGCCGAAGCATTTGTATGAGGGCACCGACTACAAGACCAATCCCTACAACAATGCACCCATCGGCACCGGCCCGTTCATGTTCAAGGAATGGCAGAAGGGCTCGTTCATCCATCTCGTCAAGAACCCGAGCTACCACGAGAAGGGCAAGCCCTACATTGACGACATCTATTGGCAGGTGATCCCGGATGCCGCCGCCCGCTCGGTAGCGTTCGAGACCGGCAAGGTCGACGTGCTGCCCGGCGGCTCGGTCGAAAACTTCGACGTGCCGCGCCTGAGCAAATTGAAGGATACTTGCGTCACCGGCGCCGGCTGGGAGTTTTTCAGCCCGCTGGCGTGGCTGTGGCTCAACAACCGCTCCGGCCCGACCGCGAACAAGAAGATCCGGCAGGCGATCATGTACGCGATCGACCGCGACTTCGCCAAGGACGTGATCTGGAACGGCCTCGGCAAGGTCGCGACTGGCCCGTCGGCCTCGACCATCAAGTTCTATACCGATGACGTGCCGAAATACCCCTTCGATCCCGCCAAGGCCAAGGCCCTGCTCAAGGAAGCCGGCTACAATGGCGAGAAGATCCGCCTGATGCCGCTACCCTATGGCGAAACCTGGCAGCGCTGGGGCGAAGCCGTGAAGCAGAATCTTCAGGACGTCGGCCTCAACATCGAAACCGTTGCCACCGATGTGCCCGGATCGAACCAGAAGATCGGCGATTGGGACTACGATATCGCCTTCAGCTATCTCTATCAGTACGGCGATCCCGCGCTCGGCGTTGCCCGCAACTACATCTCGAGCCAGATCGCCAAGGGTCAAGTGTTCAATAACGTCGAGGGCTACTCCAATCCGGAGATCGACAAACTGTTCGCCGAGGGCGCGAACGCCACGCCGGATTCCAAGCGCCAGGAAATTTACGAAAAGATGCAGAAGATCCTGGCCGAGGACGTGCCGGTGGCCTGGATGCTGGAGCTGCAGTTTCCGACCATCACCCACTGCAAGATCAAGAATCTCATCACCACCGCGATCGGCGTCAATGACGGCTTCCGCGACGCGTGGATCGACAAGTGAGATCACCGTGACGCGGCAGCGGTAGCATCCGATGCTGTCATTCGTCGCCCAGCGGATCGTGAAAGGCGTGATCGTCCTGCTCGCGATCATCGTGCTGAACTTTTTCCTGATCCGGCTCGCACCGGGCGATCCGGCCTCGGTGATGGCGGGCGAAGCCGGCGCGTCGGACCCGGTATTCGTGGCCCAACTGCGCGAAAAGTTCGGCCTCGACCGGCCGTTGCCTGAACAGCTCCTGATTTACGTCAAAGGCATCCTCCGCTTCGATCTCGGCTATTCCTTTCGCCAACAGGCGCCCGTCTCCAGGCTGATCATGGAACGGCTGCCCGCGACACTACTGCTGACGATGACCGCGTTCGCGATCTCGCTCGTGCTCGGCATCTTCTTTGGCGCGCTGGCGGCGCGCTGGGCCGGAACCTGGGCCGACACCGCCATTACCGTGGTGGCGCTGATCTTCTACGCCACGCCACTGTTCTGGATCGCGCTGATCGCCATCCTGCTGTTTTCCGTCCAGCTGGATTGGCTCCCTAGCTTTGGCTACGAGACGGTCGGTGCGAATTATACCGGCATGGCCCATGCGCTCGATGTCGGCGCGCATCTGATCATGCCGGCGACGACCATCGGCCTGTTCTTCATGGCGACCTATACCCGCATGACCCGCGCCTCCATGCTGGAGGTGAAGCGGCTCGATTTCATCAAGACCGCGCGTGCCAAGGGGCTCAAGGCGAATGTGATCCAGCGCCGTCACGTGCTGCGCAACGCGCTGCTGCCGGTGGTCACGCTCGCCGGTTTGCACACCGGCACCCTGATCGGCGGCGCCGTGCTCACCGAAACCGTGTTCGCCTGGCCCGGCATCGGCCGGCTGATGTACGAGGCCCTGCTCCAGCGCGACTATAATCTGCTGCTGGGCGTCTTCGTGGTCTGCTCGGCGATGGTGCTGATCTTCAACCTGGTCACCGATCTGGTCTACCGCATCGTCGACCCCCGGATTGAATTCGCGGCATGAAGCAGTTCCTGAAACATCTGCTGCGCAATCCCAGCGGCCTGATCGGCTTGATCATCCTGGTGATCGCCGTCGCGATCGCCGTATTCGGGCCGCTGATTTTTCCGAACTCGCCGTGGCGCATGGTGCAGCGGCCGTTCCTGCCGCCGTTCACCCTGTCGACGGTGCCGCTCGGCACCGACGCGCTTGGACGTGACGTCTTTGCCGGCATCATTTTTGGCGCACGCGTCTCGCTGCTGGTCGGTCTCGTCTCCACGCTGGTTGCGCTTGCGGTCGGCGTTCCCCTCGGCGCGATCGCCGGCTATTTCGGCGGCCGCATCGATGACGCGCTGATGCGCTTTACGGAGTTCTTCCAGACCATCCCGAGCTTCGCGCTCGCGATCGTGCTGGTCGCGATCCTGCAGCCCTCGATCTATTCAATCGTCGCCTCCATCGCGATCGTGAGCTGGCCGCCGGTGGCGCGGCTGGTGCGGGGCGAGGTGCTGTCGTTGCGCACCCGCGAATATGTCCAGGCCGCGATCGTGACCGGCCAGACCAATAGCTGGATCATCTGGCGCGAAATCCTGCCCAATGCGTTGTCGCCTGTAATTGTGCTGGCATCGCTGATGGTGGCGACCGCGATCCTGCTGGAATCCTCGCTGTCGTTCCTCGGTCTCGGCGACCCCAATTTGATCTCGTGGGGCTACATGGTCGGCGCCGGCCGCACCGTGATCCGGCAGGCGTGGTGGATCACGGTATTTCCGGGCATCGCGATCCTGATCTCGGTACTCGGCCTCAATTTGATCGGCGAAGGCCTCAACGACGCGCTCAATCCGCGGCTTGCCCGCGATGGGCGCTGACAATGTCCGGTGATCCCGCCGTTGCGATCAAGGATTTGAGGATCGCACTGCCGCCTGGCGGCGAACGGACTCACGCGGTCGACGGGGTTTCATTCGATCTGGTGGCCGGTGAAATCGTCTGCGTGGTCGGCGAATCCGGTTCCGGCAAGTCGATGAGCGCGCACGCTTTGATGGGGCTGCTTCCGGAACGCGTCCGCACCGAAAGCGGCGAGATCGCCTTTGAGGGCAAGAACCTGCTCGCACTCGACGAAGACGGCTGGCGCGATCTGCGCGGCCGCCGCATCGCGATGGTATTTCAGGAGCCGATGACGGCGCTTAATCCCTTGATGCGGATCGGCGACCAGATGACGGAAATGTACGAAGCGCATGGCTTGCTGACGCCGAGCGAACGCCGGCAAAAGGTGCTGGCGCTCGCACGCGAAGTCGGGCTTCCCGATCCCGAGCGCATCGTGCGCGCTTATCCGCATCAATTATCCGGCGGACAGCGCCAGCGCGCCATGATCGCGATGGCGCTGGCGCTGGAGCCCGCGGTGCTGGTGGCGGATGAGCCGACCACCGCGCTCGACGTCACCACCCAGGCACAGATCCTCAAGCTGATCCGTGACCTGCAGCGCAGCCGCAACATGGCTGTGATGTTCATCACGCACGATTTTGGCGTCGTCGCCGATATCGCCGATCGCGTCGTGGTGCTGCGGCACGGACAGATCGTCGAGCAAGGCAGCGCGGAAGCGGTGCTGACCCGCCCGCAGCATCCCTATACCAGGGCACTACTTGCCGCAGTCCCGTCGATCACGCCGCCGCAGCGGGCGCCACTGGCCGATCGCAACAGGGTTGTCGACGTGATCGGTCTCGACAAGACCTATGTGACGGCGGGCGGCTGGTTCAAGCCGGATCGCAGGGTCGAGGCCGCGAAAGGCGTAAACTTCTCCATCCTTCACGGCGAGACGCTGGGCCTCGTCGGCGAATCCGGCTCCGGCAAATCATCCGTGGCGCGGCTGGTGATGCGGCTGATCGATGCCGACCGCGGCACCATCCGGATCGGCGACGTCGACCTCACCCGACTCGACAGCAAGGCGCTGCGCGACCAGCGCCGCCGCATCCAGATGATCTTTCAGGATCCGTTTGCCTCGCTCAATCCGCGCCGCAAAGTCGGGCAAATCATCAGCGACGGGCCAATCGCCCATGGCGCCAATCCGACGCAAGCGAAGACGCGCGCGCGCGATCTTCTCGGGCTGGTCGGTCTCGATGCCGGCGCGATGGAACGCTATCCGCACGAATTCTCCGGCGGCCAGCGCCAGCGCATCGGAATCGCGCGCGCCCTCGCCCTCGATCCCGAGATCATTGTCGCTGACGAAGCCGTCTCGGCGCTCGATGTCTCCGTCCAGGCGCAGGTACTCAACCTGCTGGAAGACCTGAAGACCCGGCTCGGACTTTCGATGCTGTTCATCACCCACGATCTGCGCGTGGCAGCGCAGATCTGCGACCGCATCGCGGTCATGCAGCGGGGCGAGATCGTCGAGTTGAAGCCCACGGCCGCGTTGTTTGCCGCGCCCGAACACCCCTACACGCGAGAGCTGCTGGCGGCCGTGCCCGGTCAAAAGAACCCAGCGCCATTGCCGGCCTGAACGCGCGGGCAAAATTCTTTCTCTCTGTTTCTGAGCGCGATTCCGCAATCCACGGATACCGAGAACGGGTGGCTTCGGCTTCATGAATCACGCGGATACGCGTGACGCATGTTGCCCATTGGAAGCAATTGCTCCCGGTCTCCCCTGCACCCTGCACCTTAGCCGCTTCACAGGGTATATCGTTGTCTAGGTGCAGACCGACGCAAAGGCCGCGCCGCAATGACGCGGCGATTAACGACCGGTTAATTCGACCGCTCAAATTGAAGCCCCGCGCCAACGGTATTTTCCAATCTTTCCGCTAGCATTTTTCTTGTTAGCGCGATGGGGAAAGCAGCGCCGGAGGGGCGCCATCCGTCTTCCATGGCGAAGCAGGGATATGGGGACGTGGCCGAGATTGCGGATACAGCGGTTCGTCGTGCATCGATAAAAGATGCCACGGACAAGCGCGCCCGCAGCAACGCGCTCACCCCGCTCGAAGGCATTGCCGCGAACAAATGGCGCGAACTTGCCGAACGTGCCGTCGAGCCGAACGGCTATTATCTCCCCGAATGGGAATTGGCGGTCAACGCCCTCGTGCCCGGGCGCACCGATGCTTCCGCGCTCGCAGCCTGGAGCGACGCGCGGTCTACCCGGCTCGTCGGCCTGATGCCCGTCGTCTCGTTGTGGCGCGCCTACAAGGTCCCGCTGCCCGCGCTGGTCAGCGCGCATCCCTACGGCACGCTGTGCACGCCGCCGCTCGATCGCGACCTGGCCGACGATGCCGTAACGCAACTGATGCAGCAGGCCCGAAAAGCCGGCGCCCATGCACTGATCCTGCGCGACATGTCGCTGGACGGCGCGGCCATGAAGGCGTTTGCGAAGGTGCTGCAGCGCAGCGGCCTGCGGCCACAAATATTGCAATCCAATTCGCGCGCCTGCCTCGACGCCACCCGCGATGCCGACGAATTGCTGCGTGACGCGCTCGGCGCCAAGAAGCTGAAGGAATTGCGCCGCCTGCGTCAGCGCCTGGCCGAGCACGGCGCCGTCCGTTTCGACGTCGCGCGCACGCCGGATGACGTGGCCGCAGCGATCGAGATCTTCCTGGCGCTGGAGGCCAGCGGCTGGAAAGGCGCGCGCGGCACCGCGCTGGCGCAAAACGATGGCGATGCCAGCTTTATCCGTCGTGCAACGACCGCGCTTGCCGCGACCAGCCAATGCGAGATCGTGACGTTGCGTGCGGGCGTTACGCCGATCGCTGCGGGAATCGTGCTGCGGCATCAGGATCGCGCATTTTACTTCAAGATCGGCATCGACGAGCGCTTTGCAAAATTCTCGCCCGGGGTGCAGCTCACGCTGGATCTGACCCGGCATCTCTGCACCGACCCTGGGATCGCAACCGCCGACTCCACGGCCAGTCCCGATCATCCCATGATCAATCCGATCTGGCGCGGGCGCCTGGCGATTGGCGACGTGCTGATCCCGCTGCGGTCAGGTGATCCCGCGGTGTTGCTGATTCACGCGGCGCTGATGTCACGCCAGTTCGCCTTTGAGCTGGCGCGGCGCGGCGTCCGTTTCATCCGCGCTTGGCGGCGCTGAATCGCGCCCCCTCACATCGTTTTCAGCGGCCTCACTTCAACGGCGAATGCGGCGCAGGCAGCATGATGGTCGAGTGCATCTCTTCGAGCAGCGGCCCGCTTTTTCCGAGGAACTCCTTCCACGCCGGATCTTTAACGGCGTTTGCGCGGGCTTCCGCGCGAGCGTTCAAGTCGGGATACGCCCAGATGTGGCAGACTTCGTTCGGCTGGCCTGCCTCGGTCTGCCAGAGGCCGACAATTTTGGAATATTTCTCGCGAGCAGGCAATGCGCCGGTAAACGCATCGAGCCACTGCTTGACGGCGCCGCCGGTCTTGGCGCGATAATTGCGGAGCTCGTAGATGTTGCCGGTGGATGCCGGGGCAACAGGCGCTTTGATCGCGTTGAGCAGGCGAACATCCTGGCGCATCAGTAACGGATAGATCAGCGGTGTGTATTCGTTGTGCCAGCGCGGGTTCGCGGCCAGCTCTGCGCGCAATCTCGCGCGCTCGTTAAAATCGCTGTAGCTCCAGAGATGCATGACCTGATTGAGGGCGCCGATCTCGGTCGACCAGTAACCTTCAAGCTTGCCGTAGTCATTGCCACGGATCTCGCGCGACACCGTGCTCGCCGCTTTGACCATGTCG
This sequence comes from Bradyrhizobium canariense, assembly GCF_900105125.1. NCBI lineage: Bacteria > Pseudomonadati > Pseudomonadota > Alphaproteobacteria > Hyphomicrobiales > Nitrobacteraceae > Bradyrhizobium > Bradyrhizobium canariense. The sequence continues at coordinate 291,940 of NZ_LT629750.1, read as the reverse complement.
CCGAGGGTGCCGGGCTTCACGGTGTAGGTTCTCAACTCATAGATCATGACGTTTCCCCCAATTTTTTGATGTCCAAAATTCTTAACGTCAATGCCCGGCACAACGCCGGGCATTGCGAACCGGGATACAGCGCCCTACTCGGCCGCCTGCGCGTTCACTTCGTCCGAGACCTGCCGGATGGCACGGGCAAGCTGTTCGGCCGGCTGCGCACCGGACACTGCGTATTTCTGCGCGAACACGTAGGTCGGCACGCCGGAGATGCCCTTGTCAGCGGCTTCCTGCGCCTGCCCCGAAATCAGCGCCACGTCCTCGTCGGTCGCGAGACGCTTGCGCACGTCGTCGGCATCGAGCCCGCAATCGGCAGCGGCCTGGACCAGCACGTTGGTATCGGTGAGATCGCCGCCATCCCGGAAATACAATTCCATCAGCCGCTGTTTCATTTCGGCGGCCTTGCCCTTCGCCTCGGCCCAATGGATCAGCCGGTGGCAATCGATCGTGTTGGGCTGGCGTTTCACGAGGTCCGGCCGGTAGGTCAGCCCCTCCTCCTCAGCGGCCGTCACAACGCGCCCGGCAATGCCCTTGTAGGCCTCGGGCGAGCCGAATTTCGCGGTGAGATATTCGTCGCGGCTGATGCCTTCGCGCGGCACCCATGAATTGAGGAAGAACGGCCGCCAGTGAACCTCTACGGGAACGTCAGGCACCAGCGCCAAGGCATTCTCGATGCGGCGTTTTCCGATGTAGCACCAGGGGCAGACGACGTCGGAAACGATATCGATCTTAAGCGGCTTCAGGGCGCTCATCACGGCCTCCTTGGCAAGGAGACCCAGAAATAGGCGGCAAAAACAGCCCGGGCAAGGAGCTATTTCAGGCTGGCTGCCATCTTCCGCATGCGCTCCGCGGTCAGATCGTCGGCCGGAAAGAACGTCTCGAGCGCGAGTTCCGACAGCGTGATATCGACGGGGGTGCCGAATACCATGGTGGTGGAGAAAAAGCTCAGGACAACACCGTCATGCCGCATCTTGAAAGGGATCGCGACGTTGTCGGCCGAGAGCGGCGCGGAACGCGCCGGGATCGGATAGGCCTTGAGGTCGTGGTAGAGTTTGATCAGTTCAGGATCGGCTGTCGTTTCGCATTGACGGTGCAGCCGCTCCAGCAGATGTCCGCACCATTCGGCGAGATTGACGGTGCGTGCCGCCAGCGCCTCGGGGTGAAAGCTCAGCCGCAGCACATTGAACGGCTGGCCGAGCAGACGTTCCGGAATCCCATCCAACAGCGGCATCACCATGCGGTTTGCCGACACCAGATTCCAGTGCCGGTCGACCGCCAGCGCCGGATTGGGTTCGTGCGCTTTCAGCACGAGGTCGATCGCCGCCCGCACTGATTTCAGTGCGGGATCGTCGAGCGACCGTTGCGGAAACGCCGGCGCAAAACCGGCTGCGACCAGCAGCACGTTGCGCTCGCGCAACGGCACGTCGAGCCGCTCGGCAAGTTTCAGCACCATGTCGCGCGACGGCGCCGCGCGGCCGGTTTCGACAAAACTGAGGTGACGCGCCGATATCTCGGCGTCTCCTGCGAGATCGAGCTGGCTGAGATGGCGGCGCTGCCGCCACTCGCGCAAGTGATCGCCAACATGGACGGGCTGGGTTCGCTCGGTTCGTGCCGTGGCTGGCTGTGCGTTCATGGCGAGAAACCTACCATGCGAATTTCGGCCATTCCATTACGTCCGAGGTAATCGAATTACCGACCGCGCCGGATCATCTCTGGGATCACAGGAGATGATCATGCGCACGACTTCCCGACCCAGTCCCTCCCTTTCAGCCACCGGCACGATTCAGTGGTTGCTCAATCTGGCAACCCGGCTGCTGGCGCGTTCGCTCAACATGCCGGAGCCGCTGGTGCACAACACCGGCGTCTTTGTGTTCGCACAGGTCGTGGCCGTGGAAAACAGCGTCGGCAGGACGCTCTGCCCGATCCGGCTATGGCATCAGTTCCGGAATTGGTCGCGGCGATGGGAGCGCTGATGCCCGCTATGGCTTAACCCGGAAGAAGAAGCGCGTTCACCAGACCAAGCACTCGTAACATGGCGAACCTGGCGGCCTAAATCGAAGCGTGGCCGTTGGCGTTCGCGAGCTTGCCGTTTGCCTTTGCGCCGTTCAGCTTTTTCTTCCGCGGCTGTTTGGCTTTGGTCAGCTTCTCGGCTTTCTTTTGAGCCTTGCGCTCTGCCTTGGCTTTGAGGCGCAGTTTCTCCGCCCTCGCCTCGGCGCGCTTCTTCTTGCGCTTCTTTTCGCAGGCGTCGCATTTGCAGCCGATCGGCTTCAGGTAGGCCTTGAAGTAGTCGGTGCCGTAATCGTAGTTGATCTCCTCGCCCGGCTCGATGTTCTTGATCGCGCGGATCACCACCTTGCGCTTGCGCGGCTTGACGTCGGATTCCGCGTTCGGCTTGCAGGCATGATTGATATAGCGCGCGATGTTTTTGCGCACCGATCCGTCGATGGTCCAGCGGTTGTTGAGCTCGAACAGATATTTGTTCTCGATCGCGTCGTCTTTTTTCTTCTTCGAATCCAGCAGCGGGCCGAAATAGCGGACTATCTTGGCGCCCTTCTTGATCGGTTTGGTGGCGAAGAGGCCAAGTCCGGTGCGGGAACGGCCGACGCGATAGGGCTTATTCTGAGAAATGGCAGGCATGACCAACTGAAATTGACGCGAGTAAACACTCGGGAATGGCGAAGCCGCCGTTTTAAGACGATTCCGCGCCCGTGTCAGGCCTTTCACGCATTTGCCGCGAGCCTTCCCCAGCTTGTGCACGCCGAATTGAGCGCGCGGTTCCAAAAATACCGCGGCATTGGCATGAAATGCGTCTATCGGCGCGGCGATCAGACCTGAGGGTTACGGCGTCGGCCGGCCGATGGTGGATTTGAGCATGGCGTCGAGCAGGGTTTCGGCGTCAGTGCCTGCGGGAAGCCGGCGAAGGATGTCGGAAAGCCGGTCATCGAGCAGCAGCATGGTGAAGCCGTGGACCAGCGACCATGCCCGCGCGATTGCCGCGCCCTGGTCGAGCGACAGCGCCTTCTCTTCGATATGTTCGTGGCGGCTGGCGCCGATCGCACCGGCCAGCCCGGCAAACGAGGCGTTGGCGGCCTCGTGCAACGATGGCCGCGACATATCCAGACGCTCGGTGCGAAACATCAGCCCGTACATCCCAGGATGCGCCTGCGCATAGCCGACGTAAGCTTTCGCCCGGGCCAACGCCCTTTCGAGCGGCAGGCTGGCGGTGGACGCTGCGGCCATCGCGGCGTTGAATTGCCGGAAACCGATCGCGGCGAGTTCGCTGACCAGGCCAGTGAGATCGCCGAAATGATGGGTGGGAGCTGCGTGCGACACCCCGGCCTCACGCGCCACCGCACGCAAGGTCAGCCCCGACAGTCCATCGCGCTCGAGCACCCGCTCGGCCGCCTCCAGCAAGGCGTCGCGCAGCGCGCCATGATGGTAGGAGGAAGATGCGCCGGGGCCGGCAGCCTTGGGGGCCACTCGTTTCCGCGCAACGCCCGGCGCGGCCTTGGCCGGGGCATGCCGGACGCGCACTTTTGGACTTGCGGTTTTCTTCGCAACTTTCTTCGTCATATCGGTGTTATAGGCGGTCATTTTTACACTGTAAAGATTTCGCTTGACGTTCCACTGTTCGCGATTTATTCATCATCTTTACATTGTAAAGATGATGGGAGAGAGCGCCATGCAGCAGGAAATGGTGACCGACAAGGCCCCCGCCAACCGGGCGCCGATACCGATGGAATGCGACGCGCCCTTTCTTAAAGTGCAGGGCGAATTGCCGCGCGAACTCAACGGCACGCTCTACCGCAACGGGCCCAATCCGCAGTTCGAAGCGCCGGGCGCGCACTGGTTCGTCGGCGATGGCATGCTGCACGCCTTCCATCTCGAAGATGGCCGCGCCAGCTATCGCAACCGCTGGGTCCGCACCCCGAAATGGCAGGCCGAACATGATGCCGGGCGCGCATTGTTCGGTGGCTTCGGCCGCAAGCTTGCGGACGCGCCGGCCTTAGCGCTCGCCGACAGCGGCGTTGCCAACACCAATATCGTTTTTCACGCCGGACGCCTGCTCGCGCTGGAGGAAGGCCATCTGCCGACCGAGATCGAACCCGGCACACTGGCGACTCGCGGCTATTGCAATTATGGCGGCGGCATCACCGGGCCATTCACCGCCCATCCCAAGATCGATCCGGTCACCGGCGAGATGGTGTTCTTCGGCTACAACGCCGCCGGGCCGTTTACCCCCACCCTCTCCTTCGGATCCGTCAATGCTTGCGGCGCGGTAACGCGTTTCGATCGCTTTGAAGCACCCTACGCCAGCATGGTGCACGACTTCATCGTGACCGAACATCATCTGCTATTTCCGGTTCTTCCCATCACCGGCAGCCTGGAGCGCGCGAGGCATGGCAAGCCGCCTTACGCCTGGGAGCCGGACAAGGGCGCTTATGTCGGCGTCATGAAGCGCAATGGCTCGGCCCGCGACGTGGTCTGGTTTCGCGCCGAGAACTGCTACGTCTTCCACGTCATGAACGCGTGGGAAGAAGGCAATCGCATCATCGCCGACGTCATGCAGTGCGACGAGGCGCCATTGTTCCCGCATCCCGATGGCTCGCCGACCGACTCGAAAAAGTCGCGCGCGCGGCTATGCCGCTGGACCTTCGATCTCGCCGGCAATACCGATCGCTTCACGCAGACCTATCTCGACGACATCAACGGCGAATTCCCGCGCATCGACGACCGGCGCGCCGGTCTTGCCAGCAACCATGGCTGGTACGCGTGCGCCAACCCGCAACTGCCGGCATCCGAGGCGTTCTCCGGCCTGGTGCATGTCGGTGGCAAGGGGTCGCGCCTTGGGCAATATCTGCTGCCGGCAGGCGATACCATCTCGGAGCCGGTGTTCGTCGCGCGCGGCAATGATGCCGCCGAGGGCGATGGCTGGCTGCTGGCATCGGTCTGGCGCGCGCGTGAAAACCGCAGCGATCTCGCGGTATTCAATGCCACCGACGTCGAAGCCGGCCCCATCGCCCTGGTGCAGCTGGGCCATCGGATGCCCGACGGCTTTCACGGCAATTGGGTAAATGCGGTGAGCTGAGTGCCCAAGCCCTCAACTGCCGTCATTCCGGGGCGCGCACCAGCGCGACCTGGAATCCCGCCCCTTGCCCTGTCTCGGGATTCGCGGCTCATCGTTTCGTGACGCCCGGGAATGACCGGCCAAAGACTCTTCCAAAGACTCTTGCAGGATACCCTTGAGCGAACAGGCATTTTTACACTGTAAAGATTTAACTTGACGTTCCTATTTCCCGGGTCTAGCTTCATCTTTACGATGTAAAGATTAGCCCTGTGAGGCTGGCCATGATGGTTCTCCTGATCCTCGCGCCCTTTGGGGCTTTTGCAGCACTGATGCTGGTGACATCAGCGACCGTAAGCCTGTTCGCGGGAGCCGGTGTCGCGGCAGCGACGATCATTTATGACGTCGCGCGCGGGGCATCGATCAAGATGCTCGCTGTCGGCTCGCTGATCCTGTTCGGCGCGCTTGGCGGCTATATCGCCTTCATCGATTCCAGCTGGAGCAGCCCTGCGGTGCGGCTGGCCGTCGATGGCGGCGTGCTGGCGATGGCGCTCGTGTCGATCGCGATCCGCTTCCCCTTCACGCTGCAATATGCGCGCGAAATCGTCGACAGCGAAACGCGGAAGCTGCCGGGCTTCATGCACGCCAATTACGTGATCACCTGGGCGTGGACCGCAGCGTTCGTGCTGATGGTGCTCACCAATGTCTTGATGATCTATTTGCCGAGCCTGCCGCTGTGGGTCGGATTGGCCATCGCGCTTGCCGCCCGCAATGGCGCCGCCCTTTTCACCAAATGGTACCCGAAGCATCGGCGCGAGATGGCCGCAAAACAGCCCCTCCCCGGCGGCGTGATCTCGGCATCCTGAAGTTCAGCGGCCACCGGAGGGAACGACGATGAACAACGTATTCGCAAAACTGGCGTCCGACTTCTTCTCCACCATTGTGTTCCTTGCGGTGTACCTGATCACGGACAACGTGCTGCTGGCGACCGGCGTCGCCATCGCCGCGTCGGTGGCGCAAGTGATCTACGCCCACGTCAAGGGCGAGCAGCTCGGCTTCATGACCTATGCCAGCCTGGCGCTGGTGATCGTGCTGGGCAGCGCGACGCTGCTGACCAACGATCCGCGCTTCGTGCTGGCCAAGCCCGCGATCGCGCATTTTGCGATCGGCGCGATCATGCTCAAGCGCGGCTGGATGCTGCGCTACATGCCGCAGATCGTGGCTGAAACCATTCCGGAATACGTCACCATCGCGGGCTACGCCTGGGCGGCGCTGATGTTCGCGCTCGGCGCAGGCACCATCGCGGTCGCATGGACCGGCGACCTCAAGCTGTGGGCGCTGTACGTGTCGGTGGTCCTGATCTCGGCGAAGCTTGCAGCCTTCGCCATCCAATATGTCGCGTTTCGCCTTTTGGTGACCAGCCGGATTCGCGCCGCACGCGCCTGATTGCCGCGAGCCCGTTACTTACGCGGCAAGATAGGCTATACCGCCGCCGGAAGCCCTGCCCAGAACCATTCCGGTTCTGCAAGGGAGGCACAGGAGATTTGAGATGGCGGTGGACGGCAACTGGAATATTACCATGAGCACCCCCATGGGCGAGCGCAACGCGACGCTTTCGCTGAAGAACTCGGGCGGCGCGCTGACGGGCACGCAGGTCGCCGATGGTAATTCGGCCGAGATCTTCGACGGCACCGCCAACGGCGACGACCTTGCCTGGAAAGTCTCCATCACCAACCCGATGCCGCTGACGCTGGAATTCACCGGCAAGGTTTCAGGCGACAGCATATCAGGCGAAATGGGCATCGGCCCGATGGGCAGTTTTCCGTTCACGGGAACGCGGGCGTAAGGACGTTCCGTTGTAAGAACGTTCCTTCAAAGGCGTCACGCATCAACATACCCCGGTCGTCATACGCGGGCTTGACCCGCGTATCCATCCGCTTTGAAGAGCGGTTTTGGATCAGCTTGGGCGCGAAGCCTTCCGGGGCCTGAAGATCTGCTTGGCAAGTTCGCCGTAGAGTGCAGAGATCTTTTGCGACTCGGCGACAAAGTTCGCATAGGCCTGCCGTGCATAGTCGGTCTGAACTTCGATCGCCTTGTCGAAAGACCGCACGCCCCTGAGCTTCTCGACAAAGGACCTGTTCTCCTGGAATGATTTCCGGGCGTAGTCCCTGTACGCATTCGCGATGGTTTGAATGTCGACTGGCGAGCTTTGGTCCGCTGGCGCAGTTGGCTCGATGGGCGGGGCATCCACTGCTGCGACTTCCTCGACGGGCGGGGCATCCGCTGCCGCGACTTCATCGATGACAAGCACTTCCGCCGGTTCGACTTCGTCGATCAAGGGCTGCTCCGCCGGAGCGGCCGTGCCGCTCGTGGGGGCATCGTTTGACGCGATCACCGAGCCAATTGGATCTCTATCCCGCGGATCGGGCTTCGGGTTCCGCTGCCGTCCGGGTTTCTGGTCGCGCTGACCCGTCTTGCGGTTGCGCTGGCGCGGCTTATCGCTCGATTTGTCCTGGTGCGTAGTGGACATTGATGAACTCCATCGAATCCCGACATCCAAATCAACTCAGACGTCAAAACTCCGCCATGTTTGCGATGAAATCGCGGTTCTGGCTTGTTCGTTACGCGGCGTTGATGTGGTGAGGCGACGGGAACAGGAGTCGTGAACGTCGCGGCGGTCAAAGCGTCCGACCTGCGAGACGACATCTACCGGCTTCGGTGAGCCGTTATCTGCCGGGCTCGGTTACGAGCCGCCCGTTGGCGGACTGCATCATTGTGAATCACGAAACCGTTGATGCGCGTAACGAAGCTGGCGCGCCTGCGTAGGGCTGTCAGGAACGCGCTTCAAGGCGATAGCCACAATAAGTCTCGTCAGGGAACGGAAGTGATTCATGAAAACATCTTTTTACGTCGCAGAGAAAGGAGCCGGCTCGTATCGTCTTCTGGCCATACTCCGCTGGGTCATGGTCGTGATCTTCGTGTCGTTTGGCATGCAGAAGTTCACGCTGCAGTCGGCTGAAGGCATCGTGCAATTCATAAGCAATAGTCCATTTATTTCCTGGTTATCTGTGTTCGGTTTGAGGGGCGAAGCGTATTTCCTCGGCGTTGTTGAATTTGGCATTGCGGCGCTTCTCGCCGCGGGCGCGTTCAGCCCGATCCTGTCAGCCATCGGTTCGCTGATGGGGGTGCTCACTTTTGCCGTTACATGGTCGTTCTTCTTTACGACGCCGGGCGTGGTCAAATGGAGTCTGTCGACTGATCCGATAGCCTGGAATTTGACCGGCGAGTTTATATTCAAGGACATCGTCTTGCTGTCCGTCTGTGCCGTGTTGTTCCTCGCGTCCCTACCGCAATCTGCCATCCGATCACGCTCCGCTTAGAAAGCGTCGATCCCCTGCGAGCGTGTCAATTGGATCCGTTCTGTCAGCGCGAGTGACGCGAGCATTGATCAGATGAGCAGCCATTTATGGCGCAGAGCGGACGTCCGTCAAACCGCCTGTGGCTAAGCGTTGGTGCCGCCGTCAACGGTCAGGCTCGCGCCGGTAATATAGGATGAATCCGGACCGGCGACTAACGCCACCAATGCCGCGATATCGTCCACGCTGCCGTAGCGGTTAAGCGCCGTGTTGGCCTTCTGCGGGACCGCCCATTCGCCCGTGGCGGGATTTAAATCCGTATCGATCGGGCCCGGCTGGATGTTATTGACGGTGATGCCGCGGTCGCCCACCTCTCTGGACAACCCTTGCGTAAACATCTTGATGGCTCCCTTGGTGGCTGCATAGGCCACGAGGCCGGGAGTCATCATGCGCTCGCCCACGCATGAGCCGATCATGACGATGCGACCACCGTCTTTCATGTGCTTCAGCGCCGCCTGCGTCGCGATGAAAGTGCCGCGGACGTTGATGTTGATCACGCGGTCCGGTTCTTCCAGCGTTGCCTCTTCAAATTTTTTTGGAATGGCCGTGCCGGCATTGTTCACCAGCACGTCGAATCCGCCGAAGGTCGCGACTACCTTTTCAATCGCGGCCTTGACGGCAGCGGCATCGACGGCATCCGCCTGGATCGCGATCGCCTTCCCGCCGGAACCTTCGATGGTCTTGACGACCGACGCCGCGGCATCTGCGCCCTTGGTGTAGGTGATGGCGACCCTCGCTCCGTCGGAGGCCAGACGTTTGGCGATCGCTGCGCCGATACCACGTGAGCCGCCGGTGACGAGCGCGACCTTGCCTTCGAGTTTCTTTGACATTGGGATTCTCTTTCCAAATCTTCGGGAGTACGCCGGTCAATCCCTGCGCGCAGGTGTCCATGGCGGCGCGTCGGCGCAAGCTACAGCTCCTGCTGGCTGGGTATGACCGTGGTTTGATCAGATTTTCTGCGTCGGCAAATTGAGCCTGTCTGGTGCATTTGAAAAAGACTTTGTAGGCTGCGGGCCATGCCTCAGAGGTAGGGCCAACCCATGGAGCTTCGCCACCTTCGCTATTTCGTCGCAATTGCCGAGACGGTAAGCCTGACGCTCGCCGCGGAGAAAAGACTCCACACCGCCCAGCCGTCGCTCAGTCGCCAGATCCGCGACCTCGAACACGAGGTCGGCGTTCAACTGCTGAATCGCAGCCCGCAGGGAACGGAATTGACCGCCGCCGGTCGTGCCTTTCTCGACCATGCGCGGCTTTCCTTGGCCCAGGCCGACGCGGCAGGCGAAGCGGCGCGCCGGGCGGCGCAGCCCGCCAAAACGATTTTTTCGATGGGGTTTCTGACCGGCCAGGAAATCGATTGGCTGCCACATGCCCCCAGCATCCTGCGGGACGAATTGCCTGCTATTGAAATCAGGGTTTCCAGCGGCTTCTCGACCGACCTCGCCGACGACGTGCAGAAAGGAAAGCTCGACGTCGCGTTCCTGCGCCGGGAACCGAAGCCTGATCTTGAATACAGGCTGGTGACAAAGGAGCCGCTTGTCGTGATCCTGCCGAGCGACCACCCGCTCGCCGGAGCGGCCGCCATCGCGCCGCGCGACCTCGAAGGCCAGACATTTATCGGGGTCTCTGACGTCGCGCCTGTGCTACGTTCCGTCATCAAGGATTATCTGAAGCAGTCGGGAATCCAGATCGTGCCGGCTCTTGAAATCGACAATTTCGTGATGGCGATGTCGCTCGTCGCATCGACGGGCGGCGTGGCTCTGCTGCCGGCTTCGGTCAGGCGTTATCTGTCGGGGTCGGTTACGAGCCGCCCGTTGGCGGACGAACGGCCGACCATCGATCTGCTGATCGGCTATCACAGGGCGAACAGATCTCCGATCCTGGGAAAATTCCTGTCGGGAATCGATGGCCTGTCGGAACGGATCTACGGCAACGTGGCGCAATGCTAGATAAGGAAGATTTCGGATGTTTATCGCAATGAACCGTTTCCGTGTTGCCAAAGGGTCTGAAGCGGCGTTCGAGCAAGTCTGGCTATCGCGCGACAGCCATCTCGAAAAGGTGCCGGGCTTTGTGGAATTTCACCTTCTCAGAGGTCCCGAAACTGAGGATCACACCCTCTACGCCTCGCACACGGTCTGGGAAAACCGAGCGGTGTTTGAAGCGTGGACCAAATCTGAAGCGTTCCGTGCCGCGCATAGTCGGGCTGGGGACAACAAGCCGCTGTATCTGGAGCACCCGCAATTCGAGGGGTTTGAAGTTCGCCAGACGGTCGGGCGCGGCAACGCGAAGTAGCGTTGCGACAACGCGAAGTAGCGTGACCGAAGCGCCGAGGACGGGTGGAACTATTCGACAGAAAAGAGAGCGCGCGCAGACACGAGGATCACTGCGCGACCACCCACACTCGGGTCGCCCTCACCGGTTTAATTACACATCTCAAGCCGGACGGCGGGGAACGATGCCGATGGGCGTGAAGGTATAGACGGCCTCGCCGTGCTGGTTGTAGGCGGTCCATTTGATCTTCGCGATGCCCTGCGGCTTGGTTCGTGACGGCGTCAATTCAACCACTTCGCCTTCGATATGCAGGACGTCGCCGGGCCGCACCGGCTTCATCCAGCGCAGATCATCGACGCCCATTCCCAGCAGCGGATGCGGCCCGAACGGCCGGACCTGAACGGCAAGGTTCATCGCGAGGGCGGCCGTATGCCATCCCGACGCCGCAAGCCCCTTGAACACGGTATTCTCGGCGGCGGCCTCATCGAGATGGAACGGCTGCGGATCGAACTCGGACGCGAACCGCTTGATGTCTTCCCGACTGACCGTGACCTCGCCGCTCTTGAACCGCATCTCAAGCTTCAGGTCGTCGAACCACTCGATCATGGTGCCCCTCGCCTCAACACCTCACCGCAGATTCAATTCCTAGAAGGAATCATTGCTCTTGTCATGTAGCGATCTCGGCGGTTGTTCAGCGCAGACGAAATCCGTGCCGGATGAGGGGCGCCACACGACGAGATGCCGGGCCCCCTCGCCCGTCTCGCATCTACAAGCATCATTTCCAAACGGTTCGTCATGGCCAGGCTTCGTCCCGCCCATCCACGTCGTTCTTTCTTAAGTGCGGCAAAGAGGTGGATGCCCAGCACAAGGCAAGCATGACGAATGGACGAAGGAGCAAATAGGATAGGCCGAACACTTTCCGAAACCCATCAGCGCCGTGAATTGCAATAGCGGGAATCGCTTCGCTCCAGTCGTCTTCCATACTACCATATAGTGATACCGATTCCGGAGCGGGGCGCGCAGAAAGCCCTCTTGATTTATACGGTTCAGCAAACGGCAAAAGAGGCGGCTCACATGTCAGCGCAAGATTGGCTGCCTCGGATTTCTTTGTTGATCTCCCTCGCTGTGCCGCTAGGAATCTTCATTGGACGGCACTGGATGAAGGCTCGCCTCGAGAAGGGCGTCCAGCACCGCTTCGACCTCAAGATCGAGGAGATGCGGGCTGATCTGCGCGAGAGCGAAGAACGACTCAAGAGCGCGTTGCGTGACAGGGAAAGCGAAATAGCGATCCTGCGCAACGTTGTGTTGGCTGCTAGCTCGGGTCGGCAAGCTCTCTTGGACAAAAGACGTTTCGAAGCAGTGGAATGCATTTGGAGGGCCGTCAACGATATGGCTCAATTGAAAGGCCTTTCTTCCATGATGGCAATCATGAACGTGAAGGAGGTGGCAAAAGAAGTCGGCGATCCACGAATGCAGCAATTACTTTCAATGATCGGCGCTGGTACGCCCAACATTAGCGATCTGCCGAACATCGCGAGGAACGAAAGGCCGTTCCTGCCGGAGCTAACTTGGGCATACTTCACGGCGTATTCCACCATCCTGTACGGGAACCTCGCTGTCTACAAAACGCTTGCGGCAGGCGTGAAAGACTTCGAAAAATATCTGAAAAGAGACGGTTCAAAGGAAATTCTAAAGGAAGCTCTACCGCACCAAAGCAAATGGATCGATGATAGCTCACCGGAGGCATATCATTATCTTTTGGATGAACTCGAGAATAATCTGCTACTCGAACTAAGGAAAATATTAAACGGCGTCGAAACGGACGCCGCTGAGATCACGAAGGCCAGAAAAATCTTGAACGCAGTAAATCAGGCGGTCGAGGAGAAAGAGAAGGCAGTGGCCGAAATGAAGATGAACGTTTGAGCGCTGGCGCCGCCGCTCGGGCAAACGTCGATCTACGAGGCTGCCTGCGACAAGCCTCCGGTGGAATAGGTCGAGCCCTTTGCGAAACCCGTCAGCCTTATAGACTGAAATTGATAGGTATCACTTCGCTCCACCTATCCTACGCGCTCAGTTTGAGCGTGAGGTGATCCGCCAGCGCACCGAAAAAAGCCGTAAACGTGCCATTGCACAATGGCGTGACATTCGGTCGGCGGCCGAAGTTGACACAGGCGCAGCGCGAAACTGCGCTGACGCGCGTGGCCGCTGGCGAACCCCAGAAATCCATCGTGGCCTCATACAACGTCAGTTGCTCGACCATTTCGCGACTGATGAGGCTTGCGGATGGCGATAAAAAGCATGCATAGAGCCTTAAAAGGCAAGCCTCGTCGGCGCGCATCACGTTCAGCGCGCAACGGCGAAGTTTGCCGGATCGGGCGAGGCGACCGTCCTGGACAGTTGTGGTATTCGATCTTGGAATAGTCGATTGTCGCGCAACAGAGGATACTCCTGTGGATTACCAAAAGGTGGTTGAGCGCATCTATGAACATTTGGAAGAAGACCGCGTTGAAAGCGCGGTGATGGCTAGCCTGCGCATGGCGCGCGCGGCAAAAGACTACATCAATAGTGCTACATTCCTCCGCGAACTGTATCCCAGCAAGACCGAAGTTGTGCGCGCGCTCTACGATGAGATATCACTCCTAAAGAAAGATGCGCAGCAATTCATCTTCGAAAAGTCACTAGAACGTTGGCTGGAGCTTCACACGGTTGAAACGGCTACCCCAGACGAAGATCGCCGGAAACCTGAAGGCGACCGACGGAACGTTTTTATGGTCGCCGCAGGCCAACTTCAGTCTGAACTTGACCAAGCGGAGCACTTGATTGGTGATTTGGCCTTGCCGGCTGGGATGGGCGAATTCGATACGGCAGCTTTTACTGATCGCTTCATTACAGAGAAAGCTCGGATGAGATTCCGCATCCGCGCAATTCAGACCATCAAGGCACGGCTCAAGGTGCGCTGCCTGAATTATGCGATTGAGATCGAGCGCCAGCTTGCAGCTCAGAAGCAAAATCAAGCCTTCCTGGAAAGCGTGCAGAATGACGTAAACAACTATTTCAAGGCCCGCTGCGATGACGTGTTCGTAAAATTGCGGAAGGCCGCTCAGCTTACCCAATCCAAGGATGCCGAAGATTCCGCATTGCTATTGACGGAAGTCCGTCGCGCGATGAAGGCCGCTGCAGATCACTTTTATCCACCTGTCCCAGGCCTGGTTGTCTGTGCAGATGGCAAGCAACGATCGCTCGGCGACGATCAATTCCTCAATCGGCTCCACGAATATCTGGCACGGCAGGTCGAGCGCTCGACATCGAAAGAACTGCTTAAGGAAGAGCTGGATCATCTCGCGGCCTTTATCCGCCGCCTGAACGACATGGCCTCCAAGGGAGTGCACGCCGACGTAACCTTCGCCGAGGCGAAGCAAGGGCTGATCGGGGTCTATTTCTTCCTGTTCAACCTCATTCAGCATCTGACACGCGCAACGGTAGCCGTGGCGTGATTTTGCCGTGCGCCTATCATTTCAGCGATACCCCTTGCGGGTTTTACGGGCGAAGTGCGCCACCAGGGCACTGTCGGCGGTGCCGCGCGTGGGGTAGACTGTAGGATGGGCTGGGCCCTTCGCGAAACCCGTCAACGTCATAAGCTGCCATCGATGGGTATCGCTTCGCTCTACCCATCCTACGCGCTGCCCCGCCGGATCACTCCGGCAAGTACCAGATGTTTCCCCGCATCTTTCGCGGCGGCTGCGCACGTTTCTTTTGATTGATAGCGACCGTCATAAATGTCTTCTGCGGAGTATCCGTGCCGCGCGAGAAAACTGACTTCCTCAGCCGAAAGGGGCGTGATCATAGCTTGCAACACTCACGGACTTATCTCAGCGAGGGGGTCCGGGAACGGCGGAATTCTTCTCGTTTCCGTCATCATTTGTCCGAGGCGACCCTGCTCAGCAATGAAAGAGGTGTTAGCTGTTCTCCCGCTGACAGCATCTTGCGCGAAAAACCTCCAGTTCGATACATCAGCGTATTTTGTATCACTGCTTACTGGCACCATTGCAGCATAGATGTCGAAAATTCTGACAGCCATTGCATATTTTCCGGTCGCGAAGTGAAAGGTCGAATATGCCAAGTGATGTGATCCGTGTGGTATCCAGAAGCGATTAAATACGGGTTCGAGACCGGCCAGAAAACCGACGTGGCCGTAAAGGTTATCGGTAGCGCAGACATCCTCACTACAAATCGCGGTTCTAATTTGCGCCGCCAGCGGATCGTCGAGGTAGCTCTCTCCGAGCCACAAAAAAGCCAGCTCATAAGCAATCTTGAACATAGCGTGCCGAAGATAGTTGAAGCTGACGTTGATGTCCTTCTTTATGACAGAGACTTTCTCAACGGGTGAAGCCGTAACCTGCCCCACGATTTTCGCCAGTTCTTCGTCTGACAGCGATTGAAAACCATGTCGCCTACGCTCTCGTTGGATAATAACTGGGATTTTATCTTTGTCCTTTGTATCGATAATTATTTGACGAAGGGACTGCCCATCAGGCGCAATCGTTTCCTTAACGGTGTAGAGGCGCGTCTGAGTAAGCTTTTCATTAATCGGATCGAAGGAGGTGCGAACTGGACCTCCTTCTTCGCCCACTACCTCTGCTCTCCCGGTGAGCCAGTCAAGCCGACCCGGCGGCTCGCCGCTGTTACCGGCAAGCCCAAGCTCTGCCCGACGCTGACGAATGAAAAGAAAATCCGTCAGCGCGCTGTCAATTTGGCTTCCCAGCAGAGAATTGCACTGCTTGCAAACGCGATTCGTAGTTAGACGTCCGCCGATAGCGTTCGGGAAGACATGCTCAACACTTGGCTCGCGTTCTTTCAGGCAAAAGATACAAATCATGGGCTGCTCGGAATTGAGGAGAGCTTCACCCTACCAAAAACCTATCGCATGACCGGCCACGGCTGCACTCGTTACCGCCGTGATTAGCCCGGCGACCGAATCAACGACCTTTTGAAAGGCGTCAACATAGCCCGTGCGTTTTGTCATTGCCGGTGTTCCGCGATTTGCTCCCGGAATTGTGACATGAGAAACTGGAATAGTCCGAGTGAGAAAAGGGGTAGGGGTCATTTCTCTCGTGAAGCGGGTCGCTAATGATAGAAAGCTCGGCGGCTCGTTGCCATTCGCGCGCGGCGAGCTTCAAATCGCTGTGTACGCTCGCGCTCTTCGCGTTCCTTCAACGATTTTCGAATTTGGGTTGCGATGGCAGGCGCTGTATTGCCTAGATGGTTACCCTGTTCGCGGAGGCGACGAGCGATTGACGCGATACTCTAGCCTGACGCTGACGCTTCATCGTAAGCTTTGAGAAGCACTATGTCGCGGTCCTGCACGAGTGCCTTACCTCGCCCTCGCTTTGCTCGCTGGAGCACTCTACCAAATAAGTTGCGCGCTTCCTCATCTCCCCCAACCAATCCAACGTGATGCTACCCGTCCAGCCCCGCCTGCAAAAACATTCCCCTTCCCGTTTGACCCAAATCACCCCTTTATCCCCCGCCGTCTCACCCCGAAAGAGGGGCGTATCATGATCGTCACTTACGCGGGGCGTGGGATGCAGTGGACGCGGCAGCGTCGGGCGCGTGGGAAGCGGATCGCAGGGCAGGCAGTCCATTGAGCGAATGCTTGTGAGCGATCGCGGCGCGCAGACGAACGGCTCTTGTTGCGGACGGGCAAACCGTGTGGTCCTGGCACCCGTTGCTGGTGTCAAGTCGGCGGAGGCGAAGTCGGCCCAACCGGGTCTCGATCAGCCCTATTCGCCGATGACGGCGGCAAGACGAATTCGTCGCCGGGGAGAGTACGGCATAGACCGTTAAAACCACTGCGCAGGGAAGGCCGGGTGTTCCGGTGGACCTGTGGTGACTAACCCGTGTGCTTTTTACAATGCATGCGGGGCTACGGGTGCACCTCGCACCCGGCCTTCCCCGCGCCCTCTCTTAGGGGTCGCGCCGCGCCCTCTTTCATTCAGGGCGAAATTTCATGGATCACTCGGGCGCAGGGTGTCGCGAGAATGCAGAGTTGTGTCTGCAACTTTCTGGGAATGCCTATCTTGGTCATTCCCCGATGTGCAAGAGCACATCTGAGATGCGCCACTTGGCGCAGACCCGGAATCTCGAGATTCCGGGTTCGTTTCGCTTCGCTCACGCCCCGGAATGACGAGAATTTTTCTGAGACCCTGCCCTCACCCCAGATTCAATTCCTTGAAGAAATCGTTGCCCTTGTCGTCGATGATGATGAAGGCCGGGAAATCCTCGACCTCGATGCGCCAGATCGCTTCCATGCCGAGTTCGGGATATTCCACCACCTCGACCTTCTTGATGCAGTGCTCGGCGAGGTTGGCCGCGGCGCCGCCGATCGAGCCGAGATAGAAGCCGCCGTGCTTCTTGCAGGCTTCGCGCACCGCGACCGCGCGGTTGCCCTTGGCCACCATCACCATCGAGCCGCCGGCCGCCTGGAATTGATCGACGAAAGAGTCCATTCGCCCCGCGGTGGTCGGGCCGAACGCACCGGACGCGTAACCGTCCGGCGTCTTGGCCGGACCCGCGTAATACACCGGATGGTTTTTGAAATAATCCGGCAGCGGCTCGCCCTTCTCCAGACGTTCGCGCAGTTTGGCGTGAGCGGAATCACGCGCGACGATCATGGTGCCGGTCAGCGACAGCCGCGTCTTGGTCGGATACTTCGACAGCGTCGCCAGAATATCCTTCATCGGCTGGTTGAGGTCGATCTTGACGACCTCGCCGCCCAGCGCCTGCTCCACCGCCGGCAGATATTGCGCGGGATTATGTTCGAGCTCTTCGAGATAGATACCGTCCTTTGTGATCTTGCCGAGCACCTGGCGATCCGCCGAACAGGACACGCCGAGGCCAATGGGGAGCGAGGCGCCGTGACGCGGCAGCCGGATCACCCGCACGTCGTGACAGAAATATTTGCCGCCGAACTGCGCGCCGACGCCAAGCGACTGCGTCATCTTGAGGATTTCCTGCTCCATCTCGAGATCGCGGAAAGCATTGCCGTCGGCCGAGCCATGCGTCGGCAGCGCGTCGAGATAGCGCGCCGATGCCAGCTTCACCGTCTTCATGCAGAGTTCGGCGGAAGTGCCGCCGATCACGATCGCCAGATGATAGGGCGGGCAGGCCGCGGTGCCCAAGGTCAGCACCTTCTCCTTCAGGAACGCCAGCAAACGGTCTTTGGTCAGCACCGATGGCGTCGCCTGGAACAGAAAACTCTTGTTGGCGCTGCCGCCGCCCTTGGCCATGAACATGAACTTGTAGGCGTCATCACCCTCGGCATAGATCTCGCACTGCGCCGGCATGTTGTTGGCGGTGTTCTTCTCCTCATACATCGACAGCGGCGCCACCTGCGAATAGCGCAGATTGCGGCGCAGATAGGCGTCGCGCGCGCCTTCGCTCAACGCGGCCTCGTCGTCGCCATCGGTGATGACGTTGCAGCCCTTCTTGCCCATGATGATCGCGGTGCCGGTGTCCTGGCACATCGGCAGCACGCCGCCAGCGGCGATGTTGGCGTTCTTGAGGAAATCGAACGCGACGAACTTGTCGTTGTCGCTGGCTTCCTTGTCGTCGAGGATGCTGCGCAGCTGCTTCAGATGCCCCGGCCGCAGATAATGATTGATGTCGCCGAAGGCCGCCTCCGACAGCGCCCGCAGCGCCTCGCGCGACACCACCAGCATGTCCTTGCCGAGCACCTTCTCAACCCGCACGCCCTCGGTCGTGATCTTCTTGTAGGGCGTGGTATCGGCGCCGAGCGGAAACAGCGGGGTATGCTTATAGGGCGGAACGGGCTTTTGGTCGGGAAAGGCGGTGGGGGCGTTCATGGGCTGGCTCGCAGGTTAGGGCCGGAAACGTCCGTTTCGGGACGCCGGCGATTGAACCGTTCTAAGCACTTTTTATGCAAAGGGAAGTGAGCGAAACGACGGGCCGATCTTCATTTTTCTGGTCATACGGACGCCTACAGCGGATCCACACCATCCCTGCGGCAAGTTGATGAAAGGAGCGTCGTGGCCGGGTCCATGACGACAGGAATCGCAGACGCGAAACCCACTCTTGCGCTATCCGCTGACGGACGCTTCAATAGCGCAAAGGGGCATTTGCAGATGATATTGAAATCGAAATTTCCGGGAACGATTGCGCTCGCCGCCGTACTGGCTTTCCTCGCCGCGCTCACCTCATCCCCTGCCCGTGCCGACCGCTGCGATGACCTTGCGGTCCAGCTCAAAAACCAGATCGACGGCCTCAGCGTGGGCAAGACCGCAGCCAACGTGATCTATCTCTCGCACCCGCAGGCGAAGGAGATCTCGCTCGGCTGCGCCGGCCGCAGCTTCTCCAACCAGTTGTTCGCCCGGGCCAACAGCCGCAAGCCGACACCGGCCTTCATCGAGGTCGTCGCCAGCGGCGCCGCCATCATCTTTACTTTGCCCAAGGACGACATGCTGAAAGGCGCGACGCGCTGCATCAAGCGGATGGGCCTGATCCATGGCGACGATGTCGCAACGCGCTACCGCCGCCTCGACATGCACTGCTCCCGGACCAGGACCGACGCGTCGATCTCGATCTCGCGCAGCACCGACCAGTAAAGGCCGGCTCTGGCTTAATCCGGATCGGTCGCTTTCACGCCAAATCGGAGGCCGCCGTTCACCATCCGGGCCGGTCGGTCCCGATAGCGCGCTTTTTAACGATTGAATTCATATGGCGTTGGCTTCCGCCCGGCCACAGTCGGGCACGGTGAGGCCCAAGGATCCTGTTCATGAGCATTTCAAGCGTTACGTCGCCAGCCCCGGTGCCGGCTTACACTCCGAACCAACAGAGCCAGCAGAGCCAGTCCAACCCGCCCGACCCCAGCAACGACAACGATTCCAGCGACGCAAGCGCCCAGCCGCCGGCTCAGGCCCCCCTTCCGCCCGGACAGGGCACGCGGATCGATCAGCTGGTCTAAGCGTTTCGGCGAATACAATGCGTCATACGCGGGCTTGACCCGCGTATCCATCCATCTTCGTAAAACGCATTTCGCGACGGGGGATGGAATTGCCGGATCAAGCCCGGCAATGACGAAGATGGAAGGCGCCCGCCTTCCTCGCGATGGGTCCAAAAAGCCGTCGCAACTTTGCCGAAAAATGACGCGACCATGACGACTGCGCAGGATGGGCGCAGCGCATGATCGCGAAATGGATGTTGCAGAGCCTGATCTGGATCATCGCGATGGGCGCGCTATTGTTCGTGCCCGCGGGCACGCTGCAATGGCCGGCGGCGTGGGCCTTCCTGGGAACCATGGCCATCATCAGCATCTCGGTAGGATCATGGCTGGCAAAGACCGATCCGGGATTGCTTGCCGAGCGCATGCGCCTGACGGCGCAGGATGACCAGCCCGTCGCCGACAAGATGCTGGTGCTGGTTTTTGGTGTCACAGTTCTGATCTGGTTTGTCGCGATCGGGATCGACCATCGCATGCACCGCTCCGACGTTGCCCTGGCGCTACAGGCGCTGGGGCTCGCCATGCTGTTGCTCTCGACCGTCTTCATCATGTGGGTGATGCGCGAGAATTCGTTCGCGGCGCCCCTGGTCAAGGTTCAAGCCGAGCGCGGCCATCACGTGGTCAGCAGCGGGCCCTATGCCTGGGTGCGGCACCCCATGTATACCGGCGCCATCCTGTTCGTTGTCGGGATACCCCTGCTGTTGGGCTCATGGTGGGGACTTCTGCTATCGCCGCTGTTCGCCGTGCTGTTTGCGGTCCGGGCCGGGATCGAGGAGCGCACGCTGATCGCAGGGTTGCCGGGTTACAATGACTACACCACCCGTGTACGCTACCGGCTGCTTCCCGGCGTTTGGTAGAGACCACGGAGCCTGAGGATGCCCGACAGCAAGACGTACACCGGCGGCTGCCATTGCGGCCTGGTGCGGTTCGAGTGCACCACCGATCTGGCGATGATTACCGCTTGCAACTGCTCGATCTGCACCAAGAAGGGATTGCACTTCGCATTTCTCTCGCCGAAGAGCTTCCAGCTGCGCGCCGGCGAGGACAATCTGAAGGAATATCTGTTCAACAAGCACGCGATCCGGCACCAGCTCTGCGTCGACTGCGGCGTCGACGTATTCGCGCGCGGCAACAAGCCCGACGGCAGCGAGGTGGTGGCGCTGAATGTCAGCTGCATCGATGGTGTCGAGCTTGCGAAACTGTCGATGACGCCGATCGACGGGCGGAACAGGTAACACGGCATCGGCGGTGTGCTCCCTCTCCGCTTGGGAGAGGGCTGGGGGTGAGGGGTTACGGTCTTTTCGATCGTTGGGCTGTAACCCCTCACCCGGCGCTACCAGCCAACCTCCCTAAGGGAGAAGTGAAGTAAAGCGGAGCCGGTCGCGCCGACTTTTCCTACACATCCAGTTCCTTGTAATGCCGAAAGATGCCGTCTTCATTGAAGGCGATACGCCGGTCGCTCGAGAGATAGGCCTTGATGTTCGGTCTCGCGGCGACACGGTCATGCAGATCGATCAGGCCGGGAATCTTCCGCTCAAAACGCTTCATGCGCTTTGGAAAGGCATAACGCAGGCCCTCGACGATCTGGAACAGCGAGAAGTCGCCGTAAGTTGCCTTGCGGCCGGTGAGATAGGCGCTGCCGTTCTCCTGCAACAGCTGCTCGAAATAGCCAAGATATTTGGGTACCCGCTCGTTCCAGAATTCTTCGGTGCGCTTCTTCGCCGCACCACGCTGATCCTCGTAATACAGCGACGGACCGAGCGGATGATGGGTATCGTGGACCTCCAGCACCAGGTCCGTGATCGTCAGTTGCAACTGATGCACCCACAGCCGGCCGCCTTCCGTCTTGGGTGCAAGACCATGGCGCGCGCCGAGATACAAAAGGATGTTGGCGGTCTGCCCGATCACGAGCTTGCCGGCTTTCAGAAATGGCGGCGCGAACGGCGGCGTGCCGGTTCGCGCATCCATCATGGCCATCATCGCAGCCATGCCCCCGGCGTCGCGCGCGACATCGGCATAGGCGGCTCCGGCATCTTCCAGCGCGAGGCGGACATATTCACCGCGGCCCTGAATGCTCGGCCAGTAATAGAGTTCATAGCGCATGATCATTCCTTCATCTCTGCGGCGACCCGAGGCGCATCGCAGTTAGCGGTTGATGAAATTACTCGTTCGACGCGAGGCCCAATAGGCAAAATCCGCCATATCCTTGCACATAAACTCTCAACGCTAATCCAGCGTGGTAACAAAAAGGCGCCACGGAACGAACCGTGGCGCCCTTTTATCTTCGTCGCTTTGCGAGCAGTCAGGTCTGCTGGATCGCCGACAATTCCCAGCTCGCACCGCGCGGCCGCAGGAAGGTCCACACTTCCGTCACCTCGGTCGGCTGCTCGCTGCCTTCGACCAACCTCCCGCTAGCGCGATCGACTGTTTTGTCGATCATCGAGAAGCGCATCGCGACGCTGGCATAGTCGGTATCGCCTTCGCGCCAGGCTTCCGCGAGGTCGCCTTGCAAGAGCTTGGTGTCGGAGACCTTGTTGATGACGTTGCGGGCTTTGTTCGCCTGCAGATCGCCGGTGAAATACGACACCATCTCGGGCGTGGCGAGCGTATGCAGCCGTGCGACATCCTCGTTCGACCACGCCGCCTGGATCTCGCCAAGCAAGCGCTCGAAGGCTTCGTAGTCGGCCGCAACGATCTCCAGCGGCGCGCTGCCTGATCCCAGTCCGAAACCGGACCCAGGGGTTAGATTTGATGGGCCGCCGAATCCGCCGGAGCTCGCTCCGGCATAGGCCGACGCGGTATCGTGACGGCGTTGCCACCACGACATCGCCATCCGAACCGCGAAAACGATCAGACCGATCTGCAGGATCAGGCCAAACAGCGACGACAGGCCGCCGATGCCGCCGAACAGTCCGCCGCCGAACAACATGCCGAGCAGGCCGGCGCCGAGGAAGCCTGCGGCGAGGCCCCGAAGCATGCCGCCGCCGGGCCGGTTGAAGAAGCCGCCGCCAGCCGTGGACGTGCCGAGGCCGGGCTGGCTGAACGTGCGATTGAGCGGTTGCGCGGTGCCTGGCGCCGTCGACGTACTTGGCGGCACCGAAAAGCTCCGCGTTCCCCGTGATCCCGAGCTGTATCCGCCGCCGATCCGGGCGTCGGCCGACGAGGCGATCGCCATCAACGGCAACGCCAGCGCCAAAGCGACGGCGATCGCCTGAACGACGCCGCGGGCGCGGTGGGTGAATTTCATGTCACTTTCCTCCATCCCCGGCAGGGGGAAGCGCAACTAAGATGGGCAGCAGCGCCTGAATGTGAAGCCATTATCGGGAACCGCCTCTGCGGCCCTCGGTCGCGGGCATGCGGCAATCGGGCGGGTTGTACCGGCGCGCTCCCTTAGGAGGACGCCATGGTTTCCTTCACCTTCGCAACCAGCGCGCTGAGCGCGAACGGTTTTGCCAGGAAGTCGAACTTCTCGTTCTCCTCGAGGCTCTTTGCAAAGGCGTCTTCGGCGTAGCCCGAGACAAAGATGATCTTGAGGTGGGGATTACGCGCGCGCAGCTTCCTCAGTAGCGTTGGGCCGTCCATTTCCGGCATCACCACGTCGGACACGACGAGATCGATCGCGCCGTCTTTTTCTTCGAGCGCTTCCAGCGCCTCGATGCCGTTCGAGGCCTCGATCACCGTGTAGCCGCGCGAACGCAAGCCGCGCGCGTTCAGCGAGCGCAGGCCCTCTTCGTCTTCCACCAGCAGGATCGTTCCCTGCCCGGTCAGATCGGCCCGCGGCTTCGGTTCGGC
Organism: Bradyrhizobium canariense; assembly: GCF_900105125.1. NCBI lineage: Bacteria > Pseudomonadati > Pseudomonadota > Alphaproteobacteria > Hyphomicrobiales > Nitrobacteraceae > Bradyrhizobium > Bradyrhizobium canariense. The sequence continues at coordinate 268,335 of NZ_LT629750.1, read as the reverse complement.
CGCCGCTTCCCTGGCCGCTGCTTGCGGTTCTTGCTGGGCTTCCTGCTCGGCAAGATGACGCGGCAGGAAAATGTGGAAGGTGGTGCCTTTGCCCTCTTCGGAATCGACATAAACAAAACCGCCGGTCTGCTTGACGATGCCGTAGACCGTCGACAGCCCGAGGCCGGTGCCCTTGCCGACTTCCTTGGTCGAGAAGAATGGTTCGAAGATCTTGTCGACGATCTCGGCGGGAATGCCGGTGCCGGTGTCGGCGACGTCGATCCGCACATAGTCCGCCGGTGGCATTCCCTTGTAGGACAGCCTTTCGGCTTCCTGCGCCGTAACATTCGCGGTCTTGATCGTCAGCTTGCCGCCCTCGGGCATCGCGTCGCGCGCATTGACCGCCAGATTGACGATCACCTGCTCGAATTGCGAGACGTCGACCTTCACCGGCCAGAGATCGCGGCTGTGCACCGGATCGAACTTGACCTTCTCGCCGATCAGGCGGCGCAGCAGCATGGTCAGATCGGACAGCGCGTCGCCGAGATCGAGCACCTGGGGCCGCAGCGTCTGCTTGCGCGAGAACGCCAGCAACTGCCGCACCAGCGTCGCCGCGCGCGTCGCGTTCTGCTTGATCTGCATGATGTCCTGGAACGACGGATCGGTCGGCTTGTGCGCGTTCAGCAGGAAGTCGTTCGCCATCATGATGGCGGAGAGCACATTGTTGAAATCGTGCGCGATGCCGCCGGCAAGCTGGCCGACCATGTCCATCTTCTGGGACTGGTTGATCTGGTTCTCGAGCGTTCGCCGCTCGGTGGTCTCGAGCATGTAGACGATGGCCGCCTCGGTCTCGCGCTCGTCAGCTTCGACCGCGGTGACGAAGAACTGACCCCAGCGTTCCTTGGCCCCATCGAGCATCGCCTCGACCGGTGCAATATCGCCCTGTCCTTCCGCTGCCTGATTGATGGCTGCGATCAGCAGGCTGCGGTCGCGGACGTTGACCGCCCTGAAGATCGACTTGTTGGTGGCCGCTTCCAGGCTCAGGCTTTGCGCAAGCTTGGCGAAACGCGCATTGGCCCGAACCACCGTGCCCGAACGGTCGACGGTTGCGATCGCCATCGGGGTATGATCGAAAAAGCGCATGAAGCGGATTTCGGCCGCGCGCTCCGGATCGGAACGATCGTCGCGCGCGCGGCTGATCACCAGCGTGCGCGATGCGCCGGGCACGCCGTCCGCGCCGAAGGCCAGCTTGTGATAGAGCCGCGCCGGCATGGTCTTGCCGCCGCGCATGCGCAGATCGATGTCGAACACTTCGGTTTTGACTTCACCCGGCACCGCCACGATCGAGGTCAGCAGCGAAGCGCCGTCGCCCGACACGATGTCGGTCAGCTTCAGGCCACCCGATCCGATCTCCGCCAGATCGTGGTCGAGCCAGTTCGCAAGCGTGGCGTTGACATAAACCAGCTCGCCGGCGGGATTGACCGAGAAGAAGCCGCACGGTGCATGATCGAGATATTCGATCGCGTGCTGCAGTTCCTGGAACACGTCCTCCTGCCGCTCGCGGTCGCGCGTGATGTCGGCGATCGACCACACCGCGTATCTGGCTTCCCGCTTGCGCTCGCCGAGCGGCCGAACCCGCATCCGCAGCCAGCGGCCATGCGCGCCGCCGGTGCCGGCGATACGGACCTCCTCCTGCTGGCGCTTGCCTTCGCGCGCCGCCTTGAGCAGGCGGAATACCGCTTCCGACACATCGGGATTGCCGATAAAGACCCGCTCCACCGGCCGCACGTCCTGCGGGCTGGCCGCCCCCGTCAGCGCGAGATAGGCCGCGTTGGAATAGACCACGTGACCGCGCGGATCGGTGACCGCAAGCCCATCGAAAGCATGATCGGCGATACGGCTCATCACCGGGTCCTCGGCGGTGCGATCCACGAAACGGATAATGCCGGCGGCGAAAGCGAACAGGTTGAACAACCCGACCATCGCCAGCAGCGCCAGCAGACCAAGGATATAAGGCTGCGCCTGCGCCCGCCCGATGGTCATGAGCACGACCGCGGCCGCGACGATCCCGCCGGCCACCAGCAGCACCAGAACGATGCTGCCGCTTCGCCGCGCCGGCTCATGGGCCGGTATCGGCGGGTGGGTCGGATCGTGGTCGATATGGACGGTCATGAGAGCGGGAGCGGCCTGTCAACATGGACATGACGCGCTGTTCGCGCGCAGGTTCCTGAGTGCCTGAATCGGACCGGCAAGCGCAAGTCCGTCAGGCGGCTATTTCGTGTTTTGCGGCTGTTTCCCGTACCTTTTCTCCCGATTCTTCGCTCCGATTCACGCCCGCTGGCCCGAGAACCCGCGCCTGAGGCCCATGACGTAGCCGATGACTTCGGCGACGGCATGATAGTGTTCCACCGGGATTTCGTCGTCGATTTCCACACTCGCATGCAGCGCTCGCGCCAGCGGCACGTTCTCCACGATCGGGATGTCGTGCGCCTTGGCGATCTCCCTGATCTTCAAGGCGATCAGATCGACGCCCTTGGCCACGCAGATCGGCGCCGCCATGCCGCGCTCGTAGGAAAGCGCCACCGCGTAGTGGGTCGGGTTGGTGATGATCACGGAGGCCTTGGGAACCGCGGTCATCATGCGCTTCTTCATCCGCGCGTGGCGCAACTGCCTGATCCGGCCCTTGATGTGCGGGTCGCCTTCGGACTGCTTGAACTCCTCCTTCATTTCCTGCAGCGACATCTTCTGCCGCTCGTACCACTGCCGGTATTGGAAGAAATAGTCGGCGATCGCGACCACCGCGAGCATCGCGACCACCGAACCCAGCAGGCGCATCGTCAAACTCGAGATCACGCTCAGCATCGTCTCCGGACCGAACTGCAGCATCGATTCCAGGCGAAGGCGCTCCGGCCACAGAATCGCGGCCATCACTGCGCCGAGCGCGAGCAGCTTGAAAAGGCCCTTGCCGAAATTCGCGGCCGCCTGCTTGCCGAACACCCGCTTGAATCCGGCGGCGGGAGAGATCTTGCTGAAACTGGGTTTGAGCGACTCGCCGGACCAGACCAGCCGATGCTGCAGCATGTTGCCCGCGAGCGCCGCGATGACGAGCATCAGGAACGGCACGCCGAGCGCTGCGAGCAGCATGTATTCGAGGCGCTGCCCCAGCGCCAGCAGGCCGGGCCCGTCGACGCGGACCATCCATGCATTGGCGATCAGGTTACGCAGCGGCATCTGAATTCCGCCGATCGATCCGGAAAACGACGACAATACCAGCGTGGCGCCGGCGATCATGAACCAGGTGTTGACCTCCTGGCTTTTCGCGACGTCGCCACGGTCGTGGGCCTCATCCAGACGTTTTTGCGTAGGGTCTTCTGTTTTATCGGACGAGTCGCCTTCGTCGGCCATCGATCAGGACTTTCAGTTCAGCGGCGTCAAATCGTGCATGACGCCGTTAAAATAATTGAGGAACGTTCCCATCATCGCCACGAGAACCAGCGAGAAAATCAGGAAGCCGGCGAGAATCGACAGCGGCACGCCGACGAAATAGACCTGCATCTGCGGCATCAGCCGCGCCAGCACGCCGAGCCCGATATTGAACACCAGGCCGAATACCAGAAACGGCGCCGACAGCTGTATCCCGATCCTGAAGGCGGCGGCGAAGGCACGGGTAGCGAGCGCGGCGATGTCGCCGCTCTGCGTCAGATCGCCGGGCGAAAAAATCGCGTAGCTGTCATTGAGCGCGGCGATCACGAGATAGTGGCTGTCGGTCGCGAACAGCAGCGTCACGCCGAGCATGGTGAGGAAGTTTCCGATCAGCACGCCCTGCTGGCCCTGGGTCGGATCGACCGATGTGACGAAGCCGAGTCCCATTTGCTGGGCAATCACCGCACCTCCGACCTGCAACGCGGAAAGTGTCACCCGCGCGGTGGCGCCGAGCACGATGCCGACGATGATTTCGTGGATCATCAGCACCAGCACCGGATTCATCGACTGCAGGTCGATCTGATAGGCCGAGCGGTGCAACGGCAGGATGATCAGCGTCAGCAGCACCGCGATCGCAATCTTGATGCGAGCCGGAATGTTGGATTCGCCCAGCCCCGGCAGCAGCATCACCATCGCGCCGACGCGGGCGAATACCAGCATGAAGGTCGCAGCGAGCGCTGGCAGCAGGGAAATATCGGCGTGCATGGTCTATGCATAGTGCATCAACCACCTATGATTCGCGACGATATCCGCATCATCTCGCTGTGTAACGCGTCCGCCATGAACGGCAGCGCCAGCAGCAGCGTGCCGAAGATCGCCAGGATCTTCGGCACGAATACCAGTGTTTGTTCCTGGATCTGTGTCAGCGCCTGGAACAGCGACACCACGACGCCGACGACCAGGCCGACAACCATCAGCGGCGACGACACCACGACGATGGTCCAGATGGCCTCGCGCGCCACATCGAGGGTTTCAGCACCGGTCATTTTTCTGTCTCACTCGGTTTGATTACGTTGGTCATTCGGGTAGGCTCGCAGAGCCGGCCCGGAATGACGGCATTTAGAACTCAGATCGCCATTTTCATGATGTCTTCGTAGGCCGAGATCACCTTGTCTCGCACCGAGACCAGCGTCGATATTTTGACATCGGTCTCCGCCACCGCCGTCACGACGTCCATGACATTGGCCTTGCCGGTCGCCATGGCGGTCGTCTGCTGGTCGGCTTGTCGCCCGCCATCTATGACGCTTCCCATCGTTTCCTTGAGCAGGTCGCCAAACGAGGGGCCTCCCGCGTCGCCGGAACTCTTGGCCGCGACGCCCGGATCCATCATCCGAGCGGCGTTTGCGTAGGCATTGGCGGCAATTGTCGGTGAAGCCATGGCTCAGATTTCCTGTTCAGGATTTGAGAATGTTAAGCGTGAGCGAGATCATCCGGCGCGTGGCGCTGATGATGTTGAGGTTCGCCTCGTAGGATCGCTGCGCGTCGCGCATGTCGGTCATTTCGATCAGCGGATTGACGTTGGGATATTTGACGTTGCCGGTCGCATCCGCCGCTGGATTGCCGGGGTCGTACTTGACCCGAAACGACGTCGGATCGGCCCGCACCCGGCCCAGCGTGACGACCTGCGCATCCAGCGTGCGATCGAGCTCGGAGGAAAAGGTCGGCACCTTGCGGCGATAGGGATCTCCGCCGGAGGTCTGCGAGGTGGAATCCGCGTTGGCGATATTTTCCGAGATCACCCGCATCCGGCCCGCTTGCGCGCGCAGGCCCGATGTCGCGATCCCCATCGATCTGGCGAAATCTGCGATGACTTGACGGTCTGCCATGTTGCTCTCTCCCTAATGCGGCCTCAGGCCTTGCCGATCGCGGTCTTGAGAAGATGCAGACTGCGGCTGTAGAGCGAGGTCACGGCGGCGTAGTCCATCTGATTGGAGGAGACCTTGAGCATCTCGTCTTCGAGATTGACGGAGTTGCCGGCGGGCCGCGTCTCGAAGCCGACCTTGCGGTTCTGATCGAAGCTGTCCGGAGCGCCCGACGGCAGGATATGAGCGGCGCTGGTGCGCATCATCGCCAGCGGCCCGTCAACGTTGGAGCCGGAGGCGTCGAATTTCGGTTCCACCAGATCGCGCGGCTTGAAGTTCGGCGTGTCGGAATTGGCGACATTTTCGGCAAGCACCCGCTGGCGCTCCTGATGCCACTGCATTCTGGTACGAAGCGCCGCCAGGCCAGGCAGGTCGTTCATGGACATTGCAACCGCGCTCCCCGTTTCTTGTCAGGCAGGTCTTGTCAGACAGGACGCCTCAGGTAGGCAGAATTTGCCGCCTGTATGGTTAACAGCGGGTTAAGACGCGTTGCGTGGGGCGGGATAGGCTCTTGAGACGAGATCGTTCCCCGGGGCCGAGGAGCGCATTTTCGCCACGAATGCTCCGTTAACCACCCCGGTTAACGAGGCGTGGGGATGCGAGAAGTCATTTTGGCCCAGCCGATTCATGGGTTATTAAGATATCGGGACGGCAGATCTTGCCTTGGGATGTTAAGAGATTGGGCTAGACTCAGACTTCGTTCGCCACTTGTTGTGCGCTGCCGATCAGCGTGCGACGAACGAGAAATCTGAAGAAAGCGCTATTTGCCGGGGACCGGGTAATGCAGGCACTGACATTTTTTTTCGCGTTCGTGGCCGTTCTGGCGTTGATCGGCGTTGCCGCCTGGGCAGTTCGCCGATTCGCCGGCAACCGCCTGGGTGCCAACACCAATCGTAGCCGCATGCCCCGATTGGCGGTAATCGACGCCGCGGCCGTCGACGGCCGGCGGCGGCTGGTGCTGGTACGGCGCGACAATGTTGAGCATCTCCTGATGATCGGCGGCCCGACCGACATCGTCGTGGAACCCAATATCGTGCGCGCCACGGCGGCACGGGATCAGATGTCGCCGCGGCCCGCCGGTGGTACTGAACCACCGTCCCGAATCGCACCGCTGCCGGACGCCGTTGGTTGGAGCGACGGCGAGGCTCCGAGGTCCGACACCTTCGATCTTCCGGAACTGCAAATGCCCGAGCCGCCTCCGCGGCCGGCCCGCCCCGCTTTTGCCGACGAGGTTCGACGTCCTGCACCGGCGCTTTCGGAGCGACGCAATGATCCTTTGACCGGCTTCACACCGGAGCCGCTCGGCGGCCGTCCGGAGGCGCGGCCCGAACCCCGACCCGAACCGATTCCGTCGCGGGTAACGCGTAACGAACCGATGATGCCGCGCCCGGCGCGCCCAACCGAAGCGCCTAAAGCGCCCCCGATTCGCACCGAACGTCCCGCGGCGCCGCCGGTGGCAATCGTGCCAACACCGGCCACACCGCCCCTGTCGGCGGCCGATCAAAATCTCGCCGAGATGGCGCAGCGGCTAGAGGCAGCGCTGCGCCGGCCGGGTGGCGAAACCGGCGAACAGCGCGTTGGCGCGCCGCCGGTGGCGCCCGAACCGCCGGCGAACCGGCCCGCTCCTCCCCGCAGCGAGCCGTCGACCGCACCGCCCGCTGCCGCGCCGTCGCCGAAGACCGGCTTTGAGAATCTGGAAGACGAGATGGCATCACTGCTGGGCCGTCCGAAGTCCCCTTCGTGAGATCGGCGTTCCTCCCGCGTAGAGTTTTATTTTTTGTCACACTGATAGTCGCCGGATCGCTGGCTCATCCGGCGTTGGCGCAGGATATCAGTATCAATCTCGGCCAGGGCAATGGCGGCGTCACCGAGCGCTCGATCCAGCTGATCGCGCTTCTGACGATTTTGTCGGTTGCGCCTTCGATCCTGATCATGATGACGTCGTTCACACGGATCGTCGTCGTATTGTCCTTGCTGCGCACCGCGATGGGCACTGCGACCGCGCCGCCGAATTCCGTGATGATCGCGCTTGCGATGTTCCTGACGGCCTTCGTGATGGGACCGGTGCTGCAGAAATCCTACGATGATGGCATCAGGCCGCTGGTCGCGAACCAGATCGGCGTCGAGGAAGCGCTGCAGCGCGCATCGGTGCCATTGCGCGGCTTCATGCTGAAGAACGTGCGCGAAAAGGATCTGAAACTGTTCATGGACCTGTCGGGCGAACCACCGCCAGCCACGCCTGATGTAACGTCGCTTCGGATTCTGATACCGGCATTCATGATCTCCGAGCTGAAGCGCGCCTTCGAGATTGGCTTTCTCCTGTTCCTGCCCTTCCTGATCATCGACCTCGTGGTGGCATCGGTATTGATGTCGATGGGCATGATGATGCTGCCGCCGGCCGTGGTGTCACTGCCGTTCAAGCTGATTTTCTTCGTTCTGGTCGACGGCTGGTCGCTGGTCGCGGGCAGTCTGGTGCAGAGCTACGGCGGATAGCGGGCGATTAGGCCCCGAGCTGCGCTGAAGACACATCCGCTTTGCGGCCGCGCAATCCCGCCGAATCCCTCATGTGAGCTAAAGCACACATGGACCCATCAGCGCATTTTGCTTTTTGGGCCTTGTATCGATAATTGTGGCTTATCGATCGCTTGACGTTGCCTCGGGATGTTGCCCGGACCGGTTCGGTTTGTCCGTGAACTGTCGCCAAAAAGCATTTTTGGCCTTTAACAGCTCGGCCCAGGCTTGGGCCTCCCCCAGCCAAAAATGCTCATTTTCCTCTTGCAGCTTTGCATGCTGCCGACAAAAGACCATCATTGCCTTAAAATAGGCTGCGCTATCGTCCATTACGGTGATACCCCGAGCCGGCCATGCCGACAGTAATGATCGCCGGCAGGGTCGTTTTATTCCCTAGTCTCCCGAATTAAGTAACGTTTCAGGGCATTTAGGTTCAACGCGTCAACGTCGCGATCCGCGCATGGTTCGTTCACATTTTGGGTATTTCTCATGTCCTCGCAATCCAACAGAATCGCGCTATTCATCGATGGCGCCAATCTCTATGCCACCTGCAGGGCCCTCGGATTTGATGTTGACTACAAGCGGCTTCTCAAGGAGTTCGAGGGGCGCGGCACGCTGGTGCGGGCTTTTTATTACACCGCGATCATCGAGGATCAGGAGTTTTCCTCGATCAGACCGCTGATCGACTGGCTCGACTACAACGGTTATTCGGTCGTCACCAAGGCCGCCAAGGAATACGTCGACGCCAGCGGCCGGCGTAAGGTGAAAGGCAACATGGACATCGAGATTGCGGTCGATGCGATGGAGCTCGCCAACCACGTCGATCAGATTGTGTTGTTCTCCGGCGACGGCGACTTTCGCTCGTTGGTTGAAGCTGTGCAGCGCCGTGGAGTTCACGTGACCGTGGTTTCATCCTTGTCGGTCAAGCCAGCGATGATCGCCGACGAATTGCGTCGTCAGGCCGACATCTTCACCGATGTGCTTGAGCTTCGAAGCAAGATCGGCCGCGATCCCGCCGAGCGTCAAGTATCGCGCGAACAGCGTCAAACGCCGGCTCGCCGCCCAACTGCCATGGCGCCGCATGTTTCTGGTCAGGAATCCGCCGACTGAGGCGGCGCTTCAAGCATCCTGCCGCAGAGTTATGGCGGATAGGCCAGCGCCCTACCCCTTCACATCGTATTGCTTGCTAAGATGGTCGCCGATCTGCACCAGCATCGCCACGCATTCGGGATAGCCAGGCTTTGCAGCCGTCGTCTCATCCGCTCCTGCGCGGAATTCCCAGGAATCGCCCGAGCGCAGAACGGAGATGACAACTCCATCCGGGCAGTCGACATGGACGTTCAGCTCTGCCCTTGCCATCGCGACGAGTTCGGCTTCGGATTTGGCGGGCTTGCTCATGACGGCGCGTTCCTGTGCACGGTTAGGCGGTACAGGTTGCCGTTTCGGCGAGCCTCTGTCGAGGGGATGACTGCGGCGCGTGGCGCAGCGTTACCTCGCCGCGCCGACCCGTCTCACTCCGACGATCTCGGGCAAGGAGCCGGTCGGGAGCGGATCGGCCTTCTGGGTTTCGGGCTGCAGCGCGGCGGCCTTAGCGGCGGCGTCCGGAAACCGCGCTTTCATTTCGCGCAGGAATCCATCGAGCGTGTCGACGCTCGCCGCCATCTTCGCGATCTGGGTGAATTCGGAGCTTGAGGCGGCGGCCGGCTTGCTGGCGGTCTCGAAGGCGGCGCGGTCGGCGTCGCCGCTCATCAATGGCGCATATTTTTCACGGAAGCGCGCCATGCCGATGGCGTCCTCCGCCAGCGCGTATCCGACCACGGCGCGGATCACGTCGCCCTTTTCCGCCGGATTGAGCGGTTTGAAGTCGCGCCAGCGGTCGCCATAGTACAACTCGATCTGCTCGGCCGACTCGCGCCAGCGCCGTGCCGCCCAATAGATGTCGGAACGCAACCGGATCGCCTCACGGCCGTTGATATTCGAGATGATGTCGAGCGCAAGGTCATGACGGCCGACGTCGCTTTCCGCCCGCGCTTCCAGCAGCAACCGCTGCTGGCGCAGTTCGCCCGACAAATCGGAAATGCGCGTGGTGCGAAGCGCTGATATCGCGCGATCCGGCTTGCGGTTGGTGAGATAGACCATCGCAAGGCGCGCCGCCACCTGTGCCCGCGCAGCGCCTTCGAGCCGGTGATCGACTTGATATTGCAAGAGCTCGCTGGCCTGATCGAGCAGATCGACTGCGACCAGCCGATCCGCCAGCCGGCGGATCATTTCGTCGCCGCGCCGTCCGATCGGCGTCAACTCGCGGAATTCGTAAAACAGTCCGAGCGCATCGACCGGCGGAAGATTGTCGCCTTTCGATCCCAGGAAGATATCCGAGAACAGCGCGGCCGACGCGTCCTGGCCCTGGCGCGATACTTCGGAATTGGGATCGAGCTTGGTCGCGGTCCGAGCCGCGGCGAGTGATTCGCCGTAGCGGCCGGTGTCGGAATAGATGCGCGCCATCATTTCCAGCGCCCTGACGTCGAGGCCGTCACCGCGCCACATCACTTCAAGCGTCTCCAGCTGGCGCAATGCGTCGGCCTGGCTGATCTCGTTGCGCTTCTGGAGCAGCGTGATCTCATCGATCTTGCCTTCTGCTGCGGCGGCGCGATCCGAAGACTCGATTGCAATCCTGTAGTCGCTCAGCGCGTCCTTCTCATGCCCAAGTGCCTCGGCAAGCCGGCCGCGCATCACCGAAATCGCAGGCCTGATCTCCGGCGTAAGACCGACGACTTCCAGATCGCTGGAGCGTTTGTCGGCGCCGGAATAATCCTTGACCTCGAGCGATGCGCGCATCACGTCTGATATGACGACACGCTGCAGATCGATCGGCAGCGCGGTGATGGCGAATTCCACGTTCTTGAACTTCTCGCGCGCCTCCACCCATTTGCCCTGCCGCGCGTAGGCCATCGCCTTCCACAACTGCGAATCGTACTTGGTTCCGATCGCCGGATTGGCGAGGTCTTTGACCCCCAACGCGGGACGGCCCATCAAGATGCTCGCAGCCGAATGCAGCACCAGCGCAACCGGATCCTCTGAGCCCGGCTTGGCGTCCGCCAGCGCAAGATCGAGAACGCCCTTGGCTTCCGGATATAACCCACGCGCCAGATAGAAGCGGGCCAGATCGATCCGCGCCGGTGTGCGCTGGTCGGGCTCCGTCGCCGCCAGGGCCTGGATCAGCGCCCTTTCCTTGACGATGAACTCTCCCTCCCGATTTTTGCGCCATTCGTCGACATCGAACATCGGCCGGGCTGCGGTCGGGGCGCGCTCCGCTTTGACGTCGACCGGTGACAATGTCAGGCCGCCAGGCCTGCTCAGGGTGATCTTGTCCGGCGCGATCTCGGCGGTGATGTCATCGGCGTTGGGACGAACCGCAACGCCGTGAATCGATTCAAGCAGCGACAGCTCGACAAAATCCTGCCGCTTGATGAAGCCGCGAACCGGCGGCGTCGCCGTTATCACCATCAGGGTGTCGCCCGCTTCCGGGTCGACCAGCCGGTGCAGGCGTCCTGTTTTCGACAGCGGCACCTCGACGTTGGCATGCGTAGGATTGGAAACGTTTCGCGTCACCGTCAAAGGCTGCGTCGGCGTCTGCATCGTATCGGCGAATGTGAGTGTCCAGTTCGCATTGCCTGCCTGATCGCCGCTGGTCAGCGACGGCATTTGAGGACGGTTGAGCCGGATCCGGATCGCCTGCCCCGTGTCCAGCGGCACCAGCTTGACCTCGGCGATAATGGCGCCGACATTGCTTCGGATCGGCTCAATGTCGATCGGTTTGGTGGCGTCGAAAACCATCCACACGGTATCGGCGCGGCGAAACAATGCCGCTGGCGTCGCCGCGGCAAAGGAAAACGTCACATGCAGGCCTTCGCTGTCGCGCACGGCCTTGACCTGCGTGGTGCTGTCGGCGGGCGCGGCCTCAGGCAGAGGCGCGGACGCAGCGGCGCTGGCTGGCGCAGCCGGCACCGGGGCCGGCGTTTCGCTCGCCGAACGCTCGGCGCCCGGTGTTTCGGATGCGGCTGGATTGATCTTCGGCATCACCGGTACCGGCGCGGGCGTCTCGCTTGCGGGCGACACAGCGCTCTGCGTCGCAGGCGCGGGAGGGGCCTGCGGCGCCGCCTCGGGCTTGATCTCGATACCCGCCTCTTTGGCAAACTTTTCCGACGTCAACGGCTTCGCCTCGCCGGCCTGCTGCGGCGCCTTATCGGCAGGCTTTTCGGACATGGCTGGCCCAGCCGCCGGCGGCACGGCGGGCGCTGGCGCGACTGAAGCCGCCGCGGCCGGTGCGACAACGGATGATGCCGGGCTTGACGACGCTGAGGCGGATGGCGCCGGAGGACGGGACGCATCCGCAACCGGCAACAGCGCGGATGGTTTTTCGGATGGCTGGAACGCCACGTCGACAATGTAGTTCTTGTCTTCGCGGAAGGAATGGACGTCGACATCGCCGATCAGCAAGACTTCCACCGCAGACGTGTCGCCTTCGACCTTCTGATTGATGGACGCAATGTTCGGCGGCGCCGCGACCTTGGCATCGGCCAGATCGAAATTGAGCACGGCGTTGAACACCAGCGTCAGTTTCTGGTCGTTCAGCACGGACGAGACGCTGACGCCGTCAGGCATTTCGAACACGAAACGGACGAAGGTCGGCTGGATCAAGGCGCGGACACGAATGGGGGGACGCTTCTTCGCCGTCTCCGCCGCACGCTGCAAACGCAGCGCGCGCTCGGCCGCACGCGCCCGCTCGGCCAGTTCGCGGATCACGTCCTGCGGAAGGCTGGGAGGTGGCCCGGTCCATGTGTCAGGCAACAGATCGACGAATATCCGCTCGCCGGCCGACATCGTATTGATGGTGACCCTGCGCGCCAACGACAGCCGGATCGCCATGCCGTCCGGATCTCGCCGCGCCGAGCCGATATAATCGGGCACTGAATCGGCGATCGTGTCGATCGGAATGTCGACCGGGTGTTTGAACCGGATCACGAGAATGGAGCCGGCCGTCGTCACCTCGGAATCGACGTCGTCGGCCATTTTGAGCACCAGCCGGGCGTAGCCGTCGGCGGCCGCAAACGTGGCCTCGCCCTTGACCGGATCGGTCTGGCAAATGGCTGGTGTCATCGATCCCAGCAGGATCAGGACGGCCGCGAACGATGACCGTCCGCTCAGGCAACGCCGGACGTTCCACGCGGATGCGCGGATGAGCGACCAAAATCCAGCGGCTGCCGTTCGCGCCATTTCCGAAGGGTCTCTCGGTTCACCGACCTGATCGCCAGCGGGGCACCCTCGCCCGCGCTTTCGAATCTAGAATTGGCGATTTAAGGACTTGTTAAATATCCCGGCTAATTGAGCTTTTGCGGCAGTACCTTGCCTTCGATTTTGGGAAGCTCGCCGTCGGAGGCCGATGGACCCGAGCCGGCGCGGCGGGCCATTTCGGTCGTCAGCCGCTCGGCCACATCAGGCGACATCAGGCCGAGAATATCGGACATCTTGCGCGGCGCGATCTTCGAGGCGATCTCGAACAGCACCGGCATTTCGAGCCGGTCGAACACCTTGGCCGCGTCCTTCGGCTTCATGCTCTCGTACATGGTGACGATGCCCTTGAAGCGTGTGGCATCGGCTTCGGTTTTCTGCTCGGTCGCAGCCGTAATGCGGGACTCGGTGGCCTTCAATTCCTCGACACGCGATTCAACGCGCTTTTCGGCGGCCTTGAGCAGGCTTTCGCGAATGTCGATTTCGCGCGCGCGTGCGTCGAGCTCCTGACGCCGCGATTGCAACCGCTCGAGGATCGCGCGCTCCGACGGCGATACCGGCTGCTGTTCCTGCGTGGGAAGCATGACGGTTCCGTCGGGCTTCGACGGTTCGGCCGCGGGCGCATCGGGTTTGGGCGCGCCCTCGTTCGGCTTGTCGTCTTTGGGCTTTTCGTCCTTGGCCTTTTCATCGACCGAGCCGGTGATGTCGGCAGGATCGGGCTTGTTCGTCGGAAAGTTGAGGTTGTCCTGCGCCCAGGACCGCTGGGTCGATTGCGGATCATAGTCGAACACATATCCGCCATCGATCACGAGGCCGGCGATCTTCACAACGGCAAAGCCGAAGATCGCAACCATGACCACCGGAATGACGCGAATGTCCCGAAAGGATTTCATGCAGCGAGGCCGTTAGACCTTCTGCGGTCGGAAAATGCCTGGGCGGCCGCCGCGATGGCCTTGGCGCTCGACGCATTGGGAGCCTCGGGCTCAGGTGCGGTTTCAGACGAAGGCCGCGCGGCAGTTGCGATCCTGGCCAGCCTGCGAACGACGTTGTCGCCCTCGGCGAGCTGCTTTTTCAGCTGCAGCGATAGCTGGGTCGCGGCCGTCAGCTGGTTGCCCAGATTCTCGTTGACGTCGCGAACCGTGTGCTTGAGGCCGCCGATGGCACGCTCGGCGATTTCGGTCGCGGTGATCAGTTCCGCGATCGTCGCCTTCAGCGAACTCTCATCCGCCTTTAAGCGCTTCAATCGCTTGTTCAGCAGCATGCAATAGCCGATTGTAAGTATTAGCAATGCAGCCACAAGGCTCTCGATCGCCATTCCTAATGAGTGACTCATTGGGCCTCCATCAATTTGGTTTGCTCGTCAGCCTTCTCGAACATCGCGAAGGTGGTATTCGGCTTGCGCAATTGCTTGGTGACGCGGATGGCGACGCGGTCGCCGACCCGGCCCATCCGCCCCTCGGTCAGGGTGACGTTGCCGCAGCGCACCGCCACCAGCGCGTCGGCGCGCATCTCAAGCGGCAGGGTGTCGCCGACTTTCAGTTTCATCAGCTGCTTGAGCGGAATGTTGGCCTCATAGAGCACGGCGTCGACCGAGATCTCCGCCTGGGCCACTTCGGTCGCGAAATGGCCTTCCCAGATCGGATCGCGGCCGAATTTTTCGCCCATGAACATCTGCAGCAGCACGCTGCGGATCGGCTCGATGGTCGCATAAGGCAACAGCAGCTCGATATTGCCGCCGCGATCTTCCATGTCGATGCGCAGCCGCACCAGAATGGCGGCGTTGGCGGGCCGGCTGATCGCGGCGAAGCGCGGATTGGTCTCCAGCCGGTCGATCGAGAAGGTTACCGGGGACAACGGCCGGAACGCCTGCTCGGCATCGGCCAGCACGACTTCGACAAGGCGTTTCACCAGATTGGTTTCGATGGTGGTGTACGGACGGCCTTCGATCCGCAGCGAGGTCTGGCCGCGGCGGCCGCCGAGGAGAACATCGATCATCGAGTAGATCAGGCTCGAATCGACTGTCGCGAGACCAAAATTGTCCCATTCCTCGGCCTTGAACACGCTCAGCACGGCCGGCAGCGGGATTGAATTCATGTAGTCGCCGAAGCGCACCGAGGTGATGCGATCGAGCGAGACTTCGACGTTATCGGAGGTGAAGTTGCGCAAGGATGTCGTCATCAGCCGGACCAGCCGGTCGAACACGATTTCGAGCATCGGCAGACGCTCGTAGGAGACCATCGCGGAATCGATGATCGCGCGAATGCCGGAATTGTCGTCGACATTGACATCGCCGACGTTGAAACCGAGCAGGTTGTCGATTTCCTCCTGCGACAGAACTCGCTCGCCGCCGTTCTTGCCGCCGCCGAAATCGCGGCCGCCGTCCTCGACCATCGCGGCCCATTGCAGCGCCATGGTTTCGGAGAGTTCATTGGCGGCAGCCGCCTCCGCGGCCTCCGCGGGATCCTCGGAATCAAGCGAAGCCTCCCACTGGGCTGCGATTGCATCCTGATCGACTTGATCGTTGTCCGCCATGGTTCTAAATCCGTCTCGTCACTGAACGACGACTTCCTTGAACAGCACAGCGCTGACTTCGTTCGGCGAGACCGCCAAGTTGACCCGCCGGGTCAATTCTTCCTTCATGCGAAACAGGCCGGCGGAGCCGTTCAGGTCGCTCGCCCGTAGCTCGCGCAGATAGGTCTGGAAGATATCGGTGACGCGCGGCAGGTTGGGTTTGATCAACTCGGCCTGCTTCTCTTCCTTGACCTCAAGCGTCAGCTTCACCTTGAGGTACTGGATACGATCGCCGGGATTGCCGGCCAGATTGACCATCATATCCGGCAGTTCGACGAAGGCCGGCGGCTTGGGAGGCGGCGCCTCCGCATGCACCTCTTCACCGTGATGACGCAAGAAGAAGAACCAGCCTGCGCCGCCGCCGAAGATGACGAGCACGCCAACCGCGGCGATAATCAGCTTGAGCTTGCCTTTCGGCTTCGCGCCGGCCTCGGCTTCCGCCGCGCCGCCCTCTGCCTGTTCGGTCTCTGCCATCCCCGCCCCACCCGGTTTCGCAAATGAATTCGATGACGCCGGACAGACTTAGGACGCGATACAATGCCGCCAGCGCACATGCGCTCTCTAAAGGTGACGCTAAGGTAATAATGGTTAACGGAATCTTTCGTTTACCTGGCAGGTAGGAAAAAACTGCCGGGCAAACATGGTCAACAAGACCTTATTGCCGCCCCCTCGCGCCCCTGCGCGACAGCTAAGCCATTATAAAATCGATATTTTCCGAACTGGCACGGCTTTCGCTGTGTTTGTTTGCGAACCGCAGGCTTGGGAGAGCCGGTGGTTCGCAGCATCCGCAAACCAGCCTGGGAGGGTTGTGATGCGGATCATTCAGGGGAGAACTATCGATGGAGAACGCGCTTCTCATCGGACTTTCGCGGCAAACGGTGTTGGAGCGGCAGCTCGACGTCGTCGCCAACAACATCGCCAACGTCAACACTGCAGGTTTCAAGGCCGATCAGTCCCTGTTCGAGGAATATCTGATGCCGGGCGCGCACGAGGATAACTTCATCGGCCGCGACCGCCGTCTGAGTTACGTCCAGGACCGCGGCACCTACCGTGATTTTTCGCAAGGCCCGTCCGACCAGACCAAAAATCCGCTGGACCTCGCCATCGACGGCAACGGCTTCCTGGTGGTGCAGACAGGCGCCGGCGAACGCTACACCCGCGACGGCGGCCTTCAGCTCAACAGCCAGGGCCAGCTTGTGACGGCCACGGGCAATCCGGTGCTCGGCACCAGCGGACCGATCGTGTTTCAGTTGACCGATCACGACATCAACATCGCACCCGACGGCACCGTTACCGTGCAGGAAGGTACCGGCCGGACCGACTCGATACGCGGAAAACTCCGGCTCGTAAGCTTTCCCGATGCACAGAGGCTGCTGAAAGAGGGCTCAAACCTCTATTCGGCGGGCGAAGGCGCAGCCCAGCCGGACACCAAGTCGCAGGTGCAACAGGGCTACATCGAAAAATCCAACGTCAACGCGGTGGCCGAGATGAGCCGCATGATCGAGGTGACGCGCGCCTACACCCAAGTGTCGACGATGCTGCAGCAGGAAAGCGACCTGCACAAAACAGCAATCGAAAAACTCGCCGACGTTCCGTCCTAGTAAAGTCCATTCGGGAGACAGCACATGCAAGCACTTCAGACCGCAGCGACCGGAATGGCGGCCCAGGAACTCAGCGTCCAGGTCATCGCGAACAACATCGCGAACATGCAAACCACCGGTTACAAGAAACAGACCGCGGCATTTCAGGATCTGATCTACCAGCACATCCGCCGCGTCGGCGCGCAATCATCCGATCAGGGCACCATCCTGCCGATCGGTATCGATATCGGCGGCGGCGTGAAGACTGTCGGCACGCCGCGGTCGATGACCCAGGGAACGCTGTCGCAAACCGGCAACGATCTCGATCTCGCGATCACCGGCGAGGGATTCTTCAAGATTCAGATGCCGGACGGCACCTTTCAATACACGCGGGACGGCACTTTCCAGATGGATAACCAGGGCCGTATCGTCAACGCCCAGGGCAATCTGGTGCAACCCGCGATCACGATCCCGCAGAACTCTTCGGGCCTGACGGTGAACCCCCAGGGCCAGGTGTCGGTAACGCTGCCGGGTTCGACGACGTCGACGATCATCGGCCAGATCGGTCTGACGCGATTCATCAACAAGGCCGGGCTGCTGCCGGTCGGCAATAACCTGTACCAGGACACGCCCTCGTCGGGCCCGCCGCAGGACGGCCTCGCCAACGCCGAAGGCTACGGCAGCATCACGCAGGGAAGCCTCGAACAGGCCAACGTCGACGTCGTTTCCGAGATGTCCAACATGATCGCGGCGCAGCGCGCCTACGAAATGAACGCCAAGGTGATCAGCGCTGCCGACCAGATGCTGCAAACCACCTCCGCGCTATTCCGGTGATGGGGCTGATCATGATCGTTCGCTCCATTCTGCTTGCAAGCGCCCTGCTCATGGCCGCCACCGCGACCGCGTTCGCCCAGAGCAACGACGACGCGATCGCGGCTCCGGTGCTTCGCGCCGACGTCACCGTGACCAGCGACGTCGTGCGGATCGGCGACGTCATCGACAATGCCGGGACGGCCGCGCAAATCGCGATCTATCGCGCGCCCGACCTCGGCACGACAGGCTCGTTGCCGACCGCGCAGGTGCTTGCCGCGTTGCAGGCGCATCAGGTGATCGGCGTCAACACCAAGGACATCAAGGCGGTCTCCGTGACGAGGCTATCGCGCTCGATCGAGGCCCAGGACATCCCGCAGCAGGTCGCCCACGCGCTGGAACACCGCAGCGGCCTCGGCGACGCCGCCAACCTGACGCTGACATTCGATCGCGACCTGCAGGATGTCCAGCTCGACGCCACCTATACCGGCAACATGCAGCCGGTCTCGACCCGGTTCGAGCCGCGCAGCGGCCGCTTCGATGTCAGCTTCGAGATCAGCAGCGATAGCAACGTCCCGGCGACGAAACTGCGCTTCACCGGCACGGCGATTGAAACCGTGGAAGCCGCCGTGCTGGCCCGCAGCGTCGAGCGCAACGAGGTCCTGAAATCCTCCGACGTCATCGTCGAACGGCGCCCGAAAGCCGAAGTCGGCGGCGACGCCGCCACGCGCAACGCTGTTGTCGGGATGCAGATGCGGCGACAGCTTCGCGCCGGCCAGGCCTTGCGGACCGGCGACGTCACCAAGCCCGACCTGGTGCAGCGTGATGACAATGTCACCCTGATCTACCAGGCCGCCGGTCTCTATTTGACCATTCGCGGCAAGGCGCTGGACAGCGGCGCTGAGGGTGACGTCGTCAACGTGAACAGCCAGCAATCCAAGCGCACGATCTCCGGCGTCGTGATTGGCCGTGGACAGGTCGCCATTACGGTCGCAACGCCCCGTCTTCCTTCAGCGTCAGATACGCCCATCAACGTCGGGGCTGCTGAAACCGCACCGGTTTCGGTTGCCGCCAGCAACAGTTCCTCAGTCGCTCCAAAAACCGAGTAACGTTCATGTACGCTTCCAGTATCCGTCGCCTTGCACTTACCAGCACCATGCTGACCGTCGTCAGCCTTGCCGGCGGCTGTTCTTCGATCGACCGTCTTTCGCAAATCGGTGAGCAGCCGAAGCTCTCGGCGATCGAAAATCCGACGGCGCAGCCCGGTTACAAGCCGGTGCAGATGCCGATGCCAAAGCCGGAAGCGGTTTCCTACAATGCCAATTCGCTGTGGCGGAACGGCTCGCGGTCATTCTTCAAGGATCAGCGCGCCCATCAGATCGGCGACCTCCTGACCGTCACCGTCAACATCACCGATCAGGCCAATTTCGCCAACGAGACCCAGCGCAGCCGCAGCGACACGGACGATTCCGGCATTACCGCCTTTCTCGGAAGCAACTTGCTGACCGGGAAGACCACGGCTCTGCCCGGGCGCCTGCTGACCGCCGACGCCTCTTCGTCGTACGACGGCAAGGGCTCGATCCAGCGCCAGGAAAGCCTCACCACCAACATCGCCGCCGTCGTCACCCAGTTGCTGCCGAACGGCAACATGGTTGTCGAAGGCAAGCAGGAGATCCGCGTCAATTTCGAAATGCGTGAGCTGATCGTCGCCGGCATCGTGCGCCCGGAAGACATCCAGAGCGACAACACCATCGACTCCAGCAAGATCGCGCAGGCCCGCATCGCCTATGGCGGCCACGGCCAGATTACCGACATACAGCAACCGCGCTACGGCAGTCAGGTGATGGACATACTGTTACCGTTCTAGGCGGCATGATCCCGAAACGTGGGAACCGGTTTTCGGAAAACGATCATGCCAAAATAGAGATTTAGAGAGCTCCCACATCTCATCGCGAACCTAGGCGCAGTGAGATGTTCTACGCGGCCTCCGTTAGCTCCCCTGACGGAGGCCGCAGCTTTTTCAATTGGATCAAATGGAATGACGGCCGATGCTGCGAGCGGCCGCGACCGGCTGCATTTATTCGATCAGGAAATATTGTCGTCGCTTCTCGCGCTGAACGCAGTTCATCGCGCGATCGGCGGTTTTTACGTTGGCGGCGCCGTACAGCGTTACCCTCACCGAGAATCCGGAAGGCGTGTTGTCTCGGATGATCTGAATGCCGGCGACGGTCGCGCATCCTGGCCATGACCTGACCGACTCAAGGCACTCTTTTCGGAGTGCCCCATAGCTTATGCCGACCGTTTTGAATCTCACCGCAGCCGCCAAGTGCCCCAGACAAGTGCCCCCAGCGAGAATCGAAGGTTAAGGCGAAATGCTGACACACCGCTGACAACCAACAGGTCGGGAGATGACCGCAGACGGGCCTGATTTGCAGCTTTGAGCTTTGCGTGGTCGACCATGGCAGTGCCGCTATCTCCGGCAACGCGCCACCGGCCCGGTTCCATCCCCTTGGCCCGCTGGATTCGGAACCGTTGCGAGCTGCCGGAATTATTCCTCCGCTACATTGGAGCGGAACATGGCCTCACAAAAACTTGCATTTTTGGTCGTCGCCCTCGTTGCCTTCACAGCCCCTGCCGCCGCTCAAACGGGCGGTGGGAGCGCCGGCGGCACGGCGAGCACAGCGACCACAACCGGTGGGACTTCCACTGAATCACTCACCACTGGATCGGGACGAGGGTCAGCGCAGCCGGGCAGTTCCGGCGATCGACAGGACGGCATCAACGCCGACGGCAGCATCGGCCAAACCGGGAAAGTGGGTACCTCACTGAACGGAAAGCCGATCGGCTCTCCGGGCTCCGGCCTGGGCTCGCCCGAGGATTCCGTCGGCGCCATCGCCAAGTAATCCGACCGCGTTCGGCTGCCTGGAATAGTTTGGCTGGATCAATCGGCAGGCTTCACGTGCTGCCGACGCGAACAAGATCGCTCAGGCGAAAGCGGCATGCACGGCGCCGAGCCCCGACAGATCCATCGTCACCTTGTCGCCGGCGTTGAGCCATATCGTCTTCACCAGGCTGCCGGTCAGTACGATCTGACCCGCGCGCAGGCCTTTGCCTTCCTCCGCAAGATGGTTGGCAAGCCAGGCCAGCGGATTGTGCGGATGGCCGAGCACGTCGGCGCCAGTGCCCCGCCCTACTTCCGCGCCGTTGATCATGGCGCGGCCGACCACATCAAGCAGATCGGGTGCGGCCGATCTCGCCACAGGTTTTCCGAGCACGCAGCCGGCGGCGTAGAAATCATCGGCCACCAACGTCGGCGCGCCGAGGGTTTGCCAGTCGACATAACGCTCATCGACGATCTCGATCGCCGGATGATAGGCCTCGACCGCGAGCGCGACCGTGTCCGCGGTGAACGGCGCCTGCGACGGCGGCAGATCGTGTCCGAGCCGCACCGCGATCTCGCATTCGACGCCGACACGAACGAAATCGCCGTGACGCAGCGCAATCCCGCTGTCATGAACGCCTTTGGCGAACACACCGCCGCCGCAGGGATGGGGAATGCCGAGATATTGCTGCATCACCGCGCTGGTGCAGCCGATCTTGTAGCCGACCATGGCGCCGACCTGAGGCAGCAACAGATCGTGGACCGCGCGTTGAATGCGGTATCCCTGCGCTTCGTCGTGCGGGGCGATATCGGCTGAAAGCGCGCGCAGCGGCGTGCGGTTGCGGCGGGAAGTGGCGATGATCTGTGCGGCCGCAAGTATTTTATCCATCAGCCGCCATTCCCAATGCAGGTTCGAACTAGCGACAATTGAGCACCATGTCCGGCCTTTGACAAGCGCGTCAGGACGATACGTTTGATTGCCTTTGCGCTGGACGAACGCCTGATTTTGCCGAGCTGGGCAAAGCGTCCCGCAGTTCAGGCGCGCGCATCGCTGATGACCGCAAGCGCATCGCGCCATGCTCGCGACAGTTGGCACAAACAAGACGGCACCTGTGCGGTGACAGCGAACCCTTTACACCTGTGCGGGCGGATTGAGCGACGAATTCCTGAAGAAGAAACTCGGGATCGACCCGAAGGATCTGCATTCTGAATTGAGTGGCTCGTTCCAGGAATTGCGATTGGATCTGGGCGGAATGCAGGAGCAGATTCCGGCCTCATGCAGGCTGGCGCGGATGATGGGTGATTGGTACCTTCGCAAGACAGAAAAACAGCCGAATGAGGTGCAAGCACCATGAAAAAGAGCGCAACGACCAAGGGCGAGTCCCCTTCCCGGCTGATCGACGCACGGATCAAGGAACTGGACGACTGGAGAGGCAAGACACTCTCCCATGTCCGCGCGCTCATCAAACAGGCTGACCCTGAGGTGGTCGAGGAGTGGAAGTGGCGAGGCGTCCCGGTCTGGTCTCACGACGGGCTGATCTGCACCGGCGAGACGTACAAGAGCGTCGTGAAGCTGACTTTCGCCAAGGGCGCTTCGCTCAAGGACCCTTCGGGACTATTCAATGCCAGCCTTGAAGGCAACACCAGGCGCGCGATCGATCTCCATGAGGGTGATGAAATAGATGAGGCTGCCTTCAAGACACTCATACGCGCCGCTGCAGCCCTGAACAGCTCACGAGCCCGATAGTCGAATCCGGCGTCTGATGAGTTGGGCGCCTAACCCGGCTGCAGTATTCGAGAGCTCGGTCCGAACCACTTCGAGGATATCTTTTTAGCGTCGTTGAATTGCGCTTGGCGCCGCTCGCCTCTTCAACGCTTGTTCGGGCGTCTTCGTGGTTGGCGAATGTTGATTGCTTCGTCGCGCCAACCGGAGCCGGCGCGGTGCTCGGCGGAGAAGAATTTTATGGGTCAGGCCGGATTGACCTAACGACGATCAACCGACGCGTTCTTCGAGCGTGATCGACTCGCTGTTACTGCGTCGGCACAAGACAGCGCCGCGTGTCCGTCTTCGCGGCGACGTCGCCTACTCGTCGCGATAGACCTTCTCGCGCTTCTCGTGGCGCTCCTGCGCTTCGACCGAGAGCGTGGCGATCGGGCGGGCTTCGAGCCGCTTCAGCGAAATCGGCTCCCCGGTCTCTTCGCAATAGCCGTAGGTGTTGTCCTCGATGCGCTGCAGCGCGGCATCGATCTTGGAGATCAACTTGCGCTGGCGATCGCGCGCACGCAGTTCGATCGCGCGATCGGTCTCAGAGGATGCCCGATCAGCTAGATCAGGATGGTTGACGTTCTCTTCCTGGAGGGTCTGCAGCGTGATGCGCGATTCCCGCAGGATCTCGTCCTTCCACGCCAGCAGCTTGGCGCGAAAATAATCGCGCTGGCGGTCGTTCATGAAAGGCTCTTTTTCGGAGGGTCGATAATTTTTCAACTTTTCCAAGGTCAGCCTATCTGTGCGTTGAGGCGGTCGAAAAAGGGTCCGTCCGCGCGCGCCTTATATAGCGGCGTCATGTGACAGACAATATCGGCCCTTCCAAAAGAAGCTCCGTCCCCAAGGACTTAACGCTGCCCTGCCCCGGCTGTGGCCGCATCAAGGCAGCCCCCTGCTCGATTAATAGCCAACCGTGAAACGCCCGCGGATATGGGCTGGGCGTTCGATTTCGTCGGCGAGTGCAACTGCGAAGTCCTCGAAGGAAATCCAGCTTTTTCCGTCCGGCGCGGTCAGAAGCTGATCGGTCCCAAGGCGGAACTTGCCGGTTCGCTCGCCCGCCGTGAACAGGGCGGAAGGCGACAGGAACGTCCAATTTAGTTCCTTTTGCCGCCGAAGCAGGTCGAGAAAGACAGCGCCTTTCTCCGCCTCAGGCTTGTATGCCACGGGGAACCCTGGCGTCGTCACCAACGGGACGCCGGGGGCCACTTCGAGGCTGCCGGCGCCGCCAACGACGAGATAACGGCCGACCTTCGAATCACTGGCAGCCGCGATCAGTTTTGCCGGGTCGCTGTCGAGGAAGTGGACGGAACTGACGGCGACGTCGTGACCGGCCAGCAGCTTTGCCAGGGAACCCGGATCCATCACGTCGCCCCGCTTGGCAACGACGTTTGGCCGTGGCGCGATTTTCTCAGGGTTACGAACGATGGCGGTAATGGCATGGCCGCGGCGGGCAAGCTCGGCAACGATGCGCGAGCCGGCATTTCCCGACGCGCCGATGACTGCGATTTTCATGAGGGGGCTCTCTTTCGGCTTTCTGGTATCTAATAGTGACTAGATATCAAAAAGATTGTAGGTGTTAAGAGAGCACTTTGAAGTCACCTGATTACGCCGGAGTAACCGCCGTGAAAGCCCCCAATGCCTATTCGGCCGACTGCCCGACCCGCCAGATCCTGGATCGCGTCGGCGACAAATGGGCGGTGCTGATCCTGTTGCTGCTGAGGGAAGATCCGATGCGGTTCAATCGGCTGCGCCGCACGATCGAGGGCATCTCGCAGAAGATGCTGTCGCAGGTGCTCAAGAGCCTCGAACGCGACGGCCTCGTGCGCCGGCGCGCCATCGCAACCGTTCCGGTAACGGTCGAATATTCGATCACCCCGCTCGGCGTGACATTAGCCAAAGCGGTCGATCCGCTGCGCGATTGGGCCGAGTGCCATCTCAAGGAGGTGCTGGCGGCGCAACGCCGCTACGACGGCCAGACCAAGGCAGCCGCCTGAACGGACACCAACAGAGCCTGGAACCTGCGGCTTAGAACTGCCCGGCCTTGGCGAGTTCCACTTCGACCCGCAATTCGATCTCGGACAACACCGCATCCAAACCGGGATCGCCGGACGAGGATTTGAGGTTGGCGGCGGCGTCGCGCAGCCGGCTCACTGTGGAAGCATTGAGACTGCCGGACAACAGTCCGATCTTGAGGTCGTCGAGCACGTCAAGCGCGCCTTTGCCGCGCTGCACCGATCGCTTGCGCCGCTCGGTCGGATCCTCGATCCCCTGCAGCGCCAGCAACGCATCGATATTCGCCGTCGCCTTAGGCGCGCTGAGCGCCCGGCTTTCGGAGGCCGATGCGGTATCTTCCGGCAAGGCGAAGCTGCTCGAGCTGGTTCGCCTTGTGCTCGAAGCGGGAGACCCCAGGGTGGTGCCGTTCGGTCCGTAAATGCGCATGGTGCTTCTCGCTGTATGCCGCGAGCTTCGCCCCGTTATGGTTAATGGAGCGTAAATAGCCCGGCAAAATCTGCCGTGAGGGGCAGTTTCGCCACTGCAAGGGCTAACAGAGCGTGACCTGACCTCAACATTTTATCCAGCAAAATCAAATCGCTAAATCAGAAACAGGAGATGGCACGGCGCTCGCATAGTTAATGGCGGACCGCTGTCATGGGAGTGGCGCGCGGATCCAACGCAAGACCCAAGTTACGACCTCAGCGGGGAGCAGAGGATGCAAAGCGTGTTTTCGGCGAGAGTATTTCGGGGAGCCTGCGCCGCATGGCTGGCGCTTGCATTCGCGCTGCCGGCAATGCCCGCGCAGGCGACGTCCCGGATCAAGGATCTCGCCAACATCGAAGGCGTCCGGCAGAACCAGCTGGTCGGCTACGGCCTCGTCGTCGGCCTCAATGGCACCGGCGACACCCTGAACAACGCGCCCTTCACCAAGCAATCGCTGCAAGCGATGCTCGAGCGCATGGGCGTCAAGATCGCGCCCGGCGTCACCATGCGCACCGGCAACGTCGCCGCGGTGATGGTGACCGGCAATCTGCCGCCGTTCGGCACCCAGGGCACGCGGATGGACGTCACGGTGTCCTCGCTCGGAGATGCCAAGAATCTGCAGGGCGGCACCCTGCTCGTCACCCCCCTGCTCGGCGCCGATGGCAACGTCTACGCCGTGGCGCAGGGTTCGGTCGCGATCAACGGCTTCCAGGCCGAAGGCGAAGCCGCCAAGATCGTTCGCGGCGTGCCGACGGTCGGCCGGATCGCCAACGGCGCCATCATCGAACGCGAAATCGAATTCGCGCTCAATCGCCTGCCCAATGTGCGGCTCTCGCTGCGCAACTCAGACTTCACCACGGCAAAGCGCATCGCCGCTGCGGTCAACGACTATCTCGGCGTCAAGACCGCCGAGCCGATCGATCCTTCGACGGTGCAGCTCTCGATCCCGCCGGAGTTCAAGGGCAACGTCGTCGCGTTCCTGACCGAGATCGAACAGCTGCAGGTCGAGCCTGATCTGGCGGCCAAGATCATCATCGACGAGCGCTCGGGCATCATCGTGATGGGCCGCGACGTCCGCGTCGCCACCGTCGCCGTGGCCCAGGGCAATCTGACCGTCACGATTTCCGAAAGCCCGCAGGTGAGCCAGCCCAATCCGCTGTCGCGCGGGCGAACCGTGGTGACGCCGAACACGCGCGTCGGGGTTACCGAAGACGGCAAGAAACTCGCCCTGGTAAAGGACGGCGTCTCGCTGCAGCAGCTGGTCGATGGCCTCAACGGCCTTGGCATCGGCCCACGCGACCTGATCGGCATTCTGCAGGCCATCAAGGCCGCGGGCGCGATCGAAGCCGACATCGAGGTGATGTGATGCAGTCCGGTTTGAACAGCGCCATCACAAGCCCCGCCGCCACGGCCGGGATTCCGAACTATGCCGGTCGTCCGGATTACGATCTGGCAAATGCCCTGCAGAAGGTATCACCGCAGGTCCAGGCCAAGGCCCAGAAGCAAGCGACCGATTTCGAGGCGATGTTCATCAATTCGATGTTCTCGCAGATGACCAGCGGCCTCAGTGGCGAAGGCCCATTCGGCAATACGCCGGGCACCGGCGTTTGGCGCTCGATGCTGACGGAACAATATTCGAAATCCTTCGCCAAGGCCGGCGGCATCGGTATTTCGCACGAAGTCTATCGTACGCTGATCATGCAGCAGGCCCGCACCAGCTAAATCCAGGGGAAAACCAGACATGCAACAACGTCCGCAACGCCAGCCAGCAGCCGCGCCGATCCCGATGGCCGCAACGCCGGCCGAGGCACGCAAGCTCGCCGAGGGCCTGATGGATGTGATGAGCGCCTTGCTTGGCCTCATCGAGCGCGAAACCGAGCTGGTCCGCGCCGGCAAGATCCGCGAGGCGATGGCGTTCGAACCGAAGAAGAGCGAGTTGACGCGCCGTTATGTCAACGTGCTCACGCAGCTGAAGGGCAGCCATAAATATCTGTCGGAATCAGCGCCGGAGCTTTTGACCACGCTGCATCGCCATCACGACGTGTTTCGCTCGATGCTGCAGATCAACCTCACGGTGCTGGCCACCGCGCATGCGGTGTCCGAGAGCATCGTGCGCGGCGTCAACACCGAGATGCAGCGCCGCACCATTCCCAATACCTACACCGCGGCCGGCCGCCGTGCCACGCCGGGGCCGCGCAACATCGCGCCGCTGTCGGTCAGCCGCTCGCTTTAGCTTAGCCGCCTTCCCTAAAACACGCCGGCGATCGTCAGCCTGACGGCCAACGGCTCGATCGGGTGCAGAACGTAGTCCATGACACCGTTCTGGCAAACGGCTGTCGGCGCTGTCTGGACCGGGTAGCAAAGATTATAAAGGCTGTCGGTCTTGATCAGCGATCCATAGGCGTAAGTGATCTGGTCGGCCTTGGTGTTGAGCAGATTGAGCACGTCGAGCTGAATGCGCCAGCCATTTTCCAACCGGTAACCGATACGGCCGTTGAATAGGCTCGTGGCAGATGACCGGAACGCGTTGTCCTCCGTGAGCGGGCTTGCCCCCAGATAGCGCCAGCGCAGTGTTTCGAACCAGCCGGTCTTCTCGCCGATCGTGATCCCGGCAGAGGCCACGATCGCGGGCGCGTTGGGAATATAATTGCCGGGCGCGTTGCCGATCTGCGCCTGCGGATAGCCGGCGAGCGAGGCGTAGAGGTCAGCCTGCGCGGTGTCGAAGCCGACAAATCGCGCGTGGGACAGCGCGAGGTCGCCGTCCAGCGTCAGCCAGGAAGCCGGCTGATATTTGTTGGTCCATTCGATCCCGTACCGCTGGCTGGGCCGGCTCGCCGAAGTATCGCCCGCGTCGCCATTGAACACGATCTCCGAGGCCTGATCGAGGAAAAACACGCTGACCGACGAATCCAGTCCCGCAACGACTTTGGTCCGAACGCCGACTTCCGCGCCCTTGGTTTGCACCAGCAATGGCGACGCGCCGATCGGCAATGATGCCGCGGTCGGATTTTGAACCCTGTCGACCGGCTCTTCCGTGATCGTGGCGCCGCGTGCATCGTTGCTGTGCATGCCGTAACCTGCCCCGAAGAACAGCTCCGTCTTGTGGAACGGGCCCACCACCGCGGTGAATTTGGGACTGCCGATCGCAGCACTGACGTTGCCGGAATTGTTGGCATCGAACAGCGAGTCGACACGGGCCTCATAATAGTCGCCGCGCCAGCCCGTCGTGGTCCGCAGCCAGTCGGTCCAGTGGACAATGTTTTGGGCATAGATCCCAACGCTCGCTTCTCCCACCTTGTCGCTGCGGACGTTCGACAGGAAGGAGCGTTGAAAGGTGTCGGTCAAGCCGAGGTCGATATCGTCATATCTGGTCTGGATGCCGAAGGTGGTTTCCATCGGCCGGCCGGCGAAAGATCCGTCAAGCGTTCTTGACGCATTTGCGCCCGTCATCACGCGGCCGTCGTACTGATGAAACTGATCGCCCTGGGTCGGTTTGGTCAGGAAGTAGGTGAAATCGTTGAACAGATCGAGGTCGCTTTTGACGACATAGGCATTGGCCTTCCATGACCCAGCGTCGTCGGTGCCGGCTATTCGCGCCGAGAGCGCGAACCGGTCGGTGTTGCCGCCATCGGTCGGATCTTCCTCGCCATACAGTCCGATCTGGCCCGACGTAATGGCGCGTTGCGGCACCTGGTCGGTTGAATTCCATTTGTTCGAATAGGCCATGCCGGTGATGGAAATTCCGTCCAACGCCGTGCCTTGCGTGTAGCGCAGCAGACCGTTGATCTTGCGCATGTCGTCGGGATTGACCCAGGGACCGTTATACGCGCCGGCCTCGCCCGCATAGAGCAATGTACCGTCACCGATCTTGCTCGATCCCATGCCGAAGATTCGCTGATAGCCGAAGCTGCCAGCGGTCATTTCGGCGATGTTCTTGTTGACGCTGTCGATCAGGCCGATGTGAAGATTGCCGACCGATGCGAAGTCGCCCTCGTCGGCAAAATACGGCCCCTTGCGAATCTCGAGCGTGTTGACGGTTTCCGGCATCAGCCAGTTCAAATCCGAATAGCCCTGCCCGTGCGCATGGGTTCGCATATTGATCGGAACGTCGTCGACCCAGATCGCCATGTCGGTGCCGTGATCGAGATTGTAACCACGCAGAAAATACTGGTTGGCTTTGCCCTCTCCGCTGTGTTGGGTGACGATCAGGCCGGGGACCGCCTCGAGTATTTCTCCCGGACGCGTCACCGGCCGTGCATTGAGCTCTTCGCCCGTCACCGTCATCTGGCTTGCCATGTTCGGCGGCCCGACCGGCCCATTGCCGATATCAGGAGCCCCTGATCCCGGCGCTGCCGTTTGCGCAGTTCCATTGGCGCCCAAGGCAGCCGTGGCGGCACGCTTCGGGTGCGGCCTGGCAACACGCACGCTTTGCGGCCGGGGCTTCGGCGGCGTCCGTACTGTGATGGCCGGAAGGGCGGTTGAATTTGACGTCGCTCCCGGAGAAGCCGTCGACGAGGTGTCGGAAGGATTTGTCGCGGATAACAGTTTGGCCGGCGCCGGCTGGCAAAACAGCGGTGCAAATGCCAAGGTAACAACCAGACGGTACGCGAATTTCGACACGCCGCAGCCAACCTGCTCCGGAGCGCAAGAACAAAGGCGTACATTCGCAACGCCCGGCGCGGGTTGCGATTGGAGCAGGCGCCCATCCTGCTCTTATCGGCGCTGCAAGCGTATGAACGGCCCGGTATGATGTCAATCCAAAAAGATCATACTTAAGGAAGAGACGACAAAGGAGCGCCACGTGCAGCGTTTGACCATCACGATCGATGACGATCTCGTCGCCTCGGTCGACGACTACATAGAGGCGCGAGGCTACGCCAACCGCTCGGAGGCGATCCGCGACCTCGTCCGCAGCGGCCTGCAACAGTCCAGCCTTGAGGTGGCGCAGGGGCGCGACTGCATCGCGACACTCAGCTACGTCTACGACCACGAAGCGCGTGAATTACCCAAACGCCTGACGCAGGAATTCCACGATCACCATCATTTGGCGCAAGCGACGCTCCATGTTCACATCAGCCATGACAGTTGTCTGGAAGTGACGGTGCTGAGGGGACGCAGTACTGAGGTCAAGGCATTTGCCGATCATGTGATCGCCGAGCGGGGTGTGCGCCACGGTCACGTCGTGTTCATGCCGGCGGACGCGGAAGCCGGTCCGCACCAACACGGCCATGCGCACCACGCGAGCAAAAAAGGCTCTCGGCCCTGATCGATTCGGATTGAATCAAATCGAGACTCTCTCTTTTATGCGATGCGTTTTCTGCGAACCGGTATCTGCTTCGCTTGAAACGCGACAACCGTCGGCGCCGAGATCGCCTGACGATCTCTACATTTTTCATAAAATTTTGCCGACAATATCAGAGCAATATTCAGTGCGTTCTCTAACCCCGCGTTGAGAGGTGACCGTCATAATTGCGACTGGAGGGGTTGGGGTTTGACTCGAGGAAAGCCAGGAGGCTGCCATGAGTACGGATTTCAGCATCAAGTCGGTGGGGGCGCCGGCTGCAATAGCCGTTGGGCAGCCCGTAAGCGACGCGACCAGCAACGCGGTCGCAACCCAACTGCCCGCCAACCAGGCCGTCACTGCGGCTGACCCCAGCGCCGGCGCTCGCAATGATCCGCAGCCGGCGAGCGATTCCGTGTCGCATCAGGCGTTTTTCGATCAGGCCGCAGCCTCGATCGTCTTTCAGGTCGTCAACAGCAATAACGACCAGGTCGTGGAGCAGTTTCCCGACGATGCAACGCTGCGCCGTCGTGCCTACTTTCATGCGCTTGATCTGGCCAAGGACCAGCCGGCACGTCCTCTTGCTACCGACCTCAAGGCCTGAGCTTCAGCGGTTTAGGGCATGCTCCCGACCCGAAGAGCCGCGCTATCGCAA
Source organism: Bradyrhizobium canariense (assembly GCF_900105125.1). Taxonomy (NCBI): domain Bacteria; kingdom Pseudomonadati; phylum Pseudomonadota; class Alphaproteobacteria; order Hyphomicrobiales; family Nitrobacteraceae; genus Bradyrhizobium; species Bradyrhizobium canariense. The sequence goes on along the minus strand of NZ_LT629750.1, from coordinate 237,190 downwards.
ATGGAAGCCGGTCTGATTCCGCTTGGTCGAATCGGACCGTCGAGGTGAGCAGATCCAGCCACCGGAGCGAGGCACGCACGATTCGGATTGTTACGCCCGGCCCGACAGGCCCGCGGCAATATTCGAATTGATGTCGATCAGCGACTGCAGCTTTTCCGGGCTCGGATTGGACTGCAACTCGATGGTCCGGTGCAGCACGAACACCGCGATGTTCAGGATGTTTTGGCGAACCTCGAGCGGCTGAGGATTGTCGTTGCTTTCGACTGCGCTCATGAAAATGGTCCAAAGCCGGCGATTGAACAGAAGCGCCTCGTGCATCCGCCTGTCGGCTGCGCCTTTCCAGTCCTGTTGAACTTCAACCAACTTTCTTGCTGCCATCAGCAGAGTCTGCGCTTCGATGTCACGAGGGGATGAGGATATTTGGGCAGTGCGAGCGTAGGCTTTAGCTGCGTTGGACATACATGACCTCAAACGGGGGAGTTGCGCAGGCCGTTGGCTTCGGACTGCCCACGTTTTATACGTCGCTGCTTTTAAAATAAGGTTAGCGATCGATTCCAAATGCGATCGAGCATCGTGCCGAATCGCTCTGACCGGTGACGTCGTCACCGCAAAAATACGTAGTCGCTGGGCTACGTATCCGCAACGAAAACGGCGGAGTTTCCTCCGCCGTTTCGATTTATTTCTGAGAAGATGAAATCAGCGCAGCAATTGCAGCACGCTCTGCTGCGACTGGTTGGCGAGCGCCAGCGCGGAGACCGCGATCGACTGGCGGGTCGACAGCGCCTGGCTGTTGGCCGCTTCCTCGTTCGGATCGGCGACCGTCAGGTTCGAGGCGCCGGTCTGCAGCACGTTGATCAGGTTCTTGTTGAAGTCCTGGCGAATTTCCACGATCGACAGGTTCGAGCCGAGCGCGGAGGCTTCCGTGCGCAGCATCGTGCTGGCCTGGGTCAACTGTCCCAGCACGGCGTTGGCAGAGTTGCTGTCCAGGAAGTCGGTGCCGGCGGTCAGGTTCGAAAGGCCGAGGCCGGCGTCGTTGAAGGTCACGCCGGTGATGGCCAGCTTCGAAGCGCCGGTTTCGTCGAACGTCAGGTTGAGGGTATCGCCGTTCAGCAGGTTGATGCCGTTGAACGAGGAATCCTGCGAGGTGGTGTTGATCTGCGCCATCACCTGATTGTACTGCGCCACCAGGCTGGCGCGGGTCGCCTGCGAGTTCGGATCGGCGACCGCAGCCGCGCCGCCGGCCGCCACGGCGGCGAAGGGCGAGCCCGCTGTTGTCACGGCCGTACCGCCGACCGCACCGACCGTGTCCGAAGCCGCGTTGTTGGTGGTCGTGATGGTAATCACACCGGTGGAGTCGATGCTGGCCTGCAGGTCATTCGCCGCCAACGCCGCATTGAGCTGGTTGAGCGTCGAAATCTGGTTGGCGCCGGTGCCGAAGGTGATGGAGGTCGCTGTCGTGCTGCTGTTGGTCGCAGCGATCGTCAGCGTTTCGCCGCTCAGTCCCGAACCCGCCGTGCCGGTGGCGGGCGTCGTCGTCGCTGTGACGCCGGTCGAGCCGGCACTGGCCGTGCCGGTCACGGCGGTGACTGCGATGCTGGAGGTCGTACCCGTTGTCCCCGAAGTAAACGTCAACTTGCCACCCACGACCGAAGCGATGGTGGTCGCACCGGTGTTGTCGTACTGGTAGTTGACGAGGCTGGCGACATCAGCGGCGCTCAGGCTGGCCGCGTTGAGCGGCGTACCGGTGGTGTGGGCCGTGTTGTATGCGTCGACACTTGCTTTGCTGAGCGAAATGGTCTTGGCCGCAGCGCCGTCGACCGCGACAGTGAAGGTCTCGTCGTCCGCGGCAACCGCCGCAGTACCCTTGTTGGTGGTGTCGGTGGCGGAAAGACCAGTCGCGCCGCTGGTCACCCCAGTGGCTGTGTAGCCGGTAACGGCCACCTCCGAGGACGCACCAGGGGTCGTCAATGAGGCGAACTGAAGCTGGCCACTGCCGTTCACCGACGCCGGGCCGGTGACAGGGCTGGTGACACCAGTGGAAGCGCTACCTGCGACCTGCCAATTGATGAGGTTGGCGACGTCAGCTGCGGTGAGCGCGGTGGCGGAACCGGCAAGAGTGCCGCCGGCAGTCGTGAAGGCAGCGATAGTGGTGGAATTGATGTCTACGCTGGTCGAAGCGCCGTCGATGTTCAGTGAGAACTGAACGCTCCCCGTGCCGACGTCGAGATTCGCGAAGCCGGTACCTGTAATATCAGCAGCCGTCGTCGAGCCGTCAGTACCATTCTTGGTGGTGTTGGCGGTGGGCAGACCGGTCGTGTCGGTCACACCGCCAGCGGTTGCGTAGTTGGTAATGGCTACCGACGAGGACGTACCGGTGGTGGAGGAAGTGAACTGAAGCTCACCACTGCCGTTCACCGACGCCGGGCCGGTGACAGTGGCCGCGCCAGTGGCAGGGCTACCTGCGAGCTGGTAATTGATAATGTTGGCGACGTCCGTCGCGTCGAGCGCGGTGGGACTGGTACCGTTGGTACCGCTGAGAGTGCCACCGGCGGTCTTGAAGGCAGTGACATTTGCGGCATTGAGGGTGATGGTCTGCGCAGTGCCGCCGTCAACACTCAGTTTGAAGCTAACACTGGCTCCCGCGCCGCTGAGGTCGAGATTCGCGAAGGTGCCGCCCGTAACAGTAGCCGCCGTCGCGTTACCCGCACCCGAGACGTTGAGGGTCGTGAAGGCGCCCTCGGTGACCGAACCAGAAGTCGGCGCGTTGGTGCCGAGCAGGTTATTGGCGGTGGCGCCGCTGAGGGCGGTCGAACTCACGCTGGACTTCGTGGTATAGCCGGTGGGCGCCTGCAGCACCTGGTTGGCAATCGACTGGGCGTTTGCGACCAGGCTCTGCAGCGAGGTCAGGCCGGTGTTGGCGGCCTGCAGCACCTGCACGCCGTTGCCGATACCGTCCAGCAGGTTGCTGATGTCGCTGGCGCGGTTGTTGAGGCCCTGCGCGGTAAAATATTCGGTCGGATTATCCAGCGCCGAGTTGACCTTGTTGCCGGTCGCAAGATCATTTTGCGTGGTCGCGAGCAAGGCGGCGGTTGACTGCAGCGAGAGCAGGTTCTGGCGAACCGAAGCCGAGAGAACGATACCGGACATGTGTCAGACCTTCCTACATTCAGGTACACACCTTTTATCGGCACTCCTTTAAATTATAGTTAATGACGGTTTAAGTTTCTTGATTAACGCTTTGCTACCTCGAACAGACTCCGTAACACCTTCAGAAAGCTTGCATTTTTCGCAAAAACGAAAACGGCGGAGTTTCCTCCGCCGTTTCCATTTGTTTCCTGAAAGACGAAATCAGCGCAGCAATTGCAGCACGCTCTGCTGCGACTGGTTGGCGAGCGCCAGCGCGGAGACCGCGATCGACTGGCGGGTCGACAGCGCCTGGCTGTTGGCCGCTTCCTCGTTCGGATCGGCCAGCGTCAGGTTCGACGCGCCGGTCTGCAGCACGTTGATCAGGTTCTTGTTGAAGTCCTGACGGATCTGCACGACCGACAGGTTCGAACCGAGCGAAGAAGCTTCCGTGCGCAGCGTGGTGCTGGCCTGGGTCAACGTCGACAACACGGTATTGGCAGAGTTGCTGTCCAGGAAGTCTTTGCCGGCGGTCAGGTTCGAAAGGCCGAGGCCGGCGTCGTTGAAGGTCACGCCGGAGATCGACAGCTTCGAAGCGCCGGTTTCGTCGAACGTCAGGTCCAGGGTATCGCCGTTCAGCAGGTTGATGCCGTTGAACGAGGAATCCTGCGCGGTGGTGTTGATCTGCTCCATCACCTGGTTGTACTGCGCCACCAGGCTGGCGCGGGTCGCCTGCGAGTTCGGATCGGCGACCGGAGCCGCGCCGCCGGCCGCCACGGCGGCGAAGGCTGCCCCCGATGTTGTCACGGCCGTACCGCCGACCGCACCGACCGTGCCCGAAGCCGCGTTGTTGCTGGTCGTGATGGTGATCGCGCCGCTGCTGGAGTCGATGCTGGCCTGCAGGTCATTCGCCGCCAACGCCGTATTGAGCTGGTTGAGCGTCGAAACCTGGTTGGCGCCAGTGCCGAAGGTGATGGAGGTCGCTGTCGTGCTGCTGTTGGTCGCAGCGATCGTCAGCGTTTCGCCGGTCAACCCCGAACCCGCCGTGCCGGTGGCGGCCGTCGTCGTCGCTGTGACGCCGGTCGAGCCGGCGGTGGCCGTGCCGGTCACGGCGGTGACTGCGATGCTGGAGGTCGTACCCGTTGTATTCGAAGTGAACACCAACTTGCCGCTCGCGACCGAAGCGATGGTGGTCGCACCGGTGTTGTCGTACTGGTAGTTGACGAGGCTGGCGACATCAGCGGCGCTCAGGCTGGCCGCGTTGAGCGGCGTACCGGTGGTGTGGGCCGTGTTGTATGCGTCGACACTTGCTTTGCTGAGCGAAATGGTCTTGGCCGCAGCGCCGTCGACCGCGACAGTGAAGGTCTCGTCGTCCGCGGCAACCGCCGCAGTACCATGATTGGTGGTGTCGGTGGTGGGCAGACCGAGCGAGCCTGTGCCCAAGGTGCCTGTATAGCCAGTGATGGACACCTCCGAAGACGCACCGGGGCTGGCGGCGGAAGCGATCTGAAGCTGACCACCGCTCACGGTCACCGGACCGGTGGGGGTCGTGGTACCCGTATCACCACCGAACTGGTAATTGATGAGGGCGGCGACATTAGCTGCGGTCAGGCTGGTTTCGGTGAGCGAAGAGCTGGTGTTGGTGTTGTATGTGTCAACCTCGGCCTTATCGAGAGTGATGGTCTTCGAAACGCCGTCAACGTTCAGCGTGAAGGAGGCGGTGTTGGTCGTGCTGAGATCAAGCGCCGCGAAGCCGGTACCCGTAATATCAGCAGCCGTCGTCGAGCCGTCAGTACCATTCTTGGTGGTGTTGGTGGTGGGCAGACCGGTCGTGTCGGTCACAGTACCAGCGGTTGCGTAGTTGGTAATGGCTACCGACGAGGACGTACCGGTGGTGGAGGAAGTGAACTGAAGCTCACCACTGCCGTTCACCGACGCCGGGCCGGTGACAGTGGCCGCGCCAGTGGCAGGGCTACCTGCGAGCTGGTAATTGATGAGGTTGGCGATGTCCGTCGCGGTGAGCGCGGTGGGACTGGTACCGTTGGTACCGCTGAGAGTGCCACCGGCGGTCTTGAAGGCAGTGACATTTGCGGCATTGAGGGTAACGGTCTGCGCAGTGCCGCCGTTAACACTCAGTTTGAAGCTAACACTGGCTCCCGCGCCGCTGAGGTCGAGATTCGCGAAGGTGCCGCCCGTAACAGTAGCCGCCGTCGCGTTACCCGCACCGGAGACGTTGAGGGTCGTGAAGGCGCCCTCGGTGACCGAACCAGCCGTCGGCACATTGGCGCCGAGCAGGTTATCGGCGGTGGCGCCGCTGATGGCGGTGGAGGTGACACTGGACTTCGTGGTGTAGCCGGTGGGCGCCTGCAGCACCTGGTTGGCAATCGACTGGGCGTTTGAGACCAGGCTCTGCAGCGAGGTGATGCCGGTGTTGGCGGCCTGCAGCACCTGTACGCCGTTGCCGATACTGTCCAGCAGGTTGTTGATGTCGCTGGCGCGGTTGTTGAGGGACTGCGCCGTGAAATAGCTGGTCGGGTTATCGAGCGCCGAGTTGACGGCGTTGCCCGTGGCGAGATCGTTTTGGGTGGTGGCGAGGAGGGCTGCGGTCGATTGCAGCGAGAGCAGGTTCTGGCGAACCGATGCCGAGAGAACAATGCCGGACATTTTTCATACCTTTCTGGTGTGAAATTAGAGTGCGTGCGTGGTCCCGACCTTCTTGATCGGAAGACGCGGTACGGTGAAACCAAGCGGCTAACAAAGCGTGAATTCAGCGCCGCTCCGTTAGTGCCCTGCCCGCTCCAATGAGGCGCTGGCCTCCGATCCCGGCATCGCCGCAACTTCAAAATAACCTTGATATTCCTGCACATTCTCGTGGCGCCCGGCGCCGTTTACGAAGTCTTAACCATGTTCATAAAGGATAACGGCCGCATCGGCTAAAGAGCATTTCCCGCCTCGGCTGGCGCACCAAAGCCGACATTCGTTCATACTTAGCTATAGCGACGAGGCGCGTATCAACCGGGAACGGAGAACAGGCATGGCTTTAAAAGTCGAACTCAAGCCGAATGAGCGGATCATCATCGGCAACTGCGTGATCACCAACACGGAACAGCGCGCGCGCCTGCTGATTGACGGCGAAAACGTTCCGATCCTGCGCGAGAAGGACATTATGACGCCGCAGGCCGCCGACACCCCGGCCAAACTCGTCTATCTGGCCGTGCAATTGATGTACATCTCGCCAGACCCGCAGGGCAACCACAGCACTTACTTCCATCTGTTGCGCGATATCGTGACTGCCGTGCCAAGCGCATGGCCGATCATCGAAGGCATCAACAACAGCATTTTGAGCGGCGATCTGTACCGCGCGCTGAAGGAAGCCCGCAAGCTCGTCGCCTACGAGAAGAAACTGCTCGAACAGACCGAAGCGGCACTCGGCAAGCACGCGGCCTGATTCAGCGTAGCCGAACAAACTCCGGGACCTTCTCGGCTCTGATTGAATCAGAACCGAGACCCTAACCTGTTGCTTTCGGGCGACCGCCCCGCGCCGGCCATTGCCTACCCCGCATCAAACGCGAGGCTGGCTTTTGCTCGAACGCGCCATGAAGAAGCGATCGGTCACATCGCCAATGGCGGAGACGGCTCGACGTTCACCACGACGCCGGCCCCGGAATTCGATCGCTGCGCTCCGAATTCAAGCACCGCCGATATCAGCGCGTCGATATCGCAGGTGTCGGTGCGATGATTGACGATGGCGGCCCGTATCGCGAGCTGTCCATCGAGAACCGTCGTCGACGGCGCCGCGATCCCGGACTCCTGAATATCGACGACGATATTGCCGTTCACCTCGTTGGCGTCCGCAGCGCGATAGCGGAAGCAGACGATGTTAAGCTGGACCGGCGCCAGCAGCTCGAGTTGCGGTTCGGCCAGGATCCTTGCTTCCAGATAGCCGGCGAGCGCACAGGTGCGCGCGATAACCGCTCCCAGCTTTTCAGTCCCATAGGTTTTCAAGGTGAACCATGTCTTGAGCGCCCGGAAGCCGCGCGACAGATCGGGCCCGAGATCGCACGGCCACTGCGAGCCGGCGGCAAGGCCTCTGGTTTCCCGGCGCAAATATGCAGCCGGCGCGGAAAACGCATCGCGGTGCTGCCGGCCGTCGCGAACGAGCAGGAAGCCGGCGTCATAAGGCACCTGCCCCCATTTGTGAAAATCGAGCGCGATCGAATCGGCGTTTTCGATTCCGGCAAGCCGCGGCGCAAGCGCGGGCGCAAGAATTCCAAGAGCGCCATAGGCGCCGTCGACATGAAACCAGAGCTTCTGTTCCCGGCACAGCGCACTCAGCGCAGCGAGATCATCGATGGCGCCGATATCGACCGTGCCGGCCGAGGCAACGACGAGAAACGGTTTCAGCCCGGCCTCGCGATCCGCCGATATCTGGGCGCGCAATGCGGCCACGTCGATGCGATGGAATTGATCGACCGCGATAGAACGCAACGCATTGCTGCCGAAGCCCGCAATGTCCATGGCTTTTGTGATGCAGCCATGTGCCGCCTTCGAAGTATAGGCTGTCAGCAACGCACCTTCGTTGCCGATGCCGTGTTGCCGGACGGGCTGCCCCAGCGCCGCCGTACGCGCCACCAGCACTGCCATCAAATTCGCCATCGACGTGCCCGTGACGAAAATTCCGCTCGCCTCGTCGGGGAAACCGAACATCGATCGTGTCCATTCGACGACCTGGCGTTCGACCTCGACCGGCATGTGATCGCGTCCGCCGAGATTGGCATTCAGTCCGGCTGCCATCATCTCCGCCAGCATGCCGACGGCGGTGCCGCCGCCATGCACCCATCCCATGAAGCCGGGATGAACATTGCCCGTCGCATAGGGCACGACATGGTCGGCGAATTCGCGATAGACTTCGCCAAGATCGGATGATTGACGTGGAAGCTCCGCACGAAACCGCGCACGAACGTGATCGGGGATTGGCGACCAGACCGGACGCTCGCGGATGTTGGCTATGTAATCGAGCATGTCATCGAGCATGCGATGACCCTGCGCGCGGACGTCGTCCCAGTTCTGTGGATCGAGCGTCTCGCTCGGTTCTGACCGCAGCGGCCCTTCGCGCAACACAATCGTCATGCAGCACACTCCTGATCTTCCCGGCTGCGGCGTTCAATCATCGCTGCGAACGCATCGAATATCCTGCGCATCTGGGGTAGCTTGTAGGGAAAGACGTCGGCCGGATCCATGTCGTGGACAATTGCCGTATTGTCGGCTTCGAAAACCAGCAACGATCCGCCTTTGGTTTCGGCGCAATCCACGATGAAGTAATCGAGGCCGATCCGCTCAGCGATACCGAGCAGCGCCGGCGCATGGCGGCGCGCGAAGCCGATGTCGAATGTGCGCATGAACGTTTCTTCTTCAAGACGCTTGCTTGCGCTCTGCGGCATTCCGGCGTTGAGATACCAGATGTCCCAACGGTCGGCGATCGCCAAATGACATGCATAGGGCCGGCCGTCGACGAACACGATCCGGCATTTGCGAAACAAGCCGTCCTCATCGGAGTAATCGACAAAACGCGAGATGAAGAAATCCTGTTCTTGTCTCGCGGAAAGATAACGCTGCAACGCGGCGCGATCGTCGAGCTTTGCCAGACCTGCGCCGGCATGCGACCCGCGCGGCCTGACAATGAGGGGAAATACAAGATCGTCCGCGACCTCACGAAGCATGAGAGATGAACGTGACGCGTCCAGCAACTGCGCGCGCGACACTGCGGTGGTCGTCGGAATTTCCAGGCCTGCAATTCCCTCAAGCAGGCGATGCAGCTTGTCGCGATCGAGATTGCAGACGAGGCGCGGTGCATTGAGAAGCGGCCGTGGCCAGCGCGCAGCCACTTGATCGATTTTCAGGAGCGCCTCGCGACACTCCTCCGAGTCCGAGGCGATCACGATGGCGACATCGTGATCGGGCAGCGGCGACGGCAGTTCGACGTCCGCCATGACGTACAGCGTCATCAGTTCGATGCCGGATCCTTCCAGCAGGAATTCGACCGGCGTGTTGCCGCCCATGTCGGTTGCCGCCGCGAGCGCCAGAACGCGCAGCCGCGGCACTTTCGAAGCGCACGGCGAACGGAACAATTGATGGGACGCGAGGATTGCATCCTGGATTGCAAGCCCGGCTTGTTTGTCACCCAGCAACTGCGCGATCAGCGATAGATCGAGCCCCTCGCCCGGCTCGATGGTGCCGTCGATCAGCTTGCTGATCAGGGCCTGCCACAGCGGACGAAGATCGGTGCCGCCGGCCGACATCCTCGCAAGCCGCGCCACCCCGATGCGATCAGCGGGAGATTTGAACGCAGCCGCCTGCGCTATGGCAGCGGATGGCATCTCACGCCGCATCGGATGCGGGCACCGCCGCGCCAAACTGCGACGAGACGTCGCCGTGAAATACCGACGGACCGACATGATCGAGGCGGCTCTCGAGATCAGCCCAGATCTCGCCGCCGATATCGGTCCAGCGTTTGCAGAAAGCAAAATCTTCGCTGAGATAGGTTCCGCTGCCCGGATCGATCATGCATTCGAACAGCGCAAACCGGTTGGGGCTTCCGGCGAGATCATCGATGGAATGTTCGCGGAAGAATTGCAGCGAGGCGTAGGCAGCGCACATTTTCTCGAACACATGACGCCGGATCATCAGGAATCCTGTTCCGGCGTAGCGTACGCGGGTAAAGCCGTTGACGACGGCGACGTGATCCGGATCTTCGAGCTCAAGCACGTAATCGAGCGCGGCCGGCGCTATGTCCGGCCGCTTGGCCTCGACCGCCCGCTTCGCCTTGTTCCAATTGACGCGTTTGATCGGATAGACCGCGGCCACCACGTCGGCGCCGGATTCGATCAGACGAAACACCTGCTCGGGCTGAAAGCCGATATCCGCATCCACGAACAGGAAGTGCGTTGCCGAGGGATCATTGAGAAACTGCGTCATCAGATTGGCGCGCGCGCGCGTGATCAGCGCATCGCCATCCCGCAACAGCACCTTGAATTCGACATTGGATTTGGCGCTCAGCGCGTTCTGCAGGCGGAAGATGGAGCTGGCATAGATGCTGGAAACCTGGCCGCCGAAGCACGGCGTCGCCACCACCAGGTGAATTCGGTCGGTCATGAACGGCTCCGAAAGCAGCAGAAGTGCCGCCTGCATTCCTCACCAAACAGTAAATAGACGTGGTTAACGAAATCCTAACGGCCGATGGACCACCCTGCCCTTGAGGCTGTCAGCATTTCCGAGCGAAACGGGACCCGCACGCGTGCAGAAAAGGCGTCAACACAAGCAAGATTGGAGTCCGGCCTTGGTCGATCAGAGGCCGAACGGTCTCCAGCCTGGCTCAGCGTTGAAATTGGCGCAGTTCGTCGTGCAGACGAACGATCACGCTGTCCCAGTCACCAAAAGTCGGCTGCCGGAGCAGCTTCGCTGTCGGATACCAGGGCGTGTCCTCGCGATCCCTCATCCAGCGGAAATCTGCAGCATGGGGAAGCAGGATCACGACCGGCTTGCCCAGCGCTCCCGCCAGATGCGCAACCGCGGTATCGACTGAAATAACCACATCGAGCAACGAGATGATGGCGGCCGTATCGGTGAAATCGCCGATATCGTCGCCGAGGTGAACCAGCTTCGGCAGATCGCGCAAAACGTCGCGATCGGCGCTGCGCAACTCGCTCTGAAGGCTGACGCATTGCACAGGCGGATTCTCAAATAACGCGGCCAGGCGTGCGAGCGGGATCGACCGGTTACCGTCGTTCTTGTGGGTCGATGAGCCGGACCAGACAAAACCGGCGCGCGGCAGAGCCTGCGGCAAACGGCCTCGCCAATAGTCCAGACGCACTGCCGGCGCAGCGAGATACGGAACCGCGGCGGGGACCGTCTCGACCCGCGTTTTGAACGCCAGCGGAAGACTGAGCAATGGACAGTGCAGGTCGAACGCGGGAAGCGGCTCGCCGGATGCAATCACTCTAACGCCGTCGAGCTGTGCCAGCAGCGGCTGCAACTCGGCCTGAACTTCGCAGATGACGTTGGCGCCCTGGCTCACCAGCAGCGGCGCATAGCGGATGAACTGGATGCTGTCGCCGAATCCCTGCTCGGCATGGAGCAGAATGGTTCTGCCACTGACCGGCTCGTTTCCCAGCCACAAAGGCGCCCGAAACGACCGGCAGCGGCGGGCAAATGCCCCGGTCTTCCAGCGCCATTCATATGCCTTCCAGCCGGCATCGAAATCGCCAAACGTCAGATGCGTCATTCCGGCTTCGAAATGGGCTTCGGCAAATTCGGGAGCGGCAGCCAGCGCCGCCTTGAATTCTTCGAGCGCTTCGACCGGCCGGTCAAGCCGGCGAAGCGTATGACCGCGGTTGGTGAGGATCTGCGGATGCCCGGGCATCACCGCCAGCGCGGCATCGTAGCTCGCAAGCGCCTTGATCGGCTCATTCAGCGCCAGCAGCGCGTTGCCTCGATTGACCAGCGCGCCAACATGATCGGGTTTGCTTGCGAGCGCAGCATCATAGCTCGACTCCGCCTCGGCGAAGCGGCGGAGTTCCAGACAGGCGTTGCCGAGATTGTAGAGAATTTCCGGATGATCCGGCACCAGTTGCAGCGCGCTGCGATAACTTGAGATCGCCTCGGCGTAATGCCCGGCGGTGTGAAGCGCGAGCCCCAGATTCGACAACGCATCTGAAGAGTCCGGATTGGCCTTGAGCGCGGCTGCGAGAAAGCGAAGCGCCTCCACCATGCGCCGGCGCTGGAAATTGAGCATTCCAAGCAAATGAAGCGCATCGAAATCTTCGGGCCGGTATTCGAGAATCCCGGTGCAAAGCCTTTCAGCCTTGTCGAGATCGCCCTGCTGATAAGAACCATAAGCCTGCCGCTGCATGCGCGACAGGTTCGGTATCCGCCCAGATGTGTTTTTCCAACTTGCCGGCAACAGACCGTCTTCCCGGGAAACAAACCAGCTCACAGCGATCCGAAAGCCATCGCTTTCGAATCAGCTCACACCTTGAAAGCTAGCATTTTCTCCGGCGATCGGCCTGTCACGCCGCGCGCTCCCGGCCATCGCGGCCGCGGCGATACAGCATCGCTGCGAATGCCTCAAAGACCGCGTGCATCTGCGGGGCCTTGTAGGGAAACAGATCCGGCGAATCCATGTTGTGCACGACGGCGGTATTGTCGGCCTCGAATATCAGCAGTTCCCCGCGCTTGTTTTCCGCGCAATCGACCGTGAAATAATCGAGACCGACGCGGTCGGCCAGAGCGGCCAGCGCGCGCTGATGGCGGGCGGCGAAACCATGATCGAACGTGCGCATGAAGTTGGCCTCTTCGAGGCGCTTGCTTTCGCTGAAGGCCATCCCCGCATTGAGGTACCAGATGTCCCAGCGATCGGCGATCGCCATATGGCATGCATAGGGCCGGCCATCGACAAAGGCGATGCGGTACTTGCGAAACAAGCCATCCTCGCTGGCATAATCGACAAAGCGCGAGACAAAGAATTCCTGTTCCGGCCGCTCCGCCAGATACCGGCCGAGCGCCGGCCGATCGTCGATCTTGGCGAGGCCCGTGCCGGCGTGCGATCCGCGCGGCCGGACGATCAATGGAAACTGAAAATCAGCCGCGATGTCCTCGACCGAACCGTCCAATAGAGCCAGATCAGACATTTGCGCGCGGGACACGCAGGTGGTCGCCGGGATATCCAGCCTTTCGATTCCGTGCAGCAGACGATGCAGTTTGTCGCGATCGAGATGGGCAACGAGATGCGGGGGATTGAGAAGCGGCCGTGGCCAGCGCGGCGCGGCCCGCTCGATCTTGCGCAGCGCGTCCCGGCATTCCTCCGAGTCGGATGCGATCACGATCGCAACGTCATGATCCGGAAGCGGCGCGGGCAATTCAACGCCGGCAACGACATAAAGCGTCAACAGCTCGATCCCGGAATGCTCGAGCAAAAACTCGATCGGGGTGTTGCCGCCCATGTCCATGGCGGCCGCGAGCGCCAGAACGCGGAGTTTCGGCTTCGCAACCGAACAAGGCGACCGGAACAATTGATGATAGGCCAGCACTTCGGCCTGCATGGCGAGCCCCGCCTGCTTCTCACCGAGCAGTTGCGCGATCAGCGACAGGTCAAGCCCCTCGCCTGCGCTTGCCGTACCATTGGCGATCTTCGACACGATCTCGTCGCGCAATGGGCGAAGATCGGCGCCGCCAAATGCCATGGCCGTAAGCCTGGCAAACCCGATCCGATCCGCGAACGTATTGCGGGCGGGACCGGCGCTGCCGGTGCGCTCAATCTCCATGACAGGCCTCCGTCGACATGTTCACGCTCTCCGCGGTCCGACCCAGCTTCACTGAATCAGGCTCGTTGTTGATCTGCTTGTTGGGCACGATCTTGCCAAAGCCGGTTTCCAATTTTGGGATCATGCCTCAGACGGTCCCGAATTAGCCGCCGGCCGGCAGATATTTGGTCAGGGATAGTTGAGAGAGCATTGATGTGGCCTGATAAGATGCTTGCAAACTGTTCTGAAGTGCCAGGAGTTGGCTCGCTACCTGATCCGTGGAAATATCCTCGGTCTGGTCGATCATGTTCTGCATCATCGTCTGGGTCTGGGTTTGCCGAGCCGTAGCGGCCTGTATTTGGGTCTGCGCGTTGGAGAACTCGGTCTGGATATCGGCAATGCTCTGCTGACCGGCCTTTGGCGACAGGTTCGCCGCGATGCTCTGGCTCAGGGCATTGATCTGCGCGGCGGAATTGGTGCCCGTCGGTGAGGCCGTGAAGGCCGCATACACTGCGATGTTTTGCAGTTGCGTGCGAATAGCCTGTTCATTGGCCTGCGCGCCAAAGTCCACCGTTTCCGACGTGTCGATGCGCGCCGTCGATGAATCGCGTGCCGAACCTGGCCCGGAATTGCCGGTGTACCAGGCCACCGTATCCGAGGCGCCGCTGGTCAGCGACGTCGCCGAACCCAGCGGCGAACCGCTCACCCGCAGCGGCGGCTGGATTGCAGTCACCGGCGAACTGCTAAATCCGAGCGCTTTCAGCGCGTTGGGATTCGAGCTGGTGATGTTCAGCGTTGAAGCATCGTCGGTGTGGATAGTGATTACTCCGCCGCTAATGGTCGACGGCGTCGAGCTGCCCGTGATCTGGTCGATATCGCCCAGGAGATTGCTGACGGTCGCGGTCGCCAGGTCGACATAGGTGGTATTGGCCGCCCTGCCGGCAGTGGTAGGAGGCGTGGTGCTGGAGTTATAGAACTGGATCGTTGAGCCATTGACGTTGATGGTGTCGCCGGCCGCGAAACTCGTCGACAGCGAGTCGGTGCCGGGCGCGCCGGACAGGGCTGTGGCACCGGTGATCGGCACCGGTGCGGGAGTCGTGGCCTGGCTGTTGACCACACTTCCGCCGGCGGTTGTGCCCGCGACAGTGCCGCTGAAGCCGAGCGCCGCGAGAGCGCTCGAGGGCGAACCCGTGACCGACAGGCTCCCGGCATCGTCGTTCAGCGTGACCACGCCGCCGCTGGCGGTCGAGGGAGTCGAAGTGCCCGTGATCTCGTCGATCGCCTTGAGGACGTCCTGAACCGTTCCGGTGCCCAGATTGATAACGCCGCCATTGGCGTCGGTGCTGGTAGCCGCGGTGGTGCTGAAGGTGATCGTCTTGCCGTTGACGGTGAGGGTGTCGCTGGCCGTAAAACCGGAGGCCAGCGAATTCGTGCCGGCGGCGCCGGTCAAGGCAGTAGCGCCGGTGACCGGCACGGGAACCGTGTTCTGATTGTTGGCGACGCTGCCGGTCGCGGTGCTGTCGGTATCGAAGAAATTGTCCCCCGCCTCGACCGCCGACGCCGCCACCAGCGACGTATTGACGACAGTGCCGATCGATGACGTCAAGGCCGCGTTCAGGTTCGCCGCCGTCGCGGTCGGCGTGGCTCCGATCGTAAAGCTGCCGGCGGGCGGCGGTGTCGTGTTCGTCGCGGTCAGTTGAACGTTTTGGGTCGTGCCATCGGGCAGATTGAAGGTGAAGTTCACCTGATCGCCCGGGTTCGGATTGGTGGCGCCGAGGCTGACCGAGACCGACGCCGGCGAACCCGATGGGCCGCTAACCGTGGCGCCCGTCAAGGTCGAGGAGACCGAATTCAGCTTGAGGCCGAACGGCGAACCGGCGACATCTTCACCCACCTGCACCGACGTCGGCGTCGGCGAGGAAACGACAAGCCGCCCCATGCCGTTGGTGCCTTGATCGGCTTGCAGCCGTTCGGCGATGACTTGTTTCAATCCGGCCTGGGTGCCGGTGCCATTCATGATGGAGGTGGCGGAGGCTACCGCCGGCGTGTTGATTGCACTGCCGGAGAAAATGTAGCGATCGCCAACCTGGGTGTTCAGAATGCCCACCATCGAGGAGAACTGGGTTGCAGCGTTCTCCTGACCGACGGTCTGACCAGTGCTGTCCAGAGTTTGCGGCGTCGCCGACGCGGCGTTCTGCACCGTTCCGCTACTATCCGACAACGCTTGCAACGCGGTGTTGGCGGCGGAAATGATCGTGTTGACGTTGGTCATCGTCGTGCCGAAGGCGGTGATGTTCGAGAGCTGCGCGCGCGCGGCAATCGCAAACCCTTCGTTGACGCCCATGCCGGCGTAGTTGGTGGCTTTCACCCCGGTCGAAAGCTGCGTCGACAGGGTCGTAAGCTGGTTATTGAGGTTCTGTACCGATTGACCAAGGACAGAAGCGCCATAATTTATACTACTGATCGACATCTTCAGCGCCTTACAATTGAGCCTGCAGCAGGCTGTTCATCATACTCTGGACGACCGACATGACGTGAGCATTGGCCGCGTAGGCATTCTGCAGCGCGATCAGGTTCGACATTTCGGTGTCGATATTGACGCCGGCCGTCGAGTTGAATTTTTGCTGCAGCGTGCTGACAACGACATCCTGGCCCTGTTGCAATTGCGTCGCCTGCGTGGCGGCGTTGCCTTGCTGGCTGATGAATTGCTGCAGGTAATTCGTGACCGTGCCTGTGAAAGGCGATGCCGCGGACCCCAGCCCGGTCTGCGGCGAATAGCTGAACGTGGCGTTGGTCAACTGCGAAAAAAGATAGTCCGAGCGCGTGGTGTCGCCGGCTGCTGTCTGCGGCGATGTGCTGTAGATGCTGAGTGCCGACGGATTGCTTAGCAGCGCCGGATTGACGTTGATGCGTCCCGCATAGCCCGTCATTTCCGAGCCGCTCGCGGTGATCGCACCCGTGTACGACGCACTGCCGTCGGTAAATAGCGGCAGAGCGGCGCTGCCATCCTGCAACGACGATGCCGTCGTCGTCGTCGAGACGGCACTGACGGTCGCAGAAGCGAATCCGACCACGCTCAAGGTGTTCCCGGACGGATTCGAGAACTGAATGCCGGTGCCGCCGAGCGCCGCGTTCAATTGCGAGACGACCGACGACATTCCGTTGGAGAGATTGACTCCGATCACCTTTGGATTGGCGTTCGGCGCGTTCGGCAGCGGCAGCACCGACGAATCGGCGACGTTGACGATCGATATCTGTTGCTGGGTGCTGCTCCCGGCGGGCGTATAGGTCAGGTTGATCGTGTTGCCCGGCACTACATTCGATGTATCGACGCTGAAGCCTGCCGGCGGTCCGGTGACCGCGGTGCCGGCCGTGGTGGTGTCGGACAGCGAGCTCGAAAGCGTCGCCGCGAGCTGATCGACCTGTGACTGCGCCTGCACGAGAGTCTGGTCGCGCAGCGTCAGATCGGCAGCGATCTGGCCCGAGCCGATCGCGTTGGTCGCGACCATGTCGGTGCTGGCGCCGTTCGGAAGTTGAATCGTCAGCGACCCGACGCCGGATTGGGCGGGGTTGGTGCTGTACAGCGAGTTGGCCGTCAGCGATCCCGGCGAATTGAACGAGATCGTCGACGCGAGGCCATCACCTACGAGCTGAACGCCGGAATTCGTATAGACGTTGACGTCTCCGGACGAACCGGCAACCGTGCGGATATCCATCAGGCTTGACAGCGTATTGATGGCGCTATCGCGCTGATCTTCCAGCGTCGCCGCTGCGGGATCGGTTGCACTTAGTCCCTGAAGCTGGGTATTGATGTTGGCGATCGTGGTCATCGCCGCGTTGGCCTGACTGACGCAATTACCGATATCCTGATTGACGTTCGAACGCAGCGCCTGGATGCCCTGGGTGGTCGTATTCAGTTGCTGCGCCAGGGTCTGCGCCGCCGCCAACGCGACAGACTGCGAAGAGGAGCTGCCCGAACTTGTCGAGATTGCCTGCAACGCCGAGGTAAAGTTGCTGAGCGCGGTTTCGAGCGTGCCGGTACCGCCGGGCGTGCCATAAACGCTTTGCAGCTGGCCCAGAATATTGGACATCTGGTCGGCATAGGCACCGCCGGCGGTTTCCGTGCGCAACTGGCTCTGGACGAAAGTATCGAGTTCGCGATTGACGCCGGTGACCAACACCGACGAGCCGATGCCGCCGGAGGATACTTCGACCTGATTGACGCTTTGCGAGACGTAACCAGGCGTTTGCGCGTTCGCAATGTTCGACGACACGATCGACAGCGCGGCCTGGTTGGCGCGCAGACCGGACATCGCAGTTGCAAGGGCTGAACTCAAACCCATGTTTATTGCCCGCCTTGAGTCACATCACACGAAAAGTTCACCGGCACCGATCAGCGCAGCACGCTCAACAAGCTCTGAATCATGTCGTTGGCCGTGGTGATCACCTTGGTATTTGCCGAATAGGCCTGCTGGGTCACGATCAGCTTGGTGAATTCGTCGGCAATGTCGGTGTTCGATCCCTCAAGCGACGAACCGCTGATCGTACCTGACGCGCCGGCGATCGCCGGCCCGGACTGCGCCGTCACGGCATACGCTTCGCCGCTGAGGGCCTGCAGGTAATTGGTGCCGTTGAAATGCGACAGCGTGATGGAAGCCAGATCGAGGTCCTGCCCGTTGGAGAAGGTTCCGACCACGAGGCCGTTGTTGTTGATGGCGACCGACTGAAGCTGGCCGGCGGCATAGCCGTTCTGGGTAAAGGTGTTGACGGTCGCAGAGCCGCTGGTGCTGGCGTATTGCGTCAAAGCACCTTCTCCGACGTTCAACGTCAGATTGCCGAGCGATTGGTTGTTCACGGTCACGCCGGGAATGGTGATGGCCGAACCAGATGGACTCGACAGGGACCCGTTGGCATTGAAGACGAAGTTCGTGCCGGCATTGACCCATGCGACCTGCGAGCCGGTCGCGCTGGTATCCGTTTGATAAAACATATTCCAGGTGTCTTGACCGCCCGCAGTGGAGGTCAGGGCCCATCGCACTTGCAGGTTAACCGGCGTTCCCGCCGAGTTGTAAGCGGTTACCGCACCGCCGCTGATGCTTTCATTGGTGAAAGCTGTGAGGTCGTTGCCGATGACGACGCCGGTGCCGGCTGTGCCGCCGCCGGTGCGGGCTGCCGTCATGGGGTCTGTGAAACCAAGTGCGCCGAACGCCGATGTGTTGGTGCTGGAAACGCTGAGATCGGCCGCCGTACCGGTATTTAGCGTGATCGCACCGGTGGCGCTGATGCTCGCGTGAACCGAGGCGCCGGTGAGGGAGTCGATGGTGGTCAAGAGGGTGCCGACCGTTGCGGTCGCCAGATTGAGGTAGGTGGTATTGGTCGCGCTGCCCGCACTGGTGGGGCCCGTGGTGCTGGTGGGGTCATAGAATGAGATCGTCTTTCCATCGACCGTGACGGTGTCGCCGGCCGAAAAGCTGGCCGACAGCGCGCTTGGCGTGGTGATGGTGCTGGCGCTGAAGCCAAGCGCGCCGAGAGCAGACGAATTCGAGCTCGTGATCGACAGGCTGCCGGCATTATCATTGAGCGTGATCACGCCGCTGGCGCTGATGGTCGACGGGGTCGTCGTGCCCGAGATCTCGTCGATCGCCGTGAGGACGTCCTGCACCGTTCCAGTGCCCAGGTTGATGACGCCGCCACTGGCGCTGGTGCTGGTGGCCGCAGTGGTGCTGAAGGTGATCGTCTTGCCGTTGACGGTGATGGTGTCGTTGGCCGCAAAACCGGAGGACAGCGAGTACGCGCCAGCGACGCCGGACAACAGCGTCGTGCCCGAGACCGGGACGGGAGTCGTGGTCTGGTTGTTGACGAGGGTTCCGGTGGCAGTTCCGGCCGTGGTGGTGACGGTGCCGCCGCTGAAGCCGAGCGCCGTGAAAGCCGCCGTGTTCGAACTCGTGACCGTTATATCGCCAGCACTATCGTTCAACGTGACCTTGCCGCCGCTGACGGTCGACGCGGTCCCAGTGGTCGAAATCTCGTCGATCGCCTTGAGGACGTCGTTGACCGTTCCAGTGCCCAGGTTGATGACGCCGCCATTGGCGTCGGTGCTGGTGGCCGCCGTGGTGCTGAAGGTGATCGTCTTGGTGCCGACGGTGATGGTGTCGCCGTTGGCAAAAGCGTTGGTCAGTGAGGCCGTGCCCGGGCCGCCGGCCAATAGCGTCGTGCCCGTGATCGGCACGGGAGACGTGGTCTGGTCGTCGACGGCAGTTCCGCTCGTGCTGCCCACCGCCTTGCTGGAAAGCAACGTTCCGGTGCTGATCGGTCCCGCCGTTGACGCTGCGGGAGAACCGGTGACCGAACTGTTGCCGAAAGGCGTGGCGGGCGTGCCCAGGATCATTGGATTCTGACCGAAGTCGCCGGGGCTGAGGCCTCCCGCGGCCGTCACCGATCCGGCGGGTGCGGTCGTGCTCGCCGTCGTCGCAGGCTTGGTCGGAAGGTTGGCGGCGTATTGAAGCGCGCTGGTCGCCTGCGCCGGCACGAAGTTGTTCTGAAATTGGAGAACCTGCGGAACGCTGCCGAGCGGGTTTCCTGTTTTTGGATCGACTGTGACGCCCATCAGATAATATCCGGCGCCGTTGACGAGATAGCCGTTGGCGTTGACCTGAAAATCGCCGGCGCGGGTATAGTCGGTGACACCGCTGAAGACCGGCTGGCCATCGACCGTGCCGGTGGCGTTCTGCACCGAGAAGAAGCCGTCGCCGTTGATCGCCATATTGGTCGCAACGGTCGATGCCGAGACAGTGCCTGCGGTCGTGATCGTCTGTTGCGCATAGGCAGCGACGCCGCCCGCGACTTGCCCGCTCGGCGACGATGCGTCGGCAATCAGATCCTCGAACGTGGTATTGACGCCTTTGTAGCCGACCGTCGAGGCGTTCGCGATGTTGCCTGAAATGTTCTGCAAGGCGAAAGATTGAGATTGCAGACCGCCAACCGCGGTATTAAGTGCGTCGAAGATACCCATAACATTGTCTCCACATTCGATCCGTGCGACCCACCGGCAGCGCCGCGCATGGCCGTCATCGAAGGAGACATCGCAAGCGCTATGCCAAAATAAAAAATGCGCTATATCAGCTACTTAAATAGAAATGCCCCGGTCCAGGGACCGGGGCACAATTGCCGGGCAGGCAACAATTGCCGGGCTTATTGAGCGTTTTCGGGAAAATCCTGCGCCGCATGTGATGCGGGCGGATGACCGGTTCGCGGCAAGAAAACGTGTCGGGAAAACGCGTCAAGAACCGATCAGATCGACCTCAGGTCGACGACGGCGCGGCCGGATGAAACTGGAGCGCAAAGCCGTCCATGCAGTAGCGCAGGCCGGTCGGCTTCGGCCCGTCATCGAACACGTGGCCGAGATGACCGCCGCAACGGCGACAGTGAATTTCCGTCCGCAGCATGCCGAAGGTCCGGTCCTTGTGCTCGCCGACGGCGTTCTCCAGCGGCTGATAGAAACTCGGCCAGCCGGTACCGCTTTCGAACTTGGTCTCCGAGGAGAACAGCGGCAGGTCGCATCCGGCGCAGGCGAAGATGCCCTTGCGATGCTCCTTCAGAAGCGGGCTCGATCCCGGACGCTCGGTGCCTTCCTGGCGCAGGATTTCATATTGCTGCGGCGTCAGCTGCGCACGCCATTCCGCGTCGGTCTTTTCGACCTCGAATTTCTCCGCGGCACGCGCCGGTGTGACACGCAGCCAACGGAACGCGGCGAGGCCGAACAGGCTGGCGACAGATGCAAGCAGAATGCGGCGATCGATCATGATGGTCTCCGTGCTTAAGCGAAATAAGCTACCTTCGCCGTGAGATACGGTGCCAGAAGGCGGAAGTTACACCCGATGGGCTGGAACTTCCTCACTTTGTTGCGAGCCCCGCCCCTTGCGCGAACGCTTCTCCCCCTTAACCCGCAGGCGGGACAGGCTCAGAAACAGCGGATTAAACGCCCTCGCCTTCGCTGGAATCCACCGCCGCAGGCGGCGGGGGCCGCTCCGGACGCGGGCGGCCCGGCGGCGGACGGCGCAGTTGCGGCCTCGTTCCGGCCTGGCGATTGGCCTCGAGCCGGCGCGCTTCGCGAATCCGTTCCTGGGCCCGCGCCCGTTCCCGATAGCGGGCCAAAGCGCCGGCCGCGGCCGAACTTCCCCGCCCCCACATGCCGACGAGTTGTCCGGCGACCCGGCCGGTTGGGCCGCCGGCCCATACCAGTTCGAATGGTGAGAACAGCCGCCAGCGGTCGTCGCCCCAGAGAATGCTGCGCGCAATCAGCTGGCCGGCGATGGCCGAGGTGTTCAAGCCCTGGCGGCCGAAGCCGCTGCTAACCCACAGGCCCCGGCGCAACTGGCCGATCTGCGGCATGCCGTGCACGGTCTGCCCCACGGCGCCGCTGAAGACGTCAGCAATTTCGACGTTGCCGAGCTGGGGAAAAATCGTGCGGATCCGCCGCGCAATGGCACCGGCGAAACGCTGCGGCCGCGCCGCCCAGGTGGTTTCCGGCGAAGCCCACATCAGGCGGTCGCCGTCCACGATCCGGAAGTGATCGACGCCGTCACTGTCCGTCACCGAGCCCTGAAACCTGATCGCTTCGGCGAGGCGTTCGCCGAGCGGCGCGGTCACCGCGGCGTAACGCCAAACCGGCAGCAGCGTTTCCGACAGCCGCTTGAGCGGCGCGCCGAGATGGACGTTGCCGGCGAGCACGATGTGAGACGCGCGCAACCGCGCCGATGGCGTGACGATGCGTTTGCGAATGCCTGACGGATCGATGCTGACGACCGGCGTGTCCTCGAAGATTCGCGCGCCCGCCCGCCTCGCCAGATCAGCCAGACCGTGGACATATTTGCCGCCGTCGATCTGAAACGCCTTCGGATAATACATGCCGTGGAAGTAGCGCCCGGTCTTAAGCTCGTCGCGCACGCGCTCGACCTGCCAGCCCTCCACTTCAGTCTCAAAATCTTCGCTCAACATCTGGAGCCGACTGATCAATTGATCGCCGACGTCGACGTTGGAAACCTCGAGCGCGCCCTCGCTCAAGGCGATACCCGGAATCAGATCCTCGGTGGCGTTGGCGCGCACGCAATCGGCGCCTTGCCTGGACAACGACCAGAGCTCGCGGGCGTCCTCGAAGCCGACGCGTGCGATCAGATCGCTGATCGGAAGGCCGTAGCCCGGCATCACCGTGCCGAGCTGATGGCCAGATGCGTTCCAGCCGACATGCCGGCCTTCGAGCACGGCAACGCTCGCGCCGAGGCGCGCAGCCTCCAACGCGACCGTCAGGCCGGCGAGCCCGGCGCCGATGACGCAAATGTCGACATCCAGATCGAACGCCAGGCGCTGGCGCTCGCGCATGACCGCGGAATCGGGCCGGGTGGTGGCGCTGGGAAACGTTTCGCTCATAATGGTTTTCTTACGGACGGATCGGGCACTTGTCACCTTGCCCTAAGCTTCGGCTTGTACATTAATCCGCAAGACTTTGAACGAATCGAGATTGCGCCATGCGCCGTTTGATGCTGCTGCGTCACGCCAAGACCGAGAACGACGCACCCAGCGGCCGCGATCGGGACCGCCGCCTCGACGACCGCGGCCGCAAGAATGCAGCCGAGATCGGCGGCTGGATCGCGATCCATCCGCCGTTTCCCGATTCCGTGCTGGTTTCACCCGCGGTGCGGGCCCACCAGACCTGGGAGATTGTCTGGGCAACGATGAAAGACGCAGCTCCGCCGCCGCAGGTGGAACTGCTGCCGGAACTCTATGGCGCCGACCCTGCGCAACTGCTGCAAACCATCCGCGAGGCATCCGCGCACAACCCGCAACGGCTGATGGTAGTCGGGCACAATCCCGGAATGCACGAACTGGCGCTGGCGCTGGTCGACAGCGGCGACGCCGCCGGACGCAAAGCCCTCGCCCACAACCTGCCGACGTCGGGCCTCGCCATTTTCGACTTCGCGGTCAAGGACTGGAACGATGTGTCATTCCGCCGCGGACGGCTGGTGCAATTTGTCAGCCCCAAACTGCTGAACCAGATTTTGGACGATTGAGGTAGCCGCGCCGGACTTTCGCGGTATGCTGTGGCGTTTGGAGCGGATTGGGTGGCGGTTGGCGTAAAAAGACGTGGCAAAACAAAGATGAGAAAGCCTCTGTTCTGATTCAAGCAGAACTGAAAGGGCTCAGGGCTTAATGACCGACAGGGAGGCGAAGATGTTCAATTCCATCCTCGTGCCGATCGATCTGGCTGACACAGATCTGGCAAAACCCGCGATCGCGACGGCGGCGACGCTATCGCAGACCTGGAGCGGCACGGTACGTCTGTTGAACGTGCTGCCGATGACGCCGGTGATGCTGGCGGAATATGTGCCCGCCGATTTCGACAGCCAGCAGCGCCAGACCTCCGAAGAAGCGCTTGTCATCGTGGCCCGCGAATCCGGCATCGATGCCAGCAGGGTTTCCAGCGTGGTACGTCAGGGCGGCATCTATCACGAAATTCTGGAGGAAGCCGCCGCCATCAAGGCCGACCTGATCGTCATGACATCGCACCGGCCGGCGATGCGGACCTATTTTCTCGGCTCCAATGCCGGCCATGTGGTGCGCTACGCCAAGTGCTCGGTGCTCGTGGTGCGGCACTGACAGACCGGATCCAATCGACGGAGGGGTACGGTGAAGAATTGGTGGCGGAAGTGGTCGTACGAAATACCGTTGGCCTTCAGCGACGCGCTCTGGGATGTCCTTGTTGTGCAGTTTGCCGATTTTCTTGACCGGCTCACCATCCGTCGTGTTCTTGAATTCGTTGCAATTGCCCTTCTGGTGATGGCCTTTGTCCAGACCTTCCCGATCGACCTGGCAATCCTGTTCGCTGGCGACACGCTGATGTATCTTGAAATCGCCGTCGCGATCCGGCTCGCCACCGGCAGGGAGCACTTTCAGCAAATGCTGCGCCTTGCAGCACGGCTTGCACGCTTCGCGATGCGCCTGTTGCGCGTGGCGGTCGATCGCTCGGTTGTACGGATCGGCAAGCTGCGTGAGCGCCGTAGTCCGGCTCGCCTGAAGAAACCCGGCCGTGTCTCCGATAGTTCCGATGACGATCGAGGTTTCGGAATTGGATGGGGAGTGCTGCAAGCCGCCTGATGTCTCGCGAGCAGGCAAGACGGGACCTTGATCACTCAGCCTGCGATCAAAAAATGTGCAGCAGCGGCAGATCCGCTGCGCAAGATCGCCGTCACCGTCTATTCATTTGCCATCGCAACGCACGCGCTCGACAATCGCCCCCTGTCCCAATGGAGGCTTCGTCATGCGCTTGCCGATCATCCCGCCTGTGGAATTGAATGCCGAACAGAAGCCGCTTTACGAGGATATGAAGCAAGGCATCGGCACCAGTTTCCAGGGCTTCGTCAGCATTCGCGACGACGGCGCGCTGCTCGGTCCGTGGAATCCATGGATCCATGAGCCAAAATTCGGCAAGCCGGTCTGGGAATTGGTGAAGGCGATCGCTTCGAAATCGTTGCTTCCGCCGGCGGTGAGAGAAGTCGCGATCCTCGTGACCGGCGCCCATTTCAGGTCGGCCTACGAACTCTATGCGCATGTGATCGTCGCCGAGCATCGCGGCCTGTCGGACGAGAAACTGGCGACGATCGTCGCGGGTCAACGCCCCGCCGACCTCTCGCGGCCGGAAGCGGTCGCGTTCGATTTTGCGTTCGCGCTGGTCAATGGCGGCGTTCTGCCCGAACTGACCTATCGCGCCGCGGTGCAGGAATTCGGCGAGCACGGCGCAGCGGAACTCTCATACCTGGTCGGGGTCTATTGCCTGGTTTCGGTGACGCTGAACACGTTCGACGTGCCGGTCCCGGATTGAACAGCCTGCTCTCGTCATCTTTCATTGCGCTTGATTGCGAAGCCGCCGCCTCGTTACGGCAGCAACGCCGCCGGTAAATGATCGGACGTGTAAGTCCGCGGCCGGTTGCGCGTGACGAAGCCGCCGACCTGCCAGGCAAACAGCGCGGCGAAACCGGCAAGAAACAGGATGCCCGCGAATTCGCCTGTCATGATCGCGCGAAGGAACAGCCCCGCCATCGCGATCGCAACCAGCGCCAGCATCACGACGGCAGCCGTGTAGATCCGTGGCTTGAGGCCGCCGGTGAGCTGTGCGTTGCTTCCGGCCTGCCCCATCCGCCGGTGCAATTCCACCATGAAGGCGCGATAGTCGCGATCCTGCGGCGCCATCAGCGTCGCGGTCTGCCAGCTTGTCGACAACAGCACGATGCGTCCGCGGTCGGCGCCGTCGATATCGGCGCGGAACCGGCGCGATTGCATCGACACCGGACGGTAGGACAACCGGATGGCGGAAATTGCGTCGTAAGGCCACACGCCGGATTTACCGGCAATGCGCCAGTTCAAGCCTTGGTCGGTCAGTTCGAACTGGTGCGCCGCGCCGATCAGCGATGACCTGTAGGCGTAGCGTATGGCCGCAGCGGTCTGATTTGGTAGATCGACGGTCGTGGCCATCAGCGCGACAGACACGCCCACAGAAACGCCAAGGACGCCAGCGCTCCCAATGCAGTCCGCACAGCGTGGAGTGAACCCCATTTGATGACCAGCGTTCGCGATGTCGGCCCGGCCTGGTCCAGTGCGGTCGCCGACAGCGCATCATTGACGGGTTTGATGATGAGCAGTGTCCACGGCCACGGCGCGATCATCGCGATGGCGCCAATCAGGAACCCGACATGCGAGTCCTGCCACCACGCTGTCATGCCCAGCACGAATCCCACGAGCGCAAGCGACGCCTGCATCGCCGCACCGCGCTGGTACGAAGGCTTCCACTCTGTCAGCAGCGCGCGGTCATCCAGTGTCAGCCGCGCCGGCTGCTCCGCGACATTGACGTAGATAGCTGCGCCCGTGAACAGCGCAGCTACCGTCAGCGCAAGAAGACCGCTGGTCATATGTTGCGCCTTTCCCAAGAATTACCCGTCCAAAGCCTGCCTGAAGCGCCGCGCCGGCTTGCGCGGCCGGCAGGCTTTATCTTACAAGCGAGCCATGGCCGAGACGATCTATTTTCCGCGCCACCTGATTCTGGCTGGCGCCATGATTACCGGCGTGCTGCTGGCGCTCGCCGTGCACATGCTCGGTGCGCGGTTCGGCCTGGACCTTGGCGGCCTCTGGCGATCCGATACGCCGGAATTCATGCCGGCCGGAGCCGCCATCGCATGGTGGCTGATCGCAACGGTGGGTTTCTGCGGCGGCTATTTCACCGCAACGCTGATGCACAGCGCGGCATCGGGGCAAATTCCGCGGCGGATGCGGCAATTCCTGATCGCGGTCGGCGTGCTGGTGCTGGCGGGCGCGGGCGAAGCCGCCTCCGCGCCGAGCCCGATCCAGACGATTTCAGCCGTTGCCGCCGGCCTCGCCGCGCTCTGTCTCGGCGCCGCGATGGCATTTTGCGGCGCGCACTTTGCGCTGCGCAAGGCGTGAGCCGAGCTTTTCCTTCTCCAATACGATCACCGCGACGACGCCTGCGAGGCGCCCCACCAGATCACCGCACTGGCGGCGAGCAGCAAGGCCGCCGAGATCACCAGCGACTCATGCGCGCCGGGCAGTAACGCGTCGGCCTGGCCGGCCAGCGAGCCGAACAGCGCGACGCCGAGCACGCTGCCGGTTTGCCGGGTCGCGTTGAGGACGCCGGCGGCGATACCGGAGCGTGACTTCTCGACGCTGCCGAGCAGCGTTGAGGTCAGCGGCGGCACCAGCAGGCCCAGCCCGCCGCCGATGACGACCAGTTGCAGGCAGATCGCCCAGTAGCTCGTGCCTTGCGCGATCCCGAGCAGCGCAAGACATCCAAGCGCCGCCAACGCGGCACCCGCCGCGATGGTCGCGGGCGCACCAATACGCTCCGCCAGACGCGGGGCCAGCAGGTTGACCGGCAACACCGCGCCCATCATCGGAACGAATGCAAGACCCGTCGCAAACGGCGACCATTGGTTGACGCGCTGGAAATACAGGCTGAAGACGAAGATCAGTCCGTAGAATGCGACGTTGACGAGCAGGCCGACCAGTGAGGTCAACGCGAACATCCGATGGCCAAACAGCGACAGCGGCAGCATCGGCTGCGGCGCGCGCCGCTCCTGCAACACGAACAGGATCGCCATGACCGCCGATGCTGCAAAGCCTGCGATCACCAACGGATTGCCAAACCCAAGCGCACCGCCTTCGATGATCGCGCCGGCCAGACACCCGAGTGCTGCGATCGCGGTGACCTGACCCGGCAAATCGATCTCGCGCTGCGGCGATCGCGTGGTTTCACTGGCATAGCGCCAGCTCAGCCAGAGGCCGGCCAGGCCGATCGGCAAATTGACCAGAAAGATCGACCGCCAGCCCACCAGTGCGATCAGTCCGCCGCCGACGAGAGGGCCCGCTGTCAGCGCCAGGCTGGCGCCGGCCGCCCAGATGCCGACCGCTCGGCCCCGCTGCTTGTCATCCGGATAGGCGTGACTGAGCAACGCCAGCGAGTTGGGCACCAAAATGGCTGCACCCAGTCCCTGCACGGATCTCGCCGCGATCAGGGTCACCGCGTTGGTTGAAAGCGCACAGGCGAGCGACGCGGCCGTGAAGATCGCAAACCCCGTCATGAAAACCCGTTTCGCGCCGATGCGATCGCCGAGCGCGCCCGCGGTGAGAATGAAGGCGGCGAACGCAATCGTGTAGGCGCTGACCACCCATTGCAGCTCTGCGACTCCACCGCCCAGCGACGAACCGATGCTGTTGAGCGCGGTGTTGACGATGGTGACGTCGAGCTGAACGACGCCATAGCCGAGGCTCATCGCCGCAAGCGTCAGCGAGGTCGAAAGGCTCGAACGCGCCGGCTTGCAGTCCGAACGCAACATTTCGCCCGCCGCCAAAACCGGTTGGAACTTGGAGTAAGTGCTTCGCATGGGTCACCTCCATTACGAGGAGCCAACGCGGGACAATAGCTTCCGTTTCAGGAGAACACTTCGGCTACGATCGAAGCATCGTTGTCGCATCCGCGCCGCAAATGGACGCGGCGCGCAACAGCGCGTAGCCGCTTCAAATGCCCGGCGAAAGGGCGCGCTTCGGCAATTGGACATCCCAGGCCAGGCCGAATTGGACCAGCACTTGCAGCAGCAAATAGGTCAGATCAATCTCCCACCAGTGCCGCTGGTTGGAGGCCGAACCGGGCTCGGCGTGGTGATTATTGTGCCATCCTTCGCCGCTGGTGATGATGGCCACCAGCGCGTTGTTGCGGCTGTTGTCGTTGGTCTCATAATTGCGATAGCCGAACATGTGCGGAAAGGAATTGCCGCACCAGGTGACATGCCAAACCAGAACGGTTCTGATGATGACTCCCCAGAGCCACACGCTGGCGCCGAATTGCAGCGCCGCGTGCATCGTTCCGCCCAGGGATCGCTCGATCAAGAAACCCGCGGCGAAATACACAACCGACTGCGCGAGCGTAATCCACACGACGTTGCGCTCAATCCACCGATAGAATCTATCGCGGATGATGTCGCGGGCGTAGCGATCATACGCCACTCCCCGGCACAGGTCGGTATTCTCGACAAACAGCCAGCCGATATACGACCAGAACAAATTGACCAGCGGACTGTGCGGATCGGCCCGGTCATCGGCGCGGTGATGGTGCAGGCGATGCGTGGCCACCCATCGGGCCGGCGTATCCTCGAGGCAGCAGACCGCGATAATCGCAAAGGTGTGTTCGAGCCACAGCGGGCAGCTAAAACTGCGGTGGCTGAGCAGCCGATGGTAACAAAGGTTGATTCCGGCGGCGCCGAAGACATAGACCCCGGCCACCGCAAGCGCGACGCCGGTCCTGCTGAAAAACCATGGATAGAACGCCAGCAATGCAATCAGGTGATAGCTTCCCACCGCGAACGCGTAGCGCCAGTTGATCCGCTTGGGCGTTGCGCCGATCGGACAAGATAAGGCCTCGGCCTGGAACGTCACGATACCCGCGCCGACGCGGCAAACTTCCTCCATCAACTTTCCTGACTCTCGATGAGCAGGTCTTGTACATGGTCTTGGGCCAATTCCGGCACCTATTGTCGCGGAACGACACGAATTAATAATTCAAGCGGCCTGCGATCTACCCTTGCTTGCCACCCCTGCCAAAACGCCAAACGCCGCGCAGGAAATTTCCCGGCGCGGCGTTTTGCCTCATCTCAGACAACAATCAGCTTGCAGCCTTGAGATTGACTCTGCCCTCGGCCAGCGTCGTCAGCTTCTTGTCGGTCGCCTTTTCCTCATCGAGAGTCTTCTGCAGGACACTGGCACAATCGTTGCGGCCAAGCTGCTTTGCCCACGCGATCAGGCTGCCATAGCGCACGATCTCGTAGTGCTCCGCAGCCTGGGCTGCATTGATCAGCGCCGCATCCAGCACCGATTTGTCCTCGACTTCGCCCGCGACCTCGTCGGCTTCCTTAATAATGCCGTCAATTGCCGGGCAATTTACCGCCTTGACCTCGGTGCCAAGCATCTGGAACACCTGTTCGAGGCGCTGCACGTGCGTTTTGGTTTCATCGAGATGGGTCAGAAAACCCTGTTTGAGCTGCTTGTCGGTGGCTTTTTCGGCCATTTTCGGCAGCGCTTTCACAAGCTGCTTTTCGGCATAGTAGATATCCTGCAGCTGGTGCACGAACAGATCGTTCATGGTTTTGATGTCTTTGGTAAAGAGTCCCATCGCGAGGTCCTTGTTTGTTGAGCGAACACAACAGCGCAGCCGCTTCATCTGTTCTGGAAACGCCGATATGCTCGATTGCTGGTCCTGCGCTAACCGGCCGCCTGCTCGGATGTTCCTGGCGTTTACAAAAACGCCGTGATGGAACAAGGATTTATCGCCGGAGCCGGAATGGCCGGCTTAGGTACCGACGCTGGAACTTCAAGGCTCGAATCTGGTGATGACGGGGCATATGTACGGCATATGACAGCCTGCCCTGCCGAACACCGAAGCCGGCCTTGTCAAGGACTGCACACCGGGCCGTTTTTGCCTTATGGGTCTTCGTGTTGGAGCGATTGGCTGCTCTTCGGCATCAATGGCTTTGAAAAAGACTTCCACTTGCTGCCGCCCCGCCGGGAGGATGAATGCATCGACTGCTGACCACGCTGGGGCGTGGCTTCAAGGAACGGATCGGCTGGAAACGGCTCGGAATCGCCGCGAGCCTCCTCATCATCGCCCTCGCCGTCACGACCCTGATCCGCACCCTCAAGGGTGTCGATACCGGCGTGATCCTGACCGCACTGACGGACACGCGGCCTCACTACGTCGTGCTCGCCGCACTTTGCGTGATCGGGGCGTTTTGCACGCTGACGTTCTATGACTTCTTTGCGCTGCGGACCATCGGCAAGAAACACGTGCCGTACCGCATCGCAGCCATGTCGAGCTTTGCCAGCTATACGATCGGCCACAACATCGGCGCCACGGTGTTTACCGGCGGCGCGATCCGTTTCCGGATCTATTCGGATTATGGGCTGAACGCGATCGACGTCGCCAAGATCTGCTTTCTCTCCGGCCTGACGTTCTGGCTGGGCAATTTGCTCGTGCTCGGGATCGGCATGGCGTGGCATCCATGGGCCGCCAGCGCCATGGACCTGATGCCGCCCGCCATCAACCGGCTGATCGCGCTCGGCTGCCTTGCCGGCATCGCCGCCTACTTCATCTGGCTGGTGATGGGCAAGGAACGCCGCGAACTCGGACAGAATGGCTGGAAGGTGGTGCTGCCCTCAGCCAAGCTGACACTGCTGCAAATGCTGATCGGCGTGGTCGATCTCGGCTTCTGCGCGCTGGCGATGTACCTCTTGATGCCGCAGCAGCCGAACATCGATTTCGTTTCGCTGGCGGTGGTGTTCATTCTGGCGACGCTGCTTGGGTTTGCCAGTCACGCGCCGGGCAGCCTCGGCGTGTTCGACGCCGCGATGCTGGTGGCGCTGCCCGAATTCGGCCGCGAGCAATTGGTGGCCACGCTGGTGGTGTTTCGCATCCTCTATTTCCTGATTCCGTTCGGCATCGCGATCTCGATCATGGGCACCCGCGAGCTCTGGCTCAATGTGGTAAAACCCTGGCAGGAGCGTCGCAGATCGAACGACGATTATCCGAATTCCCGGAACATGCAGCGGACGGTCGCCACCACCACCGCCTCGCCCCAGCCGGTCAAGCGACTGAAGTCGCGCGGCTAGACCCCCAAAAGTGAGAACTGAAGCCACCGCCCGGCGCCGTTGATCTTGACGACTGACCGACGGTCAGTCATTTATTTCGAAATGTCTTCCGTATCATCCGACCAGCCCGGGATTCTGTTCGGCCACCGGCCGTTCCTGTTTTATCTGGGTGCGCGCAGCCTCTCGGAATATTCCTACCAGATCGCCACCGTTGCGGTGGGCTGGCAAATCTACGAGCTGACCGGCAGCGCCTTCCAGCTCGGCATGGTGGGGCTGGTTCAATTCATCCCCTCCGCGGTTCTGATGTTTGCCGCCGGCCACGCCGCCGACAGCTACGACCGCCAGCGCGTCGCGCAGATCTGTCAGATCTGCGAAGGGCTGATCGCATCCTGTCTCGCCTGGGGCACCTTTGCCGGATGGCTGACCGCGCCCGAGATTTTCGGCGCACTGACGCTGCTCGGCATTACCGCTGCGTTCGAAGGTCCGGCAGGCTCGGCGCTATTGCCCGGCGTGGCGCCCGAGGGAATGCTGCAAAAAGCCACCGCCATCTCATCCGGCGCATTTCAGGCGGCCGCAATCAGCGGCCCGGCGCTCGGTGGCGTGGCTTACGCGATCGCGCCCGGCGCGCCTTACATGCTGATGGCGATATTCTCGCTGTCGGCGGGGGTCCTGAACGGAATGATCAAGCCGCAAAGCGCGCCCCTGCCAAAAGAGCTGCCGACGTCAGACGATTTGTTCGCCGGCGTCAGCTTCGTGCGCCATAACCCCGCAATATTGGGCACGATATCGCTGGATCTGTTTGCGGTGCTGCTCGGCGGCGCCACCGCGTTGTTGCCGATTTACGCGCATGACATCCTGCAGACCGGGCCGTGGGGGCTCGGCGTGCTGCGCGCTGCTCCGGCCGTCGGTGCCTTGCTGATGACAGCCGCCCTCGCCCGCCATGCGATCACCCGCCGGGTGGGATTGCGGATGTTTCAGGCGGTCATCGTCTTCGGTCTGGCGACGGTGGCGTTTGCGCTGTCACATCTGGTCTGGCTCTCGATCCTGGCTCTGGCGATCATGGGCGCAGCCGACATGGTGAGCGTGGTGATCCGGACGTCGCTGGTCCAATTGGCCACGCCGGATGCCATGCGCGGCCGGGTTGGAGCGGTCAATTTTCTGTTTATCAACGCCTCCAACCAGCTCGGTCAGTTCGAGAGCGGCATCACCGCGGCGCTGCTGGGCGCGATGCCGGCGGCCGTGCTGGGCGGTGTCGGCACGGTTGCGGTGGCGCTGTTATGGATGAAGCTGTTTCCGTCGCTGCGGAACGTGGAGCGTCTCGAATGAAACAGAAGGTCCGCCCAAGAACCAAGCCACCCGAGGTGCGGCGCGAAGAAATCATGGACGCCGCGCAGCGCCTGTTTCTCAAGCAAGGGGTCGGGCTGACAACCGTCGACCACGTCGCCTCCGGCGCCGACGTCGCCAAGGGAACGGTTTACCTGCATTTCGCGTCCAAGCAGGAACTGCTGGCCGCGCTTGGCGAGCGGTTCGCCGCAAAGCATCTTGCGCATATCAGGGCCGCGATCGCAGCCAAATCCGAGCAGGACTGGCCGGGAAAGCTCGCGGCATGGGCCGAGGCGTGCGCGGGCTTCTATCTCGATTCCATTGAGCTTCATGACATGCTGTTCCATGAAGCCCGTTCCCCGACGCGGCAAGGACTTGTCGACAATGTTATTACCGATCACCTCGAAGCGCTGCTAAAAGCCGGTCACGCGGCGGCCGCATGGTCGGTCGACGATGCGCGCTTTACCGCCGTATGGCTGTTCAGCGGCATGCACGGCATCGTCGACGATGCCTATCTGAGGGAAAAGCGGATTGCCCGAAGCCACCTGATCGACAAGCTGCAACGTATCTGTTTCAGGACGGTTGGATGGCCTTCCGATGACAATCTCGATTCAAGAGAGGCTGGCGCTTCACGACGGGCTGGAAAGCCCGGGAACCCCACTTCCGGGAAACGCTGACTGCTCTTATTTCCGCCCCACCTGTAACGTCAAACGCGCGCCATGATCCGAATTCATCTCCGCTCGATAATCCTCCACGTCCTGCTCGTCGCCGCGCTGGGCACGCTTCCGGCAGAATGGGCTGCGGCGCAAAGCTCGCCCGACGCGCCGATGCAGATCTCGTGGGAAGTCCGCAACCGCTTCCGGCTGTTTCGCGAGGAGCGCGATTTCCTGCTTCATACCGACAGCGACCGCGCCGGCAGCATTCTCGCCTCGGAAGACGCGCTCGAACTGCAAAGCGACGGCCGCGGCTGGGCGCGCAACACGGTCAATCGCCTTTGTATCGACCTGACCGGCCACATCGCCGAGCCCTGCACGCGCGATAACGTCAAGGAAAACTACCTGACGCCGATCGACCATCCCGTCACGGTTCGGCTCACCGGGCAAGTTCCGGTCGGCGGGATCTGTGCCTGGTCGTTCGACGTCGGCGACGGTCCGCCGCAGCAATCGACGCTCGATTGCGCCGAACAGGTCAACCTCCGCGTTGCCTATGGTCGCGCGACCAATGTCACCGTCGATGTCAGCAGCGGATCCGACGCGCCGCAGCACCTCACCACCGCGATCGAGGTGCGTGACATCTTCATCGCCGGACTCGGCGACAGCATCGCATCGGGTGAAGGCAATCCGGACCGCCCGGTGGCTCTGGCGGACGAAGGCTTTTGCTTCCGCTCATACTTGGGAACGGCGAGCGCACAATATTATCGCCCGAGCCGCGCCGGTTATAAGGGCGGCCGCGCCTGTGAAGCTCCGGATTTCCTGCCGGTCTGGCAACGTCAGAGCGCGCTCTGGTTCAACTCGGCCTGCCACCGCTCGCTGTACAGCTACCAGACCCGCACGGCGCTGGCGCTCGCGGTGCGCTATCAGCATATCGCGGTCACCTATTTGCCGCTGGCCTGCACCGGCGCCACCATTTCCGACGGCTTGTTCGGCTCACAGCGGGCGCGTGAATGCCCGCCCAACAAATCCGCAAACACGTGCTCGGGCACCGTCAACGCGCAACTCCCCGAGCTGCGCGCGGCCCTCGCCGCCGCCAGGCGCCGCCAGCCTGATCGCAAGCTCGATCTGGTGCTGCTCTCGATCGGCGCCAACGACATCAATTTTTCAGGACTGGTGGCGGACACGATCGTCGATGCTCCGACCGAGCGCGAGCTGTTCACGCGCATCGGCGTGATCGGATCGGTCGAGGATTCACGCTCGGCGCTGACGCGGGACCTGCCGCGGGGATTCGCCAAGCTTCGAGATGGATTGAAGCCGCTGGTCGGCGATCTCTCGCATGTCGTATACGTGTCCTATGCCAATCCGGCGCTTGCCAACGGCGCGCCCTGCCCCGGCGGAAAGGCTGGCTTTGATATCCATCCCTCGTTTAACGCCGACCCCGGACGCCTCGCCGAGGTGTCTGGTTTCGTGCAGAACGAATTCCTGCCGGAGCTCAAAGCGCTGGCATTGTGCCAGTCGGGCGTGCTGTGTCGCGATCCCGCCAGCGACCGCATGACGTTCGTCGATGCGCACCAGACGCCGTTTGCCAATCACGGCTTCTGCGCGCGCGCGGAAAGCGACCCCGAATTCGATCGGGCGTGCTTCTCGGACAAGGGCGACAGCTTTGTTTCGGATATCATCACGGCAGCGAGCCAGCCGATGGTCTGCGGCCGCAGCGCGGGCGAATATCGCGCCTATCTTCCGCGGGCGCGCTGGATCCGCGACGCCAACGACAGTTACTTTTCGGCGATGACCTATCCGCAGGGCTTGCCGTCCTCGATGCAGCCCGCCGATATTCATGACGCGACCTGGGGCGTTCTGTCGGCGGTCTATGGCGGTGCGGTTCATCCCACCGCGGAAGGTCACGCCGCGATGGCGGATGCGGCATTGCCGGCCGTGGCATCGGTGCTTCGCCTCGACGCCGCCGTGCCCGAAGTGACGTCGGAGCCGGTACCGCCCCTGCCAAGTTCGCTTGTGCCGGGCTTGCCTGTGCCGGGCTCGCCCGTGGGCGGCGCGCCGGGCGCGCGCTGAACGGACTGGCGCGGACAGCTCGCTGCCGCGCCGACGGCGAACTAAGTCCGAGCTTCCTAACTTAATACTGCTGGGATTAGTGCTTCTTGACCGGTACCGGCGGCGGTTTCATTGCCGCAGCCTGCGTCGGCAGATATTTCGCGACGATGCCGGGATCGAGCTGGGCCATGGCCGTATCCGGCAGCCGATACCAGGTCTCGTCCTTGCCGAGCAGCGAAATACCCCAATAGCCGCGCATGGTGAGCGTCTGACCGTCAGCGCTCACGCTCATCTTGGCATGATAGATCTTGCCGTCGCGCGGATCGAGCACGTTGCCGTCCTCGTACTTCAATCCGTCGCCCTGGCGCTTCATGTTCCTGATAAACGAAATTCCGAGCACCGGCGCATTCTTGCGATCATCGGTGCATTTCGAGCAGATCTCGGTGGGATCTTCCGGAAACGTCTTGGCGATCACGCCTTCGAAAATGCCGTCTTGATGATCGACCACGAGAACCCATACCACCGGCTTGCCGTCCTCGATCTTCTGCCAGAGTCCCGCAGCGGTAGCGGTAGGTCCGGCAGCCGTTGGCTCCGCGGCCTTGACCGGAAGCATGACCGCGAGCGCCATCGCGAGGCCCAAGATACCCGGCAGCGCAAAACGAAATCTGGATACGGAAGTCCACATCATCATTCACCTGATTAATGCATAAAATAATGGCCGCAGACTAAGGCCATTTCGCGGACGGTTCCAGTGCCGCAGCGGCAAATCAAACGGCCCTGCGGAACCGGCAGTTGTCACAAGCGTGTCGCAGGAACGAATGTTCGCCACGTATTTGCCGCAACCGCTTGAGCCGGACAATCGTCAGTTGACCCCGAGCTTCTTTTGCAGACTCGACGACGACGTCGTGTACTGGAACACCAGCCGTTTGTCCGGATAGACGTAACGGTGCGCCTTCTGTGCCATCAACGCACCCTCGTGGAATCCCGACAGGATCAGCTTCAGCTTGCCGGGATAGGTGTTGATGTCGCCGATCGCGAAAACTCCAGGCACATTGGTCTCGAACGATGCGGTCTCGACCGGCACCAGATTGTTCTCAAGCGCGATGCCCCAGTTCGCGACCGGCCCGAGCTTCATGGTCAGGCCGAAGAACGGCAGAATCGTATCGCAGCTCACATTCGTCACCGCGTTGTCGTTGCCTTTGACCGTAGCGCCCGACAGCTTGCCGCCCTCGCCTTTAAGCTCCGTCACCTGACCGATCTTCAAATCCATTTTTCCGGAAGCCACCAGCGCACGCATTTGTTCGACGCTGTGCGGCGCTGCGCGGAAATCGTCGCGCCGGTGCAGCAGCGTCACGCGCTTGGCGACCGGATGCAGATTGAGGGTCCAGTCGAGCGCGGAATCTCCGCCGCCGACAATCAGCAGTTCCTTGTCGCGGAACTGCTCCATCTTGCGCACGGCGTAAAACACCGAGGTGCCCTCATAGGCTTCGATGCCCGGCACCGGCGGCCGTTTCGGCTGGAACGAGCCGCCACCGGCGGAGACGACAACCACCTTGCACTCGAACACCTTGCCGGCGTCGGTGGTGATGCGAAAAAGCGGATCGCCGATCTTCTCGATCTTCTCCACCATTTCGTTGAGATGGAAGGTCGGGTTGAACGGCTTGACCTGCTCCAGCAGTGCCTCGGTCAGGCCCTGGCCGGTGACGAAGGGAATGCCGGGAATGTCGTAGATCGGCTTTTCCGGATAGAGCTCGGCGCACTGGCCGCCGATCTTGTCGAGGATGTCGACAAGATGCACTTTCATATCGAGCAGGCCCAGTTCGAAAACGGCAAACAGTCCGCACGGACCCGCGCCAATAATCAGCACATCGGTTTTGATCACTTCGCTCATGTCAGCTTCTTTTCAGTTGGACTATGCCAAGCCAATTGTTCTATGGGCTGCGCCTGTCTAGCCAAGACAGAAGCTTTGGGAAAGCCATAAATCGGGCACCTGCGATCGCCGCAACCCCTTGCCGGCGTTCGCGAACTCGGCTTCAAGAACCTGAAATCCCGGATATCCTCCCCGTGAACGCAGAAGCCCGTCTCGATTCAACCCCGCGCCTGGAGGACTTTCCCTTTCGGCTGACGGACAACGTCCGCTTTGGCGATCTCGATCCCAATCAGCACGTCAATAACGCCGTCTATGCAACCTATTTCGAAACCGGCCGCGTCACGCTGATGAAAGATCGCAGCTATGGCCTGATGCCGCCGGGGCTCGCCTGGGTCATGGTGCGCCTCGACATGCATTTCCGCGCCGAGTTGCACTGGCCCGGCACGATCGAGTTGGGGCTCGGGCTGTCTAGGTTAGGCCGGACCTCCGTCACGTTCGATCAGGTGGTGTTCTCGGCCGGAAAATGCATTGCGTCGGCGCAATCGACCAACGTCCTGATCAACGAGCAGACGCGCAAGCCGACGCCGCTGACACCGGAGATCATCAGGAACTTTCAACCCTGGCTGCGTCGCGGGGTGAACATCGTCCAGCCGGCGTCCTAGAGTCCGGATCGTGCCCTAAACCGCCTCGAGCGAATCCGATACCGGTTCGCGCCACGAAAACGCATCAAAACGCATCAAATAAAGAATAGAATAAAGCGTCGGTTCCGATTCAGCAGCGGCCGGAAGCGTTCTAGGCCTGCCGCTCAGGCGTGGTCACCACGAGACCATCGAGGGCATCGCTGACCTTGATCTGGCACGACAGCCGCGAATTCGGCCGCACGTCGAAACCGAAATCCAGCATATCCTCTTCCATCGGCGACGGCGCGCCGACCTTCTCGCGCCAGGCCTCATCGACATAGACGTGGCAGGTCGCGCAGGCGCAGGCCCCGCCGCATTCCGCTTCGATCCCCGGGATGCCGTTGCGGATCGCCGCTTCCATTACAGTAGCGCCGTTTTCAACATCAATGGTGCGGGATTCGCCGGAATGGTCGACAAAAGTGATCTTGGCCATGATTGCTCTTGCTGCGGGAATAAATGAGGACTGGCCTGTCCTATAACGGGTCGATCCGGTCTGCGCTAGTGCGGTGGATTTGCGCGGCGGGCCGGATCAGGAGCGGCGCAACAGCGCGTCGATCGCCGCCCGCGCCTCGGCGACAGCGTGGTTTAGCTCCGCAAGCGGCTCGGAGGTTGCGCCGCCATGGCGTATCGCGGTTTCCAGGGATTCGGCGGCATCGGCGACGCGAAATGCGCCGATCGCGCGCGCCGAGCCTTTCAGTGTGTGCGCGAGCGCGGGCGCGTCTGATGGCATGGTGGCGAGCTTAGCGATCAGGGTGACGGCCTGGGCCGAGAACATCGCCAGCACCTCGTGCTCGAGGCCGGCGTCGCCAAGCGTCATTCGCTTGAGATGTCCGAGATCGATCGGACCGTCATCCGGGGCAAGCGGCGGCGATGGCATCCATTCAATCCGTTCGAAACGAAGCGACATGGCAATAACCCAGTTCCGCTGCCGACCGGTTTCGGCAGTGGCGTTTTCGCCAGCCAATCACGGAAATGGTTAACAAGACGTTGTGCTCACCTGCCGCAAGTTTGCCTTGTTTTTGGCCAAGAGTTGCCGTGATCCACAGCGGCGTTCAGGGAACTTTAAGGACTCTGAAGACCTTACGACGCCCGGCTGTTAACGATGATTAAGATTGTATTAATCGCAACCATTTCATTCGCATCGCTCAACCAATAGGATGTTGCGGATGTAGCGGACATGCCGACCGACGGACGCGCTGGCGCGCCGCGCGCGGCATAAGATCGGCTGCGAGCTTGCGGGTGGCGCGCAAGTATCGGCGGGCGCGTAAAAGTAAAACGAGGGCTAAGACTGAACATGGCGAACAACCCCAAAAAGGTCAAAGACCCTACCGAAGTCGCGCTTTCCGCCATCCAGGAAGCCTTGAATATCGACAACACGCCGAGCTCTGAGACCGACCACGATTCAGTCCGCAACGATCTGACTGCGACGGATTCACCTTCCTCTTCTTACAACGAACCCGCTTTCGGCGCCCGGCCAGGCGCCGACCACACGATCTTCGACGCCATCGAAGAACCGCGCGCGACTCGCCGCGCCGCCAACGACGACCGCGAAACCATTGGGCAGATTCTGCAAGCCATCCAGACCGGCCGCCCCGCCCGCAGCGTCTATACGATGGCCACGCTGTTTGCCGCGGTCTGGTGCGTCGGCGCCGCCGTGCTGATGATCGGCTTTCTGCCCTCGCTGAAGGCCGCCATCGGTCAGGGCAGCGGTGGCGTGCTGGCGCTGGCCGGCCTTGCCGCGCTGTTCGTGGCGCCGGTGCTGCTGATCTATTTCCTCGCCAGCCTGACCTGGCGCAGCCAGGAATTGCGCATGATCGCGCAGTCGATGGCGCAGGTCGCGATTCGTTTTTCGGAGCCGGAGGGCGCGGCCAGCGACTCGATGGTGACCGTCGGCCAGGCGATCCGCCGCGAAGTCGCCGCCATGGGCGACGGCGTCGAGCGCGCGATCGCGCGCGCCGGCGAACTCGAAACCCTGGTCGCCAACGAAGTCGCCGCGCTTGAACGCGCCTATAGTGACAACGAGGTGCGAATCCGCGCGCTGCTGCAGGATATCGCCCACCAGCGTGACAACCTCGTCGGACAGGCCGAACAGGTTCGCAGCGCCATTTCCGGCGTGCAGATCGACCTGCGCCACGACATCGCGCTGATCTCGGACGCCATCGCCTCCCGCGTCGACGAAGTCGCCAAGAGCATCACCGGTGCACTGGAGGAACGCGGCGCCCACATCACCAGCGCGCTCAGCAACGCCGGCGACAACATGATCCTCGCGCTCGGCGAGCGCGGCGGCGACCTGCTCGACCGCCTCGAGGAAGCCAGCGCCGAAACCACGCGCGCGGTGCTCGACGCCAGCGAGCGGCTGACCACCAGCCTCAATTTCAAGACCGGGCACGTGCATGACGAGTTCGTCGATCTCGCCGACCGCGTCCACGACATGCTGAACGAGCGGATCGACCGCATCACCAGCGAATTCGAGCAGCGTTCTTCCACCATCGTCGACGGTATTTCCGACCGTACCGAGCAGGTTCATGACTCGCTGAAGAATTCCAGCGACTCGCTGTTGCTGGAGCTCGAGCTGCGCAGCGGCGATCTCGTCAGCAAGATCGACGACGCCGGCAATCGCCTCGCCTCCCAGATCCTGACCAGCGGCGACAAGGCGAGCGACGCACTCGACGTGACCGTGAATTCACTGGTGGCGAAGGTCGTCGGCCAGACCGAGACCGCGCACGACACGCTCAGCCTGCAGATCAGCGCCTTCGATGAACTGGTGAAGAATCAGGGCTCGGAGCTTGCGGAGAAATTCGCGCGCGACAGCGGCACGCTCGGCGCGCTGATCACCCGTCACATCTCCGAATTCGACCGCACCGTCAAAACCTTTGGCGGCGAGATCGTCGATCGCATGGGTCAGCGCACGCAGGACATCGCGGAAAGCCTCAAGACCTATGTCGATACCTTCGACACCCGCCTGAGCTCGAACAGCGGCGAGATCACCGCCACGCTGGACCAGCGCCTTCTGCATTTCGAGACCACGCTCGGAACCACTGTCGCCAATCTCGATACGTCGCTCGACACCAGGATCAAGTCGTTCGACGAAACCGTCGACGGCCGCCTCAAATCGCTCGAACAGACATTCGATGACCGCGCCAGGTCGGTGACCGAAACCATCGACAGTCATCTCGGCACGCTGTCATCATCGCTGACCGACGGCGCCGCGCAGGCGATCCAGTCGATCGATGCCCGCCTCACCCAGCTGACCTCGTCGCTGACCGACGGCACGACGCAGGCGATCCAGTCGATCGACTCGCGAATCACCCACCTCACCACCTCGCTGACGGACGGCACCGCGCAGGCGGTCGAAGCCGTCGACCGGCGCATTGCTAATGTGACCGAAACCATCGATGGCCGCAGCGCGCTGTTGTCCGACACCATCACGGCGCGGTTCCAGGAAATCCACCAGGGCATCGAAAGCAAGATCGGCTCTGTGGCGAACGACATCGACATGCGTGTCGCGCAATTCGAGGATCTGTTGGGGTCGCGCGTCGAAGCGGTGGCCGGTCGCATCGAAAGCAGCGGGCGGCAGGCCAGCGAAGGCCTGATGGCGCGCGCCGAGGAACTGTCCTCCGGAATCAAGGCGCATGTCGAGGATGCCGAGCGCTCGCTGACCAATCTCGTGGTCAACACCAGCGAAACCATTCAGACCGGCGCGCGCGCCGCGCAACAGTCGCTGCTGTCGGTTTCCTCCGACGTCGGCGCCCAGTTGAAGCTGACTTCGTCGGAAGTCGAAACCGCCCTCACCGCGGTCGGCACCGGCGCTGCGAACTCGATCCTGGCCAGCGCCCGCGATGCCCAGTCTACGCTGGTGGCATCGTCCGCCGATGCGGCGACGCAGATCAAGACGCTGTCCGCCGATGTCGAGCGAACGCTCTCGGCCGCGGGCACCTCCACCGCCGGTGCGGTGGTCGCCGGCGCACGGGAGGCTCAGGGCATCCTGGTCACGGCATCCGCTGACGCCGCCAGCCAGGTCAAATCGCTGACAGCCGATGTCCAGCGCTCGCTGACCATGGCCGGCACCTCGACCGCCGAGTCGATCACGGCGGGCGCGCGCGACGCGCAGAGCACGCTCGTGAACGCTTCGTTGGAGGCGTCCAATCACGTCCGGTCGCTGGCGGCCGATGTGGAACGCTCACTGACATCGGTTGGGACGGACACCGCCGCCTCGATCCTGAACAGCGCGCGTGAGGCGCAAAGCTCGCTGATCGCGACGTCATCCGACGCCGCCAGCCAGATCAAGGCGATCTCCGCCGATATCGAGCGCTCGCTCGGTGTGGTCACCGCCAATACCACCGACAACATCCAGACCACGGCCGTCAATGCGCAGAGCGCGCTGGTGGCCGTCTCGAACGAGGTCACGTCGAAGATCAAGTCGACCTCGGCGGATATCGAACGTTCGGTTCTCTCCGCCAGCAGTGCTTTCGGTTCCACCATGACCGGCAAGACCGACGAGATCGTCACCTATGTCCAGCAGCAGACCGAGCGGCTTGCGCAGATGATCGACGGCAAGCGCGGTACGCTTGTCGACGCCATCGGCGCCAAGACCAGCCAGCTCACGGTCGACATCGACCGCGTTACGTCGGATGCCCTGAAATCGATTGAAACCCGCGGACAGGCGTTCTCGCAATCGATGACGACCAACGGATCCGATGTCGCGCGGACGATTACGGCGGCCGGCGAAATGGCGACCGGCGCGGTCAACAAGTCGATCAAGGACCTCGAGCACTCCTCGCGGGCGGCGATCGACCAGTCGCGTCAGGTCTCGATCGCGGCGGTCACCGAGATGCAGGAAACCAGCAAGATCCTGCGCACCGACACGGTCGCCCTGTTCGAGCGGCTGCGCGAAGGCAATATCCTGCTGCAGGAAGTGTTGACCGGTGCGCACGACAATCTCAACTCGCTCGAGCGCGCGCTTGTGACCCGCGTAGCCGACTTCGTCTCCGCCATGAACGACGTCACCTCGCGCAACGGCATCGCGACCCAGGCGCTGGAAGACCAGTTGAACGACTT
Organism: Bradyrhizobium canariense; assembly: GCF_900105125.1. Classification (NCBI taxonomy): domain Bacteria; kingdom Pseudomonadati; phylum Pseudomonadota; class Alphaproteobacteria; order Hyphomicrobiales; family Nitrobacteraceae; genus Bradyrhizobium; species Bradyrhizobium canariense. The sequence goes on along the minus strand of NZ_LT629750.1, from coordinate 193,938 downwards.
CAACGCCAAGACCAGCGGCGCGCTGGAAAATCTCGGCTCGCTGTCCGGCCAGTTCGACACCCATGGCAGGATGCTGGTCGAGGCGGCCGCTGTGGTGGAGCAGAGCAACCGCAGCGCCACCGCTTCCGTCGCCGAGCGCAAGGCGACGCTGGAATCGCTGGTCACCACGATCGACCTGCGGACCACCGATCTCGACCAGCGGCTGTCGCGCTTCACCAGCCTGCTCGACGAATCGCTGGCCGCCGCCGAAGAGCGCGCACGCGATATCGCCCGGGTGGTGGCGGAAACCGCCGGTGCGGGCTCCGCCGCGATCACCCGGCAGTTCGAGGCGGTCCGTCAGGCCGCCGAACAAGAACGCCGGCTGACATCAGACACCATGAGCCAGCTCTATCACCAGGGTACGCAGGAAGCCGACGCGATGTTCAAGCAATCGGCCGACAAGTTCGCCGCCGTGGTCTCGGGCATGAAGCAGATGGCTTCCGAAATGCACCGCGAGCTGGAGAGCACACGCAACGAGCTTCGCCGTGGCGTGCTGGAAATGCCGCAGGAAGCCGCCGAGAGCACCTCGCAGATGCGCAAGGTCATCGTCGACCAGATCGAGGCGCTGGCCGAGTTGAACCGGATCGTGGCCCGCCATGGCCGCGGCCTGGACGTCGTAGGCACCGGCCGATCGAGCGCGCCGCGCGAGGAAGAGCAGCTGCTGGCGGCTGTCAGCAGCGGACGCAGCGAGGCGCAGCCGGCACGCTCCGCACCGCCACCGCCGCCGCGCGCGCGCGAGGCCAGCAGCGCAAGCCTGCCGCCGCCGGACCTCGGCCTGCCTGCTGCGCGGCGCACCGAAGCGCCGCCGGTCAGCCCCGCAAGTTCGGATTCCGCCAACGACGGATGGCTCTCCGGCCTGCTCAACCGCGCCGATGGCAATGGCGGCCAGGACACTCCGCGCGGCCGGCCGCAGCCTGCTGCCAGCGGCAATCCGCTGGAATCGCTGTCGCTCGACATCGCGCGCCTGATGGATCGCAATCTCGCCGCCGAAATGTGGGATCGCTATCAGCGCGGCGAGAGCAAGGCCTTCACCAAGCGGCTGTACACGCCGGCCGGCCAGAAGGCGTTCGACGAGGTTGCCCGCAAATACCGCGCCGACCGCAGCTTCAAGCAGACCGTCGACCGCTACATCACCGAGTTCGAGCGGCTGCTCGACGAAGTCGCGCGCGACGATCGCGGACCGCAGATGCTGCGCAGCCATCTCACGTCCGAAACGGGCATGGTCTACACCCTGCTCGCGCATGCGGCGGGACGGCTGGGGTAGAGTTCAGACAGGGCCATGAAAAGAAAACGGAGGCATCGCTGCCTCCGTTTTCTTTTCGGCCGGTTCATGGCTGGCATTATGATCGCAGGGCGCAATAGCGAAGCGTATTGCGCCGCGCTCGCATCAGCGGCGGACTTCGCTCCGCTAATGGGGTCCGTACTTCTGGCAGTTTTTGTTGTAAAAGTCGGCGCAAAGCGGACGTGGATGCTGCCGCTCCGAAGGGAGTCGTCGGAGCTAGGAACTGGCATGTCGGCCGGAATGTCGCTCCGCCATGTACCTGCCTGGGGAGGTGCCGAGCGTCTTGCGGAACATCGTCACGAAGCTAGGCACACTCTCATAGCCGAGGTTGGCGGCCACCTGTTGAGTCGAAGCACCGCCGGCCAGCCACTGTACAGCGAGCATGACGCCAAGTTGCTGGCGCCACCGCCCGAAGCTCATCCCCGTCTCGCGGCTGATCAGCCGCACAAGCGTCCGCTCGCTCAGGCCCGCTTGCTTCGCCCAGCCCTCCAGCGTGCCCCGCTCCGAGGGGGCGGCCATCATGAGGTCGATCAAGTCGCGCAGCCGTGCGTCGGTAGGCATCGGTAGGTGCAAATCCTCGACCTCGGCGGTCGCAATCTCGTCGAGCAGCACCGCCATCAACCGCGAATTCGCGCCGGCCTCTTCGTAGAAAACCGGCAGGCTGGCCGCGCGGAAGAGCAGTTCGCGCAGCAACGGCTTCACCGAGACGGTGCAGCAGCGCTGGGGTAGGCGCGCGTCGGCATCGGTAGCGACGAACGCGCTGTAGCCTTCGAGCGCGCCAGTCGCCTTGATGGCGTGGAGCGCGCCGCCTGGTATCCAGACGGCGCTCTGGGGCGGGACGATCCATAGTCCGCCCTCCACTCGGCAGCTGAGTGCACCGCGCTGAACGAGCAGGATTTGGCCCTTGGCGTGGCGATGCATATCGAGCTCGATCGTACCGATCTTCTTCGATGCGATGCCATAGGTGACGACCGAGCGCGCGACCTCGTCCGGCTCGACCCAGTCGGATGCAACTGAGGTGTCTGTCAGAATGGGCATAATCGTCCGATCTAACATAGGTCTTTGGCGCAAACGAATAATAACTTGTCCAGATTGCGGAATGACGCCAATCCCGCCTCCCCTTATCTCATCCCTGTGGACCAGTCGAGACTGCCTCGGCCTCCATCATCGGGAAAGGAAGTTTCGTGAATTCTCTGAGCAATGGACGCGTCGCCCAGTTTCTGGACCAACTTCATGAGAACGCCGAAGCAGCGGACCGTGACTTCATGGCCAAGGTCAAAGCCCAGTTCGAGGCTTCCGGTAAAACACTAGAAGAAGCTGCCGCCAAGCTGGTCTCCGAGGAACGGGCGAGCTACCGAATGACTTACCGCGGTCACGCCGATCATTTCCTGGCCGTTTCTCCTGCCTATGGCCGGTTCCTTTACGCAATCGCGCGCGCGCGGAGGGCGACCCGGATCGTCGAGTTCGGTACGTCGATGGGGGTCTCGACGATCTATCTAGCGGCCGCGCTTCGGGACAATGGCGGCGGCCAGCTGATCGGCTCGGAGCTTGAGCCCACCAAAGTGGCGCGGGCGCGGGCCAACCTCGAAGCGACGGGCCTTGCCGATCTGGCGGAGATCCGCGAAGGCGATGCACTGGAAACGCTTAAGGACGTTAATGGCGAGGTTGATGTCCTTCTGATCGACGGCGCATGGTCGCTTTACTTGCCGGTGCTCAAGCTGATCGAGCCGCGGTTGGCGTCCGGAGCTGCGATCCTCGGGGAGAATGCGTTCGCGCCGGACTATCTCGATTACGTCCGCAATCCCGCCAACGGCTATCTCTCCCAGCCGCTTGCCGTCGACGAAGGTCGCGGCAACGAATTCACCGTGCGGGTCCCCTGATGCCGGCAGAGAGCGTTAAGGGACGGCTCGGCGGCGTGCTGCGCCGTATACTCATGCGACGCGCGACCGTCTTCGCATGCAAACCGATCGCTGGACGATTCCGCCTCATCTCGCTTGAGGGCCCAGCGCTTCGAGGCGCGGTCTGGGCGCCCGGCCAGAAGGTGCAGATCGCCATGGCCGCGCCGTTCGTCACACGGACCTACACGCCGATCGAATGGGAGGCATCGACCGGACGCACCCGCATTCTATGCTACGCACACGGCGTCGGTCCCGGGAGCGCTTGGGTCCGGGACGTCAAACCCGGCGACGAGTGCGATGTCTTTGGCCCGCGGGGCTCGATCGACGTGCGCCCTGCATCCGGACCGCTCGCTGTCTTCGGCGACGAAACTTCGATCGGTCTCGCCTATGCGTTATCCGCTCATCATCCGACACGGTCCGCCGCGCTTCATTTCGAACTCGACGACATGGAAGCCGGCAGGCACGTGCTGAAGCATATGGATCTTTCGGGCGCCGCTCTGTTCGGGAAACGTACGGATGATGCGCACGTCGAGCAGATGGCGGCGGCCCTTCCATCGCTTGCGGCCACCGGAGCATCGTTCGTGTTCGCCGGAAAGGCCGGCACCGTCCAACGGCTGCGACAGAGCCTCAAACAGCTGGAAGTCACAACTCCACGCATCTCGACCAAGGCCTACTGGGCGCCCGGCAAAGTGGGCCTTGACTGATTATCGCAACCGCGCGCGGGCCTCGCCGGTGCCCCCTCTTGCGCAAAGTGGACAAGCGTGGACTCGCATTTGCAGCAACATCGATCGCTTGCAGTGGGGTGGGTTGAGCGCAGCTAGCGTAGCCCGGATGAGCAAAGCGACATCCGGGTTTTTGATTTCCCGTGGTCCCGCTAGTGTTGCGATGATCGGTCTCGATGTAGCCCGTATCATGTGATGTGTTGAAACGGCCCCATCTGCTGATTTGGGCTGTCGAGTCCCCTTTGCAAAAATATTCTGGTTCACATCCCAGCCAAATCACCTCCATGTCCGTCGCCGTCTCGTCCCACTCGAGGGGCGTATCGCGATCGTCACGGACGCGGGGCGGGATGCGGTGGACGCGGCGGCGCCGGAGCGTGCGACTGAGTTTGCAGGGCGGGCACAACAGCCTGTGAGCGATCGACGGCACGCGGACGAACGGCGCAGGCTTGCGGACGGCGAAGTCGTGTGGTCCTGACGCCTCGACGCTGGCGTCACGTCTTGCGAAGGTGAGGTCGGCCCGACCGGGCGCGGACTCGCTTTATTCGCAAGACAACGGCGGCAACAAAGCCCGATCGCCGGGGAGAGCACGAAATAAGCCGTTAAAACCATCGCGTGCGGGAATGCCGGGTGATTCCGGCGACCTCGCGGAGACTAACTCGTGTGCTTTCTATTTTCTGCACGCGAGGCTGCGGGTGCGGCGGGCACCCGGCATTCCCCACGCCCTCTCCGGGCGAAACGTTTTGAAAAAATCCGGACGCTATCCGCGCCGCGGCAATGCGAATCTGTATTTGCAACAAGGATGCTGTCATTGCGAGGAGCAAAGCGACGATGGGCTGCATTGGCGCGACCCGTTGGCTATGCGCCCTGCGACGCCTCTACGGCCGCTTCCTCTCCGTCGCGGCGGGCGCCGGCGCGGGCGGTGGTGTCGAGGCCGTGCTGTTGCCCGGGCCGAAGATCAGGCGCGTCGGGTTGCGGTCGAGATTGTTCACCGCGCGGCTGATATCGCCGAGCGTCTTGCGGCCGTCGGTCATCAAGGCGCCGGAGCGCTTGTCGAAATCCTCGGCGAGTTCGCGGATCGATTTCACCGTCAGGAACAGCTCGCCGCCCTCCTTGCCGCCGGCCAGCGTATCCAATCCGAGCATCAGGCTGTCGGCCTTCGCCATCACGCCATCGACCTTCAGCATGAGGTCGTCGATCTTCTCGGAATTGCGCGCCAGCGATCCCGTGAAGGTCTCAAGGTTATGCAGCGAGTTTTTGACCGTTGCCTGGTTGTCCGCGACCACCCGGTTGATGTTCTGCAGCGTTCCCCTGATGGCCTCGGTCACGTCCTGCAATCCGTTCGGATCGGCGGTCAGCACCGGCACGCCGTCCTCGTCGAGCGGGACGCCAGGTGCTGCCTCCTCGCCGCCCTTGAGCGAAATCGCGGCGACCCCGGTCAGGCCCTGGAATTCGAGCCCCACCTGGGTGTCCTTGCGGATCGGGGCGTTGTTCTCGATCATCGCGAGCGCGACCACCCGGCGCGGGTTATCGAGCTTGACGGAGACCACCTCTCCTACCCGGATACCATTGAAATTCACGCTGCCGCCGTTGCGCAAGCCCGAAGCCGGGCCCTCGAAGATGATGCGCAGCGGCGTGCGCGCCTTGGTGGTGTGGAGACTCTGAAACCACATCACGAAGCCGAACGCCGCGGCGATCACCGCCAGCGTGAACGATCCGATCAGGACGAAGTTCGCCCGCGTTTCCATCAAACCAACTCCGGTGTCGAATATCCGCTAGCCCAACTACTCACTGGTTCATCACAGCGCGGGCGCGCTTGCCGTGGAAATAGGCCCTCAACCAGGGATGCTGCGAGGCCTGCATGTCGGCCATCGATCCTGCGGCAATGATCTTACCGTTCCCTAAAACGGCAATACGGTCACAAGCGGTATAAAGGCTGTCGAGATCGTGGGTTACCATGAAAACGGTCAGCCCCAAAGTACGCTGCAGGGTCCGCACCAGCTCGTCGAAATCGCCGGCGCCGATCGGATCGAGGCCCGAGGTCGGCTCGTCGAGGAAGACGAGTTCCGGATCGAGCGCCAGCGCGCGTGCCAGCGCCACGCGCTTGATCATGCCGCCGGAGAGCTCGGAGGGGAAACGATCGGCTACTTCGGGACGCAGCCCCACCATGCCGAGCTTGGCAACCGTGATTTCGTCGAGCAGCCGTTGCGAGACGTTGAGATATTCGCGCACCGGGAACTGGATGTTCTGCCGCACCGTCAGCGAGGAAAACAGCGCGCCCTGCTGGAACAGGATGCCCCAGCGCCGCTCGACGCCGCGCCGCGCCTTGGCATCGGCCGCATCGAGATCGATGCCGAACACCTCGATGCGCCCGGCCACCTTCGGCACCAGGCCGATGATGGTGCGCGTCAGCACCGATTTGCCCGCGCCCGACGGACCGACAAAGCCGAGGATTTCCCCGCGCTTGACGTCGAGATTGAGCCCGTCGAGCACGCGCGTCGCCCCGAACTGCACGGTGATGTCGCGAACCCGGATGATGGCGTCGGAAATTTCAGCCGCCATCGTCAAATTCCGATCGATGCGAAGAAGATCGCGAACACGCCGTCCATCACGATGACGAAGAAGATCCCTTTCACGACCGAGGACGTGGTGTGCTGACCGAGCGATTCCGCACTGCCTTCGACCGCAAGGCCTTCGACGCAGGCGACGATCCCGATCACCGCCGCCATGACCGGCGCCTTGACGATTCCGACGATGAAATGATCGATCGAGATGGCGTCGCGCAGCCGGAGCAGGAACGCTTCGGGATCGACGCCGCCGTAAAGCCATGCCACCAGCCCGCCGCCATACAGCGCCGCCATCGCGCCGAGGAACGCCAGGATCGGCAGCGCGATGATCAGCGCCAGCAGCCGCGGCAGCACCAAAACCTCGATCGGATCGAAGCCCATGGTGCGAAGCGCATCGATCTCCTCACGCATCTTCATCGAGCCAAGCTCGGCGGTGTAGGCGCTGCCCGAGCGGCCCGCCACCATGATGGCGACCAGCAGCACGCCGATCTCGCGCAGCACCAGCACGCCGAGCATGTCGACCACGAAGATGTCGGCGCCGAAGCGGCGAAAATGAAAGATGCCCTGCTGGGAGATGATGCAGCCGATCAGGAAGGTGATGAGCCCGACAATCGGCACCGCGCGCCAGCAGACCTGTTCGAGATGATGCACGGTCGAGGTCAGTCGGAAGGTCGTCGGACGGATCATGACCCTGCCGGTCGCGGCGAGCACGGCGCCGAGCATGTCGATCAATTGCACGATCGTGGTGCCGAAGCCGGCCACGCTGCGGCCGATCTGATCCAGCATCCCGGTGATGCTCACCGATGTCGAGACATCAGCCGGCGCGGCCTTCACCCGGCGCACCTCGTCGACCAGGCTGGAATAGTTTGCCGAAAGGCCCGCGATCTTCGCCTCGGTGTTGCCCTGGGTCAGGCTGCGGCGAAGCCGCTCGATCAGCCAGGCCCCGAAGGTGTCGAGCCTGGAAACCCCAGACACATCGATGAAGATGTCGGGCCGGCTGCCCCCGAGCTTTTCAGCCTCGGCGACGATCTGCTCCAGCACCGGGGCAAAGGAAGCGATCCACGGCCCCGCGGCGCACAGCGCAAGTCCATTGCCTTGCGCGATCCGCTCCAATGTCGGGTCGCCGCTCACGCGCTGCTCCAGTGCCGATTCTCCGCTATTCATGAAGAGGAAGGTTCCCACACGCCGCTGCCTTGTCGAAGCGGCCCATAACCAGCCATACTTGGTTGCACCGGGCAAGCATACGGTTCAGAAATTGCCAGACCTTAAAATGACTTCCAGCCAATCCCTAAAGCTTTCTGCCCGAATCGAACGCTGGCCCATCGCCGGCACCTTCACCATCAGCCGTGGCGCCAAGACAGAAGCCGTGACGGTTGTGGCGGAAGTAAGCTGCGGCGGCCTGACCGGGCGTGGCGAATGCGTTCCCTATCCCCGCTATGGCGAGACGCCGGAAGCCACACTGGCGGCGCTGAAGCCGATGCGGGAGCTGTTGCGGCGAGGCCTCGACCGGCAGGCCTTGCAAGCCGCGATGCCGGCAGGCGCCGCCCGCAATGCGCTGGATTGCGCGCTCATGGACCTGGAGGCCAAGACCAAGGGCTTGCGCGCCTGGGACATGCTCGGACGCCCCTCGCCCCGGGCCTGCACCACGGCCTACACCATCTCATTGGGAACGCCGGAGGCGATGGCGGCTGCGACCGCCAAGGCCGCGCACCGGCCGCTGCTCAAGATCAAGCTCGGCGGCGACGGCGATGGGGCGCGAATCGCCGCGGTGCGCAAGGCTGCGCCCGAATCAGAACTGATCGTCGACGCCAATGAGGCCTGGACCCCTGAGAATCTCGAGCAAAACCTCGCCGAATGCGGTGAAGTCGGCGTCACGCTGGTCGAACAGCCGCTGCCCGCCGGCCGCGACGAGGCGCTGGCGCGCATCAAGCGGCCGCTCGCCGTCTGTGCCGACGAGAGCGTGCACGATCGCGCTTCGCTCGACGGACTGCGCGAGCGCTACGATGCCATCAACATCAAGCTCGACAAGACAGGTGGCCTCACGGAGGCGATGGCGATGGCGGACGCCGCGCGTGCGCTTGGATTCGAACTGATGATCGGGTGTATGGTCGCCACATCGCTGGCGATGGCGCCGGCGATGCTGCTGGCGCAGGACGCGCAATTTGTCGATCTCGACGGTCCCTTGCTGCTGGCGCGCGACCGCAAGGACGGCCTGCGCTACGACGGCAGCCTGGTCTATCCGCCGGAGGCAACGCTCTGGGGGTGATCCGCTAATCTGTGCCGCGCCAGCCACATCACGATGGCGCCTGACAACGCCATCGCGGCCATGACGTAATAAACGCCCTGCCCGTAGCGGGCATAGACCGCCCCCGACAGGATCGATGCGCTGCTCGCGACGATGCCGCCGCAGGCCGCGAGATAGCCCTGGCCCCGCGCCATCACGTGACCGGGGACGCGATACACGAGGAGGCTCATGGTCCCGACCTGGGTGAGCCCGAAGGTCAATCCGTGCGTCAATTGGACAAGCGCAAGGACGGCGATCGGCGGCTCCTGCGCGGTCAGCGTCCAGCGCACGACCCCGCTCAGTGCCCCGATCACCACCAGTAGCGACGGCGCCAGCGTGAATCGCGGCGACAGCGCGAACACCACGATTTCGGCGATCACACCCAGCGCCCACAAGCCCGCAATGGTCAGCCCGCTTAGACCGGAAGCCTGCCAGGTGATGGAGCCGAAAGCGTAGTACGCGGCATGGCTGCCCTGGATCAGCGCCGAAGCCAGGATGATCGCCACAAAGCCGGGATCGCGGAGCAGCGCGCCCGCCGGTTGAAGCGGTGTTGGCGCGGCCTTCGGCTGGTCCAGCGGCTGAAGCCCAAGGCCGATCACGGCGCCCAGCCCCGCCATGCCGGCAATGACCCAGATCAGATGCCGGGCCGCGATGATATCGACCAGCACCCCGCAGGCCAGCGCGCCCAGGATAAACGCCACCGAGCCCCACAGCCGCAGTGGCCCGTAATTCAGGCCGTAGCGCGCCACGCCGCGCAACGCATAGGCGTCGGTCAGTGGCACCATCGGCGTCCACACGCAGGCCGTCACCGCGAACAACAGGAAGACCAGCAGCGGCTGATGCTGCGTTCCGACCAGGGTGAATCCGACCGCCGTCGCGAATGCGGTGGCGATCATGGCGCCGCGCACCGACTGCCGGCGCTCGGCAAGGCCGGTGATGAACGGCAGCACCGTAAACCGCGTCACCGGCGGTGCGGCGGCGATCATCCCGATCCACGACGGATCGATCCCGACCGCCTTCAACCACACCGGGAAGAACGGCAAATAAGTGCCGCCCAGGCCGAACGTCGTGCCGTAGAATAACCGCAGCCAGACCGCGAATCGCCTGGCCATGTCACGCGATGCGATGGGGATTTGTGATTCGGGCGGCATCAATTCAATTGCGATTCGCTTGAGATCATGATGATCGTTAGCGTAACGCGCAGTGATTTGCGCGGAAGAGTTTAAGATGGCCAACGAAGCATTTGCCCTGTCGCCGATTTCCGCTCGCGCAACCCAGCCGAGCGAGGAAGATTATGACGCGATCAGCGAAGCCTTCATGGAGACCGCGCGGGGCCGCTGGTTTCTCGGCGAATATGCCAAGCGCAACCGCAACGCCGACACGCGCATGGTGCTCGATGCGGTGGCGCGGATCGAACAGTCCATCGTCGCGCAGAAACAACAGGACGCCGACAACAGGCTCGCGGATGCCTTGGCGACGATCAAGGCCACGCTCGACGATGCCAGAGCCGTAGCATCGGCCGCACTCGACAATTTTGCGCTGGAGGAAAATCTGGCGCCGGTGCACAAGGGCGTGCGGGTCATCAAGGAAATTTCCTGGCGATGGCGCGAGATCGGCGCCGACGGCCGGATTTGCGACCTGATCGATTCGCAGATCGCCGCCATCGAAGCCAGCTGCGAGCGAATCTCGTCGAGTGAGCCAGGCACCGCACTCAGCGCCGCATTCGATCTGATCGACAGCAGCCTCGCGGCGTTTGACGGGCGCGACAGCGCGCCAGCAGAAGCGGCAACTGATATTGCGCCACCGCCCTCCTCCGTCTCGTCGCCGATGACTTCGGACGAAATGCCGGCTGCGGCCATGGAGCAAGCCCCAGCCGCAACCGGCCATACTGAGGTGGCCGAGAGCGCCCAGGCTGCGCCGGCCGGCGCAGCCGCCGAAGCGATCGTAGAAACCGTTGAGGTCGTGGAGACCGCGGCCGTAACGGCCGAGACGATAGATGCACCAGCCGCGATGGCCGATACCGCCGTCGAGGTGGTGACTTCAGAAGTGGCCGACATGGCTGCCGACGCCCATGACGAGGCGGTACTCGACATGATCGCGATGGAAATGGCCGCGCCCGATGCTTCCGATCTGGATGCCGAAGCGCCATTGCCGGAAATGCATCGCGCAGATCCGCCGCTTCCTGAACCTGAAGTGGCTGTATCGGTGCCCGAGCCGCCGGCCGCGATGGCGGTGGTGCCGGTCATGCCGCCGTCCCCTGCTCCGCCGCCGCTGCAGCCTTCTTTGGACTCCGCCGCCGATCGCCTTGCTAAACCGTCGTACGATTCTTCGCCTGAGCCGGCGGACGAGCCGTCGCTCGGATCGACGCTTGTCGCGAGCGGCATCCTGCGCAAGCCCATTTCAGCGTCCGATCCGCTGGCGCCGATCCGGCGCTTGAGCCAGGCCGAGAAGATCGCGCTGTTCTCGTGACGGCTTGATCCTGCGCTCAGCCGATCAGTTTCGCGAACAGATCCGCATCGACATTGCCGCCGGACAGCACGATGACGACGTTCTTGGCCTTCGCATCGATGTGACCGGCGAGCAGCGCCGCCAGCCCAACCGCGCCGCCCGGTTCGACCACGAGCTTCAGCTCGCGGAACGCAAACCCGACAGCCGTCCCTACTTCCGCGTCCGTTGCGGTGACGCCCTGTGAGAGCAGCCGGGAATTGATGGCGAAGGTGATTTCGCCCGGGATAGACGCCATCAGCGCGTCGCAGATGGTGCGGCCTTCGGCGCGATGCGGCTCGCGTTTGCCCGCGCGCAGCGAACGCGCATGATCGTCAAAACCGTCGGGCTCCGCTGACATCAGCTGGGCTTGCGGATAACGCGCCTTCACCGCCGTCGCGATCCCCGCCACCAGGCCGCCCCCCGAGGCCGGCGCCACCACGATATCGGGCGTCAAACCGAGCGCGGCCATGTCCTCGGCGATTTCCCGCCCCACCGTGCCCTGGCCCGCGATCACAAAAGGATCGTCATAAGGCGGCACCAGCGTCGCGCCGCGTTTGCCGGCAATGTCGCGGGCGATGGCTTCGCGATCCTCGCGGTCGCGGTCGTACAGCACGACCTCGGCGCCATAGGCCTTGGTGCGTTCGCGCTTGGACAGCGGCGCATCCGCCGGCATCACGATGGTCGCCTGCATCTTCAGAAGCTGCGCCGCCGCCGCCACGCCCTGGGCATGGTTGCCGGACGAGAACGCCACCACGCCGCCGCCGCGCGCGCTCAACGGGATCGACGACAGCTTGTTGAAGGCGCCGCGAAACTTGAACGAGCCGGTCCGCTGCAACAGCTCCGGCTTCAGGAACACGCGCGCTCCCACGCGTTCGCTGAGAACAGGCGGTGACAGCAAAGGCGTCCGTACCGCGAACGGCGCGATCACCCGCGCGGCCGCGTCGATATCCTGCGAAGTAACGGGCAAAGCTTGCGATTGATCGGTCATTCGCGGCTTTTATCGCGGGGCCGGGCTGAGCCGCAAGCCGGTCAGGCCACTAAATGCGGCTGCTTCGCCCCGAATTCGGCCGAATCGCTGGTCGCATCGACAACACGCATCGCCGCGTTGTGATCGACGAATGCGCGCGCCGACGCTTCCCAGGTGTGCTTTTGCGCAAACGCGACGCAGGCTTCCCGCGGGATGGAGAGCGCCGACAGGCACCCGGTACGCAAATCATTGTTCAGAACGCCCACCGGCGCCGTACCGATCACATCGCGGGGACCGGTGACGGGGAACGCTGCGACCGGCAAGCCGCTGGCGAGCGCTTCCAGCAGGACGAGGCCAAAGGTGTCGGTCTTGCTCGGAAACACAAAGACGTCGGCGGCCGCATAGGCCTGCGCCAGTTCTTCGCCCTGCCGCGCGCCAAGAAACACGGCTTGCGGATATTTCCGCGCCAGCGCCGTTCGCGCCGGCCCGTCGCCGACGACCAGTTTGGTGCCGGGCAAATCGAGATCGAGAAACGCCTCGAGATTCTTCTCCACCGCCACGCGGCCGACACAGACGAAGACCGGACGCGGCAGGCCGAGATCCACGCTGCGCGGATGAAAAAGCCCGGTGTCGACACCGCGCGGCCATAGCACCACGTTGCGAAAGCCGCGCACGCGCAATTCGGTTGCGAGCGCCGGCGTTGCCGCCATCACCGCCTGGCTGGCTCCGTGGAACCGGCGCAGCGCCGCCCAGATCCAGGACTCGGGAATCGGCAGCCGCGCCGAAACATATTCGGGAAAGCGGGTGTGGAAACTGGTGGTGAAGGGCAATTTGCGTTGACGGCAATAACGCCGCACCAGAAACCCGATCGGGCCTTCAGTCGTGATGTGAATGGCGTCGGGCTGTGCCGCTTCGATCAGTTGCGCTGTCTTGGTTGGACCCGGCAACGCCAGGCGCAGATCGGGATAGCTCGGCATCGCAAAAGTAGGAAACGATTGCGGCGTGAGAAAACTGATCTCGACCCCGAATGCTTTTGCCGCTTCCGCCATCATGGTCAGCGTGCGAACCACCCCGTTGACCTGAGGGTGCCACGCATCGGTCGCGACCAGAATCCGCATCAGGCAGCGCGCGCCGTCATCGAGGCGACCGGCGCCACCTTACGCAGCGGTTCGGTCCAGGTGATGATTTCAAAACGGCCGTCTTCGTGCTCGACCAGCGCGGTGCAGCTTTCCACCCAGTCGCCGCAATTCATATAGCGGATGCCATGCTCGTCGCGGATGGTGGCGTAGTGGATGTGGCCGCAGATGACACCGTCCGCACCGTGACGCCGCGCTTCGGCGGCCAGCGTCTGCTCGAAGGCACCGATGTAGTTCACGGCGTTCTTCACCTTCAGCTTGGCCCATTGCGACAGCGACCAATAGGGCGCGCCGAACCATCGCCGGAACATGTTGACGAAGCGATTGATCCGGATGGCGAGATCATAGGCGGTGTCGCCAAGATGGGCGAGCCAGCGCGCGTTCTGCACCACGAGATCGAAGATATCGCCGTGAATCACCAGATAGCGTTTGCCGTCGGCGCCTTCATGGACGATGTTTTCCACGACGTCGATGCCGCCGAAATGCGTGCCGTAATAGTTCCGCAGGAACTCATCATGGTTGCCGGGCACGTAAACGACCTTGGCGCCCTTGCGCGCCTTGCGCAGCATCTTCTGCACGAAGTCGTTGTGCGATTGCGGCCAGTGCCAGCTGGACTTCAGCGCCCAGCCATCGACGATATCGCCGACCAGATAGATGGTGTCGGCATCATGGGTTCGGAGGAAGTCCAGCAATCGTTCGGCCTGCGAACCGCGCGCTCCGAGATGGACATCGGAGATAAACAAAGTGCGAAAGCGCCGTTCCGGGCTTTCCTCACCTATCGAGTCACTTCCCATATGCCGCCCCTACCACGATCCCGTGACAGCGCGATGACGCGTCACGCTGCGGACGGAACCAGCCATTCAAGGCCGACCAGCGCGTAAATCCCGAACGGCGCAGCCTTGCGACGTTCCACAGGCCGGGGTCCATCCACCACCGATATGCCCGAACCGAATCGGACGTCTGTTTGCTTAAGCCGCGATAACAGTGCTCTGCGACAACCAAGCGACAGCATTGGAAGATGCGGCCATCGTTGCCGCGAAAGCCGGGAAAACGCTCGGCGCGGCCTCAATAAAACCCGTGAAAATGATGGACCGGTCCATGGCCACGACCGACGCCAAGACGATCGGCCTCAGCGATCGCCGCGCTGATCCAGGTCTTGGCACGTCGCACCGCGGTTTCCAGATCCAGGCCCTTCGCAAGCCCTGCCGCGATGGCGGAAGACAGCGAGCACCCCGTGCCGTGGGTGTTCCCGGTCGCGACGCGAGGCGCTGCCAGCGCCATGGTGCCGTGACTGCCGAAGAGATAATCGATGCTCTCGGCGCCCTGCCCGTGACCGCCCTTGATCAGCACCGCGCCACACCCCATCGCAAGCAGCCGCTTGCCCTGGCTCGCGATCGCCGTCTCGCTCGCTGCGACCGGTTCTTCCAGCAGCGCGGCCGCTTCCGGCAGATTTGGCGTGATGAGTACCGCGCGCGGAATGAGCTTGGTCCGCAACGCGTCGACGGCATCGGCCGCCAGCAGATGATCGCCCGATGTGGCCACCATCACCGGATCGAGCACGAGGTGCCCGGGCGACCACCGCGTCAAGCCTGCGGCAATGGCGTCGATCGCAGCACCTTGCGCCACCATCCCAATCTTGACGGCCTTGACGTCGAGATCGCTGAACACGGCATCGATTTGCGCGGTTATGAAATCCGGCGGCACTTGATGAATCCCGCTCACGCCGGTCGTGTTCTGCGCGGTCAGGGCCGTGATCACGGACGCGCCATAGACGCCGAGCGCGGCAAACGTTTTCAGGTCCGCCTGAATGCCGGCGCCACCAGAGGAATCCGAGCCGGCGATCGTCAGCGCGATCGGAATAGCCATCAATCTGCCCGCAGGAGTTTTAGCGGCCTCTCAAAGCCCATAATGTGTCCTAGCGCGGCGTTCCATTCTCAGCAAGTTCGCTTGCCGCGCGGTGCGGTTTTTTGCTTCAGGGCCCGCTCCTTCTGATTGAAGCAGGACCGGGCCTCTGACTTTCGTTTGACGCGTTTTCCTCACGCGAACCGGTATCCACTTCGCTCGAAAACGCTATAGTGACGCAAAACGCGTTTTCGGAGACGACAGCAATGGTACCCTTTTTTGTCCAGTTCAAATGCAAGCTAGGCCAGTCCTATGCCGTTGCCAACGCGCTTGCGGAGGCCGAAATCGCCTCCGAGATCTATTCCACCGCGGGCGATTACGACCTGCTGGTGAAGTTCTACGTCGAGAATGACACCGATATCGGGCATTTCATCAACGAGAAGGTGCAAGTGATTCCGGGCATCCAGGACACCCACACCATCATTACGTTCAAGGCGTTCGGCACCGGTTAGGCCCATCGGCGAACAGCCGCCGTCAAAGCCGCTTCCAGGCGACGTTCGAGAACGCCCACGGGAAGATGCTCGCGACTTGACGGCGTTGGCCTGGACAGACTGGCTCCAGCTATCGCGCGGTTGGGACCTGATCTTGTGAACCATTCGACGGGCAAGCCATCGTGTTTCGGACCATGTTTTAACTATTTTCGATCTGCACGAAGGCCGGCTCCGGAACTCAAGCCGCACCCGTGAAAGCTGGAACGAAGCGACCGTTCTTTATCATGATAAGCTTTGCACCGCAGCAAACGCACAGCCAGATCAAGAAAGATTCGTATATCGCAAAATCACTTGGCAGACCTTGATCTTCGAGGAGACAGGACGTTGATGTCCGAGTTGAACAGGGAAGATCGCCACGGATACGAGCTTTTACAGACGATCCTGAAAGGCCATTTTTCCACTGACGATGCCGATCTGATCGATAACATCCAATCCGAAGCCGAATTCATCGATCTGCCGTCGGGCGGATTGTTGTTTCTCCAGGGTGACCACAGCGACGACGTCTATTTCCTTTTGTCGGGCCGCTTGCGGGCGTACACGGAAATCGGCGGCGAACGCATAACATTCGGCGAAATCGGCCGCGGCGAGACCGTCGGCGAGTTGGCGTTGTTTACCGGCGAACCCCGCTCTGCATCCATCGTCGCCCTGCGGGACTCGTCCCTGGTCAAGGTGACGCGTCGGCTGGTCGAACGCGCGCTCGCCAAATCGCCCCAGATTGCGCTGCAAATGACGCGCACCATCATTGAGCGGTTTCGCCGCTCCGAACGTCAGCGACAGACACCGATCGTTCCCGTCAACCTGTGCATCGTTCCGATCTCGGCCGGCATCGATGCGATGGCGCTCGCGCAAAACATGCGGGCTGCACGGGGGGAGGATGGCAAGGCCACCGCGATTATCGGTCCTGTGGATATTGATGCACGCTTCGGCGCGAACGCCGCCTCCGAAGCGGTGACGGATTATATCGACGAAATCGAGACCCGCAGCAAAGCGGTCTATCTCGTGACCGATGGCAGCGAATCCGCCTGGACAAAACTTTGTCTGCAGCACTGCGACGAGATCATGCTGCTGGCGGATGCCAACCAGCGACCCGGCATGACCGGCGTGGAAACCCACTATCTGGCAGGCGACACACCGATTTCGATCGCGCAACAGACGCTCGTGCTGCTGCATCCCGTGGAAACCAAAAGCCCGATCGGCACAGCCCGCTGGTTGAGCGCACGTCGCATCGCGCGACATTTTCATATTCGCCCCAAGCTGCCACGCGACATCAGCCGGATAGCACGGATCATTTCGGGCAATGCCATCGGCATCGTATTCGCAGGTGGCGGTGCCAAGGGATTTGCCCATGTCGGCGTCATGAAGGCGCTCGAAGAAGCGGGTATCGAGGTCGATTTCGTCGGCGGCACTTCGATCGGCGCGATCATGGGCATGTGCCTTGCGATGGATCAGTCGGCCGACACGATTTCGGCCGCCGTTCACAAGGCGTTTCTGCGCCACCCCAAAGGCAACATCACCGGCGATTACAATTTCATCCCGCTGGTATCTCTAATCAAGGGAAAGCGGACGCACGGCGCCCTGGCTCTGGCGATCGAGGAAGCTGCCGGGACCGACATCGATTCGGAAGATACCTGGAAGACGTTCTTCGTGATTGCCTCGGATTTCTCCACCGGTGCCGAGGTCGTTCTCGACAAGGGCAACCTTGCCCGCAACGTCATCGCAAGCTACGCCATTCCCGGCGCGCTGCCGCCGATGTTCATCAAAGGCCACATGATGTTCGACGGCGGCACGTTCAATAATTTTCCGGTCGACGTCATGGCGCGGCTCGGCGCCGGGCAGATCATCGGCGTCGACTTGTCGACCGACCATGGCCGGATCTTCGACATCGACCGTATTCCGGGAACGATCGCGCATTTGTACGACAAATTCCGGCCGCGAAAAAAGCAGCGCTACCGTTTGCCGACAGTGCCGGAAACACTGATTACGTCATCATTCATCAGCTCGTTGTCGAAACAGAAGACGATGCGCCGATTTGCCGACCTGCTGTTTCAGCCGCGCATCGAACAGGTCGGACTGCTGGAATGGAAGCGTTACGAAGACATTGTCGCTGTGGGGTACAATCACGCCAAGGAAATACTGGCGGCCGAGTCCGAGGACAAGCTTAGGGCATTTCGATAAGGGCTTTCGATGAAGATGGTTTGTGTTTCGCTCTGCCGCGCGACGCCCCGACCGGATCTGGCAAGATGTTCTGGACGTAGAACATTGCGAGTGGCGAGAGCAAAGCAAGGCCCCCTTCCCGCAACCGGCGCTCCGCGGATATTACAGACCCAGGCTCTCGCGCAGCCGCTGAAGCTGGGGACGGATGTGTTCGCAGCCGAGTTCCCGCTCGAACTTCGCAATCGCATCGGCGCTGGGTTCTGCCCGCAGGCGCATCAGACGCGCCGCGTCACGCGCGCACACATCCTCGGTCTGCATCGGTGGCGCCTGAGCTTGCACTTGAGGCTGTGGTTGAGGCTGGGCTGGAGGCTGAGTCGCTCCCTTCCCCGCCGCGTTGGAATTGGCGGGAGCGGCCTGCGGCTGCGGCTCGGTCAGGATGCTTTCGAGCAGGCGCTGCACTTGTGGGCGCAATCGATCGCAGGACAGCTCTTTCTGGAAGCTCGTAATCTGCTCGCGCAACGGGTCGGCGCGCAACCGCGCCAGGCGCTGCTCGTCGCGGATGCAGGCGGCCGCCGGATCGATCGCGTCGCGTACGGCTGACGTCGGTTGAGACGTTTTGGGAGGCTCGACCTTGGCGACGACCGTGGCGGACGACGGCGGTGCGGTAGCGCTCGGCGGCGCCGCCACGACCGCAGGCGCACTCGGCGGAGGCGCCACGGCCGGCTCCCGTTTGGCCACCGCAGGCGGTGGCGGCGGCTCGATCTTCTTCGGCGCTGGTGCCGGAACGAGTGAAATCGTCGAACCGCCGAGCGAGCCGTAGATGAACGGTTCCTGCCGTCCGCCCGTTATGTTGAGCACGTCGTCACGAACCCGGCCCAACGCGATGCGGATATCGACGCCCGGTTCGGTGAGATGCCTGAGCAACGCCGTGGCATAAGGACTGTTGACGCCGTCGCCATCGTAGGAAACAGAGCCCGCCTTCGCGGCGTAGGCGACCAGCGTGTCGGCGCTGACATCCTCAAGTTTTCCAAGTCCCCCCTTCATCGTCGAGCGGATGCCGGCAGAGCGCAGCTTCGAGGGGAACGGGTTGTCCCGGCAGGCATCGAGCAGGATCAGGCGCAGGCGCCGCACCGACTGCAGCGCCCAGATGATGCGGTCGAGCGCCACGGCCTCGTCTTCCACATCATAGTCGCGGCCGAGCCTGGCATCGGTCGGGACCAGATAATTGGTGCCGCCGATTTCGACGCCGTGGCCGGCATAATAAACCACCGCAATATCGGCGGTCTCCGCCGTGAGCAGGAACTCACGCACCGCGCGCTTGAAGTCGACCACGCCAAGATCGTTGCGCGAAATCACCACCTCGAAACCGACCGACTTGAACATGTTCGCGATGGCGGTCGAGTCGTTGATCGTATTGCTCAGCGGCGGAGCGCTCTTGTAGGCGGAGTTGCCGATCACCAGCGCAACGCGCCGATCGGCGGCGGCGGCGGTTGCGAACAACGCGCCCACCATGACGCAGAGGCAGTAGACCAGAAGGTTCCTAAGTTTCATCGCTATGTCAGTAAGAGTTCTGTGTCAGTAAGAATAGTGGTGCCAAAAATGACGGTGCCGTTTCGGCCTGTGTGGCGGACGACCATTGGCGGTCACCGTGACATTGATCACCTCGGAATAAACCGGCGGATCGTGCGGCACATGGTTCGCATCCGCGAACAGCAGGCGCAGCTTGTGCGGGCCGAGCGGCAAGGTGATTTTGGCCTCGGTCTGACCGGCGCCGAAATGCAGATGATTAAAATCGTTCGGTATAGGCTGGTCGAGCGGCGGCAGATCGGCGTCGACAAGCAAATGATGATGTCCGGTGTTCGGCTTGTCGAAGCCTGCCGGCGCGACGCCCATGTTCAGGAGGCCAAAGCGAATGACCGGATTCGGCGAAATGTAGGCGCCGTTGGTCGGATAGATGAAATAGACCTTGGCATCCTTTGGCGAAGGTTTGCGCGCGCCGGTGCCTGATGCCTGCGGCGGCGGAACGGCCTGATCGACCACTTTCACCTTGATGCGATCGGATACCAGCGGCGGCGAATGGGGAACGTGATTCTTGTCGCCGAACACCAGCTGCAACGTATGTTCGCCCGGTGTTAACGTCAGTTCGGTCTCGGTCTGGCCGGCGCCGAAATGCAGGTGCTGAAAGTCGTTCGGGATCTCGACGTTGAGCGGCGGCGTCGGCGCATCCACGATCAAATGGTGATGACCGGAATTCGCCCGATCCGAGCCCGCCGGCGCAACGCCCATGCCGCGAAGACCGAAATGGATCGTCGACTTGGTTGGCAACGTGTCGCCATCCTTGAGGCCGATAAAATACACCGCGGCTCCCGGTGGAGACGGCGTCGGTCCGCCGGTCTGACAGATCGCCGCGTCGCAAAGAGCGAGCAAGCCAACCAACGGAATAAAAAACAAGGCCAGCATTCTGTGGATCATTGCAATTCCCCAGCACTAGCACCGCAAAACTTAGGTCGTAACATTACATTTTGATCGTGCCGACGGCATCGTAACGACTGGATCGTGACAACCAGGTCGTAACGACAGGACCGCAAACTGCGATCGTAAGTTGCGTGGTAACTTGGACCGTAAGCCGAAGCGGCCAATTCATTTCTAGCAATCCTCAAACGATATTCTTTTACCGCGCGATGTAAACCCATAACCTTGGGCCCGCTCGGGGCTAAACGCCTCAGTCACACAGACGCCTCGCCTTGCCGATCATGGCCAAATGAAGCATGCTGCGTCAGCAACATGAGACCCTGGATGTCGAAAAACATCCGGATGGCCTGACCGGAAACCATAACATGAAGTTCCGTTTGTTGTTTGTGATATGCCTCACAGCGTTGGCTGCCGCAGCCGGCACTGGCGCGAATGCGCAGCGTGACCTTGCCGCCAGCCCGCCATCCGAGCCGAACTTAGTCGTTGCGCAAAAGCAGCAACCAGCGGTCGAACCCGGCGATATTTTTCGCGATTGCGACGATTGCCCAGAACTTGTGGTTGTTCCTTCCGGTGACTTCGTGATGGGAGCGAACGATACGCCCTATGAAAAACCGGAGCGCATGATCGCGATCCCGCGCCCGTTCGCGATCGGCCGCCGTGAGGTGACGTTCGCCGAATGGGATCAGTGCGCCGACGCCGGCGCCTGCAAGCACCGTCCCGACGATCACGGCTGGGGGCGCGGCAACCTGCCGGTCGTCAATGTGAGTTGGGACGACACCAGGCTTTTTCTCGCCTGGCTGTCGCAGAAGACCGGGCAGAGATACCGCCTTCCGAGCGAAGCCGAATGGGAATATGCGGCGCGCGCGGGAACCAAGACCGCGTTCTGGTGGGGCCGCGACGCAGGCTCCGGACACGCGCAATGCGACAATTGCGGCAGCCCGACCACCCAGAGACTGGTTGCCACCGGTTCATTTCGGCCCAACGGGTTCGGACTGTACGATACCGCCGGCAACGCCGCCGAATGGGTCGAAGATTGCTGGAACGACAATTATCGGGGCGCGCCGAAGGATGCCTCGGCCTGGACCAGCGGCGATTGCCGCCTGCGCGTATTGCGCGGCGGCAATTTCACCAGCAAGGCTGCAGAAGTCCGCTCCGCGTCGCGGTTTCGCTATGATGTCGACGTGCGCTACTACGCCAACGGTTTTCGGGTGCTGCGGGAAATACAGTGATGGCCCATCATTCATTTGATGTGTTGCAGCGCGAGCTCGCGCTGGCGATCGGGATCTGTGCGGCAGCTTCCGCGACAAGTGCGCAAACCTATTCGGCCAGTGGTCAGATCGGCTATCTCCAGGAATGGGAGATGAAGGCCAGTCTTGCGAAAACCATGACCGCTACCGGCGCAAGTTACGATGGCCCGGTGACGCTGCGCCATGTCGGCCTGTGCAGCGTCAACGGCGTCGAGGAAAAATCCGGCACCGTGCAGCTAAAGGTTTCGCCGAAGACCTCGGGCATTGAGGGAACATTGGCGATGCAGGACGACAACTGCCACATCGTCGCCTCTGCAGCACAATCCTACTCGGGACTGCTGAGCTGCCGCGATGGCCAGGGCATCCCGATCAAATTTTCCATCGAGCTGATGCAAATCGCCGATCAACACGATCCGGCGAACGGGAAATAGCGGTCTGACCGGCTCGCATCGCGATCCCTACTTGATCACGACTTGCCGCTATCCTCGGTCTTCTTCTTGGGCCGCGGTGGTCCATCCACCGGCGGCAGCGACTTCAGATATTCCGCGATGGCGCCGCGGTCCCCGCCGCTCAATTGCGAAATATTTCTGAGCACAGCCACCATCGAGCCGCCGGCAGAATCGCCATCGGGGGTTTGTCCGCTTTCAAGAAAATACGCGACATCCTTTTCGCTCCAATCCGAAATTCCCTTTTGCGTAATGTTCGGCACCCAGCCCTTGCCGTCCGGCTCCGGTCCGCCCGCGAAACGTTGCGAGGCGACAATGCCGCCGAGGAAATTGCGCGGGCTGTGACACTCCGCGCAATGGCCGAGGCTGTTCACGAGATACGCGCCCCGATTCCATTGCGCCGAGCGCGCGGCGTCCGGCGTGAACGGCTTGTCATCCATGAACAGCCATTTCCAGATTCCGACATTGCGGCGGATGTCGAACGGAAACGGCACGTCGTGATCGCGCACCCTGCCCGAAACCGGCGGCAGCGTTTTCAGGTAGGCGAAGAGATCGCGGATGTCTTCGCGCTTCGCATGCGCATAGGAATCGTAGGGAAAGGCCGGAAAATAATGAACGCCTGACGGAGAAACCCCGCGCATGACGGCGTTGACGAACTGCGCCTCGGACCATCGCCCGATGCCATCGACCGGATCGGGCGAGATGTTCGGGACGTAGAAGGTCCCGAACGGCGACGGCAGCGCAAGGCCGCCGCCAAGGCGGGTGCGATCGGGCTGGCCGGGCACGGCGTGGCAGGAGGAACATCCTCCGGCGTTGAATGTTGTCTGACCGTTCGCGAGATTTGGCGTGTAAGCCGGTTCTGTCACTGTGGATATGACCGACGGAATCGTGAGCCACCAGTAAACGCCGAAGGCAGCCGCACCGGCCAACACAACAGCAAGGACTATTCGTCGCGTCATTCACCGATCCGTCACTGACCGCTTCAATTTAACGGCTAGCACGGCCTGATTTCCAGCCATAGACTGCCCGAAATTTTGAGCCTCGGTGCCTGCCAGGGGAATAAATCTGCAATCTTATTGTTTTGAGGAAATGTCATTGTTTTAAGACCGTTCCAACCACTTGACGTCAACAGGGAGAGAAGCATGTCGAAAATCAAGATCGCGCTTGTTACGCTGGCACTGGGTGCGACCGTCGCCTTCACCAGCTCCGCCTTCGCCGAGAAGATGAAGGCAACCCTTGACGGCAAGTCCGAAACCCCGCCCAACGCCAGTGCCGGCAAGGGCGAAGCCGACATCGACTATGATGCGGCCACCAAGAAGCTGACCTGGAAGCTGACCTATTCCGGACTTTCCGGTCCCGCGACCGCGGCCCATTTCCACGGGCCGGCCGAACCCGGCAAGAACGCCGGCGTTGCGGTCGCGATTCCGAACGCCACCTCGAGCCCCGTCCAAGGCAGCGCCACGCTGACAGACGCGCAGGCCGCCGATCTGACGGCCGGCAAGTACTATGTCAACATCCACACCGCGGCCAATCCGGCCGGCGAAATCCGTGGCCAGGTGACCAAGTAAGCCCGTCGGTCGACGAATAATCCAAAAAAGGGGCCGACACATCGGGTGTCCGCCCCTTTTGCTTTGTGCTCTGCTCGAACTGAAATCAGCTGTTCTTGACGCGGAAGGTCTCGTGACAGCCGCCGCATTGCTTGCCGATGACCGGCAACGTCGCCTTCAGCGTATCGAGATCCTTGATCGTGCCCTTGGCGTCGGTCACGACCTTGCCGAAGCTTGCGATGTGCTCGCTGAAACCGGCCTTGTCCTCCCAGATCTTTGACGAGGCGCTGTAATCGCCATCCGCCTTGAGACCCTTGATGCTGTCGGGAAATAACGTCGGAAGATTCTTGGCGGTATCTGCGAACTGGGCAAGCGCCGTATCGACGGTCGCCTGGTCGTAGGGCTTTTCGCCCTTGACCATCGCGGCCAGCGCGCCTGCATTCTTTCCGTTGCCCTTCATGAAGGTCTGCGCATGCTTGACCGCATCCTGCTGTGCCACGACGGCACCAAACCCGAGCAACAACGCTCCGGCAACCACGACAGCCCGCATCATCATTCCAATTCCCCTTGTTTTTCGGCCGCGATCAATTCGCGTCCCGGAAACTATCCCTGCGGTCATTTCAACACCGCGGCTCGCGTTTCATTCCAGGGCATGATCCCGAAAAGTGGAAACCGGCTTTCGGAAAAAGATCATGCCCCAACAAAAGATAAGCGCAGAATCCGATTCAGCTTTGCTGAAGCAGATTGCAGCGATGATATCAGAGGCTATGGCGGCGTTGATGCTCCCGGATCGCAATCCAGACCCGCTCAGCCGTGGCCGGCATGTCGATATGGTCGATTTTGTATTCGCGCCACAGCCCTTCGATGATCGCATTGACCACCGCCGGACAGGAGCCGATCGCCCCGGCCTCGCCCGCGCCTTTGACGCCCAACGGATTGGTCGTGCACGGCACGTTATGGGTCTCGAACACGAACGACGGACCGTCGGCCGCGCGCGGCAAGGCGTAGTCCATGAAGGTCCCGGTGACGAGCTGGCCATCCTTCGGGTCGTATACCGCCTGCTCCATCAAGGCCTGCCCGATCCCCTGCATGGCGCCGCCATGAACCTGGCCGGCAAGCAATAGCGGGTTCAGCGTCACCCCGAAATCGTCGACGATGACGTAGTTCACGATTCTGATGATGCCGGTGGCGGGATCGATCTCGACCTCGGCGACATGCGTGCCGTTGGGGAATGTACCGTCGGCGCTGGCGAAGGTCGCGCTCGCATTGAGCTTCGATGGATCGACGCCCGGCCGCTTGGCCAGATCGGCAAAGCTGATCGAGCGATCGGTACCGGCGACGCGAATGGTGCCGTCGTTGATTTCGAGATCTGCGGCGCTGGTCTCCAGCGCTTCAGCCGCGATCTCGCGCAAATTCACGCCCAGCGTGCGGGTGGCCCGCTCAACGCTGACGCCGCCCGAGGGAATCGACGCCGAACCGCCGGTGCCAAGGCCGGTGGCGATCATGTCGGTATCGCCCTGGAAGATGTGGACACGCTCGGGCGCAAGCCCGAACTGCTCGGCGACCAACTGCGCGTAAGCGGTCTGATGGCCCTGCCCGCTCGACTGGGTGCCGATCAGAACCGTGACGTCGCCATTGGGATCGAGCCGCACATTGGCGGTCTCCTCGCCCATGGTGCCGCAGACCTCAACGTAAGTGGACATCCCGATGCCGCGCACCAGGCCGTCTTTTTTCGCGGCCCTGACGCGCTTGGGAAATTCCTTCCAATCCGCGATTTCCATGGCACGCTTCATGTGCGCGGTGAAATCGCCGGAATCATAGACTTTTCCGGTCGCGGTCTTGTAGGGCATCGCGCGCGGCGCAATGAAATTCTTGCGGCGGATCGCATCCGGCGTCATGTCGAGTTTTCGCGCCGCGGCATCGACCAGGCGCTCGACCACGTAAGCGGCTTCCGGCCTGCCGGCACCGCGATAGGCATCGACCGGCACGGTGTTGGTGAAGACGGTGCGCACGCGGCAATGGAACGTCTGGATGTCGTAGAGGCCGGGCAGCATGCCGGCGCCGCCATGCGGAATGTAGGGGCCGAAGGTCGACAGATACGCGCCCATGTCGCCCATCAGATCGACATCCATCGCCAGGAATTTACCGTCCTCGGCCAGCGCCATCCGCGCTTTGGTCACGTTGTCGCGGCCCTGCGCGTCGCCCATGAAGTGATCGGCGCGATCGGCGGTCCATTTGACCGTCTTGCGCAGCTTGCGCGCGGCAACCGCGATCAGCGCATATTCGCGATAGGGAAACAGCTTGGTGCCGAATCCGCCGCCGACGTCGGGGCAGATCACCCGCATCTTCTCGAGCGGCATCTTCAGCACGTTCTGGCACAGGATCTCGCGCAGCCGATGGCTGCCCTGGCTGCCGATGGTCAGCGTGAGGTGATCCTGCTTGGCGTCGTATTCGGCGACCGCCGCGCGCGTTTCCATGAAATTGGTGACGACGCGTGGATTGACGATCGACACTTCGGCCACCGCATGCGCCTTGGCGAACGCAGCGTCCGTCGCCTGCTTGTCGCCGATCGGCACATCGAACAGCACGTTGCCGGCATGATCCGGCCAGACCTGCGGCGCATCCTTCTTCACCGCATTGGCGACGCCGACCACCGCCGGCAGCGGCGTCCAGTTGACCTCGATCGCCTCGATGGCGTCGCGGGCCTGATCGATGGTTTCAGCGACCACGAATGCAACGGCATCGCCGACATGCCTCACCTCGCCCTCGGCCAGGATCGGATAGGGCGGACCGGTGAAGGGATTGTCCTCCAGATTGAACAAGCACGGCAGCCCGCCGAGATCCTTCACGTCGGCAGCCGTCAGGATCACGCCAATGCCGGGGAGACCGCGGGCGCGGGTCGCATCGATGGTAAATTTCGCGTGCGCGTGCGGCGAACGCAGCATCAGCGCATGCATCGAAGCCTGCGGCGCGTGGTCATCGGTGTAGCGGCCCTTGCCGCGAATGAGCGCATCATCTTCCTTGCGAAGGACGCTTTGACCGACGCCAAATTTCACCGGAGCAGCCATGTGATCTCCACTTGCAGCCTTGATTTGCGGCATATTGCAGCGGATCGCGCGCCAGCGCAAAGGGTTTAGCTGCGCACCAGCGATCTCAGCCAGCCTCTGCCGAACAACAGCAGGATCAATCCGGCGTAGACGATCGTGCCGACGACCATCAGCAGCAAAAGCGCGGTTTCATCGCGAAACGCGGGCAATCGCGCAAGGTGCGCCGCGGCGAGCCTTGCCGTAAACCAGAACGACGCGGCGAGGACCAAGCCGGAGGCGGCAAACTTCGCCAGCGATTGCGTCAGCGCGCGATCGATTTCGAGATACCCGGCCCGCACCGCAAAACCCAGCACCAGCAACAGATTGATCCAGGCGCCGACCGCGGTTGCGAGCGCAAGACCGACCTGCGCCAGCGACCCCATCAGAAAAACCTTCAGGAGCACGTTGACGGTCAAGCCGGTGAGCGACGCCTTCACCGGCGTCACGGTGTCCTTGCGGGCGTAGAACGTCGCGACCGCGCTGCGGATCATCACGAACGGAATGAGTCCGATCGAGTATGCCGCAAGCGTCATCGCCGCGGCCGCGGCATCGCCCTTGGTGAAGGCGCCACGCGCGAACATGGCGCGGGTGATGACATCGGGCACCGTGAGAAACGCAGCGACGAAAGGCACGGCCGCGAGCAAGGTGAATTCAAAGGCGCGCCGCTGCGCCGCCGCGGCGCCCGCATCATCGCCCGCTGTAATTCGCCGCGACATTTCCGGCAGCAGCACGGTGCCGATGGCGATGCCGATCACGCCGATCGGCAGTTGATAGAGCCGGTCGGCGTAATACAGCGCCGACAGCGCACCCGCCGGCAAGAAGGTTGCAATGATGGTATCGGCGAACATCGCGACCTGTGTGCCCATCGAGCCCAGCGTCGCCGGGCCGATGGCGCGGAAGAAGGCGCGCACGTCCTCGTCAAGCTTCAGCGGCGCAAAGCGCGGCAGGCCGCCATGGCGCGACAGATCGCCGGCGAGCAGAAAATACTGCAGAAAGCCCGAGATCAGCACGCCCCACGCCGCGGCGTGACCGACGGTCGGGAAGAACGCGGCCAGCGCCAGCGTCGCCATCATCGAGATGTTGAGCAAGATCGACGCCGCCGCGGCACTGGCAAAACGATGCATCACGTTGAGCATGCCGCCATACAGCGTCACCAGCGTGATCAGCAGAAGGTAAGGGAAAGTGATCCGTGTCAGCTCGATCGCGAGCCGGCGCTGCTCGGGTTCGTCGGTAAAGCCGGGCGCCAGAAGGCTCATGGCTTGCGGCATGAACAGCCAGGCGACGACGAGCAGAACCACTTGCGACAGAAACAGCAGCGTAAAGATGCGGTCGGCGAACAATCGCGCCGAGGTCTCGCCACCCTTGCCATGCACATGGGCGTAAGCCGGCACAAACGACGCGTTGAATGCGCCCTCGGCGAAAATCGCGCGGAAGTGATTGGGCAGCCGGAACGCCACGAAAAACGCGTCGGCGACCGGCCCCGCGCCCAGGATCGCCGCCAACATGATGTCGCGCGCGAAGCCGGTCAGGCGCGAAAGCAGCGTATAACCGCCGACGGTAAAGATACGACCGAGCATGCGCCGCTTCTACAGCATGAGGCGGTGCTTCAAAACGGCGAAATCAGCAGAGACATCCTTTTGCGCATAATCTTTTCCGAAAACCGGACGCCACTTTTCGGGATCATGCGCTAAGAGCGCCGCGCACAGCCTTGATGATACGCTCCTGCGCCGGCTCATCGAGATAGGCATGCATCGGCAGGCTGATCACATCGGAGGACAGACGTTCGCTGACCGGCAGGCCGCCGTCCGCGACCGGAAAATCCCGGTAGGCCGTCTGCTGATGCATCGATTTCGGGTAATAGATCGCGGTCGGTACGCCCTGCGCCTTTAACGCCGCCGCAAAACCATCGCGGTCGGTGCCCTTTGGCAGGCGAATGGTATATTGCGCCCACACCGAGGTGCAGCCGCTGGCGAGACGCGGAACGGTCACGACATTGCCGAGGCCCCGCGCATAGCGCTCCGCGACCTTGTTGCGCGCGGCGATCTCGTCTTCGAAGATCTTCAGCTTCTCGATCAGGATCGCGGCCTGCATGGTATCGAGCCGGCCGGTGACCCCGAGACGGACGTTGTCGTATTTGTCCGAGCCCTGGCCCTGGCCGTGGACGCGGATGCTGCGCAGCGTTGCGGCGAGTTCGGCATCGTCGGTGAAGATCGCGCCGCCGTCGCCAAAGCAGCCGAGCGGCTTGGCGGGGAAGAAGCTGGTCGCGGTGACGAGGCCGAAAGTGCCGAGACGGCGGCCCTTGTAGCTGGCGCCAAAACCCTGCGCGGCGTCATCGAGAACAAACAGACCCTCGGCCGCCGCAACCGCGCCGATGGCGTCGTGATCGGCGCTCTGTCCGAACAGATCGACGGGAATCACCGCCTTTGGCTTGAGCCCGCGCTTCTTCGCGGCGGAGATGCCGCGCTCCAGCGAGCGGGCGTCGATGTTGAAGGTCGCTTCATCGACGTCGACGAACACAGGCGTCGCGCCGGTCAGCGCCACCGCCTCGCCGGTCGCACAGAATGTAAAGGACGGGCAGAGCACGGCGTCACCGCGGCCGATGCCCTTTGCCATCAGCGCCATCAACAGCGCATCGGTGCCGCTCGCGCAGCTCACGACATGCTTGGCGCCGCTGAACTCCGCAAGCAGCGCCTCGAGCTTCGTCACTTCCGGACCGTTGATGAACTGGCAATGATCGAGCACACGGGCAACCGCCTCATCGATCGATTTGCCGAGCCGGCGGCGTTGCGCGCCGATATCGATAAAGGGCACGGGTTCTACGGTCATGTGCTGGTTCATGGCGCCTTCAGCTCTTGAGATTGGTCTGGATCACGATCCGATTGAACTCGCATCATGATCTCGTTTCTTTGTTCACGCATGATCTCGCCGCAAACGCCTCGCATTTGCCGCGAGGGATCATGCTCTAGCCCACGACGCGGCGCGGTCCCTTGCGGGCGGATGCGGCGGCGGCTGGCCTTGCAGGGGTTTCCAGGCAACGGATTGCAATTTCAAGGCTGGCGACGCCTTGGTCGCCGGTGACCGCCGGTATGCCGCCGGAGCGGACCGCATGGAGGAATGCGATCAATTCGGCGCGCAGCGGCTCGTCATGACCGACGGGCAGATGGCGCATTGAATAGCTGCCGTCCGGCTTGAAGCCGAAACATTCGGTGACCTGACGGGTGAGAAGATCCCCCATGACATATTTGCCGCGGGTCGCGACGGTGACATTGCGCGCCTTGAACGGCGTCAGCCAATTGGTGTTGATATGGGCGAGCACGCCCGAAGCCGTGCGGAACTGCAGCAGCGCGATATCCTCGCGCTCGGCGACCGCGCTGGAGAGTTGCGGCTGCACTTCCACGATGTCCGACTCGGTGAACCAGCGGATCAGATCGATGTCGTGCACGGCGAGATCGATGACCACGCCGACATTGGACATGCGCGGCGGAAACGGACCAACGCGGGTGATGGCGATCGAGAGGATATCCTCGCCCGATATCGCCTGCTTGATCGCGGCGACCGCCGGGTTGAAGCGCTCGACATGCCCGACCATCAGCGTCACGCCGGCGCGAGCGGCAGCGGCAACGATCTCCTGTCCCTCCTCGACCGAGGACGCGATCGGCTTTTCGACGAGGACGTGGATGTTGTGCGCAATGCAGGCGAGTGCAATCTCATGATGCAGATGCGTCGGCGCGGCGATGGTTACGGCATCCACGCCTTCCGCGATCAGTTCGTCGAGATTTGCGAAGGTGCGGCAGCCTGTCAGCTCGGTGGCGCGTGTCCGATGCGCCGGCAAGGGATCGACGACCCCGACCAGCGTCGTACCCGGCAGCCCGGCCAGCACGCGGGCATGATTGCTGCCCATGACACCTGCGCCGACCACCCCAACGCGAAGCGATTGTTTCGCGTCGGCTTTCACATCCGATGCGGACCCATTAGAACCCATCCCGTCAACCCCGGTAATATTTTCGTCACGAACGTCCCGGTGCTCTCCTAGCACGTCGCCACAGTTGTGGCGAATATCCCGAGTCGCTCCCAGACACGTTTTGAGTCAAAAAGTTACACGGTTTGGCGAGCTGCTTAGGCGCCAAAAAAGTCACAAACCAGGAGGTCGAACTCCACGGATTCGGTCCAATCGCTCAGGAGCGCCGGTAGTCGTCCTCGATCCGGATGATGTCGTCCTCGCCGAGATAGCTTCCGGTCTGGACCTCGATCAACTCCAGCAGAATCTTGCCGGGATTCTCCAGCCGGTGAACGGCACCGATCGGGATATAGATCGATTCATTCTCGTGCACGATCTTGACGAGTTCATTAACCGTCACCTTGGCGGTCCCGCGCACCACGATCCAGTGCTCGGAGCGGTGATGGTGCTTCTGCAGCGAAAGCCGCTCGCCCGCTTTCACCGTGATGCGCTTGACCTGATGGCGATCGCCATTGTCGACCGACTGATAGGCTCCCCAGGGACGATGCACCTTGATGTGGTTCTGAGTCACCTCGGGCGCAACGGTCTTGACCTTGGCGACCAGCCGCTTCAATCCGTTGGCGTCCTTCTGGCGCGAGACCAGCACTGCATCCTGGGTCGCCACGACCACGAGATCGTCGACTCCTTCCAGCGCGACCAGCGCCCTGTCGGTCGAAACGTTGCAGTTGCGCGAATCCTCGAACACGACAGCGCCTTGCGCGGCATTGCCCTGCCCGTCCTTGTCGGACAGTTCCCACACCGCGTGCCAGGAGCCGACGTCGGACCAGCCGCACGCCACCGGCACCACGGAAGCGCGCGAGGTCTTTTCCATGACCGCATAATCGATCGAGATCGCCTTGACCTTCCCGAACGATTCCGGGTCAAGCGTCACGAAGCCAAGATCGCGTCCGGCCTTGCTCACGGCATCGCTGACCGCTTGCACGCTCTCGGCATCGACGTTGCGGTATTCATCGAGCAGGACGGAAGCGCGGAACATGAAGTTGCCGCTGTTCCAGAGATAGCCCGCTTTGATATACGCGGCCGCCGTGGCCGGATCGGGCTTTTCAACAAATTTGACCACCGAACGGACATCGCCGGAAATGACCTCGCCGGGGCTGATGTAGCCATATTCGGTGGCCGCACGTTCGGGCTGGACGCCAAAGGTCACGATATGCCCCGCGTCGGCGGCGACCAGTCCCTGCCGGCAGGCCACGATGAACGCCGGGGTATCGCCGACCACGTGATCGGCGGCAAGCGCGAGAACGACGGCGTTGCTGTCACGCGCTTGCGCGAATACCGCGCCGGCGGCGATCGCCGGGCCGGAATCACGCCGCGCCGGCTCCAGCAGGATATCCGCCTCAAGTCCGATCTCGGCCAGTTGCTCGAGCACCATGAAGCGGTACGCCGCATTGGTGATGACGATCGGACGTTCAAACAGCGCCGTATCCGAAACCCGCAGAATCGTATCCTGAAATGTCGAACGCGTCCCGAACAGCGGCAGAAATTGTTTTGGACGAACCTCGCGCGAGGCGGGCCACAGCCGCGTTCCGGCGCCGCCGCACATGATCAGTGGAACAATTCGTCTGTCCATCGCCGTCAAACCTTGTAATGGTCGCGATACCACGCGACAAAATCACGAATGCCATCCTCGATGGAGGTCTCGGGCTTCATCCCTGTATCGCGCGTCAGGTCCCCAACATCGGCAAAGGTCTCCACGACATCACCGGGCTGCATCGACAGCATATCCTTTACTGCCGGGCGGCCCAACTCCTTCTCCAGCAGCGTTACCACATGCATCAGCTCTTCAGGATGCTGATTGCCTATATTATAGACTCGCGCCGGCGCGCATCCCGTCCGTTCGCCCGCGGGAACGAGATCGATCAGACGTAATACTATACGGGTCACATCATCGATATACGTGAAGTCGCGGCGCATCCTGCCATGGTTAAAAAGCCTGATCGGCGCGCCTTCGAGGATGGCTTTGGTAAACAGGAACAGCGCCATGTCGGGCCGTCCCCACGGCCCGTAAATGGTAAAGAAGCGCATGCCGGTGACCGGGAGATGGTAGAGATGGCTGTACGAATAGGCCATCAGCTCGTTGGCTTTTTTGGTCGCGGCGTAGAAACTTATGGGATGATCGGTCTTGTCGTCGACCGAAAACGGCACCTTGGTATTGGCGCCATAGACCGACGATGACGATGCATAGAGCAGATGACGGCACTGATTGTGCCGGCATCCCTCCAGAACATTGGCGAAGCCTTCCAGATTAGCATCGACGTAAGTCTGAGGATGCTCGATCGAATAGCGGACGCCGGCCTGGGCTGCGAGGTGGATCACGACCTCGAAGCGATGCTTCGCAAACAGCGCGGCGATGGCCGGACGATCCGCCAGATCTGTCTGTACGAAACTGAACCGTGAATTCTCGCGCAGGATATTCAGCCGCGCCCGCTTCAATTCCGGATCGTAGTAAGCGTTGACACTGTCCAGACCGACAACATCGCGGCCCTCAGCGAGCAGCCGCCGGGCAATGTGAAAGCCGATAAACCCCGCCGCGCCCGTGACCAATATTGTCTGATCAGACATAATACCCCAAGGATATCCAAGGCCCGCCAGCGCCGGCCCCGGCCTCTTTAGCCGCCGTATGGAGGGTGTCGCAATACCCGTTTGCGCGGCTACGGCCAGATCGGCCTTAAAACCATGCCAGCGCCCGTTTCCGAAGTTCGCAATCCACCGTTCACTTGAGCTCTTTCTGCTTTTTCGCGCGGTGCTGCTGCGTCGCGAAACTGCGGCCAGATGCAGAGCGGATTTTCGGGCGGAGGCACCATCCGTCCAAACGATCCACACCTTTGACCCAAGTAGATGCGGATAAAAGCCATAAAATCTTTACTCGCAGAAGTCGCTAAGTTAGGTTCCCTCTCGCGTTAGCGACGACACAGAAAGCCTTGGTCTGCGCTCGAGAGGCCAACAAGGCTTG
The DNA here is from genome assembly GCF_900105125.1 of Bradyrhizobium canariense. NCBI lineage: Bacteria > Pseudomonadati > Pseudomonadota > Alphaproteobacteria > Hyphomicrobiales > Nitrobacteraceae > Bradyrhizobium > Bradyrhizobium canariense. The sequence continues at coordinate 160,243 of NZ_LT629750.1, read as the reverse complement.
CGATCATCGATGCGCCAACCGGAAAGCGCGAAAACCCGATGAACCAAGGTCAACCAGAAGAGTACTCTCTTTCCCCACTTCAAACTTTTTTTGCCAAGGTCGCAATTGTCACTGGCGCCCTCTTGACCACCCTCTATTTCGCATCCTCCCTCGCCGTATCCTTTGTCACAACTCAAAGCGAACAGTTAAAGGCATTAAAAGGTGGCGCCGCCTTCTGGGGAGCGATGGAGCAGAAGCTTTATACCCTCGCGGATGCGCCGGACATCGCTCCGGAAAAAAAGCAAAAAATCATCGATGCCATTCATCGGCTTTCGTTGAAGTACAAGCCATATTTCGATGCGCTTAACGATGATGGTGCACCCGGCAAGCCAGAACGCGCCAAGCCCGACCATGGATTTTAATCAGTCGTACAAGCCTTCTCTGATCATCAAGTCTTCTCTGATCATCAAGCCTTCTCTGATCATCAAGCCTTGCCTGAGCATTACGCCATCTCTGCTTCATTGCTAACAATCCAGATGCCCGACCGGTCTCGGCGGGCGCCATCGGTTCTCGAATAAATTGGTACAGAGCATGCAACCCGCCGTGCGCAACGGCGTCGCCTATTTCCTGGCCGCGACGCTCATATTCGTCTCACTATCGGTCGCAGACTATGTCGGCTGGTTGCGGTTGAAGCCTGAAGTTTCGGCTATCGGCTGGATCGCCGAAAAGCCCAACTATGACGACCATGTGCTCAACATCTATGAGCGCGCCACCGTCCGCGCCAAGGGCAACCCATCATCATTTCTGCCGATCTATGATGTGCAGAACCCCGGCCTCTTTCTGCTGGTGGCGGAATTATACACGCGCGCAGGCGCGACGACACCGCTTCCGCTCGAAATCACGTCGATCGTCTTGTTCAACGTCGGCGCCCTCTGTTTCTTTTTCTGGGTATACGCCTTGTTCGCCGACCTGGTGGTCGCAGCGTTCGCCACGGCATTTCTGTTGTTGTCGAAATTTTTTCTCTTTTTCCCCGGCGTTACCCACACGTTTCCGTATGAATTCGCCTTCTTCAATATCACGATGTTGTTCTTTGTTCTCTTTTTGAAAAACAACAAAAAAGCTTATCTGGTCGCCTCGCTGGTAGCCATGTTCATAACGTGCATGAACTACTGGTTCTATTATATGTCCTCGTGGATCATCATGGTCGGACTCTGGTGGCAATACCGGGGGCGCCCCCGTGTCAGGGATGTCGCGATCATATCGGCGCCGCCGATCGCTGCGGCTACCTTTACGGCGATCATGGTAATGTCGCTCTCCGGAGGAGTGAAGCAAGGCGTTTTGCGTCTCGCCGACATCCTCGTCGCGCGCACGTTTGATGCCCGCATTCCCGGCGGCGCATGGCATCCCGAACAGCGGTTCATGAACACGCTGGACTGGCTGGTCTACCCAACGACCGTCGCAACCAGGCTGGAGTGGTCGTACTCCCTCAACGTCTTCTGGTTTGCCATCGCCACCGTCTGCACATTCTTTCTTCTATCGCTGCACAACAGGAGAGCCCTGGTCTCGGCGCTCATCTTACTTGCGGGCGGATTTTCCTGGTATTGTGTGATGTTTCAGCACACGCACATCCACGCCTTTGTCGGCCAATACAGCTTCATGGCGATCTGCCCGATTTTTGGCCTGATCATATCGGAGGCGGTGTTTTTTACCCGGAGGTCTCTGCATCGAGTGACGACCAGCCGCGCCACATCTGTCGGCGCAGATCTCGCGACGGCGGCTTTGCTCATGGCGGTTGTTTGGGCAATGATCTGGCCCTACCTCGAAAATACCTACGGTCTGATCATGCAGACGGTCGAAATTTCGAGAACGGCCCAGGCGAAGTATGCCACGGCGATACAATCCATCTGCCGACAACATCCGGACATCACGCTTGCGGACCTGGAGTCCGCATCGAAGGATTGGGGTTTCGAGTGGATTCCGCGGTTGATAACAGAAACAAACCAGACACCGAGGTGCTCCAGCCAAGCCTCCTGAGCCTGGCAGTACCGCAACGGCCTCCCTTACTCGCCGTTTTGAGGGTGTCACAATACCCGTTTGGCAGCTATTGCCAGATCGGCTTTAAAACCATACCAAGGCGGCGAAGTTCGGCGCGCAGCGCCGGGGTGCGCTGTCTTTGACCTCCTTCCCAATCCTCACGAAGCGCGGATGAGATGCGCCGGATTCTGTTTTCGACGATCAAGATTTTGATCTCCGCGGCGCTGCTTTATTTCTCGCTGCGCAAGGTCAATCTGTCGGAGCTTGCGTCACGCCTCGATATTGCGAGCCTGGGCTGGATCGGTCTCGCGATAGCCGCGACCTTCCTGCAGATTTATGTTGGCGTATTGCGGTGGTGCGAGATCAGCGCCGAGTGCCGCGCGCCACTGGCGACCAAGCAGGCGATGCGTTTCAATCTGATCGGGACGTTCTTCAACCAGACGCTGCCATCCTCGATCGGCGGCGACGCGGTGCGACTCTGGCTGGTCGCGCGTGGCGGCGCCGGATGGCGCGCGGCGACCTATTCCATCTTCGTCGACCGGGCTATCGGCCTCATCACGCTTGCCATCATCATCGTCGCCACCCTGCCGTGGAGCTACAATCTCATCACCGATCCCCGAGGTCGGTCAGCGCTCTTGTTCGTCGATTTCGCGGCACTTGCGTGTGGGCTTGGATTTCTGGGTCTCGGCTGGTTGCGGTGGCCCTGGCTCGAGCGTCTGTGGGGAATGCACCATCTCCACGCCTGCTCGGTGATCGCGAACCGCGTCATCTTCAGCCGCGCGCACGGACCGGCCATCGCCGTGCAGTCGGTCCTTGTTCACGTTCTCGCCGCCGTGATTGCCTGGTGTGTGGAGCAATCGATTGCCGCACCGGTAACGTTTGCTCAAACGTTTCAGCTGATTCCGCCGGTCATGATGATCACGATGCTGCCGATTTCGATCGCCGGCTGGGGCGTCCGCGAGGCCACGATGGGTCTTGCGTTCGGGTATGCCGGACTGATGACGAATGAGGGCGTCAACGTTTCGCTGCTGTTCGGTGCGGTATCCTTCATCGTCGGCGCATTCGGTGGCCTGGTGTGGATTTTCAGCGCCGAGAAGGCAGCCCAGGGCGCCAAGCCGATCGAGATTCCCGAATAACGGCCATCGCACAGAATGACTGATTCCAAATTCTTCCTGGCGCTGGTTGCCCTGCTCGCCGCGGCGCTGCTTTCGGCCGCCCTGACCTGGGCGATCCGGCCGATGCTGTTGCGGCATGCGCTCGCGCGGCCGAATGCGCGGTCTTCGCATCGCATTCCCACCCCTCAAGGCGGAGGCATCGCGGTGATCGCTGCGACGCTGCTGGTCGCCGGAGCGGTCATGGCTTGGGCCGGCGCCGCCGACTTGAAAATCCCGGTCGCGGCCTTCGCCGCCACGCTGTTCATTGCAATCGTAGGCTTCGCCGACGACGTCAAATCCATCGACGTGTTGCCGCGGCTGTTGCTGCAGGCTGCGGCCGTCGCCGTGATCATCTTCATGGCATCAGGCGATTTCCGGATTGTCCCAGCCTGCCCGCTTTGGATCGAACGCGGCCTGCTTTTGCTTGCAGGGATCTGGTTCGTCAATCTCGTCAACTTCATGGATGGACTCGACTGGATGACCGTCGCTGAGGTCGTCCCGATTACATCGGCGCTGCTGCTCCTCGGCTGGCTCAGCGAATTTCCGGCCTCGGCAACCCTTGTGGCCGCGACGCTATGCGGCGCCATGCTTGGATTTGCGCCGTTCAACCGCCCCGTCGCGAAAGTCTTTCTCGGCGATGTCGGCAGCTTGCCGATCGGTCTATTGTTGGGCTGGTGCCTGGTGCAGCTCGCCCATGAGGGGCACTTCGCCGCCGCGCTGCTGCTGCCGATGTATTATCTGGCGGACGCCACCGTGACCTTGTTGCGCCGGATGGCAAGGCGCGAGCCATTTTGGGCGGCGCATCGCTCGCATTTTTATCAGCGCGCGACCGACAATGGTTTCACGGTGTGGCGCGTGGTCAGCGAAGTGTTCGCGCTCAACATCCTGCTGGCGGCACTGGCGATCGGGTCGGTCGCGGCGCCATCGGCCTCGGTCGGAATCGCGCTGCTTGTCGCCGGCGGCGCTGCGACGGCGTTCGTGATGTACAGATTTTCGCAACCGCGTTCTGCGTGAGATTTATCGTCGCGGGCTATCGGCTTTCCCGCAACAATTTTTGCATCAGCGCGGCGTAGCCGGTCATGGCGTCGGCAAAGTTGAAGCGCTGCGCGACAATGGCCGCACGCTCGCCGATCGATGAATTGTCGGATGAAGACGCAAGGCGGATCGCGCCGGCGAGATCGTCAGCATTACCCGGCTCGACCACCCAACCGAGGCTATGCTCCCTGACCGTCAGCGCCGCCTCGGCATTCGCTTCGGACACGAGAATGACCGGCCGCCCGATCGCGAGAAGATTATAGAACCGGCTGGGAACGGACACGCCGGCGAGATCCTTGCGATAAGGAATCAGCCAGACATCCGCCGCGCACAGAAACGCTTCGAGTTTTTCCTCCGGAACCCGCTCGACCAGCGTCACGTTCGGAAGGTTCGCCGTTGATTGCATTTCCTTCAACCGCTCGAAACCGATGCCCCAGCCCGAGAGCAGAAAATGGATTTGCGGATCATCCCGCAGCATTCGCGCGGCTTCGAACACCACGAGGGGGTCATGCGTGAAACCGAGATTGCCGGACAGACCGACAATGAAGCGCGCCGCGATCGGCCGGCGATAAGGGTTATCGGGATCGACCGGGCGCAACGCCGGAGTAAGCGTAGCCCAATTCGGGATAAAGCAGATCTCATCGCGCGTCAGCCCCTTGTAACGCAGCAAAAGCGGCTCGGTATCGCGCCCGATGATCACGACCGCGTTCAGCGCGCGAAACATCAGCGCATTGGCGCCGCGGATGGCTTTCGCAACCATCGACGAGGGTTTGAGCAGACCGGCCATGACAAGCACGTCCGGAAACAGGTCGTGCATGATCAGCGCTGAACGGGCGCGCTTTAGTTTGGCGGCGGCAACCACCGCATAGGGCAGCATGAACGGCGCGGTGACGGTAAGCGCGACGTCTCCCTTGCGCAGCCGCAGCAACAGTGCAGCGAATACGCGGACCGTGAAAATTATTTCCGCAATCGCGCGCCGGATCAGCGCGGCCTTTTCCGGCAATCTGTTTTTGATTTCGATGACGGCAGGTTGGCCCGGATTCACGGCCTCTTGCGTGGCCGAGCCGGGCATTCCCGAAAGCACCGTGACCGGCGCCACCGATACCAGGTGGCCCGCGATCGCCGCCATGATGGCCGCGGTGGTGCTGCGATCCGGCGGATAATGTTGGCTGACGACAACGATTTTGGCAGTCTGCTGCATCAACGCTTTCGGCATGGCGTGGCCGGACTACGCCGCCGTCGAACCGAACTCCGGCACCGCATCCTTCAGAATGGCCCTGATGGTAACCCGGTCGTCATTGGCAATGGCCTGATCGAGCGCCCCCAGCCATTTCCGGATCATCTGCATCGGCGGCTCGTTTGGCTTCGCCGCCATGACGCCCGCAACGCCGATCTCGACGGCCGGCTCCTCATTGGCGAACAGGATCTCGTTCAGCCGTTCCCCCGGCCGCATGCCGGTGAACACGATCTCGATATCATGGCCGGGTTCCAGCCCCAACAGGCGGATCATCCGCTCGGCCAATTCAACGATCTTGACGGGATGCCCCATGTTGAGCACGTAGACCGAGACGTCCGCGCGCGCCGGCGTCAGCGCATGGGTCGCTGACGTCAGCACGAGATCGCAAGCCTCGCGAATGGTCATGAAATATCTGACCATATCCGGATGCGTCACCGTCACCGGTCCGCCGGCCTCGATTTGCGCCTTGAACTTGGGCACCACAGAGCCGTTCGACGCCAAGACATTGCCGAATCTCACCGAGATGATGCGCATCCGCGGTGCGTTGCCGGCCTGCGCCGCAAGATCGTGATCAAGCGCCTGGCAATACATCTCGGCAAATCGTTTAGTCAGACCGAGCATGGAGACCGGCTCGATCGCCTTGTCGGTCGAGATCATCACCATCGCCTTGGCGCCCGCCGCCAGCGCCGCGTCGGCGACGTTCACCGATCCGAAAATGTTGGTCTTGACGCCTTCGCTCCAGTCGCGTTCGAGGATCGGCACATGCTTGAGCGCGGCGGCGTGAAACACGATGTCCGGCTTGAACTCGGCCATCAGCCGCATGATGCGTTCGCGGTCGCGAATGTCGGCGATCCGGCCCTCGATAACTGCGCCGGTCTCGCGCCCCGTCAGCGCCTCGGTCACGGCATAAAGCGCCGGCTCGGAATGTTCGAGCACCAGCAAGCGCGCGGCGCCGAAGGTTGCGACACGGTCGCAGATTTCCGAACCGATCGAGCCGCCGCCGCCGGTGACGATGACCGCCTTGCCCTTCACCAGGGCCTCGAGGCGGGCGTAGTCGATTTCGACGCTGGAACGCAGCAACAAATCCTCGACAGCGACCGTGGTCAGCCGCGGCGTCTCTCCGCCCTCCAGCGATGGAAGACGGCTGACGATCAGCCCGAGGCGGCGCGCGCGCATCAGCACGGATTCGGGATGCGCCTCCGGCTCGAATGCCGATGGCGTCATCACCACGCGCGTGATCGGCTTTTCGCGCCGGGCGAAATCACGGATCACGTCCTCGATGTCGTCGATCCCACCAAGTACCGGAATGTTCCGGATCGACTGGCCGCGATCGGCCATCGACGGCGACAACACGCCGACCGGCCACAGCCGGGTGACGGCGCCGCTTTCGATTCCGCGCAGCAGGATCTCGGCGTCGGCGGCCCGGCCGATCAGCAGCGCCGGCGAGGCTCCATCGGTGCGGGCGTGGCGGCGGACGCGCGTATAGCGGAAATATCGATACGCAAAACGCAGCGCGCTCAGGAAGGATATTTCAAGAAACCAGAAAAGGATGATGGTGATCTTGCCGGCAAAGAACGCGCCGCGAACGTTGGGCGCGACGAAAATGTAATCCAGCACCAGCAACGCCAGCGTCAGCGCGGTGGCGACGCGCAGGATGTTCAACGCGTCCGGTAACGAAATGAAACGCCATTTCGTGGTGGTCAGGTTGAAGACGTAACAAACCACCACGGTAAACGCGATGAAATAAGGCAGGATGTGCAACAGCAGCGGCACGCGGGCGTAGAACAGTTCGCCGCCCTCAAAGCGCACATAGAAGCTTGCGAAAAGCGCGATCGCCGTCGCCACAGCGTCATGCGCCGCAATCAACGCGTTACGCGAGGTCAGATTTGAAAGACGCATCATTTCGCTGGCCGGTGGCGGACTGGGTTACTGGCTGCTGATAGCTCATCTCCCGCGGGCATGCCAGTCGTCATGAATTGCCGGAATTTTCCTGTTCCGCGGCCACACCCTGTGAACCTGCCTTGAGCAATGTTCCCCCGGCGACGCCGACGCCGAGGACATACATCCACCCCTCGTGAAAATCGAAGATGTGAGAATTGAACAGCGAGGTGAAAATATTCTGCACCACCACCAACAGCCCGATCCAGGCCACCAGTCCTTCGCCGCGGAACAGCAGCAGATGCAACAGCCACATCGCATACAGCACGACAATTCCGATCGCGCCCCACTGCACCGCCACGTTGAGCGTTTGATTGTGCGGATTGCCGATCACCTCACCGGCCGCGCCGGTCTTGCCGATGGCGGCCTGCTCGAACAGCCCGCGTGTCGAGCCGGTGCCGTGCCCGAACACTGGAGCCTCGGCAAAGAATCGCAGCGACTTCTCCCAGAACTCGATCCGCAAGCCCATCGAGGTCGGGACGTTCTGCTCCTTGTATAACCGATAGTCCCTCGAAAACGTCCCGACGGTCTTGCGCAATTGCGGCGACGTTACCCAGGCCAGCCCCGCGAATGCGGTTAGCAGGCACGCGATGATCACGATGCTCCGCCATCTCAGATGCAGCAGCGCGAACACCGCGAGCATGATCGGCATGGTCACCATCGCCGTGCGCGACACGATGACAAACGCCATGTTGACAACGAAACTGAACGCCAGTGCGCTCAACAGCAGCGCCGGCACAATCCGCTTTTCGCGGAACAGCGCGATCACGGGAAACGCCAGCGCCACCGCGCACAGCGCGAATTCCTGACTCTGATCGATGTAATTCTTGACGAAGATGCCTCGTTCGAAGGTGGATTCCGCCCTCGGCTTGAGCGAGAGGTTTGGATCGAACGCTACGATCCACGACATCACCATCAGCAGCGAGCAGGAGATCAGAAACGCGGTGAATACCCACATGCCGCGCGTCGAACGCTCGAAGTGATAAAACAGGATCGGCAGCACCAGCAGTTTCACGGTCGGGCCGATGGCGTAAAGCCGCACGCCCCATGGCGCGTCCGACCATAGGGTTCCGATCGCAGCCAGGGCGAACAGCGCAATCGGGACGGTGCAGATCGGACGCTTCAGCAGCGCCGCAAAATCCCTCGGATCGATCATCGGCACCACGACGACGATCCAGGCCACCGCGAAGATGGCGACCAGCGAGGTCGACCACGGCAGCGAGAGCGCGATCAGAACGGCGATGATATCCGCCACTTTGGTCCAGGCCAGCGGGTTGCGCCAAACCGGCAGCGCGGGGTTGGCCGGCACGGTTGCCATGGCAGCGCTCACGCCGCGCCCCCACGCGCGCGGTTGACAAGCGACGTTGTGCTGAAGCCCGGCAGGATATCGACCAGCCGCACTTCGCCGCCATAGGCTTCGACGACCTCGTGGCCGACCACCTGCTCGCGGGTATAGTCCGAGCCCTTCACCAGCACGCCCGGCTTGATCTGCGTGATCAAATTGAGCGGGGTGTCCTCTTCGAACAGCACCACGAGGTCGACCGCCTCCAGCGCCGCCAGCACTTCGGAGCGGGCGCGCTCGTTCTGAACCGGACGGCCCTCGCCCTTGAGCCGCTTCACCGAGGCATCCGAGTTGAGGCCCACGATCAGCCGGTCGCAGGTGGCACGCGCCGCCGTCAGCAGTTTGACGTGGCCGGGATGCAGGATATCGAAGCAGCCATTGGTGAAGCCGACCCGCAGGTCCTGCTTGCGCCATTCCAGAAGCTGTGCGTCGAGTTCGCTGCCTTGAGCGAGGATTTTTTCTTCGGCCGCGAGAAAAGCGTGCGGCAGGATCTTGCGGCGCAATTCCGCCGGCGTCACCACCGCCGCGCCTTTCTTGCTGACGGCGACCGCGGCCGCTGCGTTCGCCATCCGCAGCGCGGCCTCCCAATCGGCTCCGGCCGCCAGCGTCACCGCAACAACCGCGGCGACGGTATCGCCCGCACCCGAGACGTCGCGGACCTTGACCGGCAGGCCGGCCACATGAATCGGCTCGCCATGACGCGGCACCAGGGTCATGCCGTGTTCGCTTTGGGTCACCAGCACGGCTTCGCAATCCGCAAGCTGCATGATCTCCTGCGCCGCTTCCGCGAGGCTCTTGCCGGTGTCGGCGCGGCTGCGGGTCGCCTCGTTGAATTCCTTGCGATTGGGCTTGAGCAGCGTCGCGCCGCGATAGACCGCAAGGTTGGGGTTCTTGGGATCGACGATCACGGGCTTGCCGAGCTTGCGCGCGGCATCGATCACGTTGCGGATCACACGCGCCGTCAGCACGCCCTTGGCATAGTCTGATAACAACACGACGCTCGCGCGCGGCAATTGCGGCAGAATCGCATCGATCAGTTTCTGCTCGATATCGATGGAAGCCGGCGCGGCCAGTTCCCAGTCCGCCCGCAGCATGTGCGTGGAGAAATGCTCGGAAACAAAACGCACCTTTCGCGTCGTCGGCCGGGCCGAATCGCGAACCAGCGTGCTTTCGATCAGGCTTTCCCGCGCCAACGCCGCCTGCAGCTTGGCGCCGGCGTCGTCCTCGCCGATCAGGCCGACAAAGATGCAGCGCGCGCCGAGCGAGGCGATATTGCGCGCGACATTGCCGGCGCCGCCGATGTCGGTCTCGCTGCGCTGGACCGCGATGACCGGTGCCGGAGCCTCAGGCGAAACCCGCGACACCTCGCCATAGACGAATTCGTCCAGCATGAGGTCGCCGACACACAGCACGGTCTGGCGGGTGATCGCATTCGACAGGGCGTCAAAATCGAACATGTGTTCTCGTCATCTATTGCCGTCAGCGGAAACGATCGGCCCGGTCAAGGAAGCCTTTGACGTAAGTTTCGACGGCATCTTCAAGCGCCGTGAAACCACCATTATACCCCGCGCGCCGCAGCCGATCGACATTGCCTTGCGTGAAGTATTGATAGCTGCCGCGAATCTGCTCGGGCATGTCGATATATTCGATATTCGGAGCCGCGCCGAGCGCGGCGTAAGTTGCGAGCATCAAATCCCTGAAACTGCGCGCCTTGCCGGTGCCGACATTGAAGAGACCGCTGACCGACGGCGTCGCCAGCAGCCACATCACGACCCGCACCACGTCGTCGACATAGATGAAATCGCGCCGCTGATCGCCGTCAGCGATTCCCTCGCGGTGCGACTTGAACAACTGCACGACGCGGCCGGCCTTGACGTCGTCGAAGCGCCGCGTCAGCACGCTCATCATCGTGCCCTTGTGGTATTCGTTGGGCCCGAACACGTTGAAAAATTTCAGGCCGACACATTGTGGCGGCAGCCTATCACCACGCGCCACGTGCTCGGCGACCGCCATGTCGAACAGATGCTTGCTCCAGCCATACAAATTCATCGGCCGCAGCGTCTTCAGCGCCAATAGCGACGGGTCGTCGTCAAAACCCTGCGCACCATCGCCATAGGTGGCCGCCGACGAGGCGTAGATGAACGGCGTGGCGTTGGTCGTGCACCAGTCGAGCAGCCGCATCGACAGCCGGAAATTGGTCTCGATCACGAGATCGCCATCTGTCGCGGTGGTCTCGGAAATGGCGCCAAGATGAATGATGGCGTCTAGCCTGCGGCCGTTCAGCCAGGCCGGCAGTTCAGCCGGCGGCAGGATGTCCGCGAGCTGGCGGTTGGCGAGGTTGCGCCATTTGCCGTCATGGCCGAGCCCGTCGCAAACCGCCACGTCGGTGCGGCCGGCGTCATTGAGCGCGGCCACGACGTTCGATCCGATAAAACCGGCACCCCCGGTCACCAGCAACATGAAAGTCCCCGCCCTGATTGCAATGCAAGCTTTGCCCCACCCGCGCTCCGCAGGCAACGTGCCTCATAAGGCGTTGTGAAGACGGCAATGCGCCGCTCGGTGCGGCTTTACCTGCCGCTGCGGAGGGGCTACCGACATCGCCGAATCAACCGGGACGAATCTACCAAAGATATGAACATTGATTCAGTGCATCGTGCGGGCGCGGAGGACCGGGAAGATGCCCGGCCGATCCTCATCGTCCCCTATATGTGGATCGGTGACTTCGTCCGCGGCCACACGGTGGTGCGGGTCCTGAAGCAGCGCTGGCCCAACCGGCCGGTCGACCTCCTGGTGACCCCCCTGTGCGCTCCGCTGGTCGATTACATGCCGGGCGTCCGCACCGGGATCGTTTGGGACCTGCCGCGGAGCCGGCTTGCGGTCGCCAAACAATGGGGGCTGGCACGGCAGCTCCGGGCCAACCATTACGGCACCGCGCTGGTCTTGCCCCGCACCTGGAAATCGGCCATTGCGCCGGCGCTGGCCGGCATTCCGGAACGGGTGGGTTTTGTCGGCGAAGCCCGGTTCGGCCTGCTCAATCGATGGCGCTGGGGCGAGAAGGCCCTGCCCCGCTTCATCGACAAGAACGCCGCACTGGCGCTGCCGGACGGCGCGCCGCTGCCACCGGAATGGCCAGCGCCGCAATTGATGGTTCCCGCCGATGAAACCGGCCGCTGGCGGCAAGCGAACGGGCTGGGCACGGCTCCCGCAGTGGCGCTGGCGCCAGGCTCGGTCGGCTCGTCCAAGCGCTGGACCTATTATCCAGAGGCGGCGCGACGGCTCGCCAAACAGGGCCTGGATGTCTGGGTGGTCGGCGGTCCCGGCGAAAAGGCGCTGGCGGCGGAGATCGTGGCCGCGGGCGGCCCGCGCGTCCGCGACCTCACCGGTACTGATTTGCGCAACGGCATTCTGGCTGTCGCCGCAGCCAGCGTGGCGATCTCAAACGATTCCGGCTTGATGCACATCGCGGCAGCGATCGGCACCCCGACCATGGGCATCTTCGGCCCCACCAGCCCCTATCACTGGGCTCCGCTCAATGGCCTCGCCGCGACCATCGTGACCAAGACCGTGGTGCCGTGCCAGCCCTGCCACCGTCCGGTCTGCACCATGAACGACCATCGCTGCATGCGCGACATTGCCGCCGCCGACGTGGTCGCCGCCGCCCAGCGCGTGCTGGCAGAGGCCACATCGCATTAACAGGACTGCTGCATCAAGATGAACGCCATCGATCCCGCCCGCTTCACGCCAAGACCATCTACGCCAAGGCCATCTACACCAAGACCCGCGGCCTTCCTCGACCGTGACGGCGTCGTCAACTACGACGATGGCCATATCGGCACGCACGACCGAATCCGCTGGATGCCGAATGCCGCGAAAGCGATCCGCCGGCTGAACGATGCCGGGTATCTCGTCTTCTTCTTCACCAATCAGTCCGGCGTCGCGCACGGCCACTTTACCGAAGACGAACTCAACACGCTGCTCGACTGGATGCGCGCCGAACTCGCCGCGGAAGGCGCTGTCATCGACGACGTCAGGTATTGCCCGCACCATCCCGACGGAACAGTGGCCGGCTATCTCGAAGACCATCACTGGCGAAAGCCGAGCCCGGGCATGATCCAAGACCTGATGCAGCATTGGCCGGTGCGGCATGACGGCAGTTTTGTCATTGGCGATCGCGCGACGGATATCGAGGCCGCGGAAGCCGCGGGCTTGCCGGGTTTTCTGTTTGCGGGCGGCGATCTCGACGCGTTCGTTGCCGACGTGATGCATCAAACCAGTGTGCGATAAACCGCCGCGATCCGGTTTGCCTCGGCATCCAGACTGAATTTCTCCACCACGCGGGCTCGCCCCCGCGCGCCCATCGCGGTCGCAGAGGATGGATCGCGCATCAATGGCTCCAGCGCCGCGACCAGCGCATCTGCGTCGCCCGGCGGCGTCAACATGCCGGTCACGCCGTCTTCGACGACAAGTTCAGCCGCGCCCGCGCGCGACGCCACCAACGCTGCGCCTGCTGACATCGCCTCGATCAGCGTCAACCCGAAACCTTCATTGCGCGAGGTGAAAGCGTAGATCGTCAACCGCTGATACCAGCGCGGCACCTCCTCGATCGGGACCTCGCCCGTGATGACGATGCGCTGACGCAGGCCGGCCGCCTCGATCCGCTTTTTCAGTTCATTGGCAAAGGCGGTCTGCTCCACCGCAATCGCGCCGACGATCACAGCGGTGAAATCAGGATAGCGCGGCAGCAATCGGCACATCGCATCGACAAACACGTCGGTGCCCTTTTGCGCGCGCACCCGGCCGAAGCAGCCGATCGCATAGCGGCCCGGCAATCCGGCTTCCGCAAACGCTGCCGCGCGATCGACGGGCGGGGCGTAGCGATCGGTATCGACGCCATGCGGAATCACGGTCGCTTCGCGCTTGAGAAACGACGCGGAGATGTCGGAGGTCGCGATGATCGCGTCCATCCGCCGTATCAGCCATCGCGTGATCCAGGTGTGATGACGCTGGGCCGCGGAAGTGAACACCAGCTTCAGAGGCCAGCCGAGCGATCGTAATACAACGCCGATGATCATCTCGTTGTTGCGGCGCGCGTGCCAGATCAGCGGCGCGCGGCGTCGCCATAGTTTCAAAAGATCCGCCACGCCCATCCGGGCGATGCCGTCAGGCGCGTCGGAACCGAACCAGGCCGAACGTAAAAGCTTAGCTAACTTCGGCGCCACCATGCGGTTGGTCGCGGTAACGCCTGAGTAACGCCTGTGGAGATTCGGCACGATCAGTTGCAGATCGCCGGCAAAATTGTTCTCGATCGGCACATCAGGCTCCGTTTCGCGCAACTGCTATACGCAACATTAAGCATCGTGACCAGTTCGCCCGCGGTGAAACCCCCTCTTCACCCAACAACGGCTAGCATCGGCCCAACAAAAAAATTGACTAACAGGGTGAGCTCATGACCGTGCTTGTGACCGGCGGCGCCGGTTATATCGGGAGTCATATGCTTCGCGCGCTGGCGGATGCCGGCGAAGGCGTCGTTGTGATCGATAATCTTTCCACCGGTTTTTCGTCATTCGTGCCGGAAGGCGTGCCGCTGTTCATCGGCGATGCCGCCGACGAGAATCTCGTCGAGGGCGTGATTGCGGCGCATGGCGTCGAGAGCATCATTCATTTTGCCGGCTCGGTGGTGGTGCCGGACTCGATGCGCGATCCGCTCGCCTATTATCGCAACAACACCATGACGACGCGCAGCCTGCTCAACGTCGCGGTGAAATGCGGCATCAACCGTTTCATCTTTTCATCGACCGCGGCGGTGTACGGCAATCCCGATCAGGTGCCGGTTTCCGAGAGCGCCCCGACGCGACCGCTGTCTCCTTACGGCTCCTCGAAGCTGATGACCGAAATCATGCTGCACGATGTCGCCTCCGCGCACGGCATGAACTACGTCGTGCTGCGCTACTTCAATGTCGCGGGCGCCGATCCGCTGGCGCGGATCGGACTTGCGACGGTTGGCGCAACCCATCTGCTGAAGATCGCGGTGGAAGCTGCAACCGGACAGCGCGCCAAGATCGACGTGTTCGGGACCGATTATCCGACGCCGGACGGAAGCTGCATCCGCGACTTCATCCATGTCAGTGATCTCGCGCAGGCGCATCGCGCGGCGCTGGCTTATTTGCGCGGGGGCGGCAGTTCGGTGACCCTCAATTGCGGCTATGGCCGCGGCTATTCGGTGCTGGAAACCATCGAAGCGGTCCGGCGCGTCTCCGGACGCAATTTTGCGGTTCAATATGCCCCGCGCCGGCCCGGCGACATCATGACCATGGTCGCAGACACCAGCCGCATGCGCACGCTGCTGGATTGGACGCCGCACTACGATAATCTCGAGACCATCGCCGAGCATGCGCTGGCCTGGGAACACAAGCTGTTCCAGGAACGCAATGGCGACCAGCAGCACGCCGCGTCGGCCTAAAACCTGTTCGGTTCTGTGATTGAATCAGAACCCGGCTCCAGCTTTTTGTTTTGACACGTTTTCCCGGCGCGAACCGGGACCCGTTTCGCTCGAAAACGCGATAAAATCTAGTTCCGCGCAAGCCCTGATTCGGCTTGAAAAACCCTGACATAGCGGGCAAGGAGTCCTTCGCTAAGGCCCTGACGCGCCGGCCGATATCCGAGCCTCGCGCTGTCAATGGAACGCGAATGACCGAACTTCCAAAGAAAATCACCGACGACCCCTATGGCG
Source organism: Bradyrhizobium canariense (assembly GCF_900105125.1). NCBI lineage: Bacteria > Pseudomonadati > Pseudomonadota > Alphaproteobacteria > Hyphomicrobiales > Nitrobacteraceae > Bradyrhizobium > Bradyrhizobium canariense. Next base: position 144,794 of record NZ_LT629750.1, on the reverse strand, counting down.
CGGCGATCCTGATCCGCCGCCTGATCATGGAACAGGGAGTCGCCTACTGGCGGCGCTATCTGCTGGCGTTCGGGCTGATGGGCATTTCGGCGGCAACGACCGCCGGATCGGCCTATCTGCTCGGCAAGGTCATCAACCAGGCCTATGTCGACAAGAACATTCGCGGCATCGCGATCCTGTCGGGGATCACGATCGTGATCTTCATGCTCAAGGGTGCGGCGACCTACGGCCACACCGTGATCCTGTCGCAGATCAGCAACGCGATCCTGGCCAATAACCAGCGGCGGCTGTTCGCCAAGCTGATGAACGAAAGCATCGCCTTCTTCTCGGAACGGCATTCGTCCGAATTTCTGGCGCGGCTGACCGCCGGCGCCAATTCGGTCACGCAGGTGCTGAGCCTCCTGATCAACGCGGTCGGGCGCGATCTGCTGTCGCTGATCGCGCTCGTGATCGTCATGGTGACGCAGGATCCGCTGATGTCGCTGCTCGGCTTCCTGGTGGCGCCGCCGGCCATGATCGTGCTGCGCAAGCTGGTAAAGCGGATCAAGGGTCTGGCGCATAACCAGTTCACGGGTACAGCCGACATTATGGAAACCATGCAGGAATCGCTGCAGGGCATCCGCACCGTGAAGGCCTTCACGCTCGAACAGACCATGAGCGACCGCATCGATGTCAGCATCAGCGCGGTCGAGCACAACGCCAACAAGATGGCGCATGTCACCAACCGTTCGAGCCCGCTGATGGAAACGCTGGGCGGCTTCGCGATCGCGGGCGGCCTGATGTATGGCGGCTATCGCGTGGTGGCGATGGGCGCGACCCCGGGCGAGTTCTTTTCGTTCCTGACCGCGTTCCTGCTCGCCTATGAGCCCGCCAAGCGGCTGGCGCGGCTGAACATCGAGTTGAACAGCAATCTGATCGGCGCGCGCAAGCTGCTGGAAATCGTCGACAGTCCGGCCACCGAACCGGCCGATGACGACAAGCCGGCACTGAAGCTGACCGAGGCGCGGATCGAACTGCGCGACGTGACCTTCAGTTATCGAGCGAACGAGCCGGTGCTCAACCGCATGAGCTTTGTCGCAGAGCCTGGCAAAGTCACCGCGCTGGTCGGCCCCTCCGGCGGCGGCAAGTCGACCGTGCTGGCGCTGCTGCTGCATTTCTACGACGTGACCAGCGGCGATATCCTGATCGACGGCCAAGCCATCTCCAAGGTCTCGCGAAAGTCGCTGCGCCAGCAAACCGCCTATGTCGGGCAGGACGTCTATCTGTTCCGCGGTACCATCCGCGAGAACATTGCATTCGGAAAGATCGGCGCCAGCGAGGCCGAAATCGAAGCCGCCGCCAAGGCAGCCTGCGCGCATGAGTTCATCACGGGCTTTCCGCTCGGCTACGACACGCCGGTCGGCGAGCATGGCGCGCAATTATCCGGCGGCCAGCGTCAGCGCATTGCCGTGGCGCGGGCGCTGATCAAGAATGCGCCGGTGATCCTGCTCGATGAGGCGACCGCCGCGCTCGATTCGGAATCCGAACAGCAGGTCCAGGAAGCGATCGAGCATCTCTGCCAGAACCGCACCACCATCGTCATCGCCCATCGCCTGCACACCATCATGCATGCCGACGCTATCCTGGTGGTCGAGGGCGGCGAGATCGTCGAGCGCGGGCGGCATGACGATCTGCTGCGCCGCGGCGGGCGCTATGCCTCGTTCTTCCGCCTGCAACATCGCGACGCCGGCCCGCTCACACTGGCGCCGATCAGCGCAACCGCGTAAAAACGACGACCTCTAGTCCGCAACCCCCGAGACCCTTTCATGAACGCTACATCCTTTGTCATCCCCGCCGCCCCGCAAGCCGCGATCCCCGTCGCCGGCGAGTCGAAATCGTTCCCGGTTCGCCGCATCTGGTGTGTCGGGCGCAATTATCTCGAGCACATCCGCGAGATGGGAAATGACGAGCGCGCCCCGCCGTTCTTCTTCGCCAAGCATGCCGACATGCTGGAGCCGGATGGCGCCACGATCCCCTACCCGCCGCTGACCAAGGATATGCACCACGAAGTCGAGTTGATCGTGGCGATGAAGAGTGGTGGCCTCAACATCCCCGCCGACAAGGCGCTCGATCACGTCTACGGCTACGCCGTCGGCATCGACCTGACCCGCCGCGACCTGCAGCAGGCCGCGCGCAAGAAGGAACGGCCGTGGGAGATCGGCAAGTCCTTCGATCATTCCGCGCCCTGCTCTGCGTTGCAGCCGGCCTCGAAGATCGGTCACCCCGCTAAGGGCAAGATCTGGCTCTCGGTCAACGGCACCGAACGCCAGAAAGGCGATCTCACCGAACTGATCTGGAGCGTGCCGGAGATCATCTGGCAGCTCTCGCAGCAGGTCGAGATCGGCGCCGGCGACATCATCATGACGGGAACGCCGGCCGGCGTCGCTGCGGTTTCGCCCGGTGACAACATCGAATGCGGGGTCGATGGCATCGGCACCCTGAAAGTCTCGATCGGCAAGCCGGCGGCGTAACCGCCTCGCCTGTATCTTCTGAAAATAATAAAGGCCCCGGACATGTTCGGGGCCTTTTTTGTATCGCGTTTTATCGCGGCGCGCTCAGATTCTCGCCAGGGCTTGCAGGCCCTTGAAAGTCAGGCGCTTGGGGTCCTTCACGCCGGACAGGTAAAACCTGCGGATGAAGGCGGTGACCGTATCGCGATCACAGTCGGTCAAGGCCATGACGGCATCGACGGCAATTCGCTGGGCGTCCATGTGGTGTTCCCTGGGCTCCTCGTGCTGACAGCAGCCTCAAGCCGCACAGCGTAGGCGTCACCGGTTAATCCGGCGTTAACCGTTTTGCCAAGATCACCGATTCACCCCCCGGCGCGTATACGCAAAACAACGCATAGGGCGTTTGGACCCAGGATCAGGCCGAAATGTCAGTGATCATGCCGGTGCGCTTGTCGGAGCTGTCCTGAACCTGTTGCTTGATCATCTGCTGAATTTTTTGTTCGACCTTCTGCTGATCGGCAGGACTCATCGCGTTGAATTGGTCCTGGGTGAGGCCGAGCTTGTTGAGCATGGAAGCGAACATGCGCTGGGCGGGCGTCATGTTGGCGTATTCTAAAAATTGCTGCACCGCTGAATTGGTTTGAGCAGCAGGCTTGGCGGTCAGGCTCGTTGACTGCGGCGTGCCTGAGGAGGGCGTCGAGGAAACGCCCGAAAACGAAACCGACATGGCAAACTCCGGACTATTACGCCGTCCAGCAAACGGCGTGCCAGACGCGCAAAAGCCAAAAGCTACAATTTTTCATTGAGTTGGCGGCGCACCGAACCGGGCAAAAAGCTCCGGATCAGGCGGGGGGAGAAAAAACTGCCGGGAAGAATGTTCCGGCCTGCTCGCCGGCGCGGCGCTTGCGCCAGGCGTCACGAATACTGCATCACGCCATCATCGACCTTGCCGAAGCGCAAGGTCACGACGTCGAGCGCGTAGTTCTGATACAGCCGCCACGGCCGTTTCGATCCCTGTTTCGGCATCTTCGCCACCGAGCGCTGCACATAGCCTGAGGTGAAGTTCAGCGACGGCAACTCGGTAATGGTGGGATCGACATTGTGCGGCATGCATTGCTTGTAGCCGCGGCGATCCATGTAGTTGATCAGGCGGCAGACATATTCGCAGGTGAGATCGCATTTCAGCGTCCACGACGCGTTGGTGTAGCCGAATGCGGATGCGAGGTTGGGCACGTCCGAATACATCATGCCCTTGTAGTTCAGCGCGCGGGCGAAATCGACAACACGGCCGTCGACGCTAACTTCGAGACCACCGAGCACTTGCAAATTCAGCCCGGTGGCGGTGACGATGATGTCGGCGTCGAGCTCGCTGCCGTCCTTCAGGCGAATGCCTTTGGCCGTGAAGGTATCGATCTGGTTGGTCACGACCGAGGCGCGCTTTTCCCGGATCGCCCTGAACAGATCGCCATCAGGCACCAGGCACAGCCGCTGATCCCAGGGATTGTAGCGCGGCGTGAAATGGGTGCCGATATCGTAGTCCGGCCCCAGCGCCATCCTGACGCCGCCGAGGATGAGCTGCTTGACCCGCTCCGGCTTGCGCCGCGAGAGCTGGAAGAAATACATCCCCCACATCACGTTGCGCCAGCGGATCAGCTGATACGCCAATTTGGCCGGCAGCCGCGCGCGCAATTTGTTGGCGACCGGATCCTGCGCCGGACGCGCGACCACATAGGTCGGCGAACGCTGCAGCATGGTGACATGCGCGGCCTGCTTGGCCATCTCCGGCACCAGCGTCACCGCGGTCGCGCCCGAGCCGATCACCACCACGCGCTTGCCGGCGTAGTCGACGTCGTCGGTCCATTTCTGCGGATGCACGATACGGCCCGCAAAATCCTTCGCGCCCGGGAATTCCGGCGCGTAGCCGTTCTCGTAATTGTAGTAGCCGGAGCACATGAACAGGAAATTGCAGGTGAAGCGCACGATTTCGGTCGCCCCCTCGCCGACCGTGCGTTCAGCCTCCACGGTCCAGCGCGCATCCGGCGACGACCACGACGCGCGCTTGACCCGATGGTTGAAGCGGATCTTCTGGTCGATGCCGTTGTCGACCGCGGTTTCGCGCACGTAATTGAGAATTCGCGGGCCGTCCGCGATCGCCTTGGGCTCGGTCCATGGCTTGAACGAATAGCCCAGCGTGAACATGTCGCTGTCGGAGCGGATGCCGGGATAGCGGAACAGATCCCAGGTGCCGCCGATGCAATCGCGGCCCTCCAGAATGACGTAGCTCTTGCCGGGACATTTGCTCTGCAAATGATAGCCCGCGCCGATGCCGGACAACCCGGCGCCGACAATCAGCACGTCGAAATGTTCGGAAGGTGTGATCATCACCGAGGCCTGCCTGGCTCACCACCACCATGGCCAGGCTTCGTCCCGGCCATCCACGTCTGCTCACACCGACTCTAAAGACGTGGATGCCCGGCACAAGGCCGGGCATGACAAAATATTGCGTAATTCCGGGACGCCAGCAGAGCGAGCGAACCCGGAATAACGATTTAAAAGCTCAATACCGGTAATGGTCGGCCTTGAACGGGCCTTCCGGCTTGACGCCGATGTACTCGGCCTGGTCGGGCCGCAGTTTCGTCAGCTTCACGCCGATCTTGGCGAGATGCAGCCGCGCCACCTTCTCGTCCAGCGACTTCGGCAGCACATAGACCTTCTTGTCGTACTTGCCGCCCTTGTTGTTGGCGAACAGTTCGATCTGCGCCAGCGTCTGGTTGGTGAAGGACGCCGACATCACGAAGCTCGGATGACCCATGGCATTGCCGAGGTTGACGAGGCGGCCTTCCGACAACAGGATGATGCGGTGCTTGTCGGGGAATTCGATCTCGTCGACCTGCGGCTTGATGTTGGTCCATTTCAGATTGCGCAAGCCTGCGATCTGGATCTCGTTGTCGAAGTGACCGATGTTGCAGACGATGGCGCGGTCCTTCATCGCGCGCATGTGCTCGATGGTGATGATGTCCTTGTTGCCGGTCGCGGTGACGAAGATGTCGGCGCGCGGAGCTGCATCTTCCATCGTGACGACTTCATAGCCTTCCATCGCCGCCTGCAGCGCGCAGATCGGATCGACTTCCGACACCAGGACGCGGCAGCCGGCCTGGCGCAGCGACGCAGCCGAGCCCTTGCCGACGTCGCCGAAGCCCGCGACCATCGCTACCTTGCCCGACATCATCACGTCGGTGCCGCGACGGATGCCGTCGACCAGCGATTCACGGCAGCCATAGAGATTGTCGAACTTCGACTTGGTGACGCTGTCGTTGACGTTGATCGCCGGGAACAGCAGCTTGCCTTCCTTCTCCATGGTGTAGAGCCGGTGCACGCCCGTCGTGGTCTCTTCCGAGACGCCCTTGATGTTTTTCGCGATCTCGGCGAACCAGCCCTTGGGCTTTTCCTTCAGGAGCTTCTTGATCAGCGCGAAGAACACTTCCTCTTCTTCCGATCCCGGCTTGTCGAGGAACGCCACATCGCCGTTCTCGGCGCGCAGGCCGTGATGCACCAGCATGGTGGCATCGCCGCCGTCGTCGAGGATCATGTTGGGCGTGCCGCCGCCATGCCAGTCGAACAGCTTGGCGGTGTAATCCCAGTACTCAGTGAGGCTCTCGCCCTTTACCGCGAACACGGGAATGCCGGCTGCGGCGATCGCGGCCGCCGCATGGTCCTGCGTCGAATAGATGTTGCAGGAGACCCAGCGGATATCGGCGCCAAGCGCCGCCAGCGTCTCGATCAGGACCGCGGTCTGGATCGTCATGTGCAGCGAGCCCGCGATGCGCGCGCCCTTCAGAGGTTGTTTGGGGCCGTATTCCTCGCGCGTCGCCATCAGGCCAGGCATTTCGGTCTCGGCCAGCGAGATTTCCTTGCGGCCGAACTCGGCGAGCGAGATGTCCTTGACGATGTAATCGGTGAAGGCGGGCTTCTTGGCGGTGGCGGTCATGTAATGGGTTCCTTTATCTTCGCTCGAACGACCGTTCATACGAAGGGGTCTGCAATGTCTCGTCATGCCCGGCCCTGTGCCGGGCATCCACGTCTTGGCCGCTACAAAAGAAGGACGTGGATGGCCGGGACAAGCCCGGCCATGACGGCTTATGTATGTCGCGGCGTCCTACTCAAATACACAATCAGATCGCGCGCTTCAGTTCCGCGGCGAGGTCGGTTCTTTCCCACGAGAAGCCGCCGTCCTTTTCCGGCGCACGGCCGAAGTGACCATAAGCCGCGGTGCGGCGGTAGATCGGGCGGTTCAGCTTGAGCGAACGGCGGATGTTGGTCGGCGTCAGGCGGAAGATCTGCGGCAGCACCTTCTCCAGCTTCTTTTCATCGACCTTGCCGGTGCCGTGGGTATCGACCAGCACGGACATCGGATCGGCGACGCCGATCGCGTAGGCGACCTGGATGGTGCAGCGGTCGGCGAAACCCGCCGCCACCACGTTCTTGGCAAGATAGCGCGCGGCATAGGCGGCCGAGCGATCGACCTTGGTCGGATCCTTGCCGGAGAACGCGCCGCCGCCATGCGGCGCATAGCCGCCATAGGTATCGACGATGATCTTGCGTCCGGTGAGACCGCAATCGCCGTCGGGGCCGCCGACCACGAAGTTGCCGGTCGGGTTGACCAGGAAGTCGGAGTTCTTTTGTGGCATCCAGCCCTTCGGCAGCGCCGATTCGACCGCGGTCGAGATCATGTCCTTGATCAGGCCGGGTGAGTACTTCTTGCCGTTGCGGCTTTTCTCGTTGTGCTGGGTCGAGACCACGACCTTGGTGCAACCGGTCGGCTTGCCGTCGACATATTTCACCGTCACCTGGCTCTTGGCGTCGGGCTGCAGATCGGCGAGTTGGCCGTTGCGGCGCTTCTCGGACAGCACCTTCAGAATCTTGTGCGCGAAGTAGATCGGCGCGGGCATGTAGGAGCCCTTTTCGTACACTTCGCTCTCGTTGCAGGCGTAACCGAACATCATGCCCTGGTCGCCGGCGCCTTCTTCCTCGCCGCTCTTCTTTTTCTTGGCATCGACGCCCATCGCGATGTCGGGCGACTGACCATGCAGCAGCACCTCGATGTCGGCGCCGTGATAGGAAAAGCCGTTCTGGTCGTAGCCGATATCCTTGACCACGCCGCGGGCGATCTCGCTGATCAATTCGCGGTCGACGACCGGGACGCCATGGATGGTGCGGAACAACTGGCCGCGGCCTTCGCCGGCGATGACGATCTTGTTGGTGGTGCACAGCGTCTCGCAGCCGAGCCTCGTATTGACGAGGCTGTTGTCGGCAATGCCGAGCTCGACATCCTTGGCAAGGAACGCGTCGAGGATAGCATCCGAAATCTGGTCCGAGACCTTGTCCGGGTGCCCCTCTGAAACCGATTCACTGGTGAACAGATAAGACTCGCGCATCAACTAACCCCTTGTTTCCGCCTGATGTCGGCGGCCCTTTCATGTGTGTCCTGAAATGTCAGTCTCGACGACGCGAGATGACGTAGGATTCGTCGTAAAACCAGAGCCCGTTATGCTTGCGCAGAACTTCTCTGGCGGCATCGAGAGTGCGGCCGCTTTGAGCCATGTCCGTCAACCGGTCGTCTTCAATCTGCGCGACATACACCGCCGCGTTCCATGCTGCAAAGGCCGTTGAGGTTCCGATCGTGCCGGTGACCTCATTGGGCAGCGCTTCCATATCATAACGGAAGATCGAACGGTTATCGGCGTAGGCATTAAAGTTAAGGTCGCGCCCGGCCGACCCCAGCTCGTATTTCACCGCGCGCAATAGCTCATGGCGACTGACCGCGAAAGGATTTTCTCCGGGCCATACGGCCTGGATCATTTCGAGGCCCGGATCCTGCCCGTGGGAGTGGATTCCAATCAAGCGGCCCCCTGCCCGTAGCGCGCGCGCGAGCGGTGCAATGATACGCTTGGCGCGGAAATTAACCGAGGATTTGGCCCGATAAGGCTGGGAAGCGATGATCAGGTCGAAATTGGCCTCGGAGCGGCCGGCACGCGGAATGATCGAATCAAGCAGGAACCGGTGGTCGTCCCGATACAGCACCAGCGCGACCGGCCGCTCATAGGTCGGCATGCCCGAGCGCGGGCTGACATTGGCGCGCCAGTTCTGCTCAAGAAATGGGCCGAGTTCGGCGATCTGGGTCTCGAACTCTCCGGATGAGGCCCCGCGCAGCGCCACCTCGTGCCAGATCATCCCAGCCGCCGCCGCGGGCGAGGCCGGCGTCAGCCAGGGCGCCTCGGCGTAATACATGTTGGTGAGCACAAAGACGGTCGCCGGATGCTCGAACAGCCGGTCCGGCACCTTGTCCAGCGTCAGCCGGACGTCCTCCAGGCTGAGCTCCTTGCCCGCGATATAGAACGGCATATGCGGCAGGCGGCTGTGCATCGACCGCATCACCCGCGCCAGCACGGTGCCGTCGCCGCAACCGGCGTCGAACACCCGCAGCGCCGGCGGACGCGGATGGATGCTGGAAAGCTCCAGCGCCACCCGCTCGGCGATCACCCGCTTCTCGCTGCAGGTGTGGACGAACAGCAGATATTTCTGCCGGTTCTCGAAAAACCGGAAATTGCCGCGGGGATCGCGTTTTTCAGGTGGGACTTCGAGGCCGCGCGGCGGTGGCACCCCGCCCGGCATCGATGCTGCGATATAGGCCTGGATGCGATCGAGGGTGTCGATGGTGATGCGCTTGCCCTCGCGCAGCCGGTGCACCAGCTTGCCGTCATTGACCGCACGGCGGCCAAAGGTCGATTCCGCCATGTCGATCTGGCGGCAGAATTCGGAGATCTGGCTGAGGATCTGGTCGTTTTTCATCAGGCCGGAAATGGGAAGATTGGGTGGGCAGCGGCATTTGGCCCAAACGTCCTACCATCATCTGCCCAACGGGGAAATGCCGATGAGGCTATTTTCTCACATAGCCCTTCACGCTCTCCGCGATCCGCTGCGCCTCAAGTCCGATCTCGCGAAATTGTCCGGTCGCCGCGGTGATCTGGCCACAGAAATAGAGACCGGGCGCGCTGGTCGCCCGCCCGGTCACCAGCGGCATGCCATGCTTGTCGAACACGTCTTCCACGTCCGGCATCAAGCGGCGCAGATCGGGGCGGAAGCCGGTCGCCAGAATGATCGCGTCGAACTTTTCGTTCTTGCCATCGGCAAACACGACGCTATCGGACGCAAGGCGGTCGATGGCACCGTATATTTTGATGGAGCCATCCCTGATCCTGTCCAGCGTGCCGACATCGATCAGCGGCACGCGTCCGTTCTCTTCGATCATTTGCAGCGGCCCTCTCGCCGCGCGGCGCAATCCAAGCTTTTCGATATCACCCAAAGCGAGCCGCAACACCGGCGCGTTGATCAGGTCGACCAGCCGCGCAGGCAGGCGCCGATATAAGATCGCCCATGCCACGATCGGAAAACCCAGGAGATCGCGCGGCAAGACCTGAACGGGGCCGCGAACCGCCAGCGCGACATCGACGCCGGCACTGGTGAGATCGAGCGCGATCTCACCGCCGGAATTGCCGAAGCCGACAACGAGCACACGCTTTGCCGCATACGGTGTCGGGTTGCGATATTCGCTGCTGTGAACGACCGATCCTTGATAGGTCTCCAACCCCGGCCATGACGGACGATAGGGTGCGTCGGCAAGACCTGTTGCAACGACTACCACGGGAGCGGCCATCGAGGTGTGACCGGCCTCCACGCGCCACTGCACCCCGTCGCGCCGAACCGACGACACCGCCATATTGAAAACCGGGCGGATGTCGAAGCGTGCGGCGTAGCTTTCGAGATATTCGACCACCTGTTGGCGAGATGGATACAGCGGATAGGTCCGCGGCATTTCCATGCCGGCCAAACCAGAATGTTTGCGGTCTGAATGCAGGTGCAGCCGATCGTAATGGCGACGCCAAACCGATCCGACGCTGTCAGCCTTTTCCAGCACCATCACGTTGAGCCCCTCCGCGCGTATCATAGCGGCGCAAGCAAGCCCCGCGGGGCCGGCGCCGACAATGATCGCGTCAGGGCTTGGTGTCATGTCCCCTCTCGTCATTGCACGCGACGGGATCTGCGTAGGCTATCATATCCTCATGGTGAGCCAACGGATCGGGGCAACGCGCCGACCGATGAAAGGCTTCGCGGTGCAATCCAGGACCACACAGGCGGTCTGGATTGCTTCGTCGCTGTCGCTCCTCGCAATGACGCGGTAATATACCAGCGTATTGGCAGTAACTCCGATGAAGCAACCCTGCGTTTACATCATGGCAAGCCGCCGCAACGGAACGCTTTACGCAGGCGTTACGTCCGATTTGCCGAAACGTGCTTTCGAACATCGCGAAGGGTTGGCCAAGGGTTTTTCAGCAAAATATAGCTGCAAGATACTTGTCTGGTATGAACTTCACGACAGCATGATCGAAGCCATTACGCGCGAGAAGCAGATTAAGGCTGGGAGCCGGGCGGATAAACTAGCTCTGATTGAAGGCCTCAATCCTCAATGGAAAGACCTCTACGAAACGCTGGCATAGGTCGACGGGCGCGCGTTGCGATCACGCCGTCATTGCGAGCGCGACGAAGCAATCCAGGACCACACAGGCAGTCTGGATTGCTTCGTCGCTTACGCTCCTCGCAATGACGGAAAGGTCAACCTCGCGCGGTGCGAAGGAAAGGAAATCACTTCCCCCACACCTCGTTCGCGACGTCGACCGCGAGCTTCAATTTCGCCCACTGTTCTTCCTCGCTGAGGATGTTGCCCTCTTCCGTGGAGGCAAAGCCGCATTGCGGCGACAGCGCGAGTTGTTCGAGCGGCACGAACTTGGCCGCCTCTTCCAACCGGCGCTTGATGTCGTCTTTTTTCTCGAGCGCGCCGGTCTTGGAGGTAATGACGCCGACCACCACGATCTTGTTGCCCTTCGGCAAATAGCGCAGCGGCTCGAAGCCACCGGCGCGGTCGGAATCATATTCCAGGAAATAGCCGTCGTAATTGGTGCCGGCCAGCATGGTCTCCGCCACCGGCTCGTAGCCGCCGGACGAAATCCAGGTCGAACGGAAATTGCCACGGCAGACATGGGTCGTGATCACCATATCGGCCGGCCGCTCTGATATCGCGTAGTTGATGATGCGGGCATAGATTTCCTGCAGGCCGTCAGGATTGTCGCCACGCTCGCGCGACTTCCTCAGTTCATCCTGCGAGCAGAGATAGGCCCACACCGTGTCGTCGAATTGCAGATAGCGGCAACCGGCGTCGTAAAAAGCCTTGACCGCCTTGCGATAGGTTTTGCCGAGATCCTCGAAGAACACTTCGAGATCGGGATATACTTCTTTCGAGATCAGCTTGCGGCCGCCGCGGAAATGCAGCACGGCCGGCGACGGGATCGTCATCTTCGCCGTGACATGGGCGATATCGCACTGCCTCTTCAGAAACTTGAAGTGATCCAGCATCGGATGATCGGCGGGAAAATCCAGCTTTCCGGTGACGCGGATGGCATCATGCCGGGTCTGCACGCCGGCAAACTGGATGCCTTCGTCGGGGTGAAACAATTCGCAGCCGGTGAGCTTTGCGAGAAAATCGAAATGCCACCAGGAGCGGCGGAATTCACCGTCGGTCGCCAGCTTCAGACCGGTCGAGGCCTGCCGGTGCACGACTTTCTCGATTTCCATGTCTTCGGCCTTGCGCAGATCGGCAGCCGTGATCTCCCCCTTCTCGAGCCTGGCGCGCGCTTCCTTGATGCGCGGCGGCCGCAACAGGCTGCCGACCTCGTCGGCGCGGAACGGGGCTTTGGTTCTTTGCATGGTGTTCACTCCCTCGAAAACGATCTCAAAGTCAGTCCGGGATGCGCCGAAGACGCCGGCCCGGCATCACGCCTAATGCCAGATTCCGAGTTCGCTCGGTTCACTCGCGGCCCCGGAATGACGAAAGAAATCATACCTTGGCGGAGACCCCCAGATAGCGCTCCAGCACCGCGGGATCGGCCTTCAGATCGGCACTCGCCGCATCATGAACGATCGCGCCGCGCTCCAATATCACAACACGATCGGCGAGCCCTAGAACCTTTTGCGCATTCTGCTCGACGATGATCGAACAGGTGCCGCCTGATCGGGTAATTTTGCCGAGCGCCTTTAGGAGTTCCTCAACGATAATCGGCGCCAGCCCCTCGGTCGGCTCGTCCAGCAGCAAAACTTTCGGGTTGAGCGTGAGCGCGCGGCCGATGGCGAGCATCTGCTGCTCGCCGCCGGAAAGCTGGTTGCCGAAATTGTTGCGCCGCTCTTTCAGGCGCGGAAACATCTCGAAAACCTTTGTCACCGTCCAATGTCCGGGCTGCGCCACCGCGGTCATGTTTTCTTCCACCGTCAGCGAGCGAAAGATATTCCGCTCCTGCGGCACCCAGCCGATGCCGGCCCGCGCCCGCTGGTCCGGCCGCATCGAGGTGATATCGCGCCCGCCGACGGCGATGCTTCCGCCAAACCGACGCGTGACCCCGACAATCGAATTGATCAGCGTGGTCTTGCCGGTGCCGTTGCGCCCCAGCAGCGCCAGCACCTGGCTTTCCGGAAGGCGCAGCGACATGCCGGGCAGCACCACCGCTTCGCCATATCCGGCGCGTAGACCCTCGATGGTGAGAAGATCAGGCATCCGCCGCCTCGCCGAGATAGACCGCTTTGACCCTCGGATCCCGCGCGACCTCGTCGGGCGCGCCCTCGACCAGCAGCGCGCCATTGACCAGCACGGAGATGCGGTCGGCGAACGAAAACACCAAATCCATGTCATGCTCGATCAGGAGCACGGTCACGTCGCGGGGCAGTGCTGCGACGGCGGAGAGAATATCGTGGCGCTCGCCTTCGGGCACGCCAGCGGCGGGTTCATCGAGCAGCAGCACGCGCGGCTTGGTGGCAATCGCGACCGCGATCTCCAGCAGCCGCTGTTTTCCATAAGGCAGCGTCGCGGTGGTCTCGTTCATGACGTCGAGCAGATGAAAGCGCGCCAGATTCTCGGCGATCTCGGCGTTGACATCGTCGCGCGTGCCGAGCCTTCGCCACCAGTCGCCGCCATGACCGAGCCGTTCCGAGACCACAAGGCCGATGGTCTCGCGCGGCGTCAGGTCGGCGTAAAGCTGGTTGATCTGGAAGGTGCGCGACAGGCCGCGCCGCACCCGCGTATGCACCGGCAAATCGGTGATGTCGTGGCCTTCTAGCAGGATGCGCCCGGCATTGGGTTTGAGCACGCCGGTCAGCAAATTGATGACGGTGGTCTTGCCGGCGCCGTTCGGGCCGATCACGGCGTGGCGGGCGCCCGGCGCGATCCCGAGCGACAGATCGCACGTGACCTTCAGGCCACCGAATTGCTTTTCGAGCGCGCGGGTTTCCAGCGCAAAGGTCATGGCGCGTCGCCTTCCGGAACCGCGACGATCGCCTTGCGTCCACCGAGCTGCCGCACGATCAGGTTCGGCGCCCACAACACCCAGCGATGCAGGCGCTGGCGGCCGATCAGCACGATCACGACCAGCACAAGACCGATCCAGAACTGCCAGTATTGCGGGGTGATCGAGGAAAACACTTCCTGCAGCAACCGGAACACGACGGCGCCGATCAGTCCGCCATAGAGATAGCCGGTGCCGCCGAGGACCAGCACCAGCATCAGGTCGGCAGAGCGCTCGAATGAGAATACATCCAGCGAGGCCAGCGCCGTGGTCTGGGTGAACAGCGCGCCCGCGATCCCTGCATAAAACGCGGCCAGCGTGTACACCGCGATCAGGCGGCGATTGACGGGAATGCCGATCGCGGACGCGCGCAGCGGATTGTTGCGGATCGCGCGCAGCGACAGGCCAAACGGCGAATGCACGATCCGCCGCGCCAGCAGGAACAGAACAAACAACACGGCAAGCGAGTAGAAGAAACCGGTCTTGCCGAACATGTCGAACGTAAAGAAACCGAGAATCGGCTGGATCTCGATGCCTTGCAGCCCGTCGGTGCCGCCGGTGATATCCGAGAACCGCTCCGCCAGCGCTTCCAGCAACAGTGCAATCCCCAGCGTCACCATCAGGCGGGTCAGGTCGACGCCCCTGATCACCAGGAAACTCGTCAAAAATCCGAGCACCGCGGCGGCAAGGCCGGCTACGACCAGAGCAATCACCGGCTCATTAATGATGCCGTGCACCGCGAGCAGCCCGGCCGCATAGGCGCCGACGCCGAAGAACGCCGCATGGCCGAGCGAGACAATGCCGGCGTATCCGAGGATCAGATCCAGCGATAGCGCAAACAGACCGAGCCGCACGATGTCGGTCATGATCAGATAGCGCGAGGGAAATGCGAACGCGCAAGCCAGCGCCGCCAGCCAGAACACGATCTCGCTCCAGCGCCATCGTGCCTGCCGCCTTGAATAATATCCGACATCGGCGAGCGCGGTCATGTCGGCGTCACCGCGCAGCGGTGCGGCCGAACAGGCCGTTGGGACGCCAGATCAGGATCACGATCATAATGGTGTAGATCACGAATGGTCCCATCTTCGGCACGTAATATTTACCGGCGACGTCGCCGATGCCGAGCAGCAGCGAGGCGAGGAATGGCCCGGTGATGCTAGAGGAGCCGCCGACGGTCACCACGATCAGAAAGTAGATCATGAATTTCAGCGGAAAATACGGATCGAGCCCGAGGATCTCGGCGCTGAGCGCGCCGCCGAGACCGGCAAGACCGCATCCGAACGCAAAGGTGAAGGCGAATACCTGCGGCACGTTGATGCCGAGCCCGCTGGCGGCGCGCGGATCGTCCACCGCGGCGCGAAGCCGGCTGCCGAATCTGGTCCGCGCCAGCACCAGTTGCAGCGCCACGGTCAAAAGACCGCAGATGACCACGATCATCAGTCGGTAGCGGCCGATGCCGACGCCGAAGACATCGAACTGGCCTTCGAGCGCCGCCGGCAATTTGATGAAGACCCGCGACGACCCCATGATGTAATCGACCGCCGCCACCGACATGAACACGAGGCCGATACTGAACAGCACCTGGTCGAGATGGCCTCTCGTGTAGAGATGGCGATAGAGCGCGCGCTCGAACACGATGCCGGTCGCGGCACTTGCGACAAATGCCAGCGGCAGCGCCGCAAAAAACGGCCAGCCCGACTGATTGACCAGGACCGCGCAGACATAGCCGCCCGCCATCGCGAATGCGCCATGCGCGAGGTTGACGAAGTTCATCAGCCCGAGCGTCACCGCCAGACCGCAGGCCAGCACGAACAGCAACATGCCGTAGGCGACGCCGTCGAACAGATTGGTGAGTACGGAGGTCATGGGATCAGGTCAACCGAAACCAGCGATATCTCGGCAATAGTACCGAAGTAGTTACATCGTCATGCCCGGCCTTGTGCCGGGCATCCACGTCTTTTTTTCAGCACGAAGGAAGGCGTGGATGGCCGGGACAAGCCCGGCCATGACGGAAGAGTGTGAAGCATGCACCCCGGAATGACGTCGAGTCGACGTCACTTCTTCGTCTTGCCGGGATCCTTGACGGCTTCGAAGGTCTGGAATTCGACGTTATAGAGCTCGCCGTCGACCTTCTCGACCTTGCGGATATAGACGTTCTGCACGATGTCGCGGGTATCCGGATCGATCGAGATCGGGCCGCGCGGGCTTTCCCACTTCATCCCTTTCATGGCCCCGATCAGCGCGTCACCATCGGTCTTGCCGCCGGTCTTCTTCAGCGCATCATAAATCAGGTGCATGCCGTCATAGCCGCTGACCGCCATGAAGCCCGGGCGCGAACCGAAAGCCTTCTTGTAGGCGGCGACGAAATCCTTGTTCATTTGCGAGGGATGCGCCGCGGAGTAGATATGCGCGGTGACGGCGCCGAGCGCCGCATCGCCCATGCCGTTGAGCAGATCGTCGTCCATGACGTCGCCGGGGCCGATTACCTTGATGCCTGACTTGTCGAGCCCACGCTCGGCATATTGCTTCATGAAATTACCGCCCTGGCCTGCCGGAACGAACACGAACATGGCATCGGGCTTGGCATCCTTCATCCGCTGCAGGAACGGCGCGAAGTCGGGATTGGCCAGGGGCACCTTGACCTCTTCGACGATCTCGCCGCCGCCGGCCGTAAAATGCTCCTTGAAGGAAGCCAGCGCGTCGTTGCCGGGGGCGTAGTCGGAGGTCAGCGTCGCAACCTTCTTGATGCCGTTCTTGACGGCCCAGTCGCCGATAATGGTGGATGACTGCGGCAGCGTGAAAGAAGTGCGCACGATGTAGGGCGAGCGCTCGGTGATAACAGAAGTGCCCGCCGCCATCACCACTTCCGGAATCTTGGCTTGCGTCGCCAGCGGCGCCGCCGCAAGTGCTGCCGGGGTGACGCCGAAGCCGGCGATGATAGTGACCTTGTCGTTGACGATCAGCTCCTGCGCGAGGCGCTTGGTGTTGTCAGGGAGCGCCGCGTCGTCCCGGAGGATGACCTCGATCTTCTTGCCGGCGACGGTATCGCCGTTCTGCTGCATGTAGAGTTTGATCGCATTGTCGATCTGCTTGCCGGTCGAGGCCTGTCCGCCGGTCATCGGCAGGATCAGGCCGATCTTGACGGTCTCCTGCGCGCGCGCAGGCACCAGCGCCAGCGTGCCCAATATCGCAGCGCCCAGTGCAGCCTGCGACAACATCCTGGAAATCGACATTAACACCCTCCCCTGATCAGTTTCGTCTTTCGAACCGAGTCCCCGGCCCTTTGCCTGACCGTATAGCTGAAAATCTTCAACCGTGTATCGGCGCGGCATGGCGTCTCAGCGCTGTGACCTTGTCAATCGCGACGATGGGCGCAACCTGTTTTGCAGCGCCTCCCCATCGAATCGCTGGCGCGAGCGCATCATGCCCTTCCGATGATATAGGTATTTAAGTACCATATATTTCATTCAACACGGATTGCAATTTTACCGTATTGTGGTCCGAACAAGCTTCGGCCGCGCTGCACCGCACCAAAATGCGCTCTTAGGCACTTTGACCCAAAACCAACGACTAGGCCGTAACGCGCTCGCAAATGCCGATCAGAAGCCGCCATCTCGTCATCATGCTTGCCCTCACGCTTTCAGCCTGCGCGCTGAGCGGCTGTGGGACCATCAACGAAAAGCTCGCGAACGGCATGGGCGACTATGTTCCGCAATGGCTCGGCGGCCTGCCTGCGGACGCGCCGCCTCGTCCGGGCAGCGCTAAGTACGATGAATGGATGCAGGAACGCGACCGCAAGCGGCTCGAACCCGCGCCGGCAGCGGATGCGGCCAATCCGCCGGCATCCTCGAGCGCGATCAATCCGGTTCATTGAGCGCGCTGCCAGCGCACGGGCGCGTCACCCCATGAACACCACGGTCTTGCGGCCGTTGAGGAGCACGCGATCTTCCAGATGATGGCGCATCGCGCGCGCCAGCACGCGGCGCTCGATATCGCGTCCCTTGCGGACGAGATCGTCGGGCGTGTCGCGATGGCTGATGTGCTCGACGTCCTGGTCGATGATCGGGCCCTCATCGAGGTCGCGGGTCACGTAATGCGCGGTGGCGCCGATCAATTTGACGCCGCGCTCATGCGCCTGATGATACGGCCGCGCGCCCTTGAAGCCCGGCAGAAACGAGTGGTGGATGTTGATGCAGCGTCCGGACAGTTTGGCGGACATCTCGTCCGACAGGATCTGCATGTAACGCGCCAGCACCACCAGATCGGTTTTGGTTTGTTCGACCAGGTCCCAGATCGAGGTTTCCTGTTCGCGCTTGGTTTCCCTGGTTACGGGAAAAAAGTGAAACGGGATCTCGCCGAAATCGAGACTGCCGTAGGTTTCTCGCGGATGGTTGGAGACAATGGCGGTCGGGATCATTTCCAGCTCACCGGTCCGCCAGCGATAAAGGATATCGGCGAGGCAGTGATCCGATTTGGAGACCAGCAGCATCACCCGGCGGCGCGTGGCGCGATCGCGCATCAGCCAGTCCATGCCGAAACGGTCCGCGATCGCGGTGAATCCGGTTTGCAGGGCGGCGAGATTGACCGCTAGATCGGCGGCGTTGAACACCACCCGCATGAAGAAATGACCGGTCTCGACGTCGTTGAACTGCTGCGCGTCGAGAATGTTCTGCCCGTTATGGGCGAGGAACGTCGACACCGCGGAGACAATGCCGGGACGGTCCGGGCAGGATAGTGTCAGAACGAATTGATGGTCGGGCATGTGGGCTGTTTACAACACGGGGATGACGACGGAACGGTATGACATGCCCTGCTCTATCACCCGCGGCGGCCTTGCGCCAATCCCGGTCAAGGGGTCAAGATGAACAAACCGAAGGCGACCGGCGTTAGGGCATGATCCCGAAAAGTGGAAACCGGTTTTCCCTCGCGACAAACGCGGAGCGTTTGCGCGGAGATCATGCTCAAACAAAAGGTAAGGTGAGTCTGCTCCAGCAGAGCTGAAGCAGCCTCTGGAGCAACATCATGGCGGACAGACTGAACGGCTATCGCATTCTCATCATGGAAACGCGCGAGGAAGCGCAGTTTTCCCGCCTACTCGCCGAGCAAGGCGCCGATGTGGTGCAATGTCCGATGTTCACCATCCACGATTCGCCCGATTCCGCCCCGATCGAGGCATGGATCAGGCGTTTCATTGACGCGCCTTTCGACGATCTGGTGCTGATGACCGGCGAAGGCCTGCGGCGGCTGATGAAGGTGGCGCGGCGGATCAACGTCGACGGCGACTTCATTGCCGCGCTCGGCAAGGCGCGAAAATTCGCCCGCGGGCCGAAGCCCGGCCGTGCACTGCGCGAGATCGGCCTCGAGCCGCAGGTCACGACGGAAAAGCCAACCTCGGAAGGCATTGCCGAGATGCTGTCACGCGTCGATCTCACAGGGCATCGTCTGGGCCTGCAGCTCTACCCGGACAAGGATCACGGCCGACTGATCGGCGCCATCACGGCGCAAGGCGCCGAAGTAGATACCGTATTGCCCTATGTCTATGACGCGCAGGCGGCCGAAACCAACATCATCACCGCCATCGACGAAATGGCCAATGGCCGTATTGATGCGATTGCGCTGACCAGTTCCGGTCAGGCGCGCCGCCTGTTCGAAGTGGCCCAGGCCCACGATTGCGAAGCGCGGTTGCGCGAGGGGCTTGAGCGCACGCCGATCGCTTCCGTCGGCCCGGTGGTGTCGGAGGAACTCAAAGCGCACGGCCTGCGCACCGACATCTCGCCGGCCAACGAAGCCTATTTCATGAAGCCGCTGATCTCGGCAATGGCAGCAGAGCTGGGCAAGACCGCGCCGCGTTCCGCCGCCCACCGCTGATCAACGCGCGCTATGGCGCGGCCCGGGCGCGTTCGCCGCGTGAGATGCAATATTCCTTCCACATCGTCCGATAGGCGGCCTCGGCGGCGCGGGTGTAGAGTTGTGTATTGCTTGCCGCCGACGCGATGCTGGCGGACAACCCGGAAACACGCGTCCGAATCCGGCTTCAACTATGTTTGATTCGGCTGGTCTTCGGTTAGCGACCCGACCGGGAAAACCCGGCGATCATTTCGAGTCGCGCAAATACGCCTGATAGGCGAGCCCGATCCCATCCTTGAGGGAGGTGCTTGCACGCCAGCCGAGTTTGGCGAGACGGCTGACATCGAGCAATTTGCGCGGCGTGCCGTCGGGCCGCGAGGGATTGAAGCTGATCCCGCCGGTATAGCCAACGGCTGCGGCGACGACGCGGGCGAATTCGGCGATGGTGATGTCTTCGCCGGTGCCGATATTGACCAGCTCGTCGCTGGAATAGCTCTTCATCAGATGAATGCAGGCATCCGCAAGATCGTCGACATACAGGAATTCCCGCCGCGGCGTGCCGGTGCCCCAAACCACGACGTTGGAAGCGCCGGAAACCTTCGCCTCGTGAAACCTGCGGATCAGCGCGGCGACGACATGGCTGTATTCGGGATGATAATTGTCGCCGGGCCCGTACAGATTGGTCGGCATCACATTGATGAAGTCGGAGCCATACTGGCTGCGATAGGCCTCGACCATCTTGATCCCGGCGATCTTGGCGATCGCGTAGGGTTCGTTGGTCGGCTCCAGCGGCCCGGTCAGCATCGAATCTTCGCGCAGCGGCTGCGGCGCGAGCCTTGGATAGATGCAGGACGAGCCGAGAAACATCAGTTTCTGGGTCGCGTTGGTGTGGGCGGCCTGGATCACATTGGCCGCGATGACGAGGTTGTCGTAGAGAAATTCGCCGCGCAGCGTGTTGTTGGCGACGATGCCGCCGACCTTGGCCGCGGCCAGAAACACCGCCTGCGGGCGCTTTTTGGCAAACCAGCCGAACACGGCGGCCTGGTCGCGCAGATCGACTTCGTTGCGCCCGACCGTCAGCAGTTCGACATTCTCCCGCGCGAGCCGGCGCACCAGCGCGGCCCCGACCATCCCTTTGTGGCCGGCAACAAAGACCGTCTTGCCGGTCAGCTCAAACGGAGTGCTTGCCATTGGCAGCCTCCCGCCTGGCGATCGCGAGATCGCCCGCCATCATCTCCTTGACGAGCTGGGTGAAGGTTGTCTTCGGCTTCCAGCCGAGCTTGTCGCGCGCCTTGGAAGCGTCGCCGATCAACAAATCGACTTCGGTGGGGCGGAAATAGGTTGGATCGATGCGAACGACGGTCTTGCCGGATTTCTTGTCGATGCCGGTCTCCTCGACACCCTTGCCCTGCCACGCGATGGTGCGGCCGACCTCGGCAAACGCCAGTTCGACGAATTCGCGCACCGAGCGGGTCTCGCCGGTTGCCAGCACGAAATCGTCCGGCGCATCAGCCTGCAATATCCTGTACATGCCCTCGACGTAATCCTTGGCATGGCCCCAATCGCGCTTGGCCTCGAGATTTCCGAGATACAGCGTGTCTTCAAGGCCGGTCTCGATGCGGGCAACGCTGCGCGTGATCTTGCGCGTCACGAAGGTTTCGCCGCGGATCGGGCTTTCGTGATTGAACAGGATGCCGTTCGAGGCGTAGATGCCGTAGGCTTCGCGGTAGTTCACCGTGATCCAGTAGCCGTAGAGCTTGGCGACGCCATAGGGCGACCGCGGATAGAACGGCGTGGTTTCCTTTTGCGGAATCTCCTGAACCAGGCCGTAGAGTTCGGACGTCGACGCCTGGTAGAAGCGCGTCTCTTTTTCCATGCCGAGGATGCGGATCGCTTCCAATAGCCGGAGCACGCCGATAGCATCGGCATTCGCGGTATATTCAGGGCTCTCAAAGCTCACGCCGACATGGCTTTGGGCGGCGAGGTTATAGATCTCAGTGGGGCGGATCTGCTGCATCAGCCGGATCAGATTGGTCGAATCCGTCATGTCGCCATAGTGCAGCAGGAACGGCACATTGCCGGCATGGCGATCCTCGTAGAGATGATCAACTCGCGCGGTATTGAAAGAGGACGACCGCCGCTTGATGCCGTGCACCGTGTAGCCGAGGCCTAGCAGGTATTCGGAGAGATAAGCACCATCCTGCCCGGTCACGCCGGTAATCAGCGCGACACGCCGTTTTGAATCCTGAACCGCCATATCTTCTCCAACTAACGCGCCGGGGACCATCCTGAAAATAGCCGCCTCGGGGGCAATAAAATAATCGCGCCCGGCCCGCTGGACCGCCCGCAACGCAGGCCATAGCATTCGAGCATGGCGAATTCTAATACCAAAGTCGATTCCAATCAGGTCTTTCGATACCTGCGACAAGTACGACGGTTAACGTGCTAGCGTGGTTGAACTAGGTTAACCCGTCATGGACCGGGTTGATCCGGCGATTATCGAACAAGAGCGCGCAAAGCGCCCGGACGGAGGGAATGCGTGGAACACGCTTTGGAAGTGCGTGGGGTATCGTTGCGTTTTGGTGGCGTGCACGCGCTCACCGACGTCAGCTTTGGCGTCAACGAGGGCGAACTGTTCTCGATCATCGGGCCCAACGGCGCCGGCAAGACCTCGATCGTCAACTGTATCTCGGGACGCTACCGTCCGACCGAAGGCCAGCTGTTCTATCGCGGCCAGGACATCACCGCGCTCAATCCCAACGCACGGCCCCGGCTCGGCATCGGCCGCACCTTCCAGAACCTCGCGCTGTTTCATCACATGAGCGTGCTCGACAACATCATGGTCGGGCGTCACCATCTGCTGAAGAACAATTTCATCACGGGATCGCTGTACTGGCTGACCGGCGCGCGGCGCGAGGAGCTCCAGCACCGCCGCAAGGTCGAAGAGATCATCGATTTCCTCGACCTGCAGTCAGTGCGCAAGGCGACCGCCGGAACGCTGCCTTATGGCTTGCGCAAGCGCGTAGAACTGGCGCGCGCGATGGCGCTTGAGCCGCAACTGATCCTGCTCGACGAGCCGATGGCCGGCATGAATTTCGAGGAAAAGGAGGACATGGCGCGCTACATCGTCGACCTCAACGAAGAGTACGGCATGACCGTCGTCATGATCGAGCACGACATGGGCGTGGTGATGGATATTTCCCACCGGATCATGGTGCTGGATTTCGGCCGCAAGATCGCCGAAGGCGACCCGACATCGGTGCTGGCCGATCCCCATGTGAAGCGCGCTTATCTCGGCGAAGAGGACGAGGTTCTGGTCGATCCCGATCATACACCGGCGCCTGCGGAGAGCGCCGCATGATGGATTACGCTGGTCGCATCGCGCAGGCTGATACCTATCCCAAGCTGCTGCGCCTCAACGCGCGCGAGCACGGCGACGAGATCGCGCTGCGCGAAAAGGATCTCGGGCTGTGGCGCGTCTTCACCTGGACCGACTATCAGGCGCGGGTGCGCGACTTCGCACTCGGCATGGTCGAGCTTGGCCTTGGCCGCGGCGATGTCATCGGCATCATCGGCGACAACCGGCCGGACTGGGTCTCGGCTGAAATCGCCAGCCACGCCATCGGCGCCATGAGTCTCGGCCTCTATCGCGACGTGCTCGATGAGGAAGCCGCCTATCTCCTGAGCTATGGCGAGGCCAGGCTGGTGTTTGCCGAGGACGAGGAGCAGGTCGACAAGCTGCTGACGCTGGCCGAGCGTGTGCCGCATCTCAAGCACATCGTCTATTCCGATCCCCGCGGCATGCGAAAATATGACGACCCCCGCCTGATCGCAGCCGACACGCTCGCCAAGATGGGACGCGATCGCGCCGCGCGCGAGCCCGGTCTCTACGACAGACTGGTGGATGACACGAAAGGCGACGACGTCGCGATCCTCTGCACCACCTCGGGCACGACCGCCAACCCGAAACTGGCAATGCTGGCCGCAGGCCGGGTGCTGCGGCATTGCGCCACATATCTCGCCTTCGACCCGAAAGGACCTGACGACGAATACGTCTCGGTGCTGCCGCTGCCCTGGATCATGGAACAGGTCTACGCGCTCGGCAAAGGGCTGCTCTGCCGGATGAAGATCAACTTCGTCGAAGAGCCCGATACCATGATGAACGATTTTCGCGAGATCGCGCCGACCTTCGTGCTGTTCGCGCCGCGGGTCTGGGAATCCATTGCCGCCGACGTGCGTGCAGGCGTGATGGACTCCTCCCCGCTCAAGCAAGGCCTTTACGAGCTCGGCATGAAGGCGGGATTGTCGGCGCTGGCGAAAGGCAGGCATTCGGTGATCGCGGACACCCTGCTGTTTCGCGCCTTGCGCGACCGTCTCGGCTTTACGCGGCTGCGCTCGGCGGCAACTGGCGGCGCCGCGCTCGGACCTGATACGTTCAAATTCTTCCAGGCGATGGGCGTGCCGCTGCGCACGCTGTACGGCCAGACCGAATTGCTCGGCGCTTACACCCTGCATCCCACGGACCGTGTCGATCCCGACACGACAGGCGTGGCGATGGCCGACAGCATCGAAATCCGGATCGACAATCCGGATATCCATGGCGTCGGCGAGATCGTGGTGCGCCACCCCAATATGTTCCTCGGCTACTACAAGAGCCCGGAAGCATCGGCCGCCGATATGAGGGATGGCTGGATGCAGTCCGGCGATGCCGGCTATTTCAACGACAACCAGCAGCTCGTGGTGATCGACCGCATCAAGGATCTCGCAGAAACCGCGCGCGGCGAGCGCTTCTCGCCGCAATACATCGAGAACAAGCTGAAATTCTCGCCCTATGTCGCCGAGACCGTGGTGCTCGGCGCCGGCCGCGACGCGCTCGCCGCCATGATCTGCATCCGTTACTCCATCATCTCGAAATGGGCCGAGAAGAGCCGGATATCTTTTACGACGTATACCGACCTCGCCTCACGGCCCGAAGTTTATGCCTTGCTGCGCAAGGAGGTCGAAACCGTCAACGCCACGCTGCCGCCGGCGCAGCGCATTTCGCGCTTCCTGCTGCTCTACAAGGAGCTCGACGCCGACGATGGCGAGCTGACCCGGACACGCAAGGTCCGGCGCAGCGTCATCAACGAGAAATACGCAGATATCATCGACGCGATCTATGGCGGCAAGCGCGACATTCCCATCGACACCATGATCCGCTTCCAGGACGGCACCACCCAACGCATCCGCACCACGCTGGCGGTGGTCGATCTGGCGCGCGACGTGCAGGCGACGGAGGCCGCGGAGTGAGAGAAACAGGCGATTTCAATAAATTGGTAGGACATATCACGGTGCCAATGACTGCGCCCTCTCCCCTTGTGGGAGAGGGCATCGCAGTCAGTCGAA
Source organism: Bradyrhizobium canariense (assembly GCF_900105125.1). Taxonomy (NCBI): domain Bacteria; kingdom Pseudomonadati; phylum Pseudomonadota; class Alphaproteobacteria; order Hyphomicrobiales; family Nitrobacteraceae; genus Bradyrhizobium; species Bradyrhizobium canariense. The sequence continues at coordinate 119,629 of NZ_LT629750.1, read as the reverse complement.
TCGAACTCGGTTGGGTGAGGGGTATCCTCCCCGCAATCCCGATGCGTAGCCAACCCCTCACCCGTCTTCGCTTCGCGAAGCCACCCTCTCCCACAAGGGGAGAGGGAAACAACCGCGCAACCTGCATCTGGCAAGCCGCATGAACCTGCAGTTCCTGATCCAGCTTCTGGTCAACGGCCTCGTGGTCGGCACGCTCTATGGCGTGGTCGCGATGTCGTTCGTGCTGATCTACAAGGCGACGCAGGTGGTGAATTTCGCGCAGGGCGAATTGCTGTTGATCGGCGCCTGGGTGTGCTGGGCGCTGCTGACCAAATACCAGGTGCCGTTCTGGCTCGGCATGCCGCTGACGCTGGCCTTCATGTTCATCTTCGGCATCGCGATCCAGATCGTGATCCTGCGGCCGATGATCGGCGAGCCGATCATCTCGGTCATCATGGTCACGATCGGGCTGTCGACGGTGTTTCAGGCTGCGCTGAAATGGATCTTCGGCGTCAACCCGCAGCCATTCCCGCGCGTGTTCACCAGCCAATCCCTGAACTTCCTGGGTCTGCAAATCCAGACCGTCTATGTCATGAGCCTTGTGGTGTCGGTGGCGATGATGGCGGGCATGGCCTGGTTCTTCCGCGCCTCGAAATACGGCCTCGCCATGCGCGCCACCGCCTTCGACCAGCAGGTCGCGCAATCGCTCGGCATTTCCGTCAAGAATGTATTTGCGATGGCGTGGGCGATCTCGGCCACCGTCTCGGCAGTGGCGGGCGTCGTGGTCGCCGTCGTCAACGGCGTGTCGTCAGGCCTGTCGGATTACGGCATCAAGGTGTTTCCGGCGGCAATCCTAGGCGGGTTGGACTCGATCGGCGGCGCAGTGCTCGGCGGCATCATTATCGGGCTACTTGAAAACATCGCGCAATATATCGACAGCGAATATCTGCATTGGGGCAATCTGTACGAGATTGCGCCGTTCTACGTGCTGATCATCGTCCTGATGATCAAGCCGTACGGCCTGTTCGGCACCAAAGACATCGAGCGGGTGTAATCATGGCTGGCCCCTCTCTCATTCCCTCCGGCGACTACCGCACCAGCTATGCGGCCGACACCACGATCTTTCCCACGAGGATCAGCCGCAACGCCGCAATTCTCGGCGTCATCCTTGTCTGCTTCGCACCGCTGGTGCTCGCCAATTACTGGCTGAGCATTTCAATCCAGATCGGCATCTTCGCGATCGCGGCGCTCGGCCTGAACATCCTGGTCGGCTTCACCGGGCAGATTTCAATTGGCCACGCCGCGTTCTTTCTGCTCGGCGCCTTCACCTCGGCCTACATCTCGAACAACGCGCCGATCCCGGTCTTCTTCGCGATTCCGCTGGCGGGCGTCGTGACCGCGCTGGTCGGGCTCATCTTCGGCGTACCGGCGGCCCGGCTCAAGGGACTTTATCTCGTCATCGCGACGCTCGCCGCGCAATACATCCTGCTCGATTTCTTCTCGCGCGCCGACTGGTTTTCCGGCGGCTCGGTGCCGGCCAGCGCCAATCCGTTCTCGATCTTCGGCTACGCGTTCCGCGGCGACCGGCAATATTTCTATGTGGTGCTGGCTTATCTGCTGGTCAGCTATCTCCTCGTCACCAATCTGATGCGCACGCGCGACGGCCGCGCGCTGGTTGCGATCCGCGATCATTATCTTTCCGCGGAAATCATGGGCATCAACCTGACGAAATACCGCACGCTGTCGTTCGGGCTCGCCGCCTTCTTTGCCGGCATCGCCGGCGCACTCTATGCGCATTACCAGCTCGTCGTATCGAACGAGGGTTTTGGAATCGAGCGATCGATCCTTTTTCTGGCGATGGTCATCATCGGCGGCACCGGTTCGATCATGGGCACGCTGATGGGTACCGCCTTCGTGGTGCTGCTGCCGGAATCGATGGAGTGGATCAGCGCGGGACTGAAAGGCAGCGCGATCGACAAGGCGCTGTCGCTCAACAACAACATCACCTTCCTGCGCGAGATCGCGGTCGGGCTGATCATCATCGCATTCCTGATGTTCGAGCCGGATGGACTCGCGCATCGCTGGCGGCAGATCAAGACCTACTGGAAGCTCTACCCGTTTTCACATTGAGGTTGGATCGGGACTGGATACAATACGCGTCAACAAAAAAGCCGGAGGAAATTTACATGACCATCAAATCCCTGCTCAGCACTGTTTCACTCGCTTTATTGATCGGCGGCACGACGACGGCGCAAGCCCAGATCGCGATCGGGCACCTGGAAGACCTGTCGGGCGGTACGTCCGACGTCGGCACGCCCTATGGACAGGGCGTCGCAGACACCTTTGCCTGGGTCAACAAGCACGGTGGCATCGGCGGCAAGCAGCTCAACGTCGACAGCAACGACTATGGCTATCAGGTGCCGCGCGCGATCGCGCTCTACAAGAAATGGTCAGGCGGCGACAAGGTCGCGGCGATCATGGGTTGGGGCACAGCCGATACCGAAGCGCTGACCGGCTTCCTGGCGCAGGACAAGATCCCCGATATTTCCGGCTCCTACGCCGCGGCGCTCACGGACCCCGAAGGCACCAGCGGGAAGGCAAAACCCGCGCCGTATAATTTCTTCTACGGCCCGAGCTACTCCGACGCGTTGCGCGCCGAACTGACCTGGGCGGCGGAAGACTGGAAGGCCAAGGGCAAGCCGGGCAAGCCCAAATTCGTGCACATGGGCGCCAACCACCCCTACCCGAACGCGCCGAAAGCGGCCGGCGAAGCGCTCGCCACCGAACTCGGCTTCGACGTGCTGCCGCCACTGGTGTTCGCGCTGGCGCCCGGCGATTACAGCGCGCAGTGCCTCAGCCTGAAAAGCGCCGGCGCCAATTACGCCTATCTCGGCAACACCGCCGCTTCCAATATCTCCGTCATGAAGGCCTGCAAGACCGCCGGCGTCGATGTCCAGTTCCTCAGCAACGTCTGGGGCATGGACGAGAACGCCGCCAAGGCCGCCGGCGACGCCGCCGATGGCGTGATCTTCCCGCTGCGCACAGCGGTCGGCTGGGGCGGCAATGCACCCGGCATGAAAACGGTGATGGAAATCTCCGGGATGTCCGACCCGACCGGCAAGGTCTATCGGCCCGTGCATTACATCACCGCCGTCTGTACCGCGCTGTACATGAAGGAAGCGATCGAGTGGGCAACCAAGAACGGCGGCCCGACCGGCGAGAATGTCGCCAAGGGCTTCTATCAGAAGGCCGACTGGGTGCCGGCCGGCATGGAAGGCGTCTGCGATCCATCGACCTGGACCGAGAAGGATCATCGCCCGACCATGAAGGTCGATCTCTATCGCTCGAAAATCTCCGGTCCGACCGACGGCGATATCAACGATCTCATGGCCAAGGGCATCATCAAGCTCGAGAAGGTCAAGACCGTCGAACTGCCGCGCAAGCCGGAATGGTTTGGGTGGTGAGCTATTGATCCAGCCGCTTGTCCGTGGGCGGCCGAACGCACTTGGACGTCATCCCCGCGAAAGCGGGGATCCAGTACGCCGCAGCATTTCGATTGATCACAGGCGTTCTGGAATACTGGGTCACCCGCCTTCGCGGGTGACGACGACAGCAGGTAGTCAGGATGAGGGAAACGACCGAGCTGGATCGCATGACGACAACGGCGCAGGCGACCGCCCCGCTGCTCAGCGTGCGCAATATCGAGGTGGTGTATGACGACGTCATCCTGGTGCTGCGGGGCCTGAGCCTTGAGGTGCCAAAGGCTGCGATCGTCGCGCTGCTCGGCGCCAACGGCGCCGGCAAATCGACGACGCTGAAGGCGATCTCGGGTTTGCTCAAGACCGAGGACGGCGAAGTCACCCGCGGCGAGATCGTCTTCGACGGCGAGCGCATCAACGGCATCGATCCCGACAAGATCGTCCGCCGCGGCATCTTTCAGGTGATGGAAGGCCGCCGCATCATCTCCGACATGACCTCGCTGGAAAATTTGCGGCTCGGCGCCTTCACCCGCAGCGATGGCGATATCAGCGCCGACATCGACATGGTCTTCAAATATTTCCCGCGCCTGAAGGAACGCACGGGCCTCGCCGGCTATCTCTCCGGCGGTGAGCAGCAGATGCTGGCGATCGGCCGCGCGCTGATGGCACGCCCGAAGATGATCCTGATGGATGAGCCGTCGATGGGATTGTCGCCGCTGCTCGTCAAGGAAGTGTTTGCCATCATTCGCGAGATCAACCGGGATCTCGGGGTGACGATCCTGCTGGTGGAACAGAATGCGCGCGCTGCGCTCTCGGTCGCCAGCCATGGCTACATCATGGAGCAAGGCAAGGTCGTGCTCGACGGCAGCGCCGACGAATTGCGCGACAACGAGGACGTCAAGGAATTTTACCTCGGCGGCGCCGGCGACCAGCGCAAGAGTTTCAAGAACCTGAAAAGTTTCAAGCGGCGAAAACGGTGGCTCTGAGCGCGTGGTCCTGGACCAGGCAAGCCACTTTCTCGACAAAACTGCCATGGAGAAGCACGGTCCGACGAAGCGTTGAGGGATATTTCGATGCCGCTGACGCGAGGCAAAGTCCTGGGATACGACCTCGAACGCCTGGCGTTTAGATTTTCCATGCTCAACGACGAAAAAACGGTTGAATGTCAGATCAGTGACGCTGCAATGGACAAACTTGCCGGTGAACGTGGCACCCTGAGCACCGCCAGGCAAGCGCAGTTCCTGGCTCACCGGGACGCGATCGAGCAAATCGCCTCCGACCTGTTCGACGCCGCTCCCACGGTCAAAGGCGCCGTCGTCCGGATATTCACCAAGCACATTCCGAAATAAATGGAAGGTGCGGGCTCAGCCCAGCACTTGCTCTGCTTCCACGCAGGCGCAGAGCACATGATAGAACGAAGACGCTGGTATGGTCGCGGTCAGCGACCTGCCTTCGCGGTCGAACTGGTCATACCAGCCGCCCGCGACGGGATGGCTGAGATAATGTCGTGCAAGGCGCGACAATGCGGCGCGCGCTTCGTCGGCAGCTCCCGCTTCGCCCGACTCGGCCTGCGCGATCCACGCCTTGGCCATTTCAGTCTGCGGCCAGCAGCGCCGGCTGTGGCGCTTGATGTTGCCGGCGGCATCGCCCTCATCGATCAGGCAGCCTGTGGCCTCATCACGATAGCGCAACGCCGACGCCAGCAGTTCGGCGCGGTAGCGCCCCGTCGGGCAGCCGGTAATGCGCTCGAACCCCTTGAGCAGCCAGACCCATTCCGCCTGATGTCCGGGTTCCACGCTGACGGGCTCGATCTTCGACCAGTCATCTTCGAAATATTCTCCAAGCACCTGTTTCTGCTTGTCGTAGAGATTGGCGAGAAACAGCGCGAAGAACTCGCCGGCGCGATTCTGGAACGCCACATCGTGCGTCGCATCGAACGTGGCAATCATCGATTCAAACAGATGCATGTGCGGATTTTGCCGGCGCGGCATCGCCGCCGGCAATCCCTCCACAAAGCCGCCGTTCGGCGAACGCAGCTCGGTATCCAGGAACGACAATAGTGCGTCGATTTCGGCGCGGACCTGAGCGTCGCGATCGAGCGCATAAACGCTTGCCAATGCAAGCAGCACAAAAGCGTGGTCGTAGGTATCGCGCAGCGGATCCAGCACGGAACCATCATGCGCCAAGGTGTGGACAAAGCCCGGCCGGCCATCAGGACTTTTGGCCTTGGCCAACAGATGTTCCAGTCCCTTCAGCGCGATCTCGCCGCCCTCGGGGTACCAGCCGATCTGAGCCGTCTTGGCGAAGCAGTAGATCTGCCGGGCCTGGACGAACACCCGGCGCGGCGCGAGATGATCGGCGCGGCCGTCCGCGGTGAGGCGGTCGATAAAGCCACCCGTCGTGCGATCCCAGCCTTCTGTCGACCACAGCGGCAGCGAATGATCGATGATGCGGCGCTTCAGGATCCCGACGATATCGCCGGAATCGGACCGATCTGCTGCCGTGGAGGCATATGTTTCAGCCATTGCGTTCCCTAGAAGGCGTCCAGCACTGATGGAAGCGTCTGATATCATGTAAAAGGCCCGGCGCAATCGGCGCGAGCATGCAGGAAATACCCATGACCGAGTATTACGATGCCCTCGAAGTCCGCAAACCGGCCGAACGCGAGGCGGATCTGTTCTTGCGGCTGCCAAATGTGCTGCTCAAGGCAATGGCCGCACCGGCCTATGCCGGGCACTTCAGAGGCATTGACCCGGCCTCGGTCACAACCCGTGCGGCTTTGGCGCGCTTGCCGCTGCTGCGCAAATCCGATCTCCCTGCCCTTCACCGGGCAGTACTACCCTTCGGCGGTTTCGTTGCGGGGACACCCGGATCGTTCGGGCGCCTGTTCACCTCGCCCGGCCCGATCTTCGAGCCCGAGCCTGTCCATGCCGACCCCTGGCGCGGCGCGCGGGCGCTGTTCGCCGCGGGCTTCCGTCCGGGCGACGTGGTGCTGAATACCTTCAGCTATCATCTGACGCCGGGCGGCTTCATCTTCGATACCTCCGCGCGCGCGCTCGGCTGTGCGGTCATTCCGGCAGGTCCCGGCAACACCGAAGCGCAGTTCGAACTGATCGAGGCCTATCGTCCGGTCGGCTACAGCGGCACGCCCGATTTCCTCAAAATCCTGCTCGATACCGCTGACAGTGCCGGACGCGACGCCTCGTCGATCAAGCGCGCGCTGGTGTCGGGCGCGGCGTTTCCGAAGTCGCTGCAGGATGAGATCAAGTCGCGCGGTATCGATGCCTACCAGGCGTTCGGAACCGCCGATCTTGGCCTGATCGCCTTTGAGACGTCTGCCCGCGACGGCATGGTCGTCAACGAGGACCTGATCATGGAAATCGTGCGGCCGGGCACTGGCGATCCCGTTTCCGGCGGCGATGTCGGCGAGATCGTCGTCACCTCGCTTGATCCCGCTCATCCCTGGATTCGCCTCGCGCTCGGCGACCTCACGGCCGCGCTGCCGGGAACGAGTCCGTGCGGACGAAGCAACATGCGCATCAAAGGCTGGATGGGCCGCGCCGACCAGACCACCAAGGTCAAGGGCATGTTCGTCCGGCCCGAACAGATTGCCGAGATCGGAAAACGCCATCCCGAACTCGGACGGCTGCGTCTTGTTGTGACACGTGAAGGCGAAACCGACGTGATGACACTCAAGGCCGAAAGCGGCTCCCCCAGCGAAGCCCTGCGCGGTGAACTCGCCGCAACGCTGCGCACGGTGACGAAGCTTCAAGGCAATGTCGAACTCGTGGCACAGGAAAGCTTGCCGAAAGACGGCAAGGTCATCACGGATGAACGCAAACCCGCTTGATCTTCGTCATCGGTCGTTAGCACGTCCCGGCCTGGAATCCGTGCGCGGCGCCCAAAATTGATATACCCTTCGTTGTAGAGACTTCGCACGCGTGTTACGTGGCGATGAAAACGTCACCAAACTGGTGACCTCTCACTCGACCGTTGCGGGCGGCGTCACCTCGGAAGCGTTGTCTCAGATGAACGATCAAATCAGAGTGCTGGTGACGGGTTCCGACGGTTTCGTCGGGCGGCATCTTGTGCCCTATCTCATCCAGCGGGGTTACAAGGTAATCGCCGCCTCAAGAATCGCTGCCAAGTTTCAAGACGCAAACATGGTGAGTGTCAAACTGCCGGATTTATCCGCACCTTTCAATTGGCAACCATTGCTCCGGCAATGCGATGTCGTGGTTCATCTCGCCGGCATCGCCCACAAGTTTGCGGTCGATGATCTCTATGATCGCGTCAATCATCAAGCGACCGCGACGCTCGCGCGTGCGGCGTCAAGTTGCGGCACGAAACAACTGGTTTTCATTTCGTCCATCGCCGCACAGTCCGGCTCATTTTCCGACCACGAGCTGACCGAGAATGACCCTCCAAGACCGAACAACGCCTATGGCAGGTCGAAGCTCGCGGCCGAAAAGGCCATCCGCACAGCGGGGGTTCCGTTTACGATCCTGCGTCCGGTCGTGATTTATGGCGAAGGCGAAAAAGGTAATTTCGCCACCGTCCACAAGATCTCGCGGCTGCCGATTCCGTTGCCGTTCGGAGCCTTGAAGGCGCGGCGGTCCGTGCTGTCGATCCACAATTTCAATTCAGCGGTCGAAACGGCACTGACCAATCCCGGCGCACGCGGCGAAACATTCATCGTCTCGGATCCAACGCCGGTCACGGTAGCCGATCTCATTGCACGTCACCGCGTTAGCCTCGGCAGAGCATCCTGGCTGCTGCCGGTACCCGAAAAATGGCTTGAACTGTCCCTCAAGGTGGCCGGTCTGGGCTCGACATGGGAGCGGCTCGGCTGCCCGCTCGTTGCCTCCCCTAACAAATATCTCGCGATCGGCTGGAATCCGACCCAGCCATCGTCTGTCCATTCGAACCATTTATAAGCCATAGTGGCGGCCATGGACGTGCTAAACCAAGAGGGCGCGAAACGCTATTTTAGGCCCCAAAATACCGGGCAAATGAGCAACTTGCGCACCCCTGACGGCTGCCGTATCTAACGGCCGGCGACCGGCTCCATCGTTCCCGAGCGCGGCTACCTATCCCTCAATCGAGGTCGAATTGGACCTTTGGACCCGAAAATTGCAGGACCGCACACTCGTTACCATCGCTGAGACCGAAACCATCGAGGAAGCGTTTCGGCGACTCAACATCAATATGCTTGGCATCCTGTTTGCGCAGGATGCTGATGGCCGCGTGGTCGGAGCGGTCACCGATGGCGACATCAGGAGAAAGTTGCTCGACGGAACTTCGATCCGCGATCAGGTGGCGGCGTGCGTGAACCGCAACTTTGTCTCGGCGCTCGCCGGCGCACCTCGCGAACAAATCCTCAAGCTGCTTGATCAGCGCGTTCACGTCGTCCCAATTCTCGATTCGGAACGGCGCCTGGTCGACGTATTCAGCCGCGACCTGTTCAACCTCAGCGAAGAGAGCGAGGTGTTCGCGCGGGCGCGCTCCCCGGTGCGGATCAGTTTCTCCGGCGGCGGCACCGATCTCACGCACTACTTCGTCGACAATGACGGCGGCTCCGTCATCAATGCGACGATCGCCATGTACGCCCATGCGACCTTGCGGCGACGAAGCGACGGCCGCATCCGAATTTACTCGCATGACTTCCGCTGCACGGTGGAAGCCGAAAGCCTTGCGGCGCTCGGCAACGACGGCGAACTGGCTTTGATCAAATCGGTGATCCGCCTGATCAAGCCGGCTTACGGTTTTGATCTCGACGTTTCCGCCGACTTCCCGGTCGGTTCCGGTCTCGGCGGCTCGGCGGTCGTGTCATCGGCCATCATCGGCTGCTTCAACGAATTCCGGTCCGATCAGTGGGACCGCCATGAGATCGCGGAGATGGCGTTTCAGGCGGAACGTCTGATGCTGAACATTCCCGGCGGCTGGCAGGATCAATATGCGACCGTGTTCGGCGGCTTCAACCACATGGAGTTTTCGTCGGAGCACAATACGATTGTCCCGCTCCGGCTCGAGCCGAACATCATTGCCGAACTCGAGGAAAGTCTGGTTCTTTGCTACACCGGCTTCAATCACGACTCCGGCGCCGTGCACCGGGACCAGAAAGCCCAGCACCAGACCAATGACGCCGTCGCCGCAGCAGCGCGGCAAAAGGAAGTGACGCGCGAAATCCGTCACCATCTGCTGCGCGGCCAGTTGCTGGACTGTGGGCGCCTGATCGACGAGGCCTGGCACGCCAAGCGCCGCCTGAGCTCCAAGATCAGCTCGAACGAACTGGACGCGATTTACGACGTCGCGAAAGCGAGTGGCGCGGTCGGCGGTAAATTGCTGGGCGCCGGCGGCGGCGGCTATTTCATCTTCTTTGTGCGGCCGTTCGAGCGATATACCTTGATCAGGGCATTGGAAGACAAAGGCCTGCGCTGCTCTCGCATTTCGTTTGAGGAAAACGGCTTGCGAACCTGGAAGTCGCGAATTCCCGTAGCGCGTGCCAAGAATACCGCCGCGTCTCATTAATGGATCGAGAAGACGAGATGAATTTAATCCACCAGGCAGCTTCGATCCATATTGGCGACCGTCGGATCGGCGACAGCCAGCCTTGCTTTGTCATTGCCGAGGTCGGCAACAACCACAATGGCGATTACGATCGCGCGATCGCGCTGGTCGATGCCGCGGTCGCGGCCGGCGCCGATTGCGCGAAATTCCAGATGCGCAAGCTGGACGAGGTCTATCGCGCCTCCTCTCTCTCCGGAAAAGACGACGACCTCGCCGTCGAATACACCCTCGATCTGCTGCGCCGCTTCGAGCTGACCACGGAGCAGCAGCGCCGCATCGCGGCCTATTGCGCCTCAAAAGGCATTCAATATCTCTGCACGCCCTGGGACGCCTCCAGCGTCGCCACGTTGGAGACGTTCGGGGTCGGGGCTTACAAGGTCGCCTCGGCCGACCTGACAAATCTTCCACTGCTGGCAAAGCTCGCTGCGACCAAAAAGACGCTGATCGTCTCCACCGGCATGAGCACGACCGAAGAGATCCGGACGGCCGCAAAATTTCTCGACGATCGCAGTGTTTCCTATGTGCTGCTGCATTGTCAGAGCACCTATCCGGCCGCGCTCCACAATATTCACCTGCGTTTCATGGAAACGCTGAAGGGTATCCACCCTGCTGTCGGCTATTCCGGCCACGAGCGCGGTATCGCGGTGTCGATCGGCGCGGTGGCGCTGGGCGCGGTCGTGATCGAGCGCCACATCACGCTCGACCGCGAGATGGAAGGCCCCGACCACGCCGCCAGCCTCGAACCGGAAGAATTCAAGGCGCTGGTCACCGGCATCCGCGAGGTCGAAGCGGCGCGCGGCCAGCCGCTGACGGAGCGTGCACTCAGCCAGGGCGAACTGATCAATCGGGAAAACCTGGCAAAAAGCCTCGTGGCCGCGCGCGCCATTGCTGCCGGCACTGTTGTGACCGAGGACGACGTCGCGGTGAAGAGCCCGGGTCAGGGCCTTTCGCCGCTCAAAATGCCGGCCCTGATCGGCAAACGATTGGGCCGCGCGATGGCCGCGGACGATTATTTCTTTCCGAGCGATCTTGCCGAGGAAGCCACGAAGGCGCGGCGTTATCGCTTCGACCGGCCGTGGGGCGTGCCGGTGCGTTATCACGACACCGAACGATTTCTCGAAATTTGCCAGCCCGACATCATCGAATTCCATCTCAGTTATAACGATATGGAGCGCGACCCGGCGTCCTATCTGTCCGGCACCTACGATCTCGGTTTCGTGGTGCATGCGCCCGAGCTTTTCGCCGGCAGCAAGCTGATGGATCTCGCCACCTCAGACGAGAGCCTGCGCCGCTATTCGCTGGAGCAGACCCAGGCCGTGATCGACATCACGCGCGGCCTGAAGAAATTCTTCCCGAAGACGAAACGCCCGCCGATCGTCGCCAATATCGGCGGTTTCACCATGGACGAGCCGCTGGCGCCGGAGCAGAAAGCGGAATGCTACCGCATTTTCGCCGCCAGCCTTGGCGAGCTTGATCTCGATGGCGTCGAACTGATTCCGCAGACCATGGCGCCCTTCCCCTGGCATTTCGGCGGCCAGCGCCATCAGAACATCTTCATCTTTCCGGAAGAATCCGCCGCGTTCTGCGCCAAGCATGATTTGAGGATGTGCGTCGACATTTCGCACACCAAGCTGGCGGCCAATCATTTCGGCTTCGACTTCGCGCAAGGCCTGGCGCAACTCGGCCCGCATACCGCTCATTTGCATTTCGGCGACGCCAAAGGCCTCGACGGCGAAGGCTTGCAGGTCGGCGAAGGCGAGATCGACTTCAACGAGGTCGGCGCCGTGCTGCGCAAGCATGCGCCGGGCGCTTCCTTCATCCCGGAGATCTGGCAGGGCCACAAGAACATGGGTGAAGGCTTCTGGACCGCGCTGGAGCGTCTCGAGGGCCGCGTATGACCAGCGAGACGTCGGGACGAACGCTCGCCGTGATCGCGGCGCGCGGCGGTTCAAAGGGAATTCCACACAAGAACCTGATCGATCTCTGCGGCAAGCCACTGATCGCCTGGACCGTGATGCAAGCCGCCGCCGCCCGCGGCGTCGATGTTGTCGCGGTATCATCCGATAGCGACGCCATCCTGGCGGCCGCGGAAGCCGCCGGCGCGGTCGGGGTGCGCCGTCCCGACGATATCTCCGGGGATCTGGCCTCCTCGGAGGCCGCATGGCTGCACGCGCTGGATCAGATCGATGGACGGCTTGGTCCTTTCAGGCGCATTGTCGCCTTGCAGGCCACCTCGCCGATTCGCGAAGCCAGCGATATCGATAGTGCGCTGGAAGCGTTCGAGCGGGAACAGCTCGACAGCCTGCTCTCGGTCTGCGAAGTCGAGGATTATTTCAACTGGCGCGTCGGCAAGGATGGCCCGGAAGCCATCAATTACGACTACCATGACCGGCGCATGCGCCAGCAGATCGAAAAACGATACCTCGAAAACGGCTCGTTCTACGTGTTCATTCCGAGCCTTCTGCGCGAAAAGAAGAATCGGCTCGGCGGCAAGATTGGTTTTCACTTGATGGAACGCCATAAAATGTTCCAGATCGATCGTCCGGAAGACGTCAAACTGTGTGCCGCCATCATGCGCAGCTACGGCTATGCGTAGTCTCGAAAAATTTTCGCTGGAGGGGCGCCTCGCCATCGTCACCGGCGCATCGCGGGGAATTGGCGCTGCGATCGCGGCCGGCATGGCGGACGCGGGCGCCAAGGTGTTCGGCCTTAGCCGGTCGGGCACGGCGCCTGATGGCGTCGAACCGGTTTCCTGCGACCTGTCCGATGATGATGCGCTGCGCCGGGCAATGGACGCCTTCGCCAAGCACCACGACAGGCTCGACGTTCTCGTCAATGCCGCCGGCATCAGTCTGCCGGCCGCCAGCGCAGCCGATGAGCTCGATCGATTCCGGCAGACGATCGCGACCGATCTGACGGGCGTCTATGCGACCGTTCTCGCCGCCTATCCCCTGCTCAAGAAGGCGGGCAGCGGCTCGATCATCAATGTGACCAGCATCAATTCGGTGCGCGGCTTTCCCGGCAATCCCGGCTATGTCGCCGCCAAGGCGGGTCTTGCCGGGCTGACCCGCGCGCTGGCGACGGATTTCGCCGCCGACGGCATCCGGGTCAATGCATTGGCGCCCGGTTATGTCGCAACCGCAATGACGGCCGCGAGCTTCGCCGATCCCGCGATGCATGAGGATCGGCGGCGGCATACCATGCTCGGCCGCTGGGGCGACCCCCATGACATGGTCGGCGCGGCCATTTTCCTGGCATCGCCTGCTTCCGCCTACATGACCGGTCAGGAGCTGTTCGTCGACGGCGGTTGGACCACCAACGGGCTCGCCGTAAGTACAGGTGACAAGCTGTGAAAACGCCAGTTGAACGCATCGGCTTCATGCAGGGGCGGCTATCGGCCCTGGTGGATGGCAAGATCCAGGCGTTTCCCTGGAACGAATGGCGCGAGGAATTTTCACGCGCAAAGCCGCTTGGCCTGACCCGGATGGAATGGACCATCGACCAGGAGCGGCTGCGCGAAAACCCGCTCATCACCGAAGGTGGGCGCAGCGCGATCATGCGTCTGTCGCGCGGAAACGCAGTCGAAATTCCAAGCCTGACCGGCGACTGCTTCATGCAGGCGCCATTCTGGAAAGCAAATGGTCAGGCGCAGGAGACTCTTTTGGCCGACCTCGACCTGGTGCTCGCTTCATGCGCCGCGATTGGAATCGAGTTCGTCGTGATTCCGCTGGTCGACAATGGCAAGATCGAGACGTCAGAGCAGGCAGAGTCGCTGCTCAGCGCCCTGCTCGACCGGTCCGCCTCATTGATGAAGCAAGGCGTCAAGATCGTCTTTGAGTCCGATCTGCCGCCTGCGGAACTGGCCCAATTCATCGCAAAATTCCCCAGCGATGTTTTCGGCATCAATTACGATATCGGCAACAGCGCAGCCCTTGGATATGATTGCGGCGAGGAAATTGCCGCCTACGCGCCGCGCATTCGCAATGTGCATGTCAAGGATCGCGCGCGCGGGGGAACCACCGTGCCGCTGGGCACCGGCGCCGCCGAACTGGCGAAGGCGATCCGGCTGATCGAGGGAGCCGGATATTCCGGCCAGTACATCCTTCAGACCGCGCGCGCCGCAGACGGTGACCACGCGGGCGCGCTGGCGCGCTATCGCGACATGACCGTGCGGTGGATCGAGGAAGCCGGAAGATGAAGCTGGAGCTTGCGGGGCGTGTTGCTCTCGTCACCGGCGCCAGTCGGGGAATCGGGCTTGCGATCGCACGGATGCTCGCCACGGAAGGCGCGCATGTGGCGCTTGCGGCGCGCGGCCGGGATGACCTCAAGGCAGCCTGCGCCAAAATCGGCGGCAGCACCTCGTTCCACGTCGCCGACGTCACCGATCCGGCCGCGGCGCTGGCGATGGCGCGTGAGGTGGAAAAGCAGTGGGGCCGGATCGACATCCTGATCTGCAATGTCGGCAGCGGCGCGTCGGTGCCGCCCGGACAGGAGACATCAGCGGAATGGCGTCGGGTCATGGACCTCAACCTGTTTGCGACCACGAATACGATCGAGGCGGCCCGACCGATCATGCAGCGCGGCACTGGCGACCGCGCGATCGTCTGCATTTCGTCGATTTGCGGCCTGGCCGCGCTCGGCGCGCCCGTGACCTATTCGGCGGCCAAGGCGGCGCTCAATGCCACGGTGCGCGGTCTCGCCCGCCCGCTGGCGCAGGAAGGCATTCGCATCAATGCGGTGGCGCCCGGGAATATTCTGTTCGACGGCGGCACCTGGGCGCGCAAGCTCGCCGAGGACAAATCCGGCGTCGAGGACATGCTGGCGCGCGAAGTTCCGCTGCGCCGGCTGGGCACGCCGGAAGAGATCGCCGATGTCGCAGGTTTTCTTGCCTCCCCGCGCGCCGCGTTCATCACGGGCACCGTGATCGTGGCCGACGGCGGCCAATTGCGCGCTTGAACAGGAACATTCCATGACAGCCCCCTCCGCTCGTTACGATCTGTCGGGCCGCACCGCGCTGGTGACTGGCGCGGGCGGATTGCTCGGGCGCCAGCATACCGCCGCACTGGTGGACGCCGGCGCGCGCGTGGTCGTCACCGACATCGGACTGGCGCAGTGTGAGGCGGCCATCGCGGCGGTCAGGGAGATCGCGCCTGCGGCCGATCTCGTTCCCGTGGCGATCGACGTCACGTCGCAGGAGTCGGTTCAAGCGGCGGCGGCCGACCTGGCCGGCCGCGGAATTCCGGTCGATATTCTCGTCAACAACGCCGCGATCGATCCCAAGGTCACGTCAACACCGGGTGTCATGCATTCGTCACGCTTTGAAGCGTTTCCGGTTCCGCAATGGCAGATGGAGATCGCGGTCGGCCTTTCAGGGGCAATGCTGTGCTCGCAGGTATTCGGCGGCGCAATGGCGAAGCGCGGCAATGGCGTGATCCTGAACATCGCGTCCGACCTCGGTGTGATCGCCCCGGACCAGCGGCTCTACCGGCAGCCCAACATCACCAGCGATGAAGAGCAGCCGGTCAAACCCGTGACCTACTCGGTCATCAAACACGGCTTGATCGGGCTCACCAAATACCTCGCGACCTATTGGGCGGACCGCGGCGTGCGCGTCAACGCGATATCGCCCGGCGGCGTCTTCAACAACCAGGACCCCGCCTTCGTCGAAAGACTGACGCGCCTGATCCCGATGGGCCGCATGGCAAGGGTTGACGAATATTGCGCCGCGATCCAGTTCCTCTGCTCGGACGCATCGAGCTACATGACCGGGCAGAATATCGTGATCGATGGCGGGCGAAGCGTGTGGTGACTGCCGCCAGGATTTTGCCCCGCCTGTAGCAACTTTTTCGATTATCTCTCGGCTCAGGCCGCTGGATGAAGCTCTCGATCAGACTTTGTAGCACGTATCAAATGAGCTAGTTGATCGCTGCTACCCCGGGGATCAATTGAATGTGGCTCCATACAATTGTACTGACATTTTTTTTCTTTCTGATCTCCCTTGGTTTTGGATTCTTTATATTGGCACTCGCTTCGATCACCCTGATCGAAAACTCTCGCATGACCCGACTCCAGTTCGTCGCGCTTGGCTTCATCATTGGAGCCCCGGGGACAGGTACTTTTTTGCAGTTGCTTTCTCTCATCTCATCGAATCTCAAACTCGATCTCTGCGTGCTGGTATTGATTTCCCTGTTTGGCCTGCTGGCAACAAGGAACGTTTGGCGTCCGCAAAGCGCGGATAGAAACGAAATTGCGCTCTGGATCGCGCTATCGCTTCCGCTGGCACTCATGACCTGGTGGTGGTCATTTGGGGCATTTTCCCGCTTCCCGTTTGGGGACATCGGTGCAGACGTTCACTGGATGAAAATCGCTCAGGAATACGCCGATACCGGATTTATAAATCCTTACGCCAACCAGTCGTATACTGACCTTCGCTCGGCACTCGCCGGCGCTCTGTCCGGAACCCTGGGCCTGGATCTTCTTCAATTCAATTGGGTCTATCGGTACTTTTCGATTCTTTGTTTCATGATCGTTTTCTACGCGGTCGCCGATGGTATATTTCTAGACCCCTATCGAAAATGGTTTGCTTTCTTCTTCGCGGCCGCGACCAACGTGCTCGGCCTGCTGACAAACGGCAGTGCGGCGGTAGCAGGCAGCTTCGTTTTCCTGTGCGTGCTGCTAACGACCGAGGCAAAGACGACACCTCACAGAACATTTTCGGCATCGACCTTGCTGCCGGCCGGCGCAGCATTTTTCAGCATCCTGCTTGCGTTTTTTATCAACAACAACGCGCTGATGCTGGCTTCGCTACCCGCAATATCACTGCTCTTCAACGCGCTGAACCGAACAGGAGGCTTTACCGGGAACATAGCCAGAAACGCGTTCGCGAGTGTCCTCTGGTCTATGGCGCTGATTTTCATTCATCGCGGATCGTATCTGTTTGTTCCGATCGCTGTCGCCGGCTGGCTTTTCCATATCGTCGTATCGGCGATTGCCTCCAGGCCGGCACCGCGCCTGTTAAAATCCTTATGGGTTATCGCTCTTCTGCTTCCGTTTGTTTGCATTTGCATCATGATTTATGTCGTTGCAGCACGCTTCGGCTATCTGCCTTCAATAAACGTCAACCGGCTTTTCTCTCACGTGACGCTATTGCTCCTGGGCAGAGCGATCAGAAATGGAGACGAGATAACCCTCGGCGCAGGGCCTGAGATTGCCGCCATAGAAATTGGTCGCGCAATTGGGCCACTCTTTGCTGTCGGCGTCGGACTCATCTTTGTGTGGTGGTGCAACCGGACCCGTCCCGTACGTTTAATTCAATTGGCAAACACCCCGCGCCAGAGCGAAAACGCCGCACGCCTGCTTTGGTCATGGACCATGGGCTGCGGGCTTTGCTTCGCCGTGCTGTCCGGCTTTCCGTTCCTGTATCGCATCATTTTCGTGATATTGGGTTTTTTCGCGATCGCGACGACCGAGCTTTTCAATCAACTGCTGGTCGATCCCTTGCCTAATTCCCTCAGGCTGCAGCGTCTCGTCACTGGAATTGCCGTAATCGCGGTAGCAGCTCTCGTCGCCGGCCTTTACGCCTTCAGTTGGCCTTCGAACCTACCGTACAGCGGCTATCAGGCGATGATCCGACCGTCGGAGATCGCCGGCGTCGCTCTTGTCCTGCTTTTCGGCGCGCTGACATTCACCCGGTCTCGGCACATGCAAATCGTCGGCCTGGCCGCGGTGATTGGCCTTGGCGTGGCCATCGACCGCGCGGGCGTATCGACGCTTTTCAAGGTTTACAGCTACGGGCGGCTTCCGGATCAGGCGGAAGTCGTTTCTCACTACGACGCGAGTGATTTAAAGGCGGATCGATGGCTGCATGACAACATACGCCGGGCCATCGTCGTCTCCGATCCCTATACGTTGGGCATGGCTGAAGCCATTACAGGCAGCCCCGGAATCTATCTCTTCTCAAATCTGGATACGATGAACGAAGCAACTGCGAGCCAGATCAAGGCGATTATCTCGGAGATCTATGAACCTGCGGCAGATGCGGCAACTGTTGCACGGAGAACCTGCACTTCCGTCTCACCCCTGTTGGCAGGTCTGAATCAGGAAGCACTTGCACAGGTGACAGGATCAGGTCTGACGCAAGGAGTTCTCAAGCCCGTGCGACCTGAGGAACTTGGCCCGGAGCAAGCAAAAAAGGAAAACCTGCCGCCTCCATCGCTTGACGAAATCCTGCGTACAGTAGAAGTCCTGGAAACCACCCAGGGGAAATGGAGTGTCGTGGCGATCATCAACCCTCGAACGATCCAGTGGCTTCACCTGAACAAAGGCGAGCGGCTGTCTTACTTTCCGATCGACGAGCCGCTCAACCCGCAGATTCTGGAAAGCCTGAACCAAGGCCCTTTCCGCGTATTGTTCTCAGACGGCCAAAACGCGGTTATTTCGATTGATTGCAACAAGACCACGATGCATTTGAATAACGGAGCATCCTGATTGCCGCCAAAGCGTGGGTTCAACGGAAACCGACGCAACGTTGACGATCGACAAGCCCGGTAACAACCACGATTAATCCACGCGGCGATCTTGCCTAACTGCCGGGAGCATGCTGCAAGTGGCAAAAGGGCGGTGAGAAAAAAGGCAACTCTGAGCGCTCCTGAAATTTTTTGAGCAATTCGCCATATGAAAAATCTGCCCGTCGTTTCTAAACTCGCGATATTCGGCTTGCTGACAATCTGCGCCGGGGGCGCGATATGGTTCCTTTGCAGGCCCGATCCGCCGGTGTGGCGTCTAAGGACCGTCTTCCACATTGGAACGTCGGTAAATCCCTCGTCGATAATTGAAGGTTCTCCGGATCTTCAGGGCGTTGTCGAACGATATGCCATCGTCGTAGCCTTCATTTCCACTCCCATTTTTCGGGAAACCATTGCAGAGGCCAGCAAGTTCGAACCGGCCAGCGCAGCGCTCTCGAAGCGGCTCGTCTTCGACACGCTTCGGGCCCATGCGCTGAATGACTACGACATCGAGATTGACTTGACTGCAGCATCAGCCGCGGATTGCCGCGCGGCCTATCGAACCATCGCCGATCGAATCGAGCAACGCCATGAAGAACTGTTCGATCAGGACGCCAAGATGCTGCAAACGGCCATTGATGATTTGCGGGAGCGATCGGCGCAGCTTCAGAAATGGGAGGACGCCAAAGTACAGCCCGGATTTCAGCCATCCACCGATGCGGATAGCCCGAAATCGAACCTCTGGGTGACCTGGAACGAAACCCGTGAGCACCTGCGTCAGCTTGAGGCAGCCAAGGCCTATATGACGAAGACAACATTTCCTGCCGAAAACGACGTCTACGTTAATGGGCCTCTGTCGAACAATAGCGTCCGGCTATCCGCTCTCGCAGGCCTTGGCATAATTCTGTTTACGCTCATCCTCGCGCTGGGGCTGGAAATTTACCCCTCAAAGCGGCGGAATACCGACATATGATTTCGACGAGCGAGCGCATCGCCGATTTGTTGTTCGGCCTGTCCTTTTTTGTTTTTCTTTTTTACCTCGTAAACCGCCGCCCGGTCATTTTCGTTGGCTTCTTCTTCATCATCTTTACCCTGGCTTGGCGAATGGCGGCCACGATGTATATCGATCTGGCAGGGCCGGTTTATTCCTCGCAGCTTGTCCGCAGCATAGGCCCGGGAACCGCGACGGTTGTTCACTCCATTGCCTATGTCGTCAGCCTGATTCCGTTTCTCTATTTTTTCAGGCAAAGCGCAATCGATCGGTGGTGCACTGACGCCCAGAGAAGTCGACCTGCCGCTTCCGGCGAAATATCTCTTTCGGATCTAACATTTGTATTGTCACTAATATTTCTGATCTTCCTATTTTTCGACCTTGTGCATCGAGGTACGATCCCTCTCTTCAACCAGATCGAACGCTTTAATTATACGGGTGGTCCGGCGCATCGCTGGATAAACAGATACGGGAATTTTGTTACCTTCTGGTGGGGACTAATGTTCGCCGCGGCGTACATTCGGCGGGGCCGCTTTGATTGGCGCTTTCCGGGGCTTATGTGCGCATTGGCCGCCTATGCATTTCTTACCGGAAACAGGTTTTCTGCGTTCTACAGTCAGTTCAGCTTCTTCATCACCCCCTGGGCAGCGGTCGTCGCGTTGCAGAACCGAACTTCGGATGGCGCCTGGTTCTCCTGGATACGTCGCAGTTTCGCTTCTCGGGCATCCCGCCTGACCGCTGCAGGCGCGCTGGTCGCTTTAGCCGGATTGATATCCTTCGCCATATATAACAACCTTGCAAACGTGAGGGGATATAAGGACAGCGAGATATGGCATCAGGCATTTGAACGCACTCTGATTCAACCAAGTGAGATTGGATGGACATCGTTCGAGCGTGTTTTTGAGGACAAGCAATTAAACCCGTCGCTTACCTTTCATTTCCTGTTTGAAGACCCTGTTGATCCGGCGCGCAATACGTCGATCCAATATCTGATGTTCGAAAGCATTGGCGAACCTCGGACCACGGACCAGATCCTGCGTGGATTCCAGTTTGCAGGCGGCTTCCCTGAGATCTTTTTCGAACTCTTTGGCCTCTATTTCGCATGGCCATTTTTGCTTGGAGCGGGATGCATCGCTGCAGCCTTAACGGCCTATGTCGTTCGAGGAACACTGCGCGGCGACTATGTGTCCGCTTTTCTTTCGCTGTACATTCTGTTCGGCTTCTACGTCATGTACATCGGAGGCATGCTCAATTTCGTCTTGGTTGAAACATATTGGATAAAGATCGCGACTCTCGCCCTGGCGCTTTCGATTGAACGAAGGCTTGCCCGCGCCGGATTGTCGTTACTCCCCTGGGTCTTGTTTCGAGTTCGCACGCCTCGCTGGATCGGGAATTCGTAATCGCCTTCACACAAACGAGAAATTGAAGTGTGGCCACGAAGCGACAGACAAATTTGACGGGCCACCCGGTTCCAACCCGAAACAGCAGCGAACCCTGCCGAACGCTCATGTGCACCCTCCGGCACCGACTGATCGCGCGCGCTATGCCACTGAAAGGATTGATGTACCGGGGGTCTCAGCTTGCGGGCCAACTTAAATGCCGTTAAGAAGCAGCCGAGAGTGCGGGACCACGGCGGGGCAACCAAATCGTGAAAGCGGGTGTGACATTGGACAAAGCGGGCAACGCCGCAGCGGCTCCCTCGCTCTTGCGAAGGGTCAAGGATTTCGTTGGCCGATTTCTGGTGCCGATGTCCCCGGTGCTTCCTTCACTCAGGAATTATCTCCTACTGACGCCGGTCGTCTTCGCCTTCCGTTTCCATTCGCGACGGCTGTACTGGCGCTTGACGGGGCACAAGCTCAAGCAACTCGTCAAAGGAGACGGCGTTGACAGCAACTTCGTCGCTGAGCAGGTGTTGCCGTACAATCTCGGTAACATCAACATCATCAATCGAGGACGAACCGAGCGGATTATTGCGATCCTGCGCTCCATCCGCGGGATAAAGCTTCATACGCTTGACACCCTCGTGGTTGGCCCGCGCAATGAAGCGGAATTATTGCTGCTGTCGTCGTACGGATTTGATGCCGCCAAGCTCACGGCGATCGATCTGTTTTCGTACTCTCCTGCCGTGCAATTGATGGACATGCATGAGCTGAAGTTCTCCGACAGTTGCTTTGACGTCGTCTACAGCGCTTTCGTGATCACCTACAGCGACGATATTCCGAAAGCCATCGAGGAAACCATCCGTGTTGCGAAGGACGGGGCGTTGATCGTTTTTGTGTTCGAACATCTTGCGCCTGGCGCAGGAAACCGGTTCGGGAAAAACAATCTGAGCGAGGGGCCGCGTAGTTTGCTGGAAGTATTCAACGCTAATGTTGGTCACGTGTACTGGAACGAAGATTTCGAGAACGAGGGCAGATACACGTCTTCGGTCGTCTTCCGCCTGTCCAAGCGCAACACTGCGACCCAATAATTTACACTCCGGGAGAGTCGGAAATGCAATCGCTTCGCAAATTGGCTTCGAGAGCGCGGATGCAGACACGCGTGGCGCTATTCGGCAACAATCACTCCCTCAAGGTCAATATGCGATACGCCTCATACGAGAGTATGGCGCGACGCAACTGGAAGGCGCGCTCAAAGCCCACGCCCGAACAGCTCGCCGCCGCGAGCAGGTTCAAGGCGAACGGATTCGAGGTGCTGCCTCCTCCGGCTCAGATGACACCCGAGCGACTACGCGCCATCAAGGAGATGGTCGACAAGCGCTTCGAGGAACAGAGCAACGGGTTTGTCGTCAATTACGGCATGCATCGCTTGATTGACGGACTTGAACTCGTCCCTGAAGTCATCGATTTCATCGATGCCGACATGGAAGCCGTCGTCGAAAATTACTACGGCTGTCATTTCAAGATTTTTGCGGTCACTTTCTACCGGACTTTGCCGACACCGGATAAGCCGGACTCCAGTTTCCTCTGGCACCTCGACAACTGCCCAAAGCAGGAAATCAAACTGATGGTTTATCTGGATGACGTCGTGGCTGAAACCGGCGCGCTGAGCGTGAAAGACAAACCCTTTAGCGTCCGACTTCGTAAAGAAGGCTTCTTCGATCGCCGGCGCATCAATCAGTTTGTTGAGCGTCTGGACGACAAAGGAACCACGCGGATTCTCGAAGGACCGACCGGGACGCGTCTTCTGTTTGAAAACAGCGGCTGCATCCACAAGGCAACATCCCCGAAGGTTGGTCATCGAGATGTGGTCACATTCGTGCTCATCCCTTCGGACATGCCGTGGCGCCCTCACTTCGCCCGTAACCGCAATCTGCTTAGCACCAACGCGGGGATCTGCGTCGATCCGTTCTCGGATCGGCCCGAGCACGTCGGTTATGAATATTGAGCGTTTGGCCGCATTAGATTGGGACGCCTGTACGCCGCTGTCTCAGGCATTTTTGTCTCAGGCGCTTTCTTGGCCTCGCCAGGACGCCCGATGCTGAGACAGGCAGTCATCCTGGTTGGTGGCCTTGGCACGCGGCTCGGGGAGCGGACAAAGACGACGCCGAAGCCGATGCTGCATGTCGGCGGCCGGCCGTTTCTCGATACGCTGATCGATGAGATCGCACGCTACGACGTGTTCGACGAAATCCTGCTGCTGGCCGGCCACAAGGCCGAGAGCATTCAGGCGCGTTATGCCGGTGCCGTCAGGGGACGTGCGCGCCTGCTCGTCTCGCTGGAGCAGGCGCCGCTTGGAACCGGAGGCGCGCTGGTTCACGCCGCAAGCCTGTTGCAGGAGCGCTTTCTGCTTCTCAACGGCGATTCATTCTTCGACTTCAACATCCTCGATCTGGTGTCTCGGGCAAGTGCCAGCCTCGTCCACATGGCGTTGCGTGCCGACGTCGTGGGTGACCGGTATGGCCGCGTTGTGCTCGACAATGACCGGGTTCGCGCCTTCATCGCGCCCGGTCAGGGCGCGACCGGCCCGGTCAACGCCGGTGTCTATGTGATCGATCGGTCGATCATTGCCGGCATCAACCACCTGCCCGTTTCGCTTGAGCAGGATATTTTCCCGACACTCGTCGCCAACCGCGCCATGACCGGGACGTCGTATCGCGGGTATTTCATCGACATTGGAATCCCGAAGGACTTCGCGCGCGCAGATGTCGAACTGAATGAACGATTGAGACGTCCAGCCGTGTTCTTCGACCGCGACGGCGTCCTCAATCACGATTCAGGTTACATCTTCGAGGCAAGCAAGCTGCGGTGGATCGACGGCGCCCGCGAAGCGGTAAAGGCGGTCAACGATGCCGGATATTTTGCCTTCGTCGTGACCAATCAATCCGGCGTCGCCAGGGGTTTCTACCAAGAGAGCCATGTCCAGGCGCTGCACCGCTGGATGGCCGATGAAATGGCGGTCATCGGCGCGCATATCGACGCATTCGAATATTGCCCCGATCACCCCGAAGGAACCGTCGAGCGCTATCGTCGCGTCAGCGATCGGCGCAAGCCCGCGCCCGGAATGATCACGGACCTGCTCGGCCGATTTGCCGTCGACACCGATGGCAGCATCCTGATTGGTGACAAGGCGCACGACCTTGAAGCAGCCCGTGCCGCCGGCCTGCAGGGGCACCTCTTTGCAGGTGGCAACCTCGAGGCCTTTGTGAAGCAGCATTTGCCGCTCAGGCCAGCTTACGCGCCGAAATAGACCGAGAGGCCGGCCGCTTGAGGCCGTCGCCATCGGTCGGTCGCAGTGGCATAAGCACCTCCGATCGTGCCGGTTTTTAAGCATTTGGCCATGGTTCGGTTGCGCGGAGCGACTGGTATGCTATAGCGCCATCGCATTGCGAAGACTGCAATAATCGCTTTTTGGGGTCCGGTATGGAAGATCTGAAGGACGCCCGCGTTCTCGTCACCGGCAGCGACGGGTTTATCGGATCGCATGTCGTCGAAGAGTTGGTTCGGGCGGGCGCGAACGTCAAAGCCGTCGTCTATTATAATTCCTTCAACTCGTGGGGTTGGCTCGACACCGTTTCCGCTGATGTCATGAAGTCGGTGGAAGTCATAGCCGGCGACATTCGCGATCCGCATTTCATGATCGCGGCCGCGGCGGGATGTACCGACGTCATGCATCTGGCGGCGCTGATCGCGATTCCTTTTTCGTACATAGCGCCCGACTCTTACGTCGAAACCAACGTCCGGGGTACGGTGAACGTTCTGCAGGCTGCCCGTCACGTTGGCGTGCGCCGCTTCGTTCAAACATCGACCAGCGAAGTCTACGGCACCGCACAGACCGTGCCGATCAAGGAGAGCCATCCGCTGGTCGGGCAGTCGCCCTACTCGGCCTCGAAGATCGCCTCCGACCAGATGGCGCTGTCATTTCACGCCTCCTTCGATATGCCGGTCGTCGTCATCAGGCCGTTCAATACTTACGGGCCGCGGCAATCAGCGCGCGCCGTCATCCCCACGATCATCAGCCAGCTCGCTGCGGGCAAGCGCAGGATCCGCCTTGGCGCCGTCAGCCCAACCCGCGACTTCTCGTTTGTGACCGATACCGCGCGCGGCCTGATTTCAGGGTTGACCGCGCCGGCGGAACAGACCGTCGGCCAAACCATCAACCTGGGAAGCGGCTTCGAGATATCGGTCGGCGCGACCGCCAAGATGATCGCCGAGGTGATGGGGACCGAGCTCGAGATCGAAACCGACGAGGCGCGGTTACGGCCCGCCAACAGTGAAGTGGAGCGGCTTTGGGCCGACAACTCCAAGGCCCGCCAGCAACTGGGCTGGTCGCCCGAGTTTGGCGGGATAGACGGCATGCGCCGCGGACTCCAAAACACAGCGCAATGGTTTATGGACCCGGCAAATCTCGCGCGCTACAAAGCTGATGTCTACAACGTGTGAGGAGAAGGTGAGCATTCCGGCAACGAACCCCGATCGCTTTGACGTCCGAACGATCGTTGCCGCGGTCCAGCACGCCGTGGGAACACCCAATGGCACTCTCGGACTGCACGAGCCGGTGTTTGCCGGGAACGAGCTCGCCTATCTCGAGGAATGCATCAAGAGCACCTTCGTGTCGTCGGTCGGCAAGTTCGTCGACCGCTTCGAGCACATGCTGGAAGAATTCACCGGCGCCAAACGCGCAATCGCGGTCGTCAACGGCACCGCAGCGTTGCATGCCTGTTTCAGGCTGGCCGGCGTCGAACCGGGCGACGAGGTGATTTCGCCGGCGCTGACGTTCATCGCGACCACCAACGCGATCGCCTATTGCGGAGCGACACCGCATTTTGTCGACAGCTCAATCAAGACGCTCGGAATGGATTCGCGGGCGCTCGGCACCCGCCTCGATGCGGTCGCGCAGCGCAGTCCAGGCGGCACGATCAACCGCGAGACCGGCCGCCGGATCGCCGCCATCGTGCCGATGCATACGTTCGGCCATCCCGTCGATATGGACGGAATTGCAGTGATCGCGCGGCATTGGGACATTCCGCTGGTTGAAGACGCCGCGGAATCGCTGGGATCGACCTACAACGGACATGCGGTCGGCTCGCAGGCTCGCCTCGCCGCGCTGAGCTTCAACGGCAACAAGATCGTGACGACCGGAGGCGGCGGCGCGATTCTCACCAACGACGAGGAACTCGGCCGCCGCGCCAAGCATCTCACGACCACGGCGAAGGTGCCGCACAAATGGGCCTTCGTGCATGATGAAATCGGCTTCAACTACCGGCTGCCCAACCTGAATGCGGCGCTTGGATGCGCCCAGCTCGAACAGCTCGACGGTTTCCTCAACAAGAAACGGTTGCTGGCGGCGACCTATGATCGGGTTTTCGAAGACGTTCCAGGCGTTCGCTTCGCGCGCGAGCCGGAGGGAACCAGCAGCAATTATTGGCTGAATGCGATCCTGCTCGATGAAGCCCACGCCTCCTTGCGCGATGAGGTGCTCACCGCACTCAACGCCGCAGGTTTCGGCGCGCGCCCGGCCTGGACACTGATGCACCGGCTTCCGATGTTTGCCACCTCTCCGCGCGGCGATCTCCGCGTCGCCGAATCGATCGAACGGCGGCTCATCAACTTGCCCAGCAGCGCCAGCATACAGGCCCGCGATGACTGACACGTCCCGCAAAATCTGCTTTGTGACCGGCAGCCGCGCCGATTTCGGCCTGCTGGTCTGGCCGATGCGGGCAATCCGGCAAGCACCCGGGCTGACGCTGCAACTGATCGCCACCGGGATGCATCTGTCGCCCGAATTCGGCTACACCGTCACCAATGTCCGGGACGAAGGTTTTGACGTCGACGAGTCAGTCGAAACGCTGCTCAGCAGCGACTCCGGCGTCGGCGTTGCCAAATCGGTCGGGCTCGGCGTGATCGGGTTTGCCGATGCGTTTGCGCGGCTGAAACCGGACCTCGTCGTGGTGCTCGGCGACCGCTACGAAACCCTGGCGGCGGCCCAGGCGGCGATGTTCATGCGATTGCCGATGGCGCATCTGTTCGGCGGCGACGTCACCGAAGGCGTGGTCGATGAATCGACCCGTCACGCCATCAGCAAGATGTCGCATCTGCATTTCACCAGCAACAAGGACTCGACGCGGCGGCTGATGCAGCTCGGCGAACATCCTTCGCGCATCCACACCATCGGCTCCCCCGGCATCGATGCCATTAAACGCTTGAAGCCGATGGATCGCGAAACCATCGGGCGCGAAGTCGGGATGGCGATCGGCCCGCGCAACGCGCTCGTCACCTTCCATCCGCTGACGATCGAGGCCGGCCGCTCCGTCAACGCGCTGGATGAGTTGTTTGCAGCGCTCTCGACACTCGATCCGGAGTTCCGTCTGTTCTTCACGCTCTCCAACGCCGACGCCGAGGGCCGCGCCCTGAACGGCCGGATCGAAGCATTTGTGGCGAGCCGACCGAACACCATTGCGGTGGCGTCACTTGGACAACTTCGCTACATCAGTTTGATGAACCAGGTCGATGTGGTGATCGGCAATTCCTCAAGTGGGGTGCTTGAAGCGCCATCGCTCAATGTCCCAACCGTCGATATCGGCGATCGGCAGAAGGGGCGCGAGCACGCCAGTTCCGTGTTCAACACGACTCCCGAGCGGAACGCGATCGTAGCGGCCATCTCGAAAGCATTGATCCATGGCCGGCAGCCCACCGTCAGCCCCTATGGTGACGGCGAGTCCAGCCAACGTTTTGCGGACGTGATCGCAGCCCTCCCGGATTTCCGGGCACTGCTCAAAAAGGGCTTTTACGACATCCCGCCCGGCGGAGCAGCGCCATGACAGGGCATCGCACCCTCATCATCGCCGAGGCCGGCGTCAATCATTCGGGCAGCCTGGAAACGGCGCTCGCGCTGGTCGACGCGGCGGCGGACGCCGGCGCCGACATCGTGAAGTTCCAGACCTTCAACGCCAATTCGCTGGCGGGGCGTTCAGCCGTCAAGGCGGACTATCAGCAGCGCACCACCGACGCGTCGGAAAGCCAGCGCGCCATGCTGCAACGGCTCGAATTGCCGCAATCGGCCCATCATGCGCTGATCGCGCATGCCAGGCAGCGCGGCATCGAATTTCTGTCGACGCCGTTCGATCATCAGTCGCTCGAGTTCCTGTTGTCGCTGCATCTGCCGCGCATCAAGATCGGCTCTGGCGATCTGACCAATGCCCCGCTGTTGCACCTGGTCGCCCAGGCCGGCGCGACGCTGATCCTGTCGACCGGCATGGCCACATTGGGAGAGGTCGAAGAGGCGTTGGGCGTGCTGGCCCACGGCTATTCGGGCAGCAACGAGGCCCCCAGCATTGCGGCGTTCCGCGCGTCATGGCGCGACCCGGTGGCCCGCCGGCGCCTCGCGCAGCATGTCAGCCTGCTGCATTGCACGACAGAGTACCCCTGCCCGCCCGGCGACGTGAATCTGGCGGCAATGGCCGCGATGCGGAGCGCATTCCAGCTTCCGGTCGGCTACTCCGACCACACCGACGGCATCGAGATATCGCTGGCCGCGGTCGCGCTCGGCGCCGGCATTATCGAGAAACACCTCACGCTCGACCGCAAGGCCGAGGGCCCCGACCATGCGGCGTCGCTGGAGCCTGCCGATTTCAAGCGCATGGTGTCGGCCATTCGCAATATCGAAGCCGCGCTCGGCGACGGCGTGAAGACGCCCAGGAATTCAGAGGTCAGGAATATTCCCGTTGCGCGAAAAAGCGTCGTCGCGGCGCGACCGCTCAAGGCCGGAGAAGTGCTCGGTCCCGCTGACATCACGACCAAGCGGCCTGGCTCAGGCCGTTCGCCGATCGAATACTGGTCGTTGATTGGAACGGCTACCACGCGGCCCTACGAGGCCGACGATCCGCTCTGAATCGGAGCGGCTGCTGCTTTGGCCGGGAATCCGCTCAACTCCGATGCGTCAGGATATGAGGCCGTGACGATGGCGCCCATCGCCACAAATGAATCCTTGCCGATCGAAACGTGATCCCGCACCCGGCTGCCCAGGCCGATGAAGCAGCTCTCGCCGATGGTCGATCCGCCGCCGACGATGCTTCCCGGGCAAACATGCGTATAGCTATCGATCCGGACATCATGTTCGACGATCGCGCCGGAATTGATGATGCAGTGATCTCCGATACTGGACCTCGCATTCACAATGGCCCCGGGCAACACCACCGTCCCGACGCCGAGTTTCGCGAAAGACGAAACGCTCGCGCGCGGATGGACCAGCGATGCCCATTTGGTAATTCCCAGCCGACCCACCAATGTCTTTCGCGCGCTGCCCGCCCGCATGGCGCCAACACCCAGGATGAAATGCGCGTCGGGATATTTATTGATGACGGCATCCGTGCCGAGATAATCCGCCTCACCAAGCATGCCCTGTTGCCTGTCCACGAAACCCAGGAGGCGAAATTGGTCGGATTGCAGCGCCGCTTCATAGACCATGAACGCGTGCTCACCACCACCTATAATGATCAGATCGTCCATCCGCGCTCCCTGCTAAAGCTCAGTTTAACCGCCAATCAGATGGCGTTCAAACCGATCGGGCCGAGGGCCCCGGAGGTTGTCAAAAACCGTTTATCCCAAGCCAAAACCGGCGTTAACGAAGTTGGCGGGGGGCGGTCCCCCATTGGGGATTGACGCCGCCGTTCGCAGCCGCGATATACCGGAATTAACCGTCGAGCGCCGTTAATATCTGGCGAGTACGAGGCAAAAGCCATGAAATCCTGGCGCAAAGCCGTCGTTGGAACGCAGGCGACTGTGGGCGAGGCGATTGCGGCGATCGAGAGCGGCAGCATTCAGGTCGCGTTGGTGCTGGATGGTTCAAGCCGCCTGCTCGGCATCGTAACGGACGGTGACATCCGGCGAGGCCTGCTGCGCGGAATTGCCCTCTCGGGACTCGCAACCGACGTGATGAATCCGAAGCCCGTGTCGGCGCCGGCAACGCTGTCGCGTGACGAGCGGCTGCATCTGATGCGGCAAAAGTTCATCAAGCAACTTCCGCTGCTCGACGAAAGCGGTCAGCTGGTCGAAGTTGAAACATTCGACGAGCTGCTCGAAACACCGAACTATCCCAATCCCGTTCTCATCATGGCCGGCGGGCTCGGTGAACGGCTCGGCGCGTTGACGCAAGACCGGCCGAAGCCAATGCTCAGTGTCGGCGGGCGGCCGCTGTTGGAGACCATTGTTCGCAACGTCGTGCAACAGGGCTTCAGGAACATCTTCATCTCGGTGAACTACAAGGCCGAGATGATCGTGGACCATTTCGGCGATGGCTCGGCGCTCGGTGCCGCGATCCAGTATGTCCGTGAAACGGAACGGCTGGGAACGGCGGGTGCGCTGGGGATGTTGCCGGCAACACCGGATTTGCCGATGGTCGTCACCAATGGCGATATTCTCACCACCATCAATTACGGCGCGCTGCTCGACTTCCATAACGGCACACCGGCAGAAGCCACGATGGCGGTGCGTGAGCACAAGGTGCACGTTCCCTATGGCGTCGTCTCCGCATCCGAAGGCTATCTCCAGACCATCAGGGAAAAACCGACCGAGTCCTGGTTCGTGAGCGCCGGCATCTATGTGGTCGGGCGTACTGCCTTCGATCACGTCGAACGCGGTACCCGGATCGATATGCCGACGGTGCTCGAGCGCATCGTTGCCAACAAGGGCCGTGTCGCGATCTACCCGATCCGGGAATACTGGCTTGATATCGGCCGGATGGAAGATTTCGAACAGGCACATGCGGAGTTTCACGAGGTCTTCCTGTGACATTGCCGGATGCTGTCGTCGTTGGTCTCGGTTCGATCGGGCAACGGCATGCGCGCGTCCTGCAACAGCTTGGATGCGGTGTTACGACGGTCAGCCGTCGCGGCGGCGGCGACTACACTTCGATCGCCAGCGCCATCGCTGGTGCCCGTCCGGCATATGTCGTGATCGCGACCGAAACCGCCGGTCACGCCACATCGCTTCGCGAACTCGCCGACGCCGGTTTTCGCGGATCGGTTCTGGTGGAGAAGCCGCTTTTTGCACGTGCCGGGCCGATCGCCGATTATCCGTTTGCCAGCCTCGTCATCGGCTACAATCTGCGTTTCCATCCGGTGATGACGGCACTCGCCGAGCGGATACGCGGACGACGGGCCATCACGGTTTCGGCCTATGTCGGCCAGGACATCAGGGACTGGCGGCCGGGACGCGACCATCGCACGACGGCGTCGGCAACCACGGCGGCCGGTGGCGGCGTCCTGCGGGATCTCAGCCACGAACTGGATTATCTGCTATGGCTGTTCGGCCCCTGGCAGCGCGTGGCCGCGCTCGGCGGCTCGTCCGGAGCCCGGCAGCTCGAGGTGGACGATCACATCAGTCTCCTGCTGGAGATGCATGGATCGCAGGCGGTGCAAGTGCACATGGACTATCTGGATCGGCCGGGAATCCGCAAGATCCGGATCAACCTGGAGGACGATACCATCGAGGCCGACGTTGCAAGTGGACGGCTCACCATCAATGGCGAGGTTCATGAATATCCGAGCGAGCGTGACCAGAGCTACAAGGCGATGCATCTTGCCGCGATCAAGAGTCTGGACCCGATCTGCTCCTTGCCGGAAGGGCTCGCCGTCATGGGCCTGATTGACGCCAGCGAACGCGCCCTGCATTCGCGGACATGGATATCGGCATGACCTTGCTTTGCACGATATGCGCGCGCGGCGGCTCCAAGGGAGTGGTCGGCAAGAACAGCCGCGATCTGCTCGGCAAGCCGCTTCTGGCGTGGACCATCGAGCAGGCGCGGCAGACCGGTTTGTTTGAGGCGATCGCATTCAGCAGCGATTCCGATCTGCTGCTGGAGACCGCCCTAAAGGCAGGCGCCGATATCGCGGTCAAGCGACCCGACGCGATGGCGACCGATACAGCGCCAAAACTTCCCGCGATACGTCACTGTCTTGAGCAGGCAATGGCCCGCACCGGAACCACGCCCGATATCTTCGTCGATCTCGACGTGACGTCACCGCTGCGGCTGCCGTCCGACATCACGGGCGTGGTCGAACTCCTCCAGCAATCCGGCGCGCGCAATGTCATCACCGGCGCGCCCGCGCACCGATCGCCCTATTTCAATCTCGTCGAGGCGCGCGCAGACGGCACGGTCGGCCTGTCCAAGGTGGCGGATCCTCCGATCATGCGCCGTCAGGATGCACCGCGTTGCTTCGACATGAACGCATCGATCTACGCCTGGCGCGTCGCCGCGTTTCTTGAAAATCCGGCCGTGTTCTATCCGGACACACGACTGTTCGAGATGCCGGAAGAGCGCTCCGCCGACATCGACTCCAACCTCGACTTTATGCTGGTGGAACTGCTGCTCCGTAAGCGGCTGGAATCCACGGAGATCAAACCATGACGGGATTCAAGGATCTGTTCGATCTCAGTGGGCGCACCGCCGTTATCACCGGCGGATGCGGAATTCTGGGACGCCGCTTCGCCGAAGGTCTGGCTGAATTTGGCGCCAATGTCGCCCTCCTCGATCTCGACGAGCAAGCGGTCCAAAGCGCCGCATCCGAGATATCCGCGCGCCATTCCACCCGCGCGAAAGGCTATGCCTGCGACATCACGCAGCCCGAAGCCGTCCGCCGCGTCGCCGATGCGATCGAAGCCGACCTCGGGCCGGTTTCGATCCTGCTCAATAACGCCGCCAGCAAGACCCGCGACGTCGATGCCTTCTTCGCGCCGGTCGCAACGTTCTCACTGGAAACCTGGCGGGAAATCATGGCCGTCAATCTCGACGGCATGTTCAACGTGGCCCAGGTTTTCGGAACCCTGATGGCCGGGCGCGGCTATGGCAGCATCGTTCAGACCGCATCGATTTACGGCCTGATGGCGCCGGATCAGCGCATTTACGAAGGTTCCGAATATCTGGGGCGCGCGATCAACACGCCCGCAGTCTATACCGCCTCCAAGGCAGGCGTTATTGGCCTGACAAAACACCTCGCCGCCTACTGGGGCGCGCAGGGCGTGCGGGTCAACACGCTCACGCCGGGCGGCGTCGAGAGCGGACAGAACGATACGTTCAAGCAGCGCTATGGCGCCCGCGTTCCGCTCGGCAGGATGGCGCGCGCCGATGAGATGGTGGGAGCGGTCCTGTTCCTGGTGTCGGATGCGGCATCTTATGTAACCGGCCAGAATATCGCCGTCGATGGCGGCCTGAGCGCATGGTAAGCCCTGAAAGATGCTGAAGCGCCTGGTCCAAAATACCGTCATCTCCGCGATCGTGTTCGGCGCCGTCGCCGTGCTGGGCGTCGTCGTTATTCCCATTATCATCCGGACCTGGGGCGTTACCGAATTCGGTCTCATCGTCCTTGCACGCTTGTTGCTGCCCAGCGGGCTACTCGGCATTATCGACTTCGGCTTGCCCGAGGTGACAACCCAGGTGGTCGCTCGCGCGCGCGAACATCGCAATTGGGCCATCGGCGGCAGCCAGCTTCTGCTGTTGACGATTGTCTCGGTGCTTCTGGCCGGCACGTTGAGCGCGCTGAGCTGGTTTATGATTCCGCTCATGGTCGCGCAGTTCAAAATCGAACCGGCGCACGTCGCCAGCTTTACAGACATTCTCCGTTACACCACCGCTGCAAATCTCCTGCTGTTCCCGGCTCTGGTTTGGGAAGGCGTCGTCAAGGGCTTCGAACGCTACGGTCTCTTGCGTGTGGCCGAGTTTTTCACCACGGCACTCTACGTCGCCGCCACGATTTACGTGGCTAATGCCGGTTACCCCTATGAGGTGGTCGCCTACTGCTTTCTCGGCAGCAATGTTCTGCGTGCGCTTATTCTGCTCGGCTCCGCCACGGCAGCTTTCCAACGATACCGCACGACATTGTCGATGCCGAGCCGCGATGTCAGGAAGGACGTGCTGACCCGCTGCCTTCTTGTCATGCAGGGAAAACTGATCGGAGGCATCATCGCGCCGATTCAGCCGTTCCTGATCGGTATCTATCTCGGACCGCAAAGCGTCGGCATCTACGACACGCTGGTCCGCATTCCTCGCCTGGTCAAAGTGGTTGCAAGCTTGCTGACGTCCGCGCTCCTGCCGGTCGTCAGCCGGCTGGATCAGCGCGCCAATGTCAAGCAGTTCAACCGCTTTGGCGAGGCAGGTATCGCCTTGTTGCCGATGGTGACGGTTCCTCCCATGGTCGCGGCTGCCGTCTTGTCACCCGCCATCATGCAAATCTGGATCGGTCCACAGATCACCCCTTATGCCCACTGGATGGGCGTGATGTTCGTGGTCGCCATGTCCGCCCAATATGTGATCTTCGGCAACACGCTGTTCATGACGCGCACCAAGGTGCAGTCACGGTTGAACTGGCTGATGAGCATTCAGCTCGCCATCTGGGCGGTCGTTACATTCGCGACGGCACAGTGGTTAGGGGAACGCGCCTACATTCTCGGTCAAGCGATCGGAACCGTTGCGACCTTGCCGTGGCAGTTGTCGATATTCGTCAAGGAATTGCAGATCGCCCCGAAAAAGTTCCTTGTTGCGGTCTGCACCCATCTGGCGATCCTGGCGGTGGGAGCCGTCATGCTGGCTGCCTTCCTGCATTTTAGAGCTTATCCAGGAATCGTAATGATCGCGATCCTCATGTGCGCTTACAGTGCGGCCGCGTGGATCGCGCAGTATTTTCTTGTGCTCGATCGCAAGGAACGCAGCCTGTTTCTTGATTTCGGGCGCTCTTTCCTCGGGCGACCGGATGCCTCGCCGGCAATACTTTAAAACTAGAAAAGCCGCTTCGCAGGGTATAAGACAAGCGGGTTCGGGAACTACCTTAATACCGACGCAGTGGCACTTTGCGGGTGTTCAAAAAACTGCCCCTGTTTATTCAAGTGAGCCAACATGACCATGGTCAACGCTGCCTCCGCGGTACCAGCGCCGAAGAAACAGAAGATCAGTCAGTTCCGCCGCCTGCTCTGGCACGTGAACCGGACCGATCTCGGCTGGGTGACGAAAACCGCGCTCACCGGCATGCAGCTGGGCGCCCGCGCCAAGCGGATCGAAATGCTCAACACGCTTCCGGTCACGCCGGAATGGAGCGAGGCCAGCCGCAAGCTCAGTGAAGATGGCTATGTCGACGTGACCTCGATCGTCGATCGAAACCTCGCCGAAGCGGTCGCCGGCGTCGCTGACAACAAGGTCAGCCGGCTTGATGAACTCGCCGGAAAGCAGCAGCTCGGCCACAAGTCGTTCTGGGTCAGCCTGCTCGACGAGGATCTGGTCAACGGCGCGTTCGCCACCGATCACCCGTTCGTGCGCTACGCGCTGCAGCCCAGCGTTCTCCGCATCATGGGCGATTTCATGCATGAGCTTCCGCAACTATCGGACGTTCTGCTGACATTGTCGCGACCCACCGAGAACAAGCCGCTGAGCTATTCGCAGCTTTGGCATCTCGACCATGACGACAAGCGGGTCTGCAAGCTTTTCATCTATCTCACCGACGTCCGCGACAACAAGGACGGCCCGTTGACATTCATCCCGGCGCCGTCGTCGAAATCGTTCCGCAATACGCTCAAGAGCCACATGAGCGACGACAAGGTTTTCTCGAAAGTGGATCGCTCCGCGGTCAAGGAGATTATTGCGCCTCGCCTGTCCTCATTCATCGTCAACACCGCCCGCTGTCTGCATATGGGCAGCCGCATTTTGTCGGACAGGACCCGCCTGCTCTACACCGCAACCTATATTCAACCCCCGCGCATGTATCCCGAGCCGCCCGCCCGTTTCCGGGCCGCTGGTTCCCTGAGCGAAGTCGACCGCGCGGTGATGCGCCTCTGATCCGGATTCCCCGGGGAGCTGATAATCGTGCGTATCGGATGGGTGGTGGATCACCCCAAGCGTGACTTGGCGGGAAGTGTTTTGGCCGCCTATCAACTCGCCTCGCGCGGGGCATCGGTTGCGATCATCCCGATGTACGAGCAGGGCGTTGACGTACCGCGCCTTGGACTTGATACGCTGGTCGTCAATTACGCGCGCGCGGCCAATCTCGGCCTGATGCGGAGCTTTGCCGAGGCCGGACTCACGCTCCATGTGCTCGACACCGAGGGCGGCGTGCTCGCGGAAAAAGGCGGCAACTCGCCGCCGGCCATGGCCGCCTATATCAAGAACAGCGGTTACGCCGACGTCCTGTCGGGTTATTTTTTCTGGGGCGGGCGGCTGCATGAAGCGTTCAACGACAACCAGACCATGAAGCCGGATCAGCTTCACCTCACGGGCTGTCCTCGCTTCGATTTCGCGGCCCCCCGCTGGCGAAAACTGCTCGATGGCGAACGGCGTGGCTATCTGCTGGTCAATGCCAATTTCCCGCTGGTGAATTCCCGCTTTTCCAGCAAGCCCGGTGCCGAGCGCGAAGCCATGATCCGGGCCGGATGGGACGCAGCCTATATCGACCGCTTCCTTCCCGATTTGAAGCAGGTCTTTGCCAATTATCTCATCGAGATCGGTCGGCTCGCGGAAGCGCGGCCGGATCGCGCCATCCTGCTGCGCCCGCACCCTTTCGAGAGCGAAGAGGTCTATCGCACCGCGCTCGCCCGGCATTCCAATGTCGTGGTGGACGGAACGGGAAGCGTCCTCGACATGATCCAGAATGCCGCAGCGGTCATCCACCTCAACTGCGGTACGGCGGTCGAAGCCGTGCTGCTCGAAAAACTGCCGATTCAATTGGAATATCTTAATACGCCGGCGACGGCCGGACATGCCCTGCTGCCCGCGCGCGTCAGCCGCGCCGTCGCATCGTTCGACGAACTGTTGGCCACGATCGATCATCTCGATGAAGAAACCGGTAAATTCGATTTTGCGGGTGTTCATGCCGCTGATATCGACGCGTTCTTTTATCGCAATGACGGTCTGGCCGCCGAACGGGTCGCCGATATTCTTGTCAGCGCGAAAGATCGTCGCCAGCCGTTTGTCTCGTTGTCCAGCGCACTCAGGGGCACGCGGCCGAACCCTAGTCGCGGACAAATCGCCAAGGGCGCCGCCAGCCTGCTGTTCGGATCAGCCGCGACCGAAAAACTGCGCACCTGGTTCAGCCCCGCGCGACGCGACAAGCGAATTGAACCCGCCGATGTCGGGACGCTGCTGGAGCGGATCGCCATTCATGACAACCGCGACCCGTCACTTTTTACCGCGACGCGCGCGCGATGCGTCAAGACTGGATTGCCCCTGGCCAGTATTGTCGTAGAACAACGTCCCATTCGCACATGACCACCTCGCCCGAAATCATCCTGATCACCACGCTCGCGGAATACCAGACACGGTTCTGGATTCCGGTGGCGCAGCGGCTGCGCGACGCCGGACGCGAAGTCCAGCTACTCGCCTTCGACGACCGCAGCGCGGAGATGGCGACAGAGCAAGGCGTTCCCGTCGTCAACATGTATCGAACGGGCTTGCAGGGCAGCGCGCCGGTCGAGGATCAGGGTGCCTTCGCGGCGCGCGTCATCGATTATGATCTCGATGGAACGAACTTCCTGTTCAGCCACGAGCGTGTGACGTTTGGAATCCGCAGCACCGCCGCCCTGCGCAGGCGGTTCATGATCTACAGTAACGCCATGGAGCTGGTCCTCGATCAACTCGCCGCGCGCGGACAGCGCGCAATCGTGGTTCAGGAGCTTGGCGGCTTTCTCTCGGTCATTGCATGCTTCTATGCGGCGAAGAAGCGCGGCATCCGCAACTGGTTCATCGAACCGTCGTTCTTTCGCGGCCGGCTTTATTACACGCCCGATAGCTTTACCGCGCCTGATACGATGGGAATCCCGGCTGACGCGATCTCTGCCGATGTGCGCAATTATCTCGACCAGACGCTCAAGCAGCGCGCGATCGTGATCCCCCAGAAGGACCGGCATCAATATTCCGCGGCGTTCAACAAGATCGCCAACGCCCGCAATGCCCGCCGCCTGGTCGAAAAACTCTGGGACCAGTTTGCACTGGGCAAGCACCAGGAGTTTGGACATAATCTGCGGCACGCGCGGGCGCACGCGGCGATGGCGGTTGGCGCAACGCGGCTTCGCAAGCTGTATCGTCCGATGCCGGAGACGCCGTTCGTTTACTACCCGCTCCATGTGCCGGCCGACATGGCGCTGACGCTGCGTTCGCCGGAATATCTCGATCAGGTCGCGACCATCGATTTCCTGCTGCGCACGATTCCCGATACCCATGCCCTCGTCGTGAAAGAGCACCCGGCGCAGATCGGCGCGATCCCCGCCGGCCGCCTGTTCGAACTGGCCCGGCGATTCGACAATTTTATCCTGTTGCCGCCGCAGACCAACAATTACGCGGTGCTTGGCCGTGCCGACGCCGTCGTGTCCGTCAACAGCAAGTCCGGCGCCGAAGCGGTGCTGCTCGGCAAGCCCGTGATCGTCATGGGCGACGCTTTCTATCGCTCCTGCCCGCTCGTCTTCGCGGTGGATCGCCTCAGGGATGTCCCGCAGCGCCTGCGCGAGGCCCTGCATTCCCAAGGATTCGATCCGGCCAAGGCCGCCCCCTATTTCGAGACGGCATGGCGCAAATCGTTTCCCGGCGAGCTCTACATCGACCATCCGCAGCAGCTCGACACCTTCGCTGCATCGCTAGTCTCGGCGATCGCCGAACCGCCTGCGGCGTCCTGAGGGGTTTGCTGCATGCCGCTCGTTTCGATCATCACCCCATCGTGGAATGTGGAGCGCCTGATCGGCGAGACCATCGAGTCGGTGCAGGCCCAGACCCTCGGCGACTGGGAGCTATTGATCGCCGACGATTGCTCGACCGACAACACCGCTGCCGTGATCGAGAGCTACGCGGCAAAAGATCCACGGATCAAGCTGATCCGGCAGCCCCGCAACGGCGGGCCGGCGCTGGCGCGTCAGGCCGCCATCGAACAGGCCCAGGGCCGCTTCATCGCCTTTCTCGACAGCGACGATCTCTGGCTGCCGCCCAAGCTCGAGCGGCAGATCGCCTTCGCGCGCGAGCATCGCGCGGCCCTCAGCTTCACGGCGTTTCGCCGCATCAATGAAGACGGATCGACGACCGGCCGGCTGATCCCGGTGCCGGCTTCGCTCACCTACGAGCAATTGATCAAGAACACCTCGATCGCGACGCTGACCGCGCTCGTGGACCGCGACATCGCGGGCAACATCGCCATGAAAAACGAACCCTATGACGATTTCTGTCTTTGGCTCAGCATCCTCAAGCCCGGACATGTCGCCTGGGGGCTTAACGAGGATCTGGCGCGCTACCGCGTCAGGGGCGTCTCGGTCTCAAGCCGCCCAATGCGGTCCGCCGGCTGGGTCTGGCACATCTACCGCAACGTAGAAGGGCTTTCGCTGCTCAAATCAGCCTGGTGCTTTGCGCACTGGAGCGCGCGGGCGTGGCTGAAGCGGCGGGAGTTCTGAAGGCGCCCGCATCAGGGTATCCAGTTACCTCAAACGGAGCGTGCCCTGATTAAGGGTTGGCGAAGTTTCCTATTGCCGATACCAATCCGCGGGCCGCCGACGGCCGGCGCGAAACGAAATCCGGCCAATTAAATGAAGGTTTTGGGAGCGACCATGCCCCTTGAGCGAAACTACGCAGATAACAGGATTCTGGTCACGGGTGGCGCGGGGTTCATTGGTTCCCATTTGTGCGAGCGACTGCTGGCCGAGCGCGCGGAGGTGATCTGCGTCGACAACTATTTCACCGGCAGCCGGCGCAATATCGCTCATCTGCTGTCCAATCCGCTGTTCGAGGCGATGCGTCACGACGTGACGTTTCCTCTCTACGTCGAGGTCGATGCGATTTTCAATCTGGCTTGCCCGGCTTCGCCGGTTCACTACCAGCGCGACCCCGTGCAAACCACCAAGACCAGCGTTCACGGCGCCATCAACATGCTCGGTCTCGCCAAACGGCTTGGCATCCGCATCTTCCAGGCTTCCACCAGCGAGGTATATGGCGATCCGCTGGTGCATCCCCAGCCGGAAGAATATTGGGGCAACGTCAATCCGATCGGGATACGTTCCTGCTATGACGAGGGCAAGCGCTGCGCCGAAACCTTGTTTTTCGACTATTGGCGGCAACACCAGCTGCCGATCAAGGTCGCGCGCATTTTCAATACCTACGGCCCGCGGATGCAGCCGAACGACGGCCGGGTCGTTTCATCCTTCATCGTTCAGGCGCTCAAGGGCGACGACATCACCGTGTTCGGCGATGGCGGACAAAGCCGGTCGTTCTGTTATGTCGACGACCTCGTCGAGGCGATTACCCGTCTGATGCTGACGGAAAATGCATGCACCGGCCCGATCAATCTCGGCAACAACTCGGAATTCACGATCGTGGAGTTGGCCGAAAAAGTCATCAGCTTCACCAAATCCCGGTCGAAGCTGATCTTCAAGCCATTGCCGCAGGATGACCCGCGGCAACGCCAGCCGGATCTTTCCAAGGCCAACGCACTGCTTGATTGGCAACCGAAAGTCGCGCTCGACGATGGCTTGAAAGAGACCATCGCCTACTTCAAGCATTCGCTCGAACTGGCCTGATTGATCGGCAGGACGATACTCTTCATCACTCGCTCAGGCGCCCTATCCATGATGAGTTCGCTTCCCGGCATCGTCGAGCGCGTGCGCCTGAGACTCCTGTCGAACCCCGCGCTGCTCATCCTGATTGTTCTGCATACCGTCGTCTGCTGCGTCTCGCTGGTCACAGTCTCGGAACGGCAGTTTTACATATCTTATAATCCAGACCTGCTTGCCTACGCGATCGTTATTGCCGCAGCCTTCTCGTCGCTTTCATTGCTGTTTGTGGTCGCTCGTTTCAGCTTCGGCTATTTTGTCGGCTTTTATTTTTATACGTTGATACTTGGCTTCCTGTGGATCGATGTCTTCACGAAACATAATTACGACCGCAAATTGGCCGGCCTCTCGGCGGCGGTCTCATTGCTCGTGTTTCTGGGCCCCGCCCTGCTGATCAGGACGCGGGTCAAGCAGATATTCGAGCTGTCGCCCCGGGCGCTGGAGCACCTCCTGAGTTTTGTGCTGGTGCTGGCGCTGGGAACGATCCTGGTGGCGTCCACCTACAATTTCAGACTGGTTTCCCTCAGCCGCATCTACGATTTTCGCGACGAACTCGGTTTCCCTGCCGTCATCCGCTATTTGATCGGCATTACGTCGAGCGCGCTGTTGCCGTTCGCTTTTGCCTGCTATTGGACGCTCAATTATCGCTGGCGAGCCGCCATCACGCTGCTTCTCTTGCTGCTGTTCTATCCAATCACGCTGAGCAAGTTCGCTTTTTTCACACCAGCCTGGATCGTTACGATGCTGATCCTCTCGAGGGTCTTTGAGGCAAGAAAAACGGTCATCCTGTCGCTCTTTATACCGCTGGTCGTTGGGCTCATCACAACTCTTTTTATAGCCGGCCCGATCGGCGATCTC
Source organism: Bradyrhizobium canariense (assembly GCF_900105125.1). Lineage (NCBI taxonomy): Bacteria > Pseudomonadati > Pseudomonadota > Alphaproteobacteria > Hyphomicrobiales > Nitrobacteraceae > Bradyrhizobium > Bradyrhizobium canariense. Next base: position 78,249 of record NZ_LT629750.1, on the reverse strand, counting down.
GGACGCACGTATTTCAACATCGTCAACATCCGGATGATTGCGGCACAATCGAGCGCCATAGACATCTATAACGAATATTTCTCGTATCACCCTCATACCTATTTCTGTCAGATATCATTCTTAAAGTCGCTGGTGCATTGCCCATACCAGGATCCGCTCTCCGTCGTGATGGACCACACTTACGGGTTCGGAAACCTCAATGCCTCGTTATTCGCGACAGAGGGCATTGCCTCCGTAGGATTACTTCTCGCGCCGATCGCAGCGTTCGCGTGCGGGCTTGTGATCGCCTTCGGCAACCGGCTGTCGGCCGGCCTGCCGCCCCGCTTCGTCCTGATCTCCGGGGCCCTGCTTCCGCAAGATCTCATGAACGTGCCCCTCACGACTGCGTTGTTGACACATGGCGCAGCGTTTCTTTTCCTGCTGTGGTACATCACACCGCGCGTGATTTTCGCGAGCCAAAACCAAGCAAAGGCGTGAAGGCGTGGAGTCGAGCAGTTCAACTCGAACGGTAAAATCCGAGATTGGCGACCCAGTTCAGCTTGCTGATTTGCGTCCCGTTGCCTGCAACTCGCTTGCGCGGGTCGGAAATGCAAATGACGGCGGCTACGTCGTTCCGCTCGATGCGTTAGCTGCGGCCAACGCGCTACTGTCGTTCGGCCTTTCGCACGACTGGAGCTTTGAACGCGATTTCAAAAGGCATAACCCCGCCGCCCTGATCCATTGCTACGATCACACCGTCTCTCTGCGAACGGCCCTCGAGTATTCGATCGGTCAGCTGCCGCGCTTTATCCTGCAGTTCAAGGCAAGCGCATTCCGCAAGATCTTTACCTGGATCGACTACCTGACATTTTTTCGCGCCGACAATATCCATTTCAAACAAAGGGTTTGGCGCGACAGGCAGGAGAACAGCGTCACGATCGAAGACGTCTTCGCGCGCCTGCCGGCGGCATGCCCGGTTTTTGTCAAAATGGACATCGAAGGAAGCGAATATCGCGTGCTCGATGACCTGCTGCGACACTCCCAGAACATCGTCGCGATGGCGATCGAATTTCATGACGTCGACATTCTCTCTGGCCCGTTCAATTCCTTCATCGAGAAAATCAAGCGCGATTTCTATATCGTGCACCTTCACGGCAATAACATGGGGGGAATGGCGTTCCATTTTCCAATCGCCCCGGAAATTACATTCCTCCACAAGCGGTTTTTCAATTCGGTCCCGCCGCCGTCGCAATTGAAATATCCGGTCGCGGGCCTCGATCGTCCCAACTACGCGGGACTGCCGGAGTTCACCTTCGAATTCTGACCGCTGTCGTCGCTATCAGTTCGACTTCGACAACCGGTAAGGCCCGAGGAAAAGCACGTCGAGACCGGAGCAGAAGTAGGTGTGCAGTGCCTCCAGCGGCGAGTTCACCGTCGGCTGTTCATTGACGTTGAGGCTGGTGTTGATCAGCATGGGCACCGAGCTTGCCTTGGCGAACTCACCGATCAGACGGCTGTAAAGCGGATTGGTTTCCGGATGGACGCTTTGAAGCCGCGCGGTGCCGTCAACATGAACGACGGCCGGGATCTTTTGCTTGACGCTCTCGTTGACCGGGAAGGTGACGACCATGAACGGGGCGTCAAAGGTGTCTTCAAAATAATCCGCCTGCCGCTCGAACAGGACCGACGGACAAAACGGGCGAAACTCTTCCCTATATTTGATGGTAACATTGATCCGGTCTTTCATATCGGCCGATCGCGGGTCCGCGATGATCGAGCGGTTGCCGAGTGCGCGCGGGCCATACTCCATACGCCCCTGAAACCAGCCGACCGTTTTCTGCTCAACGAGGTCGGTGACGCAACGGGTGGCGGGATCATCAACCAGCTCGTACCGGGCGCCAATCTTGTCGAGGGTCGACCTGATCACGTCATTGGAATACTCAGGCCCCCAATAAGCGTGCGTCAGCGGTGCGATCTTGTGACCGGCTTCGGCGCATTTGAGCATCGCGGCCCCGAGCGCCACGCCGGCATCGTGCGGCACCGGAGGAACGTAGAGCTTGCCGACTGAAGGCTCGGCCGCAATCTCCATGTTCATTTTGCAGTTCAATGATACGCCGCCGGCGAGGCATAGGTCGGCGCAGCCTGAGGCCTTGATCGCCGCCCGCGTGACATGGGTGGCGATAACCTCGAGCTGTTTCTGGCCGCTGGCCGCAATGTCGGTAAACCGCTGATCCAGCGCCTGCCCGCGAATCCGGCGAGGACCCAGCAGGTCTTCGAGCTTTTCAGTGAAGATTCGTTCTTGCCGCGTTGAAAAGTCGCTGGTGTAGATTTCCTTGTCACGCAACCGCTTGTCGAGCGCGCCATCAAGCTCGTAGCTCAAACCTTCGGGGCGCAGGATGGTGGCGAATTGCTCGAGGTAGCGCGGGCTGCCATAGGATGAGAGTCCCATCACCTTGTATTCGTCATTGGTCATCTGGTAGCCGAGATACTGGGTAAGCATCCCGTAATACAGCCCGAGACTGTTATGCCGGCCAAAGCGGGTCAATTCGCGAAAATCATTGCCCTTCGCATGCACCACGACGCCGGAGCTTGAATCGCCGGAAAAGTCGAAACAAATAACTGTCGCCTCAGGAAAGCCCGAGCCATAGAAGCTGCTCGCGGCGTGACAGAGGTGATGATCATAGAGCTCGATTTTGGGGCTGTGACCAAATTGATACTTAAAATATTCGGTCAGCCGCTGGGTGTAATTAACGTAGGTCTTCAACGGCGAGCAAATATAGTCCACATCGCGAATGGTGATGCCGGCCTGCTTCAAGCAGAAATCGATGGCGCCGCGCGGAAGCTCGCCGCGGGCGTGTTTCGCCAGCGTAAAACGCTCTTCTTCGGCTGCTGCAATCAGCTCTCCGTCACGAAGCAGAACCGCGGCACCATCGTGGTGACCGTGCTTGATCCCGGAGCTAATACCAATCACATACATTTCGTTTCATACCTGCCAATGGGAACATCGGTGGGGCGTATGGGGGTTACACACCAGCAAATTTATCGCAACTCAAGCAATAAATTCTGCAACTGGGCGCCATAGCGTTCCGGTGTCATGGCCAGCATCTTTTCCCGGCCCCTTTGTCCGAGTAACCGTGCTGTATCGGGATATTTCACGATTTTCAGCATGGCATCCCTGATCGAGTTCACCGACATCGGATCGAATAGCAGGCCGGCATCGCCGACTTGCTCGGGGATGGCAAGAATGCCGGAAGCGGCGACGGGCGTGCCGACCTGAAATGCTTCATAGATCGGAATACTGACGCTTTCGAACAGCGACGGCATGACCAGCGCCGTCGCGAGCCGGTAGATCGCCTGGAGGTCCTCCTGCGCCACATAGCCGAGATGGCAGACCTTCTCGCTCAGGCCGAATTTTGCGACGGCCGCCATCACGGCCTCATATTCGTCGCGTTTCTTGCCGGTGAGCACCAGCTTCAGGTCAGGCACTTCGGCTACAACTTCTCGAAACGCTTCGAGCAGGCGCGAATGATTTTTGTGAACCCAAAACTGTGCGGGATAGAACAGGAATTTATCCGGCAGTTGCAGCCGCCTTCGCGTCGCCTGCAAGGTCTCACTGCTTTCATCCGCCATGAACTGCCGCAGCGGGGGCGCCGTGATCACGACCGTGCGTTCCTCGGCCATGCCAAAGAAACGCATGATGTCTTTTTTGACATAGCTGGATTCGCAGATCACACGCCGTGTTCGCGCCAGCAGCCGCGTATAGACCTGATGCCTCCAGAACCGCGTCCAGCGTGAAAAATTCTCAGGATAATAATTCTCCTGGAGATCGTGCAGCGTGAAGGCAAATGGTTTTGACGTATGCAGCAGCGCCAGCGAATAAATTGGCGCCAACAGGACATCTTCGGAAACAAAGGGGTCTGATAGCCCGATGTGCAGATTGCGGGCGGCGAGCGCGGTCATTTGTCGGGCGCGCGATTCGATAAAGGGACGAATGGGGTAGCCTAATTCGATAAAATCCCGGTTTTGCGGATCGCCATACAACGTAATGTCAAAGCCGCTGGTGTGCCGCAGCGCTTGCAGCATCGACAGCGTGTATTGATATGTGCCGCCATTGTCCGTTCCGGCGAGCGCGATCACGCCAAGTCTGATCAATGGCGTAACCCGCAGAGGACGTTTGTCGCGCCGATCATGCCGCGCGCATTTCCTTGAGGATTTCGTTCACCTCGGCTCCGATCCGCCGCACATCCTGCTTGGTCAGTTCATAGAAGGACGGCAGGTTCAAACCTATCTGCGCCTTGCGGGTCGAGACCGGCAACGGCGGCTGCCTGTACATCGGCATCGAAGACATGGTGCAAAAATATGGCCGGGTGTCGATGCCGCGCGCTTTCAACGCCTGCATGAAGGCGTCCCGCCCTGCTTCGTCAAACCCGTCGACCTCCAGGCAGATCATCCAGAACGCGCTTTTCGCCCAGTTCTTCACCCGATTGAGCCGCACGCGGTCTGAGGTCACGATCTCGGCGTTGTACCAATCCATGATCTCAGCCCTTCGGCTGAGAAAATCATCGATCCGCTCGAGTTGCGCGACACCGAGTGCGGCCTGCAGATTGGTGATGCGATAGTTGAATCCGCGCTCCTCGTGAAAGTACCGGCGCTGCGGACTCATGGCATGATCGCGCAGCCGCTTGGCGCGCGCATGGAAATCCCGGTCGTTGGTGGTCAGCATGCCCCCTTCGCCTGTCGTGATGACCTTGTTGCCGTAAAAGCTGAATACGCCGCATTTGCCGAGCCCGCCCACGCGGCGGCCTTTATACTCGGCTCCGTGCGCCTCGGCCGCGTCTTCGATGACGGCGATGCCATGCGCGTTGCCGATTTCCATCAAGGCGTCCATGTCGGCTGGATGGCCATAGAGATGCACCGGAATGATCGCTTTGGTGCGTGCCGAGATCAGCGATTTGACCGACGAAGGATCGATGCACAGCGTATCCGCGTCGATGTCGGCGAGAACCGGCGTCGCCCCGGTATAGGCCACGGCGTTCGCGGTCGCGACGAAAGTCAGATCGGGGATGATCACCTCGTCGCCAGGTTTCAGCCCGAGAGTGGCGAGTGCGAGGTGAAGGCCGGTCGTGCCGTTGCTGACCGCGAGCGCATATTCGGTCCCGCAATAGCGCGCGAAGTTTGCCTCGAACTCGTCGATGTATTTTCCGATCGACGATACCCATCCGGAATCCAGCGCATCGATCACGAGTTCTTTTTCTCGTGGTCCGATGAACGGCTTGGAAATCGGAATAAAACTGTCTGACATCATCGACTTTCTAGATCGAGGCAACGAGCTCTTCGAAGCGCTTCCATTGCAGCTGCTTCGAATAGCTGGTCGATACCATTTCATGGCCCGCGCGCGCGATACCCAATCTCTTTGCGGAATCCTGCAGCAATTCCCTGACCAGCGCCACCGCCTGGTCTGCCGAATTGTAGGTCACGAGCGTCTGGCCATCTTTCATTCCCCTGGGATAGTTGCCCGCGTCCGATAGCAGCAGCGATCCGCCTCCCAACGCCTCGAAACAACGCATATTGCCACGATCTTCGCCTGACATATCGATGGCGCCGTTCAAGACAATCTTGGCCGTCGATAGCACTTCGTAATAGTCCCGTCCAAATGTCGGCTCGCTGGTGATGGCGCGGATGGCCTGCGGCCTTCGATGCTTGGCGAGCGGCAAAAACCTTCCGATCGGCGATTCCGCCAGCCGGCACAGGCGCGATCGGTCGAGATGATATACAATATTATACTGACCGGCCAATCGCGCGACGGCTTCCAGTATTTCGGCTCTTCGAAGGTGATGGCGCGAATAGCCGCCGACAAACACCACATCAACGGGCCTGTCCTCGCGAGCCGCGAATGGCGCGAATTCCGGATCGTAGGCGGGGAAGAAATAATCCGTCCGGGCGCCCTGCTCGGCTATTGCCGCAAGGATCGACGGGAAATTGCAGACCACGAGATCGTAGGCGGTGAACGACACGTTCCGGAACGGCGCGGCATGCCAGGCGATGACTTTTTTCACGCAGCCGGGAAGGCTTTTGATGAAATCCGCTGGCCATCCCGTCGCATCGAGATTGTAAAACACGTCGGCGCGGTGTGCTTCGATCTGCGCCTTCAGAATGTCGCTCAGCGAACTGCGCGAACTCATGCCCTGCTCGCGTGCCCAAACCTTCTGGATGTCCTCGTCGTCCCCGTTGGCGAAGAACGCCCATTCGGCGCGCTGATCGACCGGCAGCAGGATGTGAGCCGCCGACTCCCTGAAGTTCACAAACGCGTCGATCTTGCCGGCGTAGGTGGAGCTGTGCCTGGTCAGCTCGCGAATCCTCGGGCGCAGCGAGGGATAATATCTGGCATTCTGGAACAACCTCACGAGCGCGATATCCCGACGGCGATTGGCAGGTGGCGGCGACTGAACCGGCTGGCATTGTGCAGGTCAAGCCGGATCGCCCGCGCCAGGCTTGCGAAGATGTAATCTGGTCCGGTCATTTCGGCAGGCTCATTTCGGGATCCTCGCGTCAAGCTGGGCGCGAAAGCCCGGGTTCACCAACGGAGTGGCGGCCACGGCGACCACGATCAGCCAAAGCGCGCATTCGGACACAAATCGCATCAGCCCGGCGCCGGGCGTCATGGACCGGATGATCGTTCCCAGCGCCCAGCCCGCCAGCGTCACACAGACCATCAGCGCGGCCAGGAACACGACATGGCGAAGCGGCCGCTCGAGCGTTTGCCGGATAATGATCAGTCCGAGCACCCCGAACTGAATCAGGAGATCGCTGGCCACCACCGAGATGGCCGCTCCCAATGGCCCGAGCGGCGGAATCAGCACCACCGACAGGATCAGGAAGACGCCAAGCTGAAGTCCCTTGGTCCGCACCAATAGCTCTCCGCGATTGCTGTAATTGGCGTAATTCGATGCCAGAATCGAGGGTGCGGCCGCGCTGGCGCCGATCAGCAGGGTCATTGTCAGCAATGGATCGTAACGTACGGCGCCATGGGTCCAAAGCGCGAAAAAATCCGACCAAAATGGCAACAACCCGGAAACCACGGCGCTTGCAAGCAGGGTGATAAAGACAGATCCGCGCGCATAGAGGCTCCGCAACAGGTCCTTCAGACCGATGGCGTAATCGTGTCCGAGCTCGGCAGCCAGAGGCAGCGTGACCTGAACGCAAAGTGCCCGCACCAGTCCCGCGGCAACGCGGGTGAGCCCCCATTGCGCCACGGCCACGCGATCGGAAACCAAAGCGCTGACCAGCAGCACCGGCAGGTTGAGCAGCGCCAGATCCGTCGCCCCCGCCATCGCAAACGGAGCCGCCTTGCGAAATTGGCCTGTTATCCAGGACCATGAATGCCTGACGCGGACTCCGCGCAGCGGTGCAACCATGCGGGAGGCATCGATCCCCACAAAATACAGCATCATGAGCACCTGCGCCGCCGCATAGGCGATCGTGACGGCAAGCAGGCTTCCGGTCGTGATGATCGCGACCAGCTGGCCGAGCTGGGCCAGCAGCATGGCCCAGTTCTGCAGCCCCACGGCGCGACCGTAAAGCCCGCGGGCACGATAGAGGCCGGATACCAGGTTCGCCGGCAGGCTCAGCAACAGCCCCACCATCATCACGACGAAGGCAGCGTCAAAATCCGGAACCGCCTGAAAACCCAGCACGACAGCGGGAGAAACAAACCGGGTGACGATCAGCACCAGCACGATGAGCAGGCCCGCCCATCCGAAATAGATCCGCCGCATGGCCGCGTAGAAGCATGCGGTGCGGCCATCGCAATCGACGCTGGATTTGAACCCGAGAAACCGGTTGATCGCGCGAAATTGCAGGCCGGCATCCGCGACCAGCACAAGATTTCCGGCCGCATAAATCGCAAGCCAGGCCGCGAGCACATCGCTGGTCCAATAATGCAAAAAGACCGGAACCAGCGCGACCTGTTGCGTCACCCCCAAAACGACCTGCAAGAGATTCGCGGACCAGCCGCCGAATAGTCGCCGGGTGCGGCTCGGGGTCGGGCTCGACGACGGATTTGGGCTTGAGGCGGCTGGCGGGGCCTCATCGCTGCCGCGCGCCGGCTCGTTGTTCACCGCTGAAACCCTCTCGGACATCCGGAGCGGGCTACCAGCCCCATGATGAGATGTCGATAGTTCAGCGGCGCCCGGTCTCCTCGCCGGCCGCTGATTCCGGGGCGAAATCTCTGGTTGGGTGCGCCGCACCGGCGTTCGGCTTCCAGCCGGCTGGCGGTTGCCGCCTACCCGACATGCGTTCGCGCGCATGACAAGAGGCCAACTTTCAGCGATGGTGCGCCCCGCAACATCATTCCAGCATTGATCTATACCGGAGCTTCTGAATGCCCATCCCGCACGCCTCGCAGGCCCTGTCCCGTTTCACCGTGCTCGACCTCACCCGCGTCCGTTCGGGGCCGACCTGCGTGCGTCAGCTTGCGGACTGGGGCGCCAATGTCATCAAGATCGACGCCCTGACGGAAGATACTGGCGAGCAGCTCGGCGGGCCGCGCCGGGGCGCGGATTTCCAGAACCTGCACCGCAACAAGCGGGCGATGACGCTTAATCTCAAGGATCCCAGGGGCCTCGAGACGTTCAAGCGGCTGGTGAAAAAGGCCGACGTGGTGGTCGAGAATTTCCGGCCCGACGTCAAGACGAAGCTCGGCATCGACTATGAGAGCGTGCGCAAGATCAACCCGAAGATCGTCTATGGCAGCATCTCCGGCTTTGGCCAGGATGGCCCCTATCACAAGCGTCCGGGCTTCGATCAGATCGCACAGGGCATGGGCGGCCTGATGTCGATCACCGGTGCCCCCGGCGAGGGCCCGATGCGGGTCGGCATTCCCGTGGCCGATCTTACCGCCGGGCTGTTCTGCGCCATGGGCATCCTGACGGCCCTGCTGGAGCGCGACGTCTCCGGCGAAGGCCAGTGGGTACAGACCTCACTGCTGCAGGCCCAGATCTTCATGCTGGATTTCCAGGCCGCCCGCTGGCTGATGGACAAAGATGTCGCCAAGCAGGCCGGCAACGACCATCCGACCAGCATTCCCACTGGCGTGTTCAAGACCTCCGACGGCTATATCAACATCGCGACCACGGGCGGGCGGATCTGGGAACGCTGCGCACAGACCCTCGGCCTGCCCGACCTGCCGAAGCGCCCGGAATATGCCACCGCGCCCGAGCGCTCAAAGAACCGGAAGGCGCTCAACGCCGAGATCAACAAGGTCACCGCCACCAAGTCGACCGACACCTGGGTCAAGGAATTCAACGCCGCCGGCGTGCCCTGCGGCCCGATTTATTCGATCGACCAGATGTTCGACGACGAACAGGTCAAGCATCTCGGAATCGCACAGCACGTGCCCAACGACGAGAACCGTCACATCCAGCTGGTCGGCCAGCCCTTCACGCTGTCGCGCACCCCCAGCAAAATGGTGGCACGGCCGCCGGAGTTCGGCGAGCAGACCGAGGACGTGCTCACCGAGTTCGGTTTCAGCGCCGGCGAGATCGCGGAATTGCGGCAGGCTAAAGTGGTTTAACAGCAGCCTCTTGCGGGCACCTCAAAAGATGCCCGCAAGATCCTGATATCGAAAGATATTCCTGGGAGACGACGGGGTTACGGCGGCGCTGGCCGCCTTAACCGGCGGTTTTCACCGGCCGCCACAACCGCCCGACGCTGCCGAACGCTTTGTCGATGAGCGGCCAGAACAACAGGAGGATCGACAGCGTCGTGATCGAGCCGACCAGGCCGTTCGACCAGAATACCCGCATATCGCCGCCGGAGCCGATCATCGATAGCCGGAACGCATCCTCGGCGCGGCTGCCCAGCACCAGCGCCAGGGTGAATGGCGCCAAGGGAATGTTGATCTTCTTGAAGACATAGCCGACGACGCCGAAGCCCAGCATCAGCCAGATGTCGAACATCGCGTTCTGGATCGCATACGCGCCGATGGCGCACGACACCACGATCATCGGCGCCACCGCCGCGAACGGCACCCGCAGGATCGAGGCGAAAATCGGCACTGTCGTCAGCACCAGCACGAGGCCGACGATATTGCCGAGATACATCGAGGCGATCAGGCCCCAGACGAAATCCTTGTGCTCGACGAACAATAGCGGGCCGGGATTAAGCCCCCACACCATCAAGCCGCCCAACAGGATCGCGGCGGTGCCGGAGCCGGGAATGCCAAGCGCGAGCATCGGCAACAGCGCTGCGGTGCCGGAGGCATGGGCTGCGGTTTCCGGCGCGAACACGCCCTCGATGCGGCCCTTGCCGAAACTTTCGGGATCCTTGGAAAACCGCTTGGCGAGATTGTAGCCCATGAACGAGGCGGCGATCGCGCCGCCGGGCGTGATGCCGAGCCAGCAGCCGATGAACGACGAGCGCAGCAGCGTCACCCAGTATTTCGGCAGGTCCTTCCAGACGTTCAGCACCACGCGCAGGCTGATCTTGGCGGCGTGCCCGCGCAGCGCCAGACGCTCTTCCATCGTCAGCAGGATCTCGCTGATCCCGAACAGGCCGATCACGGCAACCAGGAAGTTGATGCCGCGCAACAGATCATTGGAGCCGAATGTCATGCGCAACTGGCCTGACACCGTATCCATGCCAACACCGGCGAGCAGCAGACCGAGCGCCATCGAGATGACGGTCTTGTGCTTGTCCTCGCGGCCGAGACCGACGAACGAACAGAACGTCAAGAGATAGACCGCGAAGAATTCCGGCGGTCCGAATTTCAGCGCGAAAGATGAGATCAGCGGTGCCAAGAAGGTGATCAGGAGCACGGCAACCAGCGAGCCGATAAAGGAGGACGTAAACGCGGCTGTCAGCGCTTCCGCCGCCCTGCCCTGTTGCGCCATCGGATAACCGTCGAAGGTGGTCGCCACCGACCATGCCTCGCCCGGGATGTTGAACAGGATCGAGGTAATCGCGCCGCCGAACAGCGCACCCCAATAGATGCTCGACAGCATCACGATCGCGGAAGTCGGATCCATCGTGAAGGTCAGCGGCAGCAGGATAGCCACGCCGTTCGGCCCGCCGAGGCCCGGCAGCACGCCGACAAATATGCCGAGCACCAGCCCGACCATCATCAGCGCGATGATCTTCCACGTCATCAGCACGACGAAGCCGTGCAGCAGTAACCCGAAAGCTTCCATAGCGGACTATCCTGTTGCCGGGATCGTGCGTCAGTAGCCGAAGGCCGCTTCCAGCGGTCCCTTGGGCATGATGACGTCAAAGGCGATGTCGAACGTCACGAACATCAGCGCGGTGAAGATGAAAGCGGTCAGCAGCGATTTCCACAGCGCGATCTTTCCGATCAGCCGCATGAAGCCCGCAATCAAGAAAAAGCTCGCGACATAGAGCCCGAGATACTGAGTTGCGAGACAGAACAAGAGCGTCGGCACGAACACCGCCATCACCCGGCGAAGCTGCGCGCGCGTGACGAAAGTCTCGGCAGCTTCCTTGCGCTTCAGGAGCGTGACGAGGAAGCCGTACAGACTGGCGACGCCGAGAATGACCGACAGATAGAACGGAAAATAACCCGCCTGCGGGCCGGTCGAATCCCATCCGATTCCGGTGCGCCAGTTGTCATATCCAAGCAGTACCGCGAGCCCGACGAGCAGCAGGCAGACCACCGCCTCGACGACGCGGGTATCGGTAACGGCCGGCGAGTCGGCCTCCGGCGCGGTCGGATCGTCGACGACGATTTCAATTTCGGAATTGGACATCGATGAGGTTTTTCCGGCGGACGACGAGAGGCGCCCGTTGCTGTCGGGTCGGGTTAGTTATCGAATGATAATCGCGCTTGGTAAGGGGATACAGTGCTGACGTCGCTTGCGTCAACCAATCTGCAATTGAGAGGGATCAGTAACCCGAGGCCCGGTCCGGGAATGCACAGGAGAGTGCATTGCGCTCCGCCTTGAGTACACCGCGTTCGGTGATCAAGCCGGTCACCAGCCTCGCCGGCGTCACGTCGAAAGCGTAATTGGCGATCGGCGAGCCCTCGGGAACCACGCGCACGGTCTCGATCCGTCCATCGGCGGTGCGCCCGGTCATGGTCGCAACTTCTTCCGTGGCGCGCTGTTCGATGGGAATCTGGCGCACGCCATCGTCAATACTAAAGTCGATCGTCGGCGACGGCAGCGCCACATAGAACGGCACGCGATTGTCGTGCGCCGCGAGCGCCTTCAAATAAGTGCCGATTTTATTGCAGACATCGCCATTGGCGGTGACCCGGTCGGTTCCGACGATCGCAACATCGACCATGCCGTGTTGCATCAAATGACCGCCGGTGTTGTCTGCGATCACCGTGTGCGGGACGCCGTGATGGCCGAGTTCCCAAGCCGTGAGCGATGCACCTTGATTGCGAGGTCGCGTTTCATCAACCCAAACGTGCACCGCTATGCCGCGATCATGCGCGAGATAGATCGGCGCTGTCGCCGTTCCCCAGTCCACCGTTGCGAGCCATCCGGCGTTGCAGTGCGTCAATATGTTGACCAGCTCCCCCGGTTTCTTCGCAGCGATCGCCTCGATCAGCGCCAGGCCGTGCTGACCGATTTCCTTGTTGATCGCCACATCCTGTTCGGCGATCTCGCCGGCACGCGCATAGGCCGCTTCAACGCGCCCCGAGAGCGGCAGCGGCCGCAGCGCGCGTTGCATCTCCTTAAGCGCCCATTTCAGATTGATCGCCGTGGGCCGCGTCGCGATCAGAAGTTTGCAGGCCTGATCGAGCGCCGCATCGGAGGCGTCGCTCCGCATCGCCAGAGCGACGCCATAGGCGGCGGTGGCCCCGATCAGCGGCGCGCCGCGCACCAGCATGGTGCGGATCGCGTCGGCCGCAGCCTCTACGCTCTCGATCCGCGCGACGACAAATTCATGCGGCAACAGCCTTTGGTCGATCGCGCCGACGGACCAGCCATCCGGCTCCAGCCAGATACTGCGGAAATGCCGGCCGTCGACTTTCATGTTCGCAGCACTCTGCCCGCCACCGCGTCGAGCTTCTTCAACAGTTCCGGATCGCGCGCTTCCGGCGCGGTGATCAGCGCGGTGTCAAGCGCGCGGTCCGAGCCGATCGGGCACGGCTCATGCTCACGCGGAAAATCGGTGGCGAGACGCGCGACCAGCGTTTTTGCCTTCTCGGCATTCGAGTTCAGCACGCGAATGATGTCCTGGACCGTGACCGCGTCATGATCGGGATGCCAGCAATCGAAATCGGTGACCATCGCCACGCTGGCGTAACAGATCTCCGCCTCGCGGGCGAGTTTTGCTTCCGGCATGTTGGTCATTCCGATCACCGAATAGCCGTGCGATTTATAGGTCAGGCTTTCGGCAAGGCTAGAAAACTGCGGACCTTCGATGCAGATGTAAGTGCCGCCACGCGCGAACGCGAGACCCTCCGCCTCGGCCGCCGCAGCCAGATGAATCCGCAGCCGCGGCGATACCGGATGGGCCATGGAAACATGCGCCACGCATCCCCTGCCGAAGAACGAGCTCTCGCGCTTGTGGGTGCGATCGACGAACTGGTCGACCAGCACGAAGGTGCCGGGCGGCAACTCTTCCTTGAAGGAGCCGCAGGCCGACAGCGAAATGAGATCCGTGACTCCTGCCCGTTTCAGCACGTCGATATTGGCGCGGTAGTTGATGTCGGAGGGCGACAGCCGGTGTCCCTTGTCGTGCCGTGGCAGAAACACGATCGGCAATCCGGCGATCGTGCCGTGACGCAGCGGCGCAGACGGCTCGCCCCACGGGCTTTGAACCGCCTCGTCACGGACATTTTCCAGTCCCGGCAGGTCGTAAATGCCGGAGCCGCCGATGATGCCGAGCACGGCCTTTGTCATGATCTCTTCCAGTCTTGTTTTCGACGGAGCCGGTTCCCAAGGCGCCCGAAATGTTCGACTATATTGCGGCGCGATAATCAAGAATTATGCACACCCACGGTGAACACGGTGCGCCGGGTGCTGTCGTCCTTGGGCCATGCCTGTTCGACTTCTGACAGCGGAACGGATGTAGCCGCAATTTCAAAGCCGCCGGGTATAGTCGCCTGGAGCAGTTCGCTGATGCATCGGACGAAACGGTCGCGCGGAACGCTGCCTAGACCGCTCCCCATCAACTCGATCGCCGACGAGCGTAGCGCGGCACTCGGCAGCGTTATGTCCGACCCGCTCGCAGACCCGATCTGGACGAAGCGGATCGGCACAGCATCGGCTCCCGCCTTGGCACCGGCAATCAAAAGTCGTTCGGCGCTCTGGCCCCACAAATAGTCGATCACAACATCCACACCATCAGCAAATTGCTCCTTGAAGGCGTCTTCCAACGCTGCTCCATCCTCGACGAGAGGTATCGTCACATCGGCCCCGAGTGCTGCGAGCGATTTTAGGGCCTCGGCATTGCGGGCGGTCGCAATGACTTTCTTCGCTCCGAGATGCTTTGCGATTTGGACGGCGAGACGGCCTGCGGTGCCGGTCGCGCCATTGACCAGTACGCTTTCTCCGGCCTTGAGCTTGGCGCGTTCCTTGTAAGCCGCCCAAGACGACATGCCGGGATTGGCAATCGCTGCGGCCGTCACATCGTCCAGTTCATCAGGCAGTGCCAGGCACTGCCTCGAAGACACAACGGTTCGCTCCGCCATGCTGCCGTGAGGCGCTTTGGGCAGGACGAAATAGACCCGGCGCCCGTCGTCGAGCCGTCCGACGCCGTCTATGCCGACCACAAAGGGAAACTGCCCCGAGGAGCTGTAGTGATTGCCGGAGGCCCGGCTCTTGACGACATGGCTGATGGCAGCAGCCGTAACCGTGATGCGGTTTTCGCCAGAGGACGGCACCGGCTCTGCAAAATCCCCATAGATGGGCGCCTGCCCGGCTCCCTGAACGATCGCGGCTTTCATGACGGTTTTTCTTTCGGTTCTCGATAATATGTGTATAATGCACATATATGAGGAGCCTTCGATGCCGTCAAGAAAGAATGTGCAAAATACACATATTGGCGACCAGCTTCGCCAGCTTCACGGGGCAGTCCTTGATATTGTCAGCGTGATAAACCGGCCGCAGCGTGACGAGGCGCTGATCAAGGAGGCCGGGATTCCGCTCGATCGGGCGCTGTTCCCGCTCCTCGTTGGAATCGAGCGGTTCGGGCCGATCGGCGTGGTGGAGCTGGCCGACCGCGTCGGGCGCGACTACACCACCGTCAGCCGTCAAGTTGCAAAGCTGGAAAGCCTCGGTCTGGCGGAGCGTCAAGCAAGCGCTGCCGATCGCCGCGTGCGCGAGGCCGTCGTTACCCCGAAAGGCAAAGCGATGACTGACCTTGTCGACGCTGCGCGCGAAAGGATCGGCCGCACCATCTTCGAGACGTGGGAGGTTCGCGACGTCGACGAGTTGGTACGACTGATGCGGAAATTTGCGGATGCTGTGAAGGACGGACCGCCGAGTAACGCATAATTCAAAACCTGTTCTTTGGCCCACAGAAGCTTTCGCGCACGCAGAGCATGCCCAGGGGAATTTGGATGCCGATCATGAATGACCACGACAAGCGCCAATCCATCATCGATGCCTGTCTGCGCATGAACCAGCTGGGCATCAATCAGGGCACCTCAGGCAATATCAGCCTGCGCCACGACGAGGGGATGCTGATCACGCCGACCAGCGTGCCCTACGAGGCGATGCAGCCGGAGCAGATCGTTTACATGGGCCTCGACGGCTCGTTAGCGCCCGACGCACGACCATCGAGCGAATGGCGCTTTCATCTCGATATTCTGAAAGCCCGGCCCGAAGTGAACGCCGTGGTCCACGCGCATCCGCCCTACGCGACGATCCTGGCGATCATGGGCCTGGAGATTCCGCCGGTTCACTACATGATCGCCTGCGCCGGCGGCGATACCATCCGATGCGCGCCCTATGCGACCTACGGCACGCAGGAACTCTCGCAGTATGCCGTCAAAGCGCTTGAGGACAGGCTCGCCTGTCTGCTGGCGCATCACGGCATGATTGCCGTCGGGCCATCGCTTTCAAAGGCGATGTGGCTCGCGGTCGAAGTCGAAACACTGGCGCGGCAGTATCACGGCTGCCTGCAAATCGGAACGCCGCCGCTGCTGTCCAAGGCCGAGATCAAAAACGTTCTCGGCCGGATCGCGGGATATGGTCCTGCCGCGGAATGAAGCCATCAGGACTTTCCGCTGACCAGACCACGCGTCACTTCTGTCCCAATTGCTGACGGCCAAGAAAGGCGCGCATCAGCGAGGCGATATCGTCGAGTTTCTCATCGAGCGCGAAGTGCCCCGCGTCCAGAATATGCACCTCCGCTTTCGGCACGTCGCGCTGATAGGCGGCCGCGCCTCCGACTGCGAATGAAGGATCATATTTGCCCCAAACCACGAGCATCGGCGGTTGATGTTCGCGCATCCAGGCTTGCCATTTCGGGTAGGACGCCACGTTGGTCTGATAGTCGAAGAAGAGATCAGCCTGTATCCGCCTTTGTCTGGCCTGGGAGAGATGGGCAAACTCATCGTTCCAGCTGCTCGGATCGTAACGATCCACATTCGGGCTAGTGCCCACATGGCGCAGCTTGGTGGTTGCGAGCGAGAGGAAATTTGAAATCACCTTTTGCTCGTTGGCCTCACGATCTCGCCAATAGGCTTTGCGTTCGTCCCACGCCTGCCCCAATCCGTCTTCGCTGGCGACGGCATTTTGGATCACGATCGCCTTGACCCGGTCGGGGTGAGCCGTCGCGATTCGGAAGCCAACCGGACCGCCATAATCCTGAAGAAACAGGCTGTAGCTTTTCAGTCCGAGCGCTTCGGTGAAGTGATCAACGGTGCTGGCGATATGATCGAAGGTGTAGGCGTACTGAGACGGCGGCGGCGCGTCACTCAGCCCAAACCCTGGATAATCGGGCGCGACCAGATGGTAGCGATCCGCCAGCAGCGGGATCAGCGTCTCGAACATGCGCGAAGACGACGGGAATCCGTGAAGAAGCAGCAGCGTCGGAGCGTCCTTCGGTCCGGCCTCGCGATAAAACAGGTTCAGGCCATCGACCTGAAGGGTGTGATAGGTCGTCGTTGCTGATGTCGAGGACAATTGTTGGGCTCCTGCGCTCCCGACAGTGATCAGACCCGCTGCAGCCGCCAGGATCAGGTTTCTCATTTTTCTTCTCCTCTTTGAAGGGTTGGAGGTCTGTCGCTGATTTCGGGGCTTCCATATCTTGCTGCCAGTGGGCATTATTGAGAGTATCCCTCCCAATAATTGGAAGGTCTCTGCGTGGACCGTCTTGAAGCCATGTCGATCCTGATTCACGCAGCGGAGGCTGGCAGCCTTTCCAAGGCCAGCCGGCTGCTTGGCCTGCCCCTGGCTACGGTCAGCCGGAAAGTTTCCGAACTGGAAGCGCATCTCAACACAAGCCTTCTCACCCGTTCCGCAAAAGGCCTGACGCCCACCCCTGCCGGACGGTCCTTTCTCGCCAACGCCAGGATCATTCTCGATCAATTGAACGAGGCTGAGCGCGCGGCCGCGGGCGAATACATCGCCCCGAAGGGAGAACTTGTGATAACGGCGCCGGTCGTTTTCGGTCGTCTGCACGTGTTGCCGGTGGTAACGGACTTTCTGAGTGCATATCCCGAGGTCGACGTCAGCCTGGTGCTGACCGACCGGGTGACACACCTTGTCGATGACCGCGTGGACCTCGCGGTGCGGATCGGCGACCTCCCCGACAGCAGTTTGACCGCCAGCCGTGTCGGATCCGTGCGCCGGGTCGTTTGCGCCAGCCCTTCCTACTTCGCCGAACGCGGCCACCCCGTGTCTCCGGACGAACTCGTCCGTCACACCGGCATCTCCCATGGCGGTCTCTCCGCCCCGAGTGTCTGGCGCTTCGAAGCGAACGGCGTCGAAGTCGCCACCGAGATACGCTCACGGCTGAGCGTCAATACCGTGGAGGCCGCGATTGACGCGGCGGTCGCTGGCGTGGGCCTGGCGCGTCCACTTTCGTACCAAATCGTTGAACGGATTCGCCAAGGCACGCTTGCCCTGACGCTTGAAGCGTTCAGGCTAACCCCTTCGCCGGTGCAGCTATTGTATAACGGCCAGTCGCGCTTGCCGCTGAAGCTGCGGGCGTTCCTTGACTTTGTTGCGCCCCGTCTGCGCCAGCGGCTGACGGAAGCCGAACTTTGATCGTTATACGTCCCGGGCTTCGCTACCTCGCCAGCGGCTGATTGGCGGTTTCCGGCGCCATCGCAATAAACGGCAGGCCGATGATGTAGATCATCGACAACAGCGAGATCGCGAGCGGGTAGCTCCCCGTCAACGCGGCGAGCGCGCCGATCAAGGTCGGACCAGCCGCACCGAGAACGCGCCCCATGCTGAAAGAAAAGCCGGAGCCCGCTCCCCGCAGCGCGGAGGGAAACATCTCCGGCAGCCAGATCGTGAACAGGCCGAACACGCCGTTGGTGAAGAATCCCAGGATCGGCAGCAGGATCAGGAACAAGGTGAGATCGTTGAGGCGCTCGATGGCGAGCTCGTAACTCACCACCACCGACAGCAGCGAACCCACGAAGAACAACACCGCGGTCCAGCGCCGGCTGCCGAGCCGGCCGGTGATCCACGGCATCAGCAAACAGCCGATCAAGGTGCCGACATTGGTGATAAGACCCGCCACCGCACCCATCTGCAGCGCGTGAGCCTGCGTGGCGCCAGTCGCGACAAGCTTGGTGATGACGACGGTGGGGGCCCAGAAATTCGACGACCACAGGCCGAAGATGATGCAGGCCATCATCGAAGCCGCGGCCCAGGTCGTCCGCGCCTGCCCCTTCGCAAACAGCGCCGAAAACTTGGGCTTCGTCGCCTCCGACGATCTGGGGCGTTGCGGCTCGGGAATGTTGCTGCGCAGGTAGGCAATCAAAAGCGCCGGCAGGATGCCGAGAAAGAACATGCCGCGCCAGCCCAGCATGCTTCCGCCGATCAGCGTGACCAGCGCCGCCAGAAACAATCCGGTCGGCGTCGCCGTATGCAGCCAGCCGGCCAGACGCACGCGCGAGCTTTCGGGCACGGATTCATGCAGCAAAGGCGTACCCGCCGCCCACTCGCCGCCGATGCCGAAGCCGGCGACGAAGCGGAATAGGCCGAACATGATGATGCCGGTCGACAGGCCGCACAACGCCGTGAACACCGAATAGACCAGCACCGTCCAGCACATGATCCGGACGCGACCGTAGCGGTCGGCCGCCCAGCCCCAGACCATCGAACAGGCCCAGCCGAGCATGAAGATCGAAAACAGCAGGCCGCCGTAAAGGCCGATATTGGCGCGGCTCGCTTCGATTCCGCTCGCCGGCAGCAGCTCGCTCAGCGCGCCGACAAGGATGTAGCTGTACATGGAGGAGTCGAAGCCATCGAGCATCCAACCGAACCACGTGGCCCAGAACACTTTTCTGGGCGAAACCGCCCCGGTATCCGCGAGCAACGCCACGCCTGCCCCGGTGACAATCTCAGTCATATCTCCTCCTTCAGATGTTTTTTGTTTCGGTTGTTTTTTATTTCAAAAGAGAACTAGGCCGGATTGAGCAACAAGGCACCTCCTGCAAATGGGACAGGGGCATCTTCTCGCGGAATACCGCCGCTGCGCGCGGCGGCGCGTCATCCCGCGATGTGAGGGTGCTGCTTCGATCAGGCGGAAGCTCGGCCGCGGCGGCGCAATGCCGGCCGCATTTTTACTTCGCGACAAACCCCGCTTCGGTCATCAGCGACTTGTTGAGCGCGTCGTCTTCCTCGAGGAATTGCAGCATGTCCTTGCCGGTGAGGAAGATCGGCTTGAGCGCCTGCTTTTCCATGTAGTCCTTGTACTCGGGCGTCTGCGTCACCTTCTGAAACAGATCGACATAAAACGCCTGCTGTTCCGGCGTCACCTTGCCGGGCAGGAACATGGCGCGCAGCATCAGGTACTGCACGTCGAGGCCGGCTTCCTTGCAGGTCGGAATGTCATTCCATGACTGCGTATCGGTCACCTTGGCGGTGTAGGAGATCCGCTCCTTGTCGAACACGCAGAGCGGGCGAACCTGGCCGGCGCGCCAGACCTCGAGATTTTCGGATGGATTGTTGACGTTGGATTCGGTGTGATTGCCGACCAGCTGCGTCGCCGCCTCGCCGCCGGATTTGTAGGGAAGATAGGAGAATTTCGCGCCGGTCTTCTGTTCGACGAACATCGTGAGCACGTGATCCTCGCGCTTCGAACCGGTACCGCCCATCTTGAACGGGGAACTCGCGGCCTTCGCGGCGTCGATGAATTCCTTCACGGTCTTCGGGCCTTCGACATTGTCCCACAGCACGAACTGATCGAGCGCCACCACCGACACCGGCGTGAGTTCATGCCAGTCGAACGGAATTTTTGCCGAGAGCGGCAACATGTAGATCAGCGAATAGGCAATCAGCACCTTGTTGGGATCGCCTTCGCTGGATTTCATGTACATCAGCGCTTCAGCGCCGGATGCACCGCCCTTCAGCGACACCACCATCGGCTGCTTCATCAGATTGTTCTTCTGGATGGCGGCCTGCATCATGCGTGCCATCTGATCGGATGCGCCGCCGGCGCCTGCCGCGACCACGATTTCAACCGGCTTGGTCGGTTCCCAGCCGGCGATGGCCGGCGCACTCGTCAGCACGGCCGCCAGCGCCGCTGCAGCTTTCACGAAATTTCGCACGTTTTCTTCCCTTGATCTTTATGAGGTCGGCCGATGCCGAGCCGTTTAAACGCCTTTGACATATGCTTAGGGCTTATACAGGTGACTTCCGACCGACTCCAGCCGCCATGCGTATTACTTTTGAATGACATCGCGAGCGCTCCAACGCCAGCCCGGCTCATCGCTGGATGGCGAGGGCATTGCACAAACACGCGCAAGCCCCCCGCGGTGCAATGCACCCGTGGTTTTACCTGAATCTTTTGCCCTGAATACTACAGGGCGCGGGGAATGCCGGGTGCCCGTTGCACCCGCAGCCTCGTGTGTAAAAGTGGGTGGCACACGAGTGTAGCCACCACAGGTCCACCGGGATCACCCGGCATTCCCGCACACAGTGGTTTTAACGGTTTCCTTCGTGCTCTCCCCGGTGATCGGGCTTTCTTGTCACCGTCGTCGGCGGAAGCGTTTCCGCCAACTTGACGCCGGCGTCGAGGCGTCAGGACCACACGACTTCGCCGTCCGCGCGCTGCATCGTTCGTCCGCGTGTCGATCGCCGACGGGCGCATACGAGATGCAACCCTTCGCGCGTTTCGTGTCACGCCCGATGCCGCCCGCGTCCACCGCATCCCGCTCCGCGTCCGTGACGATCGCGATACGCCCCTTTGTGGAACGAGACGGCGGTGATCTGAACGTGATTTGGATCAGCGGAAAACCAAATTATTTTTGCGAACGGGACTGGACGGCGCCTAAGTGACCGGTCCGTCAGACGAATTTCGCTGGAGAGCGCGATGCGTTGTTCGAGGCCGCGAGTTCGAAACGAATTCGCGCTCGATGTCGGGAAATAATCGCGCCCCGAACTCACCGCTCCCGTCGATTTCACCACCCATGCAGTGACCAAGATCTCACCAGCGATACGCCAAACGCGCCAGGGCGAGACGTCCCTGGCCATAGACGCAATAAGCTGTATTGATGCACGATGCGATGTACGTCTTATTGAACAGGTTAGTTACGTTGATCGAAGCGGTGTAACCTTTGAGCGTTGGAAACTGGCGGCCGAAATCATACTGTGCGCCAAGATCCACTAACGTGAACGACGGTATCCTGATCGTATTCGTATTGTCCCAAGTCCCATCAATGAAACGCGCACCACCGTTGAGCTTGAGCCCTGGCGCCAGGTAGGTCGGCATGTCGTAGGATAGCCACGCCGAGGCCATGTTGTAAGGAATGCCTTGGACATCCGCCCCAAAACCAGCCGGTAACCGGGAGACATTTTTCGCGTCATCGTAGGTGTAACTAAAAATGGCTTGCAGATTTTCGGTCAGGTAATTGCGCGCCTCAAATTCGATACCTTGTGATCGGACTCCGCCGACCTGAGCAGATAGCCCTCCACCTAAGCTGACGAGAACGTTGGTTTGATTGATGTCAAAGGCCGCAATCGTGAAGATGTTCTTCGTGCCGACCGGCTGATACTTAACGCCGACCTCGGTCTGCTTGCCCTCCGTCGGGAGGAAACCGTTGCCATTGATGTCTGCGCCAAGTTGCGGCTGAAACGATGTGGAATAGCTGACGTACGGCGCAACGCCGTTGTCGAAATTGTAAATTGCGCCAATGCGTCCCGTTAAAGCGCTGTCGTTCTGATCGGTCGCCGCTAGTGTCTTAAGAGACTCGATGTGCGACGTTGACCAGTCCTCTCGAAGGCCTCCGACGATTGTCAGTTTGCCGATGCCAATCTGATCCTGGGCATATAGGCCGGTTTGGCCCGTGCTCTGACGTGAGGACGTTCCGAGAAGAAAGTTGGGCAGCGGTATAGACTGATAAGAAGGATTCGTCAGGCTGAGGGGCGCGGGCGAGTATGACGAAGTGTAATCTTCCAAAAAGCGATGGTCATACTGATAGTTCTGATAATCTACCCCGAAGACTACCTGGTGCCGAAGGAAGCCTGTGTTGAACGTCGCGATCGCCTCGTTATCAATTACAAACGAACCGAGCGTTCCCTGATTGATATAGGGATTGCGCTCGATCGCGGTACCACCAGGAGTGAGGTAAGCACCGTCAGCAGCGTTTTGAATGTAGATGTCGTTATACGAGTAGCGAACGTTCTGCTTGATCTGCCAGACGTCGTCGAATCGATGCTCGAAGAGATAGCCAACTGAGGTCTCTTCCTTCTTGAACTGATCAAAGGTGGGATTGCCGGTATCGAACGACGGACCGATCTTTATGGCCCCGGGCAGAACCGTTCCAACGGCCGGAACGAAATTATATGCGCCAGCTTTTGGATCATTCTGATAGGTGGCCATGAGGGTCAGTTTGGTGTCCTGATCGGGACGCCAAGTGACCGATGGAGCGATCGCGACGCGCTGTTGATCGACAAAATCGGTTTGCGTACCGGTAGTCAGGCCGAGGCCCGTGAACCTATAAAGCCATGTCTTATCGTCAGTGATCGGGCCACTGAAATCAAATCCTCCCTCAGCGCGACCATAGCTGCCTGTTTGGAAGAACACTTCGTGATAAGGATCCTCAGTCGGAAGCTTGCTGACCAGGTTGAAAAAGCCGCCGGGTGGCACCTGCCCGTAAAGCACCGAGAGAGGTCCTCGAATACTTTCGATTCGGTCCAGAAAATAAGGATCGCGGCTCATGAAGTTGAAGCCGACGCCGGTTCCTGCGTTTGTCGGAGGCGCAATTGGCAGGCCGTCCAGAAATGTGGTCGCCTGAAAACCTCGGCTGTAAAGGTATTCCAGCGATGTTTCGTTGATGCCACGCTGTTCCGGAATAACCCCGGGTGTGTATCGAAGCGCCTCAGAAATACTTTGAGCGTTCTGGTCTACGATTTGCTGGTGGGTCACGACAGAAATTGAGCCCGGCGTCTGCATCAAAGGAGTGTTGGTTTTTGTGGCTCCGCTCCCTTCATTGGCGACATAGCCCGGGACTGGCGTCTGCGAGGGAATCGAACCGCTTTGGCCCGCTCCTTGTGCTGTGACTATAGGCGCAGGAGCTTGTCGTCCTGGCCGAGAACGATTTGAGGTGCCTGACGAGCCCTGAGGCTTCGATGAATGTGTTGCAGCAGTACGTTTTCGTTCAAGACGCTGAACAATAACCGGAGGAAGTGTTGTCGCTCCACTCACCCCCGGCTGCCCTGAAGCAGGCGAACCGGTCGCCTGAGCAAATGCCGCAATCGACAACGCGAAATAGCTTACCGAAGCGAAGGCCGAAGCCTTCACGATATTCATTCCAAAAACACGCACCAGGATTGCCCCACTTTGCAAGCCGAGATGGCTTGCTTCCCCGGGCTCTCTATCCCATTGCGTTTTTTGAGTGCTCTAGAAGACCTCTTAAGTGCTCTGGAAGACCTCTAAGGACCGCGAGTCGCATGTCACCTCTGCATAAGTGATCGCCCGCCGCCCTATGAAGCAAGGAGCGATGATATCGAGGAAGGCGTGCGGCTTAGCTTGGGAAAATCGAGCGTCAGGGATGCGGGCGCCGCGACGTTTCAGCCCGTCGGAAAATAAGTGCGGCGAGCGCGGCACCAACCGGCCCACAACCCTGTCAAAGAGGTAGACGACCACATGAGGATTGCCTGATATTAGAGCGTTGAGGTGAATCCTATGGTTTTCTGGATAGCGAGTCTGATTGGATTGGCAATCGCTTATCTCTTCGGTTCTACGCCCACAGGCTATCTGGCAGGGAGGGTCCTTAAGGGCATAGATATTCGAGAGCATGGCTCCAAATCCACCGGGGCAACGAACGTATTACGCACCCTGGGGAAATGGCCTGCGCTGGTGGTGCTCCTGGTAGATGTGTTGAAAGGTGTCGGGGCAATCGTCTTCGCCCGCTGGTTTTATGCTTGGTTCTATACATTGCCGTCCGTCACGCCACCGACAGCGCTTGATCTGCAGACCTGCATACCTTGGGCTGTTTGCTTGGCCGGACTTGCCGCGTTGTTGGGGCATAGCCGTTCGATTTGGTTGAATTTTACAGGTGGCAAATCCGCTGCGACGGGGCTAGGCGTCTTGCTGGCGATGTCCTGGCCAGTAGGTTTGGGGGCTGCAACCGCTTTTGGCGTTGTGTTGGCTATTTTTCGTATTGTTTCTCTTAGCTCGATATTAGCGGCGCTGACTGCGATCGCCCTCGTCTGCGGCTTGGAGCAACCGTTGCCCTATCGATTACTGGTGATTGCAGGTGGTATTTACGTGATTATGCGCCATCGTGCCAACATTCAGCGGCTACTTGCCGGGACAGAGCCACGACTGGGACCACAACCGAGAATGGAATCGCAAATTTAGTGCCGTGCATTCTTGGACTGTCGAGGTCTCAGTCTCTTTCGGCGCTAAGTGCACATGTTCGGACGGCTTCGGCCCGCGCTTGCCGGGTTTCAGATCGCCTCCGGTAAGTCGCTCGACGCGGGCGAGGAAGCGGTCGTCGCCGAGCGGCTGTGTGAGGTATCGGTGACCGGTTCAAGCAAGCCGCATCGCCTGCGGCTCATGACTTTCGCATGGGGCCGGGCGCGGGGATGCGCCTATTTGCCTTTGAAATTCGGCGCGCGCTTGTTGAGGAAGGCATCCATGCCTTCGCGGAAATCCTCGCTCATATAGGCGCGCAGGATCAGATCCTCGCCCTCTTCGCGGGACAGCGTGCGGCGGATGCGGCGCACCGCTTCCTTGGTGACTTCGAGCGTGATTGGCGCATGGCTCGCCACCAGCTTCGCGGTCTCGTCGGCGCGCTGCTGCAACGTTGCGACGTCAGGCACCACTTCGTTGAGCAGGCCGAGCGCCAGCGCCTCCGGGGCTTCGACCAGCCGCGCCTTGAAGATCAAGTCCTTGGTGCGCGCCGGCCCGATCAGCGAGACCAGCCGGCTGACATTGGACATCGACAGGCAATTGCCGAGCGTGCGCGCGATCGGAAAGCCGATCCGGGTCGCCGCGGTGCCGATCCGGATATCGCAGCAGGCCGCGATGCCCGCACCGCCGCCGGTGCAGGCGCCCGCGATCGCCGCGATCGTCGGCACCCGGCAGGTTTCCAGCGTGCCCAGCACGCGATCGATCCGCGCCTCGTAATCGAGCGCATCCTGCGCGGTCTTGAAGGCGCGGAATTGCGAGATATCGGTACCCGAAGCGAACGCCTTTTCACCGGTCCCGGTCAGGATCAGCGCCTTGATCGAGTGGTCGGCGTTGATGGCTTCGCAGATCGAAGCCATCTGCTCATACATCGCAAAGGTCAGCGCATTGCGGGCTTGCGGGCGATTGAATGTCAACCGGGCGATGCCGTCTTCGACAACATAGATCAGGTCTTCATTCGCTTGTACCGGGGCGTTCATGGCACGCTCTTTCTGTTGTCGTACGGACTGTTATCAAGGACTCGAAACTTGCGCTCAGGCGACGGCGGCTTTCGATTTCGCCATCGACACCACGTCGCGTCTTTTCAGGACTTCCATCGCGGCCGCGACGCCGCCGCTGCGATGCGGCACCTTGGCGAGATCGAGACCCATCTCGACACCGGCCAGCGTTCCCATCAGCATCAGATCGTTGAAGTGGCCGATATGGCCGATGCGGAAGACCTTGCCCTTGATCTTGTTGAGGCCGGTGCCGAGCGACATGTCGAAATTCTCAAGCACGACCTTGCGGAAATTATCCGCATCATGGCCTTCCGGCATCACGACCGCGGTCAGCGCCGGCGAATGCGCGCCCTGCTCCTGGCATTGCGTTTCCAATCCCCACGCCTTCACCGCCGCGCGCGTCGCAGCACTATGGCGCTTGTGCCGGGTGAAGACGTTCTCGAGCCCCTCTTCCTCGAGCATCGCAACGGCCTCTTTCAACCCGAACAGCAGATTGGTCGCCGGCGTATAGGGCCAGGTGCCGGCCTTGTTGATGGCAATGACTTCCTGCCAGTCCCAATAGGACCGCATCGCCGGGTTGGCCCTGGCGACGGCGAGCGCCTTTTCCGATACCGCGTTAAAGCCGAGGCCCGGCGGCAGCATCAGTCCTTTTTGCGAGCCGGCCACGGACACGTCGATGCCCCAGGCGTCGTGTTCGTATTCGAGCGAACCAAGGCCGGAAATGGTATCGACCATCAGCAGCGCCGGATGCTTGACCCGGTCCAGGATATTGCGGACTTCGAGCGGATGGGTGACGCAGGCGGTCGACGTCTCGTTGTGAACAATCATCACCGCCTTGATCTTGTGGTGGCGATCGGCTGACAGCCGCGCTTCGATCTGCTCCAGGTCGGCGCCATGGCGCCAGTCACCCGGCAGGAAGTCGACGTCGAGCTTGAACTTCTCGGCGATGCCGTGCCACAGCACCGCAAACTGACCGGTCTCGGCCATCAGCACCTTGTCGCCGGGCGCCAGCGTGTTGACGATGGCGGCTTCCCAGGCGCCGGTTCCCGACGACGGGTAGATGATCACCGGCTGCTTGGTGCGGAAGACGCGCTGCATCGCCGCCAGCACCGCATGGCCAATCTCGGCGAACTCGGGACCGCGGTGGTCCATGGTCGGCATGTCCATGGCCCGCAGCACCCGGTCCGGCACGTTGGTCGGTCCCGGAATCTGCAGAAAATGCCTTCCAGAGTGCACGGTCATAGGGCGTCCTTCCCGGTATTGCCTAGATTTTGCGAGCCGCTCGAATATCACTATTTGGCAGGCTTGTCCCTCGCCCGGCGGGGCCCGTCAATGCGCAAGAAGCAGGGCTTCGGCTTGCCAAGCCGGACCCCGCCGGGCAAGAGACTGACGGGACAGGACGAGATCGAACCGATGGCTATAACAGAGGCCGAAAAATCGAAAAATTCGGCTGAAAACAGTGCTCTAGCCGGCCGTCTGGCGCGCGAGATCACCGGCGAGGTTTTGTTCGACCGGTTCAACCGGGGCCGCTATGCGACCGACGCCTCGTTCTACCAGATCATGCCGGCCGGCGTGGTGGTGCCCAGGACCGTGGACGAGGCGCTGCGGGCGCTGGCCATTGCCCGCGACGACGGGCGAATCGTCACCCCGCGCGGCGGCGGCACCTCGCAATGCGGCCAGACCGTCAATGACGGGATCGTCATCGACCTCTCCAAGCATCTCAATCGTGTTCTGACGCTGGACGTCGAAAACCGGACCTGCGTGGTCGAGCCGGGCATCGTGCTCGACGACCTCAACCGGCAGCTCAGGCCGCACGGCCTGTGGTTTCCAGTTGACGTCTCCACCGCCTCGCGCGCCACCATCGGCGGCATGGCCGGCAATAATTCCTGCGGCGGCCGATCCCTGCGCTACGGCACCATGCGCGATAACACGCTGTCGATGGATGCCGCCCTTGCCGACGGTGCCTTGCTGCATTTCGGCGAGGTGTCGCGCGATCTCACGCAACTCAATTCGAGCGATGAGGGCCGGGATCTGTTTGGCGACATGCTCGCGCTCGGGCAGCGCGAGGCCCACGAGATCGCCGAGAAATTCCCGAAGGTGCAACGCCGCGTCGGCGGCTACAATCTCGATGCGCTGGTGCCGCGCAATGCGGCGAACAACATGGCGCACCTTCTAGTCGGCTCGGAGGGCACACTTGCCTTCACCACCAAGGTCGAGCTGAAGCTATGGCCCGTCATCCGCAACAAGGTGCTCGGCATCTGCCATTTCGGCAGCTTCTACCAGGCGATGGACGCGGCCCAGCATCTGGTCAAACTTCGCCCGATCGCGGTGGAACTGGTCGACCGCACCATGCTGGCGCTCGGCCGCGAGATCGCGATGTTCCAGCCGATCATCGGCGCTTCGATACGCGGCGATCCCGATGCGGTGCTGATCGTCGAATTCGCGGAAGAAGATCAGGCTGAGAACGTCAGGCGATTGAAGCAGCTCGGCGAACTGATGGCCGATCTCGGCTTCGGCTGGGATCGCGAACAGCGCAAATGGGGCGGCGTGGTCGAGATCACCGATCCCGGCTTGCAGACCGGCATCGCCGACTTTCGCGCCGCCGGCCTCAACGTCATGATGTCGATGAAGCAAGAGGGCAAGCCGGTCTCGTTCGTCGAGGACTGCGCGGTGCCGCTGCCGCATCTCGCCGATTACACCGAGCGGCTCAACGCCATCTTCGCCAGGCACGGCACCCGCGGCACCATGTATGCGCACGCCTCCGAAGGCTGCCTGCACGTGCGGCCGGTGCTGAACCTGAAGCTCGAAAAGGACGTCAAGGCGATGCGCGCCATCGCCGAGGAAACCTTCGAGATGGTGCGCGAGTACAAGGGATCGCATTCCGGCGAGCATGGCGACGG
The DNA here is from genome assembly GCF_900105125.1 of Bradyrhizobium canariense. NCBI lineage: Bacteria > Pseudomonadati > Pseudomonadota > Alphaproteobacteria > Hyphomicrobiales > Nitrobacteraceae > Bradyrhizobium > Bradyrhizobium canariense. The sequence goes on along the minus strand of NZ_LT629750.1, from coordinate 49,361 downwards.
CCTGGTGCGATCGGAATTCCACGAGACCATGTTCGGCGCGCGCATCATCGCCGACTTCAGGGAAATCAAGCACCGCTTCGACCCTGATAATGTGCTCAATCCCGGCAAGATCGTCGATGCGCCCAAAATGGACGATCGCACGCTGTTTCGGTATCCGCCGGATTATCGCGTGCCCGAACTGAAGACCGTGCTCGACTGGTCGGCCTATCCCGGCGCCGGCGGCGGTTTTCAGGGCGCGGTCGAGATGTGCAACAACAACGGCGCCTGCCGCAAGCTCGAAGGCGGCGTGATGTGTCCGTCCTATCGCGCCACCCGTAACGAGAAAGATGTCACGCGGGGTCGCGCCAATACCTTGCGGCTTGCGATCTCAGGCCAGTTGGGACCGGACGCGTTGTCCTCCGACGAGATGATGGACACATTGAAACTTTGCGTGTCCTGCAAGGCCTGCCGCCATGAATGCCCTGTTGGCATCGACATGGCCAAGATGAAGATCGAGGTTCTGGCGGCGCGGGCAGCCAGGCACGGGCTTTCGCTGCGGGACCGGCTGGTGGGTTATCTCCCGCGCTATGCAGCTCTCGCATCGCGCTTCGCCCCGCTCGCCAATTGGCGCAATAACAGCCCGTTGCTGCGAAAGCTGTTTCAAAAATTTGCCGGCATCAGCGCGCAACGTGCTCTGCCGGCGTTCCGGCGCGATGTCTTCAGCTCCGACGCCGAAACCGTCGGGCCCGCCGAAGGCCGCGAGGTCGTGCTGTTCGCTGACACATTCAATCGCGCTTACGAACGCGAAAATCTCGACGCCGCGCTGCGCGTGCTGGTGGAAGGCGGATACCGCGTCCACATTCCAAAGCCCGCCGACAACGGCAGGCCGCTGTGCTGCGGGCGGACGTTCCTCTCGGCAGGGCTGGTTGACCACGCGCGCACCGAGCTTGATCGGTTGGTCGCGACCTACGCGCCATTTGCCGCGCGCGGTGTGCCGATCGTGGGTCTTGAGCCGAGCTGCCTGCTGACGCTGCGTGACGAATTGCTCTCGCTGCGCTCCGACGCCACCGCCAAAAGCATCAGCGCCCACGCATTGTTGTTCGAGGAATTCCTGGTGCGCGAGGCCGAAGCCGGCCGGTTGCAGTTGCCGCTCGGCCCGATCGCCGGGAAAGCGCTGGTGCACGGCCATTGTCACCAGAAATCCTTCGGCGCGTTCAAGCCGGTGGAACAGATCCTGCGGCTGGTGCCTGATTTGAATGTCGAAACCATCCAGTCCAGTTGTTGCGGCATGGCCGGCGCGTTCGGCTATGGCGCCGAAACCTATCAGACATCGATCGACATGGCCGAACTGTCGCTGCTGCCGGCGGTGCGGCGCGCGGATGACGCGACGCTGATCGTCGCCGACGGGACTTCCTGCCGGCATCAGATTAAGGACGGCACTGAGCGTAGTGCCCTTCATGTCGCGCGCGTGCTGGCGATGAGCCTCGAGCGCGCACGATCCAACCCAACTCCCTCTCCCATCGCAAAGGAACCACTCCATGGCTGAACTGACCCTCGACGTTGCCCGCAAGATCCTCGATGCCGCGCTTGCCAAAGGCGTCGAGAAAAAACTGAAGCCCCTTGTCATCACCGTTCTCGATGCCCGCGGCTGCGTGAAAGTCACCGCGGCGCAGGACGGCACCAGCCTGATGCGCGCCGAGATCGCCCACGGCAAGGCCTACGGCGCGCTCGCCATGGGCATGGGATCGCGGGCGCTGTTCCAGCGCGCGCAGGAGCAGGCTTTCTTCGTCAGCGCGGTGAATACGATGGCGCAAGGCCGGCTGATACCGGTGCCCGGCGGCGTGCTGATTCAGGACGGCGGCGTTCTGCTCGGCGCGGTCGGCGTCAGCGGCGACACATCTGATAATGACGAGATCTGCGCGATCGCGGGCATCGAGGCCGCCGGTTTGAAGGCTAATCCGGGGTAGTCGCTTTCATCATTCCCGACGATTACCATCGTCATTGCTGTGCAAGTTCAGTAATTCGCTGATTGAATCTCTCCATGGGAGGATTCGATGCGCGACAACAGCTACGACCGGACGATTGAACGGAATTATCTTCAGAAATGGCGGTTTCTGATCCCGGAATATGAGGCGGTTAAGGCTGGCCGGTCGGCAACGTTCCGCCGGGTCGGGGATTTCTACCGTCATCACGGAACCTGCTCGCAGACCTTCCGGAAGTATTACAACCGCTATCTGCAGAGCGGCGCGGAGGCCGACCTGTTGCCGCGGCGTCGTGGGCCGAAGTGGCGGGAACGGCGTGAACCGGAGGGCATCGAGGCCGAGATCGTCGTCTGCCGCCAGCGGGGGATGAACCGCTATGAGATCCATGCCGCCTTGCGCGAGCGGCGCGACACGCTACCCTCCCCCTCGACCATTTACCGGGTTCTGAAACGCTATCATCTGAACCGCCGCACGCCGGCGATGCGCGAGGAGAAACGCCGTATTATCAAGGACAAGCTCGGAGAGCTGGGCCACGTCGATTTGCATCAACTGCCGCGCGACATGTTCCTCGCGCCACCCCCTGCCACGGCCTATGTGGTCAGCCTGATCGATAGCCGCTCACGCCTGGCCTGGGCCGAGGTCATCACCTCCAAGAAGGCGTTGCCAGTTATGTTCAAGACGCTGAAAATGATCAACACCCTCAACGTCACCTACGGGCTCGTCTTCGCCGAAATCATGTCCGACAACGGCGCCGAGTTCGCATCCCGCAACAACCGTGAAGAGCATCCCTTCGAAGCCATGCTCCTCGAACTCGGCATCAGGCATCGCTACACAAGACCATACCGGCCGCAGACCAACGGCAAGATCGAACGATTCTGGCGCACCCTCGACGACGACGTCATCGACGGCGCCACCTTCGACAACCTCGATCACTTCGCCAATGAACTCTTCGAGTATCTGATCTATTACAACAACCATAGGCCCCATCAGGCCCTCGGCGGCAAGACACCAAAGGACTTCGCTTCGGCCAAAACCAAACCCGTTCAATCAGCGAATTACTGAACTTGCACAATTGCGAGGAGCGAAGCGACGAAGCAATCCAGTCTTTCTCTGGACAGATATTTGGATTGCTTCGCGGAGCCTGTCATCGGGCGGCGCTTGCGCCGACCCGTTGGCTCGCAATGACGGCTACAAAACAAAATATCAATGTCTGGCGCTCACTTCCCCGGCCAGGACGGTTTGCGCTTTTCGGCAAACGCCTTGAGGCCTTCCTTGGCGTCTTCGGTCATCGCCAGCAGCGCGATCTGGCTTTCGGTGTAGGCGATACTTTCGTCGAACGACATCGAGGCGATCGCGCGCATGGCGTATTTGCCACGCCGGATCGCGGTCGGGGACTTGTCGACGATCCGGCCGATCAGCCAATCGACCTTGGCGTCGAGTTCTGCCGCCGGCACCACATAGTTCAAAAGCCCGGCTGTTTGCGCGATGCGGGCATCAAAGGGTTCGCCAGTCAGCGCCCATTCGTTGACGAGACGCCGCGGCGCGATCTCCTGCAACAGGGCCATCACCTGCATCGGGAACACGCCGACCTTGACTTCGGGCAGCCCAAAGATCACGTGATCGGCTGCGACCGCCATATCCGTCATGCACAACAGGCCCATGCCACCGGCCACGCAGACGCCGCCGACGCGCGCGATCGCCGGCTTGGTGGCATTTTGCGACAGCCGCAGCAGATCGGCATAATCCACGTTGGGCTTGGAGAAATCCGCGGCGAACGCGCCGCCAGTATTCTGCAGATCGGCGCCGGCGCAGAACGCCTTGTCGCCTGCCCCGGTCAGCACGATGACGCGGACATCCCTGTCGTCATGGGCGTCGCGATAGCCTTTGTTGATGCCGGCGATCACCTCGCCGTTCAGCGCGTTGCGCTTCTCGGGCCGGTTGATGGTGATCCAGAACGCCTGCCCGCGCTTCTCAAGTATCACGCTACTGTTTTCAGCCATGTCCCTGCTCGCTCGCGTTATTTATTCGCGGGCGAACATTAGGTCATGATCCCGAAAAGGGGAAACCGGAAGATTTAAGGCGTCGGAAACGCGGCAGGCACAGCCCGCTTCACCCAGACCTTGTTGTCGTGGAATGCCGCGCCGCCAACGGGGGCGACGGCCTCGGCTCCGGTCAGCATGTTGATGCCGCGGCCGCCGATATGGGACTTGTTCGGGTGCACCGATTCCGCGATCAGCACGCCACGGCGCACGCCGTCGAATACTTTCGCGGTCAGTGAGGTCTCGCCACGCATGTTGCCGAGCGTGACGGCATCGCCATCGGCAATCCCGAGCGAGGCCGCATCGTCAGGATGGATCATTACGGTCGGCACGCCTTCGCGCGCCTGCGAGGACGGCGTTTCATTAAAACTGGTGTTGAGGAAGCTGCGCGAGGGACTGGTCGCGAGCCGGAACGGATGCGCTTCATCCGCCTCCTCGATCGCCGTCCAGTGGTCGGGTAGCGAGGGCATCTGGTCCCACGCCCCCATCATGCCGGCATTGCTGAGCGGCACATGGGCCCAATCGGCCTTGAAGTGGAATTTCTTGTCCGCGTGCGCGAAGCCGTCGAGATAATGCGAAGTCCGGAAGTCCGGCTGCAGATCGCGCCACAGATCGGCCTGCAGCGCATCGATGTTGCCATGGCCGCTCTTCTTCAGCGTCGCGTCGATCAATTGGCGCGGTGACATCTCGAAGCCGGGGTGCACGGCGTTGAGGCGGCGGGCCAGACCTTGCAGCACCTGATGATTGGAACGGCATTCGCCGGGCGGCTCGATCAGCTTGGCGCCGACCGAAATGTGCTGATGGCCGCCGCCGTAATAGAGATCGTCGTGCTCCATGAACATCGTCGCCGGCAGAACAAGGTCCGCCATCTGCGCGGTCTCGGTCATGAACTGCTCATGCACCACCATGAACAGGTCCTGGCGCGCAAATCCCTGACGCACCAGCGCCTGCTCCGGCGCCACCGTCATCGGATTGGTGTTCTGGATCAGCATCGCCTTGACCGGCGGGCCGCCGTTCAACGCCACCGGGTCGCCGGTCAGGATCCGCCCGATCTTCGACTGGTCGAGGATCCGCGTCGTGCGATCGATCGCGTCATGGCCCTCGATGATCGACTCGTTGAATTTCCAGATCGCAAGATTGTTGAAGAAGGCGCCGCCGCCTTCATATTGCCAGGCGCCAGTAACGGCCGGAATGCACAGCGCCGCGTGCATCTGCGCTGCACCATTGCGGCTGCGGGTGAAACCGTAACCGAGCCGAAAGAATGACCGCTTGGTCTGGCCGACGGCGCGGGCGAACGCCTCGATCTCCTCCACCGGCACGCCCGAGATCGACGACGCCCATTCCGGCGTGCGGGTCGCCAAATGCGCCTCGAGCTCGGCAGGACAATCGGTGTAGCGCGCGAGATAGTCGCGATCGGCATAGCCTTCGCGGAACAGCACATGCATGACGCCGCAGGCGAACGCGCCGTCGGTGCCCGGCCGCAGCAGGATCTTGATATCGGCCTGCTTCATGGTGTCGTTGTTGTAGACATCGACCGCCGCAATCTTCGCGCCGCGCTCCTTGCGGGCGCGCGAAGCGTGCGTCATCACATTGACCTGGGTGTTCACGGGATTGGTGCCCCAGATCACGATCAGGTCGGAGACGCCCATCTCGCGCGGATCGACGCCGGCAACCTTGCCGGTGCCGGCAGCAAAGCCTACCCGCGCGATGGTCGAGCAGATCGTTGAGTAGAAGCGCGAATATTTTTTCACATGGGCGAGGCGGTTGATGCCGTCGCGCATCACGAGGCCCATGGTGCCGGCATAATAATAGGGCCATACCGATTCGGCGCCGAACTCGCGCTCGGCCCGATCGAAGCGCGCCGCGATCTCGTCCAGCGCGTCGTCCCACGAGATCCGCCCGAACTTGCCCGATCCCTTCGGGCCGGTGCGGAACTGCGGATAGGTCAGCCGGTCGGGATGATGGATGCGCTCAGCATAGCGCGCGACCTTAGCGCAGACCACGCCGGCCGTGTAGGTCTGTTGCTTGGAACCGCGGACGCGGCCGATGGTGGAATTGTCGATCACCTCGATGTCGAGGGCGCAGGCCGACGGGCAATCATGCGGACAGGTGGAATGCCGGATCTCGATCTTGGCGTGCTGGTTCATGACAGAATTGATAACATCAAATTCCGCTGCAGCTAAGCGTATTTATCCGGCAATGCATCCGTAAAACCGCTTACAAGCCACGCACTGGATCACGATCCGATCGAATTCGGATCATAATCGCATCTCTTTATTTGGGCATGATCTCCGCGCAAACGCTTGGCGTTTGTCTCGCGACGGAGAACCGGTTCCCACTCTGCGCTGACGCGGCCCTTCGGGTCCGGATCATGCTCTAAGCGCCGAGATAAGCCCCGCCATTGGCGTGGATAGCCTGTCCGTTGATGTAGCGCGCGCCAGGGCCGCACAGGAAACGAACGGTTGCCGCGACATCCTCCGGCCTGCCACGTTCGCCCGTGATGGTCTGATGGGTCAGATGATGGGCCGGTTCCGGCTTGTCCTTCGGGCGCGGCGTACCGATCAGCCCGGGAACCACGCAATTCACGGTAATGCCGTCGGAAGCGAGGTCATGGGCCAGCGCGCGGGTAAGGCCGATAATCCCCGCCTTTGCCGTCACCACATGGGCGCGGTCTTTCGCACCGATGTGCGCGCTCAGCCCCCCGATATTGACGATGGCGCCCGCGCCGGATTGCCTCAGTGCCGGAAGGCAGGCCTTCACGCAATGAAACGTGCCATCGAGGATGACATCCATGATTTCGCGCCACTCGGCATAGCTCATCTCGGAAAACGGCTTCTCCCGCCGCAGCGCAGCGTTGTTGACGAGGATGTCGATACGGCCGAAATGCTTTGTGGCGGCGTCCGCCATCGCCTGTACGGCCGCAGCGTCGGTGACATCGCCGACATGGACCAGCGCCTTGCCGCCGGCGGCCTCGATCTCGCGCGTGACGGCCTCCGCTTCGGTGCGATTGCTGCGCACGTTGACCACAACAGATGCACCGCCGTCGGCCAGCGCCAGCGCGATCGCCCGGCCGATATTGCGTCCGGCGCCGGTGACGATCGCGACCTTGCCGCTGAGTTCCTTGGTGGTCATGCCCCACTCCCCGGTTCGTCATCGTCCGCGAAAGCGGGCGACCCAGTAAACACCGACGTCCGCAATTGATCCGATAGTTCACCGATTACTGGATGCCCCGCTCTCGCGGGGCATGACGGCGGCGGTTACTGGCGCAACGACGATAGATTGATCCGGCTCCGATACAACCCCGCCAGCAGCTCTAACGTTGCATCGCTCTGGGCGTTGCTCCAGCCGCCATGCTCCGCGTTGAGCACGAACTTGTCGGTCACGTCCTGCCGGGGCAGCGGCTCCTGCGCGCCGCCGCGCAGATAAGGCTGCCGTTCCTCGATCACGCTGCCATCCTTCATCGTCGCCTTGATGTGGCCGGTATAGTTGTTCGGATAGGGATTATCGGGATCGATGACGAATTTCACTTTTGCAGCAAGCGCGAGCACGCTGATATCGCTGATCGCCGCTTCCGTGAATGCGCCTAATCCGACGCCGCCATGCACAAAGCCGGTCGCCAGCAGATACGGCACCGCGAACTTGGCGGCATAACCGTTACGCGGACGTTGCTTGTCAGCGAGCGGCTCCCACAGCCGGTGCACGGTCCCTTCCGCGACCTCGCAGACGATCTCGGCGACGTCTTCTGGTTTAATACCGCGCGCGGCCAGTCTTCTTGCACAATCGATATAGGGCTGCGCCATGGTCCCGCAGGGATAGGGCTTGAACGCCAGCGTGTCCGTCACCCAGCGGGTGCCGAAGTCACCTGTCAGCGCGTCGTAGTCGCCTTGGGTCGTGTGCGCGAAACCGTGGAACAACCCATGCACGCCCTCAAACACCGTGCGCGGACCGACGAAGCCACCTCGTGCCAGCAGCGCTGCCCGAAGTCCTGACTGCGCCGCCCATCCCGCATGCAGCCGCTTGGTCCAGGCGCCCTCGGCGAGATATTCGATGATGCCGCCCGCCATGCTGCCGGCGATGCCGAGCGCGTCCACGATCTGTTTGGCGTCGAGGCCGAGCGCGGCGCCGACACCTGCGGCAGCGCCCATGGCGCCGAAGATCGCGGTAGGATGAAAACCTGCCTTGTGGACGGCTTTGGGCACCACCAGGCTCAGCCGGCAAAGAACCTCGGTGCCGACGGCGATGCCGACCAGCGCCATGCGGCCATCGGGATTGTGACGCTCGCACGCGGCCAGCACCGCGGGCACGATCACCGCGCCGGCATGCACCGGGCCGCCCTCGAAGGTGTCGTCAAAATCCTCGCCGTGCGCCGCGGTCCCGTTGACGAAGGCTGCACCGGAAGCCGTGAGCCTCCGTGTATGACCGATCGCAGTGCACGGACCGTCATCGTCGCAGCCCGCCAGCGCGCTTTTGATGTAATCCTCGTTGCGCGCGGTGACGCACAATCCAACCACGTCGATCAGGAGATCCTCGCATTTGCGCGTGGTCGCCGCCGGCAGGCCACCTGCCTTGAGTGCCACGATTTTACGGGCAAGCGTTTCGGCAACGGATGTCTTTGGTAACTCGGCTGTCATGATGGCTCGATGTTCGGGGTCAGACGTGAAAGATCTTGCTGTAGCGCGCCTTGATGGCGTCGCCTTCTTTTTCCACCGCGGCCGCGTCGTCTTTCATGGTCTTGATATCCTTGAACGGCTTGCGCCCCGGTTTCTCCCGGGCTTGCGGGTGCACCGAGCGCAGGCCGCCGACATCGATGATGAGCTGTTGCGCGTCGCGGCTGAAGCAGAACGACTGGAACAGCTTGGCCGCGTTCGGATTGGGCGAGCCCTTGAAGATGCCGTTGGGGCCGATGATCAGCGGCGATCCTTCGCTGGCATATACAGGCTCGACCGGACGGCCCGCCTCTTTCATCTGCAAAATGTTGTATTCATTGCCGTCGGCCATGACCGCGCGCTCGCCGAGATCGAGTTTCTTCGGCGGATCGGCCGAGGACTGCACCTGCATGACGTTCTGTTTGGCGAGTTGCTCGAAATAGCTCCAGCCGAGATCGCGCTGCATCTGATAGGTCGCGGTCATGATCGTGCCGCTGTAACCGGGATGCGCCTTGACGATCTTGCCCTTCCATTTCGGATCAAGCAGATCAACGAAGCTCTTCGGCGCTTCATCCGCTTTCACCAGGTTGGTGTTGTAGGCGATGATGCTAAGCCAGACGCGCCAGCTCGCGAACTGGCCGTCGGCGTCCCTGTGCTCGGGTGGATAGAACTTCGCGACATCTTCCGGCACGTAGGGCGCCAGGATGCCATCGCGCTTCCAGACGATGAAATGCGCCGCATCGGATGAATTCACCACATCGACCGCGTGAATGTTGCTGGAATATTCCTGGCCGATGCGCTGGAACACCCGCTCCGCCCCGGTGCGTTCGACGCGCACGGCGATGCCGTCGTATTTCGTCTCGAACGCCTTCGCCAGTTTCTCGGCAACCGGCAGATCGGTCGACGTATAATAGATGACCTGGCCTTCTTTCTTTGCAGCCGCAATCAGATCGGGCGTAACCGGTTCGGCCGGCGGCGCATCCGCCATCACGCGGGTCGAGAACGCAGCACCCGCGAGCCATGCACCTGAGCCCATGAGCACGTTGCGACGAGATATCCTCGGATTATTCATCGGCTCATTCCGCCCCGCATCTCTTCGTGCGAAATCAGGTACCCCGGAAGTTATCTTTTATTCCTACAGCGGGATCGGAGTCTATCGTCGACAGCTCGTCGCTGAAGCGGCTAGACTTGACAGCACAACAGAACCAGCGATCTGTGCGCTGCAAAATAAAATTGAAACCGGGAGAGATTGAGATGAGGGGCCCAAGGTTTGCGCTGGCGCTTGCGGCAACATTGCTCGCCGCCCCGGCCCTGCTTGCGGCGCCGTGCCGGGCGCAGGATTATCCGACGCGCCCGGTCAGGATCATCGTTCCCTTCGGCGCGGGAGGACCCGCTGACGTCACGGCCCGCCTGATCGGCAACAGCCTGCAGGCCAGTTTCGGCCAGCCCTTCGTGGTCGAAAACCACACCGGTGCGGGCGGCGTGATCGGCACGGTCGAGGCCGTCAAGTCGGCTCCGGACGGCTACACGCTGCTGATGATGTCGAACACCCAGACGGCGAATGAATCGCTGGTGCCGCAACGCAAATATGAATTGATGCGCGATCTGGTGCCGATCGCACCGATCAATTATTCCGATCTTGTGATTGTCGTGAACCCGCAAGTTCAGGCCAAGACGCTGCAGGAATTCATCGCTCTCGCCAAATCGCAGCCGGGCAAGCTGAACTTCGCCTCATCCGGCCAGGGCACGCCCTATCACATGGCCGGCGAGCTGTTTAAGACCATGGCGGGTATCGATGTCGTGCATGTTCCCTACCGCAACAGCGGCGATGCGCGCAGCGGCGTCATCGGCGGACAGGTGCAGATGATGATCGACGCAGTGACGACCATGGCGCCCAACGTCAGCGCCGGCCAGGTGCGCGCGCTCGCCACGACAGGCAAGATGCGCTCCGACGTGCTGCCGGATGTACCGACCGTTACCGAAGCCGGCGTTCCCGGCTATGAGGCAACCATCTGGCTCGGCCTGATGGCGCCGGCCGGGACGCCGAAGCCGATCATCGACAAGCTCAATGCCGCGGTCAATGCCGTAGTCAAGCGGCCGGACGTGGTCAAGCTCTGGGCCGAACAGGGCGCGCTTCCGATGTCGATGACGCCGGAAGAGTTCGACAAATATCTGCGCGGCGATATTGTAAAGTGGGCTGACGTCGTCAAGCGTTTCGCTGACAAGCCGCAATAGAGCACGGTCCCTGATGTCCGGCATTCGATTCCGCCTCAATGGCGTCGAGACCGAAGTCGATGCCGATCCCGATCTGTCGCTGCTGTCGGTGTTGCGCGGGCGGCTCGGCATGATCGGTCCGCATTTTGGGTGCGGCGCCAACGAATGCGGCGCCTGCAACGTCATCATCGGTGATCATGCCGTCGCCTCCTGCGACACGCCGCTGTGGTCGGTTGCGGACAAGGACGTCACCACGATCGAGGGTTTAGGCAGTGAGCAGGCGCCGCATCCGCTGCAGCGCGCCTTCATCGCCGAGCAGGCCATGCAATGCGGCTATTGCATTCCCGGCATCCTGATGAGCGCCGCCGCGCTCTTGAAGCGAAACCCCTCCCCTGATAGCGCCGACGTGAAGGCAGCACTGGATCGCAACCTGTGCCGCTGCGGATCGCACAATCGAATTGTTAGGGCGGTGCTGCGCGCGGCCAACGAGATGGCCGCGCGATGACCGAGCCCTCGCCCTCCCCGCCTGTGGCGAAGTTGCCGGTCAGCCTGGCGGCGAATCCAAAGCTATCGTCATGGGTGCGCTTCTCGCCCGAAGGCCAGGTGATCGTCTCGCCGGGAAAGGTCGAGATCGGGCAAGGCATCGTGACGGCGCTGGCGCAGATCGCCGCCGACGAACTCGACGTCGATATCACCCGCGTGCAGATGATCCGCGCGTCGACGGCCGGCAGCCCCAATGAGGGCGTCACGTCGGGCAGTCTTTCAGTGCAGCATTCGGGGCGCGCGCTACGCCACGTCTGCGCCGAAATCCGGCGGATCTTTCTGACAGCGGCGTCGGATCGGCTGGGCGTCGATATCGATGCGCTCGACCTCAAAGACGGCACCATGTCGGGTCCCGGCAATGCACAGACCAGCTATTGGGAACTCGCCAGTGAGGTTTCGCTGGATCGGCAGGCAACTCCTGACGTGACAGCCAAATCGCCGGCGCAACGCGCGCTTGCCGGCAACTCCGTGCCGCGGGTGGACCTTCCCGACAAGGTTTTTGCGCATCCGCGGTTCATTCACGATTCCGCACTGCCCGGGATGCTGCACGGCCGCGTATTGCGGGCGGAATTGTCGGGCGCGAATCTCGTCGAACTGCGCGAGGACGGCGCGCGCGCGGTTTCGGGCCTCGTCGCCATCGTCCGCGACGGAAATTTCCTGGCATTGGTCAGCGAAACCGAAGAAGGCGCCGAAGCCGCGCTTCGCGCTCTGAGCAAGGGAGCCTCGTGGTCGTCAGGCGAGACGCTGCCCGACGAAGATGGCCTCGCCGAATGGCTGAAAGCCCAGCCGGTCGAGTCGGTGGTGATCGATAAAAAGACGGCATCCCAAAGGGCCGGAAAGACCCGCACGATCCGGCGGCAATATACCCGCCCCTATATTGCGCACGGATCGATCGCGCCGTCCTGCGCCATGGCGCAGTGGACCGGCGATCGCGTGCGGGTCTGGACCCACAGCCAGGGCGTCTATTTTCTGCGCAGCGATCTTGCGCTGGTTCTCAAATTGCCGCTCGAGAATATCACCGTCGAGCACATGGAAGGCGCCGGCTGCTACGGGCATAACGCTGCCGACGATGTCGCGCTCGATGCGGTTCTGCTGGCGAAAGCAGCCGATGGCCGCCCGGTCCGCGTGCAATGGTCGCGCGCCGACGAGATGTCGCACGCGCCGTTTGGCGCGGCGATGGCGATCGAGATCGAGGCCGATCTCGATGCCAAAGGTGAAATCGTTGAATGGCGTCACAGCGTCTGGAGCAATGGTCACACCGCGCGGCCGGGGCGCGCGAGCCAGCCTGCACTGCTCGCGGCCACCGAAATATCCAATCCGTTTCCGCGCTATATCTCGACCAACCCGCCGCAGGCCAATGGCGGCGGCGCGGATCGCAACTCGATACCGCTCTATGATTTTCCGTCGCAGCAGATCGAGTGCCATCGCCTGCTGACCATGCCGATACGGACGTCGGCGCTGCGGACGCTTGGCGCCCACGGCAATGTCTTCGCGATCGAGTCGTTCCTCGACGAACTGGCCAGCGCGCGCGGCGAGGATCCGGTCGATTTCCGGCTGCGTCACTTGCGGGATCCAAGGGCAAGGGATGTGATCCGTGCTGCGGCTGCTCGAGCCAACTGGAAGCCAGCTAGACAGGCCGGCATCGGTCATGGCCTCGGCTTTGCGCGCTACAAGAACACCGGCGCCTATTGCGCTGTCGTCGCCGAGATCGAGGGCGCTGAAGATATCAGGGTGAACCGGTTGACGATCGCGGTCGACGTCGGCGAAGTCATCAATCCCGACGGCGTGATCAACCAGATCGAGGGTGGCGCGATCCAGGCGACAAGTTGGGTGTTGAAAGAACGCGTTCGTTTTGACAGAGAACGCATCACCAGCAACACTTGGACCAATTATCCCATTCTGCGTTTCAGCGAGGTACCGGACGTGCAAGTCGAGATCATCCCGCGGCCGGAACTGGAGCCGCTCGGCGCAGGCGAAGCCGCCCACGGCCCGGTCACCGCCGCGATCGCCAACGCCGTATTCGATGCGCTGGAGGTGCGGGTGCGCAATCTGCCGATCACGCGCGATAGTCTGATCGCGGCGATGGAAATGACCTCATGAGCGCCCTTAACATCCTCAGCGGCGGCGCAGCCCAGGGACTGGTCGGAAGCCTCGCACCAAAATTCAAGGCGATGACCAGCCTCGACATCGCAGGCGAGTTCGGCGCGGTCGGCGCCATGGCCGACAAGCTGCGCAACGGCATGCCCACCGACATCGTTATTCTGACGGCGGCGCTCGTCGCCAGACTGGCGGAGGAGAAGCTCGTCGTCCCCTCCTCGATCTCGGATGTCGGCTTGGTTGAGACTGCACTCGCCGTTCGCGGCCGCGATCCCAAGGTCGAGGTGACCGACGCCGCAACGCTGCGTGCGGCCTTCCTCGCTTCCGATGCGATCTTTGTGCCGGACACCAAGGCCTCAACCGCCGGCATTCATGTCGCGAAAGTGCTGGGCCAGCTCGGCATTGCCGACGAGGTCGCCGCCCGGCTGAAAATCTTTCCCAATGGCGCCACTGCCATGCGCCATCTCGCGGCGTCCGACGCTGCAAAACCGCTTGGCTGCACGCAATCGACGGAAATCATCAGCACGGAGGGCGTGACGCTGTCGGGGTCGCTGCCGCGAGGCTGCGACCTCGCGACGATGTACACGGCAGGCGTGACCACGCAGGCCGCGAACACCCGGCAGGCGCAAGCGCTGATCGATCTGTTGATCGGAGCCGATCAGCAGGAGGCACGCACCCGCGCAGGCTTTCTCAGCGGTGCGAGATAGCGGCGTACGGATTCCGCGGGCTTACTTGGCCAATTGCGTCAGGCCGGTCGGCGGGCCGTCAATGCCGGTCCAGCCGCCGTCGACGAACAAGGTGCTGCCGCTGACATAGCTTGCGGCGTCGGAAGCGAGATAGGCGACGGCGGTTGCGACTTCGTCGGCGCTGGCCCAGCGGTTCAGCACCGTATGCGCCGCGTAGAGATTATAGATATCGGGCCGCTGCTTGAACGGTCCGGTCAGCGCCGTCTCGGCGATGCTCGGCGCGATCGCGTTGACGCGGACGCCGAAACGGCCGACTTCGGAGGCAAACCCCTTCACCAGCAGGCCGATCGCAGCCTTGGTTGAGCCATAGACCGCAAGTCCCGGCTCGATGGTGACGGCGCGCACGGAGGAACACGCGATCAGGCTGCCGCCCTTCTGGCTGGTCATGATGCGGCCGAAGGCCTGAAAGAACCACACCGTGCCCTTGATGTTGAGGTTGATGACGCGGTCGAGGTCTTCCTCGGTGTAATCGAGGATGGTTTTGCGGATGTTGAGTCCAGGCGTCGTGACCGCGATATCCACGCGCGAAAATTTCTGCAACGCTTTCGCCGCAAGCGCGGTGACATCGGCTGCGTCAGCCGCGTCGCACGTGGTCGCTTCCGCCGCGCCGCCATTGTTGCGGATGCCGGCGGCGGTGGCTTCCGCGCCTTCGGCCGCCATATCGGCGCACAATACGCTTGCGCCGAGCGACGCCAGCGCTTCGGCCGATGATTTTCCGATGCCGGAAGCTGCGCCAAGCACCACTGCGGTCTTGCCGGTGAGATCGAAGAGTTTGCGATAGTCGGTCACGACTGAAGTTCCTTTTGTGCACAGAAGCGAAACGTCTCCCGCAATGAGGCGAGCAATCCGCTTGATCTTTGTCCAGATCAGTTCATATACTAATATATTAATTGGCAAGGCAAACCAATGCCGGCGCGTGCGACGAAAAAGACGGAAACATCGGGCCATCCGGCGGCGTCGGGCGTTCGCCGCAGCGGCCGGCCGCGTGGCGAAACCGCCGCGTCGAGGATCTATTCCGACCTTCGCACCGAGCTCGTGTCGCTGCGGCGCCGTCCCGGCGAAGCCGTCTCCGAGGCGGAGATCGCCCTCTCCTACGGCGTCAGCCGTACGCCGGTTCGCGAAGCCATCCTGAAACTCTCAGACGAAGGTCTGCTGGAGATATTCCCGCAGTCGGGCATGATCGTTTCGCGCATTCCGATTGCGGCGTTGCCGGAAACCATCATCATCCGCAAGGCGCTGGAGGAAACCACGGCGCGGCTCGCGGCGGAGCGCGCGACGTCGAGCCAGATCCTGGCCCTGCGCTCGATCCTGGAACGCCAGCGTGAGGCTGACGCCGCTGGGGATGGCGATGCCTTTCATCAGGCGGATGAAATGTTCCACGCAACCATCGCAGAGGTCGCGAGATATCCCGGAATTTGGAGACTGATCCAGCAGGTGAAAGTCAATGTCGACCGCTACCGGCGCCTGACGCTGCCGCAAACCGGACGGATCGCCCAAGTGATCAGGGAGCATGAGGCCATCCTGACCGCGATCGAGGCGCATGATCCGGCGGCAGCGAGTCTCGCGATGGGCAACCACCTCGACCGGTTGCTTGGCGATATCTGCGCCACGCAAAGCATCAATCCGGAGTTTTTCGACGAGGCGAACTGAAAGCAAAGCCAACAAAACAAACAGATAAAGAAGCGCGACCAAAAAACAACGCGCAATCGGGAGGTGATGATATGAACGGCCTGTTGAATTTTCGTCCAGTTGCGACGTGATGCGCGGTAGCGCCATGGATGTCGCATTGTCGAACGCCGGAGAACCGATCGCACTTTCCGGCGCGGTGGGATCGCCCGCCCGGCGGGAAATCACGCCGCTACGCTACGTCGATCTCGCGGCCGAAGCGGTGATAGTCGCGGCGCTGTTGGGTGAGCTCGTGCTGGTGCTGGCGAACGTTGCCGCACGTGTCTATTTCGCCCGCTCCTTCCTGTGGACCGACGAGATCGCCCGGCTGGCGCTGTCGATCCTGGCGTTTATCGGCGGCGCGGTCGCCTACCGGCGGCGCGATCACGCCTTCGTCCGCGTCATTCTCAGCCGGCTCCCTTCACGCGGCGAACGCGGATGCCTGGCGCTCGCTGACGTCGTCGTGCTGTTCGTCGCCGGGATCACCGGTTACGTCTCGATCGAATTCTTAAGTTCAAGCTGGGGCGAATACACGCCGATCTTCCAGATGCCGGCCGCGCTGATTGCGCTGCCGCTGCCGATCGGCATGGTGCTGCTGATGCTCTATGCCGCGGTCAATCTCCGGCGCGAACACGGCATGATGGCGCTCGGCGTCGGCGCCGCGTTCGCGGTGACCATCGCGGTGGCCGCCTTGACGCGCGATATCTGGCTGCCGTGGCTTGGCGACGATGCCGCGATCATCGCGGCGCTCGGCCTGTTCTTTGTCGCGATCCTGGCCGGCGTTCCCGTTGGCTTCGTGCTGCTGCTGTCGACTGCGATCTATCTGTGGGGAACCGGAACGGCATCGCTGGTGGTGCTGCCGCAGACCATGGTCAACGGCACCGGCAACTTCATTCTGCTCGCCGTGCCCTTCTTCATCCTCGCGGGGCTGGTGATGGAGCGTGGCGGCATCAGCATCCGCCTGGTGCGCTTCATTCACGCGCTGGTCGGCCACATGCAGGGCGGCTTGCTTCAGGTCACCGTCGCCAGCATGTATCTGGTATCGGGATTGTCAGGCTCGAAACCCGCCGACGTCGCCGCGGTCGGCACTGTGATGCGCGACGAACTGCGCGAACGCCATGGCGCGGCTGAAGGCGCGGCCGTGCTCGCCGCCGCTGCCGTGATGGGCGAGACCGTACCGCCGAGCATCGCCATGCTGATCGTCGGCTCGATCACCAGCGTGTCTGTCGGCGCGATGTTTATCGGCGGCCTGATACCGGCTGCGGTGATGGCAGTCTGCCTGATGGTCTTGATCTATGTGCGTGCCCGCGCCAGCGGAGCGCCCCGCACGCCGCGCGCCAGTGGCGCGGTCATGGCCCGCGCAGGGTTGGGCGCGATCCTGCCGCTCTTGATGCCAGGCAGCCTGCTCGCGGGCATCCTGCTCGGGATCGCGACGCCGACCGAGATCGCAGCACTTGCGGTCGTCTACGGCCTGCTGCTGTCGACACTGGTCTATCGCGAAATGAGCCTGAACGGGTTCATTCGTATTGCGATCGACACGGCGGCCCTTACCGGCGTTCTGCTTTTCATTTTTGCGGCAGCATCGAGTTTCTCCTGGACGCTCACGGTCGCCTATCTTCCGCAGCGGCTGGTGACGTTGCTGCAATCGGTCGGCGACAGCCAGACCATCTTCATGCTCTGCTCGATCGTCCTGCTCATCCTGGTCGGCGTGCTGCTTGAAGGATTGCCGTCGCTCAACGTGCTTGCGCCGCTGTTGATTCCAATCGCCGGAAAACTCGGCCTGAGCGAACTGCATTATGCGCTGGTGCTGATCATTGCCATGGGCATCGGCGGCTTCATGCCGTTTGCCGGTGTGGGATTCTATGTCTGCTGCGCTGTGATGCGCTGCGACATCGAGACGGCATCCCGCGCCATGCTGCCCTATCTCATCATGCTCATCGCGGGATTGCTGATCGTGGCCGCCGTGCCGTGGTTCACGCTCGCTCTGCCGCATTATTTCGGTTTCAACGGATAATTCCGCAGGCAATGCGGATCAAAAACGACAGGAGGATACCAATGGATCGCAGAGATTTCCTGAAGACCAGCGTCGGCGCCGCCGGACTGACCATCGCCGCGCCCTATATCGCGCGCGCGGCAACCATCACCATGCGCTTTGCTCACTTCGCCGAAGAAGGCCATCCGGCCAACATCGCCGCCAAGCAATTCGCCAGCCAGGTCGAAAAACGCACCGATGGCGCCATCAAGATCGCGATCTTCCCCAACAATCAGTTGGGTGGGCCGCCGGAACAGGCCCAGCAGATCAAGCTCGGCACCATCGATATGGGCCTGCCGACGCAGGGACAGCTCGACAAGTATGACAAGGCATTCGCCACCATCGAACTGCCCTTCATTTTCAATGGGCGCGAAGACGCCTTCCCGATCCTCGACGGTCCGGCGATGGAATGGCTGGCGCCGCTGGCGGAAAAGCAGGGCTTTGTGCTGCTGCGAAAC
The DNA here is from genome assembly GCF_900105125.1 of Bradyrhizobium canariense. Taxonomy (NCBI): domain Bacteria; kingdom Pseudomonadati; phylum Pseudomonadota; class Alphaproteobacteria; order Hyphomicrobiales; family Nitrobacteraceae; genus Bradyrhizobium; species Bradyrhizobium canariense. Next base: position 30,960 of record NZ_LT629750.1, on the reverse strand, counting down.
TGGGAATACGGCTTCCGCAACGTCACCAACAGCGTCCGCCCGATCAATGAGCCCGATGACATGAAGGGCCTGAAGATCCGCACGCCGCCCGAGCTGCAAATTCAGGCCTCGATGGAAGCGCTCGGCGCCGTCGTGACGGCCATCGCCTTCCCCGAACTCTATCTGGCGCTCTCGCAAAAGGTGGTCGACGGCGAAGAAAACCCGATCGCGGTGATCTATTTCAACAAGATCGCCGAGGTGCAGAAGCACTTGGCGCTGACCCAGCATGTCTACAACAACATGATCCACACCATTGGCGTCAACAGCTGGAAGCGCCTGACCCCGGAACAACAGGCGATCTTCCACGAAGAAAGCAGAAGCTCCGGCGAGTTGATGCGCAAGCTGATCGCCGATGCCGAGACCGACCAGATCGACAAGCTGCAAAAAGCCGGGATGCAGGTCACCCGCCCCGATCTCGCGGCGTTCCGCGCCAAGATGGAGCCGGCGTACAAGCGCATCGCGGACTATGCGGGCGCGGACAACGTCAAGAAATTCCGCGAGATCGTCGACAACTATCACAGCGCTCATAAAGGATAGTTCTGCGGCGCGTCCGGCCGGGAAAATAAAATAATAGCGCTTTGGTGAGGCTTCTCATGAAACGCCGTGATTTTATCAGATTGAGCGCGGGTCTTGGGGCGGCCGGCCTGGCGACGGGCCTGACGCCGCCAGCACCGGCCGCCGCGCAGACCAAAATGGTGTTCAAGGCCTCCGACGTTCAGCCTCCCGGCTATCCGACCGTGGCGGCGGCGGAGAACCTGGGCAAGAAGCTCGAGGCGGCGACCAACGGGCGGCTCTCGGTCCGGATGTATCCGTCGATGCAGCTCGGGGGAGAGAAAGAGACCATCGAACAGACCCAGATCGGCGCCGTTCAGCTCCTGCGCGTCAGCGCCGGAGCCGTCGGCCCGATCGTCGACGAGATCAACGTCGTCAACATGCCATTCCTGTTCAGGAACGTGGCGCATGCCGAAAAGATGATGGACGGGCCGATCGGCCAGGAGCTGCTCGACAAGATCACGGCCAATGCCAATGCCCAACTGGTTGCGCTGTGCTGGATGGATGCTGGCGCGCGCAGCCTCTACAACACCAAGAAGCCGATCAAATCGATCGAAGACATCAAGGGCCTGAAATTCCGCGTTATCGGCAACCCGATTTTCATCGACATGATGAATGCGCTCGGCGGCAACGGGGTTGCGATGGGCTACGACCAGGTCTTCAGCGCGTTGCAGACCGGCGTGATCGATGGGGCCGAGAACAATCCACCGAGCTATGTCTTCAGCAATCATTATACCGCGGCGAAATATCTCTCCCTCACCGAGCACCTGATCATTCCGGAAGTGCTGATGTTTTCCAAGAGGACATGGGCCACGCTCTCGGCGGACGACCAAAGCCTGATCAAGAAGTTCGCCCGCGAAGCGCAGCTCGAGGAGCGCGAATTCTGGAACAAGTATGAGCAGCAGGCGATGGAGAAGGCGAAAGCGGCGGGCTGCCAGATCACCGAGATCGCCGACAAGAAGCCGTTCCAGGACGCGGTCAAACCGGTGTGGGACAAATATGGCCCGAAATATCAGGACATGATCAACCGCATCAACGCCATCGCATAGAAGTTTTGCGCGCACTCAAAGCGCGAGACGGCGATCGAACGCTCCATCAAGGCAGAGCCTGACAATCGGGAAGCTTGGGAATGGCAGGATTGTTTCGTCGAACGATGGACTACCTGTATCTCCTGTGCGTGGTGGTCGGCTGTATCGCATTGGCGTTGATTTCGGCCATTATTCCCTGGGCGGTATTTACCCGCTACGTCCTCAACAGCGCGGCATCATGGCCGGAGCCGCTGGCGGTGCTGTTGACCATCCTGCTGACCTTCATCGGTGCTGCCGCAGGCTATCGCGTCAATCTGCACATGAGCGTTTCGTTCTTTGCCGACAAGCTGCCCGCGGAATTGCGGCGGCTGCTTGATCTGGTGGTGCAGTTGCTGATGGCGCTAATCGCGGTCTTCATGATCGTCTGGGGCACCCGGCTCGTCGAAGTCACCTGGCACAATACGATTGCAGATTTTCCGTTCCTGTCGGTCGGCGTCACCTATTTGCCGATACCGGTCGGCGGGGTTTGCCTGCTGCTTTTCATCATTGAACGCATTTTGCTCGGGCTTCCGCCGGAGGCCATGCCTCAAGAACGCGAAGTGGCACCGTTCGACTAACCGGGGAAGCATGCCATGGACATCTTCGTTCTACTCGCGGCCATGCTCGTGTGCTTTGTCATCGGCATGCCCATCGCTTACTCGCTGGCTTTTGCAGCGATCGCGGGCGCCTGGTGGATCGGAATTCCGCTGGAAGCGGTGATGCTGAAGATCTCGGACGGCGTCAGCAAGGTGGCGATGCTGACGATTCCATTCTTTGTGCTGGCCGGCGCGATCATGGCCGAAGGCGGCATGGCGCGCCGTCTCGTTGCATTTGCAGATGTTCTCGTCGGATTTACCCGGTTGCGCGGCGGCCTTTCGATCGTGAACGTGCTGGCAACCACGTTCCTGAGCGGGATTTCCGGCTCGGCGGTCGCAGATACCTCAGCGATCGGCTCGGTGATGATTCCGCAGATGGAAAGGGCCGGATATCCGCGCGTGTTCGCAACCAACCTCACCATCACGTCTTCGGTGCAGGCGCTGCTGGTGCCGCCGAGCCACAACGCGGTGCTGTATTCGCTTGCGACCGGCGGCACGATCTCGATCAGCGCCTTGTTCATGGCCGGCGTCTTTCCCGGGCTCCTGCTCGGCTTCTCGCTGATCGTTCTCTGCCTCGTCATCGCTTACCGCGACCGGCATCCCCCTGGCCAGACGGCACCGGCGAAAGACGCCATCAAGATCACGATCGATGCGGCCTGGGGGCTGGTGACGCTCGTCATCATCCTCGGCGGCATTCTCGGCGGCATCTTTACGGCGATAGAGGCCGGCGCGGTCGCGTGCATCTGGGCCTTCTTCGTGACGATGTTCATCTATCGCGATTATCGCTGGCGCGACCTGCCCGCTTTGCTGCACCGGACCTTGCGCACCGTGGCGATGGTGCTGACCCTGATCGCATGCGCTTCCAGCGTCGGCTACGTGATGGCGCTGACGCAGATGCCGGCGAAGATGACGGCATTCTTCCTGTCGATATCGAGCAACAAATACGTCATCCTGTTTCTGATCAATATTCTGCTTTTGGTGCTCGGCACCCTCGTCGACATGGCGCCTTCCATCCTGATCGCGACACCGATCCTGCTGCCGGTGATGCAGAATTTCGGGGTCGATCCTGTTCATTTCGGCATGATCATGCTGCTGAACCTCGGCATCGGATTGTGCCACCCGCCGGTCGGCTCGATCCTTTTTGTCGGATGCGCGGTCGGCAAGGTCACGATCGAGCAGGTGATGCGGAAGATCTGGCCGTTCTACACGGTGATGTTCCTGGTGCTGATGCTCGTCACCTATGTACCGGAGATTTCGCTTTGGCTGCCACGGCATGTGTTGCGGTGAACGTGCCCTGCGTCAGCGAACCTGCCCTGGCGTCTGCAAACGCGAAGGTTTGATCGGCCATAGGCTTGCGCGATCGCATCGCGTCCAACATCATGCTCGATCCGGGTCAACGGGATCGTCCCATCGCGAGTTGACTGACGTCGCACTGAACAAGGATGAACAGCCATGCGGATCGAAAATGTCGCCGACCTCATCGCGGAAACCCTGATCCAGGCGGGAGTAAAGCGCATCTTCGGCGTGGTCGGGGACAGCCTGAATGGCTTGACCGAGGCGTTGCGCAAACGAAAGACAATCGACTGGATTCACGTTCGGCATGAAGAGGTGGCGGCCTTCGCGGCCGCTGGCGAAGCGCAGATCACGGGCGAACTCGCCGTCTGCGCCGGCTCGTGCGGTCCGGGCAATCTCCACCTCATTAATGGCTTGTTCGATGCGCACCGCAGCCGCACGCCAGTGCTGGCGATCGCGGCGCAGATTCCTTCCGGCGAGATCGGGGGCGGCTACTTTCAGGAGACCCATCCGCAAGAGCTGTTCAGGGAATGCAGCCACTATTGCGAGCTGGTCTCCGATACGGCCCAGCTGCCTTACGTGTTGGAGAACGCGATCCGCGCAGCAGTAGGCCGACGCGGCGTGGCGGTTCTGGTGATCCCCGGCGACGTCGCGCTGCGGTCATCGCCCAAGCGTGGCATTTCACCGAATGCCGGGCTGCTGCCGGCCGCGCCCATTGTTCGCCCGGCCGAACCGGAATTGACTGCATTGGCGGAGCTTTTGAATAACGCCAAACGCGTCACGCTGTTCTGCGGTCGCGGCTGTGCCGGCGCTCACGACAGCCTGATGCAACTCGCCGAGATGCTCAAGAGCCCCATGGTGCACGCATTGGGCGGCAAAGAGCATGTCGAATTCGACAACCCCTACGATGTCGGCATGACCGGCTTTATCGGCTTCTCTTCCGGCTACGCCGCCATGCACGCTTGCGACGTGCTGCTGATGCTCGGGACCGATTTCCCCTACAAACAGTTTCTGCCTGATGACGCCAAGATCGCCCAGGTCGATATCCGGCCGGAGAATCTCGGCCGCCGCTGCAAGCTCGACCTCGGCATTGTCGGCGACGTCGGCGCCACCATCACAGCGCTGCTGCCGAAGCTCAAGGCAAAGACCGACAGCAAGCATCTCGATGCCAGCCGCGCCCATTACAAGAAAGCCCGTGCCGGGCTGGACGAACTCGCCCGCGGCACGCCGGGCCACAAGCCGATCCATCCGCAATACCTGGCGCGCTTGCTCAGCGAGCAGGCCTCCGAGGATGCTGTCTTCACGGCCGATGTCGGCACGCCAACGATCTGGGCGGCGCGCTATCTCGCGATGAATGGACGCCGCCGTCTCATCGGCTCGTGGGTTCACGGCTCGATGGCTAATGCGATGGCGCATGCAATCGGCGTTCAGGCGTCGCAGCCGGCGCGGCAGGTGATTTCGATGTCGGGCGACGGCGGATTTGCCATGCTGATGGGAGACCTCATCACGCTGACGCAGATGAAGCTGCCCGTGAAAGTCGTGATCTTCAACAATGGCATTCTTGGGTTTGTGGCGCTGGAGATGAAAGCCTCGGGATTCGTCGAAACCGGAGTCGATCTGCAAAATCCTGATTTCGCAACCATGGCCCGCGCCATGGGTATCCACGCGGTGCGGGTGGAGGATCCCGGTGAGTTGCCGAATGCGATCCGGGACGTACTGGCCCATGATGGCCCGGCGGTCCTCGACGTCGTGACCGCAACACAGGAATTGTCGATGCCGCCGACGATCACCGCGGAACAAGTCAAGGGTTTCAGTCTTTGGGTGCTTCGAGCCGTCATGAGCGGCCGCGGCGACGAGGTTGTCGATTTGGCAAAGACCAACCTGCTACCGCGCTGACTTTTGCCTGGTCAGGTGAGAACCGGATGATCCGGTCTCGCCTTTATGTGCATCGATTAGGCTTGGGGGAATTCAACTCCCCTCGGAAGGCTTGGCCGGCCCCGCAGCTTTACCGCCGGCCGCGATAAGACGGGCCAGCGCCGCTTCCTGCCGCATCCATTGTTTTCTGGGCTTCGCCGGATAGCCACCCCAGATTTCTCCTGCGGGAACGTCGTTCATAACGCCCGAGCGCGCGGCGACCTGTGCGCCCCTGCCGATCGTGACGTGCGGCGCAAGGCCGACCGAGCCGCCAAGGGCGGCATAATCCTCGAGCGTCACGCTGCCGCTCAGTCCCGACTGCGCAACGACGATGCAATAGCGGCCCAGGACGACGTTGTGTCCGATCTGACATTGGTTATCGATCTTTGATGCCTCTCCGATCACGGTGTCTCTGATGCCGCCACGGTCGATCGTGGTCGCCGCCCCGATCTCGACGTCGTTCTGGATGATCACGCGGCCGGTTTGCGGAACCTTCAGCGGCTTGGCGCCTGTGATGTAACCGAAGCCGTCCTGCCCGATGCGGCAGCCGGGATGGATCACCACGCGATCGCCGATCAGCGCGTGCATGATGGATGCTCCGGCGCCGATCACGCAATCGCGGCCGATCGACACATTGGGCCCGATCACGGCGTTCGCGGCGATAATGGTTCCTGCGCCAATCTGGGCGCGAGGTCCGATCACGACGCCCGGGTCGACGGTTACCTCGCTCTCCAGCCGCGCCGTGGGATGGATGGTCGCGCCCGGCGCAATATCATTGCCCTCGAACAGCGAGGCCGGGCGCAGCGACTGAGGATATAGCGCGCTGTGCACGGCGACGAACGCGCGGTAAGGCTCCGATGTGCGCAGCACGATGAGATTGTCGGGCGCCCGCCCCTCAAAACGCTCCGGCATCAGGCAGGCTCCGGCGCGCGTCGTCGCCAGATCATCGGCGTATTTATTGCTGTCGATGAAGGTGAGATCCGCCGGCCCGGCGAGTTCGAGCGGGGCGACGTCCTTGATCAGGTGCTCAGGCCGCGTCGCGTCACGGGCTTCAGCACCCGTCAGCGAAACGATCTGGGCAATTGTCAAACCCGAAGGGCGTTCAAAGAATCCTCGTTTGCCCATATCTCAATCCCTGACCATGAAATGACCGGAAAACCCGGTCATCGAAATCCCGCTGACGACAGGCTCTTCTAAACTGCATTTATGCACGTGCGGCAATAGCGGCGAATTCAATTATGGCGCTGTGAGAACGCCATACCTCGCCGCTCTCTTGCAGCAAGAGCGGAAAAACGCCAGCATGACGATCCGGCACACGGCCGGCCATCACTGCCAAAAAGGGTACCAATCGTGAAGATTGTCGATCTCAGTCGAGACCTCTACCTACGCACCCCCAGCTATCCCGGCCATCCTCCCACGTTCCAGGCGATCTGGAAGACCCACGAGGAGTCGTTTACCGAGTCCGGCAATGTGCATGGGCTCGCCTCGATGTTCGTCTCGATGTCTGATCACGCCGGCACCCATATCGACGCACCCCGGCATTTCGGCAGGAGCGGCATCCCGATCGACCAATACCCGCTGGAGAAGTGCATTGTGCCGGGGATCTGCCTTGACCTGCGCCACATCGCGCCACGCGCCGAGATCACATCTTCCGATCTGGCGGCGGCGGTGAAGAAGGCAGGCGTTGCCGTGCCGAAGGGCGGCACCGTCCTGCTCTGTACCGGTCATCACGAACGGACCTTTCCGCGCAAGGAATATTCGACCGACAATTCCGGGGTGAATGTCGAGGCCACCGAATGGCTGGCGAAGCAAGGCGTTGTGCATTTCGGCATCGACTCGATGCGGCCGGGCCCCGATGGCAAGGTCAATTCCCTCGTTCACAAGGCCTGCCTCGACCTCGACATCACCCACATCGAAAGCCTGTGCAATCTGGAAGCATTGCTCGGCAAGGGCCAGTTCACCTTCATCGGTCTGCCGATGAAATTCCGCGATGGCACCGCGTCGCCGATCCGCGCCGTGGCCGTGTTCGACATGTAGGCATCGGTATGAGGAAGCAGAACCGCGCAAAGCGAGCGTCGCAAGGGGAGAAAACACCGATGTCAGATAAGCAACCCACGCGTCCATCGCGCCGCGCGGTTCTGCGCGCCACCGGCCTTTTGATGAGTGCGGCTGCGACATCCAGCCTTCGGTCAACGGCAGCAAAGGCCGCGGGCTATCCTGACCACACCATCAAGATCATCGTGCCCTTTGCCTATTCCGGCCCGACCGATATCATGGCGCGCATCCTCTCGACTCATCTCGGAGATGCCATCGGCGCCTCCGTGATCGTCGAGAACAAGCCGGGTGCCGGCGGCAATATCGGGATCGGCTTTTCGGCACATGCCGAGCCGGACGGCTATACGCTGCTGCTCACATCGAGCGCCTATGTCGTCAATCCCGGTCTCTATGCCAAAATCCCCTATGACCCTTACAAGGATTTCGCGCCGATTGCCGAACTCGGAACCTCACCAAATGTCATTCTGGTCGATCCGAAGCTTGGCATAAACTCCATCGCGGAGCTGATCGCACGGGCCAAGGCCCATCCCGACGAGCTCAATTATGCGAGCCCGGGTGTCGGAACGACGCCGCATCTGTCCGCCGAATTATTCAAGATCGTCGCCGGCGTCCAGATCACGCATGTGCCGTTTTCCGGCGCGGGCCCGGCGATCCAGGCGATCCTCGGCGGCACCACGCAGGTCGCGTTCGCCGCATTGCCGCCGGCGCATCCGCATATCGAATCCGGCGCCTTGAAGGCGCTTGCCGTCACCGGCGCCCATCGCTGGTTCGATTTGCCTGAAGTGCCGACCATGGTCGAACTTGGCTACAAGGATTTTATTTCCGATACCTTCCAGGGCTTTCTGGCACCGGCGAAGACCCCGCCTGCCGCAGTCGAATTGCTCGCAGCCAAATCGATCGAGATTCTCAAGCGCCCCGTCATCACCGAGCAATTGCAGAACAATGGTTTCGAGGTCATCGCCAATGGACCCGATGGCATGCGAAAGCGCATCGACGACGAGGTGCCGAAATGGCGCGACATCGTCGCCAAAGCCGGCATCAAGCCTGTCTGATCCGATCGGTCTCGCGCCTCGCCTGTCAGCACCGGCAGCGTGGAGTTCCTGCCTGTCCAATATCGGCGGATGAGACAAATCGGCGAGATAATAGCCATGTCCGACCGTACGGGCCCTTTCGGCGGCTTGGACGAGTGACAAAAGATTTTTGTTTCAAAATTTTTCCGACGCGACCACCCCGCAACACGAAGCAATGTAGCCGCAGGGCCATGGGAAGACTTTGTTAAGATTATTAACCCTATCTTTCGAGCAGTTCGCGTTGTCGAAGAGTTACCTAGGCGTAATCCACTTCTGACCGGTAGCACCGGTCGGACCTCTCCGATTTCACCGCCTTCCTTACAGGCGCCCTTCACGTGAGCTCGCCATGACAAATCAATCCGCAGCCGGAAATCATATCGTTTTGGGCGAACGCGCGCCGTGGTTCAGTGCGCAGCTGATCCCGGGCGGGTCGTTCGACCTGCAGGCGAGCGCCGGACGCTGGGTCGTACTGAGCTTCTTCGGGTCACCCGCAAATCCGCGAGCAAACGCGGAGTTCGCCAAGCTGCTGAGCCAGGCCGATCTCTTCAAGGAAGATCACCTGATCGTGGGCTGCGTATTCACCGAGCCGCCTGAAGATATCGCAAAACTCGCCGAAATCAGCAGCAGTGCGCTGTTCTTTCTCGCCGACTACGATGGCGCAATAAGCCGATCATACGGGGCGCTCGAGATGCCCCGCACCATCGTGCTTGACCCGATGTTGCGGGCGGTCGCCGATATTGCATGGGATTTCCCGCAAGGGCACGCCGAAGCCGTAGGCGGCGTTCTGCGCAATCTTCCAGCGGTGGACGACTCCGCAGGGGTTCCGATGTCCGCACCGGCGCTGATCCTGCCACGCGTCTTCAGTTTCGAACTTTGCGATTTTCTGATCCAGTTCTACGAACAGCAAGGTGGCGAGGACTCCGGCTTTCAATTCGACATTGCCGGCAAGACCACGACACTGTCGGATTGGAGGCTCAAGCGTCGCAGCGATGTCATCCTGGCAGTGCCCGAAATTCGCGATCTCATACGCAACCAGATCGTGCGCCGACTGCTTCCCGAGATAGAGCGATATTTTCAGTTTCAGGTTACGCGAATGGACCGTTACATCGTCGCTTGCTACGACAGCGAGGTCGGCGGCCATTTCCACCGCCATCGCGACAACCTCAATGCCGGGGCGCAACATCGGCGCTTCGCCGTCTCGATCAATCTTAACAGCGACTTCGACGGGTGCGATCTGATGTTTCCGGAGTTTGGCCGCAAGGTCTACCGGCCGCCGGATGGCGGTGCCCTCGTGTTTTCATGCGGCGCGCTTCATCAGGTGACGAAGATCACTCGCGGGAAACGTTACGCGTTCCTGGCGTTCCTCTACGGAGAGGAAGACGCGCAGAAACGTGAAGCCAATAATTCAAGGCTGCATATCGGCGAGAGACAATACCTTGGGGATCAGGACCGCTTGTTCCCGGAGGACGCCGAGTTGCACCAAATGACACACGTTGCGTAGCGAGTAGCTTTCCACTTCTGTGCAGCCGCAACGGCTGAATCGCCGGCTACTGCGATTTGTATCCCGGAACGTTCAAACATGATTTTGCGCCGCTCTCGCTTCGTTCATCAGTTGCCTGTTAGCAAGGACCGCACGTTGATCGTCCATGCGATCAGCCATATGCGCTTGCCAGCCGATCGCGATATCAGCGCGCTTGTGGAATATTTTGCTGAACCCCGGCGCATTCCAGAAGATTGCGATGCCATGACGGCCTTGCTTCCGAATACCGGCGACCCGCCAGCGATGTTGCGCGATGCCGTCGAACGCTCGGTCATGGAATTGCTGTCGCGTGAAATTCTGACCGAGAAGACTCCGGAGGAAGAATTGGCTGCGGTCGGCGCCAAGCTCGCCTCCAGCCATGGACGCGATCCTGCTGAAATTATCGATCGCTATCGCCGCGATTTGAAGGAAGGAGCGGAACCTTATTGGGCCGTCGGCGCTTCCTATGGCCTTGACGATTTCAGCGAAGCCCGCAAACGCGTCGACATCATTCTGTTCGGCGATTGCGACATCCAGATGGAAGCTGATTTTCTGCGCCGGGAGGCGGCGCGCCGAAACGTCGATTTGCGTGTATCGGCGACGTTCCCCGACGACATTCGTTTTGCAAGCGAGCACAAGCACGACGCCGTGTTGATCGGCGCGTTGCGGGCTCGACATCTTGTCGCCGAAGACCTCGCCAACGGCTTTAATCCTCATGCCGCCTACATTGCTCATGCCACCGAGCTTCTAACCAAGCTCCGCGAGCTGACATCCGCCCCCATCCTGATCGATAATCTGCCTGAACCGACAGTGCAGCCGCTGGGACTTGCAGAACGAGGCGTGAAGGGACACCGTACCCGGTTCCGGCTGACGAATGTTGCCCTTGCCGAACTCGCGAACGCCTTTTCTGACGTTTACGTGGTCGACATAGCCGCCGCTCTGGCCGCGGTGGGCTCTGAAAGGCTGCTCGACGATGGACAGGTGGGATTCACCCATTTCGGTTCGCCGGGGTGGATGCTGCAGCGGCCGGAAAGTGAAAAGGCTGCCGTCCACGATATCTTCCCGGATACAGCTCCGCTGGCCCACGCCGTTGGTGGTGACCCTTACTGCCGTGAGACGGTTGTAGCGGAGAAGCATATCGATACACTGGTCACCGTAACGGGAATCGGGCGCAAGAAATGCGTTATTCTGGATCTTGATGGCACCTTGTGGCCGGGTGTGCTTGCAGAAACCGGCAGTCCATTTGCATGGACGCCGCAAATCAGCGGCGCGTTCTCCTTTATCGGGCTCTATTTCGGCCTGCATGAAGCGCTGCTGTGTCTCAAGAAGCGCGGCTTCGTGCTCGCCTGCGTCAGCAAGAACGACGAGGCGACTGTGCGCGAGTTATGGAAATATCCTGACCATTACCCGACACAGCGATTGCTCAAGCCTGATGACTTCGTGACATTACGCATCAACTGGAACAATAAGGTCGACAATATCCGCTCGATAGCGGAGGAATTGGGCTTCGGGCTCGACACATTCCTGTTCATCGACGACAGTCCCGTTGAACGCGACCGCGTCCGGCAGCGATTGCCGGAGGTGGAGGTCTGGGGTGAGGATCCCTTCGGCCTGCGCAGGCGTCTGCTCAACGATCCGCGTTTACAGATACCGACCATTACCGCGGAGGCGACGGCGCGCAGCGCGCTGGTCAAGGCGCAGATCGCAAGGCAGCATCTGCGAGCCGAAATTGTCGGAGAGGCGCAATATATCGAATCGCTTCAGATTCAATGCCGGATCGAACGCCTGACCTCGACCTCAACGAAATTGGCAAGGGTCGAAGAACTGTTTCAGCGCACGACTCAGTACAATACAACAGGCAGAAAATTCTCCTCGAGCGAATTGGCCGCGCTGGTCGGAAACCCGAACGCGCTGCTCTTTGCGATCGACGTGTCGGACCGCTTGGGAGACCACGGGATGGTAGGCGCCGCCGTCATTGTCGACCACGAGATCGTCGGGTTCGCGGTCAGTTGCCGCGCGCTGGGAATGGGCATCGAGCATACCTTCCTGCGCCATATTCTGGATGAAATGAAGGATTCATCGGTCCCCCTGCGCGGGCGAATAATCCCAACACCGCGCAACATCCCCGCACGTAATCTCTACCGTGACAATGGTTTCGCGGAAGCAGAATGCGGACTTTGGGAATTCGCAGCACCGACGGCCAGCCATGGCTTGTCGAGGCCGTCAGTTTTCACAACGTCTGTGGTAACACCTCTCGGATCTGGCGCGACAGCCTGACTTGAGGCCGTCACCCGCGCCAAGGCGGACGAAGGCCAAGTATTGCGCTTGCCGTCACGAGGACATGCGCTGGCCACTCGTCCGCGGCCGAAGCGCTTGACACCCAATGAAACGTGGCTTTCAGAATACCGGTAGCAGAAAACGAAAACACCGGAGGGAAGCGCCATGGCGCGAAAGCTGATCGATATTTCCGTGCCACTGCAAAACGACGTGCCGGCCGATCCGCCGGGCATCCATCCGGTCATTCAGTACAACGACCATCAGAAGAGTCTGCCACGGATGCTGGGCTTCTTCGAAGGCCTGAAGGCGGAAGATCTGCCCGATGGACAGGGCTGGGCGATGGAAACCGTGGAGCTTTCGACCCATAACGGCACGCATCTCGACGCGCCCTATCACTATCACCCAACGATGAATCGTGGCGAGCGGTCATGGACCATCGACGAGGTGCCGCTGGAGTGGTGTCTGCAGCCCGCGGTGAAGCTGGACTTCCGTCATTTTCCCGACGGCTATGTCGCAACTGCCAAGGATGTCGAAAACGAACTCAAGCGCATCGGCCACACGCTGTCGCCGCTCGAGATCGTCGTGGTCAACACCAGCGCCGGCGCCAAATACGGCCGGCAGGATTATGTCAATTCAGGCTGCGGCATGGGCTACGAAGCCACGATGTATCTGCTGGAGCGCGGCGTGCGCCTCACCGGCATCGATGGCTGGAGCTGGGACGCGCCATTTGTCTACACCGCGAAGAAATTCGCCGAGACCGGCGATGCCAGCCTGATCTGGGAAGGCCACAAGGCCGGACGCCACATCGGCTACTGCCACATCGAAAAACTGCACAATCTGGAGCTCTTGCCCTCGACCGGATTCACGGTGTCGTGCTTCCCGGTCAAGATCGAGCGGGCTTCGGCCGGCTGGACCCGGGCCGTTGCAATCATCGATGGATGAAGCGTGCACGCAACCCCATCGATGCGACACAACGGGCCGAATGCGTCAGTGGACTTTGACGGTTCGGATTGGCGTGTCCGGTCGCGCGAGCTGTGTCGGAGCCGTTCGCGGTGGGCCGAACTCGGCCTGCACGGCCTCAGAGATCCAGCTTGATGCCAAAGGTTGGGTGATCGCCAACCCGACCAGCGCGATCACGAGAAGCACCGGCAATGCAAAAAATCCGACGCTCCAGCTCCGCTCGGTACGGTCCTGGTTTTCGTCTCTTGGATCGAATGAGCCGTGCATGGTAGCCTCCACGGAATGGATCTGCCTCACCGTGGACTAGCGCAAAGCGGCTCAAACGAATGTTAGCTGCATCACATTGGCGGCGATAAACATCTGGAAGTGAGCTGGCACCGGCCGGCATACGACACGCGTTCCCCCGCGCTCCGGCATTTTCTGATTCACTCAGAACCGAAAAGCTCTAGTCGCCCTCGCCCGCCGATCCTGCTTCGGCCAATGCCAGAAGCGGCGCGGTATCGAGCACAACGATGGCCCCGTGTTCGAGGCGTACCCAGTTTCGTGCCGCCCAGACCCGCAACTGCTTGTTGATGCTTTCGCGGGTCATGCCGACCATTTCGCTGATTTCCTGTTGCGTAATGGCGATCGTTCGGCCGGCCGGCGCGAGCTTGTACTTCTCCGTCAGGCGAATGAGCGCACCGGCAAGCCGGCCCGGCAAATTCTGAAGAATGACCTGTTCGACCTGGTCGCTGGTCCACCGCAGCCGCGTGCAAAGCAGCTCGATGATTTTCATGCTGAGCGCCGGATGGCTTGCCACGAAAGGAAGAAAATCGCGACGGTCGATCGCCAAAATCTCGCAACTGGTATTCGCGATGGCATCGGCTGTCCGGACCTGCCCATCCAGCACCGCGATTTCACCGAAAGGCTCGCCGGCGCCGATCAGATTCAAAATCGCGCTGCGGCCGTCGGCGGAGGAGATGCTGATCTTCACCGTGCCGCTGATCACCGCAAACAAACTGTTGCCGGGATCGCCCTTGGAAAAGATCGTGGCTCCCCGTTTCAACGTCGAATGCTTGGCGTAGCGGCAGAGCTGGTCGAGCGCTTCCGGCTCGAGATCGCAAAAAAACGGATGCGCGCGCAGGACCGACAGCGTGCTGCGGGCAGCTGACCGCAGCTCAACCTTTTTGTCGTGGGGAACGCTTGTCACTGTCATTTGACGAGTTGCGTCTTCCATCATCGAGCGATCACAGGCGTGGCCGATGAGAGTTCTCAATCCGCCGCATAGGTATACGCCAGCATCGTGCGCACAGCAACAAAGGGACTGGATTTTCGCTAAAGTTTCAACGAGTTGCTAGGGAAAATTGCGACCCTCGGTTGACGCTATATTGGCACACCACCCGGGGGGCGGCGCATGCGTTCGGGGTCACCGCCTCAATGTCGCAAATGCCTTACTCGTTAACAATACCCATTTCCTTGATCACGCGTGCATATTTGGCGAGTTGATCACGCGTCAAGGCGCCCAGTTCCTCAGGCGAGCTGCCGCGCGCCGCGAGACCCACCTCCTCCAGCTTGCGGCGAACTTCCGGATCCGCGAGCGCCTTGATAACTTCCGCGTGCAGCCGGTCGACGATGTCTTTTGGCGTGCCTGCCGGGGTCAGGATTGCAAACCACGAATTGAACAGGAAGCCGGGCAGACCTGATTCCGAAACAGTGGGCACGTCGGGAAACTGTGGCAACCTTTGCTCGGTAGAGACACCGAGCAGCTTGACCTGGTGACCGCGCACCAGCGCGGCGACAGTCCCCAGCCCCTGAAAGGCAACGGGGATTTGGCCGCCCGCAACATCGGTCGCAGCCTGTGTCGCACCCTTGTAGGGCACATGGGTCAGCGATATCCCGGCCTCGGATGCAAACATCGCCATCGCCAGATGCTGCGGGCTGCCTGGCCCTCCCGAACCGTAGTCGATCTTGCCCGGCGCCGCCTTTGCGGCGGCGATCAGATCCGCCGCGGTCTTGTAGCTGGTCTGGTTGCTGGCGATCAGCCCCCACTCCACCGTGGCGACAAGCGATACCGGCTCGAAATCCTTCAGGATGTCCCAACGCATTTTGGATTGCAGGTTGGGCACCATGGTCATGATGCTGTCATTGAACCCGCCAATCGTGTAGCCGTCCGGCTCCGCCCTTGCGACCTGCTCTGCACCAATCAGCCCCGAGGCGCCCGGCTGGTTGATGATGACGATTTGCTGGCCCATGTTATCGGCCATCTTCTGCGTCACGATGCGCGCCGCGACATCGACCGCGCTCGCCGCCGCCAATGGCACGATCATCCGGATAGGCCGGTCAGGATAGACCGACTGCGCATTCGCACTGGAACTGACAAGCAGCGCGAGCGCCGGGACGAGCGAGTGCAGCAAGCGCATCCCAAGCCTCTCCTTCTAGATGGCGTTTCCGAGCAGGATCTTTTTTGGGCATGATTGCTCTATCCCCTCCCGCTTGGCAATGTGCGCGATGAAGAAACAAGAAAATCTTGCCGGCCTATCGGTCGCCGGCCACAGGAAACGTTGGCCGCGCGCCAGGGAGCACGAGAATGACCACCCGAAGAAATTTCTTGAAGGGCGCGGCTGCGACCGGAATTGCGTTTTGCAGTTGCGGCATGCTGGATGCCGCCCGCGCTCAACCGGGGACGGCACGCCTTCCGGTCAAGGTCGACGGCAAGCGCGTTAGGACCATCGACGTTCACGCTCATTGCTATTTCCATGAAGCCATTGATCTGATGGGCGATGAGGCCAGCAAGGTTTTGCCGCCGGTCAAAGGAGTTCCCGAGCACTTCATTGTCATCGAGCAGCGTCTCAAAGAGATGGACGCGATGGCGATCGATATGGAGATTCTGTCGATCAATCCTTTTTGGTACGGCAAGGATCGCGATACGGTCGAGGCGATCGTCAATCTACAGAACGAGAAGCTGGCTGAACTATGTGCATCGCGTCCGGACCGGTTCGGGGCCTTCGCGTCGCTGGCGCTGCAATTTCCCGATCTCGCGGTTCATCAGCTTGAGAACGCGGTCAAGAAGCAGGGATTGCTTGGCGCGGCCATCGGCGGCAGCGTGGCCGGGACCGACTTCTCCGATACAAAATTTCACCCTGTATGGGCCAAGGCCGAAGAACTCGGCGCGGTTCTCTTCATCCATCCGCAAAGCACGCCGCAACTCGCGTCACGCTTCAAAGGTAACGGCTGGCTGTCGAATACGATCGGCAATCCGCTCGACACCACGATCGCTCTGCAACATCTGATCTTCGAAGGAACGCTGGACCGCTTCCCCGGCCTGAAAATCCTCGCGGCACATGGAGGCGGGTATCTCGGTTCCTACGCTGAGCGTAGCGACCATGCCTGTTTCGTGTCGCCGCAAAATTGCGATTCAAACATCACGCTGAAAAAGAAGCCTTCCGAATATCTGAATCAGCTCTATTTCGACGCCATGGTGTTCACCCCGGAGGGATTGCGGCATCTGGCAGCACAGGTCGGGGCCAGCCAGATCATGCTCGGTACCGATCATCCAATTCCCTGGGAGCAGCATCCGGTCGACCACGTCTTCGCTACAACGTCGCTCACCGACAAGCAGAAGGTGGCCATTCTTGGCGGCAACGCAACGCGCGTGTTTGACTTGAAGGAAACGTGACGCAGATCGTCCGGCTTTGCGTCGGCCGGTTTCCTGCGGGACATTTCCGGCGCCAGCGCGGCCAAACCCACCGATCTTTGTAAACGCCGCCTTTACCAAGCCAAATCGTACACCATTTCGACTCATGGAACGTTCACACACGGCCGTCATCGTCCGACCTAACAAGGGGATGCTGACATGTCGCGAATATTTGCCCGCTTTTCGGCGGCGATAGCTCTATCGTTACTGCTGACCGCTTCGGCCAGCGCGACGCCGACTTGTCTGCCTGACAAACAGCCCTTTGAACTGACCGGTGACACCGTTCATTGGACGATGACCATCGCGCCCGGCGCCGACTGTATCCAGGGCCTGCGCTGGTCATACATGCAGATCTATAATGTTTCGGTCATGACGCCTCCGAAGAACGGCAAGATCGTCATGGTCGGCCCCGGCTTCCGGTACTTTGCCAATCCCGGGTTCAAGGGATCGGACACTTTCGCGCTGTCCGTGCTGGGAAAGAACAAGCGGAACCCAGGAAACTCGACCGTCCAGATCGAAGTCAAACCGGGATCATCCGGCGTACAGCTGTTGTCTTCGAATTAGACCGAATTCGGACACAAGCAACCGTGCCCGCTTAAGTCAGCCGCGCCAGGACGTCAGCCCGCTCGAGGGTTAATCTCAGAGCTTCGTCTGATACGTGGGTATAGATTTCGGTGGTAGCAATGCTGGAATGTCCCAGCATTCGCTGAACAAAGCGGATATCGACGCCCGTCTCGATCAATAGAGTCGCAGCCGTATGCCGAAGCATGTGCGGCGTGATCCGCCGCCCAAGTCCGGCTTCTAGTTCAGCATATCGCCGAAGCTTAGACCGTATCGATTGAGGTTTGATCGGTAGACCGCGACGATTCAAGAACAGAGCCACAGAGGAGCCCCCCTCCTTTCTTCGGCTTTTAACAAGGCCGTATAGCTCAGTCCTTAATGCAGGATCAGCTATATAAGCAACACGGTCCCGGGACCCTTTTCCTTGAATTCTGAGCGTCGAGCCGTCCGGCGAAACGTCTTCAATCCGTATCTTGCATAGCTCGCCGACCCGCACGCCCGTGCAAACCATGAGACGCACAGTAGTCGGAAGATAACCTTCCACGCGGTTGTGGTTAAGCCCCGATTTGACTCTGAAGGACGACAACAGCGACGAGACTTCTCCTCGCGATAGTGTCCTCGGCAACCGCTTTCGCCGCAAAAGCTTTGGCTTCCACTTAGCGAACGGGTCTGGAGTTTTCTGAGCATCGGTCGCATGCCGAAAGAACACTCGAAGGCACGCGAAACGGCGACGTACAGTTGCAGTGGTAAGCTTTCGTTTACCGACCAGTTCAGCAAGATATTCTTTTAACGTGCCTTCAGCGACATCTGCCATAGCGACGTCCGCCCGCAGCCATTTGCGGAAATCGGACAAGTCTGCCGAGTACGCCTGTAAGGTGTGGTGAGAGAGTCGGCGCTCATTGGTACAAAACTGCAAGAATTCGTCTATTGCCGCACGCACTGCATCCATCCACTCATCCAAGATGAGAACGCGGGCTTCTCGCGCGACTCGCACGGTTTAGCCACCGATCTATGCAGTCAGGATTAACGGTTCTCGGTTAAGAAACCGCCGCTTTTAAGAACTGCAATCCACCGACTCCACTACGCACAACCTTTACGCACTCCGGCAGCCAGAAAGATTGAATTACACATAACTCGGAATTATGCGCACTCAACCGTCATATTTGCAGCGGATTAGAAAGAAGTACAACGAAATCGGGGAGGTCTGGGACAGATCTGATCGCTGGCACGCATGGAGCAAGCGACAAATTGACGAAGAGATGTTCACTATTTCACGACAATTTTCCGCGCTCAACGATGGCAGTCGTCTCGTTGTCGATGTCGGGTCCGGAGGCTATTCCTATTTCGATTCCCGATGCGGTCGCGTCGAAGTCGACATCGCCGAGGCGCGGCTCCGCCAATCGACATGGCCAGTTTGCGCGAGCGCCGAGAGTTTGCCGCTTTTGCCTGGCGTGTCGGACCTCACCATTTGCGTTGGACCCGTAATTAATTACTGTTCGCTCGAAGAGGCATTGAACGAGTTTTCTTTAGTGACGAAAAACCACGGGGTCCTTGTACTTCACGTGGAGCTTAGCAATAGTTGGGAGTTTCTCGGTTCAAAGGCATATCGAGCTGACGCCGCATTCGTCACCACCTTCTACAAGGGCGCGGAACAGTATTGGGTCTATTCCAACCAATTTGTACAGCGAATGCTCGCCGCATATGGATTCAAAATTGAAAGAACCAGATACTTTCATATTCTGTCTAGTCTAGCTTATCGCGTGTCGCGATCTCCGAATTTTTCTGCTTATTTTGCAATCGCGGACGTGCTGTTCCGGAATTTTTGGCTGGCACCTCAGGTTGCTGATAGCGCAATTTTTGTTTGCCGCCGCGTAGCAACTGAATAGTGGCCTCAAAGACTTCAAAAGCTCTTCCGCTACTTATTGCCACTATCCCTCCGAATACCGCTACTAAGGCAATCAGCATTGGTATAGCCGAGCTTGGAGAGATTTTCAGTGCGCAAATCGCGGCCCCTGCAATCGCCACAACAGCGGCAAACATCACTATATATTGCCCAACGCGGAATTCGAAGGAGCGCGACGCTAGAATGGCGGGGCTAACTATCAACGAGTCGACCTCGGGACCGTTAATTTTTATCGTGGACTGATTGCCAAGACGCGTAGCAAACTCTTGGTGCAACTCTTCTAAATAATTCTGGTAGGCTACTGTCTGCTTTCCCAAAAAGTCACGGTACCACGGAAGATAGTGCTCGAACAGTATGCCCCGAGAAATTTGCAGTAGATCCTCTCTCCTAATTCGATACAGCTTTTGACTTCCACGAAGCATCAAGACTCCGGCATACCGTGCCTCGTAGTTAACCGCCTCAATATTGGGAAGAAAATACTCAGCATGGACTTTTCCAAAGCCGACTTGGCCGAGAAGACGAACCAACTCGTTGCCGCCGGTCTGCTCTGATCCGTATTCGTTACCGTCCTCAAGTTCTACAGCAGTGAAGTCTATCTCAAGACCTAAACTCTGAATTGTGTCGTGAAGCAATTGTACAAATATGAAAAAGGCGGCCGCACCGCGTTGCTCGTTGTCTATCACCATATGGTCCACAACAACTAGCTTGGAGTGCGGGTAGTAGCCGAACATTGCAAAGCCAATAACGGTCTTCGACCGACATAAAGCCGCGAAATAAAAAATTCCTTCAGCGGTGATGGGATTGGCGATCTTCTGCCTGATTTGATTTGTCTTAGTTCGCAACAACGCCGACGTATTCTTTATGAATATTGCCAGGGCTTTATCCACGTCTGCGCGGTCGGCGGGCGTTGATCCAAGAAGTCTGAGCTCGAAGGAGGCGTTAACTCTGCGCATAATTCCGAGTTATGTGTTGTGCGGCTTCACCTAGCCGCTGAAAAGACCCGTTAATACTATTTAGACGAGAATAAAAGGCAATCTCTTAGATTTGCCCCTTTAGGAGCATTTTACTCACAGCAACTTGCCATCCGGCCCAAAAAACGGGTGCGGGCCACCAAAATTCCCGATCGGGACGTGATGGGTGACGACGCTGCCAAAGCCTTCGCCTGGAAACCAGGTGTGAAGGTGGAATGCCGGCGGCTCGACCTTGAAGGACGGCTGCCGCAATTCCGCGAGATCGAGATCAACCGCGTGATTGGGCGCCGGGCAGATCGTGGTCGGCACACCCGCAAACATCGTCAGCGTTGCGCGGTGAACGTGCCCGGTAGCGATGAGCCGCACGCGCGAATGGCGCCTGACGATCGGCGCGAGCTCGCTTGAGTTCAGGAGGTTCTGGCGATCCATGTGCCAGATGCCGGTAACAAACGGCGGATGATGCAGAAACAAGAGCGCTGGCCGGTCCGCGGACGATGCCAGCGTGGCGTCGAGCCATTGCAAGGTTGGCGCATCGAGTTCGCCATGCGGTTTGCCCGGCACGCTGGAATCCAGCAGCACCAGATCAAGCCCGCCGATTTCAACCTTTTGGTTTAACGGCCCAGACGCCAACGCGTAATCGGCTTGCGGGAATGCCGCCCGCATCAGTTCGCGCGAATCGTGATTACCGGGAATACCGGCGAACGGCAGCTTGAGCGGCGCCAGCAAGCGCTTGAGATAATCATATTCCACTGATGTCGGCGTGTCCGCGAGATCGCCCGAGATCACCACGAAGTCCGGCGCTGGACTAAACTCGTTCAGGGCTGCAACACAGCGCTCGAGTGCTTTCGCGGTATCGACGCGGCCATAGGCGAGCGATCCCGGCGGCTTGATATGGAGATCGGAAATCTGCGCAATGCGAACTGGTTTCGACGACATCGGCCTTCTTCAATTTTCCGGCGGCAACAGACGAACGGTATCCGGCGCGATCAAAAGCCCGACCTTTTCGCCGGCCTGGGCCTTGACCGTATTTGGCGCATCGACAGTGAGAAGTCTATCGGACGCGCCGCTGATGATCATGCGCTGGCGATCGCCGATGAAACTGACGCTGTCAATCATTCCCGAAAGCGGTGCGTCGGCCGCTCCAACGACCGCAATGGTTTCCGGACGGATCATGGCAACCGCGGCGGGCAAGCTTGCATCACCGCAGATCGGTTGCTGGCCGCCGGGCAGCACCAGATGGCCGTTTTCGATGCGCGCTTCGATAATGTTCGCGGCACCGATAAACTCGGCAACGAAGCGGCTGGTCGGCGCGAAATAAATCTCGCGCGGCGTTCCGATCTGCGCAATCGCTCCTTTTTGCATCACCACGACGCGGTCACCGAGCTCCATGGCTTCGGCTTGATCGTGCGTGACATAGATCGTGGTGATGCCGAGCGCGCGCAGCAGGCGGTTGAGTTCGCCGCGCAGGCGATCGCGCAGGGCGGCGTCGAGCGCGGTCAAGGGCTCGTCGAGCAACAGGATGCCCGGCCGGATCGCGACCGCGCGCGCGAGCGCGACACGCTGGCGCTGGCCGCCGGAGAGCTGGTCGATGCGGCGATTTTCGAGCCCGGTAATATTGGTCAGCGCCACCAGTTCGGCCACGCGGGCCGACCGCTCTTTTTTGCCGACGCCGCGGATCTTCAACCCGTAGCCGATATTGTCCGCAACGCTCATGTTCGGAAACAGCGCGTAGGACTGAAACACCATGCCGACGTTACGCTTCTCGATCGGCACCGACGTCATGTCCTTGCCGTCGAAGAGCACCTTGCCGCCAGCATCGGGCAATTCGAGCCCGGCGATGATGCGAAGCATCGTGGTCTTTCCGCAGCCGGAGGGGCCGAGCAGGACCAGCGTTTCGCCGCGCGCGATATCGAGGGTGGCAGGCTCAAGCGCGCGCGTGCCGTCGGTAAACGTCTTGCCGCATGCCTCGATACGCACCGAAGCGCCATGCCCAGCCGCCACGTTCATTTGCCGTGCCCTCGATCCGCAAACATCTGCATCGCGACAAGAAGCGGAATGATCATGACAAAGAAAATCAGCGTATAGGCCGAAGCCACTTCCAGCCGCATCGACGCGTAGCTGTCGGCAAGCCCGATTGGAAGCGTCTTGGTCAATGGCGTATGCAGCATCCAGGTCAGATTGAATTCGCCGAGCGACAACGTGACCACCATCAAGGCGCCGGCCAGAATGCCCGGCACGGCATTGGGAACGATGACGTCGAGAAAGCGCCGCGCCGGCGATGCGCCCAGCGACGCCGCGCCTTCGTCGAGCGTCTTGACATCCACGGTTGCGAATACCGCCATGACGGAGCGCACCATGAACGGCATCGTGAAGATGACATGACCGCTGAGAATGAAGAGCCACGAGCGGCGGAAACTGCCAAAACCCTGATAGGTAAAGAGCAGCCCCAGCGCGATCGCGAGACCGGGAACCGCGATCGGCAGTGTGATGATTTCTTCAACGATCCGCGAAAGCCGGCCGCCGCTGGTATGCAGCGCATAGGCCGCGGGAACACCGACCACCAGCGTAACCGCAAGGGTCGCGAACGCGATCACAAACGACAGGAAGATGGTGTCCGCATAGAGGTCCCAGACCTGAACTACCCATTGCAGCGTCACGCCCGAGGAAATGCCGCGAAAGTAATTCACCGTGACGCCCGCCGAAATCGACAGGATCGCCGGCACTACCAGGAATGCCGCAACACCGAGCGTAAACACAAGTTGGCCCGAGAAAATCAGACGATCGCGCATGATCTCATCCGGCCGCTGCGACCGTGCCGCCGCTGAACGAGCGGGCTAGCGCCAGGATCGCCCAGGCGATGACGCCCAGTCCGACCGAGAGCGCGGCCGACGTGGCAAAATTCGCCGCCAGGGTGAATTCGGTATAGATCAGCATCGGCAGTACATCGATATTGGTCGCGAGCGTAAAGGCCGTGCCGAACGCGCCCATCGCGGTTGCAAAAGCAATCGCGCCTGAGGCGACGAAGGCCGGTCCAAGCGCCGGCAGCACGACATCACGCTGCACCGCCCAAGGGCTCGCGCCGAGCGAGCGAGCAGCTTCCTCGAGGCCAACGTCGAGCTTCTGGACCGCCGCCATGATCGTGAGGATGACGCGCGGAATCGAGAAATAGAGATAGCCGAGAAACAGCCCGTAGATCGAATAGGCAAAGACGATCTTCTCGCCGAACAGGCGGTTCGAAAGATCACCAATCAGGCCCTGGCGTCCGGCGAGCAGAATAATCAGAAAGCCGACGACGACGCCTGGAAACGCCAGTGGAAAGGTCAGCATCGCAATCAGCACCGCCCGGCCGGGAAAGCGATGGCGTTGCAGGAACATTCCGGCGATCGTCGCGATGACAAGCGTGACGATCGTGGTCGCAGCCGCCAGCAGAACCGTGTTGATCAGGGTCGCGCGATAACGCGGCTCGGTCAAAATCGAGAGATATTCGGCCAGCCCCTGCGGGCCTTCAGCGCCCACCACGACCAACCGCGCCATCGGCAACAGGAAGAACGCCGTCGTCACCACGGCAAGCGGCAGCAGGCACAGCCAGACAAAGGATTTATGCGACATAATGGAATGGCGCCCCTAACGGAGGGCGCCATAATGCATCAGCGGACCTCGGCGAGATAGCGGTCGACGAAGGCTTTTTGCACGTTTTCCATCTCGCCCCAATCGACCGCCTTGGCGCGGGCATAGTCGCTGTCGGGGAGGAATTTGGCCTTGACTGCCTCGGGCAGTTCGATGGGACGCGCCGGCCGCAGATAAGCGTTGGTCCAGATCGCCTGCCCCTTGTCGGACAAGAGATAGTCCAGCACCTTCTTGGCCTTTTCCTTGTCCGGAGCGTTCTTGACCAGGCCCACGACATAGGGAAACACCACCGACCCCTCGCACGGGATCACAAATTCAAAATTGCCCTTCTCTGAATATTTGGCGCGGTAAGCGTTGAAATCGTAATCCAGCAGGATCGGCATCTCGCCGGAAACCACGCGGGCAAAAGATGTCTGTTTGGGAACGATCGGATCGTTCTTCTTCAGCTCCTTGAAGAAACTGATCGCGGGATCGAAATTAGAAGCGGACCCTCCGAGCGCCAAATTGATGGCCACCGCCCCGACATATCCGACCGCGGCCGACGATGGATCGAGATAACCCACCATGCCGCGATAATCCGGCTTCAAGAGATCCTTCCAGCAGGCCGGCACTGGCTTGCCGCCGAGTGCATCCTTGTTGACGAACAGCCCGAGCGTGCCGGAATGAATCGTGGTCCAGTAACCGTCGGGATCCTTCAAGCCGGCTGGGACCTGGTCCCAGTGCACGGGCTTGTATGGCTCGAGCGCATCCTGCGCTTTTGCCTTCATGCCGAAAGTGACGCCGAAATAGCCGATGTCGCCAACCGGGTTGCTTTTCTCGGCCAGGATCTGCGCCAGCGCCTGACCCGAATTCTTGTTGTCGTGCGGAATATCGTAGTTGAGATCGGTCTTGATGGCCTTGAGCATGGAGGCCCAATCCGCCCATTCCGGCGGACAATTGTAGCAGACGACGTCGGCCGCCTTGGCAGAATGCAGCGGCGCCAACAGCGACAGCGCCAGCAAAGCCAGGACTAAACGGACAGCCTTCATGGAGGTAGCTCCGATCAAAAGAGGATATTCGCAACACGGGGATTTCAACACCAACCGAGACCCCAAGTATAGGCCGCGTATGAAGGATTTGCGACGATCGGATTTTGCTCTGCAGCAACGTCCGGAAGATCGCCCCCTCACCAGCATATCCGCCCCCTTGAACCTTCGGCCGCGCCATCGCGACACAAGCCGTGTGCCGGGTTAGCCGATGCGTGGCACGAGGTCCTTGGCATGGGGTTCTATGGAAGAGCTATTCGAATTCATGTTCGGCGCCAGCGGGCGCATCAGCCGGGCCAAATACTGGCGCTCGGTTGTGATCTTCAGCGTCGCTGGGCTATTTGCCGCTATTATCCTGTTTACCGCTGCCGGCCTTGCCGCGCCGCTCTTTATCATCATGGTCGTGATTGTATTCATCCCATGGCTGATGTGGGGCTTTGCCATCAACACCGAGCGACTGCATGACCGGGACAAGAGCGCGTGGTGGTTGCTGCTGTTTTACGGAATGCCGGCCGTGCTGAGCCATCTCGCGAAAGCGGCCTGGTTTGCCGGAGCGGTGGGCCATTCGCTGCTGCAGCCCGTTCTGGCGCTAACTGGCTTTGCGCTCACGATCTGGGGCTTTGTGGAGATCGGCTGCCTGCGTGGCACCGCCGGATCCAACCGATATGGCGCCAATCCACTTCTGCAGTCCAAGCGAGTTGGCCGCTTGAGCTAACCGGCGATGCGATGGATCAACCCGCCGCTAACGCGGTGGCCCAACTGAAATCGTAATGCAAACTCGCCGCTTTCATGATGACCGCAGCCGCCAGCACAAAAATGATCTGCAGCAGGGTTTTGGTCGTGAAAACCTTGTTCAACAACGTCATGTGATGCTCCGTTGCGCTCCTATAGGACATCGGAATGCGCGGCACAATGCCGCCGAAAAGACCCAAAAACGAAAAAAGGCCCGATGGCCATCCGGCCACCGGGCGAATCAGAACGTCGATGTGCAAGGGCGTGACGAGCCTCAAATACTTACGTCGGAAACAGCCTCTCTCTCACGCGATCGACTTTCGCCAGTACAGCGTGTTCGGCCAGGCCCAGGGATTTTGAGGCTGGTACAGCCGGTAGCCCGCGCGGATAAAGTTGTTCGCCGAAGCGAGATTGTCGGTGGTATCTGAAATCACGCAGTTCCAGCCATTGTTCCGGGCGCGCGATTCCATGGCGCGCATCAGACGCAATTGTAGCGCGTTGCCGCAATGCTTCTTCAACACGCCGACACGGGAGAAATAACCGGCATTGTAAGCGCGCGTCGATGGAATAACGCCGGCAAAGGCAACCGGCTGCACCCCTTCGAAGGCGAGCCACCAATGCCCCTCCTCGAAATTCGGAATGGACGCGCCGTCGAAGAATGTTAGCCGGTGCAGATCAGCCAGCGTATCCGCGATGTCGTCATCATGCCCATCAACCTCGCGAATCCTGTACATCGACACTCCCTAAAACCTCAGATTCCTGGTCGTGCGGATCTTTCATTTCGCGCATCAAGGGTGCTGCCGTGAAACGGCCGGGTGATACGCGTTGCCAGCAGATCAAGTCTGGTGAATGATACCGCAATGAAAATCCGCGACGCCGTTCCGGACGATGCGCCAGCCGCCTGTCAGGTCATGCGGCGGTCGATAGCGGAGCTGTGCACCGCCGACCACAACAACGATGCCACCATTCTGCAGAAGTGGCTGAGCAACAAGACACCCGAAATATTCAAATCATGGATCAAGCCGGATAACTCGCTGCTCGTCGCCGTCGACGGCGACAGCATCCTGGTAGTGGGCTGCGTCACCAGCGCAGGCCGGATCACGCTTAATTTTGTGTCGCCGGATGCAAGATTTCGCGGCGTCAGTTCGGCACTGCTGACCGCCCTTGAACACCGCGCGGTGGAACGCGGCAATGAGCACTGCACGCTCGAGAGCACTGAAACCGCGCGCCGCTTTTATCTGGCGCGTGGATATTGCGAAGACGGACCTGCGGGCGGCAAGTTCGGAACGGCTGGCGCATATCCGATGTCGAAGCGCCTGACGGCCCAGGATAGTTGAATCGCCTGAATCCGCTAGCGCCTGGACGCGCCGCAACGCGGCGTCATCACGTTGATCCCCCAAGGACGAAAGAGCCCGGTCGATCGATTGCGTGACGATCACCGCTGAGCGCTCATCGAGATGAATACCGTCGGACCAGCGCAGCTCCGCTCTCGGATAATCGATCTTCAGCCACCGATCGGGATCAGGAAATGCGCTGTGGACGATCTCATGCGTGATTTTTACCGATCTGGATTCTTCCAGCCGATCCGAATAGGGCAGCTCGAAAAGCAGCACACGCGCACCCCGCTGCTCTACCGCCTGGATCAAATGCTGAATTCGCATGACGTTTCGTGCCCGCCGCGACCGTCGGGGTCCTCGGCGTTCTGCTCTTGAAACGCGCGATCCACGTAGACGTGATTGTCGAAATCGCTCGGCGGCTGCTTGAGCAACTGGCTGAGGGCGAGAGACACTCGCGCATGGGTGAGCGGTATATTGATTCCAATTCTCGTAAGCGGCGACAGCGGTCCTGATCGGACGGAAAAATAACGGATCGGTGTTGCCGCTCCGCGAATACTTCTCGAACCAGCGCGCTATCGACGCGCGGGACAACACATTCGCTTCGACCAGGATTGATCCTGGGCAGACGTGGCTGGCTCGCGACGATCTCCAGCCCCGTCACGGGTGAACCGCCCGCGAGCGCGAGATTTCGCAGGCTCGGAGTTGCGAAATATTCCTCCTTCAGACGAAAGGTGGAGCGAACTTCCCACCAGCACGACATCGGGAATGGGCTCCCTGGCATACCGGTTCAAGGTAATCAGCGTGCCGTCGCGGTAGTCGTCGCCGGCAGTTGAAGTCCGTTGCCAAACCAGGCTGTGGCGGCACCGCACGCAAGCAGCAGCACCGCGGCAGTAAAAACCGCATTTGGCGAACCATCGGATGGCCAATCATCTGCATGCGCCAGCTCAGAACTGAAAATAAATGAAGGCGGTATCGGGACCGGCCTCGAGATACATCAAGGCAGCCATCGCACCATAGAGATATGGCTCCGCACCGCACAACGTTCGCTCGAACCGCGGGTGCAAGGCAAGATGCTGGATCATGACCGGCAGCGAATAGAGCAAGGCCAGATTATAAAACAGCTTCGGCGGATTTGGGTTAGTGCTCGGCGTGAACATGCCCCAGAGATAGCTGATGGCGTGATCGAAGTTAGGCATTTGAAGAAAATCCAGAGCATGGTGACGCAGATAAAGACGAAACCGATGCGAACTCCCCGAAATACAACCGAATCGAGCGACTGAAGCCGCGCCAGGAACGGCCGCTCGATCACGAGCAATAAGCCCATGCATCAGTCCCCACGTCAGATAACTGGGGCCGGCACCCATGCCAGAGACCGCCGAGCCCCATCACGATCATCAGATTCAAATAGGTTCGGAGCGGCCATGGCGATTGCCGCCGAGCGGAATGTAAAGATAGGTCCGCACCAGCTTGATAACGAGATATGCCAGCGCGTCCAGAACTCGGAGAACGACGTGGAGATGTAGGGAAGATTGAAATTGACCGGCAGCCGATAGCCGAACAGCAATCCAAGGCCGATCGCCGATCGCGGAATACCCGAAGAAGTCGGCGTAGATTTGATAGCCGTACAGGAAAACCAGCAGCCACCGGTCCTGCGTCTGAAGCGTCTCGTAGAGCGGGAAATCCATATAGGACGTCATCTCGTTGAGATTGTTCGCGACGTAGAGCTTGAAAAAGAGCCCGTCAGAATCCACTTTGCGGCATCGATGAACGGAATATCCGCAAAAATATTTCGGCTGGATTTGCGGCATGAACATTTCGGCGCGCGTAATCGGCCCCGAAACGAGTTGTGGAAAGAATATGATGTAGAGAAAGATGCTTTTAAGGTCCGGGGCGGCGGCCTTGCGCCTGGTCAGGTCCACCAGCAGACTGATGTTATGGAACACAAAAAATGAAATCCCGATCGGCAGCGGCAGCCGCAACAGGAAGTCGAAGCCGGCGACGCCGGTCAACTCGGTCGATGCCGGCGCGACGAACAGGAACTTGTACTTGAAGAACGCCAGCAGCAGAAGATTGAAGGCAATCCCCACGGGCAACCACAGGCGGCGATTCCGCAGCGCCAAAATCAGCAACAGATAGGTTCCGATAACGGCGACCGCCAGCAGCGGCAAAAGTTCGGGCTGGCCGTAGCCGTAGAAGAACAGGCTCGCGAGAACCAGTAACTGGATCTGGAACGTTCTGAGCGGCGGTAGGTAATAGGCCCCAAATACGATCGCAACGAAGAGGCCGAATTGCCACGATGTGAAGGTCATGCCGCCCCATTGATCATAGGGGGTATTTAGCATCGCAATTGCGGGGTGGATAGTCGCCGCTTACGGGACGCCGATCAAACAATCGCGTGGATTATTTGCCGAACGCGGCCTTGACGCCGAGCCACGTGGCGCCGAGAAGGCCGGTCACGATTATCGTAATGACGGCGCGGAACGTGTAATTCTGCGCCTGTTCAACGCTCTTGCGCCACCGCCTCAGATGGCTGAAATCGGCGCGCAGCTCAATTCTATGGATCAGCTCCAGCGCTCCGTCATCGCCGCTCTCCAGAGGCTGCGTTGCCTTGCCCCAGCCGCGATCGAGAATGGCGTTGGCCGCCGACACGCGCGCGGCCGGCGTCGCATCCTTGCAGCGCATGACGCCGACCAGCACATTGATCGGTGCGCGTATGGCTCCGGGCGAGCGATCGAATTTCGGTGAGGGTTTTGGACATGGGGCGTTGACTGTTAATTCCCGTCATGGCCGGGCAACGCGCGTCTTCGCGCTGGATGTCCCGGAGAGCGTCATTCCTTTGGCGCCACATATTCACACGGTGCGGTATCAGCATGATCCATTACGAGATCGTCCGGCGGTCGCGCCGATCGGAACGCGATGGTTGGAAAATCCGTCTGTTCGCGATCATGCTTCGGACGCGGAATGAACTGGATGATTTCGGCACTCACGACAAACCCTCCCACAGCGCGATGACAACAAGGCCGGCCAGCGCGAGCGATATCAGATACGCGGTCATGCTGGCCTCACTCTCCTGCCGTCATTGCGAGGAGCAACGCGACGAAGCAATCCAGTTGTTCGTTGCGGCGACTGGATTGCGTCGCGCTCGCTCACACTGACGCGAAAAAATATGCGGCATGATCGCAGTTGGCGCGATCATTTCAGGCGCGAACCCTATCTCCATCGATGGAGGCCGCGTGCGGTCGTGGACCTTGGCCACGCCGCGTGCCGTCGCGTTCGCGCGCGCCGGCTAATAGGCAATCAGACATGATGGTTCGGACGGCGGCGCGCTGACGACGCCGGGGCGACGATGGGGAGATGCAGCGTCTTGACGTGCGGCCGCCGTCCGATTCGAAAAAACCCAAACAAAAAACCCGCGGCGGATATCCGCTGCGGGTTTTGCGATTGTTGCGATGATGCCGATAAGCCCCTGATTTGCCCGGCGAGGCAAGTCTTTTTCAAAAACAAATCGCGCGCACAGAGAACGAGCGAAGAAAACGAACCGTGCGATTGAAAAAGCCCGCGACCTTTTTCGGGCCGCGGGCTGATTTTTCCGACGATGGATTTATGGAGGTGATTTGCCCGGCGTCACAAGCTTTTTGTCGGAGCCTGATTTATACTGGGCCATCATAGCCGGCGAACAGGAGTGCGTGCGATGCCTGCCGATGGACTGATCACGATACAGAGCAGCTTTGGTCCGGAAGAGACCATGAAGAAATTCGCGGCCGCGGCTCAATCAAAGGGCATGACGAT